>NZ_JAINZY010000099.1:0-286 GCF_019890715.1 Nocardia coffeae | reverse complement strand
CGACGTGCGCCCCGAGGTGGCCGATCAGGTCCGTTCGGTGGGTGCGCAGTGGCTGGATCTGGGGATCGATGCCGCGGGTGAGGGTGGTTACGCTCGCGAGCTGACCGAGGGGGAGAAGGCTCGGCAGCAGCAGGCTCTCGAGGATGCGATCAAGGGTTTCGATGTGGTGATCACGACCGCGTTGGTGCCGGGTCGTCCCGCGCCGCGTCTGGTGACCGCTGCGGCGGTGGAGGGGATGAAGCCGGGCAGTGTGATCGTGGATTTGGCGGGGGAGACCGGTGGTAAC
>NZ_JAINZY010000098.1:0-288 GCF_019890715.1 Nocardia coffeae | reverse complement strand
TGTCTCGGCGTAGGTGCCGCCACCGGTGAGTGCGAAGCCGAAGACCGCGTCACCGACCTCGAGCCCGTCGACGTCCTCCCCCAGGGCGAGAACGGTTCCGGCTGCCTCCATGCCCAGCACGCGGGGGAACGGGCGCCCGCCGTCGAGCCCGGGGACCAGACCCGAGCGCAGGAGGTGGTCAAGGGGATTCACGCCGGCGACATCGACCCGGATCAGCACCTCACCGCGACCGGGGACCGGATCGGGACGATCGAAGAACTCCTGCACCTCGGGCCCGCCATACCTGCT
>NZ_JAINZY010000097.1:0-288 GCF_019890715.1 Nocardia coffeae | reverse complement strand
CGTCTCAGCGTAGGTGCCGCCACCGGTGAGTGCGAAGCCGAAGACCGCCTCACCGACCTCGAGCCCGTCGACGTCCTCCCCCAAGGCGAGAACGGTTCCCGCTGCCTCCATGCCCAGCACGCGGGGGAACGGGCGCCCGCCGTCGAGCCCGGGGACCAGACCCGAGCGCAGGAGGTGGTCAAGGGGATTCACGCCGGCGACATCGACCCGGATCAGCACCTCGCCGCGACCGGGGACCGGATCGGGACGATCGAAGAACTCCTGCACCTCGGGCCCGCCATACCTGCC
>NZ_JAINZY010000096.1:0-296 GCF_019890715.1 Nocardia coffeae | reverse complement strand
CGGAACACCTGATGCTCAGTCAAAAGCACGGCCCTGCCCGAAGAGCCGCGATGCGCGGCATCGGAGTCACACTCCTTATCGATCTACCGCATCGGAGAGAAACCGCGGTCTTGTGGAGCCCCGATAGACCCCAGCTCAATACCGCGTTGGATCGGCTCGGCCACTGATTGGAACGGGGGTCATGTTGTCGGTAGCAGCGGCGAGGCTGGCGCGCTCGCCTTCGGCCTCGCCGCGCCAGCACCCGCGTTCCGCCTCGATGATCCCGCTCGAAGCGATAGTCGGATCTGCTCGAGTCG
>NZ_JAINZY010000095.1:0-303 GCF_019890715.1 Nocardia coffeae | reverse complement strand
CGAGGACGACTTTGCCTTCCTCTGGAAACTCGTATTGCATTGCCTCCGGCTCGATCACGATGCTGAACCGGTGGCTGTCGGGCGGAGCCGACACCGCGAGCTGAAACTCCATCCGCCAATCATGCCGCAACACCGAACGCACTACATTGCCGCCGATCGCGCGCGGTGGACTGAGCGAAAACATTCGATTCTGTCCCATCAGCACCCGCCCACTATGCTCTCGCGAATCTGCAGCTCGCGCGAGGACCCGTTTGTGCCACAACCCGTGTGCGAAATCTACAGGACACAACTCGCCATGTCGGC
>NZ_JAINZY010000094.1:0-303 GCF_019890715.1 Nocardia coffeae | reverse complement strand
AGAGGACGACTTTGCCTTCCTCTGGAAACTCGTATTGCATTGCCTCCGGCTCGATCACGATGCTGAACCGGTGACTGTCGGGCGGAGCCGACACCGCGAGCTGAAACTCCATCCGCCAATCATGCCGCAACACCGAACGCACTACATTGCCGCCGATCGCGCGCGGTGGACTGAGCGAAAACATTCGATTCTGTCCCACCAGCACCCGCCCACTATGCTCTCGCGAATCTGCAGCTCGCGCGAGGACCCGTTTGTGCCACAACCCGTGTGCGAAATCTACAGGACACAACTCGCCATGTCGGT
>NZ_JAINZY010000093.1:0-307 GCF_019890715.1 Nocardia coffeae | reverse complement strand
GGAACACCTGATGCTCAGTCAAAAGCACGGCCCTGCCCGAAGAGCCGCGATGCGCGGTATCGGAGTCACACTCCTTATCGATCTACCGCATCGGAGAGAAACCGCGGTCTTGTGGATGTCATTGTGGAGCCCCGATAGACCCCAGCTCAATACCGCGTTGGATCGGCTCGGCCACTGATTGGAACGGGGGTCATGTTGTCGGCAGCAGCGGCGAGGCTGGCGCGCTGGCCTTCGGCCTCGCCGCGCCAGCACCCGCGTTCCGCCTCGATGATCCCGCTCGAAGCGATAGTCGGATCTGCTCGAGTCT
>NZ_JAINZY010000092.1:0-308 GCF_019890715.1 Nocardia coffeae | reverse complement strand
GCTCGGCGGATGTGTTGCGGGACAAGGGAGTACCCATGAAGATTCTGAAGTTGCGGGCACGGCTGGCCGTGGGGTTCGCGGCGGCTGTTTTCTTTGGTGCGTCGGTAGCGGCGGCCGGGCCCGCGGCGGCAGCCTCTTCGCCTGAAGCAGCTTGCGGCGCAGGGTATTATGCGATCGATCACGGGAACATCGAAGCGAATGCGACCGTCTGGTTGATGTACAACGGTTCCACCGATTGCGTTGTCACATGGAAGACGGCACAGATCGGGACGCCGACAGCGCTGGTGGCAGCGGTGGGTACCGGGGGT
>NZ_JAINZY010000091.1:0-338 GCF_019890715.1 Nocardia coffeae | reverse complement strand
TGCAGCACCACCGACAACGCACCCGCACTCCTCGCGTGCGCGTCACCGAAACTGGCCACATCCACACCCAGCAACTTCAACTTCGTCGACAGATCCGCCCCCGGGAACTCCCCCGACCCACCCAACAACCGATCCGCCACCACCTCCGCGGTGCTGTACCCCGGAGCCACCAACCCGTAACAGGTCCCCTCCACCGCCGCGACCTCACCGATCGCATAAATACTCGGATCACTGGACACCAACCCCAGATCCGTCACCACACCACCCCGCGCACCGACCTCCAAACCAGCATCACGCGCCAGCTGATCCCGCGGCCGGACACCCGCCGAGAACACCAC
>NZ_JAINZY010000090.1:0-344 GCF_019890715.1 Nocardia coffeae | reverse complement strand
GCAACAGCTTGCCGATCATGGGAACGCAACCACCACATGAGGTTCCGGCGGACGTGCAACTCTTCACCGACGCGATATCGCAGGCACCTTCGGTGATCGCACCGCAGATCGCACCCTTGGACACGTTGTTGCACGAACAGATCTGCGCGTCATCCGGCAGCGAGTCGGCGCCGAGATCCGCACCCGCCGGGGAGATGAGTGATGCGGGCTCGGCGGGCAGTGGCCGCCCGACCAACGGTCGTAGCAAGGAATAGGCGGACGCGTCACCGACCAGGATGCCGCCGAGCAGGGTCTTCGCGTCGTCGGAGACGACGAGTTTGGCGTATGTGCCCTTGGCCGCGTCG
>NZ_JAINZY010000009.1:0-437043 GCF_019890715.1 Nocardia coffeae | reverse complement strand
TGTTCTGCCCACAAAAATTCCGACACTCCCCACTGCGGACCCGTGCCGCCGTTGGTCGCGGCGACGGCCACACAATATCTGGCAGACACAGTCCTGGAAGCGTTCTCGAACACCGTCGCGGCCGATTCGTCGTTCGGTCCTCAAGGTGATGTTCCCCCGGTTCGCCAGAGTCGGTTTGCTTGACTCCCGGTCACGACGTCATCGAAGGAGGCGCCGGCGGGCCCGCGTCCGCCTCTCCGCTGCCGCGCGACGCGCGGCCGAATCCCGGCTGCTGCGCCGTCTGAGCGAGGCCACCGACCTGCTGGCCCCACTCGGAGTCAGCGTGACCGCCCTGGACGAACAGCAAGCGGGCGCGGTACTGGCCAGCTGCACCAACCCCGGCAGCCTCCTGCCCGCCACGGCCGATGTCGCCGACCGGGACGCGATCATCACCACCGACACCACCCAATACCCCGGCCCCGACCTCGCCGACGAGTTACCCGACTCGCCGGCGGGGATCGTCCCGGAGTCGCTGTCGATCGCAACCCGCCACCTCGAAGTCGGGTCGGACTGGATCGCCACCCTCGCCGTGACCGGATACCCGCGCGAAGTCACCGCCGGATGGCTCGCCCCGCTGCTGTCGCACCCCGGCCGTGTCGATGTCGCCGTGCACATCGACCCGATCGACCCGGTCACCGCCGCGACCCGGCTCAAGCACCAGTTCGCCCGGCTCGAGTCCTCCCGCATGCACGACACCACCCACGGACGCCCCGCCGACCCACTGGTCGAGGTCGCCGTCGAAGACGCCGCCGACCTGGCCGCACGGGTAGCGCGCGCCGAGGCACGCCTGTACCGGGTCGGGATCTACCTGACCGTGCACGCCGACAGCGAAGACGAACTCGCCGACGAGGTCGCCGCGGTGCGGGCACTGGCCGCGAGCCTGCTGATGGACACCTGCACCCTGGCCTACCGCGCCACCCAAGCCTGGACCAGCACCCTGCCGATCGGCCTGGATCTGATCGCGATGCGCCGCACCTTCGACACCCCCGCCCTCGCCGCGGCATTCCCCTTCGACTCCCCACAACTCCCGACCCTCGACCCGATCGCGGCCAGCCGACCCACAGGAGTGCTCTACGGACGCGACGCCGCCGGAGGATTGGCGTTCGTCGACCGATTCTCACCCGATGCCCACAACCACAACATGGTCGTCCTCGGTCGCAGCGGTGCCGGGAAATCCTATTTGATCAAGACCGAGATCCTGCGCTCGCTGTATCGCGGCATCGAACAAATCGTCATCGACCCCGAAGACGAATACCGGCCCCTGGCCGACGCCGTGGGCGGTGTCCACATTCCCCTCGGCGCGCCCGGGGTGCGGCTCAACCCGTTCGATCTGGACATCCACACCCGCCCCGACGGCCGCCGCACCGCCCCACGCGACGCGCTGAACCGGCGAAAACTGTTCCTGCACACCCTCATCCGCGTCCTGGCAGGGGAACCCACACCCGCCCAACGCGCAGCCCTGGACGCCGCCCTGACCGCCACCTACACCGCCGCAGGCATCAACCCAGACCCCGCCACCTGGAGTCGGCCAGCGCCCACCCTGAGCATGCTGGCCGAACAACTCACCCGACTCGCTACACCCGCCGCCGACGAGCTGGCCGCCGCGCTGCACCCGTACGTGGGCGAGGGCACCCACGCCGGACTACTCGACGGCCCCACCACCCTCGACCCCGACGGCCCGATGATCGTGTACTCCCTGCGCCAAGTGCCCGACGAACTCCGCACGATCGCGACCCTGCTGGTCCTGGACGCGACCTGGCGGCAAGTGAGCGACCCCGCCACCCGACGGCCCCGGATGGTCACCGTCGACGAGGCATGGCTACTCATGCGCCAACCCGCCGGAGCCGAATTCCTCTACCGGGCAGCGAAAAGCTTCCGCAAATACCTCACCGGACTCACCACGGCCACCCAGGACTGCGCCGACATGCTCTCCACCGACCTGGGCCGCGCCATCGTCGCCAACGCCGCCACCCAAGTCCTGCTCCGCCAAGCCGTCTCAGCCAGCGACGAGATCGCCACCGCCTTCCAGCTCTCGGACGGCGAGAAACAATTCCTGCTCACTGCTGCCCACGGCAGCGGCCTGCTCGCCCTCGGCGGCACCGACCGCGCCGTATTCGCCTCCCTGGCCTCACCCGACGAACACGCCCTGATCACCACCTCCCCGGAATTCGACCTCCTCGCTGCACCCGACGACAGCGACACCGATATCGACCTGGCCACGCTGGCGACGTTGCGTCCACCCACCGACACCGAGGACTCGGAGACTGCTGTCTGTATAACCTGCGATACCGGCGCAGATGACGATGTGTTCATCAAACTGCATGGTGCGGCATGAGCTCAGATTTGGGCCACCGCGCCTGCCCGACAGTGCCCGCAATTTCACCGCGGTGTCTGATGCCCGGTGCCGCAAGCCGCGGTGGCATGAGACGCTCGTCCGCTCCTTTCGTGAGCACATCGCCGAAAGATGAGCAATTCGATCAGATCAGTGACGACCGATCTCGTCAGATTACCGTCGCCCAATAATCCAACGAGGCTACAGACGACGGAAAAATAACGAAGGTTTTGACTCTTCTCGTTCCGGTCGGAGAAATTGACGACGGAACATTCATCCGGAAACAAGGTGATGCCTATATGTGATATCTATATGATGTCGGGCCTGTGGGGAAATTTCATTGGCAAAGAAAGATGCTGCCATGAAAATTGGGATTGGAGTTAATCATGGATGATCGTTCGGATTCCTGGCTGACCACAGAAGAGGTGGCGCAGCGGCTACGTGTTCCTCCCAAGACTCTCGCCAACTGGGCCTCGCTTGGTAAAGGGCCTCGTTTCGCAAGAATCGGTCGTTTTCGTCGATACAAGCTTAGCGACTTGATGGCGTGGGAGCGAACGCTGTTGTACCGAGGTCAGGATTTTCGGGACGAGCATGGTAACGCAGCGTAGCTATAAACGAGGATCGATATGAAGGGAGATTAACGTACGTGACTCAGGTAACAATGGAACCGGGCGCTATGCCGCCGAAAGATAGACTTAGCCCAATCAAGGGGCGTGACGGTGTGTGGAGACTTACCCGCATACGCCACCGCGCCTACAGTGGCGAATATGTGAAGACCAGCGCCAGCGGACGAACCCGCAGGGAGTGCCTGGATGAGTGGGAGAGGGGCTTCAAGAAGAACGTTCTCAAGGGTTCGAAACGTAAGCGTGTCAGTAAAAGGCGGCAGTTCGCCCCTACTGACAAGATGAGCAAGGTGTTTGCTGAACTCGACGCCCAGTACAAGGAAAGAGTAGAGGCAGGCAAGATGGCCGACGACACGTACAACAACTATCGATGCTACATATACCCCCCGGCGAAGAGTGCGAAGCGCAGCAATAACCCTGACGCCTTCAAACTCGATATCGAGATGGGGAGCCTCGGCATTGTCGAAGCGGCCGACGCATCTTGGATCGCCGATTACCTAGATGAGGTGGCCGACAGCGCGCCCAGTACCGCCTATCATCAACATCGTCAGCTGTGCTCCGCATTCAAAATTGCAATATTGGGTAAGGGTCTCGAAGCTAGCGCCAACCCTATGCCCTATGTGCCTCGACCGACAAATGACGGTGGAAAGCCTCGGCCACTGAGCCCAGCGGAACAGCGTGGTGTCCTTCAACGTATGGATGTATGGCTGGAAGACGAGCGCGGTGAGAGCCGTTACTTGCGAATGCTGTATCTGTTGCTGCTCGGTACTGGGATGCGGCCAGGCGAAGGGCTGGCGGTGCGGTGGTGTGACATCACGAAAGAAGAATTCGGTGGCATTACTCGGTCTGTGCTACATATCTGTGGCACCGTCAGATGCAAGTCCGCGATCGGCCCGTATCGGAACCCTCAACGTAAGAGTGGCAATGAGTACCGAGTCGTGCTTCCCGATTGGTTGACGGCTGAACTGGACGCCGAGAAGGCGAGGCTAGGCCCTGTCTCGGATGATTGGCCGATCCTCCAGGGTCCGCGTAGCAGTGCGGGTTCGTGGGTCAGCGTGTCCAATGCCCGTATGGCCGTCTATGCCATGCGGTCCGGAAGTGAGTTCGACAAGTTCCGACTGTCTGACCTACGAGACACGGTAGCTACGCATATCGCCACGATCACCGGCGACGATGAGCGTGCCAGCGCTCAACTAGGGCACTTGGACGGCAGAAAGTCGATGGCACAGCGTCACTATATCCACCAGGGCATCCGTCGCATGGTGGCAGTGGACAACGTTGATGCCATGGAACTGCTGAACCCGTTCAAAGTGGCACCAAAGTGGCACTTTGCGGCCTAGTTCAGCAGTCTGCAACGTTCTGACCAGCCAAAACGGCTAATCTTTCTTCATCATCTCGTAGACGCGCTTGCAGTCCGGGCAGACCGGGGAGCCGGGCTTGGCCGAGCGGGTGACGGGGAACACCTCGCCGCAGAGGGCCACGACATGGGTGCCCATGACGGCGCTCTCGGCGATCTTGTCCTTCTTCACGTAGTGGAAGAACTTGGGGGTGTCGCTGTCGGTCGTCTCGTCGGTGGTCGAATCCGGGCGAACGAGGGTATCGGTGTTCACCCTTCCATGATGCCGCATCCGGTGATCGGAGCGCGGCTCGGTGGTCGCGATCACCACGTGTGCATCCGACCTTCGGGAGTGGAAGACTCGGAGGTATGCAGCGTGACGGCGAAACTCCCGATGCCGAAGTCCCCGGCCGACCGGTCGACGGTGGTGAGACCCGCGCCCAGGCGGGGCGCACGGGCGAAGCGGACGACGCCGCGCAGCAGGATCCCGAAGTGCAGATCCCTCCGGCCGGTACTGTCCCGCCTCCGCCGCCCCGCGTCGAGAGTGGATTCTTCCGCGGACCCAAACCGGACGCTCCGGTCCTGATCACCGAGGCCGCGCCGTCGCTGGAACAGCAGCATCGGGCCCGGGTGCGCCGCTACATGCTGTTGATGGGGTTCCGCATCCCCTGCCTGATTCTGGCCGCGGGCGCGTACGGGCTGTGGCACAACGCGCTCATCTCACTGGCCATCATCGGGGTCTCGATTCCGCTGCCGTGGATCGCGGTGCTCGTCGCCAACGACCGGCCGCCACGCCGCAAGGACGAGCCGAGCCGCTGGGACGGTCGTCGCGCCGAACACAAGGCCCTCGAGTCGCGCCACCATCATTCGATCGATGGCTGAGCAGGCGCACCGAGCGCCGCATTCCTCGAACGGATGAATCCGGACATCACCATCGCGATCGCGCACAGCGCGCCCGCGATGTACCAGGCCAGGTCGTAGCTGCCGCGCATATCGCGGATGATGCCCGCACCGGTGGCGGCCAGGGCCGCGCCGATCTGATGTGAGGCGAACACCCAGCCGAACGCGACCGGGCCGTCGTCACCGAAATACCTGCGGCACAAGGCAACTGTGGGCGGCACCGTCGCGATCCAGTCCAGGCCGTAGAAGACGATGAACACCCACATGCTCGGCTGGGTCTGCGGCGCGAGCAGCGAGGGCAGGATCACCAGCGACAGCCCGCGCAGCCCGTAGTAGGTCATCAGCAGGTAGCGGGATTCGATCCGATCGGTCAGCCACCCCGAGGCGATGGTCCCGGCGACATCGAAGATGCCGACCGTGGCGAGCAGTCCGGCCGCGGTGGTGGGCGGCATGCCGTGATCGTGCGCCGCACTGACGAAGTAGGTGCCGACCAGACCGTTGGTCGATGCGCCGCACACCGCGAAACCACCTGCCAGCAACCAGAATTGGGGTGTGCGCGCGACTCGGGACAACACCGTCACCGCCCGCGCCGCGCCGCCACGCAGGACCGTCCGCACCCCGGTCCGGTCGCCGGGTTCGGCCCCGTAGGCGGTGACGCCGATATCGCTGGGGAAATCCCGGATCAACAGCAGGACCAGCGGTACCACGGCCAGTGCGGCGCCCGCCACCACCAGCGACGGCGTGCGCCATCCGTGTTCCTGGGCCAGCGCGGAGATCAGCGGCAGGAATACCAGCTGTCCGGTGGCTCCGGCCGCGGTGAGCACACCGGTGACCAGCCCGCGATGCCGGACGAACCACCGTCCGGTGATGGTCGCCACGAACGGCATCGACATCGAGCCGACACCCACTCCGACCAGCAACCCCCAGGTCGCCATCAGCTGCCACGGCCGGGTCATGAACACCGTCAGCCCGCTGCCCGCCGCCACCAGCACCAGCGCGCCGGCCACCACCCGCCGGATGCCGAACCGATCCATCAGCGCCGCCGCGAACGGGGAGATCACCCCGTAGAGCAGCACGTTCAGCGATACCGCGGCCCCGATCGTGCCGTGCGACCAGCCGAATTCCCGATGCAGCGGATCCATCAGCACACTGGGCACCGACCGGAATCCGGCCGCTCCGATCAACGCCACGAATGCCGCGACGGCCACGAACCAGGCCGGATGAATCGGCATCCGGGCGAGCCGGGACGGTGGTGCGGCCTCGCGCGGCCCGGGTTCCGGGGTGTCCCGTCGGGGGCCGAATTCCGATGTGGGGTCCTGCAGTTCGGTCACACGACGAGCGTGCCGGAGAAGCGGTTGCGAGACGAGTGGCCTGAATGCCACAATCCGTCAATATCTGGCCAATCTTGGGAGGGTGCCGTGATCCGATGGAATTGGGCGTTCATCGATCGCCCGGCCGACCGCTTCGACGAGGCGGCGGCCTTCTGGGCGACCGTGACGGGCTCGCGCCTGTCCGAACGTCGCGGTGCGAACGGCGAATTCGCGACTCTCCTTGCGGCGCAGGGTGATCCCTGCCTGCGGATGCAGGCGGTCGGCGATTCGGGCGGCGCACATCTCGACCTCGACGTCGACGATCTGGTTGCCGCCACGCAATGTGCTCAGGCGCTCGGGGCGAAGGTCGTCGCCGATCACGGCAGCTGGGCGCTGATGCATTCACCACAGGGGCTGGCGTTCTGCCTGACCACCGAGAACGGCCGGCAGGTCCCCTCGCCCGTGTCGTCCGCGGGCGGATCGGTCAGCCGCCTGGACCAGATCTGCCTCGACATCGGCCCGAGCGGCTTCGACGAGGAGGTCCGCTTCTGGTCCGAGCTGACCGGGTGGGGCCTGTCGGAAACCTCCGAGCCCGAGTTCACCCGGCTGGCCGTGCCGGATCGGCTGCCGATCCGCATCCTGCTCCAGCGTCTGACGCAGGACCGCGCGCCGTCGGCGCATCTCGATCTGGCCTGCTCGGACGTCGAGGACGTCGCGGCCTGGCATCAGGGGCTCGGTGCGCGCCGGATCGCCGAAGGCTCCTGGTGGACGGTCATGCGCGATCCCGTGGGCGGGATCTACTGCCTGACCGACCGCGACCCGTACACCGGACGGGCGAAGCCGTGATGCCGGACGGCAAACCCGTTGCGGCGCTTGCAGACAGCTGCGCCCGTGCGGCGGAATCCGTGCGCCGGTCGGACTCGTGGAGGCAGTCGCAGCGTGCGATGCTCGGCGGCTGCCACAGCGTGCGGGATGCCGCGAGCGTGTGCATCACCAACCGTGCCATGCGCACCAACGTGGTCTCGGCCGCACACCGGAGTCGTGGTCGAAGCGTTCGGCGAAGCCAGTGACGAAGCGGGAGAGGAGATCTCGGTGAGTCCGGTGCACACCGTGGCCGTGCTGGCGCTCGCGCCGGTGGTGGGGTTCGACATGACGATTCCGCCGACCGTGTTCCGTTCGGTGGACGGGCCGGACGGTTCCCCGCTGTATGACGTGCAGGTGTGCGGTCTGGACCCGGCAGGCGTGGTGTCCACGGCGGGCTACACGATCGTTCCGCAGGCCGGGCCGGAACTGCTCGCCACCGCGGACACCGTGATCGTCCCGGGAACGCAGCTCCCACAGGCCCGGCGGGACGGCACCCTGCCCGGCGAGGTGGCTGAGGCGCTGGCGAGCATCCGGGACGACGCCCGCATCGTGTCGATCTGCACGGGCGCGTTCGTCCTCGGGGCCGCGGGCCTGCTGGACGACCGCCGGGCCACGACGCACTGGGCCCATGCCGAGGACTTCCGCCGGCTTTTCCCGCGGGTCCGGCTGGATGAGAACCTGCTGTTCGTCGAGGACGGAAATATCTGCACCGCAGCGGGTTTGGCCGCCGGACTGGATCTGTGCCTGCACCTGATGCGCACCGATCACGGCAGTGAGATCGCCAATCGCGCCGCCCGGTATTGCGTCGTGCCGCCGTGGCGCGAGGGCGGGCAGTCCCAGTTCATCGACCGGCACATTCCCGACGACGGCTCCGACGGCACCGCCCCCACGCGCGCCTGGATGCTGCGACATCTCGACCGCGATCTGGATCTGGCCGCTTCGGCCGCGCACGCGCGGATGAGTGTGCGCACCTTCACCCGTCGATTCAAATCCGAGACCGGGCAGGCGCCGGGCGCATGGCTGTTGCAGCAGCGCCTGCGGCACGCGCGGCATCTGCTCGAGACCACCGATCTGCCGATCGATGGGGTTGCCCGCGCCGCCGGGATGGGCACCGCCTCCTCGCTGCGACATCACATGCGCATCGAACTGGGTGTGCCGCCGTTGGCCTATCGCAGGACGTTTCGTGCGGTGCAGGGCGTCGAGACGCGCCGGACGAGTGAGATCGCACAGGTTCCCGCCATGGGATCGCGGCCTGTGGCAGGCTCATAGATGTGAGCCAACCTGCGAGCGAGCTTTCAGCACAGTAGGCTCGACGCAGGACGGAGCCGAGCACGGGCGAGGTGAGGTCGTGAGAGACGACGAAATCGATCTATCGGTGACCCTCGAACAGTATCTGCAGGTGTTCCGTCAACCAGGACTCGGCCGCGACGAATTACAGTCTCTGCGCGAGAGCGTCGGCCATTTCCTCGATATCGCCACCCCGGCGGAGGGCCGAGAGCTGATGCGTGGCGCGATCGCGCCGGATTCGCTGTCGCTGGCCTTGCAGCTCGAGCGTGCGCTCGATCACGCACTGGCCGAACGTGATGCGGCCGAGCGGGAGCATCAGCGCCGGGTGGACATCCGGGCCAGGATGATCGCGGCGATGGATACCCTGGACGGATTCATGCGCGATATGCCGGGTCTGGCGAAGAAGGAGATCGCCGTCGGCACACTGGTTCTGGACGAAGGGTTCGAGCTGCTCGAGGGTGGGCTCGTGCGCCTGAGCGAATCGCAGGAGGCCGCGGCGGATCCGGAATCCGGTGCGCTGGAGGAACGTCGGGCGGAGTTGGAGGAGCGGATGAGCGCGGCGGTCGCCGCTCGCGCCGAACTGATGCTCTCCACCATCACCGCCCTGCGTGAGGCCCTGGGCTATTCCGCCGATGGGACCGGAATGCCCTGGGTGATAGCCGAATTGGCAGCGGACGGACTCGATGTGGCCGAACCGTTCGCCGGTACGGCGGCGATCCTGCCCGAATGCCCGCTCAAGGATCTGCTGACCCAGATCATCGCCGATGCGGCACTGGCACGGGCGTTTCCGGATGCGCACGTCGTCGAGGGCGACTGACCCGGTATCGCGCCCGGCCCGGAATGTGTTGGCCCGGAGGATCTCCGTGTACGGACCGCGCTGTTCAGGAGGAGACCGTCAGCGGGCTCGTCCCGGGCGGACGTGGCGGTCCGGGTGCCGGGTCCGTCGTCGAGTCCTGTTCGGGCGGTTCGATGGTCGGGTCGATTGTGCGGTGCAGGCGGAACGAGAGCCAGCGGCGGATGATGTCGAAGCGGGTCCGGCGGGCGGGCCAGAACTCCTGCACCGTCGCATTGAATTCCGCGCCGATGATCACCGCGAACGCGAGGAAATAGGTGAACAGCAGGAACGCGATCGGGGTGGACAACGCCCCGTAGCTGATGCCGTTGCGGCTCACCCAGGACAGGTAGCGCCGCAGGATGATGCTCGCGGTCATGAAGAACGCGCCCGCGACCAGCGCGCCCCCGAACAGCCGGTGCCACGGCAGCGACCGGTGCAGCGCGAATTTGTACAGCGTGGTCAGCCCGATGATGATCAGTAGCCCGGTGCCCGGATAGTAGAACGCGTCGAGCAGGTGCAGTCCGGGGTCGTGCCAGGGCTCGGGCAGCATTCGCCCGATCAGCACGGGCCCCAGCGCCACCAGCGGTAGCACGAACACCGAGATGATCAGGAATCCCACGTACAGCAGTAGTGCGAAGATTCGCTGCCACACCGGATTCCGGGCGTCCTGCTGATTGTGCGCGTCCACGATCGCGTCCACGAACGTCGCCATCGCCGAGGATCCGGCCCAGAGCGACAGGACGAATCCGAACGACACCACCGCACCGCGTCCGCGTTGCAGCACATCGCCCACGGTGGGTTGGATGAGGTCGTCGACCACGGTGGGGCTGAACAGTTTCCGGCTGAAGGTGATGAGCTTGCTCTCGACGATCTGCACCGTATCGGGCCCGAACCACCCGCCGACGTAGCCGAGACAGCCCAGCAACCCCAGCAGCAGCGGAGCCAGCGACAACATTTGCCAGAATGCCGCCGCCGCCGATTTGGTGAATATCGAATCGTTCCAGGCCTTGACGACCACCCGAGCCACCAGAGCCCAGGTCCGCAGCAGCGCGTGCACGATCCGCCCGATGACCAGAATCAGCCACCGCCCGACCGCACGCACCACCGACCCGACCCACTTCGGCCGGTCACCGTCCGTCCGCGGCACCCTCTGATCATTCATGTCGCCTACCAGCATCTCCTACCGCCGCCCGAAATGCGCGCCTACCACCCACCGACGTTCCCGGTGTCGTACGCCACACCCACCCGATGGCCAGAACTTTGCTTGCGGCGCGGGGACACAGCCGGTCGCATGGCCGACCGATGTCAACCCCTCGACTCACCCAGTTCACTCACCCCCCGTCAACGCCAACTTCGCATCCGCGACCCCACCCCAGCGAAGCAAAGGCAATCGACCGCAGCACCGAAGCAGAACAGGCGAACCCGACCAGTTCCGCCCACCCCTGACAAGGTCGACTCCGAGGCCGCGGCCCAGTTCGATTCTGGTGTGACGAAGAGGCGGAGTGCGGCGATCGAGCCACAGAACGCGTGCCCGAGGTCAACCCAGGCTCATTCACCCCGGGTAACGCCGAACACCGAGGCAGCGGCCCCGGTTCGATTCTGTTGTGGCAAGAGGCGGAGTGCGGCCACCGATCACAGAACGCGAACCCGCGGCCAGCCCAAGCCCGTCCACCCCGGGCAACGCCAACCCCAAAGGCCGCGGCCCGGGTCGATTCTGGACTGACCGGAGCGGAGGAGCGAAGCGGGGGAGCGGAGGGAGGGAAGAATCGGCCCCAAGGGGGCCGCGGCCCCGCCGGAGCGCAGCGGAGGCCAAAGACACAGTGTCGGATTGGGTAGTTGTCGGTGGGGGTCGGTACTCTTCCTGGAGTGACTTCGGGTGGTGGCGGTTCTTTACGTGCGTGGCAGCGCAGGGCTCTGACCAGGTATTTGACTACCAAACCACGTGATTTTCTCGCGGTTGCGACGCCGGGAGCAGGCAAGACGACGTTCGCCCTGCGGGTGGCGTCCGAGCTGCTGGCCGATCGCACCGTCGATCAGGTGACGGTGGTCGCACCCACCGAACATCTCAAGCATCAGTGGGCGGCGTCGGCGGCGCGGGCCGGGCTGGCATTGGATTCGAACTTCTCCAACTCCACCGGTGGCACTTCGGGCGACTATCACGGTGTGGTCGTCACCTACGCCCAGGTGGCTTCGCATCCGTTCAAGCATCGCGTGCGCACCGAAAACCGCCGCACCCTGGTGATTCTCGACGAAATCCACCATGCGGGCGATGCCAAGAGCTGGGGCGAGGCCACGGCGGAGGCGTTCGGCGACGCGACGCGCCGTCTGGCGCTGACGGGTACTCCGTTCCGCAGTGACGACAGCCAGATCCCGTTCGTCACCTACGAGCCCGACGAGGCCGGCTTCCCCCGTTCGCGCGCCGATCACAGTTACGGATATTCCGAGGCGCTGGCCGATGGTGTCGTGCGGCCGGTGGTGTTCCTGGCCTATTCGGGTGAGGCGCATTGGCGCGACAGCGCGGGCGAGGAGTATTCGGCGCGGCTGGGTGAGCCGCTGAGCGCCGAGCAGACCGCGCGCGCGTGGCGTACCGCACTCGATCCCGCCGGTGACTGGATGTCGAAGGTGCTGATCGCCGCCGACACCCGGCTGCGGCAGCTGCGCGCCACGGGTATGGCGGATGCGGGCGGTCTGGTGATCGCCACCGATCAGGAGAAGGCGCGCGATTACGCCGATCTGCTGGAACACATTTCGGGCAGTAAGCCCGCGGTGGTGTTGTCCGATGATCCGGGGTCCTCGGATCGGATCGATGCGTTCGCCCGCAGCACCGATCCGTGGATGGTGGCGGTGCGCATGGTGTCCGAGGGCGTGGACGTCCCGCGGCTGGCGGTCGGCGTCTATGCGACCAGCGCGTCCACGCCGCTGTACTTCGCGCAGGCGATCGGTCGTTTCGTGCGCGCCCGGCGTCCCGGGGAGACCGCGAGTGTGTTCCTGCCGTCGGTGCCGGTGCTGCTGGATCTGGCCGCGCAGCTCGAGGTGCAGCGCGATCACGTGATCGGCAAACCGCATCGTGAGAAGAACGCCCTGGACGACGAGCTGCTGATCGAGGCCAACAAGCAGGAGGACGAGCCGGGCGAGGAGGAGGCGAAGTTCGTCGCGCTGGCCGCGGACGCCGAACTGGATCAGGTTATCTACGACGGTGATTCGTTCGGTACGGCGACGTTCTCCGGCAGTGACGAGGAGGCCGACTATCTCGGCATTCCGGGCCTGCTCGATGCCGATCAGATGCGTGCGCTGTTGCGCGATCGGCAGACTCGCCAGATTCAGGAGCGCAGTTCGGCGGCCACGATGACCGAGGAGGGGCCGAGTGTCTCGGCGTCTTCGGAACGTGTTGCGACAGCGGACAAGCTGGGAGAGTTGCGCCGCGAACTGAACAGCCTGGTCGCGATGCATCATCACCGCACCGGTAAACCGCACGGTGTGATTCACGGTGAGTTGCGCCGGGAGTGCGGCGGCCCGCCCACGGCGCTGGCCACGGTCGATCAGCTCTCGGAGCGCATCACGGCGTTGCGGCGGATGTAGCGCGCCGCACCGCGGCGGATGTAGGCCCGTCGCACCCGTCCGGTCGCGCTCGCAACCGGACGGGTGCGAGCGGGATCAGTCGTCTTCGGGGGTTTCGGTGAAGCGCTGAAGGTACAGCGGCTCACCGAGTTTCGCCAGCAGTTCGAGTTCGGTCTCGAGGTAGTCGACGTGCTCTTCCTCGTCCTCGAGGATCTTTTCGAAGATCCGGGCGGAGGTGACGTCACCGCGCGAGCGCATCAGTTCGATGCCCGGTCGCAGCCGGTTCACCGCTTCCATCTCGACGGCGAGGTCGGCTTCGAGCTGTTCGGAGACCGTCTGGCCGATCCGCAGAACATTGAGCTTCTGATAGTTGGGGAGTCCCTCGAGAAACAGGATGCGGTCGGTGAGGATCTCCGCATGCTTCATCTCGTCGATGGACTCGTAACGGGTGTGCTTGGCGAGCTTGGTGAGACCCCAGTTCTCCTGCATCTTGGCGTGCAGGAAGTACTGGTTGATCGCCGTCAATTCGGCGGTGAGCTGCTCGTTGAGCAACGCGATAATATCCTTGTCGCCTTCCATGAAAGCGATAGTGACACATGGGAACCAGGGTCCTGAACACCGGGGCCCGTATTGTAGCAGAACAAAGGTCAGCCACACCTCATTGTGGCTAGGCTCGCCTCAGCAAATCTTCAGTTGCTTTTCGGTGTGTGGCGGACCGGGAAAGTCAGGCGGCCGTAGTGTCGGAGGAGGCGTTCGCCGAGGCTGCCATGGCTTGGCCGAAGACTTCGCTGAGGCGCCGGGTGCAGCTGCCGCAGCCGGGCTTCCAGCCGCAGGCGTTCTTGACCTGCCTGGTGGTGCATGCACCTGCCTGCACGCAGCTGTGCACGTCGGACTCTGACACGGCGTTACAGATGCAGATGTACACGGTCGGCCTCGCGGTGCGGTAGGGCGGTTCTCGGCGAGGTTAGCCTCGCCTGAGGAGGTTAGCCTCGCCTTATGTATAGCACGGATTCCCGCGCTGGAGAACTGTCTCGGACCGATCGATTCCCGCTCAGACCCGGATCAGCGGCCCGGCGAACGGCACCAGTGCCGGCACGCGCTGCCGGTAGCTGCGGTAATCGTCGCCGAACGTATCGATCAGCATGTGGTCCTCCACGCGTACCCGGCGCAACAGCCAGATGGTGACGAAGACGAGCAGCACGATCGAAGACCCGAATCCGGCCACCAGCGTCAGACCGATCATGAGCCCGAGCAGTCCGGTGTAGATCGGATGCCGCACCAATTGGTAGGGCCCGCCGGTGCGCAATTGATGGTCCTGCTGGATCATCGGCCGTCCCGCCCACATCGTGCCCAGGGCCAGGCGCGCCCACACCATCAGCACCGCCGAGGCGATGATCAGGATCGACCCGACCCCCTTCAGGATCTCAGCCTTCCAGGTGATCGGATCCCAGATATCTCGGGGCAGAAGGTGAATTACGACGCTGAGCGCGACGATCCCGGCGATCATCCACGGCTCGGGCAGTAAGGTCCGCAAGAAATGCCAGATCTTCCCCCGTAGCCCGGTCGGTCGCACCGCGGCGAACCACACTGCGGTCCCCAGCCACACCAACCCGACGATATCGATACTCCAACCGGCCGCTGTGGCCAGCGCATCCACAATTGTCATGCTTCGAGAATGCGCGTGTCGGGGTAGGTCCGGACACCACCCGGCAGCCGATCTCACTCCACCCGCGGGTGGATTTTCGATTGCTGCGAGGGCTACCAGCGCTCGTATTGCTCCTCACGCTGACGTTGCACGGCGTTCTCGATCCAGGCGCCGAAGCGCGCGGACAGATCCTTCGCGACGGCAGGACGGATGCTGATGTGCTCACCACGGACTTGCAGGTACCGGCCGTCGTCGAAATCGCACCACATGATCTCCTGCACCGGATCGGGGTAGGCGTGGATCGGACCCAGTAGAAGTGCGGCCGTACCGTTTCCGTCGACGGGCCGGGCGAGCAGCCGACGGTAGCGCTCGGCGGGCGTGCTGCCGGTCGCGGACTGGTGATTGTCGCGAATATCTCTGGGGTGCACGGTGATCGGCTGCGCGCGGCCCGGTTCGCGGGCCGGGATCGTGGCGACCAGGCGAGCGCCGAGCTGTTCGGGGCGGCACGAGTGCGCGCGTATCCGGCCGTCCACCTCACCCTCGGTGATCTGATACAGCACGGTCGCGTGGTGCAGGTTGCGTGCGCCGATGATTCTGTATGTCCGCGCCGCGCCGGTGCTGCCCGGGTATTTCGTTGTGCTGCCGAGGATTTCGATCCGCATGTCGGAGGTCGTGACGGTGTGCAACGCCAGGTCGATCTGTTCGAGCTCATCGGCGTCGTACCGCCCGCGTACGGCCGGCCGATGCAGTTCGAACTCGTCGTTGTAGGCGAATCGACTGGTGAACCGCAGCAGACCCGGAATCCTGTCGTTGGCGTCGCTGAACCACAGCGCCGCGAAATCATCCGGCTCCCAAGCCCACTGCGTCATACGCGTTCCCATCGATCATCCCGGCGTTGCCACCGCCACACCAAACCTGTTGTCCCCATGCGGGTTCGATCCGCTACGCCGGAGGCGGCTGCGAAGTCTTGTTGCCGTCGAAATCGCCGCCGATGACTCCGCCGGGAATCGTGCGGGTGAGTTCGCCGATGAGTTCCTCGGCATTCTCCGCGTTGATCAGATAATCGGGCGTGGTGTGCGTGCGATCCTCGTCCTGCTCGCCCTTGCCCTTACCGGCGCCGCCCATTCCGCCCATTCCGCCGAGACCGGATGTCGAGGCGCCCGCGCGGGTACTCGCGGCGGCAGCAGCGGTCTGACTCGCGTTCGGGCTACTCGTACCCGGCACGCTGCGGCCCGCACCACCCCCGGACGTACCGTCGGTGTCACCACCGGCTCCGCCGTAACCGCCTGTGCCGCTGGCGTTGTAGGAGCTGGGCGACACACTGCTGGGAGTCGTGGCGCTGCTGTCGGTCGAGGACGGGCTCGTGGACGTCGAGTCGTTCTTGTCGTTCGACTGGGACGAACCATCGGTATTGCTGCTCGGATTCGTCGACTGGTTCTGATCCTTCGACTGGTCCGACGAGTCGGTGGAATCCTTGCTGTTCTTGTCGTTCGAATTCTTGTCGCTCGAATCCGTACTGTTGGGTCCGGAGCTCGTCGTGGGGTTGGTGGTCCCCGGGCCGGTGACCTTCGGCGCGCTGTCGTCCTTCTTGGTCGGATTCAAACTCGCCGGAAGCACCGGGACCGAGCTGTCCGTCCTACGGAATTCGGTGACGTAGTGCTGCAGCATCGCATCGCGCGTATCGGCCTCGTTCTGCGTGCGAGTGTGTTCCTCGCTACGAGCCTGCGCACGGCCGAAGTACGGGATATTCGTCGTCCACGAGTGCTCTGCCGCGGGCTTGATCCCACTCTTCGTCTGGACCACGGCATTCGCGGCGGCACTGATGTCCTTGCCGATGCCGGACAGCAGATCGGTGAGATTCGCTGCGTCGGTGGTGTATTCGGTGATCGCCTTCTTGGCGGCCTCCGCGGACGCGCCCTCCCACGCCTCGGAGATGGATGCACCGACCGAGCGTTTGAAGGTCTCGAGACCCTGATCCCAGTCGCTGGCAGCTGTGGCGTACTTCAGCGCCTGCGCCTGGGCGTCCGAGGTGTCCAGGTGCTCGAAGGCATCCTGGATGTCCTGGCGACTCCAGGCGAGGACGTTCTCCCCTTTATTGGGGATTTGAGGAAGCTCGTTCTGTGCTGTCATGTCAGCTCACCGCACGTTTTGGAAGAGTTGAGGCATAGCACCTGGTAGCGCCTGGGTGATAGTCGACAGACGCTGCGGTGCGGGAGCCTGCTGCGGCAGGCTGGCTTCGAGTTGCTTGTATTTCGCAGCCTGCTCCTGGTCATGAGCAGTCATCTGTTCCCGGATCGTGCGGAACAGAGTTTGGAAATCGTCGATCGTCTTGTAATGTGAGTCAAGAATGTCGTAAGCGCTGTTACCATCTTTTGCGCCTTCAGACTTGGATTTCCAGCGCGAAACCATCGTCTTAGCCGAGACTAAATCTTTGTCTCCTTTTGCTGCGTAATCCTCTCCCAGCCCCCAATGTGTTTGCCTCGAAACCTCTCGCATGAGCTGCTGAATTCTCTGGATTTGAAGCTTGAAAGTGTTGCAATCGCGATCTATGTAGACGAACTTATCCAGATCCATGCTAATGCTCAGGCTTCCGGATTTCGCGTCATTGATGAGGTTGGTCAGCGGTCGTTGCGTTGCTGGATCCTGATTATCTGCCATGAGTCCCACCCCTCCCGGTGCAGTTCGATAGTTCCACGCTCATGCTGAAGCGGGCATGCTCGGCACGACTTTCTCTGCCAACCCGCGGGCCAGCTGACAAGTATCCGTAGTTCCTGTTTTCGACCTGCTTGCAGGGTTATTCAGGTCGAACTGGAGACTGCCGCCTTTCATTTCGACATTAATCGTGCAGTCTTCGCTCGTGTGATCTGCCTGCTGCTGAGTGGAGATCGCTCGTCGTCCATTTATGGTGAATTCTTGGGTGTTGGTAAAGTGCTTGTCGCGTGTCGCGTCGACGGAAAGATTCGTGGTCTGAATCGTGGCTGCATACCCATCCAGTTCGACCCACTGGCAGCCCCGCCATAAGGTCTTTCCGGCATCAGCCTGGAAGTCGTCGGGCTGTTTCCCCTGTAGCCCTTCCGAATCCAGGATGTTCTGAGGGATGTCATTGCATGGATCGAAACCGGTCGGCACCTTCACTGCCGTCGTTGTGGGGGAGCTGCTGCTCGACGTGGATCCGCCCGACGGCGAGCATCCAGCAAGCATGAGAACGGCGGCCCCAGTGGCCAGCACGGCCGAGACAACACCTCGCCTGATCATGAAGGTCCTTTCGCCACCGGTGCACGGACATTGCTCCGGGGCCGGACCGGCACCCTGCCCCCTGGTGAAACTTGCGCCTACCGTACCCGTTCGCGTCTGTGGCGGGCAATCGGTGCTGCGGTGATTCGGCCCATGACCACGTCCGCCGGACGAGCGCGCCAGCATCTGATCGCAGCAGCGCCGATGCACTTCTCGTCGTTGTAGACCCGGTTGTCCGGCAACAGGCGTTCGTGGGCGGCGAGCGCAGGACGGGTGGCTCGATGTCTCTTGTCTTCGAGGCTGCTGCGGCGGCCTGTCGGGGCCCGGCAACGAGTATCCGGATCGATGAGATCGACTGCGGCGGTGACCTTCTGGGACGCGGGCGCCCACCTGGGGTTCACAGCAGAACCTTGTCCGATGCTGGCTATGCTTGTAGGGCAGATTCTTCAGATCTATGCCTATGCTGAAGTGGGCATACTCGGAACGACTTTTTCTGCTAGCCGTCGAGCTAGTTGGCAGGTGTCGGTCTTTCCTGTCTTCGGTGCGGATGCCGGGTTGGTGAGGTCGAATTCCAAGGTGCCGCCCTTCATTTCGACATTGACCGTGCAATCCTCGCTCGTGTGATACTCCTGCTGCTGGCTGGAGATGGCTCTGCGTCCGTTTATCGAGAATTCTCGAGTGCCGGGGAAGTGCTTCTGCCGCGTCAGGTCGACGGTGATGTTCGTGGTCCGGATGGAGACGGCATATCCGTCGGGGTCGGCCCACACGCATCCCCGCCAGAGGATCTTGCCTGCGTCGGCTTGGAAGTCGTCGGGCTGTTTTCCTTGTAGGTTCTCCGAATCGAGGATGCTCTGCGGTATGGCATTGCACGGATCGAATCCTGTCGGCACCTGTACGGACGTCGTTGTGGCGGTGCTGCTGTCCGATGTGGACCCGCCCGAAGACGAGCATCCGGGGAGAATGAGCACGGCGGCTCCGACGGCCAGTACGTTCGAGATGGCACCTCGCCTGATCATGTAGTTCCTTGCTCCATCGGTGCACGGACCTTGCTCCGCGGCCGTACCGGCACCCTGCTCCCTCGTGAAACTTGTTCTCACTGTGCACATTGCGGTCCGCCACTGGTCAATCGCAGTGTGGTGCATATGGTTCGCGGTGACATCAGATGGGGGTTTCCGAGCAGATCGGACACTGTTCGGGGGTGTCGGAAGGGTGGGGATGGCCGAGGTTGATCAGGGTGGTCCAGCAGGTGCGGATCATGGCGCAGGTTTCGAAGGTGCAGTCGGCGTGGATGCTGCTGTTGATGACGGTGTGCATCTGGTGTGCAGGCAGGGCGTGGCCGGGGTGGTCGTGGAATACGGGGTTGTCGGACATCAGAATCCGAGGTGGGGGACGTCGGCGGGGATGAGTCGGCCCGCTTCGATCAGGCGTTGTTTGGCTTGAGCTTTGACCTGGCAGATCGTGGCCGGGCATTCCAGATGTCTCTGCATGATGAGGTGGGCGTAGTCGATCGTCATGATGGGCAATCGGCTGTGGTCGGTTACTGGAATGTCGTACATGGAATACTCCGAATTGGTTTTGGGCAGATTGGAATGCCCGGCGGCCAAGGCCAAATGAACTCGAGTGCAAGAGAATTCGAGTTGCGGAACATCCTGGCCGCCGGGTCGAGATCAGTAGTACGCTGCCGGAGAACGCGGCGGAAGCTCTCGGGGCGCGAATCCCGGAAAACACTGTGCCGCTTCCAAAATGACGCTTTGAAACCATTCCAAAATCCGAGTCGAAGGGGAGTGAGGCTAGGTAATGACCGGATCGGCCGTGCCACGGCGGATGTTGGGCCGTGAACTGAAGAAGCTGCGTGAGCAGTCCGGAGTATCGGCGGTGGCCGCCGCCGAGGCGATCGAGGTGTCGCCGCAGACCCTGTGGCGGATGGAGTCCGGGCAGCAGGGGCCGAAGTTGAAAGAGCTGTACATCAAGGTTCTGTGTGAGATGTACTCCGCACCAGAAGATCTCGCTGATGCGCTTGTCGGCCTGGTAGCTGAGACGAAGAAGCCGGGGTGGTGGCACAGCAACCTTGCGGATCTCATCCCGGCCCATTTCGATCTATTCATCGGATTCGAGGAGATCGCTGAGCGGATGACCAGCTTTCAGATGACGTTGGTTCCGGGTCTCTTGCAGACGCCTGCCTATCGGCGTGCCGTCGCCTGGATGGAGTTCCCCAACCATCCGTCGAGCGCCTTGGAGCCGATGCTCGAGCTACACCGCCATCGGGTGGCTCGACTCGAGGGCGAGGTGGATGCGTTCGAGTTTCGGGTGCTTCTCAGCGAATCGGTCTTGCATCACCAGGTCGGCGGTCATGGGGTGATGCAGGAGCAGCTCGAACATCTGGTGAATGTCGGTTGGGCGCCGAATATTTCGATCCGGGTTGTGCCGTACCGGGTAGGCAGCCATCTGGGCTTGCTCACCGGTTCCTTTGTGCTGATGGAGTTTCCATCTCACCTCACCTCCCGACTGGCGGAACCGCCAGTGGTGTACGTGCAGGGCTACACCGGTGCGCTCTACCTGGACCAAGAGTCTGAAATTGACCAGTATCGGCACGCAGTGAAGCAGATCGAACGCGTAGCATTGGATGAAAACAAGAGCAGGGACCTGCTTATGAAGGCAGCAAGGGAGTATCTGCCGTGACTGTAGATCCAAGTGGCGCGATGTGGTTCAAAAGCAGCAGGTCGGCAAGCCAGGACACTTGTGTCGAGGTAGCCCACCTCACCGACGACATGGTCGGCGTCCGCGACTCCACGAACCCCACCGGCCCAGCCTTGGTCTTCACCCCCACAGCCTGGGACGCGTTCACAACCGCCCTCCACTCCGGCCACTTCGACCTACCCTGACGGCACAGGGGAGACCTGACACCGCGAACCCTTGAGGCTCAACACATTGCGTTCCGGTTGCCCGACCCCGATCGAGCAACCGGAACGTCTCTCGATCTCCCACCGCCGTACAGACCTTGTCCGCCCTGTTCAATCCGGACACACCGTGCCGCAGCTATCTGCACCTTCGCATTCTCGATGCGAGCCGACCCCTGAGGATTGGTCTCAGAGTCAGAGGGCGCAGATCGTCCAGGCCCGCGGATCAAATATGGAAGGAAATGCCGCCGCTCTCGTTCGCGTCGGTGTCCGGCTCCACGAGTGCGGACGATGTCTGCGTGCCCGGCTTCGGTTCCTCAGCACGTGCTTGAATGGACAATGATCCGGCGATGGCCGATCCGTCCCGGCTTGCATCGACCCGTGTAGTAACGGTCAGCTGCAGAAGGAACGGTCCAGCGTCGTATTCGACGAGCACGTAGCGCGTGCACGACCAAAAGGTGAGCCCTGCAACTGAATATGCCCCGGTGATTTGCGCCGAAGGCCACCCCTCATAATCCCCGATATCGCTACCGAGCTCATACCACTCCGGCATCCGCCGAGAATCGGTGAATGCACATCGCATGACCGCCGCAGAATCTACCCCCTTGGACAACTGACTCACCAGAAGCACCGAATTATCGGCCCAGCCAGCCTTCGCCCACTTACTGTCCTCTTCTGGCGGCAGCGCCCATACTGCATAGGCGGTCGGGATCAGCTCTTCGGCCACCGCACGCCATCCGGGCGCAGGTTCGACAGTCACGACCGGCGCACCAGCTGTCGACTGATATGCAGGCGTAGTTCGCACCGCGACAGCCGCGAGATATTCGGCCACCGTAGGTAACATCTGAGGATTCGACGGTGTAGTCACTCTGCGGAACTCCCCTCCTGGGATTTTGTCGATAGCTGCCGTCGCTCTGATAATGGCGGCGGTTTGAACCAGAGAGGTGCATCGGGTCGGGTGATAGTTGGTCGCGATGCGGGATTCGTGGACAGAAACTGGATTCTGGACAGCAGAGTGTTGGACTCGCATGCCAAGGCATAGATGGGAAGTGCGACATGGTCCGGTGTATCGAGACGTGGATGGACCGGAGGGCGGGAAGTATTGAGATGCAGGTCTATTGTTGGCAATCGGCGTGATTGTTCTGATGGACGGAACTCGCCCGGCGCGATGTTTCTGATGTCTTCCCACGCAATGAATACACTGTTCCCCAGGCTAAAAGGAAGAGAGGTTACCCTGACGATTCCATCAATGTAGATGTACACTGAGAACTTCCAGTGTGACACGATTAGCATGAATGCCAGTGTGGCAAGTAGCAGGAGTCCGATGATGAGTGCAAACATTGCGCCCGTTGGACTGTTCCTGGACGCAATAAGCCGTTGTTCGATCCGTTCGAACGCCAGTCCAGCCATCCCGCGATGCCGTAGGTGGCAACTCCCGCGACAGCCAGATGGATAGACGGGCTAGTTCTTCGAGCGATAAGCTTGACGCCCGTCCCATGGGCGTGGCTGGCATAGGTTCTGGCGGTATGTGAGATTCTGCTGACGAATGGCATTACGTCATCGATCAAAAAGATGCATAATGCTGCGGGAACGGCGGCAATGCCGACTATTCCGAGTGCGGTGAGAGGGTAGCCCTTCAGGCATTCCGATACAGCGATGGCAATGACTACAGCGGTTACTGCTAGCAGGACCGTAGAAATAGTCGAGCGAATAGCGATTCCGGTCGTGGAAAGTGGGCGATCCGGCCATACGGGAGTCCAGGTGACCGCAGGCAATTCTGCCGGTTCGGGGCCGTCGGAGTCCGCTATTTCCACAGCCACTGAATTCCTTTCGATATGCCGTACGATGACAAGGCGCCAACGCCTGCCCCAACAACAAACCCAGTCACGTTTCCGATCCCTGGAACCACGCTACCGATAGCACCGCCTTCCAGGGCGCCGCTCGTTGCGCCTCCCAGTATGCCGCCGAGAAGCATCCCGCCGGCTGTGCCTCCGCCCTCGCTGACTATCGCCTCAGTAGGATTCATTCCGCCATGGATATCATCTGCGATAGACGGCACGGTGCCCATTTGAGGATACTCGCATCCCCACTGGCATTACCAGATTTCTCCAACCCAATTCTGGTGCCCTCGGCCATTGTGCCGACAATCGATGAAGCCGTTGTCCCCGGTATATCTGGTGCCCAAAAGGACGTCGGATTGGTGGCGATGCTGTCCGGGATAGCGTTGGGATCGTCGGACTTGATCTTCTTGATCTCCGAAACCTCGTTCTTCAGAGCATTGTCCGAGCCGACGGTGGCGATCAGGAAGTGAGCATGATCGAGCCTCATGCCCCACAGCAGGTCTGCGTAGTGAAGCGTGGACCATAGGTCAGCGATGCGTGAGAGCTGCTGTCCTGCTTCGGAATTCCAATCTGTGACCCCAGTGATGCTCCAGTCGTCGTGAATGGTGACCGGTGAGACGGCGTAGTGGGTGAAGATGGTCTTGATATCGGTGAGAGTCGGTTCCATCTCGTTGTGCGCCTTGGTGCAGTAGTCCGCCAGTAGGTCATAGGCCGATGTGAGGGCCCGCATCGTGGCCAGTTCGCGATCGGCCCGGCCGTCTGCCGAATTCTTGGCCGCGCCGGACCAATTCAAGTCGTAGATGGCGTCGTGCATGGTTTGGGCAGCTTTGAGGATGGTGTCGCCGAGGGCGGTGGCGTCGGTGGCCAGGCCTGGGAGACCCGAGAGATCCCATTTGAGTACTTCGGATGGGGTGGGCGTGAGTTGCGACGGAAGGGTCATGCTACTTGCCGGTCTTGTAGACCGGCAGGGCGGCGACCGGATTGTTCGGGTCGTTGCCCTGGTACAGGTCCGTCACCTGGGACAGCCTCTTCGCGGTCGCTAGATCGGAATCCTTGTACTGGTCCGCGGACAATGCCAACAGCCCGGAAAACTCGTTGAACCTGGCCTCTAGGACAGCCTTCGCTGTCTTGGTCGCCGTCTCGAGGCCATCGAGCGCCCCGCCAACTGCGGACCCCTTCAGCGCATTCGCCACCGCGTCGGTCTTCGGCATCGCCGCCTTGTCGATCTCCTGCGGCAACAGCGCCATCGCGGCGGCGGCCTGGCGTAGGCTGTCCGGATTCACATCCAATGACATCTGAATCCCCCTCCCTCAAGGTCGCCTCTACGGTAACCCATGCCGATCTGTATGGCGTCGTGCAGTGATTTCTGTGAGTTTCTGGTAGACACTGCCGTTCCACGACTGCTGCTGTGCAACGGTTTGGAATCCAAATGTCGTGCTGGAATTCGGCTGCGTTCGACCTTCGTGCGACAACGCAGATTGTTCCGCGTGTTACGCAATAACGCCGAAGAACGTTGTGAGGCCAGGAGAGGTGACGGGGTCCGCCGGGGTGTAGCGGTGTCGGTGATCACTCGGTGGCGGGGCTTTAAGCTGCCGAGATCCATTGTGAGCCATAGGTTTCCGCCGATCTGGCGACGAGGCCGTGGTAGGCTGCCACTAGGGGGAGGCAGCGAGAACTGGTGGGATCGTCGGCCCGCCAAGTATCAAGCGCAAGTGGGCACAATCTGGTCGACGACAGTGCTTCGGCTGCATGCAGGCCGAGTGTCGGACGACCGCCCGCGACCGCAGGTGGCCTGCGAACTGGACTCGCCGATCAACCTGCGCTACTCACCAGTTGAGTAGCCGAGAAATTGCCGCATGGCCACTAGGGCGAGTAAATTGGCTACACATGACGAGCGCGAGCGAGTTCGCGGGAGGTATGTCGGCGCAGTGGGACATCGTCACGGGCGTGGGATTCACTGCGCTCGCGGTCGCGGCGGGGCGGGCGATGGAGACCAATCGTGAGGGTGGATTGGTGTCCGACCCGTATGCGGAGGCATTCGTGCGAGCGGCCGACGCGCCGATCGAATTGCCGACTCGGTCGGACGGGACCGAGGAGGATCCCGACGTTCCCTGGTCGACGATGGCCCGCTACATGGGAGTTCGATCGCGGTATTTCGACGAGTACTTCGGAACCGCATCGGCCGGGGTGTCGCAGATGGTTCTGCTCGCCGCAGGGTTGGACGCCCGCGCGTTCCGCCTGAACTGGCCCGCGGGAACCACGGTCTACGAGCTGGACGCACCGAAGGTGCTGGAATTCAAGGACCGTGTCCTCGGTGAGCAGGGTGCGCGCCCCCGAGCAGATCGCCGACTGGTAGCGGTGGATTTGCGAGAAGAGTGGACGAGACCCCTGCGAGCGGCAGGTTTCGATCCGACCCGCCCTTCGGCATGGCTGGCCGAGGGACTACTACCTTTCCTGCCCAACGCGGCGAAGGAGCAACTGCTCCGCACGGTCGACGAACTCACCGTCGCAGGCAGCACCATCGAACTGGAGTACGTCGCCGATCTGGCGAGCCTGCGCCGCGACCCGGATTTCATCGAACGCAGGAACCGCATGGTGGAACGAATCGGCTTCGACATCACGCAACTCTGGCCGGACGAGGAAGAGGACTTCCTCGTCGACACCTGGCTACGTGAGCACGGCTGGGCGGTAACCGTCGACCACGTCGACGATGTAGCGGACCGATACGGCGTGCAGTTCGAGGAGGAAACCATGTTCCCGGCGCACGGGGGCCAATTCGTGACGGCCCGCAAATCCGCTGGCGGTTAGCACAGCGCGGCACCGTCTCCTCCAACGACAAGCCCTACCGCATTCCCGAACCTCGGAGCTCCGCCGTCGACGCTTTCCGAAACGTCGGATGCTTATGCGGCCCAGCAACATTCCGCCAGCAGTCCAACCACCTTCGCTGCCGACTGTCTGGGTTGAATGCTCGCGCGATACTGGTCTTGCCGCAGTTCCCCAACCTGATTCGGCTGCCTCCGACGGGTGAACCACGATCGTCGAGGCTGACCTTCCTGAGTATGTCCGGTGCCCAAAAATGCAGGGTTGCTGGGCGATGCTGTCCGGGAGGCGTCCTTGCGATCGGCCTCGATTCCTCGTAGCGCGGACAGCGAACCACCGATGCGTGAGAGTTGTTGTCCTTCTTCTGAATTCCAGTGCTCAACGTCAGTGACGGTCCAGCCGTCACCGGCGCCCACCGGCAGCGATGACGTAGCTTGCGAAGCGACGCTTATCTCCGAATTCTATGCCGCGCCAAGCCAATCCAGGTCATGGATGGCATCGTGCACGGTCCGGGCCACTATGAGGACAGTGTCAATGAGGGCTGTCGCGTGTCCGGCATACCACGGAGACACGAGATGCCTCTCGGATGCACCCGTGACAATCTAGCCTCGGTAGCCCGCTCCTTTTAATCAGAATCGGCGTGCCTTCTCGGCGGATCTGCGCCGACCGCTCGGAACCTCCAGTCGCGCATCAAATGTGGAAGGTGATGCCATCGCCGTCGTCTGTGTCGGTCTCCGGTTCTTCGGGCGCGGGCGATGTCGGGGTATCCGCACCTTCGGAGTAGTGGATCCGCTGGCCGTTCGCGTCGTAGGCGGGGCGGCCGTGGGCGTCGGTCCAGGTGTTGGTGGCCGGGTCGCGGGTCCAACCCTCGAATTCGGTACCGATCAGGTCGTCGCGGTAGGCGGATTTGCGGCCCGGTTCGGGCTGTGGTCCCTCGTACGAGGGCGCGGACGCGGCCCATTGATCCCATGCGGCCATCTTTGCCTCTTGCTGCGCTTCGGTCAGCGGCGGCGGCAGTTTCTCCCCGAACTCCTCCTCATATTCTTCTCTGGTGTAAAAGATCTTTCCACCGAAATCCTTCGGCACGGCTACCTCCTACATTTCGTCCATATAGATGATTGTTCGCTTCAATTCGGGATCCCAATATTTTTTATCGACCATGAATTTGGTGTGATCCATGAATTGAACCTCTTGGGGCATTTGCCACTTACTGACATCACGCTCGGTTTTACTGGTCATACTGATCGAGCGCGTCGCCGCGGTTGTTGAACGCGTTGTACAGGTTCACCGCCGAGGTGTGCAGGGCCGCGGCGGCGGTGTAGTAGATGGATGGCTGGACGTCGATCGTGGTCACGCGTCAGATTCCGAGGGTTTTTCGGTTGGCGGCGATGGCGTCGGTGTACGAGGTGTGCGCGGTCTTGGCGGCGGCGCGCATGGCCTCGATGCCGTCACGGGCCTCGGTGGCCGCTTTCATCCACTCGCGGTGGGCCTCGGCGTGCTTTTCGGCTGCAGCGCCGGTCCAATCCTGGTGTGTGGCAGTGATTCTCGAGTCCAGACCCGACAGGGAATCGGTGATGAAGCCGTGTAGGCCCGCGATGCGGGCGGTTACCGCGTCGAGGTGGTCCAGGTCGACGCTGTATCCGCGGTCGGGGTCGCTCATGGTGTGCTCCTCACGGCAGGTCGAGGGACGAGACGCGTTGAGTGGTGGCTGCCGCGCGGGTGGTGTCCTGGTCGGTGATGCTGGCGGCGGTGACGCCGAGCAGATCTGCCATGGTGTGCAGGGCGTCCAGGACTTCGAGGGCTGCCTTGCGGGCCTCCTCCCAGCCTTCGACGTACGCGTCGGCCGCCGCGCCTTTCCAGGTGGCGGTCAGGCCCTGAACCTCTTTGTCGGCGTTGTGAACACCCGAGACCAGGGCTTCGGCGGTCTGCTGGACGTAGGTACCTGCCGAGCGCACCGTCTCGGGAACCATCGTGAACGACGTTGCGTCTGCCATGTATACGAACCTCCCTCCCTCGACGCCGACCTCACGGTAACCCATGCCGATCCGAGCGGCGCCACACGGCAGAATCCTGTGAAGCTTCTGGTAGATGCCGATATCTGCGCGATCCGCTGGCCTGTTCCGCAGGTATCCCGGTACGCGGTCCGCCTTCGCTACTCGCGTGGGTGCTGTGCACCGCCGCGCTCACCGCGGGCGGGCCCTCTCAGGCCGACAAGCCCGGCGAGAACAAGTGCGCCGCCCAAGAGGATCATCACGCCACCCAAGAACAGATAGCCGACGAGCGGCCCGTGCGAGTGAAAATTCTTGTTCTCATCGGGCGTCATGGTTTCGGTGGTCGTTCGGTAGTGCCCGAGGAAGTCCTTGTCGTACTTGATCAGAAGACAACGATCCTGCGGCTCCATCACCCCGGGGCAGGCCGGCAAGGCGGCATCCTCGGGCATTCCCGCGCCGATCGATTTCACGCCCCCGAAGATGAGCAACGCACCGAGTGCTGCCAGCACCACCATCGACACGAACGAGCTGAACTTGTTGCCAGACGGACTTCCCATCAAGCTGCCCCTTACTCTGCCGGCGCTTCCTGGCCGCTGACTGTAACCACGGGTCCGCGAACGTGAAAGGGATTTCCGGGCGCGGAGCTTGGGCCGCTGATCCGGCCCATGGGTCGAAGCCCAGTGTCCCAGTGACCCCGCCACGAAATCGGGAGAACATCACGTTGCGGCGCCGAAGAATGTTGCGGGGTCGAGGGATGTGATGGGGGTCCAGCGTGGCACCGAGGTGTCGGCTGTGGGTGATCGGTCGGCCGTCGAATTGTGATAACCCTGGAGATCCAGTGCCAGCCAAGGGTTTTCATCGACCTGGCGGGCCAACGTGTAGCAAGTTGCCAGCAGATGCAGGCAGCGTGGAGTGCGGGCTGTGCAGGAGCAGTCGGTCAGATGGAGAGTCGGAGCCACGGTGATTCCGGCGGTGCGCAGGGTTGCGTGGGTGTCGTCGCCCAGTTCTACCGTGTCCGTGGGGATTCTGGTGGTTATGGCCGTAATCGTCTCCGGGGACAGCGGGGCGAGTTCCAGGTAGGTGATCGAGGCTTGGGAGCCGCGGTGGATGCTCGCTCGTACTGCCGTGCCGTCGATTTCGGTGTGCACGCCGCCGCTGCGGGCGATGCTGCGGGCGCGGGGGAGGAGGGAATCGGGGCGGGTGGTGCGCAGGGGTTCGGCCAGGCGGACCCAGTCCATGCCCCAGGCGGTGTAGCCGAATTCGTTGTCGGGCATGTCAATTGCCTCGCTTACGGCGCAGGATGGTGAGCAGGCGGTCGTCGTCCAGGCGAGCCAGTGCGGCGACCGCACTGGTGTCGGAATCGGCGTCGGTGGTGAGGTCGGCCAGTGCGGATTTGCGGTCGTGCATGCTCGCGATATGTTCCTCGACGGTCGTCCCGGTGGTCAGGGTGGTGACGGTGACCGTGCGGGTCTGCCCGATGCGGTGCGCGCGATCCGACGCCTGCGCCTCGACGGCGGGATTCCACCAGCGGTCGTAGTGGATCACGTCGGCCGCGCGGGTGAGCGTCAGGCCGGTGCCCGCCGCGCGCAGGCTCAGGATCAGCACCGGCGGGCCGTCGGGCGATTGGAACCGTGTGACGATCCGGGTGCGTTCATCGATGCTCAGGCCGCCGTGGAAGAACGGCGCGGTGACGCCGAGACGTTCGGCGCAGTGCCGCACCAGCAGTTCGCCGGTGCGCCGGAACCGGGTGAACACGAGTGTCGGATCGCCCAGTTCGACATTGTTGGCCAGGATGTCGGCGCAGACGTCGAATTTTCCCGAACGCCCGGACAATTCGTCCAGATCGCCGGAGATCAGGCCGGGGTGGTTGCACAGCTGACCGAGCGCGGTGAGCACCGCGAGCACGCGCGAATGCCGCTGGACTCCACTGCCGAACCCGTCGGCCTCCGCGCGGTCGAGCAGCTCGTCGTACAGTCGCCCCTGCTCGTCGGTCAGATCGCAGATCAGATCGCAGTGGATCTTCGGCGGCAGCGCGGCGGCCACCTGAGACTTCTTGCGAGTCAGCACGATCGGTTCGAGAGTGTCCCGCAGTCGTAGCGCCGCGTCGGCCGAGCCTTCGTGGATGGGCCGAACGAACCGGCGCCGGAACTGCGCTCGATGCGTGAATGCCCGGGGCACAACGAGATTGAGCAGCGCCCACAACTCGTCGAGATGGTTCTCCACCGGCGTTCCCGTCAACGCGACTCGCACCTGCGCGTCGAGCGAGCGTGCCGCCTTCGCGACCTGCGTGCGCGGATTCTTCAATACTTGAGCTTCGTCGAATACCGCTGTCGCCCATGCGGTGCCGGACAGCCGCCCGGCATGCCCGCGCAACGTCGGATAGCCCGCGATGACGACGAGATTCGCTGCGGGCGAGGGTAATGCGCCCCCGCGCCAGGTGACCGGTCGCAGACTCGGCGCGAAACGCTCGATCTCGTGCACCCAGTTGCTCACCAGCGAGGTCGGGCACAGCACCAGTTGCGGCCCGTCCGCCGCCCGCCCGAGGAGAAATCCGATGGCCTGCACGGTCTTTCCCAGACCCATCTCGTCGGCGAGCACCGCGCCGCCGTGCGTCGCCGTGGTCTCCCGCAGCCAGGCGATACCGCGAGCCTGATAGGGCCGCAGACGCGCGCGCAACGTCGTCTCGAGTTCCGCGCCGACCGCCAGCGTGCCGGTGAGCGCGCGCAGTGCCCGGTCGGCCGAGATGATCCCGGTCCCGGTGGCATTCGGCACCGCGTGTGCGGCCGGTGGCAGCGTGCTCGGATCCGCGCGGCCGTCCAGCGCCGCTCGCCAGGCGCGCACGGACGAAGTTCGCCGCGCCACGGTGAGGTGATCCGGTTCGACCAGCATGCAGTCGACCTGCGCGACGGCGATATCGCCCGTGGTCGACGGGATCGCCAGCGCGACCCGGTCCGGCTCGCCCGCTCCGGTGGGTGCGGGGCCGGGTCGGCGTCCGGTCCAGGTCCACAGGGCGAACATGTGCCGATCGGGCAGATAGGTGGCGTGCGTGGTGGGCAGGGCGAGCCTCCCTTATCGGCGTACAGCGTACGGTGTAGAGTAACGCCGTACAGCGTACCGAAATTCCAGGAGCTGCGCCGTGACCGAAGAATCGGCCCTCGACCAGGCCACTCGCCTGATGAGCCTGCTGTGGCGCGACGCCCTGCCGCCCCCGGCACGAGCGCGCGGTCCCCGACAGGGCCTGTCCGTGGATGCGGTCGTGCGCGCCGGCATCGCGATCGCCGATCGCGACGGCTACGACCGGGTGTCGATCCGCACGGTCGCCGCCGAACTGGGCGTGCGCCCGATGAGCCTCTACACCTACGTGCCCGGTAAGGAGGCGCTGATCGTGCTCATGGTCGACGCGGTCGCCGCCGAGGACGCGCCCATCGATGCGGCCCTGCCGGTGCGCGGCCGCATGGCGGCGATAGCGCGAGGAGTGCGGGCCGAACTTCTGGCCCATTCCTGGCTGCTGGAGGTGCCGCCGTGGCGTCAGGTGCTCGGGCCGGGCCGGATCCGCCGCTTCGAACGCCAGCTCGCCGCGCTCGACGGCGCCGGATTCGAGGATCTGGAAATGGATCGCGTCATCGCGGTGCTGTCCGAATTCGCCACCGGGAACGCCCGCATGGCCGTCGCCGCGGCGCGCAGCGCGCGGGAGATGAGCGATGCGCAGTGGTGGGAGGTGCACGGGCCGCTGCTGACGCAGGTCATGCCCGAGGCGGACTATCCGCTGTCGAGCCGGGTGGGCGCCGCGGCCGGACAGGCGTATCAGGCTCCCGGCGATCCCGACGGTGCGTTCGACTACGGTCTCGCCAGGTTGCTGGACGGTATCGAGAACCACCCGAGATAGCGGCTCCTCGGCTGCAAATATTCGAATTACCTGTCTGCGAGCCGCGACGGATTGCATCCTGATTTCCGATACGGTGGCTCGCTGGTAGCCAGCCAGCTCGACAGGAAAGGCGCGGAGTTGAAATCTCGTCGGATACGTCGCGGCACACGGATGGCGGCGATCGCAGCGGCCACGATCGTCCTCGCCGCTGTCGGCATCGACACCGATGCCACCACTGCGCATGCCGATCCGATCATGACCTCCGGTTCGCTGCTGGGCGACCGGTCCGCGCCCGACGGTTCCCGGGTGCAGTCGGCGAACCTGGTCGGCAAACGCGACCTGCGGCTCATGGTGTACTCGGCGGCGATGGGCAAGGCGTTCCCGGTGGACGTGCACCGCCCCGCCGACGCCTCGGTCCCGCGCCCGACGTTGTATCTGCTCAACGGCGCGGGCGGTGGCGAGGACACCGCGACCTGGGATCACAACACCGATATCGTCTCCGGATTCATGGCCGACAAGAACGTCAACGTGATCCAGGTGATCGGCGGCAGGTGGAGCTACTACACCGACTGGATCAAGGACGATCCGACGCTGGGCCGCAACAAGTGGCGGACGTTCTTCACCGAGGAACTACCGCCGATCATCAACGCGGCCCTGGGCACCAACGGCATCAATGCCATCGCCGGACTGTCCACCTCCGGGACGACGGTGCTGGCGCTGCCGATCGCGAAACCGGGCCTGTATCGCGCGGCTGCCGCGTACAGCGGATGCGCCCAGACCAGCGATCCGATCGGTTCGCGGTACGTCAAGCTGACCGTCGACGTGTGGGGCGGGGGCAATACGGACAACATGTGGGGCCCGGACGGATCGCCCGAATGGGCGGCCAACGACCCCTATCTGCACGCCGCACAGCTGCGCGGACTGAACCTGTACGTCTCCTCCGGCAACGGCCTGCCCGGTCCGTACGACACGCTGGACGGCCCGTACACGCTGCCCGGTCCGGGCGGGCTGGCCAATCAGCTGATCATCGGCGGCGTCATCGAAGCGGGTGTGGACTACTGCACACACAACCTCGCCACCAGGCTCGCGCAGCTGCACATCCCGGCGACCTTCAACTTCCAGCCCTCGGGCACGCACTCGTGGGGTTACTGGCAGGAGAACTTCATCCGGTCCTGGCCGGTTCTGGCCAAGGGGCTGGGCGTATAGATCCGGTTCGAGAACGAGAAACGGGCGGCCCCGGAAGGGGCCGCCCGTATGCGTACTTCGGAAGATTCAGTTGTCGAGCGGACGAGAGGAGCTGATGGTTACAGCGCCGGTGCCGACTCCGTATCGATCACGGCCTCGAGCTCGCGCAGGCGATCCATGTGCTCGTTGGCGTGATGCTGGCAGAAGAGCAACTCACCACCGGCGGGAAGGACTGCACGTACACGTGCAGCTGCCCCGCAGCGGTCGCATCGGTCGACCGCAGTCAGTGGGGTGCTAGTCAGGGTTCCTGGCATGACTCCTCCGTCCTGGCTCCCGGTGCAGAAGACCGTTCGCCTAGGTGTGGGGCCCGCGGTCTCCTCCGCGAGCTCGCTGCCGCTACTTCCCAGCAGTGGTATTGACTACTCTGTCAGACGTTTGGGACGGGGGCTTTGTTCCCGAAGATGTTTCACTGTGTTTTCCGTAACATGACCAGGTGTTTCGCTGTGGGCGAACGTACCCGTCGGATACGGTCTCAGCTTCTTTTCGGTTGTCGAGAACTTGCCGATCCAGTTGTCTATTTCGGAGATTACCCCGGGGCACCGACACTCACACTCGGGATGCGGCAAACTTCGAGGCCAGAGGGTGTGGCGAATCGGCTAGGGTCGGGGCATGAACGCCACCGAAGCCTCAATCCCGCACGCGCGCAGGCTTGTTCACATGTGCACCCGCGAGGAGTGGGACCGCGCGCGGGCCGACGGGATCCGGCGTACGGACTCGCTCGACGCCGAGGGCTTCATCCACCTCTCCGCGCCACAGCAGGTTCACCTCCCGGCCAACCGATTGTTCGGCGGCCGTGACGATGTCGTTCTGCTATGGCTCGATCCGGAGTTGCTCGACGCCCCCGTGGCCTGGGAGCCGGGCGTGCCGACGGATCCGGAATCGATGCGCTTCCCGCACCTGTACGGCCCGCTGCCGATGCGGGCGGTGGTGTCGGTCACCGAGTATCGGCCTGGTCCGGACGGGAGCTATCCGGCGCTGTCGGACCCTCGGGAGTAGCCGCGCGGCGTCGCCGGCCCAGTCGTTCCAGTCGCCGAGAGATCAGCAATGCGATTCCGCCGGCCGCGAATCCGATCAGAATCGCGGTCAGATGGCCGTAGTCGGTGAAGGTGCGACCACGCCACACGCCCAGTGCGTACCAGCCCAGCAGACAGACCGCCCACACGATCCGCGCGAGACCGGGCAGATGGAAGGCCAACGCGGCGAGCACCGCCGAAAAGCCGTACGAGGTACCGACATCCGCGGCGTGCACCACCTTCAGCGGAATCAGATGATGCTGCACCGCATAGGAGATGCCGGTGACCACGATCAACGTCGCGCCGACGTGACCGGAGGCGAACACCAGGACCCAGCGCACCGTGCCCAGCCAGCGTTCGGCGTAGGCCATCACGACGAGGAAGCCCAGCATCGTCCCCCACGGAAAGCCGCCCTCGGTCCAGAACGCCGAGGCGACCAGCACCTGAACCGGCTCGCGGCGCATATTGACCAGATTCGTGGACAGCGACAGGATCAACCGGTGCCCGGCGACGTCGCTGATCCCGCGCAGGGTCCACCAGGTGACGAACAGCGTGAACGCATAGGCGCAGGAGGCCGGTGCGGCGCCGAGATGGTGGCGGGCCGCGCGTAGCGCCCGCAGGGTCCGCCCGGGGGAGTGCCACCAGCCGCGCAGTGCCCCGCGGACCGCACCGACATCGACGGTCCGGGTCCAGGGGGACCGGTAGTGGATCAGCGGGGAGGCGGGCACAGGATCATCCTTGCGCGCCCGGGGAGTGCCCGCGCGGCGACGCGCCCTCGAAATCGGGCAGCGGATCGGTCAGTCCCGGCTGGGCCAGTAGCGGCTCGCGTGCTGGCCCTGCACGCGCGAGAGGTCGGGCTCGTCGGGATCGGTGATGCCCACTTGCAGGAACAGCAGGATCGTCACCATGCTCACGCCGATGATCAGGGGGGTGAGCAGTGCCTGGGCCGTTGCGCCCGAAGGCATGTGCATCTGGTCCGACAGGTGGGTGTGCATGGCGTACATGCCGGTGTAGTGCATTCCGCAGACCGCGATACCCATGATCATCGCGGCGCCGATGGCGGCCAGGACGCCCTGCACGTGCAGGGCGAACCACAGTGCCGCGGTCGAGGCGAGGATCGCGATGGCGATCGAGAGCAGCACCATCCAGGGGTCGTATTCCATTGCGGCATCGGACTTCATCGCGTACATGCCCGCGTAGTGCATCGCGGCCACGCCCAGTCCGGTGGCCGTGCCGCCGGTCAGCAGCGAGGCGGGCTCACCCTGTCGTCGGACCACGACCCAGAGCCCGATCCACACCACGGCGATCGCGAGCGCCGCGCTCAGCAGCGTGATGGGGATGTTGTACCGGATGGTCGCGCCGTGGATCGAAAAGCCGAGCATCGCAACGAAATGCATGACCCAGATGCCCGTGCCGCCCAGTGCGACGGCCGCGGTGATGATCCAGCCGCGGGGCTGCGGGCTGATGCGTGCGCGGGTCATGCACCGCAACGCCAGCAACGACCCGATGACGGAGAGTAGATAGGCGAGACCGGGTGTGAGCCACCCATAGGTGAATTGGTCGATAGCGGGCATGCCGACTCCTTGCTAGCCAGTCATCGCCTCATCGATCGGCGGCGACATCACCGAACAGTAGCCGCATACTCGCTGGTAGCAAATTTAAACTAGAAACTTCCGGTAAATTGCTGGGATGTGGAAACCGAACGGCCCAGGTCCATACCAGGTCGCGGTGACCGCGCGATCGGTCGGCGTGTCGCGAGTACGTCAATGGCACTGGAACGCCGCGGCTCGCCGACCGGGCGAACCTCGGGCGACCGCAGACCGGTATCGGACGACTCGTGTGGAACATCCAGTCGCACAAGCGATATCACCATTCGGTACGATCGCCCGCGGATCGGGTGCGCCGCATCCCGGGGCGGGCGATACTACAGGAACGGCGGCGGTCGCAGGTCGAGTCGGCGCATCATGCGGTCCACCAGCTCCGGCGGCATACCTGGCTCGCGCCGGGCGGTCATCGCCTCGGAACGTCCCGCCTCGAGCACCTCGTTGCTGATCGCGCGGATCGTATTGGAGAACCGCAGTGGTTTGTCGGCATCCTTCACATCGCCCGCCGTCGCCGGATCCGCGGTCGCCAGACGACGTTCGAAGCCCTCGCGCAGGCGCTGGGAGACCGCGGGCGGCAGTTGCTCGTTGTCGACCAGTTCGTCCAGCCGGGTCAGCTCGGCCCGCAGGATCCGCACCCACAGCCCGCGTTCGAGGGCGCGCTCGATCTCGGTATCCGCCTGGACGTGACTCACGCGCACCACCGACGGCAGGGTCGTGCCCTGCAGCAGCAGGGTGAACAGCACGACCGCGAACGCGGTGAACAGGATTTCCGAACGTCCGGGGAACTGCGCACCGGAGTCGGTGGTCAACGGGACGGCCAGGGCCAGCGCGACCGTCGCCACCCCGCGCATACCGGCCCACCACGTCACCACCGTCTCGCGCCAGGTGTGCGGTTCGTCGGTGGTGCTGCTGTGGAACACGCCTCGCACGATGAGGGTGCTGATCATCAGCCACACCAGCCGCAGTCCGACCACGACCGCGATGACGATGCCCGCCCCGGCCAGCATCTTGGACCATTCGGGCCCGGTGGCTGCCAGGACCGAACTCAGTTCGAGACCGATCAGCCCGAAGGCGAATCCGGTCACCAGCATATCGATGACGTCCCAGAACGAATCGCCGACGATGCGGTAGTCGCTGTCGCTGAAATCCGTTGCGGCATCGGTCAGATACAGCGCGCACACCAGAACCGACAGCACCGCGGAACCGTGTGCGGCCTCGCTCAGGCCGTAGGCGGCGAACGGCAGCAGCAGACCCAGCGCCACCTGCCAGGGAGCCTCCGAGAGCCGGCGCATGATCCGGCTGCCCACCCAGCCCAGTACCAACCCGACCACGATCGCGACCACCGCGGAGATCACGAATTCCAGAATCGTGTGCAGCGTGGAGATCTTGCCGGTCGCCACGGCCTGGATGGCGACGTTGTAGAGCACGATCGCGGTGACGTCGTTGAACAGGCCCTCACCTTCGAGCACCGACATCAGACGGCGGGGCAGGCCGAGCCGGTCGGCCAGCGCGCTCACCGCGACCGGATCCGGTGGCGCCACCACCGCGCCCAGTGCCAGCGCAGCGGCCACCGGAATCGACGGATACCAGAGGTGGAACACCGCGGCCACGGCCGCGGCCGTCGCGACGACGAGCCCGACGGCGCGCAGCAGAATCGGGCTCGCATTACCGGCGAACTGCTGCCAGGACGTGCGCCGGGCCGAGGCGTACAACAGCGGCGGGAGCACCAGCGGCAGGATCAACTCCGGCGACAGCGTCACATTCGGAACCTGCGGAATGATGGCCAGCACCAGACCGAAGACGGTCATCAGCACAGCCGGTGCGAGACCTGTCTTGCGGCCCAATGGTTGAGCCAGAATTGTCGCGAACGCCAGAACGAAAACCAACACCAACTGCTCCACAATTGACCAGTTTGCCAGCATTTGTGTTGTCGGCGAAGGCATGTCGGCGGGGAGTCCGCGAAATTGTCACCGAAGATGTTGCGTGACAATCGAATTGGTGATGTGTACGAATACGGGCGCGCCGCCGGGTCTTCCCGGCGGCGCGCCCGTCGTTCGGATGTCCTAGTCCAGGTAGTCCCGCAGCACCTGGGACCGGCTCGGATGACGCAGCTTGCTCATCGTCTTCGACTCGATCTGCCGGATGCGCTCACGGGTGACCCCGTACACCTGACCGATCTCGTCGAGGGTGCGCGGCTGGCCGTCGGTGAGGCCGAAGCGCAACCGGACCACGCCCGCCTCGCGCTCGGACAGCGTCTCGAGCACCGACTGCAACTGATCCTGCAGCAGCGTGAAGCTCACCGCGTCGACCGCGACGACCGCCTCGGAATCCTCGATGAAGTCACCGAGCTGGGAATCGCCCTCGTCGCCGATGGTCTGATCCAGCGAGATGGGCTCGCGGGCGTACTGCTGGATCTCGAGGACCTTCTCCGGGGTGATGTCCATTTCCTTGGCCAGCTCCTCGGGCGTGGGCTCGCGGCCCAGGTCCTGCAGCAGCTCGCGCTGGATACGGCCCAGCTTGTTGATGACCTCGACCATGTGCACCGGAATACGAATGGTGCGGGCCTGGTCGGCCATCGCGCGGGTGATCGCCTGACGGATCCACCAGGTGGCATACGTGGAGAACTTGTAGCCCTTGGTGTAGTCGAACTTCTCCACCGCGCGGATCAGACCCAGGTTGCCCTCCTGGATCAGGTCCAGGAACGCCATGCCGCGACCGGTGTAGCGCTTGGCCAGCGAGACGACCAGACGCAGGTTGGCCTCGAGCAGGTGGTTCTTGGCGCGGTTGCCGTCGCGCATGATCCAGTTCAGATCGCGGCGCGTGGTGACCGGCAGCTTGTCGCCCTTCTCGGACAGCTCGCGGAACTTCTCGGTGGCGTAGAGCCCGGCCTCGATGCGTTTGGCGAGCTCGACCTCCTCCTCCGCGTTGAGCAGCGCGACCTTGCCGATCTGCTTGAGGTAGGCGCGGACCGAGTCGGCAGAGGCGGTGAGCTCGGCGTCCTTGCGGGCCTGGCGTAGCGCCTCGGACTCCTCCTCGTCCCAGACGAAGTCGCCGGAGGCCTTGTCGGCCGCGGTGGGCTCGTCGGCCTCGGCCTCCTCTTCCTCGGCGGCCTCCTCGACGACCTCCTCTTCGGTGAGGTCGTCCTCGGAGACTTCCAGATCGCCCAGATCCTCGAGGTCGATGCCCTCTTCGTCCGGGTTCTCCTCGCCCTCGCCGTCGGGCCCGGCCTTCTTGGTCGTGCCCTTCTTGGCAGGCGCCTTCTTGGCCGCAGCCTTGGCACCTACCTTCTTGGCCGGCGCCTTCTTGGCTACGGCCTTCTTGGCCGGAGCCTTCTTCGCGGCAGCCTTTCGGACCGGCCGTGCGGCGGTGTTGTCTGCGGAGTCGGCCTCGTCGGCCGATTCGGCGGTCTGTCGGGTATTCGTGGCTACCACGTACGCCCTTTCGTGACTGTGTTCGTGCGGCGTCACGCCAGAGTGGTCATTCCGGCGGAGCGGTTCTGTCGGGTATCCCGGCTCTCGTGCCGGGGTCGGTTTCCGGCTCACCGCCGGGCATGCGTTCCATTGTAACTATCCGAACGATGTGCTTACGGCGCGATACCGGCATCGACGGCCATTGCGGCCCCCACGATGCCCGCGGTGTTGCGCAGGTGCGCGGCCACCACCGGAGTTCGATTGCCCAGCAACGGGATCCAATGCTCGGCGTCACGGCTGATGCCGCCGCCCGCCACGAACACATCAGGCCAGAGCAGATTTTCCAGCGTCACCAGCACCTTGGTCACCTGCGCTGCCCATTGCTTGTAGGACAGATTCTTTCGTTCCTTGACCGAGGAGGCGGCCCGGTGCTCGGCCTCCTTGCCGCCGATATCGATGTGTCCGAATTCCGTGTTCGGCATCAGCGTGCCGCGGTACATCAACGCCGAACCGATGCCGGTGCCGAAGGTCAGTAGCATGACCAGACCGTCGATGTTCTTGGCCGCGCCGTACTGGTCCTCGGCCATCCCGGCGGCGTCCGCGTCGTTGAGCACCACCACCTCGCGCCCGCCCAGCGCCAGCGAGAACAGTTGGCGAGCGTCGGTGTCAACCCAGCTGGAATCGATGTTGGCGGCGGTGCGGGCGATGCCGTTGACCATCACGCTGGGCAGGGTGATGCCGACCGGGCCGTCCCAGTCGGCCTTGGTCACCAGTTCGGAGACCGTCTCGGCGATGGCGTTCGGTGTGGCCGGATGCGGCGTGGCGATCTTGATGCGCTCGTGTGCGAGGTCTCCGGTGGTCAGATCCACCACCGCTCCCTTGACGCCGCTCCCTCCGATGTCTATCCCGAATGCTTGTCCCCGAGTGGACATTGACGACTCCTCGTTCCTGTGATGCCGGGCCGAAACAAGTGCGCGCGGCACGATACACGCCGATGTGCGGTGGAGTGCGCGACGGACGATCTGTGTCGTGCATGACAAGCCTAATGCGCGGTGCGGGACATCTGTGATGCGATGGAGGTCGTGCCGGAATCGACCATCTCTGCCGCCCCTGCCCCGACCCCCGAACAGATTGCCGAATTGCGCAGTGTCGCAGTACATCTCGCGCAAACCGCAGCAGCGCACGTACGGCTGCGGCGGACCCAGGTCCGCGGCGCGGCGGGCGCGTTGCGCGCCGACGCCGTGCAGTCCAAGAGCACCCCGACCGACCCGGTCACCGTCGTGGACACCGAGACCGAGGAGCTGATCCGCACCCTGCTCGCCGAGCTGCGCCCCGGTGAGCGCGTGTACGGCGAGGAGGGCGGCGGCAGCGTCGGCGACGGGTCGCAGATCGTCTGGGTCGTCGACCCGATCGACGGCACCGTGAACTTCATGTACGGCATCCCGGCCTACTCGGTGTCCGTCGCCGCCATGTGGGACGGCCGGTCGCTGGCCGGCGCGGTCGCCGACGTGGCCGGGGATCAGGTGTACAGCGCGGGCCTGGGCGCGGGAGCCGAGCGGATCGGCCCGGACGGAGTGGTCACCGCACTGCGCTGCACCGAGGTCGACACGATCTCGATGGCGCTGCTGGCGACCGGCTTCGGGTACAGCGCCGAACGTCGCGCCCGGCAGGGCCAGCTCATCGCCGAAGTGCTACCCCGGGTGCGCGATATCCGGCGGATCGGCTCGGCGGCCCTGGACCTGTGCATGGTCGCGGCCGGTCTGGTCGACGCCCACTACGAGCACGGCCTCAACACCTGGGACTGGGCCGCGGGCGCGCTGATCGCCGCGGAAGCGGGCGCCCGCCTGCGCCTGCCCGCGGCCGGAACGGTCGCGAAAACCGGTGAACTCGTCGTCGCGGCAGCCCCCGGCATAGCCGATGAACTCCTGGAACTCTTCGACGACCTCGGCGTCGCGAAACCCGTCCCGTAACCCAACTCATCGCTCGCTGTGGAGTCCAGCGCGAACGCCATACTCCTGGCTCGCCCAAGTCAACGGGAGTAGACCGCACACACCTGATTCCGCCGACCCCGGACAACGCCGACACCTGGTTTGCGGCGCGGCTTGCCGCCCGGACGCGTGGCGGGTGCGAGGAACGAGTGCCCGACACGGGGCCGGGCGGTGAGCCCAAGGGCGCCGCAAACCCGCCGGAGCGAAGCGGAGGCCAAAGACACAGCTCAGCAGTTGGCGGTGCGGGCGGCGTCCAGGAGGCCGGAGTCGACTGCGGGGTTGCCCGGGGCCGGGGCCTTGAGGGCCTTGAGCACTTCCTCGGCGTTGTCGCTGGGCTGCAGGTCGTTGCCGAACACGGAGCCCAGGGCCAGGTCGACGGTGTCGTCCTTGCGCTGGTCCTCGATCAGTTCCGCGCAGGGGGCGACGAGTTGCACCGCCGCGGCGGCGGGGCGGCCGCTGACGCCGAAGCGGATCTGGCCGGTGCAGTTCAGGTCGCCGTTGACGTAGACCGGATCGTTGGAGTACTGCGGCGGGGGCGGGCTGGCGAAGCCGTAGTCGCGCAGGCTCGTGGCGATGTGTTCGGCGAGGCCGCGTTCACCCGAGGCGTTGTAGACACGCACCTTGGACTGTGCCAGCGCTGCCGGTTCCACATCGTGCAGGCGCGAGGGCGAGACCCGTTCGCCCAGCCCCATCGGTTGGGCCGACTTCGGGTCGGTGGCCGGCGACGGCGAGTTGCAGACCATGGCGGTATGGCTGTGGTCCTCGGTCGTCAGCGCCTTGATCCAGATGATTGCGCAGATCAGCGCCAGGATCGCAACCATCGCGACCCACGGCTGATAGCGCCGTCTCAGGAACGGACGCCCCTTCTTGTCGATCGGGCTGCCTTCGGTGATCAGTGAAACCACATGCACACCATACGAGTTGGTTGGGCACAACCGAGTATTTGGCCTCGGAGCCTCGGACGCCTCGGACGTAAAGATCGGGTCTCGTGTCGGTCACGGGGCGTGTCAGGAGTGGACACCGAATCGTGTCGGTCCCCGTGTGACGTGTCGATTGCCCCTCAGTTTCGACTCACGAGTGTTTTGATTGCGACTTTTGGCCGTACGTCCGCTATTGTCTGGCGGCCTGATACGAATCGACCGAGGTGAATCAGGTGTGCGTTATCGGGAACAACCAGGGCATGTCCTGCGTTTACCGAGCGCGATCCGGAACGGATTCCGCAGATCCGGACCGGTGTGCGACGGGTGTACACGTGACGTACACCACCGGCGGGGCGGTACTCGCCGAGCCGATTCCGTCAGGGATCGGTGCGGAGGGAACCGGTCCGGGATATACGAAGTAAGGACGAGGGGATACGACATGGCAACCGACTATGACGCACCTAGGCGCACCGAATCCGATGAGGTTTCCGAGGACTCGCTCGAGGAGCTGAAGGCCCGTCGCAACGAGGCCGCGTCCGCCGTCGTGGATGTCGACGAATCCGATACCGCGGAGTCGTTCGAGCTTCCCGGGGCGGATCTGTCCGAGGAAGTGCTCTCGGTACGGGTGATCCCGAAGCAGGCCGACGAGTTCACCTGTACGAGCTGCTTCCTGGTTCATCACCGCAGCCGACTCGCCAGCGAGGCCGGCGGACAGCTCATCTGCATGGACTGCGCTGCCTGAACAGGGCGCAGACGCATCACAGGACGGTGTCCGCGTATGTGCCGCACGGCCGCGCGAACAGCCGCCCACGCTTCACCCAGCTCCCCGCGCAGCCCACGGGAAATACATCCGACAGCCCGCGCTCGGTACGCCGAGCGCGGCATCTACCTGTGCTGCGCGGATACGCCAGGCGCTACGCCTTGCGCGGTTCGATGCCCAGGGCGGCCAGGACCTTGTCCGGGTGACGGGCACTGATCAGCCAGTACGGCGTCGGATCGTCCGGGTCGTCGAGGACGAGCAGCACCATGGGCCCGATCCAGGGTCGATGCTGCACGAAGGCGGCAGGGTCGAGCTGACGGCCCATCGCGGCGCTCTTGGCGCTGGTCGGTACAACCGCTGCCCGAGCAACATACGTTACCGGTAGATGAGCCTTGTCCGTGCGCAATTCGAGAGTTCCGTTCGCATCCGGCGCGACCTCCACTCGATGGCGGCCCATCCACAGCAACACCCACACCGGCACCGGAACCAGAAGGACGTACGGCAGCCAGGCGTGGATTCCTGGCGCGCCCAAGTGCAGGGTGGCCGCCAACAGGGCCACGACACCCAGGCCCACCGGCCACCACCACAGCGGCGCCCACTGGCGTTCGGAGTACACGGGGGCGGCGGTCTTCTCGTTCGGCATGGTTACCTGCGCAGGCTGGTCGGACACCACATCAGACTAGGTCAGTCGGTGACCGGGTGACCGCGTAGGCTCCCTGGATGTGACCGGTATTCCATCCATCCCCCTGCTGCGGCTCGATCCCGGCATCCCCGTGCCCACGCGTGCGCACCCGGACGATGCGGGCGTGGACCTGTGCACCACCGAGGACGTCATCCTGGAGCCGGGCGAGCGGGTGCTCGTGGGAACCGGCATCGCGATCGCCCTGCCCACCGGCACGGTCGGCCTCATCCATCCGCGTTCCGGACTGGCCGCCAAGACCGGACTTTCGATCGTCAACACCCCTGGCACGATCGATGCCGGATACCGCGGTGAGATCAAGGTCTGCCTGATCAACCACGACCTCCGCACGGCGATCGAACTGCGTCGTGGGGACCGCATCGCCCAGCTGCTCGTGCAGCGGGTGGAGCTGGTCGATTTCGTGGCGGTCGACCGGCTCGACGACACCGTGCGCGGCGCGGGGGGATACGGGTCAAGCGGCGGACACGCCAGCCTCGATAATGGGAGTAGTGCCGGTGGGGAAGGCCCGGCCGGCGAGGAGGCATGAAGATGTTCGGACGGAAGAAACGCTCCGGAGACGACGCCCGCGGCGCGGGTGAATACGACGACTACGCCTACGAGGACGAGTACGACGAGGCGGAGTACGACGATTACGACGAGGACGGCGACGACTACGACGAGCCGGTCTACGAGCAACCGGCTGCCCATCGTCAACGGTCCTACGCGGCAACGCGGTACGAGGACGAGGTCGAGGAGCCGGACGAGGGTCCGGGTACCGGCCCCTACGATTTCGACGACGTGGCCGATCTGCTCGACGACGTGACCGACCAGCGCCTGGACCTCGGCTCGGTCATCGTGCCGGTGCCCCAGGGTGGGCAGTTGCAGGTGGAGATGACCCCCGACGGCACGCCGCAGGCGGTCCACCTGGCCACCGAGTACGGCCGCTTGACCGTGGCCGCCTACGCCGCGCCCAAATCGCCCGGACAGTGGCGCATGGTGGCCGCGGATCTGGCCGAATCGCTGCGCAACGACGGCGCTCAGGTGTCCGTGCAGACCGGGCCGTGGGGTCGCGAACTACACGCGGTCACCGACGGTGCCGATCTGCGGTTCATCGGGGTCGACGGGTATCGGTGGATGGTGCGCCTGGTCGCGGCCGGGCCGTCCGGGGCGGTGGACGAGGGGCAGCCGCTGGTTCAGGCGGCCCGCAGCGTGCTCGCCGAGACGGTGATCCGGCGCGGTGAGGATCCGCTGCCGGTGCGCGATCCGCTGCCGGTGGTGCTCCCGCAGGAACTGGCCGATCAGTTGCAGGCCGCACATCAGCAGCAGGTGGAGGCCCAGCAGCAGGCGCTGGCGGCGCAGGCCGCTGCCGCGCAGGCGCACGCGACGGGCAGTTACCCGGCGGTCACGCCCGAAACCGAGAGACCGCGCCGCGGTTCGGAGGGTTCGGCGATGCAGCAGCTCGGCCTGAACTAGCGGTCGCTGGTCGCCCCGGCCCGGCGGTCCAGCAGACCGTCGAGGCCGTGGGCGCCCAGTACCGCCGGATCCGCGCCCATCTCGGCCAGGGTGATGCGACGCAGTTCGGCGTGCGGAATCAGCTCGGCCCAGTCCGCGGCGACCGCGGCCGGATGGACCGGATCGTCCACCGCCGAGACGATGACGGTCGGAACTGTCAGTCCCGCAAGGGTTTCCGCTGTCGGCCAGGCATAGCCGGCGGCCTCCTCCAGGGCTCGGGGCAGATCCGGCCACTGACCGCGCCAGGATTGCGTCAGCGCCTGCGCAAGCCAGGCCGGACTGCTCTGACGCATCCGCTCGACCACGGCCTCCAGGCCGTCCGCACGCAACTGGGCGGCGGTGGCCGCGGCGCTGAGCGCGGCCGGGCAGCCGGTGGTGTCGGCCCCGGTCCAGGCGGGCAGCGCCGCGATCACTCCGAACGCGGATTCGGCTCGCGCACAGGCCCATTCGACGGCGATGGCGGCCCCCAGGGAGATCCCCGCCGCGAGCACCGGACCGGAGCGGGCGGCCTCGTCGAGCGCGGCCCGGCAGCTGGCCACCACGTCCCGCGGATCGGGCTCCACCGCGACGAACGGCAGATCCCTTGCGGCACAGGCAGGTTCGAACGCGCGTCGGGCGAAGTCGGCATCGGAGCCGGTTCCGGGCAGGCCGACGACGATCGCCGGGCGGGAGAGATCGGGCACGGGCCGAGCGTAGTGGGTGGCGCACCCGCCTGGGCCGAGCCCGTCGGGCGGAAACGTCTCGGCAGGTCGGCGCGTGGGTGGCCGCCGGGAGGTGGCCGCAGGAGACGCCAGGTGGATCCGGACGTCGTCCGGCAGCCGATGGCGCGGCCGGGCAGGGCGTCCGGCGGTCGGTGCGCTCGTCCGGGCGGGCTGTCCGGCGGTCGGTGGCCGCGGAGTGCTGCGAAGCGTTTCGCCTCGTCAGCGCGGATCCGGTCGAGGTGGGTTGACTGGTTGGGGCCGGGGGTATCACTGGGGTGACAGCATCGCCGGTGCAATGGCCGTCACATGAGGGCCGGGCACCGTAGCGGGCCTGGTGGGCTCGATCTACAGTGGCGGTGTACGGCCAACCGGCCCGTCGTACGGAAATCCGATGGCGCCCGCGCCGTCAGCAGTGCAGGAAGTGTTGCAACATGCCTTTCTCCGGCAGAAACAGGGCGGGTTCAGGTGCGCTCGTGCGCAAGGCCGGACCCGACAGCGGGTACTTCCGGCGTCTGGGTTACCGGCTGACGGCCGATCTGGACCGGCTCGACGCTCAGGAGCTGGCCGAGACCTCCGAGGCGTCGGGAGCCTGTCAGGCCGCCGAGTGCCGTCGTGGCGAGGAAGTCACCATGCTGGGCCGGCTGCGCAGTGTGGAGGCCTGTCCGAAGGCGGCCAGCGCCTGCCTCGAGGCCGAATTCTTCGACGGCACCGATGCGATCACCCTGGTGTGGATCGGCCGGCGTCGCATTCCCGGCATCGAGCCGGGACGTCGTATCCTGGTTCGCGGCCGCATCGGTGAACGTGATGGCGCCAAGGTGATCTTCAACCCCTACTACGAACTCCGCGGGAATTCCTGACGTATGTCGACACCCACGAACGACGAGGGCGCTCTTGTCGCCGACGACGAGCGCCGCGCCGTGTCCCCCGACGAGCCCGGCTCGTCCACCACACCCATTGATCGCGGGCCGCGCCACGCCCTACGCGGCGATACCGCGCCCGGTGCGCGGTTCGACTCCGCGGCCGAGGACCCCGACTTCGACGATGTAGACGCCGAGGATCGCGACGATCCCGAAGACACGCTGCTGGAGCAGCTCGGTGGCGTCAGCGGCCTGATCTATTCGACGCTGCCGGTGGTGGTGTTCGTCCCGGCGAACGCACTGTGGGGCCTGGCCGCGGCCATCTGGACCGCCCTGGGCGTCGCGGCCGCGATCCTGGTCTGGCGACTGGTGCGACGCAATCCCATTCAGCCCGCCATCTCCGGATTCCTGGGGGTGGGCGTGTGCGCGTTCATCGCCTATCGGATGGGTGCGGCCAAGGGCTTCTTCCTGTTCGGCATCTGGGCCAGCCTGCTGTACGCGGGGGTGTTCCTGGCCTCACTGGTGGTGCGCTGGCCGCTGGCCGGGGTGATCTGGGGTGTGCTGAACGGGCACGGCACCGAGTGGCGTTCGGATCGCCGGGCGCTGCGGCTCTACGACGTCGCGACACTGGTCTGGGTTCTCGTGTTCGGTGCCCGCTACCTGGTCCAATCGCATTTCTACAACGACAACAGCACCGGTCTGCTCGCGGTCACCCGGATCGGCATGGGCTGGCCGTTGACGGCGGTCGCGCTGCTGGTCACGGTGTGGGCCGTGCGTCGCGCGGGGCACGCGCCGGTCGAGCGCGACTGAGCGAACACTCGCCCGCCGGGTGGGAAATTCGGTGGGGTGAGGGTGAATCCACCCCTGGGGTGCCTGGTCGGTAGGCCCGGATCACAGCAGGATTCTCTGTGAGAGGTACGGAGAATCGGCGAAAGGGATCCGAGTGATCACGCAGGAGAACCCGGCGGCATCGACGACGCGGACGGCCGGATCGTCGCGGCACGGTGCGCCCGCCCCCGTTCGTTCGGAGAGCCAGCGGGTCGCCGCGGAACTGGATCGGCTGATCGGCCCGGCCGCGGCCGGAGACGACCGGGCGGTGACCGACATCGTGCGCATCGTGCAGCCACTGGTGCGGCGCTACTGCGCGGCGCGGCTGGGCTCGGGCGGGAACCTTCAGGTCACCGCCGACGACGTCGCCCAGGAGATCTGTCTGGCGACCGTGCAGGCGATTCCGCGCTACCGCGATCAGGGCAAGTCGTTCCTGGCGTTCGTGTACGGCATCTCGGCCAACAAGGTGGCCGATGTGTTCCGTCGTCCCGCACAGCAGGCCACCTATCCGGTGCCGGACTTCCCGGACCGGCCCTCGACCCTGCCGGGACCCGAGGAGATGGCGCTGGCGGCCGAGCAGCGGCACGCCACCTTCGAACTCATGCAGATTCTCGCGCCCGCGCATCGCGAGGTGCTGGTGATGCGTCTGATGTTGGGCTGGACCGCGGCGCAGACCGCCGAGGCGATCGGCACCAGCCCGGGAGTGGTGCGGGTCATGCAGCATCGCGCGCTGAACAAGCTGCGCGCGCGGCTGGAGGAGAGCGAACTGCTGCCGGAATGCGCCTGACGGCGCTCAGGAGACCGCGGGGGTGCGAAAACCGTTGACGCCCAGGGCGCTACGTAGTTCGTCCTCGGCCTCCACCGACGCCACGAACAACAGTTCGTCCTCACCCTCGAGCGGATCGTCCGGCTGCGGCACGATGACCCGGCCGCCGCGCAGAATCGTCACCAGGGCCGCATCACGCGGCAACGTCAGGGTTCGCACCGCGCGCCCGGCCAGGGGGGTGTCCACGGGCAGGGTGATCTCCACCAGATTGGCCTGGCCCTGCCGCAGCGTCATCAGCCGGACCAGATCGCCCACCGAGACGGCCTCCTCGGCCAGTGAGGCCAGCAGTCGCGGCGTCGAGACCGCGACGTCGACGCCCCAGGACGCATCGAAGAGCCACTCGTTGCGCGGGTCGTTGACCCGGGCCACGACCCGCCGAATGCCGAATTCGGTCTTGGCGAGCAGGCTGAACACCAGGTTCGCCTTGTCGTCGCCGGTGGCCGAGATCGCCACCTCGTAATCCTGCAGCCCCGCCTCTTCGAGCAGTTCCAGCTCGCAGGCGTCGCCGTGCACCCAGACCGCGGCCGGGACGGCGGCCTGGTCGATGTGATCGATTCGGCGCTCGATGAGCATCACCTCGTGGCTGCCGCGCAGTAGTTCCTGGGCGATGGAGCGGCCGACCGCGCCCGCCCCCGCGATGACTACCTTCACGACTCCTCCTCGCTCGAGGGTGCGGTAGCGGCGAGGGCGACCGCCTCGCCGACGTGGCCGGAGGTGGCGGCCACGTAGATGGTGTCGTCGGCCTGCAACAGCGTCTTGGCGGTGGGCAGCACCCCCTGGCCGAAGCGGATGATGAACGTGACGCGCGCGCCGATGGCGTCCTCCAGGGTCTGCACGGTGTGCCCGAACCAGTCCTCGTGCAGGGTCAGTTCGGTGATCGCGACCGTGCCGGTGGGGTCGCGCCAGGTGGCGGAGGTGTTCTCGTCGCCGATCAGGGTGCGCAGGAACCGGTCGGTGGTCCACGGCACGGTGGCGATGGTGGGGATGCCGAGACGTTCGTAGACCGCGGCGCGTTTGGCGTCGTAGATCCGCGCCACCACCCGCTCCACGCCGAACGTCTCCCGCGCGACCCGCGCGGCGATGATGTTGGAGTTGTCGCCGGAGGAGACCGCCGCGAAGGCTCCCGCGCGCTCGATTCCGGCGCGCTGCAGCACATCCCGATCGAAGCCGACGCCGGTCACCTGTTCGCCCGGGAAGTCCTTGCCCAGGCGGAGGAAGGCGCTGGGGTCGCGATCGATCACGGCCACCTGGTGGCCGATCCGCACCAGTGCGCGTGCGAGGGCGGAGCCCACGCGGCCACACCCCATGATCACTACGTACACCGTGCCAACCCCATTCCGGAAACCGTGGTGTGCGGTCTGATTCGTTCAGCAGGAACCGTACCCGCTGCTGGTCCTGGCACCGACGTTCCCCTGGACGCATCCGTCGAAACCACCGACATGCTGCGAGGTCGTCGCCGTCACAGTCCTATGCTGACCGGAATGTTCCCCTCGACGCGGACTGCCGCCGCCGAGCGCGCTCGCCTTGCGCCCGACCACCGTCACGGACCGACCGCTTTCCGGACGTGCGGGCCCTGGCCCGCTCGCCGCCGTCTCCCGGTTGCTTCGGCGCGCTCGAGCGGCCCGCTCGCCGCCCTCTCGGTGCGCCCGGTGCTGTCCGTCCGCCTCGATTCGTTCGAGCAGGTCACGGCGACCATGCGCGATTTCTCCGCCTCGGTCGGGGGCGTGGTGCGGGCGTCCGGTCAGGGAGCGTCGACGGGCCGACCCGTGCGCCGTCGTGGGGAATGCGGTCGTCCGGAAGCGATCTCGGTACGGCGTGGTTCGTTCGGTGCGTCTGCGCCGATGAGCGCGACGGCGGGCGTCGTCGTCGAACCGATTGGGGAGGGGCGTGCGGATGACTGGTCACGGTGAAGCCGGCTGGGAGGGTTCGGTTTTCGAGGTTCGGTTGGGGGCTCCCGGACACGGCGGGTTCTGTGTGGCGCGGCACGAGGGGCGGGTGTTGTTCGTGCGGCACGGTCTGCCGGGGGAGTTGGTGCGGGCCCGGGTGAGCGAGGATCGGGGCGGGTCGTTCTGCCGGGCGGAGGCGGTGGAGATTCTCGAGGCGTCCGCGGATCGGGTTCCGGCGACGTGTCCGGTGTCGGGGCCCGGCGGTGCGGGATGTTGTGATTTCTCCTTCGCCACGCCCGCGGCGCAGCGGGAGTTGAAAGCGGCCGTGGTGCTCGAGCAGTTGCGGCGGGTGGCGGGGTGGGAGACCGACGTCGAGGTGGAATCCGTTCCTTTCGGCGCGGCGGCGGGCGGCGGTGTGGACGGCGGGTGGCGCACCCGGATCCGGCTGGCGGTGGATGCGCGGGGATGCGCGGGTGTGCACGGCTTTCGTAGTACCGGGATCATCACGGATCTGCGATGCCCCCAACCGGTTTCGGGGGCGATGGACGGGATCGCCGGGCGGAGCTGGACTCCGGAGGCGGATCTCGTGGTGGCGGTGGACGGCGACGGGGTGCGTCATATCGTCGAGCTCGCGCCCGCGGATCTCACCCGCGGTCACGACGAGACCGGGCGAGCGTCGAATCCTTCCGGGGACGATCGACGGTCTCGTGATCGGCGGCGCGCACACGGTGGCCAGGGGCGCGCGGACCGGTCCGGTGACCGCCGACGCGGCGGCAGTGATCGTCGTAGCGCCTCGGCTCGACGCGCGGCGGCGCATGCACCCCGGCGTGAACAGGTCGTCGAGGGGAGCGGCCGGGCGGTGCAGTATGTGGCCGGTCGCCGGTGGGAGGTGTCGGCGACGGCGTTCTGGCAGCCGCATCGCGGTGCGGCGCAATGTTATTCGGATGTCGTCGCGGAGTGGGCGGATCCCTCGCCGGGGATGCGTGCCTGGGATCTGTACTGCGGCGCAGGTGTTTTCGCCGCGCGGCTCGGGTCGGCGGTGGGGTCCGGCGGTGCGGTGTTCGGCGTCGAGTCGGCGCGGGCGGCCGTGGCGGACGGCTCGGCCGCGCTCGCAGACATGCCATGGGTGAGCCTGGGTGTGCAACGCGTCGAACGCTGGTTGAGTGACGGAATTCACCGTGCCACACCGGATGTCGTGGTTCTGGACCCGCCGCGGGCCGGGGCGGGCAAGGCGGTGATCATCCCGCTCACGGCGGCGGAACCGGCACGCATCGTGCACATCGGCTGTGATCCCGCGGCTTTCGCCCGCGACATCTCGCTCTACCGTGCGCACGGCTACGCGCCCACCCGCCTGCGTGCCTTCGACGCCTTCCCGGCGACCCATCACGTCGAATGCGTGGCGCTGCTCGAGCCGGTTCGCCAGTGATGCCGCCGCGCCCGGGGCAACGGGCCGGCCGGTGCGTGTGACGAGGATTGCCCGAGAGGGTGAATCGGTGTGACGTGGCCGACTGCTCGCCGGTGTGTCGCGGACAGGTCGCTGTTCCGGTCATCGGTTCCCCGAACGGCTCCGTAGACTGTTCGGAACAGACGACACCTCCGGAGTAGGGAGCGATAGCGGTGGGAGTGCTTTCCCGGGTCGAGACGCCCGAGGACCTGCGCCGGCTGACGGCACCGGAACTGGCCGAGCTGGCGCAGGAGATTCGTGAGTTCCTGGTCCAGAAGGTCGCCGTCACCGGTGGTCATCTAGGGCCGAACCTGGGTGTGGTGGAGATGACGATCGCGCTGCACCGGATCTTCGACTCCCCGGCCGATCCGATCATCTTCGACACCGGCCACCAGGCCTACGTGCACAAGATGCTCACCGGCCGCAAGGACAGCTTCGACCGGTTGCGCAAGCAGGGCGGCCTGTCGGGGTATCCGAGTCGCGCGGAGAGCGCGCACGACTGGGTGGAGTCCTCGCACGCCTCGGCCTCGCTGTCCTACGCAGACGGTCTGGCGAAGGCGTTCGCGCTGACCAAGCAGCGCCGCCACGTCGTCGCGGTGGTCGGCGACGGCGCGCTCACCGGCGGCATGTGCTGGGAGGCGCTGAACAATATCGCCGCCGGACAGGACCGTTCGGTGGTGATCGTCGTCAACGACAACGGCCGGTCCTACTCGCCGACGATCGGCGGCCTGGCAGATCGGCTCGGCGCACTGCGCATGCAGCCCGCCTACGAGCAGGCCCTCGACGCGACCAAGCGGTTCGTACAGGGGATTCCGCGGGTGGGCGGATCGGCGTACTCGATGCTGCACGCGCTCAAGGCCGGGATCAAGGACGCCGTCGCGCCGCAGGAACTGTTCAGCGATCTGGGCCTGAAATATCTCGGCCCGGTCGACGGCCACGACACCGTCGCACTCGAGGCCGCGTTCAGGCGCGCCAAGGATTTCGGCGGTCCGGTTGTGGTGCACGTCGTCACCCAGAAGGGCCGCGGCTATCAACCGGCCGAGGACCACGAGGCCGATCAGATGCATTCGATCGGCTCGATCGATCCCGAGACCGGTAAGTCCACCGCCGCCAAGTCGGTCAGCTGGACCTCGGTGTTCTCCGACGAGCTGATCCGGCAGGCCGAACAGCGCGAGGACGTGGTGGCGATCACCGCGGCCATGCCCGGTCCGACCGGGCTGACCCCGTTCGGGGAGCGGTTCCCGGATCGGATGTTCGATGTTGGCATCGCCGAGCAGCATGCGATGACCTCGGCGGCCGGTCTGGCGCTGGGCGGGTTGCATCCGGTCGTGGCGGTGTACTCCACCTTCCTCAACCGCGCCTTCGATCAGCTGATCATGGACGTCGCGCTGCTCAAGCTGCCGGTGACGCTCGTTCTGGACCGCGCCGGCATCACCGGCGAGGACGGCGCGAGCCACAACGGCATGTGGGACCTGTCGGTGCTGGGCATCGTGCCCGGTATCCGGGTCGCCGCACCGCGCGATGCGGCGACGTTGCGCGAGGAACTGGCCGAGGCGCTCACCGTCGCCGACGGCCCGACCGTGCTGCGATTCCCGAAGAGTGCTGTCGCGGAGGATATCTCGGCGATGGAGCGGCTCGACGGGGTCGATGTGCTACGGATGCCCGAGGGCGGTTCGGCGCAGACCGTGCGCGGTGACGTCCTGCTCGTCGCAGTCGGTCCCTTCGCGCGGACCGCGATGCAGGTCGCAGATCTGCTGGCGCCGGAAGGGATTTCGGTGACCGTCGTCGATCCGCGCTGGGTCCTGCCGGTTTCGGACACCGTCATGAAACTGGCCGAGAACTACCGCCTGGTGGTCACTGTGGAGGACGGGGGCCTGCACGGCGGCATCGGCTCCACGGTCTCCGCGCGGCTGCGTGCCGGCGGCATCGACGTACCCACCCGCGATATCGGTGTGCCGCAACGGTTCCTGGACCATGCCTCGCGCGCACAGATCCACGAAGAGCTCGGCCTCACCGCCCCCGACATCGCGCAGCGCATCACCGGGTGGCTCGGCGGAGTCTGAGGACTCCGTACCGCGGTGACTCGGCGTCCCGGGGCGTGATGGGTCTCGCCCCGGGACAGCCTCACCGGTCGCGAGCGGGCGGGGCGGGCTCGGTGGTGAACAGGGCCGCGGCCAGCGGCGCGACATCCAGTTCGCGCTGCCAGGGTCGGGCCCCGCCGGCGGTCAGATAATCGTCGATGGCACGGGCCGGGTCGTCCGGCACTGCGCCGGAACGGAATTCGGGCAGCCCGTCCCAGCAGAGGCGGCGCAGCAGGTCCGGGGTCAGCAGATTCTCCACCGGAACCGTGTAGCGCGTCGACAGCTCGCCCATGGCCGCGCGGGCGGCGGTGAGCCGGGCCGAGGCGACCGGGTCACGCCGCTCCCAGCGGTTCACCGGCGGCGGGCCGTCGAAGGGCTGGCTGAGTGTGGGCAGGTCCGAATCCGGCAGGGCGCGTGCGCGTTCCACCGCGCCGAGCCAGTCCCGCGAGTACCGGCGCTGTCGTGGTCCGCCGAAGACCGGCAGGGCACGCAATGCGCCGATATTCTTCGGATCAGCGGTTGCGGCCGCCACGATCGCCGAATCCGGCAGGATCCGCGCGGGGGCCACATCCCGGCTCCTGGCCAAAACGTCGCGGGTGGACCACAATTCACGGACCACCGCCAACTGGCGCGGACGACGGAGAGTGTGAATACCCGAGGTGCGCCGCCACCGATCCGGCTTCGGCGTGGTCGGTTCGATCGTCCGGACGTGCTCGAATTCCTGTGCGGCCCAATCATTCTTGCCCTGCTCGCGGAGCGATTCATCGACCGCCTCGCGCAATTCGAGCAGCAGTTCCACATCCAGGGCCGCGTAGTTGAGCCAATCATCGGGAAGCGGGCGGGTCGACCAGTCGGCGGCGCCGTGTCCCTTGCGCAACTCGCGGCCGAGCAATTTATCCACCATCGCGGCCAGGCCCACCCGCTCGAATCCGGCCAGACGCCCGCCCAATTCGGTGTCGAACAAACGCGCCGGATGTAAACCCAGTTCGGCCAGCCCGGGTAGGTCCTGATCGGCCGAATGCAGCACCCATTCCAGACCGTTGATCGCCTCCGCCAGCGGCTCGAGCGCATCGGCCACCGGAATCGGATCGATGAGAACGGTGCCGGAACCCGTGCGTCGCAACTGAATCAGATAAGCACGATTGGAATACCGGAAACCCGAAGCCCGTTCGGCGTCCACCGCCAGCGGTCCGCTCCCCGCGGCCAAACGCGCCGCGACCTCCTCGACGGCCCGCGCCGTATCCGTGACCGGGGGTACGCCCTCGGCAGGTTCGAGCAGCGGGACGGCGGTATCGTCCCGGCTCTCACCCTGGAATTTCGCGGACTCGTCGGCAACTGACATAGGCAAGAACTTTACGTCGCGGTCAGAACTGGTCGTCGGTATTCTGCGGACGCGGCCGCAAATGGGTTATGCCCGCGGGCGGCAGACCGGCCGCGTAGGCCAGCACTTCGCAGAAAGCCTCGACATGCGGTCCGAGCTCGGGGGAGTCCACCGTCCACGAGGCGCGCAACTCCAGCTGATAGGCGCGCGGCGGCCCGGCGATATCGCCGTACCGGATCGAACTGGTCGAGGTGACCGTGCCGCCCAGCGCCGTGAACGACTCTCCGCGCGACTCCAGCGCGTCCACCAGCCAGCTCCACGCGACCTCCGGCAACAGCGGATCCCCGGCCAGGGCCGCATCGATGTCGGCCTGGATGTAGGCGACCATCCGGAACACCCCGTGCCAGGCATCCTGGCCGTTCGGGTCGTGCAGGAGGATCAGACGGCCGAACGCGTCGTCCTCGGAATCGACCGGAATCACATTGGTCTCGGGGTGCTTGACTTCGGCACCGATGGCATAGGAATACGGGGCCAGGCGTTGCGGCGGCCGAATCGGTGCAAGCTCGATCCGGGGATGTACGGAAGCGGTGCCCATCGCATCGACCGCGGCGCGAAACTGGGCAGGTTCGCCGGCTGGGCCCGGGGTCGGTGCGGCGCCGTCGCGGAAGTCGAGCGGTGTCACGAATGTGAACCTATCCCCGAACCGGTCGCTGAGACCGGAGGCGCGCCCTAATTTCGGCCCGCTGGAATTTTTGCCTCCGCTCTGCCCCGGTGTGTTCGCGGCGCCCGGAGGTTCACCGCTCTGCCCGGTGTCCGGCACCCGTTCCTCGGACTCGCCACGCGTCCGAGCGGCTAGCCGCGCCGCAAACCTGACGTCGGCGTTGTTCCGGGTTGGTGGCATGAGGTGCGTGGGATCTGTTCTGTGCTTTTGGCATTCGCTTTGCCGGGCGGGATTGCGGTGCCTTGGGCTTACCGCGCCGCAAGCTTGTGTTGGCGTTCAACGGGGTTGGCAGAACAAGGTGTGAGGCATCTGTTCTGTGTTTCGGCCGTGTGCGGCTCGGCGCGGTATCGGGTCCTGGTTTTGCTCGCCCACCATGTGTCCGGGCGGCAAGCCGCGTTGTAAACCGGGGTTGGCATTTCGTGCGATCGGCCGAACGAGGGACGAGTGGTGATCTGCGGGGAAGCACGGAGTGGTGTCGGGGGTCCGCCTCGCGTCTGGGCGGCTGTGGGCGTTCGTTTCCGGTACCGCACCGGTCGGCGGGGTGCGGAGTCGTGTGGCTGGTCACCGCTGTCCGGGGCCGGGGTGGTGGTTCGCATACGATGGCCGTGATGAGCACACCAATACGTCGCCGGTTGTCCGACGCGCCGTTCCTCGCCGCTGCCACCGGGGCGAGTCCGAAGCGGCGTCCCGTCTGGTTCATGCGGCAGGCCGGGCGGTCGCTGCCGGAGTACCGCGAGGTGCGTGCCGGGATCGGCATGCTGGAGTCCTGTTTCGATCCGGAGCTGGTCTGCGAGATCACCCTGCAGCCGGTTCGGCGGCACGGGGTGGATGCGGCGATCCTGTTCTCCGACATCGTCGTTCCGCTCAAGGCGGCGGGAATCGATCTGGACATCGTGTCCGGCGTGGGTCCGGTCGTGGCGAATCCGGTGCGTTCGACCGCCGATGTGCGGGCGCTGCCGCGGCTGCGGCACGAGGAGGTCGGTGCGATCGCCGAGGCCGTGCGGCTGCTGGTGGGTGAGCTCGGCGACACACCGTTGATCGGATTCGCCGGTGCCCCTTTCACTCTCGCGTCCTATCTGGTCGAGGGCGGGCCCAGTAAGAATCACGAGCGCACCAAGGCCATGATGCTCGCCGACCCGGACATCTGGCACGAACTCCTCGGTGTGCTCACCGATATCACCATCGAGTTCCTGCGCGCCCAACTCGCCGCAGGGGTCGACGCGATGCAGCTGTTCGACTCCTGGGCGGGTGCGCTGTCGCTGGCGCAGTACCGCGAGTTCGTCCTGCCGCATTCGGAGCGGGTCTTCGCCGAGGTCGCCGCGGTGGCCGGACCGGACCTGCCGCGCATCCACTTCGGCGTCGGCACCGGTGAGCTGCTCGGCGCGATGGGCGAGGCCGGAGCCGATGTGGTCGGGGTGGACTGGCGCCTCCCGCTGACCGAGGCCGTGCGCCGCGTCGGCCCGGGAAAGGCGTTGCAGGGCAACCTCGATCCCGCGACGCTGTTCGCCGGACCCGAGGTGGTCGAGCGCGAGGTGCGCCGCATCGCCCACGAGGCGGACGAGGCGATCACCTTGGGCGCGGCAGGCCACATCTTCAACCTCGGCCACGGCGTCCTGCCCGATACCGATCCGGGTGCCCTCACCGCCGCCGTCGAGCTGATCCACAGCCTGCCGGTGTAGGGCCTCAGCCAGAAGCGGCGCGTCCTGATCGCCCGCGCTTGCGGTTGACCACCTCGGCCCCGTGTGCTCGATGTCTGCGGACAGGTTCACCCCGCCGGTCGATTGCGGGAGCACGCGTGCCGGGGCGAACCATCGGGTGTGCTGTGTCAGCCGCAGGTGGTGGCGGTAATCCTCGGCGAAGGGCGCGCCCTCGACGCGGGCAGTGTCGTCGAAGGTCTGCGTGCGCGCTCGGTGGCTGCGCCCCAGGACAGGCCGGTCGGATCCTGGAGCCGGTGGTGTGATGCATCGGCCGTGCGGCGCGGTGGGAGGCCGTGAGCCGGGCGGCTGTTGCAGCGGGTGTTCGGGCTCGCCGAGTAGGTTCGGTACGGGCTCGGTGAGGCAGTTTCGTCGGTGCGGTGAGGAGTGTGGTCGATGCGGGTCGCGGTGATCGGTGCGGGGATCAGCGGGCTGGTCGCGGCCTATCGGTTGCGGGCGGCGCTGGGAGCCGGGCTCGAACTGGTACTCGTGGAACGGCGCGACCGGATCGGGGGGACACTGCATACCGGCGTTCTCGCGGGCGGGCCGGTGGACCTAGGCGCGGAGGCATTCGTCGGGCGACGTCCCGAAATCCCGGCTCTGCTGCGCGAATTGGGTCTCGAGGACCAGCTGGTGCATCCCTCCGGACGACGGCCACTGATCTGGTCCGGCGGCGCGGCGCATCCGCTGCCGACCGGCACGCTGATGGGCATTCCCGCAGACGCGGAATCCATGGCCGGACTGGTCGACGAGGCGACGCTGCGGCAGATCGCCGCGGAACCGGACCGACCGCTGCACTGGACGCCCGGCGATGACGTCTCGGTGGCGGATCTGGTCGCCGAACGGTTCGGCGCACAGGTGGTGAGCCGTAGCGTCGAGCCGCTGCTGGGCGGAGTGTATGCGGGACTGGCGAATTCGATCGGGGTGCGTTCGGCGTTGCCGGGCCTGGCCGCCGCGCTGGATGCGGGAGCGTCGAATCTGTCCGAGGCGGTGTCGCGGGCATTGCCGCCGCCCTCGACCGCACCGGTCTTCGGTGGCATCCGCGACGGTTACCGCGTCCTGCTCGACGCGCTGTTTTCCGCGGCCGCCCCGGAACTCGAGATCGATACCACCGCACAGGATCTGACCCGCACTCCGCGTGGCTGGCGGTTGGCGCCGGTGGGGGAGTGTGACGCGATCGTCCTCGCCACGCCCGCACCCGTCACCGCCGATCTGCTGGCCCCGGTACTGCCCGAGGCCGCGCGCGCGACGTCGCGCATCGAGCTGTCCTCCTCGGCGGTGGTGGCGCTGGCCCTGCCGGCGGATACCCCGCTGCCGGAGAACTCCGGCATCCTGGTCGCCACCGGAGAATCGTTGCGAGCCAAGGCTTTCACGCTCTCCAGTCGTAAGTGGCCGCATCTGGCCGATCGTGCCGTCGCGATCGTGCGTGCCTCGTTCGGCCGGTTCGGTGACGACAGTCTGCTGGCGCTGTCCGACGCCGAACTTGTCGCCGCCGCGACCGAGGATCTGGCGACGGTGACCGGTATCTCGGTACAGCCGGTCACCGCGGCCGTCCAGCGCTGGCGCGGCGGCCTGCCGCAATACGCACCCGGGCACGCCGACCTCGTGTCCACGATCGAATCTGCGGTCGGCGCGGTGCCCGGACTGGCGCTGGCGGGCGCTTACCTGCACGGCGTCGGCGTCCCGGCCTGTGCGGCCTCGGGTACGGCCGCCGCCGAGCAGATCCTCGCGGGGCAAACGAACTGAACCGCGGCGGATGGTGGGTGGCGTCATGCGGAAAACGTTGGCACACAGGGCATTACAAGTCCATAACCATCGGATTCCCGCACCCGTTACCTGGATCCGCACTCGATGTCCGCGGCGTGTTCGCCGGTAAACGGTGCGGCTGTGTGACCGGGTGATCCGCAGTGGCACCATATGGGTATGGCACGACTCGATTACCAGGCGCTCAATTCGACCATCCGGTATCTGATGTTCTCGGTGTTCCAGGTGCAGCCCGGGGCATTGGGGGAGGACCGCGAGGCGGCGATCAAGGAGGCGCGCGCGTTCTTCGACGGTCTCGCCGACAAGGGCGTCGTCGTGCGCGGCCTGTACGACGTCGCCGGGATGCGCGCCGATGCCGACTTCATGGTCTGGTGGCACGCCGAGCGCATCGAGGATCTGCAGGCCGCCTACGCCGATCTGCGCCGCACCACCGCACTGGGCCGGGCCAGCGCCCCGGTGTGGAGCAATGCCGCGGTGCACCGCCCGGCCGAGTTCAACAAGAGCCACATCCCGGCCTTCCTGGCCGGTGAGGAGCCGGGCAACTACGTGTGCGTCTACCCGTTCGTGCGCTCGTACGACTGGTACCTGCTGCCCGACGCCGAGCGCCGCAAGATGCTGGCCGACCACGGCAAGGAGGCCCGCGACTATCCCGACGTGCGGGCCAACACCGTCCCCGCCTTCGCCCTCGGCGATTACGAGTGGATCCTCGCGTTCGAGGCGCCCGAACTGCACCGCATCGTCGATCTGATGCGCGATCTGCGGGCCACCGAGGCCCGGCGGCACGTGCGCGAGGAGGTGCCGTTCTTCACCGGCCCGCGCGTCGAACTCGAGCAGTTGATCACCGCGCTGCCCTGAGCGCGGCCGCACTCCGACGCACTACCGGTTCGGGGCACGCATCGCGAGCCCCGGTAAATCGGGTCATGCGCAGTGCGAGCCCCACGCCGTACTGTTCCCCCGTCGCCTCAGTGTGTTGCGTCGTCCGAGGGGTGCAGGCGCAGCGAGATGGAGTTGATGCAGTACCCGCTCACGGACGATCAGCCTGAATTCGTTCGCGAAAACGCACGACAATCGAATGCGCTTCGGCGTGGTGATCAATGACACGCCGAAGCATTCGGTTGCCTGGCTCTGTCCGGAACCTAGTGCGTCTGGTCCGCGGCTGTCGCCTCCTGGAAGTCGACGAGTGCTTCTCCGTATGTCTGCGCCCACTCCGTCAGCATCGCTATCGGCTCCTGGAGTGTCCGGCCGAGCGGGGTCAGGCGGTATTCCACCCGTGGGGGCGCTTCGGCGTACCGCTGTCGATCGATGAGGCCGTTGCTCTGCAGGCGGCGCAGGGTCTGAGTCAGCACCTTTCGGGAGATTCCGCCGGACAGGGCGACAAGTTCACTGTGTCGTTTGGGGCCGTCTTCGAGCGCGTACAGGGTGACTACGGACCACTTGTTCGCGATGACCTCGAGTGCTGTGCGCGCAGGACAGTCGGACATGAACATGATTCCGGCAGGAGGGCTCACGACCCGAAGGTTACCAAAGGGTACCTATCGGATTTCTAGCGTTGCCATCATGCATATCGCAGCCCTGATCCTGTCCGTCCTGCTCGCTCTGGCGATGCTCCAGTCCGGAGTGATGAAGTTCGTTCGCCCAGCGTGGATACGCCAATTCGCGGAAGCGGTCCACCTCACCACTTCTCAGCTCACCGCGCTCGGGAGCCTGCAGATCGCCGCGACGGTCGGTCTCATCGGGGGCATCTGGTTCCCGCCCTTCGCGATCGCCGCCGCGATCGGGCTGGTGCTCTACTTCGGCGGCGCGATCGTCGCCCACATCCGCAGCGGCGACCGGAACATGCTGGGAGCCATGGTCTTCCTCGCGTTCTCGATCGTGACGTCGGTCGTGCTCGTTCTCGATGTTCTCGTCGCCTGAGTCGACAACCCGTACCGGAGGACGGGTATTGATCAAACGTTCTGTGTCGCCTGGTCTTTCATGATCTTTCGCCTGAGGATCGGATCCTCCTGGCCCGCAGTGGGATAGGCATCGGCGCCGCTGAGCGAGGTGCTCGGTTGGCCGTGGATGTCGACGGGGACATCGCCGGCGAGGGTGACCCGGTGTAATAGGCGGTGTTGGTCGCCGTAGTCGGAGACCGCGCGATGCTGTGTGGCGCGGTTGTCCCAGATGGCGACGTCACCGTAGTTCCAGTTCCAGCGAATGCTGTGTTCCGGCACGGTGATGTGGTCCTGCAGAAGCTGTATCAGTGCTTGCGATTCGCGTGTGTCGAAGCCGACGAGTCGATCCGCGAACCGCCCGAGAAGCAGGACGCGTTCCCCGGTCTCCGGGTGAACCCGCACTACCGGGTGCTCGGTCCGAATGTCCGGCCCTGTGAATGCCGCCGCGAACGAGGCGGCCTTCGCCTTGTCCACGAGTTCGGGTGATCCGGCCTGCTGGACGAAGCCGACCCGGTTGCCGTGTATCGCCCGCAGCGATTCGGCCAGCTGCTTCAACGGACCGGGAAGTGATTGGTAAGCCGCCGCGGTGGACGCCCACAATGTGGTGCCACCGTAGGCGGGCAACTTCACTGCACGCAGTATCGACGCCTTGGGGAAGTTCATCATGAACGTCATATCGGTGTGCCAGCTGGTTGCTCTGGCGGTTCCGGAATCGATCGGCGTGATCCGGTCGCCGTCACGCTGGGCGTGATGAGCGAAGGGCGTGCCCAGTAGTTCGCCGAATGCGTACTGTTGCTCATCGTCGAGGTGGTGCTGGTCGCGGAAGAAAATCACCTTGTGCTCCAGCAGTGCTTGGTTGATGTCGGCAACCACCATCGGATCCAAGTTGCCGTCCAGGCGCACGCCGTCGATGCGCGCTCCGATGTGCAGCCCCAGCTTGTGAACGATCACATGTGTGTTCATGACTCCTGATCTCTCCATTGTTTCGAGTACGGCGTCGCCTGGGGGAACGCCACTGTAATCAAGCGATTACACCTGCGTATTCGAGTGTAATCACTCGATTACAGTCCTGAGCTGAGAAAACACTAAGATCGGAGGCCATGGCGACACCACGTGAACAGGGCAAACCGGTAGGCCGAGACCAAGTGGTAGCCGCAGTTCTCGAACACGCCGCCGACCTGTTCGCCGAGCGTGGCCCCGCGGCCACGTCCACGCGTGACATCGCTGCGCGCGCCACTGTCAATCCAGCGCTGGTCTTCCGGCATTTCGGCACCAAGGACCTACTCGTCGGCGCGGTCCTGGACTACCTCGCTGCCCGCTCGGCCGCCGCGCGAAAGGCCGACGCGGACCCGTCGCTGGCCGAGGCCGAAACCCGACGGCAATGGCGAGTGATCACGCGCGCCCTGATGGACGGCTATCCCGTTGGTCGCCTGCAGCATCAGTTCCCCGGCGTGGCCGAGCTGATCGAGAAGGCCGGTGCCCGATACGACGACGAAGCCGAGGCTCGGCTGGCTGCCGCCAATGTGGTCGCCCTGCGCCTGGGCTGGCAACTGGCCGAGCCTTCCGTGCGCGCGGCAGCCGGATTGGATGCCGTATCCGAAGAACGTATACAAGACGGAATCCGGACCGCTACCGAGAACATCCTCGGCAACGGCGACCGTGCCTCGGACCGGTAACCGACCGGCCGCAGGCTTGGTCGTGTCCGGCCGAGCGGTCTACAGGTCGAGGTTCGATCATGGGGTGCGGGCGGTCTGATTCGTGCGGAACGCGTCGATGTTGCGTGTGCACCAGTCGGTGAAGTTCCGGGGTCGGCGGCCCAGGAGACGTTCGATGGTGTCGGTGCGAAATCCGGTGGTGTCCCGGCGCATGAGGGTGAAGCCTTCGAGGATTGCGGCGGCCAGGGCCGGGGGTGCGCCGTGGGGATATCGGGACGCGACGGCCTGCTCGGGGGTGGCGGCCTCGCGCACGTCGATGTCGTGGCCGATCGCCGCCGCGATGACCGCGATCTGGTCGGCGATGGTGAACATCTCGTCGCCGGTGAGGTAGTACTCCATGCCGTCGTGGCCGTCTTCGGTGAGAGCCATGGCGGCGACCGCGGCGATATCGCCCGGATCGACCGGCGCGTATCGGCCGGGACCGGTGGGGTCGTCCACCACGCCTCCGGCGCGGATGACCGGCGCCCATTCCAGGGCGTTGGTCATCAAGCCGCCCGGTCGCAGGATCGTATACGGCAGGCCCGCGGCTCTCACGATGCTCTCGCGTTCGTGGTGCCAGCGCCCCATCGCGGGGATCGGATCGCCCATCACGTTGTAGGACGACAGCAGCACGATCCGGCCGACCCCGGCCGTCCGTGCCGCGGCGACCATGTCGCGGGTGTGGTCGAGGCCGATCCCTGGAACGAGCAGGAACAAGCGGTCGGCACCGTCGAGCGCGGGTGCGTAGGTGTTCGGATCGTCCAGGTCGCCGACCACGCGGCGAGCGCGCTCGGGCAAGCCGTCTGCACGTCGTGGATCGCGGACGAAGATGCGGAACTCGACGTCCCGCGCGGCAAGGGCGTGCACGAGTTCGCGACCGATGGTTCCGGTCGCTCCGGTGAGAAGTATCATCACAACTCCAATCGTTAGCCGTCTATCGAAAAACGATAGACGGCTAACGATCCGATGACAAGCGCGGGCCGACGATGGCCTCGCTTCGGCTCAGGAGGCTTGATGCCCGCATTTCTCGACCTGCACAGCCGGACCTCGAAGCTGTTGCGGGCGCTGGTCGAGCGCAGCGTGCGCCCGTACGGGCTCTATCCGGGCCAGGATTTGGTGCTCGGCGTGCTCTGGGACCACGACGGCCGCACACCCGGCGAGGTCGCCGCCGCGCTGAACGTCACCACGCCGACGATCGCGAAAATGGCCAACCGCATGACCGAGACCGGATTGCTGACCCGCCGCGGTGACCCGGATGACAACCGGCTCGTCCGGCTGTGGCTCACCGACAAGGGTCACGAGCTTCGAGACCGCGTCGAAAGCAGCCGCGCATCGCTGGAGAACCTGATCACCGCGGATCTCACCGACGCCGAACGCCGATGCCTGCTCACCGCGCTCGAAAAAGTCCATCACTCCGCAGCCCGATTGCTGGAACAGCCGCACATCCGAGAGCGCCGCGCAAACCCGTAGTCGCTGTCGCCGATCGCCCGAGCGCGGCCTCAGATCACCTCGTAGACATCGTCGGCGGGGCGGCTCAACAGGCGGTCGGCCATCTCTGCCTTGAGTCGCGTGAGGTGTGCTTCCTCGGTGGCGGTTCGATCGGGCTTGCGTGCCAGGACGATGAATTCCTCGGTGACCAAGCCGTCATCGCGTAGCTGCACACTCACGCGATCGCCGCGGTAGGTGAACTCCCAGACGTAGTCCTCGAGCAGGGGCCCGCGTCCGGGCATGCGTAGCAGAGGGGTGACCATGTACTGCCCCTCGGTGACCGCACGCAGCACCATCTCGATGGCATCTCGCCCGCCGGGGCCGCGGAATCCGGTCCGTACCTTGACTTCTCGGCGATCGACCAGCGGCGCCAACTGCGGCAGAGCCACCTGCATGGCGGTATAGCCGTGTGCCACACCGCCCGGGGCCGCCGGTCCGTGGTACTTCATCAGCTCTTCGAAGGTGAACTCCAAAGTGATGCCGCCTTCTCGAACCCTCAGTGACATGTCATGCCCTCTCGGTGGAGTTCGGTGGCGCACACGTTCACCAGGCGTCCGCGAGCGTCCGGAAGCGGTGTTTCAGCTGGTGGGGCCGTCCGTCGGCTGCAGGCGCAGCGAGATGGAGTTGATGCAGTACCGCTTGTCTGTCGGGGTCGGATATCCCTCCCCCTCGAAGACGTGGCCGAGGTGGCTGTGGCAGTTCGCGCACAGCACCTCGACACGGCGCATCCCCATTGAGTCGTCGGTGCGCAGGAGTACCGCGTCCGAGTCGGCCGGATCGAAGAACGAGGGCCAGCCGCAGTGCGAATGGAACTTCTCGGTGCTGCGGAACAGTTCCGCGCCGCAGGCCCGGCATCCGTAGACACCGGTGGTCTCGGTATCGGTGTATTCACCGGTGTAGGGCCGCTCGGTACCGGCTTCGCGCAGCACCGCGTACTCCTGCGGATCGAGTTTGGCTCGCCATTCCTGCGGGGTCAGCACGATCCTGGGTGCGGGCAACGACGTTTCGGACTCGGAACTCATAGCCCGATTCTAATGAGATGGTGGCCGCCCGGCCGCAGTGCCGAGCACGGCGGCGAACAATCCGGGCTCAGCCTGCCGACGGCGGGTTGTAGAACCACTTCCCGCTGCCGGACGGGTATTCGAAGCAGCCGCTGTAATGGCCGCTCGCGATCGACGCCTGCTGACACGCGGCCTTGCCGGTCGGTTCGCCCGACTGAGTGAACGGGCCGACCGAATGAGGTCCGGGAACTATCGGATCGGCCCCGGCGATACCGGCGAGGCCGCCCATGAGCCCCAGTGACAACGCGCCCACCGCAACAACTTTCGACAACACTGCAGCTCCCAGAGGATGTTGGTGTGAATGTCCGGGTCACAGTAATGCGAATCGGACACCTCGGAAGGGCGCGTTGTAATGATGGATACCGCTGGGCGCGCTCGTCCAGCGATTGCCGGGGGACCGGCCGACGCTGCTCAGTGCAGGACGCCGGCCTCGTTCGGTGCGTTGCTGGGCTCCTCGTCGTCCGGGTCCGCCGGACCGATCGTCGCGGCGGTGTCGGGGACGGGAATCCGCGGGGTCTGCGGCGCATCCGGCACGGGCGCACCGTTGTGTTCGGGCAGCAGGAACGTCGGATCGATCCCGGAGTCGAGCCGTCCCTCGCGTCGCGCGGTCAGATACCGGTCGCCGAGCACGCAGAACGTCACGAACAGCAGCAGCCCCCAGCCGAAGGTTATCCGCAGATACTCCAGATCCCGGCCGATGACCTGCCAGTGGTCCAGCAGCCACTTGTCGAACGTGGTGAAGCCGAATATCGCCAGCCAGGCGGGCCAGTTGCGCAGTACCGAATTGCGCAGCACCACCGTCATCAGGAACGGGAACAGCAGCATCGAGTAGTACTGCTGGCCCAGACCGCTGATCAGGAATTCGGCCAGCAGCAGGATGCCGGAAGTGGTGCAGATGAAGAACAGTTCGTCGTGGCGGTAGTACCGGTACAGCAGCCACAGCGAGACCAGTACGAGCACGCCCATGCCGATCCGGATGCTCCAGGTCAGCAGCGACGGCAGACCCAAGTAGGCGGAGATGCCCGGAATCGAGCTGTTGAAGTAGTCGCGGGCCTGTATCGAGTACGGCAGGGTTCGATGCACATAGTCCATCGGATCCTTGATCAGCGGCAGCGCGATGGCTGTCAGCGCGATCGGCACCCCGAGTGCGGGCAGGAAGACCTTCCACTGGCGACGCATCAGCGGTATCAGCAACATCGGGGCGATCGTCGGCTTCACGGTTATCGCCAAACCCATCACGACACCGGCCCAGAGTTCCCGCCGGGCGAGCAGCAGCGCGATGAAGACGACCTCCGCGAGCAGGATGCACCCGTTCACATTGCCGAAAGCCAGTGTGTTGATGACGGTTTCGGACGAGAACATGAGCAGCAGCGTCAGCGGCGCGGCATAGGACTTGATGCTCAGCTTGAACAGCTTGAGCAGCAGGTACCAGGCGACCAGCATCGCGATCGCGTTGAGCGAGTCGAAGCACCACTTCGACCGGTCCGGGTCGATGATCGCCAGCGGCGCGATGAGCAGCGTGCCACCCGGCGGATACAGGTAGTGCGGATCGACCAGGTCGAAGTTCTCGGCGTAGATCGACTTTCCGTTCAGGAACGCCAGGGACGCCTTGTACACGGGGGCGAAGTCGTCGGTGATGTTGAAGTTCGTCGCCTTGACGAAGACCTGGTGCAGCACTGTCATGACCGCGAACGGCCAAAGCGCGAAATTCAGGACCTCGGAGGTCGTACGAGCGGTGCGCGGCTCGAGCTGACGAAGGAACACTGGGGCACGGTACACCGGAAAGTACCCGGACCGTTGCTCGGACCCGCCGAAACGGGGTCAGGCGGGGCAGGTCGTCCCGTCGGCGGGCAACGTCCCGTCCTTCAGGTAGCCGACCACGCTCTGCTGCACACAGGCCGAGTGCGAGAACACCGGGTAACCCCAGCCCTGCCAGGTGACGGTCGACGTGCGCGCACCCGCCGACCCGAGCGCCCCCGTCACCGAGGGGCGCGCATCGCGGCCCGCGACGGGATTCGCGTCGTTGCCCAGAACCAGGGTCGGCAGATCGAACGTGGTGGGCAGCTGCGCGGCATTCGGCGTCGGCCAGGCCGTGCACGCCATGAGACCGATCGCGGCGGCTTTGCCGAAGACGGGATACTGCTTGGCCCAGACGGTTTCGAGTTGTTTCACCCGATCGGGGGTGGCCGGTTTCTGGTTGTCGCTGCAGTTCGAGACGAACTGCCCGTCGGAGTCGGTGGCGGCCGACTCCCGGCCGATCAGCTGATTCAGTGCGGCGTTGTCGCCGTGTCCCGCGTCGGACAGCGCGTCGGCCAGCTCGGCGGTGTGGTTGGCCTGATCGGCCCGGGGATCGGCGAGGAATCCGGAAATGGCGGTCAACAGGGCATTCGCCGAGACGCCGCCGAGTTGACCGGCGGCCGCGCGGTCGACCAGTGCGATGATCGCGCCGCGCGGATCGCTGCCCAGCGAGCAGTTCAACGCCGCGCAACGTTGTGCGAATGCGGTCAGTGCGGCTTCGGACCCCTTGACGCGCTGTTCGGCACGGGTAGCCGAATCGACGTTGGCGGCCACGGGGGAGTCCAGCACGAGCCGGGCCAGATGCTCGCCGTATTTGGCGGCGTAGGCCAGCGCGACCCGTGAGCCGTCGCCGGCGCCCAGCAGTGCGATGTGGTCGACCTGCCACTGTTTGCGCAGTTGATCGAGGTCGTCGGCGGCATGCCCGGCGTCGAAGGTGCCCTGGTAGGGCTGCAGGAAATCCTGGCAGGCGATGGTCGCGTCCTTGCTGACGTTGGCCATCGCGTCGATCTGGTTTCCCCCGGCGGACTGGTCGTTGTCCGCGAGGCTGCGCCGGGTGTCGTCGGTCAGGCAGTTGATCGGCTGGGAACTGCCGATCCCGCGCCGGTCCACCGCGACGATCGGATGCGCGGCCAGCACCGCGGAGGTGGGGCCGGTGGCCAGTCCGGCGAGTGTCGCGGTGGAGGAGCGGTCCGCGCCGGAGGTGAGTACCAGCGGCGCGGCGTTCGCGGGCGTCTGCGGCAGGCGCGCGCGTACGGCGGCGTTGCGGAAGGTGCCCAGTACCGCGCCCCCGGCATCGATCGCGGTGGAGTAGTCGGCGCATTCGAAGATCAGTCCGGCCGGTGGCGCGCCCAGGCCCAGCGCGTTGAACGTGGCCGCCGCGCAGTCGTGCCAGCCCAGATCCGTCTTGGGCGCCTCGGCCGGCGGCGGCGTCGCGGGGGTCGGGCTGGTGGTGGCGGCCGCGCCACCGGAATGCGGGCGGACCTCGGCGATTCCCGGACGGTCGGACGGGCCGGCGCCGCAGGCGGCGGTGAGGAGGATCGTCAGCGATGACGATGCCAGCAGTGCGGCTCGAGTCCTGCGCATGTATTACACCCTGCCAGGTCCGGCGGGCGCTTTCAGCCTTGGGTGCGGGCGCGTTCCCAGCGGGTCAGGATCGTGCCGTCGTCGTCCAGCAGCGCGTGACGCAACGTCATCGGGGTCGGCAACGCCTTGGGGGACACCGCAATTCGGCCCGCCGTACCGCCGATGAGCAGCGGTGATGCGGTGAGACAGAGTTCCTCGACGACGCCCGCGGCAATCAGGTCGCCGAACAGCGACGGGCCGCCTTCGCACAGCACCCGCAGCAGGCCGCGCTGGGCCAGTGCCGCGCGAATGTCCGCTGCGGCCACCGAGGTCTCGCCGCATTCGATCACTTCCGCACCCGCATCGGTGAGTGCGCGTTTGCGATCGGCCGGTGCGGCGGCGGTGGTGAGGATCATCGGCGGGCGGGTCGTGTCGGTGAACAGCCGTCCGGCCGGATCCAGGGACGCGCTCGCGGTCACCACCGCGATCGGGGGCGGCGCGCCGTCCGGACTGCCGCCGAGGCCGTGGTGGAACAGCCGCAACCGGCGGTGTGCGTCGGTGTGGGCGCCGCCGTAGTTCTCCTGGCGCGCGGTTCCCGCGCCGACCAGGACCACGTCGGCCAGATCCCGCAGGATCTCGAACACCGCGTGGTCGGCCGGACTGCCCAGCGCGCCGGACCGTCCGTCCACGGTGGCGGCGCCGTCGATACTGGTGACGAAGTTGACTCGGATCCAAGGGGATTCGAGCGATGCCGGATAGGCGTAGAGGCGCAGGAGCTCGTCGGGCCCCAGTGTTGTGAACTGGATCGCATTGGGCACACGCTGCATAAGCACCGATCACACCACGTCAGTACGCTACTTGCGTGCAGCAACGCCTCGTCGATCGCCATCCGGAGGTTCCGGCCGATCAGCTCATCGCCCAGATGGTGCCCCCGCCCACATTCGACGAGGTGAGCTTCGACTCCTACATTCCAGACCCGAACGAGCCGAGTCAGGCCGAGGCGGTGCGCAAGGCGCGCGATTTCGCCGGGCGCGTCGCCTCGATCCACGCCACCGCGAACCGTAAGAGCCTGTTCGGCAAGAAGAAGCACGTCCAGGGTGCGGGCCTGTATCTGGACGGCGGATTCGGCGTCGGCAAGACGCACCTGCTGGCCTCGATCTTCCACGCCTCGCCCGCGCCGAAATCGTTCGGCACCTTCGGCGAGCTCACCAATCTGGTGGGCGCGCTGGGTTTCACGAACGCGGTGGAGCGGCTCGCGAGCAACAGCGTGCTGTGCATCGATGAGTTCGAACTCGACGATCCCGGCGACACCACGCTGGTCTCGCGGCTGCTGACCGAGTTGACCGCGCGCGGGGTCTCGGTCGCGGCGACGTCCAATACGCTGCCCAGCCAGCTCGGTGAGGGGCGTTTCGCGGCCCAGGATTTCCTGCGGGAGATCAAGAAGCTGGGTTCGCTGTTCGAGGCGGTCCGCGTGGACGGCCCGGACTACCGGCACCGCGATCTGCCGCCCGCGCCGGAACCGACCGCGCCCGAGTTGCTGGCGGAGAAGGCCGCGGCCACACCGGGTGCCACGCTCGACGACTTCGACGCGCTGCTGCGGCATCTGAGCACACTGCATCCCTCGCGATTCGGCGCGTTGATCTCCGAAGTGAGCGCGGTGTTCATCGCCGGTGTGCACGAGGTGACCGATCAGGCGGTGGCGTTGCGGGTGGTCGTGCTGGCGGACCGGCTGTACGACGCGGGAATTCCGGTGACGGTGTCCGGGGCCAAGCTGGACGCGATCTTCTCCCAGGAGATGCTCGACGGCGGCTATCGCAAGAAGTATCTGCGGGCGATTTCCCGGCTGCTCGCGCTGTCGCGGTACGAGGTGCCCGCGAGCTGATCGAGCGCGGCTCGGGTACCGTGACCCGCGGTATCGAAATTCTGGACGTTCGTCCAGGATGGTGGCGGCCGGTATCGTGCGGCTCGCCGACCCGAGCAGATCGGAGCTGTGATGGTCCATCGTTCGATTCGTGTCGTGGCCGCGCTGGCCGCCGCTACGGCGATCGCCGTGGGGCCCGCGGTGGGCACCGCCCTGGCCGCCGACCCGCCCACGGCGACCATCTCGGTCGTGACCGACACCGCCGCGCGCGCCGTCCCGGTGCAGGGCGTGGTCAACGCCCGTGACATCGGCGGTTACCGCACGACCGCCGGTCGCGTGGTCCGCTCCGGCCTGGTGTACCGCACCGGCGAGCTGACCAAGGCCACCGACGCCGACCTGGCCGCGCTGACCGCACGCAAGGTCCGCTCCGTCCACGATCTGCGGACCTCCTACGAGCGCCTGCTGTCCCCGGACCGGGTGCCCGCGGGCGCGACCGAGAACTGGAACGACGTCATCGGCCAGGCTCCGCCGCAGGTGCTCGTCTCGACCCTGTTCGCCGGCGCCGACCTGTACCGGGCGTTCATCACCGCACCGGGTGCGAATCAGGCCTTCGCCGATGTCCTGCACGACATCGCCCGCACCTCCGACGGTGCGGTGCTCTACCACTGCACCGCCGGCAAGGACCGCACCGGTTGGATGTCCGCGGTGCTGCTGACCGTCCTGGGCGTGGACCGCAAAACGGTCGACTACGACTATCTGCTGTCGAACTACTACCGCAACGCACGTGACGGCGACATGGTCAACGGCGTCACCCAGTCGGCGCTCGACGCGGCCTTCGACCAGGTCGACAAGTCCTACGGCACCTTCGACAACTACGTCCACCAGGGCCTGAAGCTGACCGACGCCGATATCGCCGCGCTGAAGACCAAGCTGCTGCGCTGATCGGCCGGAACGGGATTCAGCTCGACGCAGCAGGCTCGAGGGCCCGTTCCATCAGATAGTCGTGGCACACCGTCGCGCCGACGGTGAAGGTGCGCGTGCCCACGGTCCGGAATCCGCGCTTGGCGTAGAACCGCTGGGCGCGGGCGTTGTCCTGGTTGACGCCCAGCCACACGCCCGCGTAGCCGTTGTCGCGGGCGTGGTCCAGGGCCGCGTTCATCAGGGCGGTCGATACGCCGGTGCCGTGCTGACCGGACAGGACGTACATCTTGTTGATCTCCAGCACCGGCCGCAGTTCCACGGCGCTCGCGACGACCGGATCGGTGGGGCCGTCCGCGATCAGCATGGTGTAGCCGACGATCTGCCCGCCGGATACTGCCTTGAGCACCGTGCGATTCGGATCGCTGAGATAGTCGCCGAACCGTTCGTCCGAGAGGGCCTCATCGATGTAGGTCTCGATATCGGCCGTGTCGAGTCCGGGCGGGCAGGCGAGCGGGAAGGTGGCCGCGGCGACGTCGGAGATGGCCTCCGCGTCCCAGAGTCCGGCGCGGTCCACGGTCACCAGGGTGTCGTTCACAGGTCCATGGCACCACATCGCGCATCGGCCGGGGCGCAGACGTGCCGGTTACGCCGCCTCCACGTCCGGTTCGCCCGCTGTGGCGGCGGTGCGCGCGTGGAATGTGCGGGCGAACAGCACCAGTGCGGCGGCGAACAGCAGCGGTATGACGAATCCGATGCGCAGGCTCGATACGTCGGACACCGCACCCACCACGCCGCCGCCGATCAGCGTGCCCGCGTAGTTGAACAGGTTCAGGCGCGCGATCACCGCGTCGAGTCCGGAGCCGCCGGTGAGTCGTCCGGCTTCGCTGAAGCACAGCGGCGCGATCACCGGCAGGCCGATTCCGGCGATCAGGAATCCGATCAGCGCGGCCACGGGTCCGGGCGCGCTCACCACGATCAGCAGCCCGATCACGCCGATCGCGGCCGCGACGACCACGACCGGACGCGGCCCGAACCGCCGCACCCACAGATCCCCGGTGAGCCTGGTCAGCAGCGAAGCCCCCTGATAGGCGGCCAGTGCCAGCGCCGCGGTCGCCGAGGAGGACAGCAGTTCGTTCTTCAGATACAGCGCCGACCAGTTGCCGACCGCCAGGTCGATGGCGAACACCAGCGCCATCGCGATACCCAGCGCCAGATAGGCCCGCAGCGGTACGACCGCCGCATGCGCGGCCTCGGTGGGCTCGGCCTCGGCCTGGCGCGTGCCCAGCAGTCGCGGTCCGAACACGAGCCCGGCCACCAGCACCACCAGCGCCGCGACGAATACCGCCTCGGTCCGCGTGACGTGGAATTTCTCGCAGCCGGAGACGAACAGCGCACCCAGGATCGATCCGGCGCTCCACGCGGCGTAGAACGACGACAGCACGAACCGTCCGTATCCGTGCTGGATGAACACCGCCTGCATATTGGTGCTGGCATCGACGATGCCGACCGCGACGCCGTACCCGCTCAATGCCGCGAACAGCACCGCCTTGTCCGGTGCGAAGGCGATCAGCACGCCGGTGACCGCGATCAGTCCGAGTCCGATCCGCAACGTCACCCGGCTGGACCAGCGCACGGCAAGTTGTTCGGCCACAACACTTCCCACCGCCGCCAGCAATGAGATCACCACCACCGCGACCAGGATCAGGGTGTCGCTCAGGCCGAACCGCGACTGCGCCTGCGGTAGCTCGGTGAGGATCACGGCCAGGAAGAAACCCTGTAGTGCGAACGCCACCGAATTAGCCACCCGCGCGGCGCGGAGCGGCGACGATACATTCGTGTATTCGGTGGGAGTCACCAGCGCAGCGTAACGGGCGGGGTTCGGCGCGCCAAGGTCGAAATCGTCTCGGCGAGACCGTTCGGTGCCGCGCGGGGCTCTCATGATCACGCGCGGCTCCCGGTTGCATAACGAAAGTAGTCAGGAGGCGGTGCCGACCGGCGATCTTTACGGCACTCTAGAGGGGGCGGTTTCGGATGTGCCGCCGGTGCACGGTGTAGGGGCGATGGATCGCATGGGCGAGCGTAGCGAGCGGGTAGTGGGCACGGCCGAACCGTCGGCACGTGCCGGAGCCGAGCGTCGAGGTGCGGGCATGGTCGAACGTGAGAAACGCAACGATGCCGGGCCCGGGCAGGCCTTACTGCTGACCGCGCCCGGACCCGCGGATCTTCCTGCGGTGGAACCGAATCCGCGTGGACATCAGCCGGGAGATCGGTGTCGCGAGCCCGGCTGCGGCGACTGTCACTGGGATGTGCAGCGGTTCAAGTACTGGCTGCGCGGACGGCTGTTGGCCGAGGGCGCCGACGACGCCGAGGTCGACAAGTCGGTGGGCGCGCAGACTCCGGGTCTGTTGTGGCGCAGTGGATCTCGGATCTGCGCGATCGAAGTGTGCAGCGCGCCGGTGCATGTCGGATTCGCGCTCGAGCGCACGGCCCGGCTGCGCGCGGTGGGTGTCGACGAGGTGTTGTGGCTGTGCCCGCCCGGATTCTGGGTGGCGCAGGTGCCGGGTGTGGCCGTGGACGACTTCGCGGCCGATGGTTGTGACTACCGGGTGGTGTCCGGCCTGCTCGAGTCCGGTTCGAACGGGCTCGCACGGCCGCGGGAACAGGCGTGGACGGTGCGGGAATTCATGCAGGAGTGGGTCGCCGCGGAGGTTGCCTTCGGATATCGCGACGAGACCGCAGGAGGTTGGGCGACGGTGAGCACGTGGGAGCAGCACACGCGGACGCAGGCCGCGGTGATCGCGCAGCAGCGTCAGGAACTGGTGAATCAGCGCACGGCGCTGGCCTTGGCGCGCAAGGCGACTCGGGACAAGGCCAAACAGGTGCACAAGCTCATGCACCGGCTCGAGCGGGCCGAGCAGGTCGCCGAGGAACTCGACGGCGCGCGCCGTCGCCTCGCCGATCACGGCCGGATCGATGCCACGTTGCGTCTGACGGTCGCGCGCCAGCGCACGGCGGTCATGCACTGGCAGTTGATCACCTGCTTCGCCTTGATGGTGATCGTGGCCTTCGTCGCCTCGGCGATGATCCTGCGCTGAGCCGATCGGCGAACATCCGGCGAACGGCACTGTGGGTGAACGGGTTCGGTCTGATCAACCCTGGCGGATCAGCCGGAACGGTCCGCGCTCCCAGCGCCAGCCGTGCCGCAGCACCATGGCGCTCAGATCGGTGAGCTGGATATCGGTCTCGTCGCGGTAGCGGCGGAATTCGGTCCAGTCCACCGGCCCCTCGGCCAGTCGGTTGCGCAGAATGTTCTCCGCAGGTGCGGGCACCGTGTGCGCGCGCAGGTCCGGTTCGCTCATCCGGCTTCCGGTGAACACCAGGTGACCCCAGCCGCGCTCGTGTGCCGCGGCGCGAGCGGCCGCTAGTTTGATCCGGTTGCCGTGCACCGCGATCCGGGCCAGCGGGACGACATCGATCAGCAGTGCCCGTCCGTCGGTGAGCCGGGCGGCAGCGGTGGGGTAGTGCAGCCGGTCGACCTCGTCGAGGCGATAGTCGACCGCGAGCGGACGTTCGGTGTAGGTGGCGACCTGTTCGCTCTCGTCGAGCATGCGCAGCAGCCGCGCTTCCAGGGCCGTGTCGAAACTCGTTTCGCGGCTGAGCTTCTCGGCGAAGATCGAACCGCGGGCGTCGTCGGCGGTGTCCACCGTGGTCAGTGGCAGCTCCGGCAGCGGTGTGGGGTCCCCGCTCGCCCAGTCCGTGTGCCGGATCAGTGGAATCAGCTGTCCGGCAACCGGTTCGGTGAATCGCGGGACGGCGTGCCAGCGGCCGCGCTGCTGCCATCCGGCGATCTGCTGGAAGACGAAGCCCGCCACGCGTTTCGCGTCCATCAGGGCGTGCCCGGCCAGCCGCAGCCGCAGGTAGGCCAGATCCTGTCCGGCGATATCGGTGTCGGTCGCGTAGATCTCGCCGAGCAGGGTCCGCACCAGCCGCTGATCACCCCAGTCGACCGGATAGCGGGCGGCGAAGATCGCGGTGTCGGGCAGGCCGGTGGCCTGCACCCGGCGGACCATCTGGCCGACGGCGCGAGTGTACAACTGGCGCACGCGATCTCGGGACAGTTCGTAGCGGGCCCCGATGAGGGTGAGCGTTTCGGGGCGTTCGCCGTCCAGGCCGAGCCGCTGGGTGATGAACTCACCGTCGCGCGGACGCTCCTGTGCCTGCTCGGCGACCATCGCGGCCACCGTCTCGTCGATCTCCTCGAGTTCGAACGTGACGGTGTCGCGCAGGTCGTCGGGCACGCCGGTATGCCCGTCCACGGTCCGGCTCATCCTCACCACCTGTATTTTCGGCCTCCGCTTCGCTCCGGCGGGTTCGCGGCCCCCCGAGTCTCGCCGCTCGGCCCCGTGTCGGGTACTCGTTCCTCGCACCCGCCACGCGTCCGAGCGGCGAGACGGGCCGCGAACTGTGTTGCTGGTGTCGCTCCGTTTCGGCGGGTTCTCGGGGTTGCCGCTCGGGTCGGTATCGGGCATTTACTTTCGGTGCCCGCCACGCGTCCGGGCGGCAAGCTGTGCCGCGAACCGTCTGCTTTCGCTCGTTCGTTCGAACAGCCTAGCCTGGCGGCCGGTCAACGGGAGGGAAGCGGTGCTGTGTCGGCTTGTGCGGGCGTCGGATTCATTCGTTTGCCGCACGTCCCGCGACGCCGTAGACGGTCGCGGCCAGCGCTACGGCCCAGCCTGCTGCGGAGGCGATGGCCAGCAGGTGGATCGCGCCGATGAAATGTGCGCCGGTGGGGGAGCCCGCGATCGCGCCGAAGATCGCCACACCGCCGGCGGTGCCGATCTGCCGAGCGGTATTGGAGGTGCCCGTCGCCAGCCCGGAGCGATCGGGTGGTGTCGCACGTACCACCGCCGCCACCACCGAGGCGGTGACCAGTCCCGCACCGCAGCCCAGAAGTCCGAATCCGGCCAGCAGCCAACCGATTCCGCCGTCGGCCGTCAGCCGGGTCAGCAGTAGTGTTCCCGCGATCGCGACGACGCATCCGGTGGCGACGGCCGCGCGCGGACCGCGTCGCGCGGTGATGCGGCCCGATACCGGCGCGAGCACGACCAGTGGCACCGCGAGCGGCAGCACCGCCAGCCCGGACAGCAGTGGCGAGCAGCCCTGGACGTCCTGCAGATACAGCGTGGTCACGAACAGCAGCCCGTTGAAGATCAGGTTCATGGTCAGTGCCACCACGTTGGGGCTCAGGAAATCCTTGCGGCGCAACAGGTCCAGGGGAAGGACCGGATTCGCGCCGCGTGCGGAGGAGATCAGCGCGGTGGTCAGGGCCGCGGCGGTTACGACGGCCGCGGCGGTGATCGTGGGCCAACCGGCGTGGTGGCCGATCGAGATGACGGTGAACACCAGTCCGCCCAGTCCGACGACGAATCCGGCCAGACCGACCGGATCGATCCGCTCGCGATCCACGCCCGGACGATCCGGCACCGTGCGCAGTGTCGCGAGGATGACCAGCGCGGTCAGCGGCACATTGATCCAGAACACCGGACGCCACCCGAACCAGCCCGTGAGCAGCCCGCCCAGCAGCGGCCCCGCGGGCAGGGCCAGCGAGGAGATCGCCGCCCAGGCGCCCAGCGCCCGCGCTTGGTCACCGCGATCCGGGAACACCTCCACGATGACCGCCATCGTGCCGGGCAACAGCAGCGCCCCGCCCACCCCCTGCACGATTCGCGCCCCGATCAGCACTCCGATATTCGGTGCGAGCGCGCAGATCAGCGAGGCCGCACCGAATACCGCGAATCCGGTGAGCAGTACACGTCGGTGCCCGATCCGGTCGCCGATCGTCCCGCCCGCCAGGAGCAGTCCGGCGATGGCGACGACATATCCGTCGACGACCCACTGCAACATCGCCACATCCGAATGCAGTCCGTGACCGATGCTGGGCAGCGCGACATTGACGATAGTGACGTCCAGCAACACCAGAAACATGCCCGCACACATCACACCCAGTACCCGGCCCGGCCGAACCCGCTGAGAGTGCCCGACATCCGGGCTCGAAATGCTCATGCCACCAAGTGTTTCCCCGAAAAACTTCGGTGTGCGCCGAAGAATGGGCTTCGCGGCCGATTCGACCCTGAACTGCTGGTGGCCAGCTGTCGGGCTCAACGTTCAAGGGCTTCGTGGTCGGGTCGGCGTTCCAATCGAACTCTGGTGAGGGCGGACCCCATTGCTTCGGTTCGGCGAAGGTTACCGCCTCCGATCCGAAGTCTGCCCCCTGGAATGTGGCTGCACCAACGAAGGTTGCCTCGCGGAAGTTCGCTCGGCCGGAGAACCTCACCCCGACAAACCTTGTGCGTCCGGCCGGACGGTGGGTGTCGGCGTCGGGATGCGCGCATAGTTCGGTGTGCGCCGAAGTGTCGGCGGGGCAGACTGGTGGGATGACGGATGAGCGGCCGCTGTACGGATATGCCGATGTCGCGGCGATCGGGGCGCTGTTGGCGGATGCTACGCGGGCGCGGGTTCTGATGAGCCTGGCCGATGGTCGGGCGCTGCCGTCGTCGGTGCTCGCGGCGGAGGCGGGGGTTGCGGCTTCCACGGCCAGTGAGCATCTCGCGCGGCTGGTGGACGGGGGATTGCTGAGTGTGGAACGGTCCGGCCGTCATCGTTACTACCGGCTGGCCGATGCGCGGGTGGGTACGGCGCTCGAGGCGGTGGCCGCGCTCGCGCCGACCCGTCCGGTGCGTTCACTGCGGGAGTCCGGGCGGGCGGCGGCCCTGCGTCGTGCTCGTAGCTGTTACGACCACCTGGCCGGTCGGCTCGGCGTCGCGGTCACCGAGGCGCTGCTCGACCACGGGGCACTGATTCGCACCGACGGTCTGCCCGGGGCCGAACGCGCCGACGGGGACCGGTTGTCCGCTCCGGTGCGCGCGCACCCGTACGAGTTGGGCCCCGACGCCGAGCCGGTCTTCGCGGCCCTGGGCATCGACCTGGGCGCCGCTCGCGCCCAACGTCGGCCGCTGCTGCGTTTCTGCGTCGACTGGAGCGAACAGCGCCACCACCTCAGCGGAGCCCTCGGCGCGGCGGTGCTGACCCGGATGGAATCAGCCGGTTGGGTGGTGCGGCACAACACTCGCCGTGCCCTGCAACTCACCGATCCGGGCGCTCGCGCCCTGGACCGTATCCTCGGCGTCGAACTCGCCGCCTGAGCCAGGAGTGAATTCGACAGCTGTCTGTCGTGTGATGTGTATCACATTCGTGTGCTGTCATATTTCGCCGGTCGGCGGTGTCTCGGGGGCATGACTGAACACAACACACGGCACAGGGTGGTCGTCGTCGGGGGCGGGTATGCGGGGACGGTGGCGGCCAATCGGTTGCGCAAGCGGGAGGACGTTCACATCACGATGGTCAATCCGCGTCCGGCCTTCGTGGACCGGGTGCGGTTGCATCAGCTGGTGGCCGGGACCGGTGTGGCGACGATCGATTACGAGACGTTGCTCGGTGCGGGGATCGAGCTGGTGGTCGACAGTGCCGCGCGGATCGACACCGTCACTCGCGCAGTGCGATTGGCGTCGGGGCGTGGGCTGGGATACGACCACCTCGTCTATGCGGTCGGCAGCACCGAGGCCGTGCCTTCGGTGCCCGGTGGGGACGAATTCGCCTGCCGTATGGGTGAATTCGAGTCCGCGCGGCGGTTGCGGGCCCGGTTGGACGAGCTGCCCGCCGATGCGCCGATCACCGTGGTCGGCGGCGGGCCGACCGGTATCGAAACGGCCGCCGAACTGGCCGAGCAGGGATGGGGCGTGACGCTCGTCTGCGGTGGGACGTTGATGCCCTCGCTGAGTGCGTCGGGTCGCCGATACGTCGCGAAATGGTTGTCGCGGCACGGTGTTTCGGTCCTCGAATCCGATCCGGTCGGCGAGGTGCGCGCGGATGCCGTCGTACTGTCCGGTGGCGCGGTGCACCCGAGTGGCCTGACCATCTGGACGACAGGTTTCGGTGTGCCACAGCTGGCGGCCGCGAGCGGGCTACGCACCGACGCGATCGGCAGGTTGCTCACCGATGAGACGTTGACCAGCATCGATGACGACCGTATCGTCGCGACCGGTGACGCCGCCGCACCGTCGGGGCAGCCGCTGCGGATGAGCAGCCAGGCCGCCGGGGCACTCGGCGCGCAGGCCGCCGAGACGGTGTCGAGCCATATCACGGGAACCCCTCCGGCTGTGGTCGACGTTGCTCTGACCGGAACATGCCTGAGCCTGGGCCGCCGCATCGGCGTCCGGCAGCTCGCGCACAAGGACGACACCGCGATGAATCTGTACATCGGCGGTCGCGCGGGTGCCAGGATCAAGGAGGTGACCTGCAATTTCGCCGTGGGAAAGATTCGCCGCGAGGCGCGCAAGCCCGGTTCGCTGGTATGGGTGAAGGGCGGCCCGCGCCCCGATTCGCGCGATGTCGCGCCCTCGGTGACCTCGTCATGAGCGCCGACGAGCATGCCGAGCGGTTCACCCTGCTGCGGCCGCTGCTGTTCACGATCGTCTACGAAATCCTCGGTTCGGCAACCGAATCCGACGACGTCCTGCAGGACAGCTATCTGCGCTGGGCCGAGGTGGATCTGACGACGGTCCGCGACACCAGGTCGTATCTGGCCCGATTGGTGACCCGCCAAGCGCTGAACGCGGTGCGCGCCGGCGCCCGCAGACGCGAGGACTACGTCGGCCCGTGGCTGCCCGAACCGCTGCAACTCGCGGAACCGGACGCCTCGGCCGATGTGGTGCTCGCCGAATCGGTGTCGATGGCCATGCTCGTCCTGTTGGAAACCCTCGGCCCCGACGAACGGGCCGTCTTCGTGCTGCGCGAGGTGTTCGGTTTCGAGTACCCGGATGTCGCCGCCGCGGTGGGCAAATCGGTCATGACGGTGCGTCAGGTGGCACACCGTGCTCGCGAGCACGTGCGGGCGCGGCGCAGACGTTTCGAACCGGTGGATGCCGCGCGGATCACCCGGATCACCGAACAGTTCATGACCGCGACGAGCACGGGGGACACGCGCGGACTGCTCGACCTGCTGGCCCCGGACGTCGCGTTCATCGCAGACAGCGGCGGCAAGGCCGTGGCGGCGCGGCGGCCGGTGTTGGGTGCGGCGCGGGTCGCCCGGTATCTGATCGATCTGTTCCGCAAGGCCGAGAACGCACCCGGTCTGCGGATCGAGACGGTCAACTGCAACAGCACTCCGGCGATGGCCGTCTACTCCGGTGATCGGTTGGAAGGGGTGTATCTGATCGAGGTGGTGAACGACGTCATCACCACCTTCTACGCCGTTCGCAACCCCGACAAGCTCACTGCGGCAACGGTTCCCCGGCGGATCAGCCGTTAGTGGCGGCGAATCGGCGGCGTGGACGTCCGGGGCGGTTCGCCGCGGACGTCCACGCCACCGCGGGCCCGCTCCGCGAACGGCATTCGAGTCCTGCCGGACCTAGTGCGTCAGTTCGGCCAGGTCCGCGCCGATCGGCCGACCGGTGACCTGCCGAAGCAGCGGCGAATAGATCAGCGGCACAACGATTTCGACGACGATCATGGCGATGTAGAACCAGTGCGGCCAGCCGACGTAGGCCACGGTCAGCAACCGGACCAGCCCGCCGACGAAGAACACCAGCATCAGCAGGTGGATCAGGCCCGCGTAACGGTCCAGATCCCGTGCGGCCCAGGCGCACAGCAGCCCGTAGGCCAGGAACAGCACCATCACCATGCGCATATCCCCGTCCAGGGTGGCGTTCGGGGTGTTCGCGCCGATGATCGTGCGTGGTCCGATGAAGATGTGCGCCAGCGCGATGAGTGCGCAGGCGACGCCGAAAATGCTGAGGAACCAACGCAATACGGTTCGCACGGTTGCCCCTTCCCCTGAGCTAGTAGACATGTGTCAACTAGTGTTTCGAGCGTAACCGCACTAGTACACACGCGTCAACTAATCTGGGCTGATGCCGCCTCGTCGCCGACTGACGCCCGAACAACGTCGCGCCGAACTGCTCGACGTCGGCGCGCAGGTGTTCGCCGAACTGCCCTACGACCGGGTGCAGATGGATCGGATCGCCGAACGGGCCGGGGTGTCCCGCGCCCTGCTCTACCGCCATTTTCCGACCAAGAGCGCCCTGTTTGCCGCGATCTACCGGCGCGCGGCCGAGGCGCTGCAGGCGGTGGTGCACATCGATCCCGAGCTCCCGCTGACCGACCAGGTGGCCGCGGGGCTCGACGCGCATCTGGAGTACTTCGCGACGAATCGCAATACGGTCCTGGCCGCCAACCGCGCCCTGTCCGGCGATCCGGTCGTCCAGGCGATCGTCTTCGGCGAACACACCGCCATGCGCGAGGTGATGCTCGCCGCCCTCGGGCCGGCCGGGCCCGCTCGCGAACTGATGTCCTCCCTGCTCACCGCATGGCTCATGTTCGTGCACACTCTCTGCCTGGAATGGCTCGAGCACGACTCCCTCACTCGGGAGCAGGTCCAAACCACCTGCCTCGGCGCACTGGAAGGCGCACTCGCCGCCCTGCGGACCTGACCTCGAGCCGGTCCCGCGCGGCCGATTCGGAACCGGCGACGATGCTGCCGGTGACCAGCCCGTCCGCCGACTCAGCTCCCGGCGGACATGCCGTCGAATTGCCGTGCCGGACCGCTGAATTCGCCGCTCTCCCGGGCGACGATGCACTCGGCGGCGAAGGCCAGGACCTCGAGGTGGTAGGCCGTCGCGGTATGCCCGATGCTGATGTTGTGCCCGGAGTTCTGCTGGATGTTCAGCACCAGGCGCGGGACGGCGGAGAACAGTTCGGCGACCTCGAGCAGGCCGGCGGGATCGTTGCGCCAGACCTGCTCATGGTCGGCGACGGTGAAACGCACCGGAATCCGCACGCGCGGGCCCAGTTCCGGGAAGTGCTCGGCCGCCCACTCCTGCACCAGCTTCCCTTCGAATCCCGGTCCGCTGGAACCGATCAGCCCGCCGCCGACATGTTCGGGCGGGTACAGCCGCGCGGGCTCCCACAGCAACCGGCCCACCTTCACATTGTCGGGCCGGGGTCGCACGGCGAGGATCTCCTCGGCCGCGGGCTGCCGCTGCCGTCCGGTGCCCGAGAGTTCCAGGCCCAGGAGTTGCGGACCGCGCTCGGGGTCGGCGGCCATCCGGACCGCGGTCTCGCATCCGGCCGAATGCGCCAGCAGGAATACCCCGGCGCCGCGCGATGCCGGGTCCAGATGATGGTCGATGGCGCGGTACATGAGTTCGACGCGTAGTTGCGGGTCTGCCAGTTGAGCGCCGTACGGGTGCGATCTGCCGTAGCCGGGCCGGTCCAGGGCCAGCACCGTGAATCCGGCGGCGGCCGCTGTGCGCAGCAGTGACAGGTCGGGATGTCCCGGGCAGTCGAAGTACAGCGACGTCGTCGCGCCGCCGTGCAGTGCGACCAGGGTCGCGCGCGGATTACGCGCCCGCGCGAGTAGTCCCGAGATCGGGATCCCGTCGATCTCGGCGACGACCGGTTGTGGATCGCCGTCGGCGAGGAGGGGGAGGTCGTTGTCGGTGACGGTCATGCGGGGATCCTTTCCGCCCGTGGCCTGCGCATCGGTACCGGCCCGACCGGCGCTGATTGTACGAGAATGATCCTCTCGTTGGATCGAGATTATCTTCTCGGTTTTTGAGAATTCAAATTACGGCCCGAGTTGTGAGGAATGTCCCATGAGGTAGTGGGGTGGCGGGCGTTGTCCCGGCCCTTCGTATCCTGAGCTGTGGCCCTGGGCCGGGAACTGTTGTCGAACAGGATTTGGAGTGGTGACTGTGAAGCTGATCGGTGTGATCGGTGGCGGCACGATGGGCGCGGGCATTGCCGAGGTATGCGCCAAGGCCGGAAGTGAGGTCCTGGTCCTCGAGACGAAGCAGGAGCTGGTCGAAGCCGCGCAGCAGCGGGTCGCCGCGTCGATCTCGCGCGGTGTGAGCAAGGGCAGGATCAGCCAGGAGGACGCCGACGCGGCGATCGCGCGCGTGCGGGTGACGCTGGACATCGACGACTTCGCCGATCGTGATCTGGTGGTGGAGGCGGCTCCGGAGATCGAAGCGCTGAAGTACGAAATCTTCGGCAAGCTCGACAAGATCGTCAAGCCCGCCGGAATTCTGGCCACCAACACCTCCTCGATTCCGGTGATCAAGGTCGCGGGCGCGACCCAGCGTCCGGAGCAGGTGCTGGGCATGCACTTCTTCAACCCGGTCCCGGTGATGCCGCTGGTGGAGATCATCTCGACGCTGGTCACCTCGCCGGAAACCGCCGCCGCGGTCACCGATTACGCGAAGAACACGCTGAACAAGACCACCGTGCAGGCCGGTGACCGGTCCGGGTTCATCGTCAACGCGCTGCTGATCCCGTACCTGTGTCAGGCGGTGCGGATGCTCGAATCGGGCTACGCGTCGGCCGAGGACATCGACGACGCGATGAAGGGCGGCTGCGGTTACCCGATGGGCCCGCTGACGCTGCTGGACACCGTCGGCCTGGATATCGCGCTGGCCGCGTCGGAGTCGCTGTACGCCGAATTCGCCGAACCGCACTACGCGCCTCCGGCCCTGTTGCGCCGCATGGTCGACGCCGGTCGCCTGGGTCGCAAGACCGGTCGCGGGTTCTACAACTACAGCTAGACGAGCGGGCGGGCCCGAGGAGGGCCCGCCTCACTTCGTGTCGTCTCCCGTCCACCGAGTGAACAGATCTGCCCGGCAGAGTCGGTGTGGATTCCGGTTGGCCCGAAACCGTTGAGCAGTAGACGAATGCTCGTGATACGGGTCGGTCTCAGTCGAGGTGGCGCAGGTCGGGCCACAGCTGGGCCCAGGTGCCGCGGGGCTGGGTGCACAGGTAGATGGCGGCGTGCTGAGCGGTCTCCTGATCGGTCAGCCCGTCCGGCAGCGTCAGGGGTGCGACCTCGGTGACCCGGGACCAGAAGCGGTGAAGGTAGGTGGTGTTCCACTGGCCCACGCACAGGACGGTGTCGGGTGTGCCCGGCGGCGGACCCCAGAGCAGGTAGTTGTTGTGGCCGCTGAGCACCGTTCGGTGCAGTCCGGCCGCGGGGCCCAGGATGCTCACCGCGCCGGCCTCCCCGTAGTTGCTGGCGAAGATGGGGGCCTCGGCGGGCAATGGCGCTGCGGCACGGGCGATCTGGTCGACGAATCCGGGCCAGCCGTAGGTCTCCATGGCCTGCGGGTTGACCGGCCGCAACGCGGTCTCCGCGCGGGGCGGGAGCACCGGCAGGCCGATCACGATCGCGAGTACCGCGGATACGGCCACCGCGAGCGGCCAGCGCCGACGTCCGGGCGTGAGCCGCTCGACCCGTACCGCCCCGGCCGCGAACAGTCCGGCCAGCACCGGGGCGGCGTAGTAGACCTTGCCGCCGCTGACGGTGAACAGCAGCAGGACTACGACCGAGGCCGCCGGCAGCCAGCGGTGTTCCCGTCCGTCATGTGAAATCAGTTGGCGCACACCGGAATACCACAGAACGATCAACGGCGGACCGGCCAGCAGCAAGACCAGTGTCGGGATCTGGGTCAGCGCACCGAGCGGGCCGCCCTGCTGGTCGGCCAGCGCCTGCGCCATGTGCAGATTCGCCCACTGATGCCGCGCGTCCCAGATGATGTTCGGCACCGCGATCAGGATCGCCAGCACCCCGGCCAGCCAGGGGCCGCGACCGCGCAGCGCATCCCGTCGGAACGCCAGCAGGCCCACGACGATGCCGATCAGCAGCACCGCGAGAGTGTCCTTGGTCTGCAATCCGATACCGGCCACCAGCCCCGCGGCGAGCCAGGCACGGGTCGTGCCCAACCGCAGGGCCCTGGCCGTCAGTACGAGTACCGCCACCCAGCCCAGCTGATCGAGCACCGTGGTGCCGAACAGCATCGAAGCCGCCACGAACACCGGGCACGCGGCGACCGCCGCCGCGGTCAGGGTCTGCGCACGCCGCCGACCGCCGAATTCGGCGGCCAGTACGGAAGCCAGTAGGACACAACCGATCTGCGCTGCGATCGCCAGCAGTCGCAGCGGCAGCACCCCGCCGGGCAGATCGGCGGCCAGCCGCGCCAGCAGCGGGGCCAACGGCGGCTGATCGACATAACCCCAGTCCGGATGCCTGCCGCACAGGACGTAGTAGAACTCGTCGCGATGCCAGCCGAAGCGTGTGGCCACCAGCAGATGCGCGATCGCCGCCACCGCCGCGATCACGAACACCGGCCGTCGAGCGATCGGCGGCCGTCCGCGATTCTCGGATCGACCAGGCGGAACAGGATTCTCCGCCATGTCTGCCCGGTCGCTCTGGGTCATGGCCCACTCCTCGAGTGATCGGCTCGAACGCAGTCGCCGGAACGAATGCGATCCTGCCGCAGCTGACGGACCGTTCTGCGGCTGGTCGGGTGGCCGAGCATCGTCGAGCGGGATCGGATGCGCCGACGACGCCGCGTGAAATATACAGTCACACAGCGTCACTGCTACCGCGAAGTGTTACCGGCCACGGAGAACCGCCGAAATCCGTACTCCGGGACACCCATTGGCCGTCACGCTCACCCGAGAGGCGGTACACATGCATCGTCCGCAGCGACGGGCAGGCGTGCTCGACGGCTACGCCGGACGACATCCCGCTGAACTGGCGTGCCGTCCGCGCCGGACCGGCCGCACAGGAGGTGTGCGGCCGTGGGAGTGAAGGCGAATTACTGCGACTCGGCCTCGCGGCGTGCGCGGCGGGCCGCACCGACGGCGCGTTTGGCGATGGCCCAGCGGTGTACTTCCGAGGGGCCGTCGTAGATGCGGAACGGGCGTACTTCCCGCGAGAGTCGCGCCAGCGGCAGATCTCCGGATACGCCCAGGCCGCCGCACATCTGCACGCTGCGATCGACGATCCGGAAGATCGCTTCCGCGGCAAAGGTTTTCGCGATGGAGGTGGCGTTGGCGGCGGGCTCGCCTCGATCGAGTTCCCAGCACGCCCGGGTGAGCAGTGCGCGGGTGGCCGCGATATCGATCTCGTTGTCGGCGATCATCTTCTGGATCATGCCCAGATCGCCCAGCCGCGATCCGAAGCCCTGTCGCTCGGCCACATGCGCTACCGCGACGTCGTGGCCACGGCGAGCCGCGCCCAGCCAGCGCATCACATGCGTCATCCGGGCCGGGCCCAAGCGCACCTGCGCGTATTCGAAACCACGGTCGACCGCACCCAGCACCGCCGAATCCGGGACCAGCACGTCGTCGAAGAACACCTCGCAGTGGCCGCCGATCATCGACTTGTCCAAGGTCTCGATGTGGCGTTCCACGCGGATGCCGGGAGTGTCGGCCGGGGCCAGGAACATCGTCGCCCCGCCGCGCTCGCCCGGCTCACCGGTGGTGCGGGCCATGATGATGAAGAAACCCGCGCCGTCGGCGCCGGTGATGAACCACTTGTGGCCGTTGATCCGCCAGCCGCCCTCCGCGCGCACCGCGCGGGTGGCCAGGGCCGAGGGGTCCGAACCCGCACCGGGAGCCGGTTCGGTCATCGCGAACGCCGAACGGACGTCGCCGCGGGCGAGGGGTTCGAGGAACTGCTGTTTCTGCTCGGGATCGGCGATGTGGGCGAGCATGTGCACATTGCCCTCGTCGGGCGCCGCGATATTCAGGGCGGTCGGGCCGAACAGTGAGTATCCGGCCTCCTCGAAGACCGGCGCCCGATCCGACATGCCCAGACCGTGGCCGCCGTACTCGACCGGCGCATGCGGTGCGAAGACGCCCGCGTCGCGGGCGGCCTGCTGCATCTCGACCCGGTTCGCGTCCCCGCCCGCCGCGGCGATGTCGCCGCCGTGCGCGTCCTCGATCGGCAGGATCGTGGTGCGGACGAATTCGCGCGTGCGCTCGGCCAGTTCGCGAATTTCGGCTGGGTGGGACAGATCGATCGCCACAGTCACTCCTCACCTGTCGGCCCGAACGTACGCTCGGCTGGGGTTCGTAGGAACATTGCCATGCAGCGATTACCTCTGTCAAAAGCGAGGATGTGCGGACTTCGAGTGTTCGGATATCCTGAACAAATGGATTCCGGGGACCGTTCCGCAGACGATATCGGCGCTCGGCTGCGAGCCGCGCGGACCGCGGCCGGTATCTCCCTGCGTGAGACCGCGCGCCGCATCGGCGTCAGCCCGGCCACCCTCAGCGCCATCGAGAACGGCCGGACCGGCGTGTCGGTACCGCGGCTGCGAACTCTGGCGAAGGAGTTGGGCACGACCGTGCCGCTGCTGATCGGTGAGCGGGATTCCGCACCGCGGCCCGATCGTCCCGAACGAGGCCGCACGATGACCGTCGCCGAGCGATCCGACCGCAATTGGCGTGAATTCCCGCCGCTGCCCACCGATCCGGTGCTTGAGGCGGCCGTCGATTCGTTCGTGGAGACGGGGTACCACGGTGCGACGATGCGTTCGATCGCGGACCGGGCGGGGATGAGTGTGCCCGGTGTCTACCATCACTACCCCGACAAGCAGCAGTTGCTGGTGCGAGCCTTCGATCTGACCATGGACGAGTTGCACTGGCGGGTACCGGCCGCACGCGGGCAGGGCCGGACACCGGTCGATCGGCTGGCGTATACCGTCGAGGCCCTCGCGCTGTTCCACACCCACCGCAGGAAGCTGGCATTCATCGGCGCCAGCGAGATGCGCAGCCTGACCGCACCGAACCGCAGACGAATCACCGCTTCCCGCAACGAGATCCAATATCAACTCGATGCGGCGATCGCCGAGGCCGCCGATGCACACGGCCCGGCCGACGACCGGATTCACATCGCGGGCCGCGCGATCGCGACCATGTGTACCGCACTGCCGCAATGGTTTCGGCTCGACGGGTCCGTTACGCCGGAGCAACTCGCCACGCGCTATGCCGATTTCGCGCTACGGCTGATCGGACTCGAAACATCCCAACCGTGAGCTCCGGTATGGCGATCGGCGATGATCCGATCTCAGCGCACCTCGGTGGCTGTCGATCGGGGGGCGTTCAGTACGCGGGACCACTGCGCGCGTACCGGGCCGGTGTCGTACCGAGGATCCGTTTGAAGTGCCGGGTCAGATGCGGCTGGTCGTGAAAACCCGTGGCGGCAGCCACATCTCGCGTCGGCATGCCGCGCAGTAGCAGTGGCCGGGCCAGATCGACCCGCCGCGCGATCAGGTACCGGTGGGGTGGCATGCCGAACTCGCGGCCGAAGGCGCGGATCAGGTGGGTGGGGTCGGCATGGAGTTCGGCTGCGGCCTCCTCAAGGGAAACACCCTGCGCAACATGGGAATCGAGCAGATCTCGGAGGCGGTGCGCGAGTCCGGGATCGGCGTGCCGAGCTGGTGGATCGATCCCCTGCAACAAGGTGTCGAGGCGATCGTGGATGAGTGTGAGACGTCCGGCGGCCTCGAATTCCTCACCCGGAGTGGCGAGTACGGCATGCAGCTGGCGGATGCGCAGGTGCAGTAGCGGATCGGCGAACGTCGGTGTGTCGACCGCGGAGCCGATCATCGTCTCGGGCAGGTGATCGGTGTCGAGGTAGAGAACCCGCTTGCGGAATCCGTGCGCGGTCGCGGCCTGACCGTTGTGCGGGACGTGCGGCGGCAGCAGCGAGACCGCCGAACCCAGCACGCCGTATTCGTGCCGGTCCAGGTCGTAGCGGACCGCGCCCTCGTCGACGATGAGCAGAGTCCACGCGTCATGCGCGTGCATCGGATAGACGTGCTCGACGAATCGGGCATGGAACACCTCGACGATGCCCGGAACCCGGGGTTGCCAGGCCCGGACCTCCTCGACTGCGCCGGCAACCATGCCAGAATCGTACAAGCCTTCGCGGACCCGACCGGCGCAGAGTCGTCGCATGGAGAATGTGCGTTTCGATACCAAGATCGCGGTCCTGCTGCGCGACGACCTGCCGGTGTGGCAGCGGTTGAATGTGACGTCCTTCCTGGTCAGCGGGCTGGGGACGATGCTGCCCGAGGTGATCGGCGAACCGTACGAGGATGCCGACGGCACCGCGTACCTGCCGATGTTCCGGCAGCCGGTCCTCGTCTTCGAGGCCGGCAAGGAGACGCTGCAGTCCGCGCACTCGAAGGCGCTCGCGCGCGGACTGCACACGGCGGTGTTCACCTCGGACCTGTTCGCCACCGGCCACGACGCCGCCAACCGAGCCGCGGTGCGCGCGGTCGGCACGGATTCGCTCGACCTGGTCGGACTCGCCGTCTACGGACCGCGCAACGTCGTGGACAAGGTGAGCAAGGGCGCGCGTATGCATCCGTGAGTCGTGAGTCGTGAGTCGTGAGTCGTGAGTCGTGAGTCGTGAGCCGTGAGCCGTGAGCGGGCGCGTCGGTTGGACTGCTGACGAGGACCGGCGATGACGGGTCGCGTGAGGTGAGTGGAGGCCGTGCATCGGTTGTGACGTGGGTGTTTCCGGGGGCCGTCCGGGATGCGGCGTGACGGGTCACTAAGATGCATCTTGTGTCTATGACGTATTCATCCGCTGAGCGGGCCTATCGAGAGGTCAAGGAGCGGATCCTGGGCGGTGCGCTGCCCGGTGGCGAATTGATCAGCGAGGGGGAGGTCGCGGCCGATCTGGGAACCTCGCGCACTCCGGTGCGCGAGGCATTTCTGCGGCTGGAGGCGGAAGGGTGGATGCGGCTGTATCCCAAGCGCGGTGCGCTGGTGGTGCCGGTGCCGCCGGGGGAGGCCGAACATGTCGCGCACGCTCGGTACGTCGTGGAGACGGCCGCGGTCCGGGCGCTGGCCACCCTCGACCGGACCGCGCTGCTGGCGGAGTTGCGCTCGGTGATCGAATCGCAGCGTGAGCTTGCTGCGGCGGGGGATCTGGAGCAGTTCGCGGCCCTGGACACCGAATTCCACCGCGGGGCCGTGGCCGCCGCGGGCAATCCGCTCCTGACCGGGTTCTACGACTCGTTGCGGGAGCGGCAGCGCCGAATGAACAGCCTTGCGGTGCAACGCCGTTCGGGTAATGCGGCGCAGATCGTGGCGGAGCACGCACGCCTGGCCGATGCGATCGAGTCCGGTGACGCCGACGGCTTCGCCGTGCTACTCGTCGAGCATCTGTCCGGGGTGCACCAGTTGGAATTGCGGGGTTTGTGATGACGAGTTCGGTGGTCGAGGTCGAGCGCGCGCCCGATGTGGTCGCCGCGCCGCGGGCCTGGCGGGGCGTGGGTGCGGCGATGTTCGTGATCGCCTGGGGCGGTAACGAATTCACGCCGCTGCTGGTGATGTACAAGAACCACGGGCTGTCGGTCACCACGGTGGACGTCCTGCTGTTCGACTACGTGCTGGGCATCGTGCCCGCCCTGCTGATCGGTGGCCCGCTCTCGGATCGGTTCGGACGGCGCAGGCTCATGCGTCCGGCGCCGTTCATCGCCGCGGCGGCGTCGTTGCTGCTGGCCGTGGGGGCCGATTCGGTGGCGCTGCTGTCGGTCGGCCGGGTGCTCTCGGGGGTGGCGCTGGGGCTGGCGATGGCCGTGGGCGGTAGCTGGGTCAAGGAGTTGTCGCAGCCGCCGTACTCGTCGTCGGCGGCGGTCGGGACCGGTGCGCGGCGTTCGGCGATGAGTCTGACCGCGGGATTCGCACTCGGCGCGGGTGTGGCCGGAGTGCTGGCGCAGTGGGCGCCGTGGCCGCATTCGCTGGCGTATCTGGTGAATGTCGCGCTGTGCGTGGTGGGCGCGGCCTGGGTGATGCGTGTTCCGGAAACCGTGGTGCGGCAATCGAATCCGGGGCGTCTGCGGGACGATCTGCGTATTCCCTCGCCCGGACACCATCGGTTCCTGGGCGTCGCGCTGCCGGTGGCGGTGTGGGTGTTCGCTTCGGTCGGCACGGCCTACGCGGTCCTGCCGACGCTGTTGGCCGGAAAGGCGCACAGCCTGCAGATCGGCTTCTCGGCGCTGCTCACGGTGTTGACCCTGGGCTGCGGATTCCTGATCCAGTCGGTGGCCCGGCGGATCGATCGTCCCGGGGTGGCGCGGATCGCGGCGCTCGCGCTGGTGCTGGTCACGGCCGGAATGGTGCTCGCGGCGGTCGCGGCGACCACACTGACGCTCTGGATCGCACTGGTCGCGGCGGCGGTGCTGGGTGCCGGGAACGGCATCGGACTGGTCGCCGGGTTGCAAGAGGTCGAGCGCATCGCCGAACCGCAGGATCTGGCGGGGCTGACCGCGGTCTTCTATTCGGTCTGTTACATCGGCTTCGGCCTGCCCGCTCTGCTGGCCCTGCTGAATCAGACCACCGGGCTCGGCTATCCGGTGATGCTCGTGGCCGGGGCGCTGGTCGCACTGGCCTGCCTGACAGTGGTGCTGCGAAACTACCGTGCGAAGCTCGAAATCAGCTGAGCCCCAAGGATATCCGGCCACAAACCGGAGAAGAGAGCGGCCGGGCGCGCGGCGTGATGGACGCCGCGAGCCCGGCCGTTGCGCAATGGCAGCCGGTGGCTAGCCGGCGCTGCCGGTGGGTGCGCCGCCGGTGACGGTGACCGTCGTGGGCGCCGTGGACGAGGTGTAGTCGTGTGAGCCCAGCGGCGGGGTGTGGTACGCGCAGAACGCTTGCGCGTGGATCGGGCCGTTCGGCAGATTCCGGATCGAGACGGTGATCGTCCGGCCGGGACCGGCGTACGAGTCCTGGCCGCCGCTGCCGAAGACGGTCTTGTTGTCGGTGTCGGTCGCCCAGCACACGGTGCCCTGCTGGGTGTTCTTGTTGTGCACGGTCGCGGTGACCGTGCCCGGTCCGGACGCCGTGAACTGCACGTCCGGCGCCGCCAACGCGGGTGCGGCCGAGGCCGCGGGCATCACGAGTACCGCGAACGCCGCGGGGGTCGCGACTGCCACGGCTGCTGCCACACGTGTCCATGCTGGTCGTCGCATCTGTGTAATCCTTTGTTCGGATCGACCTTCCGGGGACATTGTTGCCCAATCCGCTCGCTCACGCTGACGGAAAGGTCGGCTCATACGGTTCGCCACTGCGGGCGGCTCGAGCCGCGAGGCACCAGCGGCGGGTCCGGCCAGGCGGGGGCGGTGTGCGAGAAACGCACCGGCGGAGCGAGCATGTGCACGTCGCCCAGCGGGCTCGCGGCGTCGTAGGCGGCGGGGTCGAGCAGCGTGTGCCGGTCGGCCGAGCCCGCGTCGGCCGGATCGACCAGGCCGAGCGTTCGATACCACATCGCGGTGCGGGTGAGGTTGACCGTGACATGCCACGAACCGCCCTCGGTACTGCGTTTCACGAGTGCGGCCAGTGCGCCGATGGCCCCCATGTAGCCGGTGATGAAATCGTTGATCATGCCGGTGACGGGGAGTTTCGGATGCTCGTCGCCGCCCTCGATGCTCATCAGGCCCGAGGCGGCCGAGCCGTTCATGTCGAAGCCGCCGCGGGCCCGCCACGGGCCTTCGGAGCCGTAGCAGGTGACCGAGACGACGATGATCCCCGGATAGCGGGCCGCGAGCTGCGCCGGATCCAGGCCGAGCCGCTCGAGTTTGTCGCCGCGATGGTTGTTGACCACGATGTGCGCATCCGCCAGCAGCCGCTCGGCGCGTTCGCGGCCGGAGTCGGTATTCAGGTCGACGTAGGCGCTGCGGGAGCCGACATTGGCCTCGGCATAGATGAAATCGTGCTCGTAGTCGTTGGGGCGGGTGGCGCACAGCACGTCCGCACCCTGTTCGGCGAGGGTGCGCCCGACGGTCGGACCGGCGATGGCGTGGGTGAAGGACAGTACCCGGATGTCATCCAAAGGCCGTGCGGCCGAACCGAAGTCGGCTACCGGTGCGTCCGCGATGCGCTGTAGTCCGATCACCGGCCGGGTGGCCAGCAGCGCGCCCTGCGGGTGTGCGAGCCATTCCTCCGGGGTCCGCGCCACACACAGCGGGAGCCCGGCCGCGTTCGCGGCCTCCTCGAGTTCGAAGGCGTCGCGTGCGGCGAACGCCGCGGCGACCTTCGCGTAATCCGGTGGGACGTCCAGGAATCGGCACCATTTCGCCGCCAGATGCGGGTACACCCCCGAGGCCATCACGGTGCGACCGTCAGCGGTGCGATACGGCGCGAGCAGGAACGGATTGTCCGCGACCAGCGGGAACGGCGGCAGCTCACCGGCGAGGGTGGGATGCCAGAACGCGTGCGGGGTGATGCCGTGCACGGCCTGGCGCAGGTCCAGGTGCAGATCCTGCGCGGGCCCACCGCGCCGACGATGCACCGCGACCGCGCCGACGGCCGCACCCATCAGCGGAATGCCGATGGACGCGCCCAGCCGATGTCGCGCCGCGAGAATCGGATCCTGTCCCTCGAAGTCGACCGCACCCCCGGCGTCGGCTGCCGACAATCCGGTACTCGCGAGGAGATCGTCCAGCGCGGCGAGGTGATCGAGCTCGCCCTCGTCGGCAACCGGTCGATGTTCGATGGTCATGGCGTCTCCTGCCGGTTCGGGGATCTATCGGCTTGTGTCGCTTGATATTTCGGTCATGAGACGGGCAGCTGTGGGCCGAGGTCAGTGAATGGCTGCGTGCATGAGGTAGACGTTGTAGTGCCGCCATTCGGACAGGGTGAAGTACAGGTCGTTGCCGGTGGACCAGGGGTGCATGAAGCCGCCGTATCCCGAGGGGTAGTCCGCGGTGCTCAGCAGGGTGGCGGGGGCGGACCACAGGCCCTGCGGGGTGGTGGATCGACGCAGCACCAGAACGTTGTTGTCCGCGTCGAGGTAGCTCATCTCCCAGCGGCCCGCGGCGGTGTCGTAGCGGACCGACAGCTCCCCGGCGATGCCGGACATGATCGGGCTGGCCGACAGTTCCATCCCCGTGCCGCCCGGTGAGGGCGCCTGGAGGGTGGGTCGCCAGAAGCCATCGATCCAATATTGGTATGCCGATTTGTTCAGCACGTCGGCCTGCGGGACGCGGGCGAGGGCGATGGTGCCGAAACGTCCGTTGGGTGTGCCGAACATGTAGACGTATCCGTCGTGCGGCGCCATCGCCACCACCTGGAACTGGCCCTGACCGAAGACGTTGTCCCACCGGACGTGCTCGTCGTCCACCCAGGTCTGCCCGCCGTCGTCGGAATAGGCGAGGCCGCCGTAGTTGGTCCACCAGCGACTCGGCTTCTTGGACCAGCGCGCCACCGACATATAGCTCAGGTACTGCCGGTCACCCAGCGCGAAACCGGACGTCGGGATGACGGTGATCTCGAAGTTGTTCACCTTGTAACTGCCGAGCACCTCGGTGGCGTGACACGGCGCGTCGGAGACCATGGTGTCGATCTTCATCCCGTGCGCGAGATCGTGATCGGAGCTGAAGCCCAGGACATTGCTGCGCCAGTCCCCGCCGCTGGGCCCGCCGTCCTGGAATCCGGTGCCGAACGTGTCGCCGAAGGCGACGGCGACCCGGCCCGGTGCGGATTCCCACATCAGGCCCAGATCGGTGTCGTTCACCTGCCAGCGCACATCGGTGCGGTTCTGCGATCCGGGTCCGGTCAGCTGCGTCACGGGGTAGACGTCCCCGATCCGGAACGGCTCGAGCGCGTGCGTGACGGGTGCTGGTTGCACCGGCGGGTGAACCACGGGCGGAAGTGGTTGCGGGCGTGGGCCGGTGACGTCCGGGCCGAGCAGTGTGACGGGCAGCGGGATCACCTCCGGCTGCGGGACGATCTGCAGCTTCGGCAGCTGCCACGGGGTCGGGGGTGCGGAACTGGCCGGGGGTGTGGTGCTGGGCGGCGTGGTGGTCGGCGACGTCGTGGTCGCCGGCTTCGGCGGACCTTCGGGCCAGGTCGGCGTGCCCGGCGGGATCGGATACGAGGTCCGCGTGCGCCCACCGGCCAGTTGCGGGCACGGATTGGCGCACAGATCGGCCGGGAGCGCCGCCGGTGCGATCCGGGTGTTGTGCACCTGCTTGGGAATCTTCACCGGCGTGATCTTGGGCTGCACCACCTGAACCTGGATGGTCGGCGGCTGTGCCGGTGCGGGTGGCGGGACCGGGACGGCCGGATTCGGCGTGCGGGCCTGCGGATCCAAACCGGCTTCGCCACAGGCGTTCACGGGCGCGGGCGCCCACGGCAGCGGGGCGGCGGCGCCGGGCTGCGCGGTGGTCACGGTCATCACGATCACCGCAGCGGCAACGGTAGCGTCTCGCAGCACCCGGTCGGCTCCTCGCAGGGTTTCACAATCCAGTTCTCACCACAGACCTTAATCCGTATGCACGCGCGGCGCGCCCACACCACCGGGCGACCGGAACAGGTATGGGCTCGCGCTGCGCACAACCCTTGTCGCAGGCCGGGCATGCGGCCATAGTTCGTCGATACGACGTGTTCCCTACGGTTGCAAAGGAGCTGGGATGATCCTGATCGTTCCGCTGACCCGGCGCCGCACCGTCGATCTGATGCGCCTGGCCTCGGCCGGCTGTCGCGGCTGATCGTCGGCGCCGGTCCGGCGCCGCACCCACCGCATCGGTATGTCCCGTGGCGTACCGCTGGTTCAGTAGATCCGTAACACGCTGTATCACAGGCGTATTCAGTGAAAGTTCCACCTCATGCTGTTCCGATTACGGCGATCGCGCATGGTGCGCGCCCTCGCCTGCACTCTGGCCGTCCCACTCGCCGTCGCCGCGCTGAGCGCGTGCGGCACCCACGGGGTGAGCACCACCGCGGACGGTAAGACCGTCCTGCGGTATCAGGGTTCCACCGGCACCGTCACGCCCTTCGAGCTGGCCGCGGATCTGGGGTACTTCGCCGAGACCCGGCTGCAATGGCAGGGAGACACCACCAGCGGTCCGGCGAATATCCAGGCCGCGGCCACGCAACAGCTCGAATTCGGCAGCGCGTTCAACGGCGCCGTGGTCAAACTGATCGCCGGTGGGGCGCCGGTCACCTCGGTGCTCAGCTCCTACGGGGCCGACGAGCAGTCCTACACCGGTTATTTCGTGCGCGACGACTCCGGGATCGCGACCGCGCGGGACCTGATCGGCAAGAAGGTCGGCGTCAACACTCTCGGCGCGCACCACGAATTCATCACCCGCGAGTGGTTGCACGAGCAGGGACTGAGCGACCCGGAGATCGCCCGGGTCCAACTCGTGGTGCTGCCGCCGGCCAGCACCGAGGAGGCATTGCGCACGGGGCAGATCGACGTGGCCGCCCTGCAGGGGGTATTCCTGGAAACCGCCGTCGCTCGCGGCGGAATTCACACGCTCTACACCGACAAGAATCTGTTCGGTCAATTCGATTACGGCACATACGTGTTCCGCAACGACTTCATTCAGCGGCATGCGGACGCGGTCGGGGATTTCGTGCAGGGCACCGCCCGCGCGATCCGCTGGCTGCAGGTGACGCCGCGAGATCAGGTGGTGGCACGTTTCGCCGACATCATCCACAAGCGCGGCCGCAACGAGAACAGCGGCCTGCTGAAGTACTACAAGAGTTCCGGCATTCCCGTTCCCGGAGCGGTGATCGCGGACAAGGAACTGCAGATCTGGATCGACTGGCTGGTGCGCAATCACCAGTTGACGGCGGGCAAGGTCACCGCGAAGGACATCTACACCAACAAGTTCAATCCCTATGCCAACGGTACATATCCGCCGATCAGCGGACCCGGCGGCGAGAAGGTGGCCAAATGAGCACATCGGCGAAACTCGTGCTGAGCGGAGTGCGCAAGGAGTTCCGGGTTCGTGGCACGCGGGAGAATTTCACCGCGCTCGACGATATCGGGCTGGAACTGAACGACGGTGAATTCCTCGTGCTGGTCGGTCCCAGCGGTTCGGGTAAATCGACGCTGCTGGATCTGGTGGGTGGTCTGAGCAAGCCCAGCGCCGGGCAGTTGCTGCTGGACGGGCGGCCGATCACCGGGCCCGGTCTGGATCGTGGCATCGTCTTCCAGCAGTACGCGCTGCTGCCGTGGCGCACCGCGCGGGGCAATATCGAATTCGGCCTCGAGGCCAAGGGGATTCGCCGTCGGGAGCGTCGCTCGATCGCGGAGCACTACCTGCAACTGGTGGGGCTCGAGGGGTTCGGAGATCGCTATCCGCACGAGTTGTCCGGCGGTATGAAGCAGCGCGTGGCCATCGCTCGCAGCCTGGCGTTCGACCCGGAAGTGCTGCTGATGGACGAGCCGTTCGCCGCACTCGACGCCCAGACGCGGGAGACGTTGCAGGACGAACTGCTACGGATCTGGCGTAGCACCGGCAAGACCATTCTGTTCATCACCCACGGCATCGACGAGGCGGTGTACCTGGGCCAGCGCGTCGCGGTGCTGACCTCGCGCCCGGCTCGGGTCAAGGCCGTCGTCGAGGTCGATCTCGATCGTTCGGACGATCCGGGCCGCGACACCGAGACGGACATCCGCTCCTCCGAGCGGTTCCGGGAAATCCGCCACCACATCTGGACGCTGCTGCACACCGAGGTCACGCGGGCCGAACAGCTCGCCGACGCCGCGGCGTCCCCGCAGGGAACCGACCGGAGGTCCGCACATGTCTAGTGCACTGTCCAGCGCCGACCAGGCGCTCGATATACAGCAGCTCGCCGCATCCACGCCGGACGAAATCGCCCGGCTCGGCACAGCACCGACTACGGATTCCGTTGTCGGACAACAGCATCCGGATGCGCTGCGATCCGGCGGCGTGGATCCCGCTGCGGCACGAGCCGATGCCGCCGCACCAGGCGGGTATACCGCTGTGCGGCTGGCGCGTGCGATCGGCCGGATCGCGTGGCGGTTCGGCAAACCACTGGTCGCGATCGCGCTGTTCCTGGCGTTGTGGGAGATCGCGCCGCGGATAGGGCTGGTCGACCCGGTGTTCCTGCCGCCGTTCTCCACGGTCGCGCAGTCGTTCGCGGAGCTGGTCCGGAACGGGCAGATGTGGGAGCACGTCTCCGCCAGCCTCGGTCGGTCACTCGTCGGTTTCGCGCTTGCCGTGGTCGCCGCGGTGCCCGTGGGCGTGGCCATCGCCTGGTACCGGCCGGTGGCCGAGTTCCTCGGACCGATCCTGGAACTGTTCCGCAACACCGCCGCCCTGGCGCTGCTGCCGGTGTTCGTGCTGATCCTCGGCATCGGCGAGACCTCCAAGGTCGCACTGGTGCTGTACGCGGCGTTCTTCCCGATCCTGCTCAATACGATCACCGGTGTCCGCACGGTCGACCCGCTGCTGGTGAAATCCGCTACGTCGCTGGGGTTCTCCTCGGTGCGGCTGTTCCAGAAGGTGATCCTGCCCGCGGCGCTGCCCGCGATCTTCACCGGTCTGCGCATGGCCGCCTCCAGCTCGATCCTGGTGCTGATCGCCGCCGAAATGATCGGCGCCCGAGCCGGACTCGGCTATCTGATCACCGCGGCCCAGCAGAACTTCCAGATCCCCGACATGTATTCCGGCATCATCGCCATCTCTCTGGTGGGGCTGGTGTTCAACGGCGTACTCCTGGCGGTCGAACGCCGACTCTCGCGCTGGCGCCCCGGTTCCGGTCAGTAAACACCGAAGGATTCACATCGATGTCGCACTCCGGCAAGACCTTTCACATCAACGCCTTTCTGATGGGCGTCGGCCACCACGAGGCCGCCTGGCGGCATCCGCGCACCGAGGAACATCGGCTGCTGGACGTCGAGCACTTCCGGGAGCTGGGCCGCATCGCCGAACGCGGGCGGCTGGACTCGGTGTTCTTCGCCGACAACCTGGCCGTGGGCCCGCGCATCGAGCGCAACGCGCCGGCGGTGTTCGAGCCGATCACCCTGCTGTCGGCGATCGCCACGGCGACCGAGCACGTCGGGCTGATCGCGACCGCGTCGACCAGTTACAACGAACCGTTCAATCTGGCACGCAAATTCACCTCGCTCGATCACATCAGCCACGGCCGGGCGGGGTGGAATATCGTCACCTCCGGAAATGCCGAGGAGGCGTACAACTTCGGATACGACGCCATTCCCGAACATGCCCGGCGCTACGAGCGCGCGGAGGAGTTCCTCGATGTCGCGCTGAATCTCTGGGACAGTTGGGAATCCGATGCGCTAGAGCTTCGAACCACCTCCGGCGTCTTCGCCGATCCGGACAAGGTGCACCGGATCGATTACAGCGGTGAGCGATTCCGGGTGCGCGGCCCGCTGAATTCGCCGCGCAGTCCGCAGGGGCGTCCGTTGCTGGTGCAGGCCGGATCGTCCGAGAGCGGAAAGGAATTCGCCGCCCGGCACGCCGAGGCGGTGTTCACCGCACAGCGCACCCTGGAGGAGGGCCGCCGCTTCTACCAGGATCTGAAGTCCCGGCTGCCCCGGTACGGCCGGTCGCCGGAGGAGCTGAAGGTGCTGCCCGGTCTGGTGCCGTTCATCGCCGACACCGCCGAGCAGGCGCGGGCGCTGGAACAGGAGTTCACCGATCTGATCTCGCCCGATTACGCCCTGCGGCAGCTGTCGAGCATGCTCGGTGTCGACCTGACCGAACACGCACTCGACGCACCGCTGCCCCCGCTGCCCGCCGAGAGCGACATCCAGGGCGGCAAGAGCAGATTCACCCTCGTGAAGGAACTCGCCGAACGCGAGGATCTCACCGTCCGGCAGTTGATCGGCAAACTCGGCGGCGGCCGCGGACATCGCACCTTCGCCGGAACCCCGGAGCAGATCGCCGACGAACTGCAATCCTGGTTCGAGGGCGGTGCGGCCGACGGGTTCAACATCATGCCCCCATACCTGCCCGGCGGCCTCACCGATTTCGTCGACCGCGTAGTCCCGATCCTCCAGCAGCGCGGCCTGTTCCGAACCGAATACACCGCCACCACACTGCGCGGCCACTACGGATTGCCGCCCGTCGAAAGCCGCTTCACCCCGATCCCGACCGCCGCCGGTGCCTGATACCGGCCTCGCTCCTGCGGGCGGGACCATTCGCGCGCGGCACCGTGCGCGGTGCCCGTGCCAATCGACGGCACGCACTGCCGATCGATCGCTCAGCGGTTCGTCGGTGTCAGGTTCCGACGAACCGGAAACGTGGATCCCGACTGCGGGCGATGCGGCGGTTCACATCGAGCGGCGGAGGTCGGCGAGAAATGCGTCGGCGTCGCGATGCGATCGGATGCGGACGAATTCGATGTGCCGGTAAGCCGGGTCGTCCTGCGCGGCCTCGCAACGTATTCGGTTGGTGGGATGTGATTTCCAGGACCAGACGATGATCGACCGTTGCGGATCGAGCGAGATGAGATCTCGCCAACTCTCCCGGTTGCCGTTCCACAGCGTGCGCCGGGTGAGTACCCGGCCGAGCGTCCGCAGGACGGTCTGCCGCAGAACCAGGGTTCGCGGCAGATCGAACCAGATCACGGTATCGGCGCTGCGCCACAGCAGATCTCCGAGTTTGCCGTTGTAGTTGCCGTCGGCCACCCATGCCCGGCCGGTGATCTGCTCGGCGACCGCGGCGCGGAATTCGTTCTCGGGCATCGGAATCCATCCCGGTTGATGGTGGATGGCGTCGAGTTCGATGTGCGGTATGTCCAGTTGCCGGGAGATCCGTCGGGCCAGTGTGGTTTTACCCGATCCGGACGTCCCGGCCACCACGATCCGTCGTCGGGTCACCATCGGTTTGCCCGGCCGAACCGGGCACGTTTGCGGAACGCCGAAGCGGGCCGCCGTGGATCGCGGCTGCTCGCGGCATCGGATCTGTGCATGTGTCCCCTTCGGTGCGTGCCGAATCGGCTGGACTGTCGTGGCTCGTCACCTCGTACAGAGGGTATCGCGGCGAGATGCGCAACCGCACTGGGTAATCGCCGGGCACGACTTTGCAGCGGCACTTCATCGACCGGGAATCAACCTGGACGGCCTCGGATTTCCTACCGAGGCCGGTCGGGATCGCGAAGGTGCCGACCGGGGAAAGCTTGGCGGACAGGTGGTTCGGGTCAGGCGCAGTCGCTGTCGAGGCGGTTCGTGTCGTGTGCGGCGGGCAGGCTCAGGGGTGTTGCGGGGGTGGGGTGTCTGCCCATGCGGGCGACCAGGGCCGAGTGTAGGTACCACAGGCCGGTGGTCTGGGATGGGTCGAAACCGGTCAGGCCCGCGATGCGGCGGAGGCGGTAGTCGACGGTGTTGGGGTGGACGTCCAGTAGGCGGGCGGTGCGGACGCGGCTGAGGTTGGCGGCGATGTAGATCCGCAGGGTTTCCAGGAGATCGGGGTGTTCGTCCAGGGGGGTGAGCTGGGTTTCGAGTGCGTCGCGGGCGATTCCGGGGCGGGTCAGCTGGTATTGCAGGGCCAGTTCGGTGAATCGGTACAGGCCGGGGCCCAGGCCCAGATGTTGCACGGTGTCCAGTAGTTCGTGGGCCAGATGGGCGGCGGCGGGGACCTCGTGCGGGCAGGCGGTGACGACCGTGACGGTGATCGGTGTCTGGGCCGCGCGGGACAGCTCGCCGACCAAGCCCTCGAGCTCGGAATCGGTTGCGGCCGTGGACGGTACGAGAACGGTGCCGCCGTCGACGGACAGCAGGGACAGCGCCTCGCCCGTGAGGACGGTCGCCAGCTCGGCCTGTACCCGACGCAGCTTGCGCCGGGCGACGACCTGGCGGTCCAGATGCGGGCGGGACTCGTCGGGATGGGCCGCCAAGCCCAGAGCCAGGACGAAATACCGGTCGGCGACCGGCAATTCGCGTGCCCCGGCCGTCGCGGTACTGGTTCCGGCGAGCAGCGCGGAGGTCAGGCTGTGCGCTGCGGTTTGCTGTTCGGCGGCCTCGGCGCGACGCTCGCGCACGTACGCCATGCCGACCGCGGCGGTGAACACTTTCGACAGTTCGAGGATCGTCATGGTGGCGGTATGCACGCCGCCACAGTTCGCGGGACTGGTGCGCGCGAACATCTGGTCCAGTACCACGGTGGACCCCGTGCGAATCGCGGACAACACCGCATCGATGGGTATGTCGGCGCGGGCGCATCCGGCCGCGGCGTTCTCCAGTCGTTCGGCGGGGCAGGGGAGCGGACCGCCGTTCATGCCCTGGATCATCAACTCGGCGCAGGCCCGCACGACGTTCTTGATATCCGCGGCGATGAACTGCTCGGACTGCTCGGAGATTTCGGCGGATTCGGCGAGCCGGGCCAGCACGATGCGGGTGAGTGTGTCTACTTCGCGCACCGACGGGGACATCGGCTGTTTCAGAGCATGCGGTTCGAGGCGGGCGAGGCTGTCGATCGTCACGTGTGACCTCCTGTCACCGTCGTCCCCGCGCCGATTGCACGCGGGGCGGGCATCCGGTCGGTCGGCTGCTTTGCTGTTACCGAGCGTCTGCCCTATCGAAGACGGTAATCCGAGCGGTAGCTCACCTTCTACTCCTCTTCGGGTAATTCTCAGCGGGTGCTAATTACGTCGCCTACCAGCGCATATGGCAGTGGATGGACGGTCTTGCGGAGTGGCGGTGACCCCGATAGATGGCAGAGTGCTCACCTTTGGCCTCTGCCGGGTGTCCAGTGGCGCGCGGGAACGATCGGCGGCGTGTCACGCGGCCTGTGCGGCGAGCTGGGCCTCGCACCAGGCCGCGATCATCTGGGCGGTCATGGTGATGGCCTCGTGCCGCTCGGTGCTGTCCACCTCGAGCGCCGAGGCCCGCAGCACGGCGGCGAAACAGGTGTTCATCAGCACGAAGCTGGTCATGTCGTAACGGTGATCGTCACCGGGACCGAGGATCTGGATGACCATAACCTTCACCAGCAACCGCAGTCGCGGCTCGAACTCGGGAATTCCGCTGTTGTAGAACTGGACTCCGGCCACCAGGGCCCGCACCAGCCGGGCGTTGTCCACCAACTCGTCGGTGATGACCTCGAGGATGCGGGTCACCTGTTCCAGGATGGACCGATCGGACAGTCCCAGCGCATGCTGCGTGAGCCGCTGTTCGACGCTCTCCAGCAGACGGCGCAACAACTCCTCGACGATGACCGCGCGATCGGAGAAATAGCGGTAGACGGTGCCGATGCTGATCCCGGCCTCGGCGGCGATCCGGTTGGTGGAGGTGTCGGCGATACCGCGCTCGCCGAACAGCCGGGCGGCGGTGTCCAGGATGAGTTCCCTGGTCGCCCTGGCGCGTTCCTGGGTCGGACGGCGACGCTGGCCAACAGATTTCGGCGGCATCGCTACCCTCCTGCCTGCGATGGGAAAAGATGAGCAGCGCTCAGCTTAGACCGGCTCGGGTTGCCGAGATCGGGAAAATTGCGAAGAGTGTGGCGCACCCGCGCGTCGCGGCGCGGGTGAGGGAGGTTCGGACAATGGGTGCTCGGGTGCCGAAAGGCCGTCTGGCGCGCGGCGGCAAACTGGGCAGGCTGGCCGCGGAACAGACCATCCGCGGGGTGGGCACGCGGTTGTCGATGCTGGGCCGCACCGAGCAGGCCCGGCAGGTCCTGGCCGAACGCTCCACCCTGCAGGCGGCGCAGCAGCTGGTCACGGTACTCGGCGGGTTGCGCGGTGCGGCAATGAAATTGGGGCAGATGCTCTCGGTGCTGGACGTCGATCTGCTGCCCGCCGAACATCGGGAGATGTTCCGCGGCAAGCTCGCCGAGCTGCGCGACCACGCGCCGGAGGTGCCGTTCGACCGGATGCGGACGGTCATCGAGGACGATCTGGGTCCGTTGTCGCGAGTGTTCGCCGATTTCGACGAGACCGCCGTCGCCGCGGCCTCGATCGGACAGGTCTACCGAGCCAGGTTGCGTGATGGCCGGGAGGTCGCGGTCAAGGTCAAATATCCGGGCGTGGACGAGGCCGTCGAGGCGGACATGCGCAATCTGGCGATGTTCAGCAGGCTCTGGAAGTCCATTCTGCCGAGCGCGGCCGACGGTGACGTACTGGACGAGATCGCCCGCAACATCGGCAGTGAACTCGACTATCCCCGCGAGGCCCGCAATCAGCATCGCGTGGCGCAGCGCTATCGCGGCCACCCGTACATCACCGTGCCGGACAGCATCGAAGAGTATTGCGGGCCAAGCGTTCTGGTCACCGAATTCGTGGACGGCCGGTCCTTCGACCGGCTCCGGGACCTGCCCGACGCCGAGCGCGACCGGCTCGGCGAGCTGATCTATCGCTTCTACATCGATCCGGTGTTCACCGATTACGAATTCTGCGGCGACCCGCATCCGGGCAATATCCTGCTCGGCGCCGACGGGCGCCTGGCCTTCGTGGATTTCGGGCTCTACCACAGCATGGACCCCGCACACGTCGAGCTCGAGCGCGCGGCACTGCAGGCCGCGGCCGAACATCGCGGCCAGGATCTGTACGACGGGTGGGCGAGCCGGGGGATCATCGATCCGGATTCGGATGTGACCGTGCGGGAATGCCTGGATTATGTCTGGGCCGCGACCGGCTGGCATCTGCTCGACGAGCAGATCACCCTCGATCCCGAATTCGCCACCGGCGCGGTGGTTCTGGCGGTCGATCCGCGCTCGGCGGAGTTCCGCGGCATGCGCAGTCAGCGGCTGCCTCCCGAACACGTGTTCTCGCGCCGGGTGGATCTGTTCACCCTGGCCGCGCTGGGGCAGCTGCACTGTACGAACAACTGGCACCGGCTGGCGCGGGAGTGGATGTACCGCGAACCGCCCGTGACCGAGATCGGCCGTGCGATCGCGCGCTGGCAGGACTCGCGCTGATCTCCGCGCGACCGGCACGGGCGCGGGTGGCCTGGGCCTAGACTGCTGGGGTGTCCACAGCAGCTGCGTCCCCGGAGGTGGCGGGCGGTCGACAGACGCGCTGGCAGCCGCACAACGACCAACGCCGGGCGCTGATCGTTCAGGCGGCCATCGAGCTGGTGGAGGAGACTCCCGCCGGTGCGGACATCTCTGCCCGGCAGATCGCCGCTCGCGCGGGTCTGGCCAAATCGGTGCTGTACCGCCAGTTCTCGGGCCGCGAGGAACTCGATCGCCGGGTGCGTTCGGCGATCGGTGATCGTTTCACCGACGCCCTGGACGCGGCCCTGGACATCGGTGAGGGCTCGATCGCCGAGATCCTGACCCGCGCGGTGGGCGTGGTCGTCGACTGGATCTGCGACCATCCGCGTCTGCACGAATTCCTGCGCACCGGCCCTGCCGAGGGCGACGAGGAGGGCAGCGACGCCCTGAGCGGTCTGCTGAGCAACATCACCCGGCGTGCCGCGCGCCTGGTGACCGGTCTGGGCGGTGTGGTCGGCGTCGCCGACCCGCCGGTGGTGGACACCATGACCTTCGCCATCGTCTCGATGACCGAGGCCACGGTCACCCGCTGGTCCCGTGATCCGAACCAGCCGCTGTCCCGGCAGCGGCTGATCGCCGAGGTGGCGAGCTACGCCTGGAACGTTCTGGACGGCGTGGCCCGCACGCACGACGTCGTCCTGGACCCGAATCTGCCGCTGCTGCAACTGATCGAGGCGCTGGCCACCGCCGAAGCGCAGTCCTGATCCCCGCACCGTGGTCCGGCCGGGTGGCGGTGTCAGGATGCGGCGGGGCTGGCGGTCGGCGGGTTGAGCCGGCGAGGGGGCTCGCTGCGATAGCGGGACGAGTCGCCGTCGATGTGCAGTAGTTTCCAGACCTTACGCGCCAGCGGAGGACGCAGGCCCAGGTCGTCGGCCAGTTTGCGGACGTCGTCGAAGTAGCTGGACAGGATCCGGCGGGAGTGCGGCGCTCGCCAGAATGCCTCGCGGAAGACCTCGCGGGGGATGCCGAATCGGGTCGCGAAGGATTGCGGCGGGGTCATGATCTCACCCGCGAGCCAGCGCATGGCCAGCGGGAATGCCAAGGCGCACACCGCTTTTCCGGACGGCCCCAGCTTGGCGATGTGGGCGTTGAGGAATTCGTGCGCGAAGGAGATGTGCCGGGCCTCCTCGGCGATGTGGATCTGCATCGTGCGCAGCACCGCGGGCGGCAGGCGGTCTCCGGCCCGGATCATCGCCTTCTGGTAATGGTCGATGGGCTCCTCGCCGCCCAGGATGCCGATGACCAGGATGACGTGCGCATATCCGCCCGCGACGCCGATGAACGGCGACAGCGCCCGGAAGGCCGGCCGCATACCGGGGACGTCGACGCCGATCCGGTTGACCAGCTCCTGGAACATCTGGATGTGGTTGCACTCCTCGGTCATCTCGTGCATGCAGTACCGGAATTCCGGCGCCCCGTTGGGCAGTTTGAGCACGTACTGCATCAGGCCGCGGATCAGCACCGTCTCGAAGGCCAGGCCGACCTTGACCACGTTGGCCACGCGCCATCGGCCGATCTCGATCTGCCGGTCCAGCGGCAGCGCCCGATACCAGTCGGTCGCGCCGAGCGGATCGATCTCGGGATCGAGCACCCAGCGCGGGTCGTCCGGGTCGATCGCCAGTTCCGGACTGTCCCAATCGATGTCGAGATAGGGGTCGAAATTCCGGTGCACCGATCCGTCGGACAGTGTCGCCAGCATGTCGCGGTAGTGCGCGCCGAACGGATCGGCGCGCCGGGTATCGGACAACGTCATCGGTGCCTCCTGAGCCAGTGCCGGCGATCCACCCCGGTTCCTGCGGGTGCGATACGCCGGCTCGTCCCTCCAGGATATATGGGACTCGGGGTCTCATACAATCCCGTTGTGGTCGAATGTCGGGAGGTCGCCGGGTATCGGGGGCGTTCGCCGGGGTCTGATCAGCCGATTTCGGCGAGGCGGGGGGCGATCTGCTCGCCGAATCGTTCGACCCAGCCCGCGGGGTCCGGGTTGCCGGGCAGCGGGCCGACGTTGAGCAGGTCGAATCCCAGGGCGGCGCATGCCTCCGCGTTCTTCAGGTAGGCGTCGGTGTCGGTGAACGGATCGGTGAAATGTCCGGTGTGCATACGGATTTCGGCAGGGTTGCGGTCGAATGTCGCGCAGTGCCGGTGCAGTACCTCGATCTTGTGCGGCAGTTCGGGCAGCGGTGCGTTGGTATGCCAGACATCGGCGTACTGGGCGACCATGCGCAGCGTCTTCTTCTCACCGCTGCCGCCGAGCAGGATCGGCGGGCGCTGCCTGATCGTGCCGCCTTCGGTGCTGCGGATCGGCTGCGGTCGGCAGATGGTCTCCGCCAACTGGTAGTGCTTGCCCTGGTACGGGCCGTCGTTCTCGCTCCACATCTGCAGACAGATCTGCAGGGTCTCCTCGAGCATCTCGAACCGGTCCCGCAGCGGCGGGTACGGCACGCCCAGGGCGGTGTGTTCGCGCTCGTACCAGGCCGCGCCCAGGCCCAGCATGGATCGGCCGCCGGACAGCACGTCCAGGGTGGTGGCGATCTTGGCCAACAGGCCCGGATAACGGTAGGTGACGCCGGTGACCAGCATGGACAGGGTGATCTTCTCGGTCCGCCCGGCCAGGAAACCCATACTGGTGTATCCCTCGAGGAACGGATCCTCGGCCTTGCCCACGGCCTCCATCTGGAAGAAGTGGTCGGCCAGGGTGAATATCTCGGCGCCGGCCTGCTCGGCGGCGACGGCGGTGCGGGACAGGGTGGGGCCCAGGGCGGCGGGGTCGCCCGGCAGGAAATCGATGTAGTGGACGGCGAAGCGCATGGTGGTGGTCCTTCCGTCGGCTGGATGTGTTCGCCAGTCTAGATTAGACAGTGTGAACTGTACAGTTTATCTGTCATGATTTGTCGCTCGCGCGATCTCGGCGGCCGTGCGGGACCAGAGTTCGTCCGTCGGGTCGATGACGGCGAAGTGGTTGCCCGGTCCCTCGATGTACGTCACAGGATCATCGAATGTCGTTGCCGTGGAATGGTATTCGCGGCTCATCTCCAGGAGGTTCGGATCGTCGTGCACGGCGCTGACGACCAGGTGCGGCAGGCCCAGCGGTAGCCGGTCGATGGGAGACGAGCGTCGATAGATCTCCGGTTGTGCGGACCGGTGGCCGCCCAGCGCGCCGGCGGTCGCGTTCTCGCTGAGGCCGCGCGCGTCGGCCAGGCGCAGATCCAGTACACCGGCCAGGCTGATCGCGAGGATCGGGTGAACGGTCGCGTGCTCGGCGACCGCGTCGGCCGCGGCCCGCAGGGCCAGCTGCGCCCCGGCCGAATGTCCGGCCAGCACGATGCGCGCCGGATCGGCCGCCTCGATCTCGCCGAGCGCCCGCACGGCGGCGGCGATGTCGTGAGTCGTTGCCACCCAACCATATTCATCGGGGCGGCGGTATTCCACGTTCCAGCTGAGATATCCCCGGGCGGTCAGATCGATCGCGAGGGCGTCCATGAGATCCGCGGCCCAGCGGGACCGCCAATAGCCGCCGTGGAACAGCGCGACAGTGGGAAATGGGCCGCTCCCGTCGGGGGTGCGCAGGTCGGCGTGCTGCTCGTGCTGGTCGCCGTAGGGCACGACGGTGGCCGGATGCAGGCGGTGGTGATACCAGCTGTCCACGGCGAAGCGCAGGCCGTCGAGGCCGCGCTCGCGGATGTGCGCCCGGATGCCGGCGGACCGGTCGGCGGGCGCGCGTCCGAGATCCACCCGGATCGCTCCGGTGGCCGGCGCGGTGAATTCGGCGCCGTCGCCGGGAATCGCGATGAACTCGCCGCGTTGCGCCGCGGATTCGGTCGCGGCGGTGAATTGCGCTGCGTCCGCTGCGAATACGACGTCACCGGTCAGCCCTCGGGCGTGCAGTGCGCGATCGATCAGGTCGGCGACGGTACGGCGATCCGCCACGGTATCCGGGGCGAAGACGATGTCGACATGGGCTGTGGGTGTGTGCACGAGCGGCTCCCGATGACATGGACGCGGCGGTCGTCAGAATTATGTAATATGTGAGGGTAGTCGAATATCGGTGAGGTCAGCATGGGCGCACATTCCGGCAGCAGGGCCATCGAACCGGGCGTCGTCCGGGATTTCCGCTCGCGCCTGAGCTACGGCGAATATCTGGACCTGGACACGCTGCTCAGCGCCCAGAAACCGGTGAGCCGCCCCGAACATCACGACGAAATGCTGTTCATCATCCAGCATCAGACCAGCGAGCTGTGGCTCAAACTTGTCCTGCACGAAATCCTCGCCGCGCGTGCGGCCCTGGACGAGGACGATCTGGGCGCGGCGCTCAAGGGCGTGGCGCGGGTCAAACACATCCAGAGGACGCTGACCGAACAGTGGTCGGTCCTGGCGACGCTCACGCCCACCGAATACGCCCAGTTCCGCGGCTTCCTGGGCAATTCCTCGGGATTCCAGTCCTACCAGTATCGCGCGGTCGAATTCGTACTCGGCGCGAAGAACGCGGACATGCTGGAGATCTTCGACGACGATCCGGCGGCTCGTGCGCTGCTGAGCGGCCTGCTCGGTGAACCGAGTCTGTACGACGCGTTCTGGCACTGTCTGTCCCGCCTCGGCTACGCCGTGCCCGAGTCCGCGCTGACCCGGGTGGTGAGCGCGCCCTACACGATGAATCCGGAGCTGATCCCGCTGATCGGCTTCGTCTACGAACATCATCGCGAACACTGGGCGGCGTACGAGGCATTCGAGGAGTTCGTCGACCTCGAGGAGAACTTCCAGCTGTGGCGCTTCCGGCATATGCGCACCGTCCTGCGCACCATCGGGACCAAACCCGGCACCGGCGGATCGAGCGGTGTGGGATTCTTGCGTAAAGCGCTGGAGCTGAGCTTCTTTCCCGAACTGTTCGCGGTCCGCACAGAGATCGGAAGTCGATGACCACTGCACTGCTCGCCCGCGCCGCCGAACTGGATGCGCGAGATCCGTTGCGCGCCTGCCGCGCTCTGTTCGTCGGCTCGGATGATCCGGCGGTGATCGCCTATCTGGACGGCAATTCGCTGGGCCGCCCGCTGCGGGCCAGTGCCGAGCGGATCGGCTCGTTCGTCACCGACGCGTGGGGCGGGCGGCTGATCCGCGGCTGGGACGAACAATGGTTCGACCTGCCGATCACCATCGGGGACATGCTCGCCGATACCGTCCTGGGTGCGGCTCCGGGCCAGGCCACCATCGGCGATTCCACGACCGTGCTGCTGTACAAGCTGGCCCGCGGTGCGATCGCGCTGCGGCCCGGCCGAACCGAGATCGTCGTGGACCGGGACAATTTCCCCACCGACCGCTACATCCTGGAATCCATTGCGCAGGACCACGATCTGACCCTGCGCTGGATCGAATCGGATCCGCGCGGCGGGGTCGGCGTCGAGGAGCTGTCCGCGGTCGTCTCCGAACGCACGGCGCTGGTCGTTCTCGGACACGTCGCGTATCGCTCCGGATATCTGCTGGATGCCGCGGGCGCGGCGCGGGTGACGCACGACGCGGGCGCGCTGCTGTTGCTGGACCTGTGCCACTCGGTCGGCTCGGTACCGCTCGAACTCGATTCCTGGGCAGTGGATCTCGCGGTCGGATGTACCTACAAATATCTCAACGGCGGTCCGGGATCACCCGCGTTCGCCTACGTCCGCGCCGAACATCAGGACCGGTTCCGGCAACCGGTGTGGGGCTGGATGGGCCGCGAGCAGCCGTTCGAGATGGCGCAGGGATATCGACCGGCGCAAGGGATTCGGCAGATGATCAGCGGTACGCCCCCGATTCTGGGCATGCTGGCGATCCAGGACACCCTGGCCCTGATAGGTAGGGTCGGCATGGCCGCCGTGCGCGCGAAATCCATTGCGCTGACCGAATATTCCCTGGATCTCGTGCGCGAGCTGCTGGCTCCGCTCGGCGCGGAGATCGGATCGCCGCAGGATCCGGCTCGGCGCGGTGGTCACGTCATCATCGATCATCCGAGGTTCGCCGAGATCACCGGGAAACTGTGGAGTCGCGGCGTGATTCCCGACTTCCGGCCGCCGCGCGGGCTGCGAATCGGATTGAGCCCGTTGAGTACGAGCTTCGGTGAGGTGGCCGCGGGCATACTGGCGATCCGTGACGAACTCATCGCCTGAGCACGCGATCCTGGACGATTTCGACTCCCGTCCAGGCAGCGCGACCTCACTCATCCGCACCGTCCTGGGAGCGTATCGAGGTGAACTGGGCGGGTGGGCGGCCATCGCCGAACTCGTGGAGCTGATGCGGGAGTTGGGCATTGCCGCCGATGCGACCAGGATCGCGGTGACCCGGCTCAAACGCCGGGGCGTACTGGCGCCCGCGGTCCGCGACGGTCGCGCCGGATACCGCCTGACCGCCCAGGCCGAGGCGATGTACGCGCGCGGTGATCGCCGCATCTTCGGATTCCGGCAGATGACCGACGCCGATCCGTGGCGGTTGATCTCCTTCACCATCCCCGAAACCCTGCGTGCGACAAGGCATCAGCTGCGTCGCCGACTCGGCTGGATCGGTTGCGGAACCGTCTCCCCGGGGCTGTGGATCGCACCGGAGTACCTCGCCGCCGAGGTCACCGATATCGTTGCCGCACTGGGCCTGTCGGACTGTGTGACGACCTTCCTGGCCACCTCGGCGGTGGTTCCGGACTCGATGGCCGAGGCCGCGGCCCGGTGGTGGGATCTGGACGGCATCGCGGCGCGCCATCGCGAATTCCTCGCGCACCATGCGAAATCCGCCGACGCCCGGCAACTCACCCCGCGCGAGGCATTCGTGGAATTCGTTCCGCTGCTGGACGAATGGCGCATCATCCCGTATGTCGATCCGGGTCTGCCGCCGTCCATGCTGCCCGCCGACTGGCCGGGCGTGCGGAGCGTCGGGCTGTTCGCCGCCGCTCGTGATCGGTGTCTGACGACCAGCCGCGAATGGGTTCGCACGTTGCGGCAGTAACGGATCCGCGGAGAGTCAGTCGACGGTTCCCTGTAGGACGCGCACTCCCGCGGTGAGCGCATTACCCCCGGTGGTCCAGCTGACGCCCGCGGGCTGGCGGCTCAGCACCACGACCACGTAACGCAGCGGCTGCCCGGCTCCCGCACCGACCAGGCCGGTGGTGTCCAGAGTGGTGGAGTCGTCCAGGGACATCCAGCCCTGTTTGATGGCCCAATCCGCGCCGGTGAGTCCGTCGGGGATGCCGAAGTACTGGTCGGTGCCGTCGGCGGCGGTCTGCTCGGCGCCCTGCAGCCCGGTCATGATGACATCGCGGGCCGGTTGCGGGACCGTGCTCAGCAGATACCGGTACACGGTCACGACATCCTGTGCGGTGGTGAGTGTTTCACCCCACTGGCTGGCATCGCTCGGCGCGCTGGTGCCGGTCAGGCCCATCAGATCGGCCATCCGGGTGACGATCGCATCGCCGCCGTCGGCGTCCCACAGCGTATCGGCGATATCGTCGTCGCTGGCCGAGAGCATCTGCTCGAGCTGCGCGGTGGTGGCCGGATCGGTCTGCCAGCCTCGGGAATTCAGTTCGTCCAGGGCGATCAGCAGTTTGACCACCGATGCGGTGTAGAACTGCTGACCACTGTCCAGATCGGCGACCGTCGCGCCGGAGGTGGTGTCCACCACATCGATGCCGACCTGCGTGCCGGGGGAGGCGGACTGAATCGCAGCCTGCATCTTCTGAGCCAACGCCTCCGGTGACACCTGCGGCGCGGTGCCCGCCGAACCACTCGGCAACTGCGGAATCGGCAGGCTCGGCACAGGTACCGCGACCGCCGATGCGGTGGGTGCGCTACTGTGCTGTGCGGCAACGGAATTATGCGCCGCGGCCCGAGCCAGCGGCGTCGCGATCACGCCCACGATGATCGCCACGACGGCCACAGCGCCGACGACGACCCACAGCCATCCACGTCGCGCCGAGCGCGGCAATATCGAGTCCATACTTCATTCATCGGCACCAGCCTGTGTGGACCTCGAGATGGCGATGCCAGCTTGCTGCCAACCGGTCGCGACAGCGCGGAATCGCGAGTGCGGCGGCCTGTTTCGGTGACGACCGCCACAGCCGAGTCAGCTCGCGGTCCGACCGGTCGGTTCGGGCAGCTCCGGAATCGATCGCAACGGCGGCATCGGCTGACGCGGCTCGCGCACACCGGAGCCGCCGTCGTTTCGCCGCAACCACAGTCGCACGGCCGAACCGCCGGCCACCCGGGCGCCGGATTCCGGGCTCTGATCGGTGACGAACCAGCCCGCTTCGGCCGGATCCGGCAGTGCCGTATCCGGATCGGCGCTCGCGGGGGCCAGACCCTTGCCGGTGAGCGCGCGCAGGGCCGCGGCCCATTCGAGTCCGACGACCGAGGGCACCTCGACGTTCGCGCGCCGGCGCCGATCGCGAGCGCCGGCCTCGAGCAGATCCCTTTCCCACTCGCTGACCTCGGCCGCGGCCGATTCCACTGCCGGACGGGAGGATTCGACGCCCCCGGGCGCGGGTTCGGAATCCAGATCCCGCCAGCGCTCCCAGGCCGACTGCCTGGTCACGCCCAGATATGTGGCGATTTCGGCCCAGGACTTGTTTCGGCGGCGCGCGATCCGCACCGCGTCGAGTTCCCATTGATCCAGCAGCCTGCGCACCGCGCCGATATCGGCCAGTGCGGTGAGTGCGTCGTCACCGCTTCGTGATCCGCCGCGACGAGAGGTGAGCCGACGCCATGCGGCCCCGCCCTCGTCCGGTACCTCTGCCTTCGTCATGCCGTAAGGATATCCTGACGCGGCGGATCGGCCCAGGGGTCGCGCCACGCCCTCAGCGAACAGCGGGCCCCGGTCGTCGGCTCGGCGGGCGCAGGGCCCACGACAGGACCGTCAGCACGGTCATCACCGTCAGCACGGCCACCTCGCCGACCGCATACCGCTCGGTCAGATGAGACGCGATGGCTCCGGTGTAGACGAAGAACGTGCCCGCATACGCCCATTCCTTGACCACCGGACGTCCGGGAATCAGCAGCGCGATCGCACCGAGAATCTTCCAGACGCCCAGCAGTACCAGGAAATACGTGGGATATCCCAGGTGCACGACCAGATCGCGGACATAGGGGATACGCGCGATGTCCCAGACGCCGCCCACGCCGAGTTCGGCGGCGATGAGCACGGTGGCGGTCCAGTAGACGATCGAGCGGGTGCGCGTGGTGGGCGAAGACAGCGTCGATGCGGCCATTTCGGCGGCCCTCCTGACTAGGCTGGTGAATACCTCTCACACCTATGGCGGATGCCGTCCGGGAGATGTGACAGATGGTCGATTCCCTCACGCGAGAACTCGAACAGAGCCGGGCCCGGCTGCGGGCCATGGCCTATCGAATGCTGGGTTCGGTGAGCGATGCGGACGATGCGCTGCAGGAGGTGTGGTTGCGCACTCGGCGCACATCCGAGGATGCGGTGCACAATCCGGGCGGCTGGCTGACGACGGCCCTGGCACACACCTGCCTGGATCTGCTGCGCTCGCGCAGCGCGCGGCACGAAGTTCCGATCGGGGTGCGCCTGCCCGATCCGATCGTCACCGCCGACGGTCATGCGACACCGGAAACCCAAGCGCTGCTGACGGATTCGATCGGTCTGGCATTGCAGGTGGTACTCGATCACCTGGACCCCGCCGAACGGGTCGCCTTCGTCCTGCACGACAGTTTCGCGGTGCCGTTCGGCGAGATCGCTGCGATTCTGGACCGCTCGCCCGAGGCGGCGCGGCAACTGGCCAGCCGGGCGCGACGCCGCATCCGTTCGGTCCCCGCGCCCGAAGGCTCCCCGGAGGATCAACGTCGCGTCGTGGACGCCTTCTTCGCCGCGGCTCGGCGCGGAGATCTCGCCGCGCTGGTGCGGGTCCTGGCCCCGGATGTCGTCCTGCGCGGTGATCTGGGAGCCGGAAAGCTCTGGGAGAGTACCGGATCCGACGATGCCGCGGCGCAGGCGGTGCGATTCGCGCATCCGCGTGCGGTGCTGCGGCCGATCCTGGTGAACGGTGCGGCCGGGGCCCTGGTCACCGTCGACGACCGGGCGGCGTCCCTCATGGCGTTCACCGTGACGGGCGGTCGAATCGCCGAGATCGACGTACTCGCCGATCCGCACCGGATCGCGGCGCTACTGCCCGATGGGTGAGCTCACCCGAGGTTCCGCAGCGTCTCGATGACGGTCTGCGCCGCATGCGACGGAGTGCGCTGCGCATCGTGCGCCACGGTCAGTTTCCAGGGGATCACGCCGTCCGCGGGATCGATGTGGACCAGATCGTGCCGGCGTTCGGCGACCGAGCGCGGCACCAGCGTGACCCCGAAGTCCTGAACGGCCAACTCCAGGGCGAACTCCTGATCGGCGACCTCGATCACGCTGCGGCGCAACGGGAATCGTTCATCGGCAATGGTCCGGATACCCCAGCCCGGCGGATAGTCGATGAACCGCGTTCCGGCCAGCGCCGCGGGCGGGAACGGCCGCCCGGCGAGCGGATGGTCCGACCGCACGCACAGCACCACGGTCTCCTCGATGATCGGATACAGGTTCAGGCCCGGTATCTCCTCGGCCGAACCGGCCAGCAGGGCGATATCGAGACTGCCGTCGCGCAGTCCGGCGATATTGCCGCTCATCCCCGAGATGCTCTGCCGCATCTGCAGGGTCAGCGCCGGATAGCGCCGATGCATATCGGCGAGTACGGCGGCCAGGTCCAGGGAGCGGATGTTCATCAGATTGCCGATCACCACCTCGCCGCGGACCTCGCCGCGGGCCGCGGCGATCGCCTCGACGATCTCGCGCCGGGAGCGCACCATCGATCGGGCCGGTGCGGCGATGGCGCGTCCGGCCTCGGTGAGTTCCAGCCCGCCCGGAGTCCGGTCGAACAGCCGCGTGCCCAGCTCTCGTTCGAGTTTCGCCACGCTGGTCGACACAGCGGACTGCACCAGATTCAGTGAACGCGCCGCCGCGGTGAACGATCCGGCCTCCCGGCAGGCCAGGAAGCATTCGATCTGACGCAATTCCATCTCGCGAGCCTATCGACGATATCTACGACAGTGATAGGGGTATCGAAATCCATCGCTTCCATTGATCGGCCGGGTGCCGGACCATGGATGGAGTGAGTGTTTCGACCGTCGCCGCGCCGCAGCAGGCCCGGCTCACCCGTCTGCTCGTGCTGGTGTTCGCGGTGACCGCGGGATCGTCCGCGGGGTGTCTCTACTATCTGCAGCCGCTGCTGCAACAGGTCGCGAGCGATCTGCGCATCTCGACCGCCACCGCGGCGTTGCTGGTCAGCGGCGCTCAGGTGGGATATCTGTGCGGGCTGGCGCTGCTGGTGCCGCTGGGGGATTTCCTCGAACGCCGCCGGATGGTTCCGGGGCTGCTGGCCGCCTCGGTGGTGGCTCTGGTCGTCTCGGCCGTCGCGCCGAACTTCCCGACGCTGCTGGTGGCCGTGTTCGTCACCGGGATCACCGCCTCCGCGGCGCAGGTCGTGGTGCCGTGGTCTTCGTCACTGGCCGAACCGGGACGTCGCGGTCAGGTCGTCGGCACGGTGATGAGCGGGCTGCTGCTGGGCATCCTGTCCTCGCGGGTGCTCTCCGGCGCGATCGCGCAACTGGGCGGCTGGCGCACGGTGCTGGTCGTGGCGGGGGCGATTCAGCTGGTGATGTCGGTGAGTGTCTATCTGCTCACGCCCGCGACGGGCCGGGCCGCGAGTGGTGAACGTTATCGCGAGGTGCTCGTCTCGATCCTGTCGCTGATCCGCCTGCACCCGATGCTGCGCCATCGCATGGTGCTGGGTTTCGTTGCGATGGCGTGCTTTTCGGGTGTGTGGACCGCGCTGGCCTTCCTGCTGGCCGGTGGGCACGGGAGCCACTATCACTATTCGGAGGTCGTCATCGGGCTGTTCGGCATCGCCGGTGTGGCCGGGGCGCTGGGCGCGCCGGTGGTGGGCCGGTTGTCCGATCGGGGACATCTGCGTCCGGTGACGACGCTGGTGTGGGTGGTGCTGCTGATCAGCTGGGCGCTGCTGGCCTGGGGCGGACATTCGATCATCGCGCTGATCGTGGCGCTGCTGGTCTTCGACTTCGGAATCCAGGGCATCCAGCTGTCCAATCAGAGCGCGATCTACGCGCTGGACCCGGCCGCCCGCAGTCGGCTCACCACGGCGTACATGGTGATGTACTTCCTCGGCGGCGTCGCTGGATCGGTCACCGCGGGTACGGCCTACCAATCCGGCGGCTGGTTGCGGGTCTGCGAGATCGGTGCGGGTGCGACGGTCGTCGGGATCGCGCTGTGGGCGGTGTTCGCCCGGCACATTCCGGCCCATGCGACCACCGCGGATACGCCGGACTAGATCCGCTCAGGGACGTGGCCAGGGACGGCCGTGATAATGCTCGATATCGGTGTTCAGCCGCTCGAGATAGCCGACCAGCGCGCCCAGATCATCTCGGGACCAGTCCGCGAGGATGGTGTCCAGATGGCCGACCGCGGCGGCCCGATCGGCCTCGAGTTGTTCGGCCCCCTGCGCACTGACCTGGAATTTGCGGGCCATCCCGCCGTCCGGATCCGGAATCCGGTCGACCAGTCCCGCGCGACGCATGGCCGCGGTCTGCCGATTCACCGTCGAGGCGTCCAGACCCAGGGCCTCGCTCAACTGGCCGATGGACATCGCGCCTTCCATGCGCAGCCGGTACAGCAGCGTGTACGCGCTGCGATCCAGGCGACCCGCACCGCGCTGCGAGGTCAGGCTGTAGCGACCGAGCAGCATCGTCTCGAACTCGAGCAGGTCCGTGAGCTTGTCCATGCGGTCCTTTCGCCTCGGCGTGCGATATGCGAATGTCGGTATACCACACGCAAACGTGCACGCCCGCCTCGTATGCACGATGCATATTATATGCATAGTGCATATCAATTCCTACTGTGAGTATGCCGTGAATGTGACGGCTCACCGGCGGATTCCGGATTCGGCGACCAGGATGCGAACGAGTCGCGCTTTCCGAAGTCGACGTCGGATTCGATTCCTGCGGTGATAGCGTGGCGATCGGCAAGCGAGACGTCGGCGTACGGGAGCGGGTGATCGGGGTGGTTTCGGAAACCGTTGCGGGCCAAGGGGAATCCGGCCGCCCCGCGCCCCGCACGCGACGGGGGATCCGGACCCGCACGGCGCTGATCGAGGCCGCGCGGAAGGTGTTCGAACGCGACGGCTACCTCGAGGCGAAGATCTCCGACATCTCCGCGACCGCGGGCGTGGCCTCGGGCTCGTTCTACACCTATTTCGACGGTAAGGACGAGATCTTCGCCGCGGTGGTCGAGCAGGTGCAGGAGGAGATGCTGCATCCGCACGTGCGCGAGCGCAGCGGCATCACCGACCCGAGCGCGCTGATCGAGGCCGCGAACCGCGAATATCTGCTGTCCTACAAGCGAAATGCGCGTCTGATGGCGGTCTTCGAGCAGGTCGCCCAGGTCGACGAGAACTTCCGGCGGATGCGCATCGAACGCAGCCGCGCCTTCGTCCAGCGCAATGCGCGAATGATCCGGGCACTGCAGCGATCCGGCCGGGCCGCCGCCGATCTGGATCCGACGATCACCGCGCACGCGCTCTCGGGGATGGTCAGCCGGATGGCCTACCTGGTCTTCGTCCTGGACCAGCGGATCCCGTTCGAGAAGCTGGTCGAGACCCTGACCGCCCTGTGGGTCAACGCCCTGCGGATCGAGTCGGAGTGAACGCGGCGGTCCGGCCGCCCGCTCACGCCTTGGGGCCGCGCTGCCGGTACTTGCCCAGCTCGGCCCGCGCGATACTGCGCTTGTGCACCTCGTCGGGGCCGTCGGCCAGGCGCAGCGTGCGCAGATGCGCCCAGAAGCTCGCGAGCGGGAAGTCCTCGGTGACCCCGCCCGCGCCGTGCAGCTGAATCGCCCGGTCGACGATCTTCAGCGCCATATTCGGCGCGGCGACCTTGATCGCGGCGATCTCCACCCGCGCCTGCTTGTTGCCGACGGTGTCCATCATCCAAGCCGCCTTGAGGGTGAGCAGGCGGGTCTGCTCGATCTCGATGCGCGCCTCGGCGATCCAATCCTGGATGTTGGCGCGTTCGCTGAGCTTCGCGCCGAAAGTGGTGCGCGATTCCGCGCGACGGCACATCAGTTCCAGGGCGCGCTCGGCCATGCCGATGGCCCGCATGCAGTGGTGGATGCGGCCGGGTCCGAGCCGGGCCTGGCTGATCGCGAAACCCTCACCCGGACCGGCGAGTACGTCGCTGCTCGGAACGCGCACGTTGTCGAACACGATCTCCGCGTGGCCCTCGCGATCGGAATATCCGAAGACCGGCAGATTCCGGACCACCTGTACCCCGGGCGCGTCGATCGGCACGACCAGCATGGACTGCTGGCGGTGCGGCGGGGCCTCCGGATCGGTCTTGCCCATCACGATCAGTACCTTGCAGTTGGCGTGCAAGGCGTTGGAGGCGAACCACTTTCGGCCATCGAGGACATAGTCGTCGCCGTCGCGGCGCATGCTCATCTCGATATTGGTCGCATCCGAACTCGCCACGCCCGGTTCGGTCATCGCGAATGCGGAGCGGATGGTCCCGGCCAGCAGCGGTTCGAGCCAGCGCTGTTTGTGCTCCTCGGTGCCGAACAACGTGAACACTTCCATGTTCCCGGTATCGGGGGCCGCGCAGTTGCACGCCTCGGGGGCCAGCGCCGGGCTGCGGCCCATGATCTCGGCCAGCGGCGCGTATTCCAGATTGGTCAGACCGGGACCCCATTCCGGATGCGGGTGGAACAGATTCCACAGCCCGCGCTCGCGCGCCTGCGACTTGAGATCCTCGAGGATCTGCGGGTGGTGGTGCGGGTCGCCGGCGGCGCGCATCTGCTCCTGATAGACGGCTTCGGCCGGATAGACGCGCTCATCCATGAAGGCCGTGAGGTCCTCGACATACCGCTGAGCGCGTTCGGAACCGGTGAACAGGTCCATCGGGTCTCCCATCGATGCGTGCCGCACCGCTGCGGCATCGGAGTGAATTCCAACTGTAGTTCGGCGCGCGGGATCAGTTCCCGGGCACGCTGTGGGCGAAATCGATCAGAGCGGTGCTGACCTCGTCGGCGCGTTCCTGCTGGATCCAGTGGCCCGCGCCGTCGAGTAGCAGGGTGCCGCGCAGGTCGGTCAGGACGGCGTCCATCTTGGCCAGTGGGGTGAAGCGCAGCACCGCGTCGTCCGCGCCCGCGATGAAGTAGGCGGGTGCGGTGATCTTCGCCCCGGCCAGATCGGCGGACAGTTCCCAGTCGCGGTCGAGGTTGCGGTAGTAGTTCAGCCCGCCGGTGAAACCGGTCTCGGTGAACGCGTCGACGTAATACTGCAGTTCGGCTTCGGAAAGCCACTGCGGCGGTTGCGGATTCGCGCTTCCGCCGGTCATGTCGCCGGCGCTCACCACCTCGTCGCGCAGCAGGGTGCGCCGCACATCGGCCGCGAGGGCCGCATCCGCGACGCCCGGCTCCTGGAACCAGCACATGTAGAAGTTCTCGCCCAGCCGGGAGCGGAAGATCGAGATCGGCGGCGCCTTGGGGCGAGGTGCGACCGGAACGCTCAGACCGGCCACCGCCCGCACCCGGTCCGGATGCCGCAGCGCGGTCTGCCACACGACCGAGGCGCCCCAGTCGTGTCCGACGAATATCGCGTCCTGCGCGCCGACCGCATCGAGCAGGCCGACCAGATCACCGCAGAGGGTGGCCATGGCGTAGTCCTGGATCCGATCCGGCCGCGAGCTGCCGCCGTAACCGCGCATATCGGGGGTCAGCGTGCGGAATCCGGCCTCGGCGAAGGCGAAGACCTGATGCCGCCAGGAGAATCCGAGTTCGGGGAAGCCGTGGCAGAAGACCACCAGCGGCCCCTCGCCGTGTTCGACGACTCGGAGTTCGATCCCGTTGACCGCGATCTGCCGGCTGCCCAGCGCCGTCCAGTCCTGTACCGGGGTCTGTGTACTCACGTTTCGCGCCCACCTCGCCTGCCGAGTGTCTGCACCGCGGTCGCGGTACTCGATACGGTATTCAAAGTTGACGCCGGATTCAACTATGGTCCGTAAATGCTTGGTGTACAGGATTTTTGAATCGAGTGCATCGACGATTGTGGCGGGGAGGACTCAGGAACGCCCGTTCGGCGCGCTGTCCCGGCGCTCGGTCGAACGGGCGCGCACCGCCTCGGCGACCTCGTCGGCGGCGGACCGGATGCCGTCGCCGTAGGGATCCGCGCCGAGCGCGTCGAAATATTCGCGCGCGGCGTCCAGGTGCTGGTGTGCGGCCTCGAACGAGCCCAGGCGGCGCAGGTTGTCGGCCAGGTTCAGGTGCAGGGAGGGGTAGAAGCCGCGTACCCGCAGGGCCGGGTGGTGCCGCCGGGTGCGCTCGTCGGTGAGCGCACCGGCCGCGTCCAGTGCCCGGACGTCCCAGATCAGCGCCTGGGCGGCGTCGTCGTACAGGTCGGCGAGATAGTGGGCGAGGGTGCAGCGGTGTAGTGGGTCGCCGAGCGGGCCCATCGTGTCCCACAGGTTCAGAAGCGCCGTGCGGGCCGCGTCGGGGGCGCCGTCGTGGCCGCGCTGGACCGCGGCGGTGATGGCGGTCATGGTGTCGTCGGGTGCGGTGGTGTTCACGGGTGGTCCTTCTCGGTGATCGACGTACGGGTGGGCATGGCGAGGGTGGTGAGATCTCCCGCGGCGGCCGAGCGGATGACGACCGGTTGATCCGGTGCGGTGATGTCGAGCATGATCTCGGGGCCGACCGCCGTGCGCAGCGCGGGGGACAGGGTGCCCGGATCGAAGGCCAGTGCGGTTCGCATTCCGTTGACGGCAGCGGGAATTCGATGCTCCGGACCGTTCGTCCGGATCGATGTTCGCAATGCGCCGGCATCGATCACGCAGTGCAGGGTTCGCGTCCCGGCCTCCTCGGCGGCCGCCAGCAGTGGATCGCGGGCCACCACCACGCGAGTGCGGGCCGGAGGCAGTTCTGCGAGCATGCGCCGATAGTCCGGATACGGCTCGGTGATGGCCGGACAACGGATTTCCTCGGTTCCGGTCAGCACGAGTGCGTCGGCGATCGAGGAGATCAGGATCTGTTCCCGCTCGCGCGGCCGGGTGACCCGCGCGGAGAGGTCGGCTGCCGGAACGACCAGTGACCAGGGCCGGGCCGCCGCTCGCACGGGAACCAGCGACCGGGTGGTGAGCCGATAACGATCCGTCGCGGTCAACACCACCGAGTCCCCGTCGGCCTCGATGAGAATCCCGGTCAGCACCGCGATCGAGGTGTCCTGTGCGGCCGCCGACCGGACCTGTTCGATCGCCTCGACGAACTCTCGCCCGCCGACCGCGACGAGACGCGGATCGGATTCGGCGCGCAGGGCGTACTTGATGGCCTCGGCCGCCGCCGCGGCCTCGTTCGCCCGGCGTTCGAGCTCCGCGACGTGCTCGTCCAACAGCCGCCCGCCGACCTCGACGCCACCTGCCAGCACCGCGGCCACGGTCTCGAGCGACATCCCGATCTCCCGCAGCCGCCGGATGGTCACCGCCCGCTCCCGCTGCCCCGGCGTGTAATACCGGTACCCGCTGGCGGAGTCCACCCGCGCGGGCGGCAACAATCCGCAGTCGTCGTAGAACCGCAGCGCCGTCGCGGTGAGCCCGCTCGCCCTGGCCAATACTCCGATCGTGACGAGTTCGTCCGACCCGTCCTCGAATTCCGATTCGGTCACGCGGGTCATCATGGAGCTTCGGGTAACCCGAAGGTCAAGCATTGCCCACTCGGCGCGGCGGGCGTTTGCGCATCGGACCGGTTGGTCGGTCGGGTAGCGTCGGTGGCGGCGGTCGAGTCGCGACGAACGGGGTCGGTATGCGGGAGCGGATCGAGGAACTGCTGGGAAAACTGGATCTGGCGGACAAGGTGCGGCTGATCTCGGGTGCGGGGATGTTCCGGATGGCTGGGCATACCGGGATCGGGCTGGCCGAGATGCCGGTGTCCGACGGTCCCTCGGGGGTGCGCGGGGAGAACTGGGACGAGCGGGAACCGTCGGTGAGCCTGCCCTCGGGTACCGCGCTCGCGGCGACCTGGGATCGGGAATTGCTCGACGAGATCGGGGCGTTGATCGCCGCGCAGGCGCGCGCGAAGGATGTGTACGCCGTGCTCGGGCCGACCATCAATCTGCATCGATCCCCCTTGGGCGGTAGGCATTTCGAGTGTTTCTCCGAGGACCCGATGCTGAGCGCGGAGATGGCCGATGCCTATGTGCGGGCGGTTCAGGCACACGGTGTGTCGGCCTGCCCGAAACACTATGTGGCCAACGATTCGGAGACCGACCGATTCAGCGTGGATGTGCGCGTGGACGATCGCGCCCTGCGTGAGCTGTATCTGTATCCGTTCGAGCGCAGTGTCGCGGCCGGTGCGTGGATGGTGATGGCCGCCTACAACTCCGTGGACGGCACGACCATGACCGAGAATTCGCTGCTGGACGAACCACTGAAGGGCGCTTGGGGTTTCGACGGTGTGGTGGTCTCGGACTGGACCGCGGTGCGCTCCACCGAGGGCGCGGCGGCGGGCACCGATCTGTGTATGCCCGGCCCGCCGATGCTGTGGGGAGCTCCGCTGGAGGCGGCCGTGCGCGCGGGCGAGATTCCCGAGTCCGCGATCGACGAGAAAGTGAGGCGCATACTGCGTTTCGCCATCCGAGTCGGCGCTCTGGACGGATCACCCCGTCCCACACCGGAATTCGGCGATAAGCAGGCCGCTGAACTGGTGCGGCGCGCGGCCGCCGCCGCGATGGTGCTGGTGCGCAACGACGGTGTGCTGCCGCTGCGCGCACCCGCGGCCGGGCACACCATCGCACTGCTCGGGCCGGGCGCGGCCGATCCGCGATTCATGGGCGGCGGCAGTGCGACCGTGATTCCCGCGCACACCACCACGCCGCTGACGGGTCTGAGCGCGGTGCTGCCCGTGACCCACACGCCGGGCGTATGGCTCACCGAAGGACTGAGCGCCGTCGCGCCCGAACTGATCACCGATCCGGACACCGGCACTGCCGGTCTCGCGCTGCGATATCTCGCCGACGGCGAGGAGATCGGCCGCCAGCACCGCGCCACCGGCGCTCTCGTGCTGTTCGGGGATGCGACGGCCGAGCGGGCCACCTCGATCGAATTGCGCACCCGGCTGCGTGCGGAGACGAGTGGCGAGTGGCGCATCGGCGTGGGCGCGATGGGACGGGTCCGGCTCGAGTTGGACGGGGAGCTCGCCGACGAGGGCGAATTGACCATGTCGGGGGCGGATCCCGTTGCGGCGCTGCTGCATCCGCCGCAGCGGGCGGTCACTCGGACGTTGCGCGCCGGGCAGGTGGTCGACATCCGGATCACCATCGAGAATCTGCTGGCCCTGCCGGGACTCGGCGTCTTCCTGGGCATCACCCTGGGTGTGACTCCGCCTCGCCGTTCCGCGGCCGAGGAGTTCGAGGCCGCGGTGCAGGCCGCGCGCGCCGCGGACGTCGCGGTCGTGGTGGTCGGCACCACCGAGCAGATCGAGAGCGAGGGCGCCGACCGGACCACGTTGCGCTTGCCGGGCCGTCAGGACGAACTCGTCTCGGCGGTCGCGGCGGTGAATCTGCGAACCGTCGTGGTGGTGAATTCCGGTGCGCCGGTGGAGATGCCGTGGCGCGAGGAGGTCGCCGCGGTACTGCTGTCCTGGTTCCCGGGGCAGGAGTTCGGCGGCGCCCTGGCCGACGTGCTGACCGGCGTACGCGAACCGGGTGGCCGGTTGCCCACCACCTGGCCGGTGACGATGGCCGATGTGCCGGTGCTGGACACCACACCGTCCGCCGACGGCACGCTGACCTACGGGGAGGGCGTGCACATCGGCTATCGCGCGTGGCTGCGCTCGGGTGTCGAGCCCGCGTATCCGTTCGGGCACGGTCTGGGCTACACGAGTTGGGAACTGAGCGATCTCGCGGTGTCCGCGCGGACCGCGACGGTCACGGTCCGCAATACCGGGGACCGGCCCGGCAAGTACGTCGCACAGGCGTATCTGTCGCGCGCGGACAGCACGATCGATCGGCCGGTGCGCTGGCTGGCGGCATTCGCCACGGTGACCGCGGACCCGGGGGAATCGCGTCGCGCCGAGATCACCCTGCCGCAGCGGTCGTTCGAGCACTGGACCGGGCAGGGATGGGCCGTGGAACCGGGTGCGTTCACCCTCCACGTGGGCGGTTCGGTGACCGATCTCCCATTGACCGCCGAGATCTGCTGAGTCCGCGGAACCGCCGAAATCGAGTTTGCTGGGAACCATCTGTCAGTCGACACAGAGTTCCAGCAGAGTGGGGTTACATCCATTGTCACTCCTCTTGCGCGGCTGTACTTTTCGGATGTCTCCAGAAAATCGAAAGGTCGCTCCATGCTTCTCGCTCTCATCATCGCCGGGCTCAGCGCCACTGGTAGCGCGGCCGCCGGCATCCTCGGCAGCGCAGCCACCTACGCGGGCAACATCTGAACCGTCTCGCACGAACCGTCCGGTGTTCCGTGAGCCGGCACCGGTCGGCGAACGCCCGGTGAGATCGCGAATCCGATCTCGCCGGGCGTTTGCCGTATGTGTGCGCGGAGGAGCTTCTCGGTGTGCCGCGTGGCCTGACCGGCGCATTCCCTCGATGATGTAGCTGCGGGCTGGCGTACTGGACGATTGACCAGTACGCTGCGCCGAACAGGAATACGGCATGGTGTGGAACACAGTGCCGCCCGCACGAGTCGGGCGTCACTTCCGCGCGTCACGACACGAAGGAGCCCTCGGTGACGGTTTCGCGTCGATCGGTATTGGCCGGTACTGCGGCCGCGGCGATGGCGGCGGGTATGACCGCGGCGAATCCCGCAGGCGCACAACCGCTGCGTCACCAGGCCGACGATCAGGGGTACCTGATCGGCTGCGGGATCGGGGATATCACCGGCGCGCCCGCGGGCCAGGGCATGATGGGCTACTCCGAGGCCGATCAGGTCGCCACCGGACTGCTCTCGCGATGTTGGGTGCGCGCCTACATCGTCGTGGATCGGGCCAGCGGGGATCGCATCGCCTTCGTCACCGCGGACAACGCGTGCCTGTTCCAGTCGGTGCACCTCGAGGTGCTGCAGCGGCTGGCCAGGCGATTCGGGAACCTGTACACCGAGCGCAACGTCAACATCAACGCCACGCACAACCACAACTCGTGCGGCGGGACCGCCCGCGAATACGCGTATTCCCTTGCCGCGTACGGGTTTCAGTCGAACTCTTTCGAGGCCGAGGTGAACGGGATCGTCACCGCGATCGGACAGGCCCACGATCGCCTCGCCCCCGGGACGATCATGCTCGGGCATGGTGAACTCCACGATGCCAGCGCCAACCGCTCCCGGGTCGCCTTCGAACTCGATCCGGCGCCGGACAAGGCGGTCTTCCCCGGTGCGGTCGACCCCTCGGTGACCGTGCTGCGGCTGCGTCAGGGCGGCCGGGACGTCGGGGCGATCACCTGGTTCGCCACCCACGGCACCTCGCTGACCGACCGCAATACGCTCATCTCCACCGACAACAAGGGTTACGCCAGCTACCGCTGGGAACACGACGAGATGGGTGTGCGGCACGGTGACGGACAGCCGCGCTTCCTGGCAGCGTTCGCGCAGACCAATGCGGGCGATATGACGCCCAACCTGAACTGCATCCCCATGCATCCGTCCGGGCCGACCGAGAACAACCGGCTCAACTGCACGATCATCGGCGAACGGCAGTACCGGGCCGGACGCGCGGCCTTCGCCTCTGCGCGCACCATGAGCCGCGGCGGCGTGGACGCGGTCGCGCACTACGTGAACATGGCCGATGTCGCCATCGATGGCTCCTATACCCCCGATGGCAAACCCGCCCGCACCGCCCCGGCGATGATGGGCGCGTCCGCCATGGCGACCAGCGAGGAGGACAACTGGAACAGTCAGCTGTCGTTCCTGCAGGAGGGGGATACGAATCCGATGGTTGCCGCGCTCGGTGGCATCGACGCCCCGATCGAACAGTGGATGCGAGATGTCCAGGCGCCCAAGCTGATCGCCGCCCCGCTGGGCATCCTGCCGCCGCGGCCGTGGAATCCGCAGGTGCTGATGCTCCAGATCATGCGGATCGGTGATCTGGTATTGGCCTGCGGCCCAGCGGAATACACCATCGTCGCCGGGCTGCGGATCCGGCGTCTGGTCGCCCATGCGCTCGGCGTACCGCTCGAACACGTGCTCATGCAGGGGTACGCGAACGGCTACAGCCAGTACGTGACCACGCCCGAGGAGTACGTCTCCCAGCAATACGAGGGCGGGGAGACCCAGTTCGGCCGCTGGACGCTGCCGGCGTATATGCAGGAATTCGACCGGCTGGCACGGGCTCTGGCCGCGCGTACCGATCCGGGCCGCGGCCCGGCGCCGCTGGACTGGGCGTCCGGACCGCAACCGAACCTGCTGCCGCCGGTCCCGCCGGACGTCCCCGTCGCCGGGCGAGCCTTCGGCGATGTGCTGACCCGACCGTCGAACGGTGTTGCGGGGCAGACCATCGCGGTCGAGTTCTGCGGCGCCCATCCGAACAACGACTTCCACACCGGCGGAACCTATTTCGAAGTCCAACGCGCGAACGGCGCGGACTGGCAACGCATTCAGGACGACAACGACTGGTGCACCGAGATGCACTGGCGGCGTCCGGACGGCCAGCCCGCCGCCTCGATCGTGCGCATCCAGTGGACCGTGCCGAACGGAACCCGGCCGGGCCGCTACCGCATTTGCTACACCGGCGACAGCCGAGACGTCGCGGGTAAGCGCACCCGATTCACCGGTACGTCAACGGAATTCACCGTCGCGTAGGGCTTTTCCCCGGTCGGCGTCGTCGTCGGACGTGTCGGCGCCGGCCCGCAGGGCGATCTCGAGCTGAGCGCTCATGGCTCGTCCGGCCGCGTGCAACGGCTCGGGGGAGTGCAACGTCCTGCTCAGGATGAACGCTCCCTCCAGTGCGCCCAACATCGCCACCATCAGCTCGCGCGCCGGACCACGACGGACACCGCGTCCCACCAGGTAGTCGGTGCCCTGCTCGATCCAGGATTCGACGACCTCCGCGGCCACCTCGCGCAGCGCGGGCCGGCTGTCGGCGATCTCCCCGGCGACGGTGCCGACCGGACACATGTTCATCCATCCGGACTGCTCCATATCGGCCGCCGCGGCGGTGAACGCGGCCGGAACCGCCTCGCGCAGATCGTCGTACGGATCCATCAGCAGCGGCAGTAACTGAATGTAGGCCGCACCGCTGGTGCGCAGCGCTTCCGCGGCGATCTGCTCCTTGCCCTCCGGGAAGTGGTGGTACAGCGAGCCGATCGGCGCACCGGCCGCGACGGTGAGCTCCTTGACGGTGGTCGCGCCGTAGCCCTGACGACGCATCAGCTCCGTCGCGGCGGTGATGATTCGCGCGCGAGTGCCGGTTGACATGTTCTCCGCCATACCACCACACTAGAACACATGCTCTAGAGCAATCGTTCTAGCGAAGGGGTCGGTTCGAATGCCAGTTGTCGAGATCGCGGCGGGCCGGGTGCACTACACCGAGGTGGGGCAGGGTCCGCCGGTGGTGCTGCTGCACGGGGTGTTGATGAATCACACGCAGTGGGATCGGGTGCTGCCGCTGCTACCCGAGGGGTTCCGGTACATCCGCCCGACGCTGCCGTTGGGCGCCCATCCCGAACCCATGCGCCCGGACGCGGACCTGAGCATGCGCGGCCTGAATCAGGTGATCGACGATTTCCTCGCGGCGCTGGATCTGCACGGGGTGACGCTGGTGCACACCGACTGGGGTGGCGGGTTGTTCCTGACCGCCTACGGTCTCGACGAGCGTGTCTCGCGGCTGATCGTGCTGCCCTGTGAGGCATTCGACAATTTCCCACCCGGACTGCCGGGCAAGATGACCGTCGTCGCGGCCTATGCTCCGGGCGGCCTCACGCTGGCGTTGCGTCAGTTGCGTATCGCTCGGCTGCGGCGACTGCCGGTGATGCTCGGCTGGATGGCGCGTCATCCGCTGCCCGACGATCTGGTGCGCGGCTGGACCGAACCGGGTCTCCGCAGCGCCGCAGTCCGCCGCGATCTGCGCAAATACGGAAAGTCCCTGCCGCCGCGCGCCGATTTGATCGCCCACACGGAGGCGCTGTGCGAGTTCGCGGGCGAGGCGCTGGTGCTGTGGTCCTCGGCGGGCAAGGTGATGCCGCGCGAGCACGGTTTCCGCCTGGCGCGGTTGCTGCCCAAGGGGCGACTGCGCGAGATCGACGACGCCTACGTGCTGTCCATGATCGACCAACCCGCCGCCGTCGCGGGCGCGATGAGCGAATTCCTCACCGGCACATGAGGGCCGAGGCGGTCGCGCCGGAATAAACGGGGCAGTCAACCCGTTAGCATCGGAGAGAGTGCCACGACATGACGGAGGGATACGGTGAGCCGCGTACTGAGGACCCCGCTACCCGCCGTAGGTCGCGCGCTGGGACGTCGCCGGACGGTCATGCGCATCGCACCCTTCGTCGTCGTGCTGGAACGTCTCGTGCGCCGGATCAGCCGGGGGCGGCACGGGGTGTTGGACGTGGCCGGTCTGCCCTCCATGGAACTCACCGTCCTCGGACGCAAATCCGGTGTGCCGCGCACGGTTTCGCTGCTCTACGTGCCGGAGGGACAGGACGATTTCCTGCTGGTCGGCTCCAATTGGGGCCGACCGCAGCATCCTTCGTGGTCGGCCAACCTCGCTGCCGCCGATCACGCCGAGATCCACAGTCGCGGAGAACGTTTCAAGGTGCGCGTGCGGCGGCTGACCGGCGCGGAGCGAGATCGGGCCTGGGAGCGGGCAATCCAGCGCTGGCCCGGTTACACGATGGAGCAGAAGATGGTTCCCGAACGCCCTTTCCGGCTGTTCGAACTGACCCGCATCTGAGCGCTCCCGGTCAGGGCACCACGGTCACCGGCCATCGCCCGGCCTTGACCAGCCGGACCGCCACCGAGCCGATGAATCGGTGCCCGGCCTTCTCCGATGCCCCGACGATCACCGCATCGGCCTTGAGTTCGTCGGCGGCCTGGGCCAATCCGGTGTACGGATCGCCGCGCCGGGTGAAGAACTTCCAGCGCGTGGTGTAGACGCTCTTGACCCGTTCGGCGTGCTCGGAGATCTCCCGGGCGAGGTCGTCGGCGACCTCGGCGGTCGCGCCCTGCACATCGGCGCCGTACACCCCGGACATCGCCATGTACGGCTGGACGTAGACCAGTGCCAACAGCGCGTTCTGCCGTCTGGCCAGACCACCGGCGTAGGCCGCGGCACGCCAGGACGCCTCGGTCCCGTCCACGCCTGCCATGATCACGCGCGGACCGTCGGTGCCCAATTCGAAGCCGGTGCCCTTGTCGGCCGCCCACTCCGGAGTCTTCTCCTGCGCCACGAATCGAGCCTAATCGAGTGTCCGATTCCGTCCGAACGCCCGGTCGCGATCGGGCGGCCGGTGCCGAGACGAGCCCGTGCGTCCAGTGTCGTTATGGTCACCGCATGACCACATCGCAACCGCTCATCGCCGTGATGGGCGTGTCCGGATCCGGTAAGACGACGGTCGGGGAGCGACTGGCGACCGCCCTCGGCCTGGCCTACGCCGACGGCGACGATCTGCATCCGGCGGCCAATATCGCCAAGATGACGGCCGGGATCCCGCTCGATGACGCGGACCGCATGCCCTGGCTCGACGCCATGGGCCACTGGCTGGCCGCGCACGAGGACCGCGGCGCGGTGGTCAGTTGCTCGGCCCTCAAACACGAGTACCGCGACCGGCTCCGGGCCGCGGCGTCCGGGCTGTACTTCGTCGCGCTGGACGTGCCGCGCGCGGAGCTGGTTCGCCGAATGACAACGCGCACAGGACATTTCATGCACGTCGAACTGCTGGACTCCCAACTGGCGATCCTGCAGCCGTTGACCGCGCAGGAGTACGGGCGCACCGTCGACGCCACCCGCGACGTGGACGTCGTCGTGCGCGACGTGCTGGCGGCCCTCGACCCGGGCAGCGCCGGAACTCAGCCCAGGTAACGTCCGTACCAGTCGGTGACGCGACGCCACGCCTGCGCGGCCCCGGCGGCGTTGTAGCGCGGGCCGGTGTCGTTGAAGAACGCGTGGTCCGCGCCCTGCGCGATGAAGGTCTCGTGCGGCAGACCGGCCTGCTGCAGTGCGGCCTCCGCGGCCGGGCGGGTGGCCCCGACCCGGGCGTCGAGCGATCCGTAGATCGCCAGTACCGCGGCCTTGGACCGGGACAGATCCCCGCCGGTCGGGAAGGGGCCGTAGAACGGCGTGGCCGCGGCGATATTCGGCGTGCCCGCGGTGAGCAGCATCCAGGTCAGCCCGCCGCCGAAACAGAATCCGGTCACGCCCAGCTTCTTGTCCGGCACGCGGCGCGCGAGCTCCTGGACACCGGCCTGCAGATCCGCGACGAACCGGTCCTGCGGGATCTTGCTCAGCGCCGCGGTGGCCGCCGCGGGCTCGGAAAACGTTGCGGTGCCGCCTTCTTCGGACAGCAGGTCGACCGCCAGGGCGCTGTAGCCGATGCCCGCGAAACGTCCGGTGACCGAGCGGATGAAATCGGTGAGCCCGGTGTTCTCGTGGATCACCAGCACACCCCCGCGCGGGTTCTTCGCCTGCGCCCACGCCGCCTGCAGGGTGCGCCCCTGCGGGCCCGCGAAGGTGACGGCGCTGGATTCGAGCGCACCCGCCGCTCCGGGCGGACCCGAAGCGGGAGCGGCCGAGGATGTCGAATGTGCTTGGCTGTCACTTTGATTCGTCGAGCAGGCGGCCAGTAGCGCCGAGGCCGCGGCGGCCCCGAGCCCCATCATGCCCAGGCGACGCAGTGCCTCGCGCCGATCGAGGATGCCGTCCGCGTGATCGGTCGCGATCTCCTCGGCCATGTACTGCTGCAAGGGGGTCATGGGGCACACCCTATTGCGCGGATGCGCCCGCGGGTGAGTACTCGAGCTCGAGGTTTGCTGTGGACCGGATCCGGGACCGGTTCAGCGATCGAGTTTGCGCAGCAGGTCGCGCAGTGCGCGCAGGTCCGATTCCGACAGTGCGGCAATAGATTCCGGTGCGGGGTCGTGCGTGCCGAGGGCGTCGGCCACCACCTGGCCGCCGAGTTCGGTGATGGAGACGACCTTCGTGCGCCGGTTGGCCGGATCCACCGAGCGCAGCACCAGGCCGCGTTCCTCGAGGTCGTTGACCGTCACCGTGGCGGCGGGCGCGTCCATCGCGGCCGCGGCGGCGAGTTCCTTGACCGTCATCGGACCGCAGCGCAGCTGGCGCAGGATCTTGATCCGGCTGAACGGCAGTCCCGTGCGTTCGGTGATGGCCCGCTTCCATTTGTCGCGGGTCCCGACGGTCTGCAGCAGCATCCGCCACACCTCGTCGGGAGTCGGGACGTCATCCGGCATGGGTGGGAACTTTCTGTTCGAGCAGATGGGCGACCCCCTGCTGGGAGCGCCGGGCCCAGCCGGTGCTGGCCGAGAAGCCGAGCACGATGACACCGACCGCGAGGACGGCCAGGACCCACCACAGACTCGCACCGGTCAGCAGGCCACACAAGGCCACGCCCAGGCTGACGCCGATCTGGCGGCTGGTGGAGGCGACCGCCGAGGCCGCGCCCGCCTGATCCAGCGGCATCCCGCTCACCGCGGAGGTGGTGATCGGCGCGTTGACCATGCCGAAACCCACGCCGAACACGGCGAACATCAGGATCAGCGCCCACACCGGCGTATCGGCGCGCAGCGTGGTCAACGAGATCGTGGAGATCGCCAGCAGCGTGCCCGCGACGACCAGCGACGGCCGGGTGCCGTAGCGGCCGACCAACCGCCCCGACAACGGCGAGCAGATCAGCATGCCCAGGGCCATGGGCAGATACAGCAGACCGGTGTGCACGGCCGAATAGTGCCGCGTCCCTTGCAGATACAGCGAGGCGCTGAACAGGAACGCGCCCAGGCAGGCGAAGGCGCACACCGCGATCATGGTCGCCGAGGCGAAGGGGAAGCTGCGGAAGAAGCGCAGGTCGATGAACGGTGTGTGATGCCGCCATTCCACGTAGCAGAACGCTGCCAGCGCGATCGCGGTGATGATCAGCATGATCGGCTTGTGCTCGATGAGCCCGAACACCAGCGTGAACATGACGACGATCGCCAGCGCCTGTCCGAGCGGATCGATGCCGCGAGCCTTGGACGCCTTGGACTCGGGCACGAACAGCGTCGTCAGCACCAGGGCGACCGCGCAGATCGGCAGGTTGATCCAGAACACCGACTGCCAGCCCAGCGCATCGATCAGCACCCCGCCCACCATCGGCCCCAGCGCGGTGGACACGCCGACCACCGCACCCCAGACGCCGACGGCGCGGGCGCGCTCGACGCGGTCGGTGAAGACGGTGGTGATGATGGACATCGCCACCGGGTTGAGCATCGATCCGCCGATGGCCTGCACGAATCGCGCGCCGATCAGCACATTGATGGTGGGTGCGAGGCTGCACAGCAGCGAGCCGATCGCGAAGATGGTCAGTCCGATGCGGAACATCCGCCGACGGCCCCACCGGTCGGCGGTCGCGCCCGAGAGCATCAGCAGACTGGCCAGGGTCAGGGTGTAGATGTCGACGATCCACTGCAGCCGCGACAGCGGCGCGTGCATCTCGCCGCGGATGGACGGGATCGCGACGTTGACGATGGTGGCGTCCATCGACGAGATCAGCAGGCTCAGGCAGCACGTCACCAGCACGATGGTCTTGCCGCGCGCGCTCAACCCCGCAACAGTTGTAGGCACACAAGCATTGTGAAACTACAACTGTTCCGGATGCAATCAGCAGTTGTTATGGAATGCACCACTGTGATCGCGTCACATCGCTGTTGTCGCGTCATGGAGTGAACCACTCGTTAGCTGCCTGGTGACAGGGTGAAACATTCGATATGGCGCTCTGCGAGCTGAACGCTCGCCCGGTACGTTCGTTGCATGACGATGGATCGGAGTGCGGCGCCGGGCACGGTGACCGCAGAACCCGTGGACGAGGAAGAAGGCTACAAGCGGGGCCTGAACCCGCGCACCGTGCAGATGATCGCGATCGGCGGCGCCATCGGCACCGGCCTGTTCTGGGGCGCGGGCGGCGCCATCGAACAGGCGGGTCCGGCGCTGATCCTGTGCTACCTGGTGGCGGGTGTGGCGATCTTCGTGATCATGCGAGCGCTGGGGGAGCTGCTGACCTATCGCCCCGTATCGGGCAGTTTCGCGGAGTACGCGCACGAATTCCTCGGGCGCTTCGCGGGATTCGTGACCGGCTGGACGTACTGGGCCGTGTGGGTGAGCACCTGCATGGCCGAGATCACCGTCGCCGGAAATTATGTGCAACGCTGGTTCGCGGTGCCGCAGTGGGCGACCGCGCTGGTGGTGCTGGCCGTGCTGTTCGCGGCGAATCTGATCTCGGTGAAGTTCTTCGGTGAGGGCGAGTTCTGGTTCTCCGCGATCAAGATCTTCGCCATCATGGCGATGATCGTGATCGGCATCGGCGTGCTGGTCATCGGATTCGGGCACGCGCCGAATCCGTCCGTGACGAATCTGTGGGCCGATGGCGGGGTCTTCCCGAAGGGCCCCTGGCAGGCCCTGCTGGCGTTGCAGATCGTTGTGTTCGCCTATGTCGGTGTGGAATTGGTGGGTGTGACCGCGGGAGAGGCCCGCGAACCTCGCAAGACGCTCCGCAAGGCGATCAACACCCTGCCGCTGCGGATCGGGCTGTTCTATGTCGGTGCGCTGGTGATCATCATGTCGGTGCTCAGCTGGACCAGCTTCCACTCCGGCGAAAGCCCGTTCGTGGCGGTCTTCGAGAAGGTCGGCATCCCGGGTGCCGCCGATCTGATCAACTTCGTCCTGCTGACCGCGGCGCTGTCCTCCTGCAACTCGGGCATCTACTCCACCGGACGCATGCTGCGCAGCCTCGCGCAACACGGTGAGGCGCCGCGCGGGCTGGGTGCGCTGAGCAGTCGGCAGGTGCCGTACGCGGGCATCATCGCCTCGGCCGCGGCGATGGTGATCGGCGTGATCGTCAACGTGATCTCGCCGAAGCAGGCGTTCGCCTACATCACCTCGGTCAGCACCATCGGCATCATCGTGGTGTGGGGCGTGATCCTGTTGTGCCACATGGTGTATCGCGCGCGCGTCCGGCGCGGGCAGCTCCCGGCCTCGGACTACCGTCTGCCCGGTGCGCCGGTCAGCACCGTCCTGGCCCTGGCCTTCCTGGGCCTGGTCGTGGTCCTGCTGTTCTTCACCGACAGCGGTCGCACGGCGATCATCGTCGGCGTGGTGTGGACCGTGCTGGTCTGCGCCGGATATCCGGTGGTGAACAGCCTGGCACGTCGCCGGGAATCGGTGCACGCCTGAGTTCTTCGATCAGAATTCGTCCCGGTGCGCCCGCGCCCAGTCCCGGAAGGTGCGCGGCGCGCGGCCGGTGATCTCCTCGACGTCGGGATGCACCATCGAGGTGAACGCCTCGAGTGCGGTGGCGCGCAACGCCATCACCGCATCGGCCATCGTCTCGTCCAGACCCGCGCCCAGCAGCCCGGCCCGTGCCTCGGCCGGCGTCGTCTCCGCATAGCGCAGCGGTCGGTCCAGCACCTCGGCCAGGATCGCGGTCTGATTGGCCGGGGAGAGCGGTTCGGGACCGCTGAGCGTGCGGATCCGGCCGTCGTGGCCCGATTCGGTGAGCACCACGGTCGCCACCGCCGCGATGTCCTCGGGATCGATGACGGCGATGCGCCCCTGTCCGAACGGTGCGCGCACGGTGTCCTGCGCGCGCACCGTCCCGGCCCAGTGCAGGGCGTTGGACATGAAACCCAAGGGCCGCAACATGGTCCACGCCACTCCGCTCTCGCGCACTGCCTGTTCCCCGGCGCGATGCCAGGTGGGGATCGGATCGTCGGCCGCGGGATCGCCGGTGCGGCCCGAGGACAGTTTCACGATGCGACTCACCCCGGCGTCGGCGGCCGCCCGCGCCAGGGTGGCATCGTGCGCGGCCAGATCCGGCCCGGTGGTCAGCAGGAAGACGCGATCGACCCCGGCCATGACGCCGTCGAGGCTGTTCGGATCCGCCGGATCTCCCCGCACGACGTCCACGCCTTCGGGGAGTGCGGCGGTTTCGGGACGTCGGGTCAGCGCCCGCACCGGCGCGCCCGCGGCCAGCAGGTGATCGACCACCGCACGTCCCACGGTGCCGGTCGCTCCGGTTACCAGAATCATGGGAGAACTCCTCTGTGCTGCTCAGGGCGGGTACGTCCCGCCCGCAGACCAGGCTGCCGACCGACGCCGCATCCGGTCCACGCAGACGGCCGCTCGCCGCGAAATCCTCCGCATCCGGTCCGAATCCGCGCCGGATCACCATTCGCTCGCCGGGCAACCGCCGAAATCCGCCGACCTCGCCGTGCGCGTTCAGCTCATGACGCTGCCCGTGCCGATCGAGAGGTAGGCGAGGGTCACGACCATCAGGAACCAGCCCGCGCCCTGCCAGATCGGCCAAGCGCGATGCTGCCGCCAGACGCGGTACGTGCCGACGAACGCGCCGAGCGTGCCGACGACCAGCACCAGGCCGGGACCGCCGATGATCGCCGCCTGCGAGGTGCCGTCGCAGAAGGTGCGCGGTGACGGCCCGCAGGATTCGCGCCGGCGCGCCCACTCATCGATCGCCAGGAACAGCAGCGCCGCGACGATCAGCACGCCCGCGCAGTATCCGACCGCACGCCGGTACATGCCCGGATCGTGCCAGCGCTTCTCGACGTCGTCGACCATGATCACGCACCTCCTCGGGCTGTGGATCGCCGGACCGTGCGCACTCCAGTGTCGTCCACCCCACCGGCATCTTCGTGCACAGGGCCCGCACCTCGGGCCGTGCGCCGGGAGCGTGCGTCGCGCGGCCTAGGATGACCGGATGAGCGTCCAGCGGCTGCACGTCGTCCCTTCCCGATTCGCGGTCGAATACGTCGCCGAGGCAACGTTTCCCGAGGACGACGAGTGGATCGCGCTGGTCCGGGCTCCCGAGGGATTGACCGTGGTCCGCGATGCGCCGCCGTGGGCCGAAGGGGAGATCTGGATCGGTCTGTACGGCGACCCCGCCCGGCACGGCCGGGACACCACCATGCCCGCCGCGGTCGTCGGACCGCTCACCGAGGCGGGCATCCCGGTCTTCGTGACCTCCACCTACCACGCGGATCTGGTGCTGGTCCCCGAACATCGCCTCGTCGAGGCCAAGGACGCGCTGGAGCAGGCCGGACACCGCATCGACGGCTGAAAGCCCTGGCGCACAGCGCGTCCGCGACAGCAGATCTCAGGCGAGGGCGGCCAGCTCGGCGAAGGCTTTGCGCAGCAGGTCGCAGTAGACGTCCGGATCGGTGACGATCGCCGGATCGCAGGCCACCGAGACCGCGAAGACATCACCCGCGCCGACGAACGAGTGCGCCAGCGCGATGTCCGGATACACCGGCGGCAACATGCCCGCGAATCGGAATCGGCTGTCCAGCAACGACAACGCGGTATCCGAATCGCAGCGGATACTCGTCAGAATCGTATGTGCCGGTGGGAGCGGCGGCGGGTCCGCGGGTGGCAGGGTGCCGAATTTCGTCCGGTAGGTGCGACTGGGCAGGCCGTCGATCAGCTGCAGCCGGGCCAGCTCACGGGGGCTCGACGCCGATCCGCGACGCGCCCTGAGGGTTTCGTCCACGGCGCGGGCACGCGCGGCGATGTCCGGCTCACCGGGATGCAGATCCACCACGTCGGCGCCGATCCGATTCACCCCGAGCACCTGCTCGCCGGGGATCGCGATCGTGACGAAGGCCGACAGGTCCTCCGGGCACGGCAGCGTGTGCTCGTCGAAATAGCGTTGCAGCGCAAGCGATATCGCCGTCAGTCCGATGGCGGTGACGGTGACCCCGGGGCTGCGCACCGCCGCGAGATCCAGCGGGACGGTGCGCAGCGCGCGGTCCGGGCCGATGCGCTGATTGAGCACCGTCCTGGTACGTGCGGAGATGACCGACCAATCGGCCTCGCCCTCGGGTACCGTCCGCCGACTCAGCGCACGGGCCCCGGCCAGGAATCGCACTGTGCGCCAAGGTATCCGGATCGCGTCGGCCACCACGGCGGGCCACAGCCGGAGACGTCGCGCCGCGCCGGGCTGCCCCTCGATCCGCACCGGCGCGGGATCGGCCGCGAACAACGCCTCGCCCAGCGAGGTCATCGCCGGACCGGCCATCAGCGCATGGCTGGTGTGCATCATGACCACGGTCCCCGCGCCGCTCAGCGTCTCGATGCCGCGAACTCCCGGAAATACGTGCAAGCGCCAGGCGCACACCCGCGCGTCCAGCGGCTCGGTCAGGACCTCCGCCATCCGGTCCTGGCACGCGGCCCAATCCAGGCCGTCGGGATGCGTGACGACATGACTTTCGATCGGGCTGTCATCGAGCGCCCAGAACGGGTGCGTCAGCCCGCCCGGCGCTTCGACGATCCGCCGCCGTAACGGCTCCAGCGCCGCTGCTCGCGCACCGAAATACTCGGTGACCTGTTCGCCGGTGGGGGCAGGACCATCGCCACTGTCGAACACCCACCACATCGGCCAGTCGGTCATCCGGCCCGACCGCGCCAGATAGAAGAAGGCCGCGTCATTGGCCATCAGCTGTGATTCGCGCATCCGCTGCTCTCGTCGATCTTCGATTGCCCAGAACTGTAGCGTCCACGCCGGGTGCGCGAGCGCCGGGAGCGCGAGACGGGCGAACGGGATGAACGGACCTCGGGTGCGGCCGGGTATCCCCGGTGGTCAGTCCGACGCTGCGGACGGCCCGCCGACTCGGGACGGCCGGGCCGATACCGAATGCCCGGCGCGTCGGCCGGAGAACACACAGTCCGCGATCGACAGGCCGCTGACATAGGACTCCGAACAGATCCCGATCGCGGTGCGCCCCGCCGCGTACAGTCCCGGAATCGGCTCGCCCGTCGCCGATCGCACCGCACCGGTGTCCTCGTCCACGGCGAGGCCGCCGAGGCTGAACATGGGGCACGGGTTGGTCAGTTTCGGCCGGACCGAGACGTCCAGCAACGTGTACGGCCCCTGTTCGATCGGCTGGGTGAACTCACTCGGTTTGCCCATCGGATCGGGTTCGCCGCCGGCGATGGCCTCGTTGTGTCTACGGATCGTCGCCGCCAATCCCTCCGGGCCGACTCCGGCGCGACGCGCCACCTCCTCGACGGTGTCCGCGCGAATCGCCGAGGTGCGCAACAGCGATTCGGCCTGCAACCGCTGGAACCAGATGGCCTCGTCCGCCAGCTGTCCACGAGCGCGCCGCATGATCTCGGCATCGACCAGCAGCCAGCCCTTTCCGCCCTGACCGCGGACCAGGGCGTTGCCGACCGACGCACCGTAACGGGTCTCATCGATGAACCGCTGCCCCTGCTCGTTCACCAGCAACCCGCCGTAGAACGCACTCGGCGGCGCGATGAATCGCCACGCCGAGACGTTGTCCATCCGCTCGGCCACACCACCGGCGGCCACGCCGAGTTCGATACCGGATCCGTCGTCCCCGGTGGTGCCCAGTGCGAGACCGCCGGTGTATCCGGGCGCGTGCTGCTCGAGCAGTTTCCGATTGGCGATATAGCCACCAGCACAGAGGATCACGCCACGGTCGGCGCGAATCCGGACCTCACGCGAATACCGTCGCTCGAGCGCGTCGAGTCGGCCTTCCAGCACCCGGCGCAAGGGCGGATAGTAGATCCCGGGTTTGGCGGCGATCGCGGCCATCGCGGCGAACCGCTTGCGGATCGCCGACGGCGCATCGGCCATGGTGCGCGCCCGGACGCCGATGATCCGGCCGCCGTCATCACTCTCCAGCGCCACCACCCTGGTGTGCGGGCGCAGTTCGACACCGGCGCGCATCGCGGCGCGAGCGAGCGGCTGATAGATCTTCTTGCCCGACGCGCCCTTCCCCTTCGCGCGATGTCCGCGCTGCACGGGCGGCGTCACGGCGCGGAATTCCCCGGAACATTCACTGCCGGAGTAGTACAGGTAGTACCGGTTGTCCGGATACGAGGTCTTGTACGGACACACCGACGCCTCGAACGGCACGCCGTGCCCCATCAGCCACTCGATCATCTCGGGACTCGAATCGACGAATCTGCGCAGCGTCTCGGGCCGGACCGCGTCACCGACCTCGCGGGTCAGGTAGGCGAGCATCGCCTCGGGCGTATCGCTGATCCCGGCTTCGCGCTGAATCGCGGTGCCGCCACCCGCGTAGACGATGCCGCCGGACAGTTCGGTGGCGCCGCCGCCGTTGAAGCGATCCACGGCCAGCACCCGCGCTCCCGCCGCTCGCGCCTCCAACCCCGCACATGCACCGGCCGCACCGAAGCCGACGATCAGCACGTCCGTGGTCAGATCCCACACCATCGCGATTCCTTCTGTATCTGGAACATGTTTCCGGGCCGGCCGCCAGGGGGAGTGAGTGGTCAACAGGTACCGGCGGTTCGAACTCCACCGTGAACTATAACGTGTTCCATTTTACTGTCCGATTCGGCGAATGGCGTAGCGGCGTCCCACGAAAGAGTCGCTGAGCTGGATCGGAACACCTCGGTTGGACGGCTGACCGGGTATGTGATTGAAAGGAGTAATGGTCTGGGGGGTACTCGTCGTCGCGGTGGCAACCGCGATTCTGTTCTCCTCCTTCTTCACCGAGACCTGGGCCCGTGAGGCCGCGCAGCGCGCGGAGGCTCCCGATCTCCCGTCACACACCTACCGGTCCCTGCGCGCGCGACAACGGCACATGCAGGCGGTCACCCGCTGGTTGCGGGTGACCACGGTGCTGTACCTGCTGATCGGCCTGTTCGCGGATTGGTTGTGTCTCACCCTGATCCGGTGATGCCGCGACGGATCTCGCCGGGGCTGTGCTGAATTCGTTCGGAGGACCGCGAACGCGACGAGCGCAGCTGATAGGGCACGCTGGTCACCATCACGCCGGGCACGAACAGCAGCCGCGCCTTGAGCCGCAGCGAACTCTGATTGTGCAGCAGGTTCTCCCACCAGCGGCCTACCACGTACTCGGGGATGTAGATCGCGACCACGTCGCGCGGGCGGGAAGTTCGCACCCGCTTGATGTATTCGATGATGGGCCGGGTGATTTCGCGATAGGGCGATTCGACCACCTTCAGCGGGATCGGCACCCCCGCCTTCTCCCAGTCGCGCGTGAGCTGGCGGGTATCGGAGTCGTCCACGTTCACCGAGATCGCGGTGAGCGTGTCGGGCCGGGTCGCGCGGGCGAACTGCACCGCGCGCTGAGTCGCCTTGTGCCAGCTGGAGACCAGCACGATCGCGTGCACGCGGCCGGGCAGCGTCTCGAGCTCGTCGGGGTCGACGTCGAGTTCGGCGCGCACCCGCGAATAGTGCCGATGGATACTCGCCATGATCGCCACCAGGACCGGGATCGCGAACACCACCAGATACGCGCCGTGGGTGAACTTGGTGACCATCACCACGACCAGCACCACGCCGGTGAAACAGGATCCGAAGGCGTTGATGATCCGCCCCCGGTGGATGCGCGCGCGCTCGGCCGGCGTCTTCGCGGTGCGCAGTTCCCGGTTCCAGTGCCGCACCATGCCCGCCTGGCACAGCGTGAACGAGGTGAACACGCCGACGATGTACAGCTGGATCAGTCGCGTGGTCGATCCGTGGAAGGCGTAGATGAGCCCGCCCGCGACGACCGCCAGCAGGATGATGCCGTTGGAGAAGGCCAGCCGATCGCCGCGGGTGTGCAGCTGGCGGGGCATGTACCGGCGCTGGGCCAGGATCGAGTTCAGCAGCGGGAAGCCGTTGTACGCGGTGTTGGCCGCCAGGATCAGGATCAGGGCCGTGGTCACCATCAGGTAGTAGAACGCGATGCTGTGCCCGCCGAACACCGCCGCGGAGATCTGCGCGATGACCGTCTTCTGCGCGTCGGTGTTGCAGTTGCCGGGGAAGTTGGTGATATCGCAGGTGTTCTCGGTGACCCTGGTGTGCGAGATCATCGCCAGGGCCGTCACGCCGCCGAACAGCGCGATGGCCAGCCCGCCCATCGCCGTCATGGTGCGGGCGGCGTTGAGCGCCTTCGGTTTGCGGAATGCCGGGACGCCGTTGGAGATGGCCTCGGCCCCGGTCAGGGCGGTACAGCCGGAGGAGAAGGCCCGCAGCAGCAGGAACGCCACCGCGGCCGAGGACAGACCGACCTGTTCGGGGCGGATCTCGTAATGGGCGCTTTCGGCCACCGGCGCATGCCCGAACATGGCCTGCCCCAGTCCGACGACGGTCATCACGAGCACGCCGATGACGAATCCGTAGACCGGGATGGCGAAGGTCCGGCCCGATTCCCGGACGCCGCGCAGATTCATCGCGGTCAGCAGGGCGATGAAGCCGATATTGATCGCCACCCGATACGCATTGAGGTCCGGCAGCGCGGAGATGATGTTGTCCACACCGGAGGCCACCGACACCGCGACGGTCATGATGTAGTCGACCAGCGACGCCGCGGCGACCACGAGTCCCGCACCGGGGCCGAGGTTCTCCGCGGCCACCTCGTAGGATCCGCCGCCGGAGGGGTAGGCCTGCACGACCTGCCGATAGGACAGCACCACCACGGCGAGCAGCACGGCCACCGCCGCGGACACCCACCAGGCCAGATGCAGGTAGAGCACGCCGCCCAGAGTGAGGATCAGCAGGATCTCCTGCGTCGCGTACGCGACCGAGGACAGCGCGTCGCTCGCGAAGATCGGTAGGGCGATGCGCTTGGACAGGAGCGTCTCACCGAGTCGATCACTGCGGAACGGGCGCCCGAGGACTAATCGCTTCGCGACATCGATCGGTGAAACCACGATGAGCCAGCCTAAGCGGGAGCAGTTGCTGTTGGGAAACCGGCAGGGACGTAGATGGATAAATATTGTGGCGTGAACCGTACGGATCCCGTCGGTATCGGGTCCCTGGGTCCGGCGATTCACTATTGTAGGCCGCCCGCGGCACGGGTACCGGCCGAAACGCGGGCTGAGCTATCTTTCAGTCACTAACGCATGTGTATACGTGTATTGGTTTCGGACGCGAGCTACCGCAAGACGTCGCGGAGGTCGATTGTGACCCGTCACAGACTCGGTATGGGCGGATGCACCCGGGCGACAAGGCCCGCGCTCGTCTGTTCAGGACGGAAGTATCGGCCGATACTGTAATCGGTGCGCGATTACCGCGGGCGCGGAAGGAGCCACCATGACCGTCACACCCTCGGCCGTCGATCTGACCGTCTCCGGACGTCCGGTCTCCCAGCCGCTGCAGGACGTCTGGAGCCTGTCACGGCAGATGGTCGATCACTTCATCGCCAATGTCGCTCCCTGCGGCACGCTGCCGGACGATGTCCTGCACGGCGACGTCGCCACTATCACCCGCCTGTGTGTGGAGATGACCACGAGCATGCTCGACGGCGGTGACATCGCCGCCAAGACCGAGCGGGTGCAGGCGGCGGCCGCCGAGTGGGCCCGCGAAGGCATTCCGATCGACACCATCCACCGGGCGGTGCACGAGGGCTTCAACATCGGTTTCGATCTGGTGTTCGCGCAGGCCACCGCCGAGGACTACGACACCGTGCTGGCCACCGCGCGGCGGATGCTGGAGATCCTGGGCACGCTCACCTCGACCGTCTCGGTGGCGTACGTCAAGGAGTACCGCGCGGTGGTGAGCGAACACCACACCGCGGTGCACACGCTGACCTCCGCACTGCTGGGCGGGCATTCCAGCGCGACCATGGCACGCGAATGCGGTATCGAGATCGCACCCTCGTACCACGTTCTGGCCCTGTCGATCCCGTCGCATCCGGAGGAACGCAACCCGCGCGTGGACCGGAAGGTCGTGGCCCGCCGCAAACTTCGGCGGGTACAGGCCGAATTGGCCACGCGCTGCGGCGAATCGGTGCTCTCGCTGTTGAGCGTGGACGGCGGCACGGTGCTGATCCCCGAGAACACCCTGGACAGTGCGCAACTCGACGAACTGGTGACCTGCCTGTCGCGGGCCGCGCAGGTGCCGATCCGTGCCACCGCGGTGCGCGCGAAGGCCGCGGAGATTCCCGACGGCGCGGACCGCGCACACGAACTGCTGGACATCGTGCATCGGCTCGACTGTGTGGACGGACTCTACCGATTCGACGATCTGGCACTGGAATACCAGCTCACCCGGCCTGGGCCCGGCCGCGAATATCTAGGGTCCCTGCTGGACCCGCTGGAGAACCACCCGGACCTGCTGACCACCCTGCAACGCCATATCGCCAACAACCTCAACCGCGGTCGCACCGCGCGCGGACTACACGTGCACACCAACACGATCGACTACCGCCTCAAGCGTGTGGGACAGCTCACCGGATTCGATCCGAATCAGCCCTCGGGGCTGTGGTACCTACGATCGGCCCTGGTGGCGCGCAGTTATCGAGCGTAGGCGGCGTCCCGGCGCGATCGGTACCGTGGGGATCATGCGTACCGAGGGAGACTCCTGGGACATCACCACCAGCGTCGGATCCACCGCACTGTTCGTGGCCGCGGCGCGCGCACTGGCCGGCCGGGATCCCTCGGCGCTGGCCGTGGATCCGTTCGCGGAGATCTTCGTTCGCGCGGCGGGCCCGGAGTGGTCTCCGATGCTGGACGGCGGCGAGCCCGCCGAATTGCTCGCCGAATCCGAATTCGGCCGGGCCTTCCAGGAATTCCAGGCCGCACGCACTCGTTACTTCGACGATTTCGTGGCCGCCGCGATCGATGCGGGCATCCGGCAGGTGGTCATCCTGGCCGCGGGCCTGGACGCGCGCGCCTATCGCCTGCGCTGGCCCGAGGACACGATCGTCTACGAGCTGGATCGGCCGCAGGTGCTCGAGTTCAAACGGGAGACCTTGGCCGCCAACGGGGACAAGCCGCTCGTCGACCGCCGCGAGGTGGCCGCCGACCTGCGGCAGGATTGGCCGGGCGCGTTGCGCGAGCAGGGATTCGATCCCGCGCGGCCGACCGCCTGGCTGGTCGAGGGACTACTCATCTATCTCCCGGCCGACGCTCAGGAGCAACTGTTCGACACCATCGATGCGCTGAGTGCCGCGGGCAGCCGTGTGGCGGTGGAACAGATGGACCCGCTCCCCGAGGAGGCGGCCGCGGCCATCGGGCAGATGCCCGACGAGACCGAGACCGGCAGCAACGGGCAGTGGACCGCGCTGATCTACAACGAACCGCGCAGTGAGGTCACCGCCTGGCTCACCGCACACGGCTGGCGGGCCGAGCGGACCGACGTGCCCGATTATCTTCGGGCACACGGCCGCCCGGCGCCGAACCGGGATCCACGGGAGGGGCTGGTGCCCGCACTGGTCAGCTTGGTGACCGGGATCCGGGCGTGATCACTTGCCGCTGGGATGGCCGACCTTCGCCAGTGCGGTGGTCCAGTCACCGGCGATGGCGCTCTGGGCGTCGGTGAGCGCGACCTTGCCCGAGCACACCAGCGAGTGCAGCTGATTCTCCACGCCGTCCTTCGGGTTGTTGGGGCCCGCACCGGGCTTGTGTCCGGGCGAGGGCGGCTCGACCCAGAGATTGCGCGCGTCGTTGGGATCGCCGCCGAGCTCGAGTGAGATCAGGTGGTCGTATTCGGCGTCGTGCAGAGATCCGGTGTAGCCGTACGACTTCGCGTTGGCGTCCTTCTCCCGGCCGGTGATGTTGGCCGGTGGCCGGATCGTGGAGGTGTAGCCGCTACGACAGATGGTCTGTGCCTGCGTGTCGGCGGTGACCTTCGGATTGGTCGCTCCCGGAGTGCAATTCGGGTCGGGCAGTGGCTGCCCGTCCGAGGACTTCCCGAAATGACATGTGCCGGGGGCGGGTTGGGCCTGGACCGTATAGGTGCCCGACGGTCCTGGACCGGCCGGTACGGAGGTGGCGAATTTGGCGTTGGCGGGTTTGACCGCCTGGGTAACCGATTTCGTGGTGTGTGCGGAGCAACCGGCGACGAGAATCGGTACGAACAGCGAGATCATCAGGGTCTTACGCGCGAACATGAACTTCCCTCTTGCCGAAGAGCAACTGCGCCCTCATTGTGCGGCATCGGCGGGGACACGCGGCTACTGGACACGCGATCGGTTTGCTGTGAATCGAAATTCGGTGGCCAGCACTGATTTCAGGTGTTGCTCACGGTCCGGTCGTAGATGTCCAGCGCGAGGGAAACGGCTGCGGCGCGGCACTGTTCGTCGGTCAGCTCGACATCGCCCATCATGCCCACGCTCCAGGAGATCGCCAGAAGCGCTTGGCGCGCATGGAAAATCGCCAGCGGATCGCGATCGGCTCCGGTGACGGCGTCCGCGACCTGCCGGAACTGGTACCGCAGCGCCGATCCCACGCCGAGCCGCCGGAACGCGGCCTGGTTCTCGTACATGAACCGGGTCATCTCGCGCCCGGTGTCGTGCAGCACCATCCCGTAGCGCCGCAGGATCTCTCGGCCGGTTTCCCGGCCGGGCGGCTGGGCGGCGGCCCAGGTGAGGATCTCCTCGACCTCGGTGCGCAGATCGTCGGCCAGGCTGACGACGATGTCCTCCTTGGCGGGAAAGTGGTAGTAGATCGCGGCCTTGGTGATGCCCAGGCGCTCGGCGATCTCCCGCACGGAGGTCTGGTCGTAGCCCTGTGCGGAGAACAACTCCATTGCCAGCGTGCGGATTCGGTCGCGGGTGTCGGTGCGCCGACCTGCCACCGTGCCTCTCCCATCATGCTCGACGACGGATGGCACCGACTGTATCCGCACGGTTGCCGGCTACGACCCCAGGACCGAATTCATCAGGGTGCCCGCGCTGGTCGCCACGACGCCGCCGATCAGCGCCCCGGCCACCATCTTCGGTGATTCGACGCGGCCGTTGTCCCACTTCTCCCAGCCGAAGCGGGCGCCGGCGAAGATGAGCGCGGCGCTTCCGGACAGTAGGGCGAACCAGGTGCCGTAGTGCAGCAGTTGCATGAACTTGCCCGCCAGGGGAGGAGCCTCGGGCGTCGGATTCGAGACCTGAGCGAGAACCACTTCCTGTACAGCTGTGAGGATCATGATGCCCTCGTTCCGCGAGACCGATTCGGATGATGCGTCATATCCCATGGTAGGACGCATCACTCGACGAATATCGCCGGAATGCTCTGCTGTGGAGCGGTTTTCGCGTTTACCCGACTTGACGCTTACTCGTCGTCCAGGCCGGCGGAGAGATAGGCCGCCGCGGCGATCCACTGGCGGCAACCGAGGTGGCGGTCGTGCGCGTGCAGGATGGCGCGAGCGCGGCGATAGGTCAGATCCCAGGGTTCCACGGTGCATTCGCCCGGCGGCGCCATGCTCGCGGCGCGATCGCGGGTGCCTTGCTGCTGAAACACATATGTCATGGGACGCCTCTAGCCGTTCGCTCGTGAATTGCGGTGGCGATACTGGCGCGGGGGCCCAACCCTCCGGCGTTGTCCGGCCATGTCGTCCTGGACGAGTTTAAGACTCCGTACAGTGCAGATGCAAGTACATCTGCACTGTCGTAGGGCGGTGTTTCAGAGGCGTGAAGTTTGTGAAATCTCACCCATATGGAAGCTTCTAACCGACCAACCGGTCGCTATTGAGCGAATTGTCGCAGCTCATCGGCTATTGACATGTCAAGATCAAAGCACTTGCCGCCCTTGCCCTTTCGGTCAGGTGAACCCTCGATCCGAGGCAACCGGCGTGCTATCGTCAGATCGTCGGTTCATTTGCAAGAACATTTGCGCGAACATCTGCAAGCACCGGCAGGGCCGCCGAGGGCGGCAGGTTCGGAATCGTCTAGCGAGGAGACAGAAATGGCCGAGAGCACAGCAGCAGGCATTGGTCGCACGTCCGACCTGGCATGGCGTAAGAGCACCTTCAGCAACCCCAGCGGCAACTGCGTCGAGGTTGCCGATATGGCGAACGGCCTGGTGGCCGTGCGTAACTCCCGCGATCCGGAGGGGGCCGTATTGGTCTACACCCGTCCGGAAATCGACGCATTCCTGCGCGGCGCGAAGAGCGGGGAATTCGACGATCTGGCCGGGTGAGCTGTAGCATTACTTCGGCGCGGTGTCGGTTTGCGACGGGGTCTGGGTGGCCTGCACTGCCGTTGTCGTCGAGCATCGGAGTGGATTTCAATGGTCGCAGAACCCGGCCGGATCGGCCGTGTGGAATCGCTTGCCGCCGAACGTGGTCCAACGGCGCTACGGATCGCGGTCGGCGGGCAGCTCCGCAAACTACGCGAGCAGGCCGACATCACCCGCGAGGCGGCTGGCGAAGCCATCCGTGGCTCGCATGCCAAGATCAGCCGACTCGAGCTGGGGCGCACCGGTTTCAAAGAGCGTGACATCCGGGATCTGTTGACTCTCTACGGTGTGAACGACGCCGTGGAGCGCGAAACGTTGCTCGAACTCGTTCGCAAGGCGAACCAGCCCGGATGGTGGCATCGATACAGCGACCTTCTGCCGCCGTGGTTCGAGACGTACCTCGGCCTCGAACACGCGTCGAAGTCGATCAGAACCTTCGAAGGGCAACTCGTTCCCGGGCTCTTGCAGACCGAGGAGTACACCCGCGCGGTCGTCGCGCTCGGACACGAGAGCGTGGACACCGCGCGCCGGGTCGAGTTGCGCCGGCGTCGGCAGGAGATCCTGGATCGGCGCGGCGGACCGACGCTGTGGGCGGTCATCGACGAGTCGGTGTTGCACCGGCCGATCGGCGGCACCGAGGTGCTGCGGGCGCAGCTGGAGCATCTGGTCGAGGTGTCGTCGTGGCCGAATGTGACCATCCAGGTGCTGCCGTACGCCGCGGGCGGCAATGCGGCGGCGGGGAGTTCGTTCACGATGTTGCGGTTCGCCGAGCCCGAACTGCCCGACATCGTGTACCTGGAGCAGTTGACCAGTTCGCTGTACCTGGATCGTCAGCAGGATCTGGAGATGTACCGCCAGGTCATGGACAGGCTCAGCGTGCAGGCCGAGCCGCCGGATCGGTCGCGGCGGCTGATGGCCGAGGAAGCAGAGAAGCTGAAATAGCCGGATTCGGGTGAGCATTCCGGGTCGTACGCCCGGAATGCCCGAATGCGGGTGGGCTCGCGTCGGCGGGCCCTGGATCTAATGGAAACAGTCGACGACGGAACCGTCGGCATTACTCGGCGGTTCCGTCGTCGACGGTGTACTTCCTATATATCTATTACTGCTTGATGCAGCTGGATGCGATGCGCCAGAACGCCTCTGGCTGCAACGACGTGAAATTCCAATCGTTCATCATCGCGTGCGCGGTGCTGACGATCCGTTCGACATCGAAATCGTCACGTGTGGCCGCGCCGGTGGACTCGACCGCATCGATGACGAAACGGGTTGCGGTCTCCCGCGAATAAACATTGCGCTCGGTCCGGTTTCTATCAATGATTCCGAGCCGGCCGAGGTCCAATGGCTGGTTCATTCGAACGCCCCTGACGCCACGCCGCGGGTGGGCTGGTGACCGGAAATTGGCTCCTGGTTCACCCTACGGCTGTCTGGTAGTCCCCTGTACTGCCTTGCGGTTCGAGTCTAGGACCGTGTAGCGCGCATATGCAAGTACATCTGCAACATCGATTGTGCAGTCGCAGTGCGCGTTTCGGGTGCTGTCGGATTGCTGTTCAGCGGTGTCGTTGTCGTGCGGGGCCATAGTTACCGCATTGTTGTGTTGCTATCTGGACGCCAGTTCAAATCTGCTGCGAAATCGCTTCGGCGCCAATCTCGCAGCGCGGTGGTACGAGCATGTTCCGGCGTCCTGTGGAGGGTGCGATGAGAACACGTTTCACATGCGTGCTATATCTGCCTGAGAAGCAAGATCGGTTACGCGGTGACCGGGAGAACGGGCAGGACGTGGCGCCATGAGTGAGCTCGCGAGCGATATGTACGGCTACTTCGACGCGGTCGGCGACCGATTCGCGCCGCGTGCGATAGCGGCGAGTCAGTGGTCGGCCGAGCAGGTGGTCGGGCCGGCGCTGTGTGGGCTGCTGGCGCGGGAACTCGAACGGGCGCACGGGACGGACGGTTTCGTCCCGGTGCGGCTGACCGTCGACATGTTCAAACCCGCGCACATGCGAGAACTCACGGTGACCACGCACCGGGTGCGCGACGGCCGCCGCATTCGGCTCGCCGATGCCACGGTGCTGGAGGACGGCGTTCCCGCGGCGCGGGCGTCGGTGGTGTTCCTGCAGCCCTCGCAGGAGCCACCCGGGGTGATCTGGAAGCGCGAACAACAACCGGTTCCGCCGCCGCTGGACATCGCGCCGCTCTCGCACGGGCCCGATGCGCCGCTGTGGCGCAGTGACGGCGCGGGTGAGTGGTCCCGGGTGCCCTCCGAGCACGAGGACGCCGGTCGCAAACGCAGCTGGCAGAACCCGGTCCCGGTGGTGGCGGGCCAGGAGCTCTCGCCGTTCGTGCGCGCCGCGATGGCCGGCGAACAGACGAGCATGGTGACCAACTGGTCCGACGCCGGGGTGGGTTTCATCAACACCGATCTGACGATGGCGCTCGCACGCATGCCGATCGGCGCGGATATCGGCCTCGAGGCCGACAACCATCTGAGCGAGCGTGGCATCGCGGTCGGCAGCGCAACCCTTTTCGATCGGCACGGCGCGTTCGGCACCTGCATGATCACGGCGGTGGCCAATGCCGCGCGGCAGATCACCGCGAACCATCTGGACGGCGTGATCGCCGCTCGGGCGAACGGCGGTGCGGCCTGACCCCTCTCGGGGACGAGGCTCAGGACATGGCGCGATGGTCGGCCCAGCGGCGCGCCGCGTCACGCAGGCTGTGCGTCCAGACGTTCGGACGGCGATGCGCGGTGGTCTCCCATTCTCCCGCGAGCGCCGCGGAGAACGCCCACAGCTGATGCCGGGTCGCGGTGTGCCAGGCCGCGGTTCGCGCCGCCCACTGTTCGGCCTCGGCCGGTTCGTGCCCGGCCAGGATGAGCCAGACGATCCAGCACGCCGGATCGATCCAGGCGGCGCCGCGGGTGGCCCACGGCCAGTCGACCAGCCGGGCGTCGCCGTCCTCGCTGATGATGACGTTGGAGTAGTTCCAATCGGTATGCAGCAGTGTCGATCCGGCGAACAGTATGCGCTCGTCGGGGTCGGGTGCGTAGCGACCCCACCGCTGGACCGCGTCGACGATCTCGAGGTCGGCCGGGCAGGGCAACTGGGCGAGCGCGGTCATCGTCCGGGCGGTGGCCGCGAGATCCGCATCGATCCGGTAGTCGGCGAAATGGCCCGGAAGGTAATGGAATCCGAGCAGATCCCAGCCTCCGGCGGTGACGTGCCAGCGCATCGGCGGACCGATCGGGAACACGTAGGACCACAGGTTCGCCTCGCGGCGTTGTGACCACACCTCCGGATCGTCCAGCGGAATGCCCTTGACGAAGGTGCGTTCTCTCGCGGTTTCGATCACGGCGGCGAGATGACTACTGAATCCCGCGTTGACCGAATCCACCCGAAGGATCGGGCCGGTCAACACCTCGACCGCGGCCCGCGCGGTCTCCGGTATCTGCTCCCAGCTGTGCCGCAGCGGCGAAATCTGCACGCGATCGACTGTCACTCTCGAAGATCTACCGCGAATTCGCCACTCAGGCAAGCCAACTCCGAATCCGTATTTGCCGATGCACGATCGGATGCACATACGCTCGCTCGCCAGGTCGAGGATCGGATGATCCGATTGCTTACCTAGGATTATCGCCGCAGGTGAGGGGTTTGTTAGTGCAGTCGCGGCGAAAAGTGCGACAGCACGGAAATAGCGACCGGTCGGTTGGAATCAAAAAGTTTGCTACCGGTGTGCCGTGCATCGGCGTGTGCGCTCTCCGCTCCGGATATGTCCGTTGCCACGACGGGGAGTGCGCGCCGATGCGTTCGTGATCCCTTGCCGTAGCCGCGATTCGGCTGGGGTGCGGCGATCTCGAACCGGACTCACCGTGCATACGATCGGAAAACGACGAGCTGGCAGGACATTCGGCCGACGTACGCTCGAACGACGCGGTGTGGCGGGCTCATTGTCGGGGATGGGTGCGCGGTTGGAAGCGCACCGGGGTGAGTCCGTCTTGGGGGTGCGTGATGCGTGCTTGGCGTGTCCTACTCATCGTGTTCGTACTGGTCTGCGGCTCGGCCACGGCCTTCGCACACGCCGGGCCGATACCTGTCGGTCCACCGAATCCGCCCGCGCCTCCGGCGATTCCGGCGTTGCCCGGTATCGACGCGGTGCAGCAGTGGATCGACGCGGTGGTGCCCGCGCCGCCGATCGTGCCGCCGTCGGATCCGATCGCGGCTCCGCCGGGTACCTCGGCGGAGCTGGCGCGACTGCAGCAGGCGGTGATGCCCTCCGATGTCGGGGATCCGCTGTTCGACCAGTGGCCCGCGAACCTGGCCGCCGAAGCGCCCGGCGCGATCATCGCCGTCCGCGATGTGACCGCGACGGCGGCGCCACTGTTGGCGGTGCCGGTGCAGCAGGTGCTGCTGCTGAAATTCCGGACCACGGACGCCTACGGCGGACCCTCGTTCGGCACTGCCACACTGGTGATTCCGGCCGCGGCGTGGGCGGGGTCGGGGGAGCGGCCGGTGGTGGTGAACAACCTGGCGATCGATGCGCTCGGACGCGCCTGCACCCCGGGTTACACCCTGGCCCACGGCTTCAACGCGCATTCCAGCCTCGGCGACGACCTCCCGCCGACGACGCAACTGGCGGTGCTGCGCGGATACGCCGTGTTGATCCCGGATCACGAGGGGCCGCGGATGGCCTATGCCGAACCCTATGTCGCCGGACATGCGGTACTCGATTCGATTCGCGCGGTGCGCAACCTGCGCCCGGAAGAATTCGGGGCCAGTCGTTTCGCCATGCACGGTTACTCCGGCGGGGCCATCGCCACCCGTGGCGCGGTCGCGCTGATCGGTTCCTACGCACCGGAATTGGCGACGGTGATCGTCGGTGCGGCGCTGGGTGGGGTCCCCGCCGACTATCGGATGCTGGCCCGCAGCATGAACGCGAATCTGGCCTCGGGCGTGTTCCTGGCCGCGACGTTCGGCGTGGCCAGGGAGCGTCCGGAGATCCTGTCCCGGATGAACAATCTGGCGCGCTGGGCGGCGATCTCACCGTTGAAGGACACCTGCGACAGCACGTTCGGCGCGGCCGGTGTGCTGATGCTGCCCGCCGACGTGGCCGCGGACATGCCCGATGCGCTGCACAGTCCCCTGGCCGACCGGATCTACACGATCACCGCGATGAACGGGATGAAATCGCCTGTGCCGCTGTACGTCTACCAGGGTGAGCAGGAGTTCTGGATCCCCGCCGAGGGCGCTCGGGACTACTACGCACAGCAGTGCGCGCTCGGGGCGCGGGCGGTCTACCGGAGTGTGCTGGGCGAACATCTGATCGCCGACGCGCTCGGCTATCCCGAGGCCGCGGCCTGGGTCGACCAACGGCTGCAAGGGATTCCGGCTCCCGACGGGTGCTGAAACCCCGCGCATCCCGGCCGGGTTCGGGCGATCGCAATGTGGCGTCCGGGAATTCGGTGTGAAAGCGGCCGGAAACGCATCCGGATGGGCATTTGTGTGTCACCCCTAGGCGTTCGGCGAGCAATTCATGAATTGTCATCGGATCGCTGACGTACCGCCCACGAACCGGTTCCGTAGCCGTATCGTGATCTGCATGCGGCGCCGGTGTTTGCGCGGTCGGCGCCGCGAAAAGGTGTCGGCACCGTACCCGGAACAGGAAGGAGTGCGCCGGTCCGGTCGTCACACCAGCCACCGCCGGGTGGTGCCCCGAAACCACCCACCCGGCAACGCACGTACGCACCACGGCAACTGGACTTCCAACCCCTCCCGCCCTCCGGTGCATGTGCGGGTGGACCCGACCCGCCGGACGCAACCCTCACCCCAGCGTCCGGCGGGGCTCCGCGCCCGGTCATTCCCCTGTGACCACCGAGGATGCTTTGCCTTGCCCGAAGGAGTACGTGTGAGCACCGCCAGGATCGATCGGGATCATGCGCGCGGGCTCGTGCGCGACGCCGGTTCCGGCGTGTTATGACCGTTCGTACGTCCCTCGGCACGGTGGCGGCATTGCTGGCCACCGCTATCCTCGCCGCGCCCGTCTGCGCCGATCCGGTGCCTGCCGGTCCGCCCGCCCTGGGTGCGGCGTCGAGTCGATCGGCCCTGGTGCGCACCGAGACTCGCGGAGCGCACTGGGAGCGCCTGTATGTGCGCTCGGGCTCGATGCGCCGGGTGATCCCGGTCGACGTCCTGCGCGGCGCGGGCCCGGGACCGCATCCGGCGTTGTATCTGCTGGACGGCGTGGACGGCTCGCCGACCTCCGACTGGCTGACCAAGGGACATGCCGCGGAATTCTTCGCGGACAAACCGGTGGACGTGGTGCTGACCGGTGACGGCGTCGGCAGCATGTACAGCGACTGGGAGCATTACGACCGCACCCTGGGCCTGAACCGGTGGGAGACATTCCTGATCGATGAGCTGCCGCCGATCGTGGAGTCCTATCTGCACACCGACGGTCGCCGCGCGGTCGCGGGCGTCTCGATGGGCGCGCAGGGCGCGATGATGCTCGCGCAGCGGCATCCGGGTTTCTTCCGCGCGGTCGCCGGGATCAGCGGGTGTTATTCCACCGCGGACAATGTCGGCGAGGCGGTCACTCGCATCACCGTGGCCTCGCGCGGCGGAAATCCCGAAAATCTGTGGGGGCCGCCGAATTCCCCGGCCTGGCTCGCGCACGACAGCTTCCTCGGTGCGGCGACGTTGCGCGGCACCGCGATCTATCTCTCGGCCGCGACCGGTGTGCCCGGTCTGCCCGATCTCGAGGCCATCGCCGATGCGCCGAACGTGCTCGGCGCGCTGCAACAGTCCGGTGGCGGCGTCGCACTCGAAGCCGGTGCGTTGGCATGCACCGAGCGGTTCGCGGAACGTCTTGCGCAACTGCGCATTCCGGCGACCGTCGAATACGAGCCGACCGGCACGCACGCGTGGCCGTCCTTCACCGACGAACTTCCCGCGGCATGGAATGCCATTGCGAAGGCATTTCACGGTGAGGCCAGCAGAATCGCCGTCGAGGCGCGCTGAGGAGTCGAACGCCGGGCGGTTGTCGCCGCGCTGGATCGCAGTATTCGTGATCGTTTCGTGATGGGAACGGAATTCCGGTCCGGCGGTGATCGATTCGGTAAGTGCGGCGTGCACCGGGGCGGTTCTGCCCCGGCAATGTATTCGCCCAGGATTGTGGACTCTCACCGGCACTGTCGAGCGCACTAGTGAGATTTCGAAGAGCCCTGGTCACACCATATCGAAGCCCTGTTGCCGGACCCTAGCGTGAGCGCAGTTCGGATGCCCGCAAATCGCTTCGCGGGCAACGAAACCGAGAACGTCGTGGTTCTGCAGGAAGGTTTGGAATGAGACGAACTACCCGCGCCCGGTCCTTGCGTGCTGTGGTCCTCATGGGTGTCACACTGCTCACCGTGGGCTTCGGCTGCGTCGGGGCGAATGCCGATCCGGCGCAGGCGCCGGCTCCGGCCCAGCACCCGACCGGGCAAACGCTCGCGGACTTCATCGCCAAGGGGCTGAAGAACAAGGCCGCCAAGCCGATCGTCGACACCGGTAGTGCCGGTACGGGTTCGGCCTGCACCTCGGGCAGCGGTGCGGGGTCGGGCAACGGATCGGGCGACTGCTACGGCGGTTCGGGCTCGAGCTCGGGCTCGCAGGGCGGAACATCCTCCGACACCGTCGGTTACGGCCCGGCGAGTACGGCATTCCTTGCCGCCTTCGGCTATTCGCTGCTGCATCCGAATGTGGCCCCGCCGGGGACCAACGACTGGAACTGCAAGCCGACCGCGCAGCATCCCGAACCGGTGGTGCTGGTCCACGGGACGTGGGAGAACGCCTACGACAACTTCGCGTACGTCAGTCAGCCGATCAAGGATGCCGGGTACTGCGTCTACACGTTCAACTACGGCGAGTCGAATCTGCTGGCCGGTGGCGGACTGGGATCGGTGCTGCCGGGCGCGAACGGCACCGAGAACATCCCGGACTCGGCCAAGCAGCTGGCGACCTTCGTCGATCGCGTGCTGGCCTCGACCGGTGCGCCGAAGGTGAACATCGTGGGCCACTCGCAGGGCGGGGCGATGTCGCGGTGGTACCTGAAGTACGAGGGCGGCGCGGCGAAGGTCGATCACGAGATGACCTTCGGCGCCACCAATCACGGCACCACGCTGGACGGTATCGGCGCACTCGGCCGGGCCATCAACAACTTCGGCATCGACGTGCTGGGCCTGATCGAGATCTTCGTCGGACACTCCGGAATTCAGCAGACCGTCGGCTCGGACTTCGTCAACAAGCTCAATGCGGGCGGCGACACCATGCCCGGGGTGAACTACACGGTCGTGGGCACCCGCTACGACGAGGTCACCACCCCGTACAACCTGACGTTCCTGCAGCCCGGCCCGGGTGCGACGGTGCACAACATCACCCTGCAGGACGGCTGTGATCAGGACCTGTCCGATCACCTCACGATGATGTACTCCCCGCGGGTGCTGTCGATCATCCTCAACACCCTCGATCCCAGCGTGCCGTTGAAGTGCACCTTCAACCCGTGGCTGCTCGGCGGCGGCGGGAAGCTCTGACGGCCGATCCCTCCATCGTGCGTGTGCCTGCCGGGCGAAGCGAATTCCGCTGCCCGGCAGGCATACGCGCGTCGCACCACCTTTCCCGGTACGGGCCGGGGAACAGTACAGAGAGTTTCGATGATTCGAAATATGTTGCGTACCGGCGTATTCGCGGCCGTGGTGAGCGTCGCGGTCGCTGTGTCGACCGCGGCGCCGAGTGCGGCCGAGGCGCCCGACGGCTCGGCCGTCACCGGTACCTGGGCGGTGAACGCGAATACCGTTCAGCTGCGGGTGCATTCGGCGGCGATGAACACCAATATCATGGTGAACGTCCAGCGGCCGGTCGATCCGAAAGCGCCCGCGGGCGTGCTGTATCTGCTCAACGGCGGTGGGGGAGGGCAGGATTCGGCGACCTGGCAGCGCAATACCGATGTGCAACGTTTCCTCTCCGGTAAACAGGTGATCGTGGTGCAGCCGGTCGGCGGCCGGTGGAGTTACTACACCGATTGGCGGGCGCGCGACCCGAAACTCGGCCTGTACAAATGGAAGACGTTCCTCACCGAGGAACTGCCGCCGCTGATCGCGGCGAGCTTCGCCACGACGGGTGCGAACGCCGTTGCGGGACTGTCCACTTCGGGGACTTCGGTGCTGCAACTGCCGATCGCGAAGCCCGGCCTGTACCGCGCGGTGGCCGCCTACAGCGGATGCGCGCAGATCAGCGATCCGATCGGCCGGGAATTCGTCAAACTCGCCGTCGAGGACTGGGGCGGCGGCGATACGCAGAACATGTACGGACCCGACGACGATCCGATGTGGGCCGCCAACGATCCGTACCTGCACGCCGCCGGGTTGCGCGGGCTGAAGCTGTTCATCTCGAGCGGATCGGGCATTGCGGGGATGTACGACACCTACAACGGTCCGCACATGCTGCCGGGAGTATCCGGTTATGCCGATCAGATGGTGATCGGCGGCGTCATCGAGGCGGCGGTGAACTGGTGCACGCACAATCTGCGGACCCGTCTCGGGCAGCTCGGCATCCCCGCGACCTTCGACTTCGAACCGGCCGGCACCCATTCCTGGGGGTATTGGCAGGACGCGCTGAAGCGATCCTGGCCGGTTCTGGCGGCCGGACTCGGCGTGCCGGTGTGAACCGGCGCCCCGGCGACGGGCCGTACACTCTGTGCCGTACACCTGGATGCCGGTGTTCGGGAGGGTGCGGCATTCGGAGCGGCGATGTCCGTGGAGCCCTGCTCCCGGACGGCGAGCGAGGAGATGGTCGCAATATCGGACAGCGCGCAGTGGAACGGCCGCGCAGGTGCGGCGGTCGCACGGTGACGGCGGGATCGGCGACGGCCTCGGCTCGGTCCGGCGAGCAGGTGGTCCGTCCGGCCCTGGAGAAGTTCGGATTCGCCGAATTCCGGCGCACTGCGGCCATCGGTACGGTGCTGGGCGGCTGTGTGGTACGCCGGGTGGTGCGCGGTGGGCTGCGTAAGGCCAAGCGCCGGCATGCCATGGCCGACGGTGTGGTCGACGGCTTCGAGGCGCTCGGTCCGATGTTCGTCAAACTGGGCCAGCTGATCGCCTCCTCACCCGGTGCGTTCCCGCCCGAACTGGCCGATGCCTGTCTGCGCTGCCTGGACGATGTGCCGCCGTTCCCGGGTGTCGACGCACGCAAGATCGTCGAGGCCGATCTGGGCCGTCCGATCGACGAGCTGTTCCGCGAGTTCGACGACACTCCGTTGTCGGCGGCCTCGGTGGCGCAGGTGCACGGGTGTGTTCTGGCCGACGGCCGTCCCGCCGTGGTGAAGGTGCAGCGGCCCGATATCGCCCGGCGCATGATCGTCGATCTGCGCGCGGCGTTCCGGCTGGCCCGGATGATGGAGCGCCGGTCGGAGAACGCCCGGGTCGCCAATGCCGGTGGTGTGGTGCGCGATCTGTATGAGACGACCGTCGCCGAACTGGATTTCCGGAACGAGGCGGGCAACCAGGTTCGCGCCCGGGAGAATCTGCGCGCCTTCGGCGACAATGCCAGTGTCGCGATTCCCGAGGTGTACCCGGAGTATTCGGGTCCGCGGGTGTTGTGCATGGAACGGATGAGCGGGTTGCCGCTGGACCGGTTCGACGATATCCGTGCGGTGCATCCGGATCCGGAGCTGCTGATTCGCCGGTTGGTCAAGGCGTGGCTGGAAAGCGTTGTGGTGCACGGGCTTTTCCACGGTGACGTCCATGCGGGCAATTTGTGGCTGCTGGACGACGGGCGTGCGGCGATGCTCGATTTCGGCATCGTCGGCACGATGTCGCCGCCGTGGCGGGATTTCGTGCGCGCGCTGTTCCACGCCAGTGCCATCGACGGCGATTTCCGGCCGGTCGCACGGGCGTTGCGGGAGTTGGATCTGGTCGAGGCGGACTCCGGTGACGATGCGACCATCGGCCGCCAGCTCGCGACCGCGCTCGCGCCGGTGCTTTCGGGCAAGCTCGCCAAACTGGACATGGGTAAGGTTGCCGCGCGATTGATCGAATTCGGCAAGCGCCGCGGTGCTGCGGGGCCCGAGCAGCTGATTCTGATGGGTAAACAGCTCGGTTACTTCGAACGCTATGCGGTTGCGCTGGCGCCGGGGTGGCGTCTGGGGCAGGATCTGTACCTGTTCCGCAATGTATTTCCGGAGGAGGTGGCCGCCAAGGCCGCCGCGGAGGGCATCGAACTGCCTGCGGACTAGTTGATCTCCGGCCTGTCGATCCCGGTGGTGGGCTACGGTGCCTACCGGATCGATCTGCAGGCCAACCGATCATGTGCCGACGGAGGACAGCGATGAACGGGCCCGAAACCTATAGCTGGGAGATCACCTACACCAGGTTCGACGGCACCAGCCGGGTGGATCACGGTGGGGGACAATTCGGTTCGCCGGAGGAGGTCACCGGGCGCGTCTGCCGCACCTTCGTGGAGGTCGGCACCGCGCTGTTCGACATCACCTGCGACGACGTCACCGAACAGCACTATCACGACGTACTGGACGCCCGGGTGGAGGACCTGCCCGATCCCGGACAGCCGTTCGAGCACGTCGGCGCGGTGATCCTCGATCACGAAGGCGCGGAGCGGATGTCGCTGACCGCGCGGCTGGTCTATCGCTCGGTGACCGAGGCCGCGGTCGAGGAGTACCGGGAGCAGCTGGAGGAGTGGGAGCGCCGCGACACCGAACGCCGGGCGCGCCGGGCCAAGGCCGCCGCCGACGCGGGGCGGCCCAGCATTCAGCCGCTCGATCCGCGGTTGCGCAGCCTGATCAGCAACTTGCAGGTGGAGGCGGACACCGTCCGCGAGGAGATCTTCACCCCCGACCACTGTCGCGAACAGCTCGCGCTGGCCGAGAACACGGTGTCCGCGGCCATGGCGGCGCAGAACTCGGCCGAGGCGGGCGGGAACGTCGCCGAGGCCGCGAACGCTCGCGCCTACATCCAGCGCTGGCGCCCGCGCATCACTCGCTGGGCCAGCATGCTCGAGTTGACCACCGAGGCGTACATGGACGCCGCCGCGGTCGATGCCGAGGCCGAACGTTTGGCGAACATCCCGCCGTCGCCGGTCTGAGGTCCGCCGGAGATTCAGTGTCGTCGCGGGGTGGCCGACGAGCCGGGTGGGCGTAGGCCGTCCAGGACGATGGTGACGCGGCGGGCTCGGTCCGTGTCGTCGGGGGCGGGGTGGGCGTCGACGGCCAGCACCGCGGCGGCGATGGCGTGGACGTCGGCGAGGTCGCCGGTGCCAGTGGGGAGCTGTTCGGTCGGCCTGTTCTGGAACAGCTGCGCCATCTGGTTCCCGAGACGGACATCGCCGCCGGAACGCTCGCGGCTCCGGCCGGACGCTCGCGCACCGCACCGGCTCATATCGATGACCTGGCCGAGGCTGCCGCTCGGGTGCTCGTCTCCGACCGGCATCGTGGGCGGTGCTACACGCTGACCGCCGCGGACAGCATCGACTGGGACGATCTGGCGAAGCTGGCGTCCACGATCGCGGCGGAACCTGTCGGCTATCAGCCCATCGAGGACGAGCAGTTCCTGAATGCTCTTGCCGGGCAAGAGATTCCGGGGGAGTTCACCGAAGTTCTACTGGGTGTGTATCGCGCGTTCCGTGGTGGATGGACCGGGACGCCGACCGGGGACCTTGCCGAGATCCTGGGCCGCGCGCCGCGCCCCGCTCTGGGTGCCGTGTCCGCGGTTGTCTCCGGCTGAGGTGATTCGGTAGCCCCTCGGCGTGGTGGGTTACGGCCGATGGGGGTGTGGTCGTCGCTGCGGTCTCGATGGCCTGGTGTGACGCAGCTCTACAAACAATGGTTGTGCACAACTAAGTTGTGTACTACATTGTTGTGTGTGACCGATCAACTGGCTCTGGATCAGCAACTGTGCTTCGCGCTGTACTCGGCATCGCGGTCGATGACGGCGGTGTACCGGCCGAAGCTCGAGGCGATGGGGCTGACCTATCCGCAGTATCTGGTGATGCTGGCGCTGTGGGAGCAGCGCGAAGGTCGCAGCGTCGGTGAGTTGTGTGCGGCGCTGGGGCTGGATTCGGGAACATTGTCGCCGCTGCTCAAGAGGCTCGAGGCGGCCGGTTTGGTGACACGGAATCGTTCGGCGGCCGATGAGCGCCGCGTCGAGATCGAACTCACCGAACCCGGTCGGCGGCTGCGCGCCAAGGCCTGCGGTCTTCCCGCCGAGATCGGCGAGGCCGCCGGAATGTCATCGGAAGATATCGGGACGCTGTACCACCTGTTGCAGCGCCTCAACGGCGCACTGAGCGCCAACACCGCGAAGGAGAACTGAGATGCAGGTCCTGTACACGGCAGAGGCGCTGTCCACCGGCGACGGCCGTAACGGCCAGACCCGCACCACCGACGGCAAAATCGATGTGGCGCTGTCGATTCCGAAGGAGATGGGCGGCTCGGGCGAGGGCACCAACCCGGAGCAGCTCTTCGCCGCCGGATACGCGGCGTGCTTCCACTCGGCCCTGCGCCTGGTCGGCGGCAAGGCCAAGGCGAACATCGACGACTCGGCCGTCGGCGCCCGGGTTGGCATCGGCTCCAACGACGCGGGCGGTTTCACGCTCGAGGTGACCCTCGAGGTCTCCCTCCCGCACCTGACCCGCGAGCAGGCCCAGGAACTGGCCGATACCGCCCACCAGGTCTGCCCGTACTCCAACGCCACCCGCGGCAACATCGACGTCCGCGTGGTCGTCGCGGAGGACTGATCCGCCGAATACTCGGGCCGCATCGTCACGGACGGTGCGGCCCGTTGTCGTTGCGTCAGGTGTTGCTGTCCGGGATGACGCGGTGCCAGATTTCGGTGCAGGTGCGGGCGGTGGTGGGGAGTTGGTCGGGGGATTCGACGATGGTGCGGTAGAAGGTTCTCTCGGTCATCCAGCAGAGGGATTGGGCCAGGGCAGGGGCGTCGGTGGGGGCGGGGCCGTCTGGGAGGCCGGCGCGGACGAGGATCAGGGTCAGGGCGTCGCGGCTGGTGGCGATGGCCTCGGTCCACAGGTCGCCGATTTCGGGGACGAGGGCGGAATATTCGACGGCGGTGCGCATGACCGAACCGTGTTCGCGCCACATGCTTTCGGTGCCTTGCACGGCCAGGGCGATGGCCTCGCGCGGGGGGAGATCGGTGTCGGCGGTCGGCACCAGGGCGGTGGACCGGAGCTGTTCGAGGGTGCGGGCCACGAGTGCGGTGAGGACCTCGTTCTTGGACCCGAAGTAGAAGTACAGCGAGCCGCGGGAGATGCCCGCCCCGCGAGCGATGTCCTCGACGGTCATGGCGTCGGGGCCGGGATCGGCCAGCAGGGATTCCGCGGTGTCGAGGATGGCTTTCTCGCGCAACTCGCCTTTGCGCAGGGTGTCGCGGTGTCGTCGGCGGGACGTACTGGTGGCCATGCAGCCGAGGGTACCGTCCCTACCTGGCGTAATCTACGTCACGTGCAGAAAAATCAACGCTGTGTAGACTTTGTGGCATGGCGAAACTCTTTCTCATCACCGGTGTCAGTAGCGGGCTCGGTCGCGCCTTCGCCGCGGGTGCGCTCGAAGCAGGTCACCGTGTGTGCGGCACCGTGCGCAAGCCTGACGACGTGGCCGCGTTCGAGGCTCTGGCGCCGGGGCGGGCGTACGCGCGGTTGTTGGATGTCACGGACGAACGACAGGTGTTCGAGGTGGTCGCCGAGGTCGAGAACACCTTCGGCGGGATCGACGTAGTGATCGCCAACGCCGGATACGGCGTCGAGGGCACGTTCGAGGAGACGCCGCTGTCGGTGTTGCGAGATCAGTTCGAGGTCAACGTCTTCGGGGCCGCGGCCACCATTCGCGCGGTACTGCCGGGGATGCGTGAGCGTCGGAGCGGGCACATTCTGGCTGTCACATCGATGGGCGGGCTGATGACGGTGCCGGGGCTGTCCGCCTACTGCGGCAGCAAATACGCCCTGGAGGGGATTCTCGAGACCGTCGGCAAGGAGGTGGCCGGATTCGGAATCCACGTCACCGCAATCGAACCCGGTTCGTTCCGCACCGATTGGGCGGGTCGGTCCATGGTTCGCGCCGAACGCGCCATCGCCGACTACGACGAGTTGTTCGACCCGATCCGCACCGCGCGTCAGGCCGCCAGCGGCAACCAGCTCGGCGATCCGGTCAAGGCCGCAACGGCCGTGCTGACCGTTCTCGATGACCCGAATCCCCCGGCGCACCTGCTGTTGGGCTCCGACGCCCTACGTCTGGTCAGCGCCGGCCGCGCATCCGTCGATGAGGACATCGCGACCTGGGAGACATTGACTCGTTCCACCGATTTCCCCGATGGTGCGCAAATCCGCTGACGAGCTGCGGCACCATCGGTGTCATATGAACGCGTTCTCGGAGAACGGGATTCAGAACGCGGCGACGACGCAGGCGGCGATGAACAGGACCTGTAGCGCCGTACGTGCCGGGAGTGGAACGGTTTTCAGGCCGACGTGGGCGCGCGCCGCGCGGACATTGGCCGGGAACATCAGCACGAGTAACGCCACGAGGCAGAATGCCGCGACGGGTGCGACGGGTGGAATGAGAAGACCTGCGGCACCGGCCAATTCGAGTATTCCGGTCAAGGTGACCAGATTGGCCGCGGCAGGTAGGCGCGGGGGAACCATCTCGATGAGCGCGTCGCGACGGGGCTGTAGGAAATGAGCGCTGGCGGTCAGGACGAACATTGCCGCGAGGCCGAGGCGGACGGCGTGCGACCAGGAATCGAGCCAGCCCGGGAGCAGGAGGCCGACCAAGCGAGCGATGCCGCTGACGACCACGAGAACGATGAAAGGTGCCATCAGGGTCTCCTGAGTAGCCGATGAATCTTGACGATGGCTAGATTAGGCTCGGACGTGAAACTTGTCAATGTCTAGATTGTGGGTCATGATCATCGGGTGACCAGGAACCGCTATCACCACGGAGATCTGCGGGCGGTATTGCTGGCCGAGGCGGCCGAGCAGATCGCGGCCGAGGGTATCGATGCGGTGTCGTTGCGCGCCCTCGCGCAGCGCGCCGGAGTCTCGCATGCGGCCCCCGCGCACCACTTCGGGAACCGCCAGGGCATGCTGACCGAACTCGCGATCGAGGGGTTCGGCCTGCTCGCCGACGAACTACACAGTGCCGGAGCGGATTTCCGCGAGGTGGCGATCGCCTATATTCGATTCGCTCGCGTGCACCCGGGCCACTTCGAAGTCATGTTCCGCCATGACCTGCTCGACACCGGCAACGAACAACTGATCGCCGCCCGAACCCGCTCCGGTGCGTACCTGCGCGAGGGCGTCGCGGGTACCGGCGTGGCGCCCGAACGCCGCCGGGACGTGGAACTCGCCGCCTGGTCCCTGGTCCACGGCTACGCCTCGCTGTGGCGTGAAGGCGCACTGGAGGATTCGCGACTCGGCGAAGGCGATCCCGAAGAGCTCGCCCGCCGCATGCTCGCCACCGTCGAATTCAGCTGAGGATCCCGTCGGCGTCTCGGCCCCCGGACAGCCCGCTGAGGCCGACGGCGTCCGACCTGGTCGGCGTCGGGAGGGCGGCCTCCGCAATCGACTGCAACGAGGTTCGCAGGCTCCGCAGGCTCCGATCGCTGAGACCGACGATCAGAGGGGCCATCACGTCCTCGACAATGGCGTTGCAGTGTCGCACGAGTTCGTCGCCATCGGGGGTGATCCTGTGCAGAATCGCCTTACCGACACCGGGCCTGCGCGCGAGTAACCCGCGCTGTTCGAGGCGGGCGACCACCGCGCCGGCGGATTGATCGGACTGCCCGGTGAACAGTGCCAGCGCGTGGGTGGAGGAATCAGGTTCGGCCACGACGGCGAGCAGAATTCCCCACTGTGGCAACGTCATCCCCACCTGAGCGAGCGCCGCTTCGCAGGCCATCTGCTTGCGCAGCTGCGCCCGCCGCAGCAGCATCGCGACCTCGACACCGCTGGGCACGTTCTGATCAGCCGTCATTCCCACAGAGTAGGACTCTCCTGTTCCTCGTATAAGGGCATGTAACGTCCGGCACTCGGCGGAATCAGGCGCGGTAGGGGCGGAAGAAGGCACGTAGTTCCTCCGCGTAGAACTCGGGCTCTTCGAGCGGCGCGAAGTGTCCGCCGCGCGGGGCCTGGGTGAACCGCACGAGATTGGTGGTGCGTTCCAGCCACGTCCTTGGCGCCCGGCTGATGTTGCCGGGGAACACCGTGAAGCCGGAGGGGACCTCGACCCGGCGGGCATGCTGTGCGGTCGGGATCTCGCTGTTCGCGCGATACATCCGCATCGAGGTGCCGATGGTCTCGGTGAGCCAGTAGATCGTGACGTTGGTGAGGACCTCGTCCATTGTGAAGGACCGCGAGATGTCGCCGTCGCAGTCGCTCCAGCCCCGCATCTTCTCGACGATCCACGCGGCGAGCCCTGCTGGGGAGTCGGTGAGCCCGACTGCCGCGGTCTGTGGTTTGGTGCGGTGCATCGCCATGTAAGCGCCCTCGGCCGTGCCCCAGGTCGCCATGTCCGCCATCCAGGTGCGCTCCTCGGGCGTCAGGTCGGCGGGGTCTCCCGCGTAGACCGGCACCCCGGCGTCCATACGGTGGACCGCCGTGACCCGCTCGGGGTGGTTCAGCGCCAGGAAGTTGCTCACGGCGCTGCCGATGTCGCCGCCGACGGTGCCGAACCGCTGGTAGCCGAGGCCGTCCAGCAGCCGGGCCCACAGATCCGCGACGGCGATCGAGTCCAGTGGTGGGCCGGTAGGGCGGTCGGAGTATCCGTAGCCGGGCATGTCGGGCACGACCACGTCGAACGCGTCGGCGGGGTCGCCGCCGTGCGCTCCGGGGTCGGTCAGCAGCGGAATGATCTTCGTGTAGCGCCAGAACGAGTCCGGCCAGCCGTGGCACAGCACCAGCGGCAGCACCGGGCCGACCGGGTTGACGGCCCGTGCGTGCACGTAGTGAATGCCGAGTCCGTCGAGCCGGGTGCGGAAGCGCGGGAATTCGGACAGCGCCTTCTCCTGGGCTGCCCAGTCGAAGCCGTCGGCCCAGTAGGCGACCAGGTCGCGGAGGTAGGTGAGGTCCGTGCCGAGTGACCAGCCGACGTCCTCGGGCGCGTCCGGCCAGCGCGTGGCCCGCAGTCGGGCGCCCAGGTCCGCGAGCGCCTCGGGGGAGGCATGGGCGGTGAACGGCTCGGGAAGGAACGCGGGTTCGGGCATGACTACCTCACTACCTCTGGCGTGCAGTACCGCGCGAGGCTGGACCGCCAACCTCGGTCGCGGGCATGTCGCCCGTGGGTGACCAGGGGTTCGACGCTATCGCGGCAATATCTATTGGTTAGTATATACCAGGCCATATATAAGAAGTCATGATGCGATGGCCTCGCTCGTCGCATGCTCGCCACCGTCGAATTCGGTCGAGCACCTCGACCCGGGCGGTCCGCGGGCCCACGATTCATGCGATTCAGGCGCGAAATCACTAGTGTGGCAATCGTTCCCGCGATGAGAATATTCCGGTGCGCATACCCTCGTGATGGCAACGATGCCGCATCGCGCTCGTGGAACTGGATCGCGTTGGCCTGCATAGCGATATCGCGGTCACTGAGCCCTGCGTCGCTGTCTGCGGTCGGGTTGGCGGTCGCGGTCGACGGGCCGCGAGATTCGGGGAATCGCGTCGCCGCCGTGGCGCATTCCTGCCGCGATGATGGTGAATCTCTCGTATCTTCTCACTAGGCGTACGAAAGGCGGCGAGGGTGACCGAAGATGTCGGTGCGGATTATGTGATCGTGGGCTCGGGGTCGGCGGGAGCGGTGCTCGCAGCGCGACTGAGTGCGGATCCGAAGCGGTCGGTGGTGGTGCTGGAAGCCGGTAAGGCGGACAAGGACAAGTTCATTCACATCCCCGCCGGTTTCGCCAAACTGTTCCAGGGCGATTACGACTGGAACTATGCCACCGAACCGCAGCCGGGGCTGGACGGACGGTCGGTGTACTGGCCGCGCGGCAAGACCTTCGGCGGCTCCTCGTCGATGAACGCCATGATGTGGGTGCGCGGATTCGAGGCCGACTACGACGACTGGGAACAGGCCGCCGGGCCCGGCTGGGGATTCGCTTCGGCGGTAAAGCATTTCCGCACCATCGAGAACGTCGAGGGTTCCGCCCGCGACGATCACGGCATCGCCGGACCGCTGCACGTCTCCCACCAGCGCAGCCCGCGCTCGTCCACCTCGGTATTCCTGCGGGCGGTCGCCGAACGCGGTCACACCGTGGAGGAGCCGAATCTTCCTGAGCCACAAGGCTTCACGCGGACCATGGTGACCCAGCGCGGTGGCCGCCGCTGGAGCACCGCCGACGGATATCTGCGTCCGGCGATGAAGCGCGACAACCTCACCGTGCTCGCCGAGGCGACCGCGACCCGGGTGCTGTTCGACGGGAATCGCGCTGTGGGCGTGGAGTATTCACACCGCGGATCGTTGCGGACGATCACCGCGCGCAAGGAGGTCATCCTGTGCGGCGGCGCGATCAACACTCCGCAACTGCTGATGCTCTCGGGTATCGGCGATCGCGCGCAACTCGACGAGCACGGGATCGAGGTGCGTCAGCACGCTCCCGAGGTCGGCGCCAATCTGCAGGACCACCTCACCGCGGCGCTGGGATACCGCGTGGATTCCGATTCGCTGTTCGACGCCGAGAAACCGGTCCAGCTGCTGAACTATCTGCTGCGTCATCGCGGCATGCTCACCTCCAATGTCGGTGAGGCCTACGGATTCATCCGCAGCTCGGCCGAACTCGAATATCCCGACCTGGAGTTGGTCTTCGCGCCGGCGCCGTTCTTCCACGAGGGGCTCGCGGATCCCACCGAACACGCCGTCGTCCTGGCCGCGGTGCTGCTGCGCCCGCACAGCCGCGGCACGATCACGCTCGCCTCGAAGGATCCGCTGGCCAAGCCGCTCATCGATCCGAAGTATCTCAGCGACGACAGAGACCGCGCGGCCCTCATGGCCGGTCTGAAGGTCTGCTCCGAACTGGCCGATACCGCCGCGATGCGAGAGGTGCTGCGCGGCCTGTGTTACCCGCCGGACGCGCCCGGCGCGCCGGAGTCGGAGGAGACCCGGGCCAAAACCCTCAACGGCTACTCCCACACCCTCTATCACCCCGCCGGCACCTGCCGGATGGGTTCGGATGAGGGCAGTGTGGTCGATCCGCAGCTGCGAGTGCGCGGCGTCGAGGGCTTGCGAGTCGCCGATGCGTCGATCATGCCGGTGCTGGTGCGTGGCCACACTCACGCGCCGACGATGTTCATCGGTTCGCAGGCCGCCGAATTGCTCACTGCCGAATAGTTTTTCGCGAATCGGAGGCGATCGGCGTTGTGCCGATCGCCTCCGCTCGTCGGACACCCACCCGGAGAACGGAATTCGGAACGCCGGCGGGTGATGAACACCACAGGTGGTGCCCGTGGATTGCCGGGAGCGGAACGGCTTTCCGGCCGACACCGGCGCGAACGGCGCGTGCATCGGCCGTGCCGCTGTTGGTGACAACCAAATTGACAGCTGCCCAGCTGTGCATCAGGATCAATCGGAGTCCATGGACAATCGCCAGTGGACGAAGGCTGTTGCCTTCCCTGGCAACAGCTTTCGAACGTGGGTTCTGACGAATGATCGAGGTAGTGACATCTCGGCCGCAAACTTCCGCCGGGGTGTCGGAAGATGTGCGGCAAGAGCGTGGCCGGTCGGTGTGGGCAGCGGTGGCCGCGGTGCTGAGCGGCGTGGCGTTGCTGGCATGGCGGGCGGCGCAGTACGGCAACTGGGTAGTGGACGATGCGGGAATCACGTTCGCCTATGCGCGCAGCGTCGCCGCAGGTCTGGGGCCGGTGCTGCAGCCCGGGGCGCAACCCGTCGAAGGGTTTTCCGATCCCACGTGGCTGCTGGTGCTCGTGGTGGGCAAATGGTGCCATCTGTTCGACTCCGGCTCCATTTTCGGCATCCCGGACTTCGTGCTGTATCCGAAGGCGATCGGACTGCTCTGCTGTGCCGGAATCCTGGTCGCGTGTCACCTCGCCGCGCGACGAGTGACGCGGTGGCCCGCGCTGGTCACCCTCGTCACCGGCGTTGTGCTGGCGTTGATTCCGTCGTTCGTGATCTGGTGTTTCTCCGGTCTGGAGAACGCGCTGTTCGCGCTGACCGTGTGTGTTCTGGCCGTCCGCCTGTTTCTGGCGGTGCTGGATCAGCGGTTGTGGACACCGGCGGTCACGGTGACGGCCGGGGCACTGGCGGCGTTCGCGGCGTTGACCCGGCCCGACGGCATGATCTACCTGGCCGCATACCCGCTGGTTTCGCTGATCCTGGTGCGGCGTGCCACCTGGCTCACCGCGCTGCGCAATGTGCTGTATTCCGGTGTGGCATTTGCGATTCCGTTCGGCGCGTATCTGGCGTGGCGGATCAGTGAGTTCGGCCGGCTCGTGGCGAACACGGCGGTCGCCAAGCATCAGTCGGTGCCGACCGTGCACGATCTGACCAGGGTCACGGACCTGGTGCACTATGCGGGCACGCCGGCGGTCGTCGCGGGCGCCGGAGTGGTCGTGCTCGCCCTCGTCTGGGCGAGTAAGCGGCGCGAAAGCCTTGTCGCCCTGTTGGTTCCGCTGGCGCTGGCGATCCTTTCCTACTGCGTGCTGCGCCCCGATTGGATGGCGCAGTTCCGGTTCGCCACCCCGGTGTGGGCGCTGGGCGCATTCGTCGTCGTGATCTCCGCGGCGGAGGTGCTGGCCGTGCTGGGCAGGCGTGGTCGGGCGCTGGTCGCGCTGGTCCTGGTCGCCGCGCTGATCCCGTCCGGTGTGGCATGGGCGGGCAATGCCGAGACCTATCGCGGCAATTCCGATGTGCCGCTGTGCTGGATCGCGCTTCGATTCGGACGCTACTTCAACGGCTACGCCGACATCCTGAACCTGGACAAGGGCACATTGCTGGCGCCTGACATGGGCGGAAGTTCGCTGACATCGCGACTACGGCTGATCGATATGGCCGGGCTCACCGATTCGCGGATCGCGGACATCAAAGCCGGTACGGCCCATGTCAGCCTCGCCGACTACGTATTCGAGGACCTCGAGCCCACTTTCGTACACAGCCATGGACTTTGGATGCAGAACGGGCTCACCGTCGATCCACGGATGTCCCGCGACTACTACCGACTCCAGCAGTCCCAGGACACTTCGAGCCCCGACGAGGACTGGGTCCGCAAAGACGTCGTGCACGGTGACCGGCAACTCCTGCAACTGCGTGCGTATTCGAGCGATGTCCTCTCGCACCTGCTGTCCGACTACCAGAAGACGGGGGAGTGCGGAACGGTATTGCGACCGGGCCAGGCACTGACCAGCCACTGATTCGAATAGCTCACTCGACCTTGCCGAGGGCGCGGTCCAGCCGACTCACTGTTCCTCCTGCGATGTGGTGGGTCGACCTGCCTCGTGTTGCAGCGGTCGTTCTGCGACTATCGGGAACTGGCCGGTGAATCCGATACGCTCTTGCATCGCCTTCAACACTCGCCCGCGTACGAGGAACCAACCGACAATCAGCAGCGGCGCCATAACGCACACAGCAGCAAGGACAGCGCCACGCTGCACAGCATCGTCGCTGACGGCCATCAGCACGACGACGACCGCCAGGAAGATCAGCGTCGCGATACTCGTGTACGGGGCACCCATCAGCCGGAACGCCGGGCGTTGTGCGCGTCCTGTGCGTGCCCAGCGCCACAGTTGAAGTTGGCAGAGCACGATTGTCGCCCACGAGGTCATCGTGCCGAGTGTCGACATGTTCAACACGATTTCGAATGCCTTGTCCGGAACGACCGCGTCGAGCCCCACTCCCACCAGTGCGATGGTGGCGGTCGCCAGAACGCCGACGTACGGCACTCCGGAGGAAGACATCCGCGATGCCGCGGTAGGGGCACTGCCGTTCATCGACATCGACCGCAGGATCCTGCCAGTGGAATACAGTCCGGCATTCAGGCTGGAGAATGCTGCGGTCAGTACGACCACGTTCATGATGGACCCGGCGCCGTGGATGCCGAGTTTCGCGAAGAAGGTGACGAACGGGCTCTCACCCGACTTGAAAGCCGTATAGGGCAGCAGCAATCCGAGTAGCACCAGTGATCCGACGTAGAACAGTGCCACGCGGGCGATGACGGAGTTGATTGCTCGGGGCATGATCTTCTCCGGGTTCTCGGTTTCGCCGGCGGCAATGCCGACCAATTCGACTGCCGCGTAGGCGAACACGACACCGGTGGTCACGAAGACGAGAGGCAACATGCCGGTCGGGAACAGTCCGCCGTGTGCGGACACCATCCCCAAACCGGTACGGTCGCCCTGAATGGTGAATCTGCCGGCGAGAAATACGGTGCCGACCACGAGGAACGTCACCAGCGCGATGACCTTGACCAGCGCGGCCCAGAACTCCAGCTCCCCGAACCATCGGACCGAAATCAGGTTGATACCGACCACGATGGTGAGGGCGATCAGAGCTATCACCCATTGCGGAATCGCTTGTGTGGCACCCCAGTAGTGGACGTACGTGGCGATCGCCGTGATGTCCACGATGCCGGTCATGGACCACTGGAAGAAATACATCCACCCGGCGATGAAGGCGAGCTTCTCGCCATAGAACTCCCGGCCGTAGGAGACGAACGAGCCCGACGACGGGCGATGCAGTACCAACTCGCCGAGCGCTCGCAGGATGAAGAAGACGAACAGTCCACAGACTGCGTAGACCAAGAAGAGTCCTGGTCCCGCGGTCGCCAGACGGCCGCCCGCACCGAGAAACAGACCCGTGCCGATCGCGCCCCCGATCGCGATCATCTGCAGCTGGCGCGGGTGTAACGACTTGTGATAACCGACATCCTCGGCATGTAGCGCATCGCCAGACATCGATGTCTCAGGGGGAGCCTGATCGGTTGCCATCGCGGTAGCCTTTCCATCGAATGAGCCGACAATCAGCGTACCGCTATGTGACGGTACATAAAATAGGTCAGTGCTGACTTCGGTGGCGGTTGCCGCTCCGGCATGAGAACAAGCCCGGAGCTGCTCGGCTGAGCGGCTCCGGGCTTGTCCGGTCAGTAGAAAGATCGCGAAGTGCTTGTGATCCAGTGCCTTTCGCGACGGATCGCCTGGTTTATCCGACTATTCGGCGCCGCGACTGGTGAAGTCGAAGGATCCGCCGTCGATGCCCCAGGAGATGATCCGGTCGGGGCGAATCCGGATGACCGCGCGTTCCTGGGGCGGGAACGGCGGCTCCTCGTCATCGAGCGCCTCGGCCGTGCCGCGTACCTCGATGCCGCGAATCACGTACGGCTCCAAGGAAACCTGCTGGTCGACGACGAACGACACCCGGCTTCCCGCCTCGACGTTGCGGTACTTGCGGCTGGCCCGCATCCGCATACCTCCGATGTCGATCGTGCCGTCGGCGTTCACCCGATAGCTGGTCGGGTTGTTCTGCACGACGCCGTCCGGCGACACCGTGGCCAGTCGGCCGATCCCGGCCTCCGCGAGGAACTGCTGTTCATTGGCGGTGAAGGTCATGTCGATTACTCCTCGGTGAATTCGATATCGGATGTGCCCCGGCGATCGGCCGGAAGTTGTCGGGTACGCGGAGATCAGAACAGGATCAGCGCGGCGCACAGTCCGGCGATGGCAATGAACTGCAGGGCGACCCGGTACTTCAGAATGCTGTCCCACTTGTCCTGCAGCGCACGGGCATTGGCCGGAATGATGCCGCTCTGCGCAGCGGCGGTCTGCTGGGTGTTGATCGGCTTGGCGATGCGGACGTAGAAGGCGAGCCAGGTCAGCAGCGCCGCCACGGTGATGCCCGCCGCGACAGCGGCGCCGGTCTGTCCGGCCAACAGCGCGATCAGCAGCGTGAGCACCGCGGTGACCACACCGCCCGCACCGAAGACCGGCATGCGTCTATCGCCGTAGTAGTGCCCCCATCCCGCACTGATGGTCACGGTCGCGTCATCGAGCTTGCGGTAGACGGACCGCGTGATGACGGCCCCGCAGACATCGGTGCCGTAGACGACGGCATTGGCGAGAACGGCGACGGCGGCGATGATCTGGCCGGTGACAACGAGCATTTCGGCTTCCCTTTCCGGAAATCTAGCATCGCTAGAAACTGGAGCAACGGTAACACTCGTATGCCAGTTTGTCTAGCGCCGCTAGATTTCCGATCGCTGCTTCGAGGTCGCGCTCGGATCAGCAAGCCGCACCTGCTCGTTCCGGCCCAGCGTGCGTTGTCGCCCGGGAGGCCGAGTTCGGCTGTGCGCGAAGAGCGTCGACGCGATTCCGGCTGTACCGATGAATTCCGCGTGGATCCGTCGTCGATACCGCTGAATGCACCGACAGCGGTGGGCCTGTGCTGGACGTTCCAGCGCGGGAGGAAACACAGGGAGGCAATGATGGGCGTCGACGACTCCGAGATCCGGACGGGGGAGCGGGTGAGCGGTCCCCGCGTGTTGGTGGCGGGCGCGAGCATCGCGGGCCCCGCGCTGGCCCACTGGCTGCGTCGACGCGGAGCCGAGGTGACAGTGGTGGAGCGGGCTCCCGAACTGCGTCCGGGCGGTCAGGCGGTGGACGCGCGCGGGGTGGCCAAGGAGGCCATCGCGCGCATGGGACTGGACGCGGCGGTGCGCGCGGCCTGCACCGACACCGCCGGCGCGTACACCGTCGACGCGGACGGGAAAGTGCTGGAGACCTTCGCTGTCGAAGACGACGGTGGCGACGGGTTCATCGCGGAGATCGAGATCCTGCGCGGCGACCTGGCCCGGGTGCTCTACGAGGACACCCGCGATGGTGTCGAGTACCTCTTCGGCGACCGGATCGCCGAGCTCACCCAGGACGCGGACGGTGTCGACATCGTCTTCGCGGGCGGCGACCGGCGGCGCTTCGACCTGGTGGTCGGGGCGGACGGGCTGCATTCGTCGCTGCGAGCGATGGTCTTCGGGCCGCACGAGCAGTTCCTCCACCACCTCGGGCATGTGCTGGCCTTCTACAGTGTGCCCAACGAATTCGGGCTGGACCGCTGGCTGCTCGAATACCAGGAATCCGGACGCTCCGCCCTCCTGCGCCCCATCCAGGACGCCACCCGGGCGATGTCCATGTTCTACTTCGCCTCGGCCGATTTCGACGTCGACTACCGTGACGTCGCGGCCCAGAAGGTCCTGCTGCGTGAGCGGATGGCGGGCCTGGGCTGGTTGACCCCGGACATCCTCGCGCACCTGGACGACACCCCGGACTTCTACCTCGATCAGGTCGCCCAGGTGGTGATGGACCGCTGGTCCAGCGGACGGGTCGGGCTGCTCGGGGACGCGGCGTTCAGCTCGTCGCCGATGTCCGGGCAGGGCACCGGCCTGGCCCTGGTCGGCGCCTATCTGCTTGCCGGAGAACTGGCCGCCGCCGATTGGGATCCGGAGGTCGGGTTCGCCGCCTACGAGAAGCGGATGCGCTCGTTCGTCGAAGCCAACCAGGAGATCGGGCGGTTGAACGCCCGCAGCCGCGAGGTCCCCGGGCCGGACGCCGAGCCGATCCCCGATTTCACCGGCGAATGGTTCACCGAGCTGGTCGGGCGTGCGATCAACGGCGTCGAGCTGCCCGACTACGCGGGGGTGCCCGACTCCGGAGCCTCGGCCGGATCGCCGATCACGCCGCGACCCGAGCAGCGGGTCGGCTGAGTCGGGGATCGTTGCCGCTGCGAGGCACACAGGGTCGACGAGGCCGCATTTTGTCAGAACAGCAATATTTCGTGCCAGATCGCGGTGCGCCGGATGAGACTGGCGCACCGACCGACCCTCACCCCGCGAAGGAGACCACCGTGCCAACCGCCAAGCGCCGCAACGACACTCCACCACCCCGGACCGGCGGCAGCGAGGCCGAGGTGCTGCGCGGCTTTCTCGATTATCTGCGCGCCTCGATCGTCGCGAAAGTTCAGGACGCCCCCGAACCGCAGGTACGAACGGCCGCGGTGCCCTCGGGCACCAATCTGCTCGGACTGCTCCGGCATCTCACGTTCGTCGAGCGCTCGATATTTCTCGGGGACCCGGTCACCAACTGGCAGAAGACGTTCCACGCCGCACCGACCGACACCGTGACCGACGTCGTGGCCCGCTATCGCGAGGCGGTCGTGCAAGCCAACGAAATCCTCGACCGCTGCACCGATCTCGGCGCGCAGATTCCGCGACCGGGCCGTCCCGCTCCCACTGTCCGCTGGGCACTCACGCACATGATCGAGGAGACCGGCCGCCACGCCGGTCACGCGGACATCCTCCGCGAGCTGATCGACGGCACGACCGGCCGCTGATTTCCTCCGGATTCAACATGTCCTGCGGACGTATTCGCTGTCGCCCGGCGCCGACACCTGCCTGTCGCGCTCGACGATGCTCAGGCCTGTTGGCCTTCGTCGCTTCGGGCCGGCGGTTTCGTCACCGGCTAGTACGCTCCGCCGATGGGGTGGTCGGGCACTACGACACTCGCGCTGTTGAAACAGAACCAATACCAGTCGCCGGTGAGGTGATGGGATGTGACTGTCGCGGGCCGGTGGCCAGAAAGATTGGCAAAGCCACTTCCCATCGAGCAATAGGACCCCATCGGGCCAGTCCTGAAGTAGATGCCGTCGTCGCGGCGTTCCACGCCGCGAATGCGATAGAGGCCGAGGCGGTCACCTTCGAACGTCCGTGGATCGATCCCGGCACTCACCTGCCGTGCCGCATCGTCGAAGGCGTGCGCCGAGAAGTGCCAGCGCACAGTCATTGACAGGTCTGCGCTCCATAGAATGGCCGTGAGCGCGACTATCAGTGCGGGAGCAGCCAGGGGGCCGAGCTCAGGTACCCGAAGTCGTCGGGATCGGACTGCCAGGATCGGGTAGAGGATGACCACGCACCACACCACAACCACCACGAATGTCCCCCCGAGGATCAGCAACGGCGACAACGACATCGGCTCGGCGCTGGCCGGGTTGCTTGCCGAGACGAGTATCCCGAGGCAGGCCACGATGGTGCAGACGAGCAGTAGATACCTGGGAAGCCGTGACCGCAACCGTCGGTTCCCCGGTCGGCTTTTCTCGGTTTGGGCCATGCTCATGCCGGGAGCCTAGATTCCAGCCTGAGATCGTGGGTGTCGGCGTGTTGCCGCCGGTGAAAGGCTGACACCGCCAATCGACGGCGCGACAGGCCGCTGACCTCATCCCGATTCAACATGTCCTGCGGACGTATTCGCTGTCGCCCGGCGCCGACACCTGCCTGTCGCGCTCGACGATGCTCAGACGATCCCCGAAACCCGAACATGCCTGGGCCAGACCGTCATCGGTGTATTCGATCACCTCCACCCGGTCGCTGAAGGCATCGGCGTAGGCGCCGCACTCGTTGTTCTCCGCGCACTCCTCGGCGACCGCGAAGTCCAGCCCGTTCTGGCGGCGGTTGCCGGACAGTTCGGAGGTGTTCTTCTGCGCGATCGCCAGACCCTTGTCGTGGGCGTGCGCTGACAGCAACCGGATGTATTGTTGCGCCTCGTCCGCCGTGAGCAGGTTCTGCGATCGGGTGTAACTGTCGAAGTTGTCCGGCTCGACGCCCTGGAATCCTTTGTCGGCACACGTATCTATCCAGCCGTTGACCGTGTCGGCGATTCGCTGTCGCTTGTCCGCGGTGGTCAGGTCGAGCAACGCCTCGTGCCAGCCGGGATCGATGACCACAGTGCCGTTCCCGTCGTGCAGCAACAGATTGTCGCCCCAGTCGCTCTCGGCTCTCGGCTGGGCCTGGAAGGCATTCACATAACAGATGTTGTAGAGGCCGGCGACGGGTTCTGCCGTGTAGTCACGCGAAACAACGGTGGCTCCGGACGGCGGCCGGTATGCGGCGCCGATCTGATAATCGAAGCCGGCGTGCGGCGTCGGGACCCGAACATCCGGGGCCGTGAACCGCTGCCCGCTACATCCTGCCGCGACGACGGACGTCGCGACCACCACGGCAGCAGCAGTAACGCGAAAACGGTTGTGCCTCATGATGAATTCCTGGGATCACTCTTCTTCGGCTGCGGCGGCCGGTTGTGGAACGCGTGTCTGCACAGTTTGGATCACATGAACGCACAGCGCGCCGGACTCGTCCGCGATCTGCACGCCGACCACCACCGCGGTGCGGCTCACGCGTATCGGCGCGGCGACCGCATGCGCCGCTCCGTGGATCGGACGCAGGAAGTGCGTCGTCGAATCGGTCGTCGCGGGCAGCGCCCCCGGGGCGGAATTGAGAGCGGCGCAGACTGCGGCAGCCGCGTCGGCCAACCCCATCAGGGCGCCACCGTGCAGGCCACCCCCTGTTGTCGACAGCTCGACCTTGTGGCTCAGGCGGGCGATGACCGCGGAGGGTGTGAGTTCGGAGAACTCCACTCCGAGAGTGCGGACGAACGGAGCGAGTTGGTAGACGTCCTCGGCGGTGATGGTCATGACCGGCCTCTCCTCGTTGTAGAGACTTCACTCTACAACGAGTTCTGGAGAGTACTCTCTACAGCGTGGTGAGATTCGTACACGACACCGCGGCGATCCTCGACGCTGCCGCACGACTGCTGGCCACCCAGGGCCCCGCCGGGGTCACGATGTCCGCGGTGATCCGTGAATCCGGTGCGCCGAGCGGATCGGTCTACCATCGCTTCGCCGACCGGCCATCGCTGCTGGCTGCCCTGTGGAACAGAGCCATCGAGCACCTGCACCGGGACGCCTACGTCCTGCTCGACCAGGACGATCCGGTCGAGGCAGCCGCCGCGATCGCAGGCCACATCGTGCGGTGGTGCCGCAGCAGCCCGCTCGACGCGCAGGTCCTGCTCGCCGGTGCCCACCACCTCGCTCCGCAGAACTGGCCCGCCGCCGCGCGCGAGGAGCGCGCGGCGGAAACGGCTCGATGGGACGCCGCCGTCCGCGCACTCGTCCACTCGTTACGCGCCACAACCGGATTGCCGACAGCGACGATCCTTCTCACCGTCGTCGACCTGCCCTACGCCGCGGTGCGGCGATATCTCACCGCCGACCGCCCGATACCGACAGAACTCGACACTCAGGTCCCCGCCATGGTGCGCACACTGCTGAACCGCCTGCCCGCCGAAGAGGAGGCAGCCGCCGTCCAGCAGGACTCCCAGAGGCCGCCACCGGCCGCGACATGATGAATTATCCACCGCCCCTTTGCATCCCGAACCGGTCGTCAATCACGATGTCTGTGCCGGACCCGGTATTCACCTGCTGCCACGACAGCATCCGTGTACAGCTCCGTGGTCGATTCATCCTCTGACACACCGGGTTCGGCCAGCACTGTCCGCAGATCGGCGAGTATCGCTCGGAGCGGCGGGCAGAGAATTACTCAGAAACGAAGCTCGCGAACGGTGTTGAGGTCGATGCCGTGGCGGGCGTAGATCTTGATCGTGTTCTCGCCAGTGAGGTCGGATTCGGTGTAGCCGAGTTGGGCGGCGACTCGGAGCACGTCTTGCTTTGTGGCGGCTTCGATCTCGAGGTAGGGCGGGATGTGCGGCCAGGTGTCGATTTCGAGTTGTGCGCCGTCGAGAGTGAAGCTGATCCGCTGGGTTTCATGTAGGACTTCGCCTCGAAGCCCGTCAGTTCGAGAAGTTCGTTGGTGGTGGCGAAGTCGTCGACGCTCACCTCCACCTCGTGGGTGCCGTCGATGGCGTCGCTGGTGATCTGTTTTACCGCGACTGTGGTGCTGTTTCCGTTGTCGCGCAGTCTGATCCACTTGGATTCGTCACCGGGGGTGATGTCGTTACGGACGCCAGCCCCTACGGTTCATGTGTTCGAAGTAGGCATCGTCGGCTGCCTGGATCTCCTCCTCGGTCATCGGCCGTGACGGCTCCGGATCGGTGCGACTGCTCCGTAATCGGTTGGCCTGCTGTCGGATTCGTGGGTCTGCGTTGCGCACGAGTCGTTCGACCTTTGTCCGTGCTTCGGTTCGGGCTCTGCGATGGCAGTCCAGCAGCGTGTTGGTCAGCTGCGTGTTGGTCCAGCGCATCGCGCCGGGTGCGATCTGCAGGTTCGTTATGTTGCCGCTGGCGTCGACTTCGACTGTCACGCCGCGCGTTTCGCTGCGACCTCGGACAGCTGACGCAGCCTTGCTCAATTGCCGTCCGTTGCTGCGGATCTCGGCGATATTGCGTTCGAGGTGTTCCTCCCAATCGTCCAGGTAGCTCATGACCGCCTCAGTTTTCGGGCGATCTGCTTGACAACCTTTGGAATTGGTCGTTTTTCGCTCGCAACCGCATGGGCCTGACCGGTATAGATGCGGTAGTAGCGTGTCAGCTTCGGACCGAGTAATCGGACGACCTGCGGCTGGTCGTAGACATTTTCCACGAACGAGGTGGCGATCAGATCCGAGACCGCATTCTGTCCGTCGCCCCAGGCTTGTTCCAGCCGTGTGAGCAGAGGGCCCAGTCGTGCGGCGGGATCAACGCTCTCGTGTGCGGTGCGGCTGGTCCATCGAGCGATATCGGCCATGAGCAGACTGGGCAGCATCTCGTCGTAGTCATGGATGTGCTCGGCGATCAGCGGGCGAATATCGGGTTCCAGTGTGCCGAGTCCTTCGATGAATGCCGCCAATTCCGGGGTGAGGCTGCGTGTCCAGGTGTGCAGCATCTCCAGGATTTCGTTGTCGCTGTCTTCGCTCATGGTTCACCCAGTCCTTTTATCGTCCGGCCAGTGCGTCCATCAGGTTCCGCAGTTCCCGGATGGCGACGGCCCGGTCTGCGGGATTGGTGTTGTTCCTGTCGTTCAACCATTTGACCAGTCCACGCTGATAATCCACAGCCTTGGTCAAGTGCCATTTGCCCTCGGTCGGTTCGAGGGATTTCAGCTCGTTCCGCACCGCATCCGCAGTGGTTCCGTCGCCGGTTCGGTTGGCGTTGTTCACGCCCTTGTACATATCGTCGATGATGTTGTTCAGTTTCGGGTCGCTGACGGCCGGTTTGACCGCGGGCGGTTTCGGCGTGACACCGGCGGGAGGTGGATCGTCCGATCCGCGGAATTTCGTGGCGGCCTTCTCCAACCACTCGGCGAGCTTCTTCCACAGTGCGGTGAGTTTGGTGGTGACTCCCTCGGTGACGCGACCGGCGAGCCCGGCGACCTTCCCGGCCAGCTCGGCGATGACGCGACCGATACGTGTGGCATAGACCGTGACCCGTTCGGCGGCGAGGCCGTTGCCGAGCTCGGACAGTCCGTCGGTGAGCGGGATGAGCACGGCCATGCCCACTTCCCACGCGGCCGTTTCCTCGGCCATTTTGCGCAGTTCTTCGAGGATCGCGTGGTGTGCGTCATCGAGGGCCTGTGCGTAGGTGGCGCAGGCATCACCCAAGTCGTAGAACGCTTTTTGGAGATCCTGAAAGTTGCCGAGCACCTCGCTGGACTTCGCCACAGCGGCGGGAATCTCCGGCGACATCTGGTTTTCCAGCAGCCCGACCGCGATCGGAATCGTGTCCATCGCTTGGCCGAGGTCGGCTGCTGCGGCGTACCAGACTTCCTTGGCAGCTCGTAGCCGGTCTTGGTGTCCGTTCGGCCAGAGCAGCCCGGACACTTGCTTGATCACCGGCCACCCGGACGGATCCGCACCACCTCCACCTGCGGCCGAGGGGACCATGATGGCGAGGCACGGATCGACTGCGGCGGTCGGTGGTGCGGGTGAGTTACCGCCATTGATATGGGCATCGGCGTCGCCGGATGCGTGGTTGTAGACGCCCGCGGCGAGTAGGTTTTCGACCCGCACACATGTGGACACCAAGTGGGAGGACGCCTGCAGCGCGGATCCGGCAGCGGCGTCGTAGGACGCGGCCCACGTGGTGCCGACACTGTCGCTGCCCGCCATTCCGCCGTATCCCGCCAGGGTTCTGAGCAGATCGACGTGGATTTCAGTGGTGGTGGAGCTGCACCCGCCGAAGCTCTCACTCGCGGATGTGTAGTCATCTGCACGGCAGGCGATGGTCGGAAAGGTCGGTGAAGTCATGGCCACATACCGTGATTGACGTGGCCGACCTCTTCGTAGATCGTCCGCGCTCGGTCCAGTGCCTCGCGCAGCGTAGTGAGCGCGTCGTGCATTTCGCCTGCGCCGGTCTGCCATTGGGTATGTGCGTCCGAATGTGCTTGGGCCGCTTGGCCGATCCAGTCGACATGGAGTTCGGTGACGCGCTTCTCGATCGCCCGTAGGCGATCTTCCATCTGCTGCTCGAGGGCGTTGGCTTTGTCGATCAACGTCTGCATGCCTACGAGGTCGATCCGGTAGCCGCCGTTCGTATCCAACTACGTCACCTCCGGATCGATCGTTCTGATCGCGTCGGCTCGGTGTCGATCGAGTGTGGTGAATCCGTTCGCGGCCGAATGCAGCGCCCCCGCTTCACGTTCCAGGGCTGCGATCACTTCGCGTGCGCCCCGCGCCCAATCCGACCACGCGTCATGGTGAGATCCAGCCGCTGGTCCTGTCCACTCACTACCGATGAACCCGTGCACCTGACGCATCAGCTGGGTGAGATCATCGCTGAATTCACGCGCCGACGACGTGAGCCAATCCGCTGCGGCGTGCACGTCGGCGGGCTGGACACCTACCCGGTCTGCCATAGTTCCTCCCCTGCACCGGTACTGCCGTGTCGGTGCGAATATCCGCTGCCCAGTTGAGAGTTCCCCGCTGTTCCCCTCTGAACACATTCGCGCAGTGTTTGGTCGGATCGAGCTCGAGCTAGTGCCATAGCTATCGGATAGCAGTTGGACTGGTTTCAATCCGACTGACCGCGTCGGCAATTCAACGGGGGTTGTGATTGTGACCGATCCGAGGATCGGCGAGTACCACCGTAGAACAAGCGAACGCGTGTGGTCGACAGATGTCCCAAATATGGATGGCGTGTCCGGTCACCGGTGAACATTCGGTTTCATGGGACTCGTAGTGGCATTACTCGTTTTTCTACGAACCGTTTTCGACGAGATGTCTGTTTCGGGACGTTCGAACATTTCACTGTTCAGTCCGGTGGTGACGGCGTCCAATTCTTGGAATCACGCAGGCCGACTGCGCCTTTCCCGTGGAAAGCAACATCGGCGCAGTCCTCGCCGCCCACGCTGTAGTTGCTCTTGAACCATGGTGCGTCGCTGAGGTTCATCGTGCCCCCTTGGCTGGAACCTGTTGGTGTACCTGAAGATACGACCCTGGTGTAGATATGGCAACGGCCCGGTTCCGAGATGGCGGAACCGGGCCGTTGCGGTCTATTCGCTGTTCAGGACTGGTCGAACCCGCCGCCCTGGATGCTTGTGGTGAAGGAGTCCCACTCGCTTGGGGTGAAGACCAGTGCGGGGCCTGTCGGGTTCTTGGAGTCGCGCACACCCACCAGACCACCATCGAGGAAGGCCGCCTCAATGCAGTCCTTGCCGCCGCCACTGCGGCTGGACTTGAACCATTTGGCGCTCGACAGATCGACGTTCACGCTCGAAACTCCTTCGCTACCTGCCTCAACAGGCGTTTGCTGGATGCAACGTCAAGCGACGATTGCTGGATGACGCTGTACGCCTGACGATACCTTCCCACATCCTTGGCGCGCTCCAAGTACATGTCACCAGCGTAGGACTCGATGTAGACCACAGTGGGTGACACGTCACGCCCCTTTGCGTCCTGGCCGAAGTCCAGAATGGTGAATGGACCGGTAGGGAGACCAGCGGGAAACCCTACCTCGAACGGTAGGACCCTCACGGTCACGTTGATCGGCATGTTCGCCAGGTGTAGAAGTTCATCGCGCATTACATCGGGTCCGCTGACGACGGTGCGCAACGCGCCTTCCTGGATTATCAGTTCGATTGTGACCGGATTGGTCTTGCGCGTAATCAATGCTTGCCGTTTGGTCTTCAGTTCGATCCGGCGAGCCAGCTCCTCCTCTGTGATGGATGGGAAGTAGACACGGTCGACACCGTGGGCGTATCCAGCTGTTTGGAACAGTCCGCTTGGCATGTCGGGCCGAAAGATCTGGATGTGTTTGGCGCTGGATTCCATCCCTACGTAGAGATCGAAATTGCCGCTGATGATGTCGTCATACGCCTGCCACCAACTCTTTCCGGCGCTCTGTTTCGCCAGACCGATGAGTCCGGCCACCACCTCCTCGTCCTCGATGTCGTAAATCCTGCACAGCGCTTCGACATCGACAACTCGCACGTTGGGGGACTTGCCCGCTTCGATACGTGACAGTTTGGACGCGGACCATTGCATCAGTGGTGCAACCTCTTCGAGTTTCAGACCGGCTCCCAACCGGTTCTCTTTGAGGTATTGGCCCAGCTGCCGTCGCGGCAATGTGGTCGAGTTGTCATCGCTGCTGTCGTTCGTCGTCACGGTCCCTCCGTTTGCATGGTGAGCGATGGCGGTTTGCACGGTGCGAAGAATCGGGTGGAACGCTGCGAACCGCTCTGGGGTTTCGGAAAACCTGCGATGCATTTGCATGGTGCGCTTGAGATCTCGGTTTGTCCAATGGTCTCCTGGAGACACCCCGGCGACAGGGAAAATGGATCGAGAAGCCACTCAACCGAATTGGCCCTCGGGTGCGGCTCGGTCCACAGCGTACCCGAGCATGCGACATTCGGTTCGCAGGTCGGTGAGCGAAGTGTTTCGTCGTCCGGGAACCCAAATCGACACCATGAAAAGTGAAGGGGCGGAGCCATGTCGAAATCGCGGCCGGACCGTGCATTGCCTCGGCGATCACCCGGCGCCCACCGGGCATTGCCGGTGAACTGTTCGAATGTGCGTGTTCTGATGGAGGTGGACGATCCGACACCGGATCTGATCTGTCGTGTCCGGGATGCGTTGTGCGCGTGGGCTTCCACCGAGACGGCGGCGGGGTGATGGGGTGTGGCCGAGATGCTTCCGCCGACGGATCATTCGCCGTTGGCGGTGATGTCGACCGAGCTTGCGCATTGGATCATGCAGTGGCAAATCGACTGTCCGGTGACCGTCTGTGCGGTCAAGCGGCAGGCGAAGGCTCGGCTCGTGCAGGCTCGGCGGCTCGTGCCCGCGGATCAACCGCACTTCGGCATATGAAGGCGGGGGATGCGGGGGCGGCTCGATGAGCTGTGTGGACGATCTGTGGTGCGACTGGTGTGGCCGGTCGAACCGGGTGATCTACCGGTGCGACGATCGCGTGTTCTGCAGCTTCGACTGCGTCCGGAGGTATCGGGCGTCGGGCGAACGCCCCTCGATCGAACGGTCCTCGGACGAACGCTGATCCGGCGAATGTGTTGCGGTGAAAGGTGATTCAAAGAGCGGCTTTTCGGGGACGAGCATGCGACGGGAGGGCCGGTGATCCGGCCCTCCCGTTTGAATCAGCCGATTGATTCACTCGCTGTCGGGGCGCGTGAGGAAGGCGAGGACCACGCTTTCCCAGGCTGCTTTCTGTTCGATCATCACCCAGTGCCCGCAGTTCGGGAAGATGTGGATCTCGCCGCGGGGGAGGGTGCGCAGGGGGAGTAGGGCCATGTCGACGGGGCTCACTCGGTCGTCTCGGCCCCAGGTGATGAGGGTGGGGGCGGTGATCTTGTGCAGCATCGCCCAGTAGGGCGGCTGGTCGGAGGAGGCGGCTGCTGCGGCGGTGGCGGTCATCGCCTTGCGGCTGTACATGCGTCGCGCGGACTCGAGGGTTTTGGGTTCGGTGGCCAGGGCCCAGCGTTCCTCGATCATCTCCTCGGTGACGATGCTGCGGTCGTAGACCATCGAGTGCAGCCAGCTGATCAGGGATTCGCGGGTGGGGTTGTCGGTGAAGTCCATCAGCAGGTTGATGCCCTCGCCGGGGCCGGGGCTCAGGATGTTGCGCCCGACGCCGCCGATGGTGACGATGCGGCGGAACAGATTCGGTTGTGCGATAGCGAGATTCGCGGCGACGATGCCGCCCATCGAGTTGCCGATCACGTCGACCTGCTCCAGGCCCAGCCCGGCCAGGAAGCGCACCACCGCCGCGGGCGCGGCCATCATCGGGTGCTGATCGGTCGGATCGCTCACCCCGAATCCCGGGAATTCCAGTACCAGACAACGGAAATGCTCGGCGAAGACCGCGAGGTTGCCACGGTAGTTGCGCCACCCGGAGACACCGGGCCCGGAACCGTGCAGCATCAGCAGGGGCGGGCCGTCGCCGGCCTCGTGATACCGCAACACTCCTTCGTCGGTGTGCAACTCCCGCAACGTGTTCTCGTATGTCAAGTCGGCCATCGCGGAGGGTCCGCCCTTTCTCACCGGTCGAGTGCGATCTCTGCGGACGTTAGGGCATGGACGAAGCGCGGGGGTAGTCGCGGTACCGCTTACCGAGACTCATCCGACCGCGATATTTCCCTCGATCCGCGCGGAGTCGTCGGACAGATCGGCATGGCGCGTCTCGGGACCGAGCAGCGCGCCGCCGGTGATCAGCACGCCGCCGAGCACGAGCAGCACGGCCGGGGTGAAATCGCGCGGTATCAGGTGTCCCAGCCAATTCTGGTAGTAGGCGTAGAACGAGGTGACCAGAAGCGGTGTGCTGTAACCGAGTCCGAAGCCGGTGCCGCGTGCCGCGACCGGGAAACGCTCGCACAGATAGGACGGCGTCACCGCGAAGACGCTTCCACCGGTCATCCGGATGACCAGCGCGACCACCACGAGTGTGAAGAATCCGCTCGACCAGCCGAGAGCCAGCAGCGCGAAGCTGCCCGCGCAGATCACGGCGACAGCCACACCGTTCCAGGCGATGAAACGTCGTCGGCCGATCCGTTCGCTGAGCTGTCCCAGGAACGGAAAGAACAGTGCGTGGATCCCCTGCGCGATGACCAGCACGCCGGTGACCTGCGTCGCGGTCAGGTGACTGTCCTCGTGCAGCGCGGTGGGCAGAATTCCCGAGGCCATACTCGACGCGAACCACACTCCGGTCATCAGCACGAATATCTGCAGGAAGTCACGACGCTGCGACCCCAGCACGATCTCGCGGATCGGATTCTTCGCTTTCCGGGTCGACTTCCAGGCCGCGGACTCGTCCACGGACCGGGCGTAGTAGACGAGGAAGATGATCGACAGCACCGCGCCGAACGCGAACGGAATTCGCCAGCCCCACACCGTATATGCCGCATGCGGACCACCCTCGTGGGCGAATTGCAGCACCACCAGGGTCGCCACCGCGATCACGCAGTTGGCCAGGGCGGAGCCGCCGCCGATGAAGCCGCCGTACCAGCCGCGCCGCCCCTTCGGTGATGCCTCCATGGCCAGCGGCGTCGATCCGGTGTACCCGCCGCCCATGAACACCCCGTCGACGAATCGCAGCACGATCAGCAGGGCCGTGCTGGCGATGCCGATATCGGCGTAACCGGGCAGGACGGCGATCAGAGCGGTCGTCACCGTGCATCCGGCCACCGCCCAGAGCGTCACTCGCCGCCGGCCGACCGTATCGGCGAAGTAGCCGAAGATCATCGAACCCACCGGCCGTCCGAGCAGGGTCGCGACGAAGACCAGTGCCGAGGTGACCGCCTTCGTGTTCGGCGGCATGTCGGCGGGGATGAAGTAGATCATCGCGGGCACCAGCGTCACGGTCGGCAGGTACACGTCGTACATGTCGACGAAGAACCCGAACGCCGCACCGAAGACCGCGTTGCGTGTCCGCCGGGAGTCGAGTGCGTCCGGCGTCGGATCGCCCTGGATAGTCGACATCTTCGTCTCCTTGACCTACCCACGGGCACAACGGATCCCGCAGCCACCTGTCTGGCGTTCGAGTACTTCGCCGTGACGGCAACGCCCCGGGCTGTCCTGGTCGACATCCCACGCGATCTACTCAACTATTGTCTAACAATCTGGTCTTCGAAGTTAACATTCATTGGTCGCGATCACAAGACTTTCGGCGGTAGTTGGCCCGCGAGGTCGGCGGTGAAGTCGGCGAGCTGCGCCGCTCTGTCAAGGTTTGTCCAACAATCATCCGCCGTCAGTTCGTCGAGTCTCTTCAAGCGAGCGAGTCAATCAGTGATTGAATCATCGTTTGAAATGTGTTTGACTCGGTGACATGGCTGAGCAGGTCGAGAACTCGACGGGTACTCGTGAGCGGCTGCTCACCGCCGCGGAACAGCTACTGCTGACCGGGCGGTACGACGAGGTGTCCGTGCGTGGCATCTGCGCGGCGGCGGGCGCGAATTCCGCTGCGGTGCATTACCATTTCGGCTCCAAGGAGGCGCTCGTCGCGGCGCTGATCGAGGATCGGCTCGGTGCGCTGTGGGATGCCCGGCTCACCGAGTTGGCCGCGCGGCGAGCCGGGGTGGCCGAGGTCGTGGACGCGGTGATCGAGCCGTTCGTGGAACTGGCCGCCGATCCGGTCGGGCGGTTGCACCTGCGGTTGATGGCGCAGTTCGTGCTCGGCCGCCGCCCGATGGGATTCAGTCGGCCGTGGTTCCTGCTCGACACCTGGGACGGGCTGCTGCCCGGACTGGGCGAACGCGAGAGCCGCCGCCGCTGGATGCTCGCCTTCGACCTGATCATCATGCGATTCGGCAATCTCGAATCCCAGGCCTGCGACCTGTCCACGGATGCGGTGGCGACACTGCGTGACTTCGTGGTGGCCGGATTGACCGCTCCCACAGGAGAAAAACGATGAACGACATTTTCGCACCCGCGCAGCTCGGCCCGATCACGTTGCGCAACAGAGTGATCAAGGCCGCGACCTTCGAGGGCCGCACCCCGGATGCCCTGGTGACCGACGAGCTGATCGACTTCCACCGCGAAATCGCTTCCGGCGGTGTCGGTATGACGACCGTCGCCTACTGCGCCGTCGCTCCGGGCGGGCGCACCGACCGGCATCAGATCTGGATGCGCCCGGAGGCGCTGCCCGGACTGCGCAGGCTCACCGATGCGGTGCATGCCGAGGGCGCGGCGGCCAGCGCTCAGCTCGGTCACGCCGGACCGGTCGCGAACGCCGCGTCCAACCGAGTGCCCGCCCTGGCGCCCAGCCGCATGTTCAGCCCGCTGGGTATGCGGATGATGAAGGTTCCCGACGAGTCGGAGATCGCCGAACTCGTTGCGGCACATGCCGATGCGGCCCGTCACGCCGAGCAGGCCGGATTCGACGCGGTGGAGATCCACTTCGGGCACAACTATCTGGCGAGTTCGTTCCTGAGTCCGCTGCTGAACCGGCGCAAAGATCGGTACGGCGGATCCGAGGAGAACCGTGCCCGGCTGGCGCGCGAGATCGCTCGCGCGGTCCGCGATGCGGTGGGCGGGCGACTGGCGGTCACGGCCAAATTGAACATGGAGGACGGTGTGCGCGGCGGTTTCGGCCTGGCCGCGTCACTGCAGGTCGCCGCCTGGCTGGAACAGGACGGCTGCCTGGACGCGCTGGAGCTGACCGCCGGAAGTTCCCTGCTCAATCCGATGCTGCTGTTCCACGGCGATGCGCCGCGCGCCGCGTTCGCGAAGACGCTGCCGGTGCCGACGCGATGGGGTTTTCGCGTGGTGGGCAAGAAGTTCCTGCGCGAATATCCGTATCGCGACGCCTACCTGCTGGATCTGGCCCGGCAGTTCCGCCGCGAACTGTCGCTGCCGCTGATTCTGTTGGGCGGCATCACGAATCTGGAGACGATGCAGCTCGCGCGGGCCGAGGGCTTCGACTTCGTGGCCATGGGCCGCGCGCTGCTGCGGGAGCCGGATCTGTTGCGCCGCATCCAATCCGATCCCGCGACCCGATCGGCGTGCATCCACTGCAACGAATGTATGCCCACGATCTACACAACCACGCGCTGCGTGCTGCGCCTGGAACAGCCCGCATCCGCGGACTGACCCGACGAGGTTTCACCCGATCGACCGAACGAGGAGTTAGCAACTGTGGCAGGACGATTGACCGGACGTATCGCGCTGATCACCGGCGCGGCCGGAGGGATGGGCGCATCGCATGCGCGTGCCTTCGTCGCCGAGGGCGCGGCAGTGGTGCTGGGCGATATCGCCGACGATGCCGGTGAGCGGCTGGCGGCCGAACTCGGCGAGCGAGCCGCCTTCGTGCATCTCGACGTGACTCGCGCCGATGACTGGGCGGCGGCGGTCGAGACCGCGGTCGAGCGATTCGGCGGCCTGAACGTCCTGGTCAACAATGCCGGTCTGCTGGACGGCGGCCCGTTGGGCGTCTACACCGAAAAGCAATGGGAGCGTGTGCTTTCGGTGAATCTGACCGGACCGTTCCTCGGTCTGAGCGCGGCCCGGGACGCGCTGGTGGACTCGCGTCCGGCCTCGGTGATCAATATTTCCTCCGCCGCGGGGATGCAGGGCGTCGCGGGGATGCACGCGTACACCGCATCCAAGTTCGGGGTGCGCGGGCTCACCAAATCCGCTGCGCTGGAACTGGCTCCGCACGGCGTGCGGGTCAACTCGGTGCATCCGGGCGGCATCATGACGCCGATGATCGGGGCTCCGGTTACCGAGCCCGGTGCCGCACCCGCGGTGGACAGGTCGGCCAATCCGCTTGCGCGCCTGGGTCTTCCCGAAGAGGTGACGAGTCTCGTGGTCTTCCTCGCCTCGGCGGAGTCCAGCTACTGCAACGGGTCGGAATTCGTCGCCGACGGCGGTATGACCGCCGGGTCGAACTTCGGCTGATCACCCGGGGGTCGCGCGACGACGCGGACCGGCGGGCCTGCGATGATCGGCGCATGACGATCCGAATACGCCGATCGGGACCGGACGATCGCGCCGCGATACTGCGCCTGATGGCAGCCGCGCGTGGCGACGGGCTCTCACCGGACGAGCGGGCCGAGCGCGGCTTCGTGCAGGGCACGATGGACGAGGCGGTGCTCGCCCGGTTCGAGGCCGGAACGGGCGTATTTCTCGCGGAGCAGGACGATCGGCTCGCGGGGTTCGCGATGACCTCCGGAACCGTCGATCCGCCCGACGGCCCGCCGCGTCGCACCCTCGAGGCCGCGCGGGCGGCGGTGGGTGACCAGCGGATCTTCCTCTACGGCCCGGCTGCGGTCGACCCGTCCTTCCAGGGGCGCGGCGTACTGACCCTGTTGTTGCGGGAACTCAGTGCGCAGTTGTGTGACCGGTTCGATCTGGGCGTTGCCTTCGTCGAGGACGCGAACCGGAAATCGCTTGCCGTGCACCGTCATTACGGGATGACCGAGGTGCCCGGATTCAGCGTCGGCGAGCGGCGGTATCACGTCTTCACCTTCGAGCCCGCGCAGTTCGCGCTGCCGGAGCCCAAGTGAAGGTTCGGCCTCAGCCGGCCAGCAACACCGCGATCAGGGATATCGCGCCGGGCAGCGCCTGAACCAGAAGGATGCGCCGCCCGGCGGTGAAACCGCCGTAGAGTCCCGCGACCACGACGCAGGCGGTGAAGAAGATCGCCGCGTCATGGCCGACCGGGTCGCCGGCGATCAGACTCCAGATCAGGCCCGCGGCCAGAAAGCCGTTGTAGAGGCCCTGATTCGCGGCCAGCACCTTGGTCTGCTCGGCGAATTCGGCGGTGCTGCCGAACGAGGCCCGCACGCGCGGGGTGGTCCACAGGAACATCTCCATGATCATGATGTAGATGTGCAGGACCGCGAGGAGTCCGACCAGGATTTCGGCCACGATGCGCATGCGGGGATGCCTTTCTCACAGAGTTCACCCGTCTCGGATGACAGCATGCCGGGTCGGTGAATGCGGTGCGGGAAGGCTCGCCGTTCAGTCGCGGACCGCGCCGGGTTCGCGGGCGGGCAGGCCGCGCAGCAGAGCGTCGAGGAACAGTTCGAAGCGGGGGCGTTCTCGCCCAGATCGAGCGGATTCTCCTGGGCCGCAAGCCAGCTCACCACCGAGGTGACGAAGATGTACCAGCTCTGCTCGGCCAGTTCGGGAGCCAGGCCTGCCTCGGTGAAGGCGGTGATCACCGCGGCGCGGATCCGGCCGAAGGATTCGGTCGTGTGCCGGTGCGGCCGGGCGATGCGGGTCGCGTAACCGGGGACCGCCAGGAACTGGTCGTGCATGGCCCAGGCGACCCGGGCGAGCCAGGGGCGCCACTGTTCGCCCCGCGGACCCTCCGGCGGCAGGATGCGATCGATCAGCACCTCGCTGACCAGGTCGAACAGCTGATCGCGATTCTTCACCCAGCGATACAGCGCGCCGTGGGTGACTTCGAGGCGGCTCGCGAGTTCGCGCATCGTCAGGGTGTCCAGGTTCCCGGCGGACAGGGCGGCGTCGACGATCTGCTCGCAGCTGATCTGCGCGGGACGGCCCGGAGGGCGGGTTGTCGCGGAATCGGCCATGTCAGGACCTTACGAGACCGGTGGTGGGGTGCGTCACGCGCGATGCCCGAAGGTGCGACGCTGTTGTCGAGTGATGAGCAGGTGCGCCGGGCCTGCGATATGACGACGCTCGTGGATACGGTGCAGGTGGCGCTGCGGGAGGCCGCCGGGCCCGAGGTGGATCTGCCGCATATCGATGTCCTACCTGTCGGCGCGGCATCGGAGGCTGTGGTGGGATCGGATGTTGTTGTGGCGGCGACGAATACGGGATCGAGCGGGTTGCGTTGCGTGGGGAGTGGCTCGAAGCGGGGCAGCATGTGATCTCGATCGGATCGACTCTTCCGGCGATCCGTGACCACAACCGCACTCGGATAGTGAGCGCGACAACCGCGCTCCGCGATGCCTGCCGGTGTCACCGCGCTCCGATATGCTCGGCGAGATCGAGCGGTGTCGAGACGAACGCGTCGGGCCAGGGAAAGGAACGCCGTCATGTTCGAACGCGCAATACAGAAGTCTGTCGAATTGCTCTTGCGCGGCGGGACAGGGGTGCAGGCGCCGTTGGCGGCGAAATATGTCGACCGGATGCGGCAACGGCATCCGGAGCGTTCGCCCGAGGACATCGAGAAGCGGCTGGAGTCGCGCTATCTGATCGTCGTCACCGCCAGCGGCACCCTTGCGGGCCTGTCGGCCGTCGTGCCCGGGGTGGGCACGCTGATCGGATTGGCGGCCAGCGGAATCGAATCCGTCTTCTTCCTGGAAGCCTCCGCGCTGTACGCCGCGTCGGTGGGCGCGCTGCACGGCATGGAATCGATGTCGCCGAACCAACAGCGCGCCTTGGTCGCCGGTGTCGTGCTCGGTGAGAGCGGCACGGAGATTCTGGGCAAGAACGCGAGTCAGTCGGCCAGGGATTGGGCCAATGTCGTCGCCGACAAGATCCCGGTCGTGCGCAATGTCGACAATGCCATGGCGAAGAAGTTCATCGTCCAATTCATCCTCAGACGCGGAGTGCTCGTGTTCGGCAAGGCGCTGCCGATCGGAATCGGCGCGGCGGTCGGAGCCGCGGGCAACCTGGCTTTCGGCAGAACCGTGGTCGCCAACGCGCACCGCACATTCGGCCCGGCTCTGTCGACGCAGCCGGAATGACCTGTGTCGGTACTAGCCGATAGAGGCCGGATTTCGCAGAACCTCCCTTACCGTATGCAGCGCCGCGCCGAGCATCGGGCCACGTCGGCCCAGTGGTGATGCGGTGACTGTCTGCACGTCGAAAGGTCTTACGGTGAGCCGGGTTTCGAGCTGTCGGCGAATGCGCGGCAGCAGCCAGTCGCCGAGTTCGGCGTAGGCGCCACCGAGAATCACCGCGGCGGGGTCGAACAGGCCGATCGCACCGGCCAGCGCGATACCCAGTGCGTCGCCGGCGCGTTCGATCGCGTCCAGCGCGCCCGGATGTCCGGCGCGGGCGTGTTCGGTCAGGACGGTGACCGGGTCGGTGGCGGTCGGTTCGGGCAGACCGGCCGCGTGCAGAACCGCCTCCTGATTCGCGTACAGCTCCAGGCAGCCGCGGCTGCCGCAGGTGCAGCGCGGTCCGTCCGGATGGACCGGCATATGGCCGAGTTCTCCGGCGAAACCCCGTGATCCGCTGTAGAGCCGTCCGTCGATGACCAGGGCCGCGCCGATTCCGGCCTCGGCGGAGACGTGCAGGAAATTGGCGGGCGCGTGCGCGGTCCACAGTTCGGCGAGGGCTCCGAGATTGGCCTCGTTCTCCAGGTGCGGGGTGTCGGGGCCGGGCCAGAGCGTCGCGATCGGCACGTCGTGCCAGCCGAGATTCGGTGCGTGCGTGAGCATTGCGGGTCCTGGGCCGGGCAGGCCGGGCGCCGACAGCATCGGGGACAGCGGGCGCAGTCCCGACGATTCGGCCTCGGTCCGCGCCTCGGTGGCCAGATCCGCCAGTGCGGCAAGGACATCGGCGGGATCGCGGTGCGCGTTCGAGCGTTCGACGCGTCGCCACACTCGCACCTCACCACCCAGATCGACGACGCATGCGCCGAGGTGGCCGACACCGATCTCCAGGCCGAATCCGGCGGGGCCGCTGTCGTTGAGCGTCAGTGTGCGCCCGGGGCGTCCGGCGCGTCCCGAGGAGGCCATGGGGCCCTCGCGGACGAGTTCGGCGGCGATCAGCTCGTCGACCAGGCTCGAGACCGCCGCACGGGTGAGTCCGATGCGGGCTGCTACGTCCGCCCGGGAGAGGTCGGTGTGCGTGGCGACTATCCGCAATACCAATGCGAGGTTGTGCCTGCGCATTCCGAGCTGTGAGGCAGCCGGGCCAGGAGTGGAGCTGTCGGCGAAATGTGCAGTGCTGCTGTGCCGTACGGCATTCACTCCGTGCCTCCTCGGTCGTGTGCCGCTCACGAGGCGTCCGCGATCGGGCGGGGCCGCGAGTGCGCTCCGGGGGATGCGTTGCCGAAGGCCGAGCGTGGTGTGTGCATCCGTGAGTGCGGGTGGCCGATCATTCGGCGTCCACCGGCGTGGATGGGCGTGGTGCGGTGGTGTCGAGTAGCGGGGTGGCGGCCGCGAGGGTTTCGGCGAGTCTTTCGCAGGCCGCGACATCTCGTGGAATCGGTTCCAGCAGTGGACCTTCGGCGGTGCCCCAGTGGCGCGCGACCGCATAGGGATCCGCACCGGTCAACAATGCCGCGGCCTGGGCGGCCGCGCCGAGGGCGACCAGTTCCCCGGCGGGCGGGATGCGAACCGCGCGGCCGGACAGGTGCAGGACCGTCTGCTGCCAGGCCGTTCCGCGTGCGCCGCCGCCGATCAGGAGCAGCGGGGCGTCCTGGTCCGGTGATGTGGCGGATGCGGAGATGTCGCCCGGCGCCAGAACAGATTCGAGTGCTGCGAGCAGGGAATACACCGCGCCGTCGTAGGCGGCCTGCAATACCTGACCGGGAGTGGTGTCGTGGCGCAGACCGTGGATCAATCCGCTCGCGGAGGGCAGGCGGGGAGTGCGCTCGCCGTCGAGGTACGGCAGGACGACCGCGCTGCCGCCCGGTTCCACCTGCTCCCGGTCCAGGCTCAGCAGCGTCGCGATGCGGTCGATCGCCTGGGTGCAGTTCAGTGTGCACGCCAGCGGCAGCCAGTCGCCTCCGGCGTCGGCGAATCCGGCGACCACGCCGGTGGGATCGTTGGGGCGGACGAGGGTGCGGGCGTACACGGTGCCGGACGTGCCCAGGCTCAGTACCGGCGTGCCCGGCTCGAGTCCCAGACCCAGTGCGGCGGCCATATTGTCGCCGGTGCCCACCCCGATCGGGATTCCCTGCGGTACAGGACTGTTCGCGCGCGACAGGCCCACCGCGCGGTCCGGCGGCGCGAGGGCGGGAAGCGTCGCGGCGTCCAGCCCGATCGCCGCGAGCACCTCGTTGTCGTATCCCGAGGGTGACCACCAGGCCGTGCCGGAGACATCACCCCGATCGGTCGCGCCGACGCCGGTCAGTCGCTCGGTGAGATAGTCGTGCGGAAGACGCACGGCCGCAACGTTTTCGGCATTACGCGGTTCGTTCTCGCGGAGCCAGGCCCACTTGGCGGCGGTGAACGAGGCATTGGGCACCGAGCCCGCGCGTTCGGCCCACCACCGCGCGCCGAATCGTTCGACGAGCGCCGCGGCCTGGGGTGCGGAGCGCACGTCGTTCCACAGTAATGCGGGACGAACCGGCTCGCCCGAAGCATCCAAGGTCACCAGGCCGTGCTGCTGACCGCCGATCGACATCGCCTCGGCCCGTGGGGCATACCCGGTTGCCTCGACGGCCGCGCACAGCGCCGACCACCACTGCCGCGGATCGCTCTCGCGCGCCTCGCCCGTACTGACCGTATGCGATGCACGCCCCTGACCGAGTACCTCGCCCGAGTCCACATCGACCGCCAGCGCCTTGGTCGCCTGCGTCGAGCTGTCGACGCCGATGACGACGCGTTGAACAGCCATGATCACGCTCCTGCCGTGCTCGTGCGGACGGTCTTCCCATCCCGGTCACCGCCCACTATATTTGTTTTTCGACTTTACAAATAGGGATTCACGATCCCGCGCAGAGTTCGGAGCCGCCCATGAGCAGGTTCACTCCCACCCCCGCCGACCGCTTCACCTTCGGCCTGTGGACCGTCGGCTGGCAGGGTCGCGACCCGTTCGGCGATGCGACGCGCCCGGCCCTGGATCCGGTGGAGTCGATCGAGCGCCTGGCCGAGCTGGGTGCGTACGGCATCACCTTCCACGACAACGATGTGATCCCGTTCGACGCCTCGGAATCCGAACGCGCGCAGATCATTACGCGCTTCCGTGCGGCGCTGGACAAGTTCGGCCTGGCCGTGCCGATGGCCACCACCAACCTGTTCACCCATCCGGTGTTCAAGGACGGCGCGTTCACCGCCAACGATCGCGATGTGCGGCGATATGCCCTGCGCAAGACCCTGCGCAATATCGATCTGGCCGTCGAACTGGGTGCGTCCACCTACGTGGCCTGGGGTGGTCGGGACGGGGCCGAATCCGGCGGGGCCAAGGATGTTCGGTTGGCGCTGGATCGGCTGAAGGAGGCGTTCGACCTGCTCGCCACCCATGTTCGGGAACAGGGCTACGACCTCCGCTTCGCCATCGAGCCCAAGCCGAACGAGCCGCGCGGGGACATCCTGCTGCCGACCATCGGCCACGCGCTGGCCTTCATCGACGAGCTGGAATTCCCGGAACTGTTCGGCCTGAATCCCGAAGTGGGACATGAGCAGATGGCCGGATTGAATTTTCCGCACGGCATCGCCCAGGCGCTGTGGCACGGCAAACTCTTCCATATCGACCTCAACGGCCAGACCGGCCCGAAATACGATCAGGACCTGCGTTTCGGTGCGGGGGATGTACGTCAGGCATTCTGGCTGGTGGACCTGCTCGAGCGCAGCGACTATCAGGGTCCGCGCCATTTCGATTTCAAGCCCGCGCGCACCGAGGATTTCGCCGGGGTGTGGGCCGCGGCGGCCGGATGTATGCGGAACTATCTCATCCTGGCCGACCGGGCGAAGGCATTCCGCGCCGATCCGGATGTGCAAGAGGCCCTGCGGGATTCGCGCGTGGAGGAGCTGGCGGTGCCCACCGCGGCGGACGGTCTGGCGGGACTGCTGGCAGACCGCGCCAGCTTCGAGGAGTTCGATCCGGAGGCCGCGGGAGCGCGGGGAATGGCCTTCGAGCGGCTCGATCAGCTGGCTCTGGAGCATCTGCTCGGTGCTCGCTGACCGGGTGCTCGACGGCCGGATGCCGGTGTGATGCGCCGGTAACTTGCGTGCGTGTGCAGCTCCGCCGAGAGCTGCACACGCACGTCCGCGAGCCGGGTGGCCGACCGGCGAGCTCCGCTGTGCCACACCGTGATCGGCGCGTGATTGCGGCGTGATCGGCGCGAATCGGGCATATCGAACGAGAGGTGAAGATGTTCGGATGTCCTAGGTTTTCTGTGTGAATCCTTGGGGTACTTATGGTTCAAACTTCAAGATGAATCTTTCATTCGGCGGGCAATGCCGGATCGTAACTCGACTGAGTCGGATCTCGTCGGGTGGCGTCGTGCTGCCCGTCGGGTTATGCTGCTGCGCGTAATGAATCAGGGTCTCTAACAGGGGATTCGGGTGTATACGGGGTGTACACCCGGGCTGTTTCGTTTAATGGTCGGTTACGAAACGGAAAGTGCGGAAGTTGGCCGTATCAGTAAATCCGCCGAACGGTCAGGCTGCCGGTTCCGGCAATCGAGATCTGCGTGCGGCCGGGGGTGCGTTCGGCGCGTGCGCGGTCGTCGCGGCGGTCGCGGTGCTGGGAGCGGTGTTCGTCACGCCCGTCGACGAGCGTGTATCGATGGCGATCGGTTGTAGTGCGGCTGCCGTGGTGGTGTGCGCGATCGCTGCTGCCGGGGTCTATTACGCGGCGCAGGCGCGCCGGTATCGGGCGCTGGCCGAGGAGGCCGAGCGGACTCTCGAAGCGGTGCACCGGGAGGCCACCGCGCGGGTCGGCGCTGTGCGCGAAGAACTTTCGGTGCAGCTGGTCGCGGTGGGCGAGGATGCCGCCCTGCGGATCGAGGCCGCCGAGCGGGCCGTGGTGGACCGGGCCGCGCAGGTGCGGCACAGCGACCGCCGCCGCGCCTCGGCACTGGCCGCCTTCGCGGGCGCGGCCGGACGGATGCAGGCCATGACCACCAGCATGCTGGCCGAACTGCGCGAGATGGAACACCGCCACGGTGAGCCGAAGGTGCTCGCCGACCTGTTGCAACTGGATCACCGCACGGCACAGGCCGGTCGCCTCGCGGACAGCATCGCGGTGCTCAGTGGTGCGCGCACCGGACGACGCTGGGCCAAACCCATTGCGATGGAGTCGATTCTGCGCGGCTCGATGGGGCGGATCGCCGGATACCAGCGAATCCGATTGCGCGTCATCGCCGATATCGGCGTCGCCGGGCATGCCGCCGAGGGCGTGATGCACGCGCTGGCCGAACTACTGGACAACGCTTGCAACTTCTCCCCGCCGACGACCGAGGTGCACGTCTACGCCGCCGAAGTGCCTGCGGGCGTGGTGGTCACGATCGAGGACAGCGGTCTGGTGATGAGCGAGTCCGCGCTGCGTCGCGCCGAGGAGGCGGTGGCCGGCGCCGGACCGGGAGAGCGTTCGGATCTGTCCTCGCTCACCGGAACCCGACTCGGTCTCGCGGTGGTCGGCCATCTGGCCCGCAAGCACGGTCTGCGGGTGTCCTATCGGCCTTCGGCGATCGGTGGCACCGCGGTGGTCGTGGTGGTGCCGCGCGATCTGATCGTCCGGGTGGATCGCGGTGCGCCCGCGGCGGTTTCGATCGCCTCCTCCCGCACCGAATTCCAGCAGCTACCCGCCGCGCGGTCGGATACCGCCGCGCATGCGCTCGCGGCGGCCGCGGTGTCGCCCGAGACCGAGACCGCCACGGCACCGACCGCATCGCCGCTGCCGAAACGACGCAAGGGCAGCACCCTGGCCGCCGTACATCCCGAGGGGCTGGGCGAGCCCGCCGAGCCGCCGAGCGCGCCGGTGTCCCGGCCGCCGAAACCCTCTGCGCTGGGGGCATTCCAGCGCGCGATCAGCGGGCGCGACACCGCGGTCACCCCCACCCCGTCCCCGACCGTGGAGAACGAACCATGACGACATCCGCGCCGTCCCAGCTGGGCTGGCTGCTCGAACAGCTGCTGTCTCGCACCCCGCAGGCCCGTCATGCGCTGCTACTGTCCAGCGACGGGCTCAAGATGTGCCATACGCCGGAGCTGTCCGTCGACAAGGCCGATCAGCTGGCCGCCATCGCCGCGGGTATCCAGAGTCTGTCGCACGGTGCGTCGGTCGAATTCGGTGACGCCAAAGGTGGTGTGCGCCAATCGATGACCGAATTCCACGGCGGCATCCTGTTCATCGTGCAGTCGGGGCTGGGCACGCATCTCGCGGTGGTCGCGAACGAGGAAGCCGACGCGGGTCTGGTCGGGCACAACATGGCCGAACTGGTCGAACAACTCGGCCACCATCTGGTGGCCCAACCGCGCAACGGGGGGACAGCGTGAGGTATCCGCGATGAGCAGGTCTGTCCGGGACGAGGGGCCCGATCGGCTCTACACGCTCACCGGCGGCCGCAGCAAACCCGATTCCGATGCGTTCGACCTGGTCACCCTCGTGGTCAGCGAATGCGCCCCCACCCCGGGCATGCAATCCGAACACGTCGCGATCCTGGACATGTGCCGGGCCCCGACCGCGGTGGTGGAGATCGCCGCCGAACTGCGTCTGCCGGTCGGCATCGTCACGATCCTGCTGTCGGATCTGCTGCACGCCGGTCGGATCACCGTGCGGCATCCGTATTCCGGCTCCACCGACCGCGATGCGGGGTGGACCGGGGTGGCCGATGCCTCCACCCTCGAGAAGGTGCTTGTTGGACTCCGCAAACTTTGATCAGCCCGCCCGTTCCGACGCGCCGCTGCAGGACACCGCGCAGCACGGGCTGAAGATCGTCATCGTGGGTGGTTTCGGGGTCGGCAAGACCACCATGGTCCGGTCGGTCAGCGAGATCCGGCCGCTGGACACCGAGGCGACGATGACCGATACCGCAGCGGGCGTGGATGATTCGTCCGCGGTGCCCGGAAAGTCCACCACCACGGTGGCTTTCGACTTCGGCCGCATCACCATCGATGCCGAACATGTGCTGTACCTGTTCGGCGCCCCCGGTCAGGAGCGGTTCTGGTTCCTGTGGGACCGGCTGTTCACCGGTGCGCTCGGCGCGATCGTGCTCGTGGACCCCAACCGGATCGCCGACTGCTGGTACGCGATCGATCGGCTCGAATTTCAGCGCACGCCGTTCGTGGTGGCGTGCAACGACTTCGGCGCCCGGTTCACCGATCCCGAGGAGGTGCGCGCCGCACTGGACCTGGATCCGCACGTGCCGCTGGTGCACTGCGACGCCCGGTCCCGAGATTCGGGCAAACAGGTCCTGATCACCCTCGTCGAGCATCTCTACGCAGGTGCCGTCCCGACCCCGGAGTCCGCGCCATGACAACGCCCGAAGCCGGATACGACCACATCGGCGGCTGCCCGGTGCACCCGGAGTCCGCGGTGGTGCCGCTGAGCGGGCCGCGGTTCCACACCGACCCGCATCGGCTCTACGAGGAGATGCGCAGTGCGCACGGGCCGGTGGTGGCGGTCGAGTTGGCGGGCGGGATTCCGGCGTGGCTGGTCATCGGCTACCGGGAACTGCACCAGGTGACCAGCGATCCGGATCTGTTCCCGCGCAATGTCGCACTGTGGAATCAGTGGCCGAACATCCCGCCGGACTGGCCGCTGCTGCCGATGGTCGGGCAGCCGATTCCCTCGATCTACTTCACCGCGGGTGCGGAGCACCGTCGGCACGTGGCGATGGTGGAACCCGCGCTGGAATCCATCGACCCGTTCGAATTGCGCAGTACCTGTGAGGATCTCGCCGATCGGATGGTCGACGTGTTCTGCGGGCGCGGCGAGGCCGAGCTGGTCTCCGAATTCGCCGAGCCGCTGCCGGTGCTGGCGTTGGCGCGGCTGATGGGCTTCTCCGACGAGGAGGCTCCCGAACTCGCGTGGGCGATGAAGACCCTCGCCGACGGGGGCGTTCAGGCGCAGGCGGCCTATCAGCGGTTCACCGAACTCGCGCACGGCCGGGTGCATCGGGAACGAGAACGTCCGGGCCACAACATGATCACCGCGATGCTCGAATTCCCGGAGCCGTTCACCGACGAGGAGTACGGCTACGACGTGCAGGCGGTCCTGGCCGCGGGACATCTGACCACGGCGGACTGGCTGATCAACTCGCTGGGCCTGATGCTGACCGACGAGCGTTTCGCCGTCGCGTTCGGTGGCGGGCGGCGCAGCGTGGACCAGGCCATGAACGAGGCGCTCTGGGAGGACGCGCCCAATCAGATCCTCGCGGGGCGTTGGGCCTCACGCGATACCCGGTTGGCGGACAAGGTGATTCGCTCCGGAGACATGCTGTTGCTGGGCCTGGGCGCGGCCAACGCGGACCCGCACGTGCGCGCGCATCTGGGTGAGGGCGCGGATCTCGTGCACGCGGGCAACAGTGCGCATTTCGCGTTCAGTCACGGGGAATACCGCTGTCCGTTCCCGGCGCAGCAGATCGCCGAGATCATCGCGCGGACCGGTATCGAGGTGCTGCTGGATCGGCTGCCCGATATCGATCTGGCGGTTCCGGCGCACAACCTGGTGCGCAGGCCGTCGCCGTTTCTTCGTGGAATGTCTTCGCTCCCAGTCAATTTCACACCGGTTCGTGCAGTCGGAGGTATTTCGTGAGCAAACAATGTCCGCTCGTCATCGACCCGATGATCGGCGATCTGGCCGGAGAGACCACGCGATTACGCGACGAGGGTCCGCTGACCCGCATCGAGCTGCTGGGTGTCCCGGCCTGGACGGTGACCGATCATCAGATCGCCCGGCAGCTGCTGGTCGATCCGCGGCTGGTCAAGGACATCGGTTCCTGGTCGCTGTGGAACTCCGGCACGGTCACCCGGGAGTGGCCGCTGATCGGCATGATCGACGCGGGCCGATCGATGTTCACCGTCGACGGACCCGAACATCGCCGGCTGCGGATCAAAACGACTCAGGCGCTCACGCCGCGGCGGCTCGAGGCGCTGCGGCCCATGATCGAACGATTCACCACCGAACTTCTGGACGATCTCGCCGCGGCGGGGAGTGGCGGCGAGATCGTCGATCTGAAGGCGGTTTTCGCCTATCCGCTGCCGATGCGCGTGATCAGCGAACTGATGGGCGTGGATCGCGCGGATCATCCGATGCTGCTCGAGCGGTGGAAGGCGTTCTTCTCGCTGCTGACCCCGCAGCAGGAGCGACTGCGGATCATCGAGGAGATGGTCGAGTACTTCACCGCCATGGTGCGCGAGCGCGTCGCGCACCCCACCGACGATCTGACCAGTGCGTTCATCCAGGCCGACGAGGGTGGTGAGCCGCTGACCGAGGAGGAGATCGAGGGCAATCTGCGCGCCCTGATCGCCGCCGGGCACGAGACCACGGTCAGCCTGATCGTCTCCGCCGTGCGCGCGCTGCTGACCCATCCCGATCAGCTGAAGCAGGTGCGCAGTGGCGAGATCGAGTGGAAGCAGGTGATCGAGGAGACCCTGCGCTGGGATGGTCCGGTGATCCACCTGCTCATGCGGTTCGCGACCGAGGACATCGTCGTGGGCGACACCGTGATCGAGCAGGGGGAGGGCGTGGTCATGTCGTATCGGGCGATCGGCCGCGACCTGGCGGTGCACGGCGCGGACGCCGACGATTTCGACATCACCCGCCCGACCGCGCACCGCAACATCTCCTTCGGCTACGGCCCGCACATCTGCCCGGGTGCGGCCCTGGCCCGGCTCGAGGCCGCGATCGCCCTGCCCGCCCTGTTCGAGCGTTTCCCGGATCTGGACCTGGCGGTTCCGGTCGAGGAGCTGCACAATCTGCTGGTGCTCACGCAGAACGATCTGGCGAGCCTCCCGGTCCGTCTCCAGGCCGCTGTGCAGTAGCTTTCCGGCGAAGCGTCTCCGTGCGCTGAGGGTCGCCCGCGAAGCGAAAGGCTCAGCAAGGCCAACTCCAAGGTTTTCGGCGCGGACGAGCCTTACAGCGCCGAAAACCCGCCGGAGCGGAGCGGAGGCAGAAGATTCAGCTAGGCAATTTCTATAACGTGTTCTAACTTGGAGGTGTCCGGTACCCAGCGAAAGGCGCATGACCGATGGCACCTGTCATCCCGCAGCACGACGAGCTCGACTACCTGCACCGTGAACCGCTGCCGGTCGACATCCTGATCCGGTCCCTGGATCGCTATGCCGATCGGACGGCGATGTACGTCGGGGACGCCGAGCTCACCTACCGGCAGGTCCGCGATCAGATCAGCCGTTTCACCCAGGCGTATGCGGCCCTGGGTATCGCAGCCGGTTCGGCGATCGCGGTCCTGTCCGCGAACCGGCCCGAGGTGCTGATCGCGCAGGGCGCCAACGCGTTGTCCGGGATCCGGTCGATGGCGTTGCATCCGATGGGTTCGCTGGAAGATCACGCCTACGTGCTCGAGGATGCGGGCATCGACACCCTGGTCTACGACCCCAGCGCTTTCGAGGAGCGGGCCGCCCAGCTCGCCCCGCGGGTTCCGGGCCTGAAGAATCTGCTCGCCTTCGGCCCCACCGAGGCGGGCACCGATCTGCTGGCCGAGTCCGAGAAGTTCGAGCCGCAGAAACTCGTCGGCCCCAGCACGAGCCTGGACGACGTGTTCAGCCTCGCCTACACCGGCGGCACCACCGGCAAGCCCAAGGGCGTGCAGATCAGCAACCGCGGCACCGCGACCATGCTGCGCATCCAGATGACCGAATGGGAATGGCCCAGCGAGACCAGGTTCCTGGTCTGCACGCCGCTGAGCCACGCGGGCGGCGCGTTCTGGAATCCGACCAGTATGCGCGGCGGTTCGATCGTGGTGCTGCCCGGATTCAATCCGGAGAAGCTGTGCAAGGCGATCGAGAAGTACAAGATCACCGCGACGATGCTCGTGCCGACGATGCTCTACGCCCTGCTGGACTATCCGGACCTGGGCAAGTACGACCTGTCGAGTCTGGAGACCGTCTTCTACGGCGCGTCGGCCATCTCCCCGGCGCGGCTGGCCGAGGCCGTCGAACGGTTCGGCCCGATCTTCTTCCAGTTCTACGGTCAGGCCGAATGCCCGATGGCGATCTCGGCGCTGCGCAAGGCCGATCACGATCTGAGCCGCCCCGAACGCCTGTCCAGCTGCGGGCGTCCGGTGCCGTGGCTGCACGTGGCGTTGCTGGACGACGAGGGCAACGAGGTGCCCGACGGCGAGCCCGGTGAGATCTGCGTGCGCGGTCCGCTGATCATGCAGGGCTACCTGAACAAGCCCGAACAGACCGCCGAGGCAACCAAATTCGGCTGGCTGCACACCGGTGACGTGGCTCGCAAGGACGACGAGGGCTACCTGTACATCGTCGATCGCAAGAAGGACATGATCGTCTCGGGTGGATTCAACGTCTTCCCGCGTGAGGTCGAGGACGTGCTGTCCGCGCATCCCGCGGTGGCCGCCGCGGCGGTGATCGGTGTGCCGGACGAGAAGTGGGGCGAGTCGGTCACCGCGATCGTGGTGCTGCGACCCGGCAAAACGGTCGAGGTCGAGGAGTTGCAGGCGCTGGTCAAGGAGCACAAGGGTGCGGTGTACTCGCCCAAGACGGTCGAGTTCGCGGACAGTATTCCGTTGAGCCCGTTGGGTAAGCCGGACAAGAAGGCGTTGCGCGCGCGTTACTGGGAGGGTACCGGGCGTCAGGTCAACTGACCGCCTCGAACCGGAACGACTGTGCGCCCGTCCGATTCGGACGGGCGCACAGTCGTCGGATCTCAGATCATCGCTCGCAGTGGGCCTTCGGGCTCGACGCCCATGGAGGTCAGGGCGACCGAGTGGTACAGCGATCCGGGAGTGTGGATGGCGTGCTGCAGGCCGACGTGGGCGTTGCGCCAGAAGCGTTGCAGCGGAGTGCGTTTGCGGGCAGCGTTACCGCCGGAGCGGGCGAAGATCTCGTCCACCGCGTCGACCGCGCGCCAGGCGCTGCGAACCTGGTTGCGGCGCACCAGCGAACGGTCCTCGAAGCTGATCGGGGTGCCCGCGTCGGCCAGATCGTAGAGGCGGCTCACACCGTCGATGAGCTGGGTGCGTGAGGCGGCGATCTCCGCGGCCGCCTCCGAAATCGTCGACAGCACATAGGGATCGTCCTTGACCCGGGTGCCCATCGCATTGACCCGCTCGCGCTGATAGTCCAGATGCGCGGCCAGGGCGCCCTCGCAGATGCCGATCACCGCGGAGGTGATGCCGAGCGGGAACATCGCCCAGAAGGGGAGTTTGTAGAGGGTTTCGGTGCGCCCGGCGCGTTCGGCGGCGAGTTCACCCTCGGCTACCTCGGTGGAGTCGATCGTGCGGTAGGCGGGCACGTAGGCGCCGTCCACGACGACGTCCTTGCTGCCGGTGCCGCACAGGCCGATCACGTCCCACGAGTCGTCGATGATCGTGTAGTCCTTGCGCGGGATCACCACGTGGATCACCTGTCCGGGCGTGGTCGGTGCGCCGTCCGCGGTGCACACCAGCGCGCCCAGCACGACCCAGTCGCAGTGGTCGGTGCCGGAGGAGAAGTTCCAGTGGCCCTTGACGATATAGCCGTCGTCGGTGATCGTGGCGGTGCCCTGAGGCGCGTACGGGGAGGCCATCCAGACGTCCGGATTCTCGCCCCACAGCTCGTTCTGCAGGCGGCGGTCCAGTAGCGCCATCTCCCACGGATGTACGCCGCCGACCCCGCACACCCAGCCGGTGGAGCCGCACCGCTTCGCCACGGCCATCACGGCCTCGGCGAAATCGCGAGGATGCGCGGCATATCCACCGAATTCGGCGGGTTGCAGCAGGCGCATCACGCCGGTCTCCCGGACCAGCGCGACGCTCTCGTCGGACAGCTTGCCCCCGCGCTCGGTCGCATCGGCGGCCGCGGCGAATTTCCCGGCCACCTCCTCGACTCGGCGAACCACCTCGTGCGACATCCACGGACCTCCGAAACTGCTGTCGTTGACCTCCCCACTCCGTAGTGAGGACTGCTTCGACGGTAGGCCGGAATCGCGGTGGTCACGATGGTCGTGCCCGCTCATCGGACATGCTCCGGCGCGGGGGCCGGCTCGATCGGGCTAGGACTTCAGCAGTCCGGAGTCGCGGATCGCCTCGGCCAGCGGTTCGAGCACCGCCGGGTCGTGCGGGGTGGGGATGTAGATGATCGCCAGATCCAGGCCCTTGTCCTCGAATGCGGCGATCTGCTCCAGGAATTGCGGGTAGCTGTGACCGGGCTCCAGCCGCTGATGGGCGGACAGGGTGATCTCGGCCGGATCGCGGCCGATGTCGGCACAGTGCGCGGCGAGCACCTCGCGCTTGTGGGCGAACTCCTCGGGGGTACCGCCGACGAAGTTCCAGTGCTGGGCGTAACGGGCGGTGATGCGCAGGGTGCGCTTCTCGCCGTTGCCGCCGATGCAGATCGGCGGGTGCGGCTGCTGCGGGCCCTTGGGCTCGTTGCGCGCGCCCTTCAACTGGTAGAACTTGCCGTCGAAATCCGTTGTCTCCTGGCTCAACAGGCCGATCAGGACCTGGCATGCCTCCTCGAAACGGTCGAGTCGCTCACGGACGGTGCCCAATTCGATGCCGTACGCGCCGGACTCCTCCTCGTTCCAGCCCGCGCCGATGCCGAGTTCGAGCCGCCCGCCGGAGATGATGTCCAGTGCCGCAGCCATATTCGCCAGCACCGCGGGGTGCCGGTAGTGGATTCCGGTCACCAGCGTGCCCAGTCGCAGACGCGTGGTGGCCTGGGCAAGCGCGGTGAGCGTCGTCCAGCCCTCGAGGCAGGGGCCGGTCGAATCGGAGAAGATCGGATAGAAGTGGTCGAATGTCCAGCCGGACTCGTAGACGTCGATCTGGTCCGCGGCCCGCCAGACCGCCAGGATGTCGGCCCAGGTGGTGTTCTGCGGTGAGGTTTTGAAGGCGAATCGCATGGGTGCAACGCTACGATCTGGAGTGTGCTCGAAGTCAAGCGGCCAGCGGAAATGCCTCCGATCGGCCGTGCGGACGGGGCATGAGCGGGTCACGTGCACAGCCGAGCGGAAGCGAGGTGAAGCCATGAGTGAGTCGACGAGTCGACCGGCGGCGGATACGAGCGAGATGACCGCCTGGCAGGTTACCCGGCCGGGGCCGATCTCCGGCGGACCGCTGACGCGGGTTCGGGTACCTGTTCCGGAGCCGGGTCCGGGTGATCTGCTGGTGCGGGTGCTGGCCTGTGGGGTGTGCCGCACGGATCTGCATGTGGCCGAGGGTGATCTGCCGGTGCACCGGCCCGAGGTGGTACCCGGGCACGAGATCGTCGGCGAGGTGGTCGCACGCGGCGCGGACGCCACCGAGGAGTTCGCGGTCGGGGATCGGGTGGGCATCGCGTGGTTGCGGCACACCTGCGGGGTGTGCCGGTTCTGCCGTCGCGGCGCGGAGAATCTGTGTCCGCGATCGCGCTACACCGGCTGGGACGCCGACGGGGGATATGCCGAATTCACCACGGTGCCATCCGATTACGCGCACCCACTGCCGTCCGGGTATACGGATGCGGAGTTGGCGCCGCTGCTGTGCGCGGGCATCATCGGATATCGGGCGTTGCAGCGCGCTGCGCTGCCCGAGGGCGGGCGGCTGGGTATCTACGGATTCGGCGGCAGTGCGCATCTGGCCGCCCAGGTGGCGCTGGCGCGTGGGGCGCAGATACATGTCATGACACGTGATCGGGCCGCGCAGGAGCTGGCCGTGGCGCTCGGGGCGGCCTCGGCGCAGGGGGCCGCGGATCCGCCGCCGGTCCCGCTGGACGCGGCGATCCTGTTCGCGCCGGTCGGCACTCTGGTGCCGCCGGCCATGGCGGCGCTGGACCGCGGTGGTGTGCTGGCGATCGCGGGCATCCATCTCAGCGACATTCCGGCGCTGAACTATCAGCGTCACCTGTTCCAGGAGCGGGAGATTCGGTCGGTGACGGCCAACACCCGCGGTGATGCCCGCGAATTCCTGACCTTCGCCGGTGCGCATCGGCTCGAGGTGACGGTGCACCCGTACGGGTTGGACGCCGCGGACCGGGCGCTCTCGGATCTGGCAAGCGGAAAGTTTGCGGGAGCCGCTGCACTCATTCCCTGACACGCCGGTGACACGCCGAGTAATGCAGGTAGAGTTTGTGATTCACCCACTTTGTCTCAGTATCTGATGCTTTGCTGGAGAGATACACGGCGAGTGGAGGGTGGAGGCGGGTCGATGCATCGGGTATCGCAGCAGGACCATGCTCGTAGCGTGCGGTCGTGGTTGTGGGCGTCGCTGATCGCAGTGACGGTGGTAGCGGCCGCGGTGTGGGCGGTGCGTCCGGATCCGACGGGCTGCCGGACCGCCGCGTCGGATGCGGGGCCGCGACCGGCCACCGTGAGTATGCCGAGAACGCCGGTGTCCCAGCGGATTCCGATCACCGAACGGGTCGATCCGCCGGTGCTCGCGCAGGCGCGGTACTACACGTTCAGCCCGGACGTGGCGTGTTCGTTCCCTGATCTGCCCTCGGACGGTTACTACGTCGGGGTGCCGACCGACGAATACGACGGCAGCGCGGCCTGCGGCGGATACGTCGACCTGTACGGTCCGCTGGGGTCGGTGCGGGCGCAGATCGTGGACCACTGCCCGGGATGCGGTGCGCACCAATACGATCTGAGCGCCGCGGCCTTCGCGCGGATCGCCGATCCGGGTTCGGGTGTCGCGCAGATCGGCATCGGCCGGGTGCACAACCCGCCGCCTTCGCCGGATCTGGTGTACCGGATCGAGGACGGCTCCTCGGCCGATTGGCTGGGCATCCAGTTCAGCGATACCGGAAATCCGTTGAGCCGGGTGGAGATTCGTCCCATGGCGGGAGGCGACGGGCATACCCTGACGCGGCGCACGGACAACTTCTGGACCATCTCCGGCGCCGGAGCGGGTCCGTTCACCGCCCTGGTCACCGATGCGGACGGTCATCAGGTCGTCGTGCCGGGAATCGTCGTGGACCCGGGGCGCTCGCAGCACACCGGTCGCAGTCTCTACGCACTTCCCGCGCAGGTTCCGGCGGCCACCGTCTCGCGGCCGATGTCGTCCGTGGTGACTTCCGTGGTGGCCGTCTGCTCCTGAGCCGGGCATATCGGCCCGCCGGGCGTATGCGATCATCGGGTGGAACACGTTCTCATCCGTCGCGGGCAGTGCACCAGGAGGCAGCCGATGGCCGATCCGAACGCGGCGAACCGGCAGGCGGGCGCGCGGTTCTCGGCGGCGAGGCCGCTGCGACGTCGGCTGGGCGGCCGGATCACCCGGCTCGATCGGGTGCCCGCCGGGACGATGGTGGAACTACCCGGCCGCGGCCGGACCTATCTGGTCGACATCCCGGGCCCCGCCGGGGCGCCGACGCTGATCCTGTTGCACGGCATGGTCACCACCGCGATGCTCAACTGGTTCCCCGCGCTCGAGGAACTGTCCCGCGCGTATCGCGTGGTGCTGTTCGACCAACGTTGGCACGGACACGGAATCCGTTCGCCCCGTTTCGATCTGGACGATCTGGCCGAAGACGTGATCGCGGTCGCGGATCTGGTCGGCGCCGAACGCCCGATCCTGGCCGGATACTCCATGGGCGGCATCGTCGCCCAGCTCGTCGCGCACCGTTTTCCCGAACGGGTCGGCGGTATCGTGCTGTGCGCCACCACGTATCGGTTCCGGGAGACCTTGCGCGAACGGGCCTTCCACGCCGGTATGGACGCATTCGGACGGCTCACCTCCGGCACGGCGTCGCGCCGGGTCGCGAGCACCGGTGAGCATCTGCCCGGATTGCCACAGATCTCCTGGGAGACCGGGCGATTGGATCGCTGGGCCCGCTCGGAGATGCGCAGCGTGAGCAGCTGGGGAATGGCGCGGGCCATCGCCGAACTCGGCGCCTTCGATTCCTCCTCCTGGCTCGGCGCCCTGAAAGTGCCTGCGGCAGTGGTCATCACGACGCGCGATCGAGCGCTGCCGGTGCATCGGCAGCTGGAGATGGCCAAGCTGATCCCGGGTGCGGAGATCTTCCTGGCCAGGGCCGGGCACGCGGCCTGCGTCCTGGAGGCCGACGTCTTCGTCCCGGCCCTGCTGGACGCCTGTGCCTCGGTGGCCGCCCGGCTGTGATCAGCGGCGCTGCACGCGGCTCGTCGGCGGTTCGATCTTCGCCCGGTCCGCCAGATAGGCGTTGAAGGCGGCCAGATCGTCCGGACCGACCGCGCTCTGCTGCCCCTGAGCGAAGACGCTGAACCCGTCCCCACCCGAGGCGAGGAAGTTGTTCGTCGAAACCTGGTACACCGCACGGGGATCCAGGATCTGCCCCGCGATCCGCACGGTGTCGTCGAGGATCTTGTGGCCCGTGGGCGCGGAATCGGAATAGGAGTAGGTGATTCCGGCCACCGACAGCACGCCGGGCGTGGTCTTGTTGTCCCACTGCTGCTCCAGCAGATGCAGGATCTGCTCGCCGGTCAGGGCCACGGTCACCACCGCATTGCCGAACGGCTGGACCGTGTACGCCTGCTCGTAGGTGATCGCGCCGCCGCTCAGATCCGCCCGCACGCCACCGGGATTCATGAATGCGGCCACGGCGTGATCGGGCGCCATGGCCGCGAGCATGGCGTCGGCGATCACATCGCCCAGCGGTGAATCCCCGCCCGGGGTGGGCTCGTTGGACAGCGGCCCGGCGCTGGTGCCGATCACGTGCGTGGCGCGCGGGCGGGCCTGATCGGCGAAGAAACCGACGAGCTTCGCGGCGGCCGGATCGGCGGTCACGGTACGGGTGACCACGCGATTGACCGCCTTCGCATCGACGGTGCCGTCGTGGAAGCGCAGGGTGACGTCGGTGATCAAGCGGCCGTAGGACGCGGCCTGGGTGACCACCTTGCCCGCGATGGTGCAGTTGTAGGCCAGATGCGTGTGCGCGGTGAACAGCACCTTCACCCGGGGATCGATGTGGTTGGCCAGGGCGGCGACGTTCGGGCTGATATTCGCGCAGCCGTTGTAGTCGATCGCCGCGCCGTGTGTCTGCTGCGCGCCGCCGTCGTGTACCAGCGCCACCACGGTTTCCGCGCCCGCGGCGACCATCTCCGGGACGTACTTGTTCACCGCGTCGGCCTCGTCGCCGAAGGTGTAACCCCGGATGGCGTCGGGCATCACGATATCGGCCGTCGCCGGGGTGACGGTGCCGACGACGCCGATCTTGTGGCCGCCGATCTGCAACATCGTCCACGGTTTCAGACCGGGCGGCAGCTGGCCGTACGCATCGGTGACATTGGCCGCCAGATAGGGAAATGCGGCTCCGGTGAAGGGCTGTCCGGGGGAGCAGCCGTCGGCCGCGCAACCGCCCTCCTGCAACCGCGTCAATTCGGCTGTGCCGTGGTCGAATTCGTGATTGCCGACCGCGGATGCGGCCACCCCGAGCGAATCCAGGTAGTCGATGGTGGGCTCGTCGTGGAACAGCGCCGAGACCAGCGGGCTGGCGCTGACATTGTCCCCGGCGGACAGGATCGCGCTGGCCGGATAGGCCGCCTTCAGCTTCGCCAGGTGCGTGGCCAGATATGCCGCGCCCCCGGCCTGATACGTGCCGACGTGCCCGTTGCTCCCGTCGGGCGGTTCCAGATTGCCGTGCAGATCGTTGATGCCGAACAGATGCACCTCGCCGGGCTGCGCCGCGGGCAGATCGTCGGTGGACACCAGCGGCACCGGGTTGCCATGCGAGGAGTTCGACGGCGCGGTACCGTGACCCCCGCAGCTGACCATCAACACCACGCCGATGACGGCGATCATCGCTTCGATCAGGCGGCGACGCAGCTTCATAACCCTCGACTCTGGCAGACCGACACTGCGTGCGGGCTGCACTCGGGTGAATTTCCGTCGCGGCCCTTGCCCGCAGTGTGATTGTGCCAGAGCCGATCCCGTGCGAAAGCGGTATCCGCTCCGGCGTGACCGGTCACGCCGGAGCGGATATGGGCCTCACCAGTGCAGACCGGGAATTCGGTTGGTGATGCGAGTGGCCGGGCCGGGCATTCCCATGAGTGGCTGCACGATCGGGGCCAGGGCCAGCAGTGGGCTTCGGCCTTCGGTTCCGCTCGTGTCCGGACGCTGTCCACCCGGCTTCGCCGCGGCCGACTCGCCGAACATCCGGAAACCGCGATGCAGGATCGCCTTCTTCACCGAAGGCATCACCGTGTCCACGACCTGGGCGAAGGTGCCGATCGGGGTGTCGATGCGGGCCGGACGTTCGGTCAACGCGCGCACCACGATCGCCGCGGCCTGCTCCGGGGTGTGCACCGGCAGGGAGCGGTACAGGTCGGTCGGGGCGATCATCGGGGTGCGCACCAGCGGCATCCGCACCGAGGTGAAACTGATTCCGGCATCGGCGTTCTCCACCGCGGCGATCTCGCTGAACGTGTCCAGCGCGGATTTGCTCGCGACGTACGCGGCGAAACGTGGCAGTTTGGTCTGCACGGCGATGGAGGAGATGTTGACGAAATGCCCGAACCGGCGTTCGCGCATCGCCGGCAGCACCGCCAGGATCAGCCGCACCGCGCCGAAGTAGTTCACCGCCATGGTCCGCTCGAAATCGTGCATCCGGTCGGTGGAGTTGAGCACCGATCGGCGGATCGAACGGCCCGCGTTGTTGACCACGTAGTCGATGTGGCGGTGGTCCGCGAGCACCTGCTTGACCAGCAGCTCGACCGCCTTCTCATCGGTGATGTCGCACGAATATGCCTGTGCTGCACCACTGTTCGCGCGGACCTCGGCCGCGGCGGCTTCGAGTTCGTCGGTGCTGCGGGCGGCCATCAGCACCGTGGCCCCGCGCCGGGCGACCGCATGCGCAGTGGCCAGGCCGATTCCCGAGGAGGCGCCGGTGATCAGCACGATCCGTCCGCGCAGCGGATCGCCGTCGGTGCGGCGCGCCCGGTCCGGGTCCAGGCGGCTGCGCCAGAACTCCCACAGCGTCCCGGCGTACTCCTCGAACGCGGGCGGGGTGATGCCGCGCAGCTGGGCGCGGGTGGAATCGGAGACGAATTCCGAGGCGAACGTGACGTGCGGTGCGACCTCGGCCGGAATACCGAACTGCTGCAACAGATAATCGCGTAACTGCGGTAGGCCCGGGATCTTGCCGAACATGGTCAACGCGCTCTGGCTGCCGGGTAGCGTGCCCAGTCCGGCGGGTGCGCCCGCGGCACGAGCGAGTGCGGCGTAGACCTGAGCAAACGGCTGTGGCTCCGGGTTGACCAGGTGGAAGGTGCGGCGGTTCAGGCCCGGGCGGCGGATCAGCTCGCCCATTGCCGCGGCCACGTAATCCACCGGAACGATATTGGTGCAGCCCAGATCCGGCAGCATCATCGGCAGTTCCGAGGGCAGTGCGGCCAGCCGGGCGATGGCGGAGAAGAAGTAGTAGGGCCCGTCGATCTTGTCCATCTCGCCGGTGGTCGAATCCCCGGCGATGATGGCCGGGCGATAGACCCGCCAGCGCAGCCCCTCGGTCTCCCGAACCAACTTCTCGGCCGCGAATTTGGTTCGATGATAAGGAGATTCGAGGTTCTGGCCGAGATCGAAATCGTCCTCGAAGAACTGGCCGCGGTGATCGCCCGCGACCGCCACCGACGAGACGTGGTGCAGCACCGCGTCCAGTCGGGTGGCCAGCTCGATCACCGCGCGGGTGCCTTGGACGTTGGCGGCGTAGGCGGTTTCCTCGTCGGCGGTCATGTCGTAGAGCGCGCCGAGGTGGATCACGTGCTCTGCCTGCGGCGGATCATCATGCAGCCCAAGGTTGTTCGCGGTCAGATCGCCGATCAGCGGGAAGACCCGGTCGGTGGCCTGCCAGTCGAGCGCCAGTTCGGCGAGCTTGGCCGCGGAGGCCTCGCGCACCAGGATGTGGATCACCGCCTCGGGATCACCGGTGAGCAGATTCTGAACCACCCGGCGTCCGAGAAATCCGGTGCCGCCGGTCACGATATACGAAACCATCGCCCCTCCTGCATGTCGAACATTGTGTGGCGCAACAACTTCGGCTGCGCATGGCACTGTTCGTCCGACATTCGGCGGTGGATGCGGACGTGAGAATCGGCCGCTGACGGACTGCTTCGCTAGCAGACGTTGTGGCCCAGTAGGAACACCGTCGTGCCTAACTGGTGAGTAACTTTAGCGGGCATGCCGTTGTCTCCGCAACCAAACGGCGCCCTTCGTGGTGTGTGACGTATCACCACGTGAGGGCGTCGATTGATATCTGTGTCAACGGTTTTCAGATAACTCTCGGAGGGGTCGGTTATCTGTGGGCATCCCGCACCGCGGATGCGTGCGGTCGGCTCAGCCCTGCCGTCGGGTCGGGAATTCCGCGGCCAGTTCGCGGAACATCGCCGAGTTGAAATCGAAGGCGCGCTGACATTCGCCCAGCACCCGCTGCTTCTCGAGATCGTCCACGGCCAGGGCGTCGAGCAGTTCGCGATATTCGCGCTTGAACGCCGCCGGGTTCGGAATCTGGTCGAAGACGTAGAACCGCACGCCATCGCCACGCTTGGGCAACTGCCACAGCTTCTCGGCGGTCCCGCGGATGACCTGCCCGCCGGACAGATCCCCGAGGTACCGGGTGTAGTGGTGCGCGACATACCCGGCGGGCCACTGCTGAGCGCATTCGCGCACCCGTTCGGCATAGGCGGCGGTCGCGGGCAGCGGATCCAGATCCTCGCGCCAGTCCGTGCCGCCGAGATGCGCCAGGTCGTCTTCCAGGTGCGCCACTCGCGCCAGCTCGGGGCGGACGAACGGCCCGGCGACCGGATCGGCGGCCAGTGCGTCGCAATGCTCCTCTAGCGCACTGTAGACATGCCACAACTGCCCGGTGTACCGGTAGAACGCCGCGACCCCCAGCCCGCCGCCGAGCATATCGCTCATGAACGTGGAGTTCTCCGCATCGGCATGTTGCCGCTCGGTAGCGGTACGGATCTGCGCGGAGAAGGGAGTAGTGGTGTCGGGCATATGCTGCTGTCCTCGCTTCGTTCCCGGGCAACGCTCCGGCCTACTTTGGGTTACCTAACTTCCCACTGACGATACCTGGTCGGCGGCTTCGTCGAATCAAACTTTCGGACGAGAACGGGGCGTCCAGAGGGTACGTGTCCGGTTACGCGCGGACGCGCGGCGCCGGGGTCTTCCCGGGCGACGGGCGATGAGAGTGCTCGCTGGGATCGGGCCGGATAGTGGCGCTCGGACTGCTTCGTCGCGGGGCGGCGGTCGGCTCAACGCCTCGGCTGTGTGGCGATCCGGCCCGTACACGGGTTCGTTGGTGAACCGGGCGCGTTGGGTGGATGTGGACGTCGGGCGGTACGTCGGATGTCGGGATCGCGGTGTGTTGCAACGTGTATGGCGTTGACAGGTCAAGTCGGCATTGCCGTGGATGTTCGGTTTGTCGGTGATGTCCGGTAATTCGAGCGGTGTAGCACGAAAGTGCTTTTGCAGCAACGTGAATCGTCCAGCGCTCGGTCGTTTCGATTGTGGGAATCGGCATTCGGCGAGGTCGGCGGGCCGGGAATCGCGACGCGCCCGGAAGGCTGCGACACGGCCCATTTCTTTCTGGCGACGAAGGTCTAGCGGCGGCGAATGTTGGCGTGTTACAACGGAGTTACGTGTAGTTATCGTTGCTAACTAATTGGAGGGCGTGAACATGTGTGGAATCGCGGGCTGGGTGTCGTTCGACTCCGACCTGACCCAGCAACAGCGTGTCCTCGACGCTATGACCGAGACCATGGCCTGTCGCGGGCCCGACGGGCGGGGCACGTTCGTGCGGACACACGGTGCGCTGGGGCACCGCCGCCTGGCCATCATCGACCTGCCCGGCGGCACCCAGCCGATGAGCATCAACACTCCCTCCGGCGACATCGGCATGGTGTACTCCGGGGAGACCTACAACTTCCACGAGCTGCGCGCCGAGCTGACGGCGCTGGGCCACACCTTCCGGACCGACAGTGACACCGAGGTCGTGCTGCACGGCTACCTGCAGTGGGGCGAGTCGGTGGTCGATCACCTCAACGGCATGTACGCCTTCGCGATCTGGGATCAGCGCACCGAGAAACTGGTGATGATCCGCGATCGCATGGGGATCAAGCCGTTCTACTACTACCCGACCCCGGACGGCGTGCTGTTCGGCTCGGAGCCCAAGGCGATCCTGGCGAATCCGCGCGCACGCAAGGTCGTGGACAACGACGGACTGCGCGAGCTGTTCGCGTTCACCAAGCAGCCCAAGTGGTCGCTGTGGAAGGGCATGTACGAGGTCCTGCCCGGCACGCTGATCACGGTGGACCGCAACGGAATTCACGAGCGCACTTACTGGCGGCTGGATGCGGTGGAGCACACCGACAGCCAGGAGGACACCGTCGCGAAGGTGCGCGAGCTGCTCACCGACATCGTGGACCGCCAGCTCATCTCGGACGTACCGCGCTGCGTATTGCTGTCGGGCGGACTGGATTCCAGCGCCATCACCGGTCTGGCCGCCACCCGGCTGGCTCGCGACGGCGAACAGTTGCGCACCTTCTCCGTCGATTTCGCCGATCAGGAGGAGAATTTCGTCCCCGACGAGATGCGCGACACCCCCGACTCGCCGTACGTGCGCGAGGTCGCCGCACTGGTCCGCTCCGCGCACGAGGACGTCGTGCTCAACCCGTCCGAACTGTCGGATCTGGCGGTGCGCCGCGCGGTGATCACCGCCCGCGACATCCCGGCCGGGCTCGGCGATATGGATTCCTCGCTCTACTTGCTGTTCAAGGCGATTCGCGCGCAGTCGACGGTGGCGCTGTCGGGTGAGTCGGCCGATGAGGTGTTCGGTGGTTACCGCTGGTTCCACGACGAGGTCGCGTTGAAGGAGGAGACCTTCCCGTGGCTGGCGTTCAACAACTCGATCACCGGCGAGGGGCGCTGGCAGATGCTCGAACCCCAACTGCGCGAACGTCTTCAGCTGGAGAACTTCATCTCCGATCAGTACGCCTCGGCGGTCGCGGAGGTGGAGCACCTCGATGGTGAGTCCGAGGTCGAGCACCGCATGCGCACGGTCTGCCACATGCATCTGACACGTTTCGTGCGGGCGCTGCTGGACCGCAAGGACCGCGCGTCGATGGCGGTCGGACTCGAGGTCCGGGTGCCGTTCTGCGATCATCGGCTGGTCGGGTACGTCTACAACACGCCGTGGTCGCTGAAGACCTTCGACGGCCGGGAGAAGAGCCTGCTGCGGCACGCCGCGAAACACGTTCTGCCCCAGTCGGTCGTCGAGCGCGTCAAGAGCCCCTACCCCTCGACGCAGGACCCGGGCTACGCGGCGAACTTGCAGCAGCTGGCGAAAGAGATTCTGGCCGAGAAGGATTCGCCGGTGTTCGGGCTGGTGGACCGGGCGTGGTTGCAGAGTGCGGTGACCCAGGATCCGTTGCGGATGGACGCGATGACGCGCGGCAACCTGGACCGCACCGTCGACCTGCACACCTGGCTCGACATCTACTCGCCGGAACTGCAACTGGACTGATCGAATTCGACTCGCTCGCCCCGGGACCGGTGTCCCGGGGCGAGCTGTTTCGAGGGGCCTCGCGAACCGCGTCGATGGCACGCGGGTGCCTCCGGAACCGGTGGCGGGTGCGTCACTGACTCGTAGCGGACTTCCGCCGCAGTATCACCGGTGTGGGCGGATTCTTTCGAGCAGTCGTCCGCCGATGACGGTTTCGAACGGCAGATCGCGTCCGGCTGGAGTCATTCCCCGCCCGCCAACACCATGGTCACATGACCATCGAACAGCGGGCCGAGATGCCACGAACCCCCGTCCTGATCGTCGGCGGGAGCATCGTCGGGGTATCGGCCGCCCTGTTTCTGGCCGCGCGCGGCATCGTGCCCGTCCTGGTCGAGAAACACACGGGCATCTCGAACAGATTGCGTGCCAAGGTTTTCTACCCGCGCACCATGGAGGCGTACCGCTCCGTCGGTGCGGACAAGGACATCTGCGCGCGCCAGGCAGCCCTGCCGCCGGCCGATCACGCCGCGCAGGTCACCTCCCTGGCCGGGCCCGAACTGCGTCGCTGGCAGCTGCCCGCCGCGGCGGATATGACCGCGGTATCGCCTTGTCCGAGTGCGCTTCTCGCGCAGTCCGAGGTCGAGGAGGTCGTGCGCGCGCACGCCCGTGCCGCGGGCGCCGACCTGCGGTGGGGACACCGCCTGATCGGATTCGAGGACCGCGGCGAGCACGTGTGTGCGCGGATCGCCGATCCGGACGGCCGGGAGTATCGGCTCGCCGCCGAATATCTGCTGGCAGCGGACGGGCAGGCGAGCGAGGTGCGCGAGCGGCTGGGTATCGGGCGAATCGGCGAGCCGACCATCGCGCACGTCATGGAGATCGGGTACACCGCGGATCTGCGTGCGGTGCTGGCGGGGCGTCGGCTGGCAATGGCGTGGACGGAACTGCCCGAACGGGCGTACCTGACCTGGCGTACGGGCTACGACCGAGGCGTGGTCTCGGTGAACTACGACCCGAGCCGCACCGACCCGGCATCGTTCGACGGTCCGCGCAACGCCGCGTTGGTCTCCCGCGCGCTCGGGATCCCCGCCGCGCAGTTGTCGATCACCGGCGCGCGGTCGTGGCAGATGGGTGGCTGGGTGGCCGAGAGATACCGTGCGGGCCGGGTGTTCCTGCTCGGAGACGCGGCGCACGTCACCCCGCCGGCCGGGGGTTTCGGCGCGAACACCGGTATTCAGGACGCCTGGAATCTCAGCGCGAAGCTGGTCTCGGTCCTGCGCGGCGACGCCGATCCCGCCCTGCTGGAGGACTACGAGCCCGAGCGGCGCGGGGTGGGGGAGTCGACGGTCGCGCAGGCGATGGCACGCGCCGGACACGGCTCCGGGACCGAATTGCCGAGTGAGGCCGCGGTGGCGATCGGCTATCGCTACCCGATGTCCGGCACGGACCCGGCCCTGCCCCCGGCCGACGAACCACAGCGTTGGCGCGGCGAGGTCGGCACCCGCCTGGTGCACCGGCCACTGCCCGGCGACTCCGGCAGTTCGACGCTGGACCTGGTGCGCGAGGGTCGCTACCTGCTGCTCGTCGGAGCGAACGGCCGCCCGTGGCTGCGGGCCGCACGCGCACTCGACCGGTACGGCGCATTCCTGGATGCGGTCACCGCGCCCGCCGAATGCACAGCGGGCCAAGAGGATTCGATCGGTATCGGCGATCGCGGCGCGCTGCTGGTGCGACCTGATCACGTGATCGCCTGGCGTGCGGACGAGGACGGCGGTGACGCGCTGGCTCGGTTGTCCGCAGCCATCTGGCGCGTACTGACCCACCGCTTGCCGTACCCTTCCGAATGAAAGGTTTACGGAGTTTAATAATAGGTGTTCACAAAATCGGTGTGGTGTGGTTCACTCATCCGGAACGTGTTCCAAAGGAGGTACCCGTGTCCGCTCCGTCCCTGTCACACAGCTTCGACTTCACCGATCCGGACCTGCTCGCCAGCCGTTTGCCCGTCGCTGAGTGGGCGGAGTTGCGGCGCACCGCTCCGGTCTGGTGGGTCGAGCAGCCGCACAACATCGCCGGCTTCGCCGACGATGGCTACTGGGTGGTCAGCAAGCTCGACCACATCAAGGAGATCTCCAAGAAGCCCGAGGTGTTCTCCAACTTCGAGAACACCGCCGTGATCCGCTTCTACGAGGACATCGCCCGCGAGGAGATCGACATCCAGCGCGGCATGCTGGTCAACCAGGATCCGCCCTCGCACGACAAACTGCGCCGGATCATCTCCCGCGGATTCACCCCGCGCGCGGTGGAGAGCCTGCGCAACGCCCTGCGCGAGCGCGCCGAGCGCATCGTGCACGAGGCCAAGAAGAACGGCGGCGGCGACTTCGTCACCGAGATCGCCTCCGAACTGCCGCTGCAGGCGATCGCGGAACTGCTCGGCGTCCCGCAGTCCGACCGGGGCAAGCTGTTCGAGTGGTCCAACACCATGATGGGCTACGACGACCCGGAATTCGGCGGCGACCACAAGATGGCCACCGCCGAAGTGATGGGCTACTCCTGGAACCTGGCCGAGGAGCGGCGCGGCTGTCCGGCCGACGACATCGTCAGCCAGCTGGTCACCGCCGATATGGACGGTGAATCCCTCGGCTCGGACGAATTCGCCTGGTTCGTCATCCTGCTGGCGGTCGCGGGCAACGAGACCACCCGCAACGCCACCACGCACGGGATGAAGGCGTTCGTCGACTTCCCCGAGCAGTGGGAGTTGTACAAGGAGCAGCGCCCGCGCACCGCGCCGGACGAGATCGTCCGCTGGGCCACGCCGGTCATCGCGTTCCAGCGAACCGCCCTGTCGGACACCGAGATCGGCGGGCAGCAGGTCGCCAAGGGACAGCGCGTCGGATTGTTCTACGCCTCGGCCAACTTCGACGAGGAGCGGTTCGAGAAGCCCTTCGAATTCGACGTGCTGCGCGAGGAGAATCCGCACGTCGGGTTCGGTGGCACCGGCACCCACTACTGCGTCGGAGCGAACCTGGCGCGCCTGCAACTGGACCTGATTTTCAACGCCATCGCCGACGTGATGCCGAACCTGCGGCAAATTTCCGAGCCGGTGCGGCTACGCTCAGGGTGGCTGAACGGAATCAAGAGCTGGCAGGTTGCTTACGAATGAGCGGTCGGGCCCGGAGGAGGTAACGTGCCCAACCACAACGGGCCCCGGTCGATCAGTGGACAGGCCACCCGTGTCCCCGCACGCCGGGGCCGCGCTCCCGCGGTGAGTGACACGGACATCCGCCGGGTGGCCAGATCCCTTCTCGCGGAACAGGGCCCGGAGGCGGTGACCCTGCGCGCGATCGCGCGCGCCCTGGGCATCACCGCCCCGGCGCTGTACCGCTACTACGCCTCGCGCGAGGACTTGGTCGCGGCCCTGCGCCGCGACATCTGCACCGATCTGGCCGAGGAACTCGCCCAGCAGGTCGCCGAACTCCCCGACGACGGCGTCGTACAGCTCCTGGCGGTGTGCCGGGGCTTCCGGCGCTGGGCGCTGGATCACGCACCGGAATTCACGCTGGTGTTCGCCTCGCCCGCCGGGGAGAACGCCAGTGCCATGCGGCAATTCGACGAACCCTTCGGCCGAATCTTCCTGCAGGCGGCCGGTCTGCTGCTGACCACCTACGACATCGTGACCCCGTCGCCCGAGGTGATCCCGGAGGCGTTGTGCCCGGATCTGAAGCGATTCCAGGCCGATCTGCTCGAGGTACTGGCCGAATCGGGGCAGGAGTTCCCGGCCGAGAAGCTGGATCTGGGCGTCACCTACCTGATGACCACCTTCTGGGCGCGCATCTACGGGCACGTCACCCTGGAGGTCTTCGGCAATTATCCGATGGCCGTGAGTGATCCGGACATTCTGTTCGACGCGACGCTCGAGGATCTGGCCCGCAGCATCGGGGCGTGAGTCGCGCTCCGCGGCAACGGGATACGCGACCCGCTCACTTCGGCGGCACCACCGGCATCTCGCCGGTGGCGAACGTCGGCGGGTGAATCCCGCGGAAGCGCAGCAGAATTCGCGGCCGACGCAGGAATCGCGCTCCCCACTCACCGAGCGTGACCCCGGCTGCCAGCGCACAGCCGACGCCGAATGCGGCGAGCAGTTGATTCAGCCCCGTGGCCTGCTGATCGTTGAGCAGCGCCGACAGGCCCCGGTAGATACTCAGACCCGGGAGCAGCGGAGTGATTCCGGCGACCGCGACGACCAGTGGCGGCGTCAGCGCTCGGCGGGCCATCAGACCACCGGCCAGACCCACCACGCAGGCGGCCACACCCGAGGACATCACCGGTCCGAAGCTCGAGCGCTGCACCAGCAGGAAACACAGCGTCGCGGCCGCACCACTGATCGCGGCGGCGGCGAGTGCGCGACGTTCGGCGTAGCACGCGAGCGCGAAGGCCAACGACGCCACGGCACCGGCGATGAGCTTGAGCGGCAGATTGGTGATGCTGGCCGAGGAATTCATGTCGATCGACGGTGCGACCGCGTTCAACATGTCGGCTGCCCGCAGCGACAGGGCGACCCCGGCGATGATCCCGCCGGTCATCATGAGCAGATCCAGCATGCGCGCCGCCGCGGTGATCGGTGCGCCGGTGATCGCGTCCTCGACCGAGCCGACGAGCTGTAATCCACTCAGCAGCACGGTGATTCCGGCCGCGACGACCAGCGACGGATTCGTGTCCAGTCGTCCGGCGAAGGTGGCGAGCAGGATCGCGGGCACGGTCGCGATCGCGCCGCCGACGATCGCCTGGAAGAACGAGGGCAACCCGCGGTAGTTCAGCGCGCGATTGGTGCGGTCGATCGCGGCGGTGGCCACGAAACTGGATGCGGCGACGATCGGACCGCCGCCCAGCAGCAGGCCGATCGAGGCCGCGAGCAGTGCCCAGCCCGCGGTCGCCACCCAGCGGTTGTAGGGGTGCGGTGCGGAGGTGATCTCGTCGAGCGCGGCGTGCGCGTCCTCGGGTGGCACCACCTCGCGGCGGATGCGGCGGGTGAGCCGGTCGACCGCGGCCAGGCGGGTGAAGTCGAGCGTGCGGTGGTTGACGATCCGCATGGTGGACGCCGGTGGCATGGTGGGCCCGCGATCGGCCGAGATGCGGATCGAGTTGAAGGTGACGTCGATGTCGCACTGCGACAAACCGTAAGTGGCGGCGACGAACTCGATCTGCGTGGTGGTGTCGGTGACGGCGGTGCCCGAGGCGAGCACCACTTCGCCGACCCGCTCGGCCAGCTCCATCACCTGGGTGATGGCGGCGTCGTCGGACAGATCGATCGGCTTCAGCGGTGCGGGCGCCTCGAGGACGGCGTCGACGGTGGCTTTGCGCTCGGCGACGATGCGGTCGGTCACCCAGTCGACCGCGCGCCGCCAGCGCGGACGCGGACGCGGGGTTTCCGGCTCCTCAACGGTTTCGGCGTCGACTTCCTCACTCACACAGAGCAAGGTAGAGGGTGCCCCCCACTCGTGTCAGCCCGGCTCGCAATTCTGTGGTCACGCGAACACTCCGACACGTCATCGCGGTGAGCCCGGTCACGGGGCGCGGCCCGGATCCGGTCGTTAGGGTCGGGGCATGGCATCTCCCGGGAATCAGACAGCGGACATTCTTCGTGCGGCGCTCGACGGCCCCTGGCGCGATGTGCGCGAGCAGGCCCGGCCGCGGCTGGACGACGAGCGGCTGTTCGGGGACCCCTACCTGGACTATCACGCGGCGCGGGACCGAGTGCTCGAGCAGATGCGGCTGGTCTCCAAATTCGGTCTGGCCGAACGCGGATTCCGGCGCGAGCACGGCGGCACCGCCGACCCCGGCGGCGCGGTGACCGGGCTGGAGATGCTCGCCTACACCGATCTGTCGCTATGGGTGAAAAGCGGCGTGCAGTGGGGTCTGTTCGGCGGCGCGGTGGAGAATCTGGGCACCGAACGGCATCGCGACGTGGTCACCCGGCTGATGTCGCTGGACCTGCTGGGCTGCTTCGCCATGACCGAGTCCGGGCACGGCAGCGATGTGGCCCAGCTCGAGACCACCGCCACCTACGATCCGGTGACCGAGGAATTCGTCGTGCACAGCCCGACCGAATCCTCCCGCAAGGACTACATCGGCGGCGCGGCCGAACACGCGCGGATGGCGGCGGTGTTCGCCCAGCTGATCACCGACGGCGAGGGCAGGGGAGTGCACTGCTTCCTGGTGCCGCTGCGCGACGCCGAAGGTAACGATCTGCCGGGCGTGACCACCTCGGACTGCGGGCTCAAGGGCGGCCTGCCCGGCGTCGACAACGGCCGCATCCGGTTCGACCACGTCCGCATTCCGCGCGAGAACCTGCTCAACCGGTACGCCGACGTCGCCCCCGACGGCGCGTACAGCTCCGACATCGAGAACCCGAGCCGCCGATTCTTCACCACGCTCGGCACGCTGGTGCGCGGGCGGATCAGCGTCGGCGGCGCGGCCGCGGCGGCCGCGCGCGTCGCGCTGAGCATCGCGGTCCGGTACGCCGAGCAGCGACGTCAGTTCGACGATCCGGACACCGGCGAGGAGGTCGTGCTGCTGGACTACCGCAGCCATCAGCGTCGGCTGCTGCCGCATGTGGCGCGGGCGTTCGCGCTGTCCTTCGCGCAGAACGACCTGGTCCGCCGGATGCATCTGGTGCAGACCGGGCAGGATCTGGATCCCGGCGCACAGCGCGCCCTGGAGAAGCGCGCGGCCGGATTCAAGGTCGCGCAGACCCGGCACGCCACCCGGGCCATTCAGGAATGCCGCGAAGCATGTGGCGGCGCAGGCTATCTCACCGAGAACCGGCTGGTGACGCTGAAGGCCGACACCGATGTGTTCACCACCTTCGAGGGCGACAACGTGGTGCTCACCCAGTTGGTCGCCAAGGAACTGCTCACCGCCTACGCCGACGAGGTGCGTGATCTGGACGCGCTGGGCTGGGTGCGTTTCGCCGCGACCATGGCGCGGGACGTCGCCCGGGAGGGTTCCGGTGTGCGCCAACTGATTCAGCGACTGCGGGACCGGGGCGGCGATTCGGTCGAGGACGGCGATCTGTCCCGTCGCGCGGTGCAGCTGCAACTGCTCGCCGACCGCGAGGACTATCTGGTGCGCACGGCCGCGCACCGGTTGCAGGCCCGCGCCAAGGAGACCGGGCCCTTCGAGGCGTTCAACAACGCCCAGGACCACATCCTGCTGGCCGGTGAGGCGCATATCGAGCGGCTCGTGCTCGAGGCGTTCATCGAGGGCATCGCCGACATCGAGGACGAGCAGGCTCGCGCGCTGGCCGATTCGGTGTGCGATCTGTACGTCTACTCCTCGCTGGAACAGAACCAGGCCTGGTACATCATGCACCGGTTCATGTCGGTGGATCGGGCGAAACAGGTGCGTCGCGGCGTGAACGAACTGGTCGACCGCCTGCGCCCGCACGCGCTGACCCTGGTCGAGGCGCTGGGCGTGCCCGAGAGCACGTTGCGCGCCGCCATGCTGGACGATGCGAGCGTGCATCAGGGGCGGTAACCGGGCTTCGGCGGCGGCACACGGCGGAGCGGACGGGCGCGGATAAGGTCGGTGCCGTGAAAAGCGCGTCCGCTCTGCCGTCCTATCGGATCGTTTCGCTTGCGACGGTGGTGATCCTCGGCGTCCTGGTCACCGTCCTGCTGCCGCTGGCCTTCCCGGTCGGTGGCGGGCCGACCGGATTCGATCGAGTGGTGGACGACCGGATCCACGCCACCCTGGACACCCAGCACACCGTCTACCGGATACTGGTGACGCCCAGCGACGCGCTCGTCGTGCTGGCCGTCCTGCTGCTCGGGGTGCTGTGGTACGCGTGGCGACGGGACTGGTGGCGAGCCGGATTCCTGTTGGTGGCACCGGAACTCGTCGTCGCGATCAACACCTACGCGCTGAAATACGTGTGGCACAGGCAGCTTCACCACTATCTCGCCTACCCGAGCGGCCACACGGTGCAATTCATCGCCATCGCAACGGCTTTCGTGCTGATCGTGCCGACGCCGCGGCTCCGGATCGGCGCGACGGCCCTGACGGTGGTGCTACTGGCGGCGATCGCGATCGGCATGGTCGGCTTCGGCTACCACTATCCGACCGACGTACTCGGCGGCACCGCCACCGCCATCGCCCTGGTGACCGCGATGTACGCGGCGCTCCCGGGCACGCTGCGCCGCGGTGCGAATCCCGTTCAGCCCGGGGCGAACTGAACGACGGCCGTGATCACGAACCACAGCAGCCACGCCACCGCGACGAGCATGCCCAGCGTGAGCAGCACCCGCATGCCCCCTTGGCGCAGATCCATTTCGCCGGGCTCGTTGGGGTACAGCTTCCACGGGCTGTACCAGGGCATGGCCATCGTGGCCGGTCTTGCCGCGAGCTGTTCGGTCTGAGTCATCTCCTCGCGGAACGCCTCGGCCTGTGCCTGCTGCGGCCCGCCGCGCCACAGGGTGGTGTCCACCGGGCCGCCGAAACCCTCGGCGACCAGATCCTGCGGCGAGGGCAGATAAGGGAGCAGATTCAGGGCGCGGAAACCCAGCGCCACCTCGTTGGTCGTCCACTGCGCGCGTCCCATGGAAGCCAGGGCGTCGAGATAGTCGGCCAGATGCTGCTGGTGGTCGCCGATCACCACCTGCAATCCGGGATCGTCCCAGAGTTGCCGCAACCGCACATTCGAACCCTGCGGCGGCACCACCAGCACGAGGCCCTGCACCACGCGCTGGCCGAGGCCGCGTTCGGCCAGGAACGCCTGTAGCGCATAGGTGTGCCTACGCGAGGAGTCCATCGGGTTGCGCCGGCCGCCCTCCAGGGAGACGACCTGGCTGCCGACCCGCCAGGGACCGTCCAGCGGCACCTCGAGTTCCCCGGACACCTGCTCCACCAGCGCCTCGGCCTCGATGACCACGCAGCTGGTCGGGGTCCACACGATCGCGTCGAACTGGTGCAGCTGCTTGTCGTGGAACAGGCTGCAGTTCACCATGGCGACGCCGTGCGGATCGCCCGGCCCCTTCCAGGTGCGCAGCCAATCGATCAGCACCCGCTCGGCGAGCGTCCCCGCGGAGTTCTGCACGCGCACGAGCATTGGCGACCCGCCCTTCTGTATTTTCGGCCTCCGCTTCGCTCCGGCGGGTTTTTCGGCGCCCGAATGGCTCGTCGCTGCGCCCTCGAGACTCGGCCTTCGGCCATGCGCTTCGAGGACTGAACGACGAGCCGCGCCGAAAAACTTTGGGGTTGGCGTATTCGGCCTGACTGTTCCGGCGCACGGAGATGCTTCGCCGCTGGCGCGTTCGCTGTGGTTGGGAGAGCACGCATCTCACGGTCAACAGGATAGTCGGACCCGCCGGATCGTGGTCGAACTCACTCGCGGGGAATGTGTCGCTCAGATGGTGGGGACGGCGGGGTCGGCCGGGGTGATCGGCAGTCGCAGTGCGCCGGGGGCCCAGACCGGGACCGACGGCTGGATCGGGGCGACCGGTTCGATGCGCCGATACGCGCGTCCCAGGGTCGGGCGCGGATCGGGGGCGCCCTTGTTGGGCCAGAACGCCATGGCGCGTTCGGCCTGTGCGGTGATGGTCAGCGACGGGTTCACGCCCAGATTCGCGGTCACCGCCGAGCCGTCGGCGATGTGCAGGCCCGGATGTCCGAAGACGCGCTGGTACGGGTCGACCACGCCGTCGTCGGGGTTTTCGCCGATGACACAGCCGCCGATGTAGTGCGCGGTCGCCGGGATGTTGAACACATCCATCACCAGGCCGTGCACATCGCCGTCGACCTTCTCGCCGAAGCGGCGGCCGACCTCGTGCGCCATCGGGATCCAGGTCGGGTTGGGTGCGCCGGTGCCCTGTTTGGTCTTGAGCCTGCCCCAGCGCCGAAACGAGGTGAGCGAATTGTCCAGCGACTGCATGACCAGCAGGATCACCGACTTCTCCGAGGCGTGCCGGGCGTTGAGGCTGCGCAGGAACACCATGGGCTGGGTGAACATGGCCAGCAGGAAGCGCAGGAACCGGAACGCGCCGCCGTCCACGATCGGCACCGACATCGGGAACAGCGCGTTCTGCCCCTTGCCGTAGTGGCAGACCTCGATGTGGGTGTCCGGTTCGGGGTGGATCGAGGAGGTGATCGCGATGCCCTCGGCGAAATCGCGCCGGTCGCGGCTGACCACGTTCAGGATCGCCTCGGAGTTGCTGCGGGTGAGCTCGCCCAGCCGCGGGGACAGCTTCGGCAGCACCTTCTCGTCGCGCATCTTGTGCAGCAGCTTCTGCGTGCCCAGCGCGGCCGCGGCGAAGACCACCTGCTCGGCGGTGAAGGTCTTGCGCTGCTTGCGAACCCAGCGATCCGAGCGGCCGGTCTCGATGGCGTAGCCGCCGCCGATCATCGGCCGGACCTTGCCCACGGTGGTCAGTTCGAAGATGTGCGCCCCGGCCTCCTCGGCCAGGTACAGGTAGTTGGTCGGGGTGGTGTTCTTGGCATTGTGCGGGCAGCCGGTGAAGCAGCGCGCGCAGTGCACGCAGCCGTTGCGGCGCGGTCCGGCCCCGCCGAAGTACGGATCGTCGACCTCGGCGCCGGGATCGTCCTCGTTGAAGAAGACCCCGACGTTGGTCGGATGGAAGGTGTCCGAGACGCCCAGATCGTCGGCGATCGCGCGGATGACCTCGTCGGCGGGGGTCGTGCGCGGATTCGGCGCCACGCCGAGCATGCGCTTGGCCTGGTCGTAATAGGGCGCGAGCTCACTGCGCCAATCGGTGATGTGCGCCCACTGCCGGTCCTCGTAGAAGTTCGGCAGCGGCTCGTACAGGGTGTTGCCGTAGATCAGCGAACCGCCGCCCACCCCGGCCGCGGAGAACACCGCGCACTTGCCCAGCACGCTGATCCGCTGCGGCCCGGTCAGGCCCAGTCGCGGGGCCCAGAGCGACTTGCGCACATTCCAATTCGTGTTCGGGATGGCCTCGGCGGGCCAGCGGCGACCGGACTCGAGGACGGCCACCCGGTACCCCTTCTCGGTCAGCCGCAGCGCACTCACGCTCCCGCCGAACCCGGAGCCGATCACTACGACGTCGTAATCGAAGTCGGGCATGGTCTTCCTCTCGAACGAGCACATCGCATGAAACGCTTTCACCGCTCATTCTCCTCACCCCGCCCGACGGTCCGGAACTCGGCCCGCAACATCTCCGGTACCCCCTCCGGCGTGCCCGAATGGCGACGCCGGGCCGATTCGGGTAAGCAACAGGCTGTGACGAGCCAATCCGGTGGCGCCCCACCGGCCCCGCGGCGCGAGGACCGCATCCTCACCCTGCCCAACGCGCTCAGCGCGCTGCGGCTGATCGGGGTTCCGGTCCTGCTGTGGCTGCTGCTGGTCGTGAAAGCCGACGGGTGGGCGTTCGCGTTGCTCATCGCCAGCGCCGTCACCGATTATCTGGACGGCAAACTCGCTCGGTTGCTGGATCAGTACTCACGGCTGGGCGCGCTGCTGGACCCGTTCGTGGATCGGCTCTACCTGGTGGCCACGGTGCTCGGACTGATGGTGCGCGGAATCCTCCCGTGGCCGTTCGTGGTGGTGCTGATCGGGCGCGATCTGATCCTGGCCGCGGTCCTGCCGATCTACCGCCGCAGGCGCCTGGATCCGCCCGAGGTGATCTATCTCGGCAAGGCCGCGACGTTCGCGTTGATGTCGGCGCTGCCGTGGTTGCTGGCGGGCCGGATGCACTGGCCGCTGGCAGGTTTCAGCCGTGCGTTCGGCTGGGCATTTCTGATCTGGGGCACGGCGGTCTATATCTGGACGGGACTGCTCTATCTCGGCAAGGCCCTCGCGGTTGCCCGGACGATACCGGCCACTCCGCGTGATTCTCCCCAACGATTAGAGTGATCGCCACGCCCGTGAAAGGACGCCCCGTGAAAGGACATGAGCATTGACCGCCCTTCCCGAGGATCTGCGCTACACCGAGGAGCACGAGTGGGTCCGGCGCACGGGCCCGACCCGGGTGCAGGTCGGCATCACCGACTACGCCCAGCAGCAGCTCGGCGACATCGTGTTCGTACAGTTGCCTGCGCTGGACAGCGATGCCCCTGCCGGTGACAGCATCGCGGAGGTGGAATCCACCAAGAGCGTCTCGGACATCTACTCCCCGCTGAGCGCGAAAGTCGTTGCGGTGAACGAGGTTCTGGATTCCACGCCGGAGACTCTCAACAGCGATCCGTACGGCGAGGGCTGGATGTTCGAGCTCGAGGTTCCCGACGCCGCGGCACTGGATGCAACGCTCGGCGAACTGCTCGATGCCGCAGGTTACCAAGGAGTTATCGGGGGCTGAAGCAGCCTTCACAGTTCTACCTGCACGGGATCGCCCTGGCAGGGTACGGTCAAAGCCAACAGATGTGCGGGCGACCGGTGCCGCAATGTCCAAGGGCGCGACAGCCGGTCGCGCTGGGTGATGGCAATGCCGGAATCGGATGCTTGTACGGATAATCGGTTCGAGGAGGAGAGCAAGGGTGAGCGAGAACAAAGACCCGGGTTACGGGGAGAGCGCGGCCGAGACGACGTCGGTATTCCGCGCTGACTTCCTCAACGAGGTCGACGCGTCGCGCTCCGGTGAGCAGACCGGCGAACAGCCGGTGCAGGGTGTCGAGGGTCTGCCCGCGGGTGCTGCCCTCCTGGTGGTCAAGCGCGGCCCGAACGCGGGTTCGCGATTCCTGCTGGATCAGCCGACCACGTCGGCGGGGCGTCATCCCGACAGCGACATCTTTCTCGACGATGTCACCGTCAGCCGGCGGCACGCGGAGTTCCGTCAGGACGACGACACCTTCCAGGTGGTGGATGTGGGCAGCCTGAACGGCACCTACGTCAACCGTGAACCGGTGGACTCCTCCGAGCTGCAGAACGGTGACGAGGTGCAGATCGGCAAGTTCCGGTTGGTGTTCCTGACCGGTCCGCGGCCCGCCGCGAGTGATGCGGCAGGCGCGCTGTAGGAGCCGGTACGAAATGACAGGCGCTGCGCAGTGGACCCGCGGAGGGATGTCGATCGGCTCCGTGCTGGATCTGCTGCGTCCGGATTTCCCGGACATCACCATCTCCAAGATTCGCTTCCTCGAATCCGAGGGGCTGATCAGCCCGGAGCGCACACCTTCGGGTTATCGCAGGTTCTCGGTCGCGGATGTCGAGCGGCTGAAGTTCGTCCTGACCGCTCAGCGCGATCAGTATCTGCCGTTGAAGGTGATCAAGGAGCAGCTCGAGGCGATCGACAGCGGTGCCGCGACGCTCGGGGTGCGCGAGGCGCGCGCCCGAGCGGACGGGGCCGATGGACCGGGGAGTGCACCCGAGCCCGTCCGCCCCGGCAGCGCTCTGTCTCCACCCCGGCGCCTGGGCGTCGTGCCCGGTGAGGTGACACCGGACGAGCTCCGGTTCGACAGCGAAATCCGTATCGCCCGTGCGGATCTGATCGAGCAGGCCGGTATCGATGAGAAATTTCTCACCGAGCTGATCCGCGCGAATCTGATCACTCCGGGCGCGGCTGGATACTTCAACACCGAGGCCGTGACGCTGGCGCGCGCGGCCAAGGCGATGAGCGAATTCGGTTTGGAGGCCCGGCATCTGCGGGCCTTCAAACTGGCCGCCGATCGCGAGGCCGCGATGATCGCTCAGATCGCGGCCCCGATCGCCAAGAGCCGGGACGCCGACGCCCGCGCCCGCGCGGAGGAGACGGTGCGCGAACTCGCGGCGCTCTCACTCACGTTGCATACGAGCCTGGTGAAGACGTCGGTGCGCGCTGCCCTCGGCGGCTGAAATCTTCGCCTAGACTCGGTGATACGGCCGGTTTCGTAGTGGCACGCTGGACGGCCGCGAGTATGGGAGGCAGTGGCGAGTCATGACTGAAATGCGTGTGATCGGCATCCGCGTCGAGCAACCTCAGAATCAGCCCGTGCTGTTGCTCCGTGAGGTGGCCGGGGACCGGTACCTACCCATCTGGATCGGCCAGGCCGAGGCCACGGCGATCGTCCTCGAGCAGGAGGGCGTCACGCCCATTCGCCCGCTGACCCACGACCTGATCAAGATCCTGATCCACGATCTGGGCCATACCCTCAAGGAAGTCCGGATCGTCGATCTGCAGGAAGGCACCTTCTACGCGGACCTGGTGTTCGAGAACGATCTGCGGATCTCGGCGCGGCCCTCGGACTCGGTTGCCATCGCACTGCGTGTGGGTTGCCCGATCTATGCCGAGGAGCCGGTGCTGGAGGAAGCGGGGTTGGTGATGCCGGATGAGCGTGAGGACGAGGTCGAGAAGTTCAAGGAGTTCCTCGAATCGGTCTCCCCGGACGACTTCAAGGCGACCGACAGCTGAAGCCCGGAATGTGCTCTCGACCTCTAGTAGAGGTCGAGAAACACGCCGCGCGCGGAGTTTGGTTCCATGCCTGTGCTGCCGAGACAATCGAGGGAGTAGCCTCGACAGTTAGGCCGTTGTTCTCTTCGGCGATGCAGTGAGGGAGTAGTCAGTGGGAGACCAACCGCAGCAGACATCACAGGCGCGGCCCGCCACGGCAGCAGATGCGCGGCCCGCCGCGGTGGTGCAGCCAGGACTGTTCCCCGACGACACGGTGCCCGACGATCTAGTGGGTTACCGGGTGCCGAGTGCCTGCCAGGTGGCCGGTATCACCTATCGGCAGCTGGACTACTGGGCTCGTACCGGCCTGGTCGTCCCGTCCATTCGCAGCGCCACCGGTTCGGGCAGCCAGCGGCTGTACTCGTTCAAGGACATCCTGGTTCTGAAGATCGTCAAGCGACTGCTCGACGCGGGCATCTCGCTGCAGAACATTCGTATCGCGGTCGACCACCTGCGCAGTCGCGGAGTCGAGGATCTCGCGGGTATCACCCTGTTCTCCGACGGCGCGACGGTCTACGAATGCGCCTCGCCCGAGGAGGTAGTCGATTTACTGCAGGGCGGGCAGGGCGTGTTCGGCATCGCGGTCAGCGGTGCGATGCGGGAGCTGACCGGCGCGATCGCGGCCTTCCCGGCCGAGCGGGCCGAGAGCCACACCGCCTCCGAGCGTCCCGAGGACGAACTGGCGTTCCGCCGGAAGGTCCGCGAGAACCGCAAGACCGGCTAGAGATCATCCGAGAGTTCGACGAGCCCCGCGGCCACGATCGCGGGGCTCGCCCGCATCTTCGGGGAGCTTGCCAGGTGACAACTGATTTCCGGAGTACATGGGTAACTCCCCGGGGACGCCCAGAAAGTAACCGACTACCTTGCTGTCGGCGCGATGCACAAGTCTCGCGGCACTCAACGGCACGCTGAAGTCGCGGAGAGGCGGGGGAGTAACACAGGCGATACACAGGGGCTACTAGACTGGCGGTGCGCCAATGCCGTGCGGGAGAGTTCCGGGTTTCGTCCCGGGCGCCGAAGGAGCAGCACCTCCCCGTCAATCTCTCAGGCACAAGGGACCGTGCGGGCAGTGGGCGCCTCTGGAAAGAGCTGGCCGCACACAATGCGGACCAGCCGCCCATGGGGAAAAGGTCCGCCGCGCGCGTGCCCCGAATCTCTCAGGCGCCACGACAGAGGGGGAGGGCCCGACGTTGTCGACCCGCCCGTCGACGCCGCCCGACCCCTGGGAGTTGCCGTGACCCGTCCCTTCGCCGACCGTCATATCGGTCCAGACTCCGCCGACCTCGCCGAGATCCTCGACGTCGTGGGCGTGCGTTCGCTCGACGATCTGGCCGGGCGCGCGGTCCCCGCCGCCATCCTCGACCCGGCCGCCGACACCGGCCTGGGTGTACTGCCTCCGGCCGCCTCCGAACACGAGGTGCTCGCCGAACTGGCCGCACTGGCCCATGCCAACACCGTCGCAACCTCGATGATCGGGCTCGGCTACTACGACACGTTGACTCCGCCGGTGCTGGTGCGCAATCTGATCGAGAATCCGGCCTGGTACACCGCCTACACGCCGTACCAGCCGGAGATCAGCCAGGGGCGGCTCGAAGCGCTGCTGAACTTCCAGACCATGGTCTCGGACCTGACCGGCATGGAGGTGGCGAACGCGTCCATGCTGGACGAGGCGACCGCCGCCGCCGAGGCGATGACGTTGCTGCGCAGGGCGAATCGGGCGAGCAAGTCCGCGCGGCTGCTGATCGATGCCGACCTGTTCCCGCAGACGCGCACCGTGCTGTACACCCGCGCCGAACCGCTGGGCATCGAGATCGTCGAGGCGGATCTGAACTCGGCAGAATTGCCGGCGGGTGAATTCTTCGGCGTGCTGGTGCAGACGCCCGGCGCGTCCGGCCGCATCGCGGACTGGACCGCGCTGATCGAGGCCGCGCACGAGCGTGGCGCGCTGGTGGCGGCCGGTGCGGACCTGCTCGCGCTGACGTTGATCACCCCGCCGGGCGAGCAGGGCGCGGACGTATGTTTCGGCACCACACAGCGTTTCGGGGTGCCGCTGGGATTCGGCGGGCCGCACGCCGGATATCTCGCGGTGCGCACCGCCCACGCGCGTCAGCTGCCCGGCCGCCTGGTCGGAGTGTCCGTCGACGCCGACGGCAGCACCGCCTACCGGCTCGCGCTGCAGACCCGTGAGCAGCACATTCGCCGGGAGAAGGCCACCTCGAACATCTGCACCGCCCAGGTGCTGCTGGCGATCGTGGCCGCCATGTACGCCTCCTATCACGGCGCGGACGGTCTGCGGGCCATCGCGCGTCAGGTGCACCGGCACGCCGCGGATCTGGCCGCCGGACTCGGGGAAGCCGTTGTGCACGAACGGTTCTTCGACACCGTGCTGGTGCGGGTGCCCGGTGGCGCGGAGGCCGTGGTCGGCAAGGCACAGGGCCGCGGGGTGAATCTGCACCTGGTCGACGCGGACCACGTCTCGGTGGCGTGCGATGAGGCGACCACCGCCGAACATATCGGTATCGTGCTCGAATCCTTCGGTGCGACAGCAGATTCGGATCGCGCGCCGGTGCCCGGCATCGAGGACCGCCGGTCGGAGTATCTGACGCATCCGGCCTTCACCCGGTATCACACCGAGACCGCGATGCTGCGCTATCTGCGGCAGCTCTCGGACAAGGACATCGCGTTGGACCGCAGCATGATTCCGCTCGGATCGTGCACGATGAAGCTCAACGCGGCCGCGGAGATGGAGCCGATCACCTGGCCCGGATTCTCCCGTCTGCACCCGTACGCCCCGGTTCAGGACGTGCCCGGCATCCTGCGAGTGGTCGAGGATCTGGAGAGCTGGCTCGCGGCCATCACCGGATACGACCGGGTCAGCCTGCAGCCCAATGCGGGAAGTCAGGGCGAATACGCCGGGCTGCTGGCGATCCGGCGCTACCACCTCGATCGCGGTGACGCCCGGCGTGACACCTGCCTCATTCCCTCCAGTGCGCACGGCACCAATGCCGCGTCGGCGGCGATGGCCGGGCTGCGCGTGGAGGTCGTGAAGTGCCGCGAGAACGGCGATGTCGGCCTGGACGACCTGCGCGCCAAGATCGCCGATCATGCCGATCGGCTGGCCTGCATCATGATCACCTATCCGTCCACACACGGTGTGTACGAGCACGAGGTCGCGCAGCTGTGCGCCCTGGTGCACGATGCGGGCGGTCAGGTCTACGTGGACGGGGCGAATCTGAATGCCCTTGTCGGACTTGCCCGTCCGGGCCGGTTCGGCGGTGACGTCTCGCATCTGAACCTGCACAAGACCTTCTGCATTCCGCACGGCGGCGGCGGTCCGGGCGTCGGCCCGGTCGCGGTGCGCGAACATCTGGCGAAGTATCTGCCCGGTGATCCGCTGGAGACGGGTTCGCACGCGGTGTCCGCGGCCCGGTACGGTTCGGCCTCGATTCTGCCGATCACCTGGGCCTACGTCCGGATGATGGGTGCCGACGGTCTGCGCCGTGCCACCCTGACCGCCATCGCGTCGGCGAATTACCTTGCGCGGCGGCTGGATTCGCACTTCCCGGTGCTGTACACCGGATCGGACGGCGTGGTCGCCCACGAATGCATCCTGGATCTGCGTGAGATCACCAAGCGCACCGGCGTCACCGTCGACGATGTGGCGAAGCGGTTGGCGGACTTCGGATTCCACGCTCCCACGATGAGTTTCCCGGTCGCCGGCACGCTGATGGTCGAGCCCACCGAGAGTGAGAACCTCGAGGAGCTGGACGCCTTCATCGACGCGATGATCGCCATCAAGGGCGAGATCGACCAGGTCGCCGCGGGCGTCTGGCCCGTCGCGGACAGCCCGCTGCGCGGTGCCCCGCACACCGCCGCCTGCCTGGTCGGCGAATGGACCCACCCCTACAGTCGCGAAACCGCGGTCTACCCACAGGGTCTGGGTGCGGCCCGCGCCAAGATCTGGCCCTCGGTGCGCCGCATCGATGGTGCCTACGGCGACCGCAACCTGGTCTGCGCTTGCCCGCCGCTGGACGCCTACACCGACTGATCGAGCACATCCGGCGCCTCTCCGGTTCGCGACCTGCGCGGCACAGCCCGCGTCGTTGGGCCGGAGAGGGCCTGGGGCACACCATGTTACAGAATTCGGTGGGGCATTTATTCCATCGGTAACCATTGCGCAATACGGCGAGCGTGAAATCTAACTGTAGCCGGAACAGCTACAGTATCGGATCGTCCCGCGATCCGGATTCGTCTCCGCAACGACGCGTGGTCCGATATTCCCCGACGGCAATCGTGTTGCCGTTCTCCACCATTCCGGGAGTGCCCCATGTCCGTATTCGACGCCACCATCACCGAGAATATCGAGAAGTCCCTCGCCGAGATTCCGCACCCGTCGCTGCCCGCCGGTTCGAATCTGTACGGCGGCACGAAGATATTCCCCGACTACCAGGCCGAGAACGGGGAGAGCTATTTCACCCTGGTCCACGGTATCGCTCACGAATCCTCGGTGGCGTTCGTGGCGGTTCTGCAGGCCACCCGTGCGCTGCGGAAGGGTTTCGAGTCGGCGATCTATTTCTACGGACCGGGTGCGCTGAACTGCCTCGCCACCCGCGGATTTCCGAAGACCGGTGATTCCGGATTCCCCGGTGAGCAGAATATCAACGACGCGTTGGCGACTTTCATCGCCGAAGGTGGCACGGTGTTCTGCTGCCGATTCGGCCTGGCCCTGCACGGTGCTCGCGAAGAAGATCTGATCACCGGTGTCGTTCCGGCGCATCCGCTGGATGTGCAGGATGCGGTCATCCACTACGCGCGCAAGGGCGCCATCATCAATTCCACCTACATGGTGTGATCCCGTATTTCTTCGGTAACGAGGTACAACATGGTCACCATCGGATCGGTTGCCGCCAACTTCACCCGGGATCTGGAACAGAATTTCGCCACCATCGCCGATTTCGTCGCGCGGGCCAGGCGTCGCGGTGTGGATTTCCTGGTCTTTCCCGAGGCCGCGATCGGCGGCTATCTGTCCAGCCTGGGCAATCACGGCGATACCGTCAAGACCACGACACGCTCACTGCCCCCGGCGATCCGGCTCGACGGCCCCGAACTCGCCCGGGTCCGCGAAATAGCCGGTGACATGATCGTCGCGATCGGTTTCTGCGAACTGGGCGAGGACGGCGAAACCCGGTACAACGCGGCGGTTCTGCTGGACGGAGAACGGATCTACGGCAGCTACCGCAAGGTGCATCAGCCGTTGGGCGAGAACATGTCCTATGCGGCCGGTGACGGTTACGGCATCTTCGATACGCCGGTCGGGCGGATCGGCTTGCAGATCTGCTACGACAAGGCATTTCCCGAAGCCGCGCGGATGATGGCGCTGGGCGGAGCGGAGATCATCGCCAGTCTGTCGGCATGGCCGGCGGCCCGTACCGCCACCGCGGAGAATCTGCAGGACGACCGGTGGACCTACCGGTTCAATCTGTTCGATACCGCTCGGGCACTGGACAATCAGGTGTTCTGGGTGGCGTCGAATCAGTCGGGCAGCTTCGGTTCGCTGCGATACGTGGGCAATGCCAAGATCGTCGACCCGGGCGGCAACGTCCTGGCCACGACCGCCCTGGACAGCGGACTGGCGGTCGCCGAGGTCGATGTCGATGGCACGTTCACGGCCATGCGGGCGGGCATGTTCCACCTGCGGGATCGTCGGCCCGACGTGTACGGACCGCTGGTCGCCGCCGACGACGCGGCCGCTGCTTGGCGGGAGATCGCGCATGCCTGAGATGACGTTCACCGTCCGGTGGCCCGGGGGCGCTCCGGTGGGCTACTACTCGCCGAGTCTGGTCGTCCACGACTTCCTCACGGCCGGAACGCAATACACCGTCGACGACTTCGTGCACCGGTCCGTCACCGCACTGGACCATGCGACCGAGCGGGTGCGGGCGAAGTTCGGGTTCGCCTGCACCTCGGCTCGGGCCACCGCGGAGCAGATCCGCTTCGCGGCAAGCGCTTTCCCGGCGGACGCGTTGGTGGAGGTCGTGGCTCTGGAACCGCCGCTGCCCGAGCAGGCGCCGTCATGACCACAGCGGCGAATCACGTTCCGGTCGTGGTGGTGGGCGCGGGGCAGGCCGGGCTGTCGGTCAGCTGGTATCTGGGCCGGGCCGGGATCGAGCATCTGGTGGTCGAGTCCGGGACGCCGATGCACGCCTGGGCCGACACTCGTTGGGACAACTTCACACTCGTCACACCGAACTGGCACTGCCGACTGCCCGGCTATGGCTACGAAGGCGGTGATCCGGACGGGTTCATGACCCGGGACGAGGTGGTGCGGTGGCTGGCCGGATGGCTGGACACCTTCGACCCGCCACTGCGCACGCAAACCAAGGTCAGTCGATTGCGTTGTACCGCAGATGGTTTCGAACTGACGTTGGAATCCGCGTCCGGTGTCGAGTCGCTCCGCTGCGCACAGGTGGTCGTGGCGACCGGCGGATATCCGCTGCCGATCCTGCCGCCGTTCGCCGCCGCTATCGATCCCGCTGTCGCGCAGCTGCATTCGGAGCAGTACCGCAATCCGGAGCAGTTGCCCGACGGGGCCGTGCTCGTCGTCGGCACCGGGCAGTCCGGTGCGCAGATCGCCGAGGATCTGCACCTGGCCGGGCGGTCGGTGCACCTCGCCGTCGGCAGCGCACCGCGGGTGGCACGCCGCTACCGCGGCCGCGACTGCATGACCTGGCTCGCCGACATGGGGTTGTACGACACACCCGCCCAGCAGTATCCGGGCGGCAAGGCGGCGCAGGAGAAGACCAACCACTACGTCACCGGCCGCGACGGCGGCCGGGACGTGGATCTGCGCCGCTTCGCCCTCGAGGGAATGACGTTGTACGGCACGCTCATCGGCGGCAAGGACACCGAGCTGGCATTCGCTCCCTCGCTGACCGCGGCACTCGATCGGGCCGATTCGGTGTACAACTCGATCTGCTCGGATATCGATCGCTACATCGAGGACACCGGGATCGACGCGCCGCCGCCGTCCCGCTACGAGCCGGTCTGGGCTCCCGCCGCGGATCCGACCGGGCTCGATCTGGCCGCGGCGGGAGTGCGAAGCATCGTGTGGGCCATCGGTTATCGGCCCGACTACCGCTGGATCGAGGCGAGCGCATTCGACGGCGGCGGTCGTCCGATGCAGACCCGCGGCGTCACCGAGGTGCCCGGGTTGAGCTTCGTCGGTCTGCCCTGGATGCACACCTGGGGTTCGGGACGTTTCCTGGGCATCGACCGGGATGCGCGACACGTCGCCGAGTCCGTCGTCACCACGCTGTCCTCGGCAACGGTGCCGGATGCCCTGCCCGAGAACGGAGTTCGATTGTGAACACCCCCTCGACCCGAGTGGATCTGACGCTCATCGGCATTCGCGGCACGCCCCCTGTGCACCGCACCGGAGGCGCCGGGCCCAGCGACGACGGTCACCTGCTGATCGACGGTCTACCTGCCGCGGTGCCGCGAAATCCGGACAGCCCGTACGTCTTCGACGGAGACCGGGTGTTGTTCGACGGCACCGATACCGGCGTCGAGGTCACCGCCGTGGAACGGCCGCGGTTCTACGATCGGACCACGGCCACCGGCGTGCCCTACGAGAAGATCGCGAAGCTGCACGGCCGCAGCGTGCTCGCGACCACGGTGCTGCAGACCTGCATCCGATACCGGGAGGATCAGCGCTGCCGATTCTGCTCGATCGAGGCATCGCTGCGTGCCGGAGCCACCACCGCGGTCAAACAACCCGCTGAACTTGCCGAAGTCGCCCGCGCCGCAGTCGATCTGGACGGTGTGACCCAGATGGTCATGACGACCGGCACCTCGGCGGGGCCGGATCGCGGGGCCCGTCATCTGGCCCGATGCGTGCGGGCGGTGCGGGAGGCGGTTCCGGATCTGCCGATTCAGGTGCAGTGCGAGCCGCCCGCGGATCTGTCGGTCCTGACCGACCTGCGCGCGGCGGGGGCCGATGCCATCGGTATCCACGTCGAGTCGCTCGACGACGCGGTGCGTCGGCGGTGGATGCCGGGCAAGGCGAGCGTGCCACTGGCCGAGTACCGCCGGGCCTGGAGCGAGGCGGTCCGGGTGTTCGGACGCAACCGGGTGTCGACCTATCTGCTGGTCGGCCTCGGTGAGGATCCGGACGAATTGATCTCCGGGGCAATCGAATTGGCGGAATCCGGGGTGTATCCGTTCGTGGTGCCGTTCCGTCCGCACGCGGGCACCCTGGCCGTCGACGTCGACCGGGCGACGGCGCCGGATCCGGCAGTGCTGGAACGGGTGACCCGCGCGGTGGCGGATCACCTGCTGCGCACCGGAATGCGTGGATCCGCACAGCAGGCGGGTTGCGCGGCCTGCGGAGCGTGCAGCCTGCTTCAGGTGATGGGAGCCTGACATGCTCGACGGCACTTCGTATTCGGCTTCCTCGGCGGCGCCTGCCTCGGCTCTGTCGATCCTGGCGGGGGAGCCGCCCGCCCGGCGACCCGAATTCCTCGTCACCGTGGCGGACGCACGCGCCCGGCGGGACCATCTGCGCCTGCGTCACCGCGAATTCGTCGAGCGGCAGAAGCTTTTCCCGCGATCGGATCTCGACGAGTTCGATGCCGACCCGCAGACGATCACTCTGGTCGCGGTGGCACCGGACGGCGTGGTGCTCGGCGGAGTCCGGTTGGTCTCGCACCGTGACCCGGCCACCGGAGCGGATATCGGCTGGTGGTCGGGGAGCAGGCTTGCGGTTGTGGACACCCGGCACGCCCGGGGAATCGGTGCGGCACTCGTGCGTGCGGCGTGCGCACACGTCGAATCGGCCGGCGCGCTGCGTTTCGACGCTACCGTGCAGGACCGTCACGTGGCCCTGTTCCGGCATCTGGGGTGGGACGACACCGGTTCCGGGCCGGTCGTCGGCGACCGCGCGCATCGCCGCATGCGGTGGCCGGTCGGGCTCGTGCGACGCGCCGTCGAGGCCACCAAGGCTCCGCTCGGGACGCTGCTCACACCGCTGCTGCGGCAGCCGGATGGGCTGGGCACCAAGGGGTTCCGGGGCGACGACGGTGCTCCGGTGCCGGGGACGGACGTGATCGCGGCGTGCGATGCGATTCTCCCGTCGATGGTCGAACGCGATCCGGAGTGGGCGGGTTGGTGTTCGGTGCTGGTGAACGTCAACGACCTCACGGCGATGGGTGCGCGTCCGGTCGGTCTGCTCGACGCGGTCGCCGCACCCACCGCGGGGCACCTGGACCGGATCGTGCGCGGTTTGGCCGAGGCCGCCGACGCCTGGGACGTGCCGGTCCTGGGCGGGCATACCCAACTCGGCGTACCGGCGGCGTTGGCGGTCACCGCGCTCGGGAGGACGCCCGCGCCGGTGCGGGCGGGCGGCGGAAAAGCCGGGGACCGGGTTTCGCTGATCGCCGATCTCGGCGGTGAGTGGCGGCCGGGATACCGAGATCGTCAGTGGGACAGTACGAGTCGGCGCAGCGGCGGCGAACTGCGGGGTATGGCGGAGGTGATCGGGCGGCTGCGTCCGGCGGCGGCGAAGGATGTCAGCATGGCGGGCCTGGCCGGAACACTGGGCATGCTCGCCGAGGCGTCGGGCACCGGGGCCGAACTCGACATCGCGGCGATCCCGCGGCCCGCCGGGGCCTCGATGGGCGCCTGGCTCGGGTGCTTCCCCGGGTTCGCCATGATCGTCGCCGATCCCGAACCCGTGCACACGGTTCCGGCCCCGCTCACCGCCGCGCCGTGCGGACGGCTGACCGCGGAACCGGGTGTCCGGTTCCGCTGGCCGGACGGAACGATCACGGTGGCACTCGACTCCGGCGTCACCGGTCTCGGTGCCGCCTGACCCGGTCGGATGATCGACCGCCGGGCCGTCGACGCTGCTGAAGGAGTGAACGGCGGGGCGGAATGGTGGGGCAGGATGTTCGACGGGAGTCGGTCGGACGACGCTGCCGGACGAGGAGTGCGGAGATGACGATGGTGACACTGGGCGCGGTCGCGGGCCACTTCGGCCGCGATCTGGAGCGCGGGCTGGATAAGGCGCTGGGGCTGATCGAGGCCGCCGTGCGCGACGGCGTCGACCTGCTGGTGTTCCCGGACGCGGCGCTCGGCGGATACCTCGGCGATCTGCGCAGTCCGGCGCTGGACGACCTGCCGCCGGCACTCGATCCGGCCAGTCCGCAGATCGCCGCCCTGATCGCGGCGGCCGGTCCGGCGACGGTATGCATCGGTTATGCCGAAGCGGCGGGTGACCTGCGGTACAACACCGCGGTGTGCCTGTCCGGGGACGGCGTCCTGGGCACCCACCGCAAGGTTCATCAGCCCGCCGGGGAGCATCTGGCGTATGCGGCGGGGGACGTCTTCGGCGCGTTCGACACCCCGGTCGGCCGGCTCGGGATGTTGATCGACTACGACAAGACCTTTCCGGAGTCGGCGCGGTCCCTCGCTCTCGACGGCGCGACCGTCATCGCGGCGCTGTCGGCCTGGCCCGCCAGCGTCACCGATCGCGCGGCCCGGCTGCCCGCGGACCGTCAGTCCCGGCTGTTCGACCTGTACGACTGCGCACGAGCCGCCGAGAACCAGGTCTTCGTGGTGTCCTCGAATCAGACCGGAGTGCAGGGCGAGCTGCGATTCCTCGGTCAGGCGAAGGTGGTCGGTCCGGGCGGCGACATTCTCGCCACCACCAGATCCAAGGGCGGGCTGGCCGTGGCGACTGTCGACGTCGAGGCCGAGATAGTCCGGGCGCGCCGGGTTCTCGACCACCTGGCCGAGCGCCGGACCGATACGTATCTGCTCGAATCACCCTCTCGTACCAGGTGATTCACCGCTGAGCCAGGAGGAGGCGTGCCGTGCGAGTGGCCCTGCTGACCTATTCGACCAAACCGCGCGGCGGTGTGGTGCACACCCTGAACCTGGCCGAGGCGCTGACCGATCTCGGTGTGCAGGTGACGGTCTGGTCGCTGGCGCGCGGCGGTGACCAGGGGTTCTTCCGCGCGGTGGACGACCGGGTGCGACTGCGGCTGGTGCCGTTCCCGGAGGTGCCGGGTGAGCAGGTCGCAGACCGGATCGTCCGCTCCATCGAGGCGCTGCGGGACAATTTCTCCGCCGCCGAGTACGACGTGGTGCACGCGCAGGACTGCATCAGTGCGAACGCCGTCGGCCGATGCGTGCGCACGATCCACCATCTCGATCACTTCACCACTCCGGTGCTGGCGGAGTGTCACGAGCGGGCGATCGTCACACCGTACGCGCGGATCTGCGTATCGCGGGCGGTCGCGGACGAGGTGCGGGCCGGGTGGGGATTCGAGCCGACGGTGATCGCGAACGGGGTGCGGGCCGACCGGTTCGCCGCGGCCGCCGCTTCGACGCCGCGGGCCACCGCGGCCCGGCAACGGTGGCGAGATCGCCTGGGGCCCTACGTTCTCGCCGTCGGCGGGATCGAACCACGCAAGGGCAGCATCGATCTGCTCGAGGCATATCGGCTGCTGCGTCGGCGTCGCCCGGATCTGGCCCTGGTCTTCGCCGGTGGCGAGACCCTGTTCGACTACCGCGACTATCGCGCGGAATTCGACCGTCGCCGTGGCGAATTCGGGATCGAACCGGTAGTGCTCGGTGCCGTCGCCGACGACGATCTGCCCGCGCTGATCGCTGCCTGCGACGTCTTCGCCTTCCCGTCCGTGCAGGAGGGATTCGGCCTGGCCGCGATGGAGGCGCTCGCCGCTCGCCGTCCTGTGGTGGCACGTGATCTACCGGTGCTTCGGGAGGTATTCGGCGAGACCGTCGGCTACGCCGTGGACGTCGCCGATCTCGCGGATCGACTTGCCGAGGCCCTGGTTGCCGATTCGGCCCGCGCCGCAACGGGGTTCGCGCTCGCGACCGCCCACACCTGGGATGCCGCGGCCCGCGCACATTTCGACTTCTATCGCACGCACGCGCTGTCCGGCGCCGCACCCTGACCCGCCTCGCCCGACGTCTCGTCGGCGGATGCGCCCGGGTCGGTGGTCACCGGCGAGGACGCACCGACGGTCAGGGGGTGGTGAGTGCCTTGTTGACCGCGGTGCCGAAGGACAGGTCGTCGGAGGTGGTGACCTTCGTGTAGGTGCCGCCGGTCTTCTGGGCGAGGGTTTGCAGAGTCGTCGCGCCCTGGCCGCCGACGACGATGACGTCGACGCGGACGTGGTGGGCGGTGTCGGCGGTAAGGTCGGAGATCAGCTGCTGGCCGGTGAGCGAGGAGTTGTCGTTCGGGCCGCCGGTGATCAGCAGGACGGAATTGGTTCGGCCCGAGGCGTATCCGCTCACCGCGCTCTTGTAGGCCGCCTCCAGCGCCGGGTAGGTGTGATCCGACTGGGAACTGGTGGCCGAGATATTGCCCAGTGCCTGAGCCAGTTCGGAACGATGCTGGTCGGTCAGCGGCCCGGTCTTGGAGACGATGCGGTAGGGATTGCCGCCGGTGTCACCGGCGTAGGTCCACACGCCCACGCCGAAGTCGGCGGGCATGGTGTCCAGGGTCGACTCGACGGCTCCGATGGTGTTGTTCAGCCGCGTCATCGAGCCGTCGTTGGCGGCCATCGCCGCGGAGGTGTCGATCAGCACCGTCGACTGCACGCCGAGCACCGGGTTGGCCAGGACCGAATGAACCTGGTCCAGCACGGATTTGGCGGGAACCTGCGCGGGCTGCGGTGGGGCGGCGCCGAATCCGGCGGCGGTGAACAGCGGCTGCTGCGCCGGGGCGCGCAGATAGTCGGCGAACATTCCGGCGACCACCTGCTGAGTCTGATCCACCCAGGAACCGGTCAGGAGTGCGGCCGGAAAGTCGGCGACCGGTGCGGCGCCGCTGGGACGGTATTCGGCAAGGCCCCCATTGGCTTTGAGTTGCTGCTCGGTAACCGCAACGGCGTGGATGGGCGCTGCGGAGACATTGCCGGCGGAGGTCGCGATGGTGTTCATCGCGCTGGCCGCATCGGCGGACTGTGGTGCGTCCTGGGCCAGCCGGGAGATCGCCGAGATCACCTGCCCGGAATGCGCGGAATCGTCGGTGAGTGGATCGGAGCCCGATACCGCGGCGCCGACCGAGGCGGCCGCGGCGAGAGCGCCGTCCCCGCTCGGCAGGGCCATCCGCAGCCCGCCCCAGCTGCCCAGCCCGAGCTTGCTCATCGAGCCCTGCTGCAGTGTGGGCAGATCGGACCACGCGGTCTTGGCGGTGGTGAGCGCCTGGCGCAGCGGCTCCGGTACGGCCAGCACGATCGGGCTGACCGCGACGGGTTCGGGAGTGCCCTCGATCACACCCGGAATGCGCATGGATTGCACCGAGCGCGAGGAGTCCGGAATCCACAGGGCAGGCGGTGCGCCGAGCTTGGTGTCCCAGGACTTGCCGGTGAAGCCCGCGACCATGGCCGCGGAGGACTGGGTGTTCACCGCGATGGTGACGCAGTGGTCGCGCACGTGGGGTTTGGTCGCGTTGAATCGGTCCGCAGCGGCCCGTACCGGCCCGGATACGGCCGGATCGACGGTGACTGCGAGGGTTGCGGGGCCTTCGACGCATTCGGCGGCGGCGTTGCGATTCTGGTCTGCGGAGTGCCGTCCGAGCCAGAACCAGCCGATGACGGCCACTACGAGTAACAGCACGGCTACCACGGAAATAACCAAACCTTTGCTGATGCCACGTGATCCGCCGATGCTGCGATGTGTACCCACGACGCTCAGTGTATGGTCACGCGATATTCGCCGCTCCGCGCGCCCGAGCATGCTCCGACGGGCAGTGGCGCAGGCCACAACCCCGGCATCGGGTGATGCCGGGGCGGGGCCCTCACTCCCGGATCATGCGGCCGCGGTCGTACTCGTGACCACCCCAGACACCGGACTGGCCGGTACGGGTGGCGAAGTCGCCGCAGGTGCGCCGGATCGGGCATCCGGCGCAGATCCCGCGTGCGTACGCGAAGTCCTGCGACGGGTACGGGAACCAGGCGTCGTGGTTCGGATCACCTCGGCAGGCGGCAGCCTGCCAGTCCTTGGCATCCGAGAGCGGGAACAGGTCGATCAGGGTCGGCTCCTGCACTGCGTTGGTCATGGCGTAACTCCTCGTGTCGCTATGTGGTGGTGGTCGTCAGGTGGCTCGTGGTGAGGTTCTTCCAGACCCGGCGCTGTGCGCGGGCCAGGTCGCTGGGCGCCTTGGGCGCCCACAGCAGTCGCATGCCCGCCTCCGCGGGCGTGCGATCGGCCTTGCGGGTGTTGCAGTCCGAGCACGCGGCGATCAGGTTGGACCAGGTGTTCGGGCCGCCCCGGCTGCGCGGGAGGATGTGGTCGACGGTCCGGGCCCATCCGGTGCAGTACCCGCACCGGTGCTCGTCGCGCCGCAGCACACCGGTGAGCGTGGCACGGCTCTCGTCGTGCACCAGCACCCGATGCTCGAGGTAGACGTAGCGCCGCAGCCGAATCGTTTCCGGCAGTGCGATTTCCATGCGCTGCGAGCGGATCGGGAACCGGGGTGCACGTTCGACGACGGTCTCCGCGGCGTCGCTGATCAGCAGCACCACGGCGCGGTCGGCGCCGATCTCGGTGAGCGCCTCGTAGGAGGCGTTGAGCACCAGCACTTCGGTGTGTATCCAGTTGTCCGAGTCGAGGGCCGCAGCAGCGGCATGGCGGGATGGCATGGGCGTCACCATGTTTCGTGAAAATGCGGAATTCGGATCGGGGAGTGGGGCGGTCAGGCCGCGATGGGGAGGCGGCCGAGCGCGAGTCCCTTGCGCGCATCACGCGACGGGGTATTCGACAACCGCGCCGGGTACACGCAGAACATCTGCGGGACAACGGTATTCATCGAAGACATCGGCCACCTCCTCTCCGTATTCGCCGAAAGTCGCGCCACGGCCGTGGACGGCCGAGGCGGTTGTTACATCGTCTTCATGGTGACACAGCGTTACCGCCGCTGTCGGGTCATTTTTTTCCGCGTGCGACGGGCATGTGCCGCCGTGTTCAACGAGTTCCGCGGCGGAACTATTCCCGCACACGTTTCCGGATCCGATCCGGTCACGGTGTCGAAAAACCCCCGGCTTCTCCGGCATGGGGAGCGATACGATCGACTGCATAATTCGCGGCGGTGGCACGGGGTTGGAAGCTGGTGCCACCGCCGTCGTTTCGGTACGCGTCGTGGATTGCGGGGTGGCTCGTGTGGGCTCGGTGTGTCGTCGTTCTGGCTGTCGTCGTCTCCTGCGGCGGTATCGCCGCTGTCGCGCGGGCACAGCCGCCCGCGCCGAATCCTCCTGCGTTACCGTCGATTCCGGTGCCGCACGGGCTCGGCATTCCTGATCTGCAACAGTGGATCGATGCGGTGGTGCCCCGTCCGGACATCGCGCAGCCCACGACGACGGTTCCGAAGGCGTCCGCGCAAACCCGATCTCAGGCCCCCGCAACGGATCCGGCGAGTCTGCGGGCCGCGGTACTACCGTCGGACATCGGCGATTCGATGTTCGACGCGCGTCCGGCGGGACTGGCGAGCCTCGCCCCCGGCGACGTCGTGGAGACTCGCGACGTCACCGCGACGGCCGCACCGCTGCTGACGGCGCCGGTGCGCCAGGTGCTGCAGCTGAAATTCCGCACCACCGGTGCGCACGGTGAGCCCTCCTTCGCGACGGCCTCACTGGTGCTGCCCGCGGGAGCGTGGACCGGCCCCGGCGATCGCCCGATGCTGGTGAACAATCTGGCGATCGACGGTCTCGGTCGGCAGTGCACGCCGAGTTACACGCTGGCGCACGGGTATTCGGCCAACACCAACAGTGCGGACTTCTTCCCGCCGCTGACCCAGCTGGCCGTACTGCGCGGCTACGCGGTGCTGATTCCCGACCACGAGGGCCCGGATATGGCCTACGCGGAGCCGTATGTGGCCGGTCATGCGGTGCTGGATGCCATTCGCGGTGCGCGCAAACTGCTTCCGGCCGAATTCGGCTCGAGCCGGTTCGCGATGACGGGGTACTCCGGCGGCGCGATCGCGACGCGGGCCGCGGCGGTGCTGTTGTCCGAGTACGCACCGGAATTGGCGTCCTCGGCGGTCGGTGCGGCGGTCGGCGGCGTGCCCGCGGACTATCGCATGCTCTCGACCACGATGAACGCCAACCTCGCGACCGGCGTCTTCATGGCCGCGGTATTCGGTATCGGGCGCGAACATCCCGAGGTGCTCACCTCGATGAACAACCTGGCACAGCAGGTGACCACCTCACCGCTGAAGAACGTGTGCATGAACCTGATCGAGGTGCCGGGGGTGATCACGCCACCGATCGATATCGCCGCCAACATCGCCGATCCGCTGCACAGTGCGGTGGCGCAGAAGGTGTTCGAGGCCACCGACGTCTCCGCGCGCCGATCGACCATGCCGCTGCTGGTGTACAACGGCGCCCAGGATTTCTGGATCCCCGCCGCGGGAGCCCGGGAGCTGTACCGCCAGCAGTGCGCCCTGGGTGTCACCGCGATCTATCGCGACGTCCCCGGCGAGCACTTCCTGGCGGGGGATACCGGCTGGCCCGGACTGATCACCTGGCTGGATCAACGTCTGCAAGGAGTGCCCGCACCGGACGAATGCTGAACGCGGCGTGCGATTCCCGGGACTCGAGCGACGGACCGGCCTCGTGATCGAGGCGCGAATGGAGTAACGAAGATGTCTCCGGGATGACGCGAATCGCCCGTAGATGAACGACGTAAGTCGCCTTGACGCGTCACGTGACCGATGGGACTCCGCCGTATCACCAGTAGTGAATGTTCAGCTGAACGTCAGATGAACAGCTGCCCGTGCGGTGGTGAGTGGGACTAGCCAGGATGAAACTGTTCAAGTGAGCGCAGAACTCATTGTCCTTCTGATAGTTATAGTTACGGCGTTGGCGTTCGATTTCACGAACGGCTTCCACGACACCGCGAATGCGATGGCGACGTCCATCGCCACGGGTGCGTTGGGTCCACGTACGGCCGTAGCGATGTCCGGTGCGCTGAATTTGGTCGGCGCGTTCCTCTCGGTGGAGGTGGCCAAGACAGTCTCGTCCGGATTGCTACGGATCGACCATGTCCATGGCATGGCGTTGTTGCAGATCGTGTTCGCCGGCCTGGTCGGTGGCATCCTGTGGAACCTGATCACGTGGCTGTTCGGTATCCCGTCCAGTTCCACGCACGCGCTGTTCGGCGGGTTGATCGGTTCCGCGATGGCCGCTCTCGGTGTGTCCGGGGTGATCTGGACCGGCAACGAGAAAACCGGCCTGATCAACAAGGTCGTCGTTCCGGCCCTGCTGGCACCGGTCGTCGCGGCGATCGTCGCCGGTATCGGTACCTACATCGTCTACCGGCTGACCAAGGCCTCGGACGAGGTCAAGGTGCGCAAGAGCTTCCGGATCGGCCAGATCGGCTCGGCCGCACTGGTTTCGCTGGCACACGGCACCAACGACGCGCAGAAGACCATGGGCGTGATCTTCATGGCCCTGGTCGCGTACGGCTCCGCCAACAACAGCCAGGATATCCCGCTGTGGGTCAAGATCTGCTGTGCGCTGGCCATCGCGCTGGGTACCTACCTGGGGGGCTGGCGAATCATCCGCACCCTGGGCAAGGGTCTGGTGGAGATCGACGCACCGCAGGGATTCGCGGCCGAGACATCCTCGGCGGCAATCATCCTGACCTCGGCGCAGTTCGGTCTGCCGCTGTCCACCACGCACGCCGCGACCGGTTCCATCCTGGGCACCGGCCTGGGTAAGCCGGGTGCGGAAGTGCGCTGGGGCGTGCTCGGCCGGATGGCCGTCGCCTGGGTGATCACCCTGCCGTTGGCTGCCATCGTCGGCGCGGTGTGCTGGGGCATCACCGACCTGGTCCCCGGACTGGGTGGTGTGGTGATCGACGCGGTGATCCTGGTCGCCGCATCGGGTTACATCTACCTGCGTTCGCGGAAGAACAAGGTCGACACCAGCAATGTCAACGAGGACTGGGAGGGCGGGCTCACCCCGCCGTCCGACGTCGCCACCGCCGACAAGGCCACCACGGCCGCCTGAGGAGGGTTCTGATGCATACAGTAAGTGCCATTGCGACCTCGCTCGGCGAGGTGATGTTGATCGCGCTGGTCCTCGGTGTGGGAATTCCGCTGATCTTCTCGGTCGGGGTGCGGTTCTGGTCGATGGAGACCGCCACCGCGAACGGAGCGCCCAGCGGCCGCAACACCGTCTTCCAGGCGGTCGCGTACGTGTGCTTCGCGGTCGTGACGATCGCGGTGCTCCTCGGAATCCTTTACGTCGCAAAGGATTTCATCAGTCATACCTTCGACGTCCAACTGTTCGGCGCGAAGCCCCCGAAGAAGGGATGAGCGCCCGCCGAGCGGGTTCGACCTCGCTCGGCGTTCGATGAGTCTGTCGTTCCGGCCGGCCGGGGCACACCGTTCGCGGTGTGCCCCGGCCCAACTCGTCTGTTCGGGTGGCGCACGGCAACCGCCCGGCTTGCGCTCACGTGGCCGCGGCACGACGATGACAGCGGAGTTGCCCGTCCCTGCCGTGCCGCGGGCGGCCGGGCACGGACCAGGCGAAGCGATATCCGTCCCCGGCCCGACAGAACTGGTGGAACATGGCCTTGTCCGAGGTACTGAGCAAAGTCGTCGAGTGGTTGCGGGAGGGTTACCCGCACGGCGTTCCGGAGCACGACTACATTCCGTTGCTGGCTCTGCTGGCCCGGCGTCTGACGAAGGAAGAGATCCGTCAGGTGACCGACGCCCTCATCGAGGCCGGCGCCCTGCCCGCCGATCGGGTCGACGCCGGAGTCGCGATCAGCGAGATCACCGACGAACTGCCCCGCGAATCGGACCTGGACCGCGTGCGTTCGCACCTGGTCGCCAACGGCTGGCCGGTCGACGACGACTGGTCCGAGAAGTAACGTTCACTCCCCATCCCCACGCCTTCCCCCGGAAACCAATGATCCCCCGGCCGAACGAGGTTCGGCCGGGGGATCTGCGGGGTCGTGTCCCTGCTGTGGCTGGGATCGGTGCCCGTTTCGAGACTCAGCCCTTGGCGGCCAGCGCCTTGGCCTCGCGACGACGACGGTGCAGGATCGGCTCGGTGTACCCGTTGGGCTGGTCACAGCCCTCGAGAATGAGCTCCTTCGCGGCCTGGAATGCGACGCTGCCGGCGAAGTCCGGAGCCATCGGCCGGTAGCTCGCGTCTCCGGCGTTCTGCCGGTCCACGACCGGCGCCATCCGCTCCAGGCTGGCCACGACCTGTTCGGCGGTGACGATGCCGTGCCGCAGCCAGTTCGCCATCAGCTGGCTCGAAATACGCAGGGTCGCACGGTCTTCCATCAGCGCGACATCGTTGATGTCCGGCACCTTGGAGCAGCCGACGCCCTGATCGATCCAGCGGACCACGTAACCGAGGATGGACTGCGAGTTGTTGTCCAGCTCGTTGGCGATCTCGTCGGCGGACCAGTGCGGGTTCGCGGACAGCGGGATCTCCAGGATCTGATCGACGGTGGCACGCGCGCCGCCGCGGGCGATCTCGGCCTGCCGCTTGAACACGTCCACCTGGTGGTAGTGCGTCGCGTGCAGGGTGGCCGCGGTCGGCGAGGGCACCCACGCGGTGGTCGCGCCCGAGCGCGGGTGGCCGATCTTCTGCTCGAGCATGTCGTGCATCAGATCCGGCATCGCCCACATGCCCTTGCCGATCTGGGCCTTGTGCGGCAGCGCGGCGCTCAGGCCGGTGTCGACGTTCCAGTCCTCATAGGAGGCGATCCACTGCTGCTTCTTCATATCGGCCTTGCGGACCATCGGCCCGGCCACCATGGAGGTGTGGATCTCGTCGCCGGTGCGGTCCAGGAAGCCGGTGTTGATGAACACCACGCGATCGCGTGCGGCATCGATACACGCCTTCAGGTTGACCGTGGTGCGGCGCTCCTCGTCCATGATGCCGACCTTGAGGGTGTTGGCGGGCAGGCCCAGCACACCCTCGACGCGGCCGAACAGCTCGTTGGCGAAGGCCACCTCGTCCGGGCCGTGCATCTTCGGCTTGACGATGTAGACCGAACCGGTGCGCGAGTTGGAGACCTTGGCCTCGCCGCGCAGACTGTGCATCGCGGTCAGGGAGGTGAACAGCGCGTCCAGGATGCCCTCGGGCACCTCGTCGCCGTTCGCGTCCAGGATCGCGTCGCTGGTCATCAGGTGTCCGACGTTGCGCACGAACAGCAGCGAGCGGCCGTGCAGCACAACGTCCTTGCCGTCCAGGCCGGTGTAGACGCGGTCCGGGTTCATGGTGCGGGTGAAGGTCTTGCCGCCCTTGGCGACCTCTTCGGCCAGATCGCCCTTCATCAGGCCCAGCCAGTTGGTGTAGCCGAGCACCTTGTCCTCGGCGTCGACCGCGGCGACCGAATCCTCGAAGTCCATGATCGTGGTGACCGCGGACTCGAGCACCACGTCCTTGACCCCGGCGGTGTCGGTGCTGCCGATCGGGGAGGACGGGTCGATCTGGATGTCGATGTGCAAGCCGTTGTGGCGCAACAGGATCGAGGTCGGCGATTCGGGGGTGCCCAGGTAGCCGACCAGGGCCGAGGCGTCGGCCAGGCCGATGTCGGTGCCGTCCTCGAGGGTCACTTCGAGTTCGCCGTCGACGATCTTGTACGCCTGCGAGCCGATGTGCGAGCCGGTGATCAGCGGCACCGCGTCGTCGAGGAAGTTGCGCGCCCACTCGATGACCTTGTCACCGCGGACCTTGTTGTAGCCCGAGCCCTTCTCCGCGCCGCCGATCTCGGGGATGGCGTCGGTGCCGTACAGCGCGTCGTAGAGCGAACCCCAGCGCGCGTTGGCGGCGTTGATCGCGAAACGCGCGTTCATCACCGGCACCACCAGCTGCGGGCCCGCGGTGGTGGCGATCTCGTCGTCCACGTTCTGCGTGCCGATGGCGAAGTCGGCCGGCTCGGGACGCAGATATCCGATCTCGGTCAGGAACTGCTTGTAGGCCGTCTTGTCGTACCCGGCGCCGGGGTTCTCGGCGTGCCAGGCGTCGAGCTTGCCCTGGATCTCGTCGCGTTCGGCCAGCAGGGCACGGTTGCGCGGGGCGAGGTCGTTGATGACCTGCTCGGCACCGGTCCAGAACGCGGCGGAATCCACACCGGTGCCGGGGAGCGCCTCGTTCTGCACGAAGTCGTGCAGAACACCTGCCACCTGAAGCCCGCCGACCTGAATCCGCTCTGTCATCTACTGCCTCATTTCGAGAAAGCCGGATGGAAAAAGTACGACCGTCATGTTACTCGGCGGTAATAGCTCGTCGGTACCTACCCCATTCGGGTCCGCTCCGCGGCCGTCGCCCTTGCCGCTGCTGAGAGGGGCGGTTGTGACCTTTCCGTTACCATGGGCAGCGCAAACCGACGACCCGATGTTAGGAAGTTTGATGGGCAGTACCGCCATCGATATGGTGAGTGTGCTTCTGGCACACGCGTCCGCGTTCTGGAATTGGTTCTCCACGGGGTCTTCCGGCTTTCCGCCGGTTTAACCCGTCACGACTCTGCCCGCCGGAAATCCGGCGGGCAGAGTCGTCTTCGGGGGCTGAGGTACTCCGGGTCAGGGCAGTGGTTCGGCGCCGAGTTGTTGCAGCATGAGCGCGATGATTCCGGCTTCCTGGCTCTGGGCGGTGAGCATCGCTCGGGCCTGCTCCTTGACCGGGCCGGAGCTCAGCGCCCGGTCGGCCGCGCGCGCCATGGTGATGCCGCCGAGATGATGGCGATACATCAACTGCAGGAACAGAACCGCGGCGTCGTTGCCGCGGGCAGCGGCCAGGGCGTCGAGTTGGGCCTGGGAGGCCATGCCGGGCATGGTGATCGCGGCGGGAATGCTCGCGGTGGTCATCGACATACCGGAATGTGCTGGTGCGGCAGTGGTTTCGGTATGCATCCAGGCCATCGGACGGTCGGACATGGGGGAGGCGCCGGCCAGCCGCAGCCAGCCCAGCATGGTGCCGATCTCCATGCGCTGGGACTGATCGATCTGCCGCGCGAGCCGCAACACCGTCGGGTCCACGCCGGGATCCAGGCGCTGCACAATGAACAGCGCCTGCTCGTGGTGCGCGGTCATATCCTGGGCGAACCCGATTTCGACAGCGTTGAGAATCGGTGCGGGACGGGGATGTTCGGGCAGGATCACCGGGCGCAGCGCGGCGCCGATGACCAGCAGGATCAGCGCCGTAGCCGCATAGGCGGCGATGCGGTAGGCCCGACCGCCCATCAGGACCCCACGATCGAATGCTGGTTCGCGGGCGGCGAATACACGCTGTTGTCCAGTTGCAGGACCATGAAGCCGTTGTCGTTACAGGTGGTCCACAGCTGACTGCCGTGCCATTCCGGCGGGGCGAAACACCAGTCCGTGGACACATCGCCGAAGGCCAGCATCCCCGATCGCGGCGAAAGCGCCTGGGCCGGATCGAATTTCCCGTCCAGCACCGCGCGGGCCATCGAGAAGCCTTCCAGCGCCGGCGGTCCGATGAGCGAGGCGAGCGCATGCGGAGAGTTCCACAGATCCAGGTTCTGGCCGGTGCGCGCGGGCGGGTTGTAGTAGGCGATCTCGCGGGCGTGGAACGGATCTCGCACGTCGAACACCCGGATCCCCGAGGACTCCCAGCCGCAGGCCAGCGCGGTCGGATTGTCCGGCCGGTCGGCCGCGCAGTAGTGCGGATCGTAGGAGAACACCGAACCGCCCATCGAGGAGGCCAACTGGCTGTCCAGATGGTCGGGCAGGTTGATCTCCAGTTTGATCTTGTCGACCACGCGGGGATTCCGCTCATCGGAGATGTCCACGAGTTTCACCCCGCCCGCGCCCGCCTCGTCGACGGTGAACAGATACGGTTTGCCGCCGTAGGTGACCGGAATGCTGTGCTGGGTGGCCCAGCCGTCCGTCCAGAACACCCGGCCGATGTGGTTAACCTGCGGGTTCGGATCGCGTCGCTGGACCGCGCTGATATCGAGCACGGTGAATCCGGCCAGTGCCGACAGATACATCCGGTTGCCGTCCGGGCTGATCCCGAACCCGTGCGCCTCGATACCGGTCATGCCCTGCCAGATCACATGCGGATTGGTCGGATCGGTGAGATCGACGGCGCTGACGAAGCCGGGCGCGATACCCGAGGCCCAGTAGGTGCGGCCGTCGGGGGAGAAACCGCCCTCGTGCGTCGTGATGGGGAGCGGCATCGCGAGATTGCTGCCCGGACCGGGATTGAGCAGGCGCGGATGCGCGCAGTCGGAGATGTCGTAGACCGACAGCAGTCCCGCGCCCTCCAGGAGCGGAACGCCGGTGCCCACCAACAGCTTTCGCGCGACGTTGACCTTCAGGCTCTCCCAGGTGCCCGCCAGCATCGCCGGTTCGGTGAGCGTGGCGGTCAGCGCCGGATGCGCCGGATCCGCCACGTCCAGCACCTGCACGCCCTGTGCCGGGCCCAGGATGTTGCCGGGGAAGAACGAGCCGGTGTAGGAGCAGTGCTCGAAGGTGGTGGAGGTGATGCCCGCGCCGCGTCCGGTGTAGCCGCCGACCATCGAGATGTTGCAGCGATAGCCCTGTTTGCTGCGGCCGCTGTTGCGGTCCGCGGCCGAAACGTCGCCCTGCATACCGGTTTCCGGCAGCGAGCCCGGTCCGCAGTTGGCGCGCGGGACCGATGTCGTACCGACGTCGAGGAATTGCTGGACCTGCGAGGCGATATCGGATTGCAGATCGGCCGACGCCCCGCCCAGCGGCAGTGTCGCCGCCGCGAGCAGTGCGGCCAGCACCACCAGAACCGGTTTGGACCGCCGAATTCCCGTGAACCGCCTCATCGCGGAACCCCCAACCTCTCAACCGGTGTCACACCGTTGTGCGGGTGCAGAATCGGCACTCACATCGGTAATCCGGAACGGTAACTCACATAACTGGCCAGTAGGTTCGTTTTCCGGAATGCGACGGGCACGTTCCAGCTTTGTGGGGTCCTGCCGGGTCTGGGCGGGTTCGGTCGGTAGGCTCGCCTGTGACCTGCGAAAGGAGCGTTCATGAGCACCACTGATGCCGTCGATCGGTCCACGGAGATCGCATTTCCACTGCCGCCTTGTGCGGATGAGCGCCGGGCGTTCCACACGGAGTGGCCGGTACGGCTGGGGGACACCGATGGCGAGGCGCGATTGCGGCTCGATGCGGTGGCGCGGTACCTGCAGGATGTCGGATACGACCACCTGCAAGCAGTGGACGAGGGGAATCTGCATCAAGGGTGGATCGTGCGACGCACCGTGATCGATATGCTCGCGCCGATCGGATTCGGTGATCGGGTGCATCTGCGACGGTGGCCGTCCGCACTCTCGAACCGGTGGTGCAACATGCGCATCCAGGTGCGCAGCGAGAACGGCGGGCTGATCGAGGCCGAGATGTTCCTCATCCACGTCGACCTCGAGGCCGGACGTCCCGCCCGGATGAGCGACCGCTTCATGGCGCCGATGCTCGAGGCGACCACGGAACATCGACTGCGCTGGCGGGCCGCGCTCACCGAACGCACCGACGGCGACGGCCAACGCTGGCAGTTCCCGCTGCGGGTGACCGACGTGGACCGCTACGGACATGTCAACAATGCGGTGCACTGGGAGGCGATCGAGGAGGCGTTGGCGCGGTTCCCGCGGACCTCGCCGTTTCGGGTCGTCCTCGAACACGCCGGTCCGGTCATGGCCGATGACGACGTGCTGATCCGCACCTGGCAGGGCAACGGCGCGTTGCAGGTGCAACTCGAGGTCGACGGCAGTGCGCGGACGTTGGCGCGGATCGAGTCCGTTCAGTCGTCCTGAGTGCTGCGGCGCATCGATCCGGCGGGTTCGACCGTATCGGTGAAATCAGTCGGTGCGGAACATCCTCGGTGCGGTAGCGCGGTGACGGTGCGGAATTCGGCCGGAGCGAGATCGTCGGCGCGGGCGCGGCCGCGATGGCTCCTCGCCGAGTTCGGCGAGCAGTTCGCGGCGGCGTTCGATCGGGACGCTGCGCCAGTCGCGATGGATCAGCGCGCCTTCCATCGCCCACAGCATGCGCGGGCACAGCCCGTGGACGCCTGTCGCGCGCAGGCGGCGATAGGTTTCGACCGCGCCGACCGTCGCCAGATCCTCCAGTGAGTGCACATCCGCACGGGCCAGTATGTCCGCGGCCTGGTAGCCGAGCGTCCAGTTTCCGTCACGAAAGACCCGAATTCGCAAATGTCCTTCGCCCCTGACGATTTCGGCCTCATCCCAGACCGCGGCTCGCAGTTCGTCGGGGTCCGTCGGAGCCTCGGCATCGGACAGCACCTGTGCGCGGGCCTGAACGGCGACGTTCACCATCGGGCCGAATCGCCGGAAGATCTGGATCTCGCCGTCGTATCCGGCCAGGTAGGCGTGATCGGTGCCGTAGGCATTCGCGGTATCCAGGCGCGCGGCCTGTAGCGCCCATGCGCGGGCTTGGTCGGGTGTGTCGGTGGTCAGGACGAGCAGTCCGGCGCGGCGGGTGACGTCGCCGCTGTCCGGCCGGTGCCGGTGCCGATCCCACCAGGTGTCCCACCAGGCGTCCAGTGTCACGGGCTCGAGCGTCCGGTCCAGTCCGAAGGACCGCCAGCGCACGGTTCCCGCCGGATTCGCCAGGGGCAGGCGGCTTTTCAGAGTTCGGGCCGACTGCTCGTCCAACGTGGTGCACCAACCTGGAACCAGCACGATCGGATCGGCCGGATCGGCGTCGAACGGGGTCGGCCGCAGGAACGGGCGATCGATCAGCACGACCGTGCCCGGCCGGGCCTGATAGGACAGACCCCACAGCAGCCGCGCCAGCAGGCGTGCGCCGTGATCGTCCGAGAGCACATGCCAGGTGTCGTGAAAACGATTGGTGCTGAACCGGACTCGCGTCCCGGGCCGCAGCGTGATCACGGTGCGGACGCGATCGTGCGCCCGCATCGGATGCCGATGCAGTTTGAGCCCGTCGGCGAGGGATCGCGCGGTGTCCGGTCGTTGCTGCTTCATCGCCATCCATGACGCCACAGCGAACTCTCGGGGACAAGCGATTTTCCGGATCGTGGCGAACCGCCGATCCGGTCACCTCGCGGCGAGCACGGGTGTAGAACCAGGGGTATGGGAAGGCAGGTGACCATCGTGGTCTACGTGCTTGCGATGATCGTGGTCATCGTCGGAGTGGACATCCTGTTGTTCCGGAACCACTTCTGGGCGCGCCTCATGGTCAACATCGGGATCGTTCTCATCTTCGGTGCGTTCTACCTGCGGTTCGCGAAGGGCGCCTGAGCGCGGTCGCCGCAGTCCGCTCGCGGAACGAACCGACGGCTGGGCGGGCCTATCATCGCCGAGTGGGGAATACGAACGTCGGTATCGGCGGAATCGATTGGCAGGCAGCGGCGAACGCCGATTGGCCGGTGCCCGAGGGGATCGACGCGCCCCGGTTGGCCGATGTCCTGGTGGAAATGCTGACAGACCCGGATCCGGTGGTGCGGGATGATCTCGGGTACACCGCCGTCTCGGTGTGGGGGCGGCGTGGTGTGCTGGATTCCGAACTCGGCCGCCTCGGCGAACTGATGGCCGGGCGTCTGACCGACCATCCCGCGATCCAGGCTCGATCCTTCGCCGCCTTGGTGTTTCGAGTCGTCCTGGCTCGCGGTATCACGTTTCCCGACGACGCCGTCGAACGCTGGTACCAATCCTTCGCGCACTGGTACCCCTGCGAACGCGACGTCCGCGGCCACGACCCCGCACTGGGCTGGCTGCACGCGGTCGCCCACGGCGCGGACGCCGCGGTCGCCTTCGCCGAGGCGCTGCCCGCCCGCGCTCCGGACATCCTGCGCCTGTGCGCACAGCGGATGGCCGCGAAGGACACGGACTACCGGTACGGCCAACTCGAGGACGCCCGCCTGGCCCGCGCTGTCACCACCGTCCTGCGCACTCCCACACTCACGAGCGCGCAGGCGCTGGAGTGGTTCGAGGTGCTGGAGGACGCGTTCGCCGGAGCGGAGCCGGGGCCCTGTCCGGCCTGGGCGTCCAATACCTTCGCCACCCTGCAATCGCTGCACCTGCATCTGACCCGCGGGTTGCGGGCTGGCGGCGTTCCGCAGCACGCCGAAGCCGTCGCCGAGCGGACCGTCGAAATTCTCCGGATGCCGTATCCCTGGTTGAACTGATCGGGCCTCAGCCGAGTTCGAGGCTGTCGGCGGCCTGCGACGAGGACGGTGCGGGCGGGGAGATCTCGTCGGCGGGAGCGGGCAGTTCCGGGTCGACGGCCAGGCCCTTCGCGGCGGCGGCGGTCCGGATCGCGTCCACGACCAGCAGCAGGGCGGCCCGGCGCGCGGTGTTGGTGCGGTAGGCCAGCGAGACGGTGCGGGTGGGCGCGTCGCCGAGGGGGAGGATGTCCACTCCCGGCGGGCGCAGCGCCAGACCGAGGTCGGACACCAGAGTGACGCCGAGTCCGGACGCGACCATCGCCATCGCGGTCGCCTGCTCCTCCACCTCGTGGTCGATCCGGGGCGCGAGCCCGGCGGACTGGAACGCCAGCCGGACCGCGTGCCCGAAGTGCGAGCGTGCGGGCGCGAGAATCCACGGATGTTCGGCCAGGTCGGCCAGCGTCACCCCGGCCATCGCCACCGCATCGGCCGGAACCGCGGCGTGCAGCCGCTCGACCGCGATGACCGTGCGCTTGAGATCCCGGTCCCAGGTCATCGGGTAATTCGAGTATTCGAGCACGAAGGACAGATCCAGCGCGCCGTCGCGGACCGCCGCGGCCGTCGCCTCCGGAGCCAATTCCTTGGTCCGCACCAGAATGCCCGGGTGGGTGCGCGCGAGTGTGTTGAGCGCGTCGGGTATCAGGCCGGAGGCCACCGACGCCCACACCCCTGCGGTGAGTTTGGCCGCCACCGATTCACCGGCTTCCTCGAGCGCCTGGGTAGCGCGCTCGACCGCGGCCAGGATCTCCTCGGCGTGCTCGGCGAGCAGAACCCCGAGGTCGGTGAACTGCAGTCGGCGGCCGCGGCGCTCGAACAGGCGGGTGCCGACATCACGTTCGAGCTGCGCGAGCTGCTGGGACACCGCCGAAACCGTGTAGTGCAGTGCGTTCGCGGTCGCCGTGATCGTCCCGCGCCGGTGCAACTCACGCAACATCCGCAGACGGGCCAGCGACAATTCCATGACATCGAGCCTAGAGGCGGGACGGTGCCCTCGTGCAGCCGGTGACGGGGAGCTCTGAAGGAACGCTGAATATCGCCGTCAATAAACCGTAAATAGACGGGCAAACTGGTTTAGCCCCAGGCTGGAGGCACGTCGAACACCAAGTTCGGCAGGGGACGACGACGTCCGGAACGGGAGATTACGCGACCCGGTGCCGCCTCCGGGCGGCAGTACGGGGCACGAGGACGAAGGAGGCGATTCGCCGTGACGACGCTACAGGAACCCATCGAGGGAACCCCGCACGTGACTGCGCAGACCGTTCCGGCCCTACCGAACGAAACGGTCGTCACTCCTGTCATTCGCCGCCCCGAGCCGTATATGCGTCTGCAGTGGACGGATCCGGTCACCGGTGCGGTCGGCTACCTCGTGGTGCACACCCTGCGATCGAGCCTGGCCACCGGCGGCACCCGGATGCGGGCGGGTTGCACGGTGACCGAGGTGGAGGATCTGGCGCGCGGGATGGCGAACAAGACCGCCACCTTCGATCTGCCGGTCGGCGGCGCCAAGGGCGGAATCGACTTCGACCCCAAGGACCCGCGCGCGATCGAGGTGCTGGAGCGGTTCTGCGAGGCCATGCGCCCGTGGATCGACGCGCACTGGGTGACCGCCGAGGACCTGGGCGTCCCGCAGCACCTGATCGATGAGGTCTTCGAGAAGCTCGGACTGGGCCAGAGCTACCACGCCGCGATTCGTCGCGCCGACGACCCGGCCGCCACCCTGGAACGGGTCCGCAACGGGCTGAACGCCGCGGTCGAGGGCGGCTTTCTGCTCGGCGACGTGATCGGCGGATACGGCGTCGCGCACGCCTGCCTCGCCGCCGCGGTCTCCTGGGGGCAGTCGCCCGCGGCGACGACCGTCGCGATCCAGGGCATCGGCACCATGGGCGGGGCCGCGGCCTACTACCTGCACGAGGCCGGGATGACGGTCACCGCGCTGGCCGACGCCGCGGGCACCCTGTACTGCGCCGACGGACTGGACGTTCCTGCGCTGCTGGATCTGCGCGACGGTTTCGGCGAGATCGATCGTGCGCGCCTGCCCGACGGCATCGAGCAGCGGCCGCGCGCCGCGATCCTGTCGGTGGACGCCGATATCCTTGTCCCGGCGGCGATCTCGTACGCGATCACGCCGGACAACTCGTACGACATCACCGCCCGCATCATCGTCGAGGCCGCGAACGCCGCCACCACGCCGGAGGCGGAGGCCATGCTCGCCGCGCGTGGCATCCCCGTGCTGCCCGATTTCGTCGCCAACGCCGGCGCGGTCGCCTGGGCCTGGTGGCTGCTGCTCGGCGAGGTCGACGACAACCCGGAGAACTCCTTCGACCGGTTGCGCACGATCATGCACAGCAAGGTCGCGGAACTGTTGTCCGAGTGGACCGAGCACGGCCGCACGCCGCGCGAGACCGGCCACCGCTGGGCCGACGAGCCGGCGCCGCTCGCCGGTCCGGTCGTCATCCCCTGAGCGACAGTGAGGTTCGGCGCGGTGCTCAGGCGGCGCTCGCCGGTCTGGTTGTTATCCCCTGAGTGACAGTGGGATTCGGCGCGGTGCTCAGGTGGCGCTCGCCGGTCTGGTTGTTATCCCCTGAGTGACAGTGGGATTCGGCGCGGTGCTCAGGTGGCGCTCGCCGGTCTGGTTGTTATCCCCTGAGTGACAGTGGGATTCGGCGCGGTGCTCAGGCGGCGCTCGCCGGTCTGGTCGTCATCCTCTGAGTGGCAGTGGGATTCGGCCTCCTCCTCAGGCGGCGCTGCGCTCGCTCAGCGGGCGGCGGCGCAGGTGCGGTCGCTGCAGGGCCGGGGGCAGGTAGGCCTGGTCGAGGGTGCCGACGTCGGTGCCGGGCGGGACGATCTCGTCGATGCGGTCGAGGATGTCGTCGCTCAGGGTGACCTCGAATCCGGTCAGCAGGCCCTCGAACTGTTCCATGGTGCGGGCACCGAGCAGGGCGCTGGTCACGCCGGGGTGGGCGATGGTGAACGCCATGGCCAGATGGGTCAGCGGCAGCCCCGCCTCGGCGGCGAGCGGGATGAGCTGCTCGACCACCTCGATGCGGCCTTCGTCGGTGAGCGCCCCCAGCATTCGGGCGCGGCGCACATCGGTCTCCTGCCCCTTGCGGATGCGTCCGGTGAGCAGTCCCTGCCCGAGCGGGCCCCAGGTCACCACGCCCATTCCGTAGCGTTGCGCGATCGGCAGGACCTCGCTCTCGATGGCGCGGTTCAGGATCGAATAGGCCGGCTGTTCGGTGCGGAATCGTTCGTATCCGCGCCGTTCGGCGACCCACTGGGCCTCGACGATGTCCGAGGGCGGAGTGTTGGAGGATCCGATCGCGCGGACCTTCCCGCTGCGAATCAGATCGGACAGCGCCGAGAGGGTCTCCTCGATATCGGTCTCCGGGTCCAGCCGGTGGATCTGGTACAGGTCGATGTGATCGGTCTGCAAGCGGCGCAACGAGTTCTCGACCTCGGTCATGATCCAGCGTCGCGAGGCGCCCTGGTGATTGGGGTCCTGGCCGATCGGACGGCTGACCTTGGTCGCCAGGACGACATCGTCCCGGCGACCCCGAAGTGCTTTGCCCACAACCTCTTCCGAGTCGCCGTAGGCGTCGGAGGTGTCGATGAAGTTGATTCCGGCGTCCAGTGCCCGGTGGATGATCCGCGCCGAGTCGTCCGGGTCGGGATTGCCGACGGAAGTGGCGAACATCAGGGCGCCGAGGGCGTAGGGGCTCACCCTGATGCCGGTGCGGCCGAGCGTGCGGTACTGCATGGATTGCTCCTGGGGTAGCGGACGGGATGTGGTCGTCGAAGGCGGGATGTCGTACCCTCGAGATAAGCGGAAAGCTATTCCGGAACTATACGGAAAACCTTTCCGGTTATGCAACCGAAGGATCGAATTGACCGATACAACGCCGTCCACCAGTGCAGATCCCGGCGCCACCGATGGTGTGCCCGCGCCCCGCCGACGGCGGGCCGACGCCCAGCGCAACGTCGACGCGCTCCTCGAAGCGGCCAAGAGCGTCTTCGCGCTCTCGGGTGTGGACGCGCCCGCGAAGGAGATCACCGATCGCGCGGGCCTGGGCGTCGGCACGCTGTATCGGCATTTCCCGCAGCGGTCCGATCTGGTCGCGGCCGTCCTGGAACGTGAGATCGACGTCTGCGTGGCGGCCGGTCCGACCCTGTCCGCCGCCCACGAACCGGTCGAGGCATTGACGAAGTGGTTGTACCGCCTCACCGAATTCGTGGGAACCAAACGAGGACTCGCCACGGCCATCCATTCGGGCGACCCGAAATTCGACGACCTGGCCGGACATCTGCTGAAACGACTCGAACCGGTACTCGGCGAGCTCATCGATGCGGCGGTCGCGACCGGCGCGATCCGCGACGACATCGGCCCGCGCGAGTTGGTGCACGCGGTGGCCCTGCTCTGTCAGCCCGTCCCCGGCGAGGACCTGGCCTACAACCAGCACATGGTGAGCATCCTGCTGGACGGATTGCGACGCGGATGAGACCGCGGAACCCGGCCGCGCCGCCGAATGCTGTGCCGCCCATCGAACGCAAAACCGGTCCGGTCGTCTGACCGGACCGGCAATCGGTTGTGGGGCAACCGGATTCGCGTGAGCGAATTCGCTCGTTACTTCGGGTCGAGCACGAAGACCGGAATCAGACGGTCGGTCTTGGTCTGGTATTCGGCGTAGGGCGGGTAAGCGGCGACGGCGCGCTCCCACCATTCGGCGCGTTCGGCGCCTTCGACCTCGCGGGCGGCATAGTCCTTGGTTACGGTCCCGTCCTGCAGCGGGAACTCCGGGTGCGCCTTGATGTTGTAGTACCAGACGGGATGCTCGGGCGCGCCGCCCTTGGACGCGACGACCGCGTAGCTACCCTCGTGCTCCACCCGCATCACCGGGGTGTACCGCAGCTTGCCGGTCTTCGCGCCACGCAACGTCAGCAGCACGATCGGCGACCCGACGATCTCGATGCCCGCGGTGGTTCCCGTCTCGAGGATCGTCTTCGTCTGATCCTGTACCCAGTCCGTGGGGCTCAGCTCTACGTTCTCATTCGTCATATCCAGGCCCAACGGTGTGCGGATCGTTCGCATTCCCGGCGGGCGAGCGGCCGTAGCAAACCCCCGGTCATCCGGCCGGCGGCGTTGCCGGTGCGCGAGCGCGTGCGGTTCGGCGTCGTGGCGACTCGGCTCATCCTGTGTGCCGCATCGATCGTCGCCGACATGCGGTGAGCGACGCGATGCCGGATCATCGCGGATATGCCCGAACCCTACTTCTCCCCGGACCAACTGGACGAAACCGGTTGTCCCACTTGGCTCAGTGCGCTCGCCGGGGAGGAACACGATCCGAACCACCTGGTGCACCTCGTGCGTGATCTGGAACCCGCCGATGCGCTGGCAGTGCTGGGCGTCGACCGCGAGGACATCCGGCCGTGTGTACTGCCCACCCGCAGTCCCGATGATCGGGCATCACTGGCCAGGGCCGCGATCGATCCGCTGAATCCCACCGTGGTGCTCATCGCCGGGCGCGTCGGCGATTGGACGTTCATCTACGACGACCTGGGCGAGACCGGCTATCTGTGGCAGCTCGAGCAGCGTCCGCCGGTCGAGACGGTTTCGGCCCTGTCCACCACGGGCGGCGCGGCCGCCACCAGCAGCGTCGCGATGACCGGGCACATCAACTTCAGCTATGCGGTCGACGGGGAGACCCTGTTCTATCACTCCGGGGACGAATCCGACCTCGACGATCCCGACGAGGTGCCCGCCCAGATGCGTGCGGTTGCCGAGGCGGCCGGCACCGTCGACGCCGAGTTCGACGACGGGATCACCATGCGAATGATCTGCGCGCTCGGCGGACTGCCGCGCACGCTGGAGGAGCTGCGGGAAATCTCGTTGGTGATCGCGCCGTACGACTCGCGGCCGGAGCTGTTCCGGAAACCCTCGCTGACGCTCACGCCGCAGCCGTATCCGTTCCGATGACATCACCAGGTGCGCGGCCGATCCCACGATTGTGAGCGTGCGCCGGTCTGGAAGCCCGTCTAGAACACTCGAGGCCGAGTGTCCTCGGGCAGACAGGTGAGCAGTTCCCGGCACGCCGTGAGCAGCCGGGTGCGCAGGCCGTCGGCCCGATCCGCGACATCGGACTGCTGCCGGACGTAATCGGCTCGCCCGGACGGGGTTTCGATGGCGATCGGCTCGTACCCGTACTCGGACAGGTCGTACGGGCTCGCGCGCATATCGAGTTCGCGTGCGGTACAGGCGAGTTCGAAGCCGTCCAGCAGCAGCGCCGAGTCGACCAGGGGGACGAGTTTGAACGCCCACTTGTACAGGTCCATGTTGGCGTGCAGGCAGCCGGGTTGTTCGCGCAGGACCTGGGTGTCGCGGGTCAGGGGGTCGGTGTTGCGGGGGACCGCGTCGGGGGTGAAGAAGCGGAAGGCGTCGAAGTGGGTGCAGCGCAACGACATCGACTCCACCACCGCGTCGGTGCCCGCGCTGCCCAGGCGCAGCGGCACCTGCTGGTGACGCACCTCCTGTGAGCGGTACACCATCGCCCACTCGTGCAGGCCGAAACAGGACAGCCGGGCGGGGCGGGAGGCGGTGGCGTGCAACAGGTTCGCCACGAATTCGATGGTGTCGCGGCGGCGCAGGAGATATGCGGGATCCGCGCTCCAGGCGGGCGGGCCCGAGCCGTCCTCCCGGCCCCGGTAACCCCGCGCGCCGTCGTACTCGCGCGCATTCTCCAGTGCCACACCGTAACCCGGATGCCAGCGGCGCAACTGTGCCGGTTTGTGCCCGTAGTAGGTGAACAGGAAATCGATGACCGGATGTTTCGACCCGGCGGCCCGGCGTTGCAGATACGGGCCGACCAGAGTCTCGACCCGATCGCGATGCTCCTGTGCGCGGGCACGCCACTGCGGCTCGGGCAGGAGCCGGGTTTCCGCTGTGCGGCAATACTTCTCGGCACGGACGGCGGGCTGCGCGGTGGTGTCGCGGACCGGGTCGTTCATCGCGGTCCTCATTCCGCGATCCGGTGGGTGCCGTCGCGGACCGTGCCCACGAACTCCTCCACCAGATCCTCGAGCGCGACGATGCCCACGGTGTTGCCGCGGCTGTCGACCGCGCGCCCGAGATGACTGCTGGTCCGTCGCAGCCGCGCGAGCGCCTCGTACAGGGTGGTGCCCATACTCACCGTCGGCAGCGGGCGGATATCGGTGCGGGGGATGGGCGTGGCCGGGCCCGCATCGTCGTCGGCCACCTTGTCCAGCACGTCCTTGACATGCAGATAGCCGACCAGCGAACCGTCGTCCGTGCGCACCGGATACCGCGAGAAACCCGTCTCGGCGACCGCGGATTCGATATCGCCGAGTGTGGTTCCGTCCCCGCGCAGCGGTACACACCGCGTCTTGGCCAGCGGCACCATCACATCGGCGACGATGCGGTCGGTGGTGCCCAGCGCCTGGGTGAGCCGGCGATGCTCGTCCTCGTCGATCAAACCCTCCGAACGGGATTCGCCGAGCATCTCCGCCAGCTCCACCGACGAGACGGTGGTGTCCAGCTCGTCCTTGGGTTCGATCCGCAGCGCCCGCAGCGACAGATTCGCGGCCAGGTTGTAGAGCGTGATCACCGGACGGGCCAGCCGCAGCCAGATCAACATCACCGGAACCAGCAGCAGCGCAACACGTTCCGGCCCGGCCAGGGCGATGTTCTTCGGGATCATCTCGCCCAGCAGCATATGCAGCATCACCACCAGGCACAGCGACAGCGCGAACGAGATCGGATGCAGCAACTGCTCGGGCACGTGCGCCAGATCGAAGGGGTAGGTCAGCAGATGTGCGATGGCGGGTTCGCCGATCCGGCCCAGCAGCAGGGAGGCGATGGTGATGCCCAGCTGTGCGGCGGCCAGCATCATCGACAGGTGCTCACCGGCCCGGATGACCGTCACCGCACCGCGTTTGCCCTGTGCCTCCAGCGCCTCGAGCCGATCGCGGCGCGCGGAGATGAGCGCGAATTCCGCGCCGACGAAGAAGGCGTTGCAGCCCAGCAGCACCAGCGTCAGCAGCACACCGAACAGATCACCCATGGCTGAGCTCCCATTCCGCCACCGTATCGGCGTCCACCGGTTGCAACAGCACCCGATCGATGCGCCGGCCGTCCATCCGCTCCACGCGGGCCAGCCAGCCGCTGCCGCCATGCGGTCCGGTCGAATTCTGTTGTCCGGTACCGGGATCGGGTAGCAGCACCTCGTCACCGGTCTCGGGGATCCGGCCCAGCCGGGTCAGCACCAGACCGCCGAGGGTTTCGTATTCGCCCTCGGGTGCGTCGTATCCGGTGGTGCGGGCGACCTCATCGATCCGCAGCAGACCCGAGCAGTTCCAGCCCGAGGAGGTGCGGCGCACGTCGAGTTCCTCCTCGTCGTGCTCGTCGCGCACATCGCCGAGGATCTCCTCGATGATGTCCTCCATCGTCACCAGGCCCGCGGTGCCGCCGTACTCGTCCACCACCAGCGCCACCTGCATACCGTCCGCGCGCACCCGTTCGAGCACCGCGTCACCGTCCAGGCTGGCCGGAACGATCGGCACCGGATGCGCGATCGCGCGCAGCACGATGTGACGGCGATCCCGCACCGGATGCAGGAACGCCTGTTTGACGTGCACCACGCCGAGGGTGTTGTCCAGATCGCCGTCGATCACCGGGAACCGGGAGAATCCCGTGCGGCTCGCGGCGGCGAGCAGATCGGCGATGGTCTCGTCCTGATCCAGGGACTCGATCTTCACCCGGGGCGTCATCAACTCCTCGGCGCTGCGCTCGCCGAATTCCAGCGACCGGCCCACCACCTGCGCGGTGCGCAGATCCAGCGCGCCACGCAGGGCGGAGGTGCGCACCAGCGAGCCCAATTCCTCGGGGGAACGCGCCGACCGCAGTTCTTCGGCGGGCTCGATGCCCAGCTGCCGGACCACCCAGTTGGCGGTGCCGTTGAGCAGTTTGATCAGCCAGGCGAAGAACGTGGAGAAGCTGATCATCGGGATGGCGGTCAGGCGCGCGGTGGCCAGGGGTGCCGCGATCGCGATGTTCTTGGGCACCAGCTCGCCGTAGACCATGGACAGCGAGGTGGCCAGCACCAGCGAAACGACCAGCGAAATACCTTGTGCGGCACCGGCACTCGCGCCGAGTGCGGTGCACAGCGGTTCGATCAGCCGGGCCAGGACGGGTTCGGCGATATAACCGGTCACCAGGGTGGTGAGGGTGATGCCCAATTGCGCGCCGGACAGCTGGAACGACAGGGTCCGATGCGCGTGACGTACCTGGCGGGCGCGGCGATCACCACCGGCGGGAGCGCCACGCCCGGAGGCGGCAGCTTGCGTAACCACGGAGGGCCCGCGGACGCCGCCATCGAGACCGCGGGCATGCGCCTCGACAGTGCTGCGCTCGAGCGCGGTGAGCGAGAATTCGGCGGCGACGAACAGGGCGGTGCCGGCGGTGAGCGCGACGAAGCCCAGCAGACTCAGAATTGTGAGCAGGACGGACACGTCTCAACACCGTCCCCGATGTTTCGAATGTCCGGGAATTGCTGCGATGACGGGGGCGCCGGGTATGTCACCCGGCTCGGTAGAGGAGCCCTCCTGAGTGGCGCCCTCGGACGCGGGTGACAACTGGTTCCTTTCGCAAGCGGAAGCTGTTCGTGGATACGGATCCGGTCGCGGGCCTTCCTCGTGCCCGGACCGGCAACCTTCATGCTACCGGCAGCCGCCGCCGTGGTCGCCACCGCGGCACGCGGTGGCGACCGAGCCCATCGTGCGGTCGCCGGACTCTCACCACCCCGACGGGAGCGGACGGCCCTCGGCGAATCCGGCCGCGGACTGCACGCCGAGCACCGCCTTGTCGTGCAGTTCGCCCAGCGTGCGGGCCCCGGCATAGGTGCAGGCGCTGCGCACGCCCGAGCAGATGTGGTCGATCAGATCCTCCACGCCCGGCCGTTCGGGATCCAGGCGCATCCGCGAGGAGGAGATGCCCTCCTCGAACAGCGCCTTGCGGGCCCGGTCGAAGGCGTTGTCGGTGACGGTGCGCGCGGCGACCGCACGCTTGGACGCCATGCCGAAACTCTCCTTGTAGGCGTTGCCGTCGCGGTCGACGCGCAGGTCGCCGGGTGATTCGTAGGTGCCCGCGAACCAGGAGCCGATCATCACGTTCGACGCGCCCGCGGCGATCGCCAGAGCGACGTCGCGCGGATGCCGCACACCACCGTCGGCCCAGATGTGTACGCCGAGATCCTTTGCCGCCGAAGCGCACTCGGCCACCGCGGAGAACTGCGGGCGGCCCACGCCGGTCATCATGCGGGTGGTGCACATGGCGCCGGGTCCGACGCCGACCTTGATGATGTCGGCCCCGGCCGCGGCCAGATCGCGGGTGCCCTCGGCGGAGACCACGTTGCCCGCCACCAGCGGGACGCCCAGACGCAGATCGGCGACCGAACGCAGCGCCTCGAGCATCTTGATCTGGTGGCCGTGCGCGGTATCCATCACCAGCACGTCGGCGCCGGCGTCGACCAGCGCCTTCGCCTTGGCCGGGACGTCGCCGTTGATGCCGACCGCCGCCGCTATGCGCAGCTTGCCGGACGCGTCGATCGCCGGGTCGTAGATACCGGTGCGGACCGCGCCGGTGCGGGTGAGCACACCGGCGAGCGTGCCGTCCGCGGCCACCAGCACGGCGAGGTGCGCGTGCTGGGATTCGAGGGCTTCGAAGATCTCGCGGGGTGAGGTGGCGGCGTCGGCGGTGACGAATCCGGTCTCGGCGACGGCGCCCAGGCGCGCGAAGCGGTCGACGTCGGCGCAGGAGGCCTCGGTGACCACACCGATCGGGCGGCCGTTCTCCACGACCACCACCGCGCCGTGCGCGCGCTTGTGGATCAGTGCCAGCGCTTCGGAGACCGAATGATCCGGGCCCAGCACCACCGGGGTGTCGGCGACCAGGGAGCGGGCCTTCACGAAGGAGATCGTGTCCGCGGCCGCGCCGAGCGGAAGATCCTGCGGCAGAACCACGATGCCGCCGCGCCGGGCGACCGTCTCGGCCATCCGGCGTCCGGCGACCGCGGTCATGTTGGCCACCACGATCGGGATCGTCGTGCCCGTCCCGTCGCTGGTCGACAGGTCGACGTCGAATCGGGACGTGACTTCCGTCCGATTCGGGACGAGGAAGATGTCGTCGTAGGTCAGGTCGTAGGGCGGCTGATGGCCCGGTAGAAACTGCACTCCGGCAATTGTAGGGGAATTCCCGGGTTGCGCGGACGACCTCGGCGAACGTGGCGTGGGCCGGTCACCGCACGGTTGTGCGAGCGATCGGCGGCTGTCTCAGCGGCGTCGGCGGAACACCGCACGCCATCGGGGTCCGGCAGGTGTGCGCTCGGAATCCGCGCGAGGTTCGGGCCGGGCCGCCGGTTGCCGCCGGGCGCGCCACTGCTCGACCACCTCGTCGGCATCGACCGGTGTCACATTGACGTGCGGTCCGTGCGGCATGCGCAGATACGCGACGATCCGGGTGTTGAGTTCGCAGATGTGCTCACGAACCCGCTGCTCGGAATTCATCGCCCGCACCGCGTCCGGCAGCCGCTCGACATCGCGCCGCAGCAGCAGTGACGGCGGCAGCACGCCGTCCCCGCTCACGCCCTCGCGCCGCAGATAATCCTTCAGCCACCAGTTCTCGTCGTAACTCTGCCCCGCGTCCGGCAGCGGCTTGCCCGCACCCGGCAGATCATCGAATTCACCGCGATCGGTCGCCTCACGAATCTGCTTGTCCAACCACGATTCGTAGGTCATACCGGCCGGTTTGCGTTCGGTCATCGTTGCCCCTCCGCGATCGACTGATGCCAGCCTAATCGATCCACCTGTCCGAATTGCCGGACTATGTCGTCGTACCGAATCAGCGATCGCCCGGCGGTCCTGCGCTGGTGAGACGCGTCCGTCCGGCGGTGGCGGCGGGTGCCCACCGCAAGGAACGGGCCGAGTGCCCGGCTTTGCGCGGAACTGTTCGTGTGCCTTGCGAATCGGATGACCGGACTGAGTGCGCGGAGGTTGGGCAGGCGGGAGGCGGCTCGAAACGCGCAGCGCGACCGGTTTCGGTGCGGTAGCTGCCGTCCCGGGGTGTGAGGTCAGCGCGTGTGGCGATTTCGGCGGGTGGAATACGAACGGCCGGTTCGGGATCGGCGATGGTGATCGCCGGGTTCGGTGCGGGGACTCGGCGGGGGAGCCGGTGCGGTCGGATCCGGGACGGGGGTGCCCGACGGGCGGCGGGCGCCGGTGAGGTCGGTGAGGTGGCGGTCGCCCGGACGGATCTTCGTGTGGGTGGGGCGGATTCCGGCTTCGCGGACCAGGTGTTCGGCCGTCTCCCGCTCGTCCTCGGTGACGAGGGTGACCACGGTGCCGGTCGCGCCCGCGCGGGCGGTGCGGCCCGCGCGATGCAGGTAGTCCTTGGGGTCCGCGGGCGGGTCGACGTGCACGACCAGAGAGATGTCGTCGACGTGGATGCCGCGGGCGGCGACGTCGGTCGCGACCAGAACCGGCGCCGAGCCGTCGGCGAAGGCGGCCAGGGTGCGGGTGCGCTGGTTCTGCGCCTTGCCGCCGTGCAGGACCGCCGCGGCGATTCCGGATTCGCGCAGGCGGCGGGCCAGTTTGTCCGCGCCGTACTGGGTGCGCACGAACAGCAGGGTGCGGCCCTCGCGGGCGGCGATCTCGGCGACCACCGTGCGTTTGTCGGCCTTGCGCAGATACAGCAGATGATGGGTGATGGCCGGGCTCGAACCGACCTCGCGCGGCGGGGCGGATGCGTTCGTCCCGGTACCGGCAAGTGCAGGTGATTCCGTATCATCCTGGCGCGCAACGAGATCCGAGGGCCCACCCGTAGTGTTCGCGTCGACCGCGTGCAGTACCGGTTCACGCAGGTACCGCTGCACCAGAACGTCCACCGCATCGTCGAGAGTGGCCGAGAACAGCAGATGCTGACTGTCTGCGGGCAGTAGATCCAACAGGGCGGTGATCTGGTCCAGGAAACCGAGCTGGGCCAGGTGATCGGCCTCGTCCACCGCGACCACCCGGACCGCGTCGAGTCCGGCCGCGCCCTGCGCGATCAGATCGGCGAGCCGTCCGGGAGTGGCGATCAGCAGGTCCACGCCGCGATCCAGCCGCTGCGCCTGGCGGGCGATCGGCACGCCGCCGACCGCGGTGCCCAGTCGCAGCCCGAGCGCGAGGGCGGGCTCGTCCAATGCCGTCTCGATCTGTAGCGCGAGTTCCCGGGTCGGCGCGAGGATCAGGCCGCGGGGTCGACGGGGAGCCGAGGCCGCGCGGACGAGTCGCACCAGCATGGGCAGGCCGAAGGCCAGGGTCTTCCCCGATCCCGTTGCGGCCCGGCCCAATACGTCGCGTCCGGCGAGAATGTCGGGGACGGCCGCGGCCTGGATCGGGAAGGCGGTCTCCAGCCCGGCCCGGCGCAGCGCCTGGACCAGCGGGACCGGCAGGCCCAGATCGGCGAACCGCGGCGCGCGAACCACGCCCGGTTCAGGCACGGAACAGGCGCTTCAGCTCGACGAGCCAGGGAATCGCCACCGCGAGGGTCGGCACCACCAGGATGGCCGCGGCCGCGAGATAGGCCGCGACAGCGATGCGCAGATCGCCGAGCGGACCGGCCAGGCGCTGGATGCGGATGAGGGTGGTCGGCCCACCCACGGCCATCGCGCCCTGCGGCGCGGTCGAATTCGAGCAGGCGACCAGCGCGCGGGCCAGCGGCGTCGCGCCGGTGACCTTGACCGCGGAATCGTCGGCGAGCAGTTCGATCAGCAGTTTCACCGAGTCGAGCGCGGATTTGCTGCGCACGAACCGGGGGAACGCCTCGTGTGCGGCGGTGAACGCCTCGAGCACCAGATCGTGCCGGGCGCGCAGATGCGAACGCTCGTGGCTGACGATCGCGGTCAGCTCCGATTCGGTCAGGCTGGTGAAGGTGCCCTGGCTCAGCACGACGCGGCGGCGCAGACCGGGCAGGCAGTAGGCGATCGGTTCGGCCGCGGCCAGCACGCGGATGTCCGCGGCGCGGTGACCGCTGATGTCGCCACCCTGATCGAGCAGGTCGACCAGGATGCGATGGCGGGTCCGGCGGCGTCGGGTGTGAATGCCGACGCGGATCACCATGTAGATCAGGCGTGCGCCGACCAGCAGGGTCAGTGCGAGGACGATCACATAGGCCGACCACAGCGGCAGGCCGAGCGCGTGGATCTCCCGGGTGGGCGAGGTGGTCGGCCGCCCGTCGGGGCCCGGGACCAGCAGCAGGCTGGCGATGGCCAGGCCGGAGCCGAAGGCGCTGAGCACCGCGGCGAGGGCGACGGCCTGCCACAGCACCAGGGCTGCCCGTGGCGTCCGGTACGGCCACGAGGCTCGGCTGAGCAGGGCTGGGACCGGTCCCGCCAGAAGCAAAGCGAGACCGGCGAATACCGGCGCGGTTGCGTTCATGCTCAGCTCACTGCGTTGTGGGGCCAGGGCCCGAGATCGCGGCGTCGGGAGCGCCGCAGCTCTCTACTGCGGCGGGGCGACTCCCTTGTCGTCGGACGCGTTGCGCGTGGTGTCGGACTTGGTGCGTGCGGCCTCGGTGGCTTCGAGCTTAGCGAGTGCCTCGCGCAGAGCGGCAGCCCCGTCGTTTCCGACCTGCTCGACGAAGTGCACCAGGGCCGCGCGACGGCTGCCGACCTCGTCCGCCTGCTGGAGTGCATCGACCATGAGGCTGGCGACCAGCTCGTCACGGGTGTGCACGGGGGCGTACCGGTGGGCTCGGTCGTCGCGCTGCTGAACGACGAGATCCTTCTTCGCCAGCCGCTGCAGAACCGTCATCACTGTCGTGTACGCGAGTTCGCGATGCGCTGCGAGGGCCTCGTGAACCTGCCTGACCGTCTGCGGTTGATCGGCCGACCACAACTGGTCCATGACCGCTTTCTCGAGTTCACCAAGACCTGCCATCCCACAAGCTTACGGAGACAACGACGCAAATGCGTACTACATGCCGTCGTAACCAGCCGGTAGCTCTGTGGGATTTTTCATACGGCCGGTCGCGGCGACGAATAACTCCTGATTGATTCCATCCATTGCCCCATGAAGTCTGGTAAGCCTAACCTATCTTTTGTTCAGGTCCGCACTGTTACCCGAAGGAGGTTCGAATGTTCGAGCCGATCACCGCCTGTCCGCCCCGCCACTGCGAGCCGGTATTCGGGCATGCCTGTCAGCGGTTGCGGGCCCTGCAGCCGGAACATCCGCGTGTCTACGCCGTCGCCGCGATGGTCGACCACGGTCGACGCCGCTGGTGGCGGCTGTCCGACGGTCTCGACGAGGGGCGCATCGCCCTGATGTACCGCCGCCACGCGGCCGAGATGAGCAATGCCGACATCGCCGCGGAGGTGGTGGCCACGGCGCTGATCCACGCGGTGGTCGGCCGCGTGGTCGCACTGCTGGTGGCCGAGGGGCGTGCCTGGGATCCGGGGCTCGAGAATCTGTGGGTGCATTCGGACAACGACGGCGGCATCGACTGGGCGGGCTTGTCCGACACCACGATTCGCGTCGTCGAGGGCGATCGGCTGGCGGGGGAGCCGGGCGTGGTGGTGCTGCCGTGCGAGCGGGCGCTGCAGGTGTGGCTCGCGCATCGCTGTTCGACCGCGCTGACGCTCGTGCAGGTCGCCCTGTGGCGATGCTCGGGGCTGACGCCGCGCCGGTTCTGGTCGCTGGTGGCCGAGAGCGTGGTCGGCGCGGCGACGTATGTGCCGGCTCTGGCGGGTACCTCCTCAACGCTGGGCGCCGAACGCGGCCAGGATCTGCTGGCAGCGATGCAGGAACGCGGTCTTCCGGTGCGACGGACTTGCTTAGTTAGGTAAGCCTGCCCTACACTGAAAATCGGCGTCAGGATCGAGCGAGAGTCCCGAGGGCTGCGGTTGACTCCCTGATCTGTTGCCGCGGCGGGTCCGGCCATCGTGCCGGACCCGCCGCTCTCGTCTCCGGCGTGGGAATACCGACGAAACCCGTTCGTCCGACCCGCGAGCCGGGCGTTAGCTGGGGTATGCAACTGTTTTCGCATGGCAGAGAACGACCGGTCCGAGATCCGCTCGCTGGCGGATCTGACTCCCGAGCAGATGACCCGTTTCAGCGAGGGGAGCTTCTCCGACCTGATCGGTCTGAAGTACACCGAGGTCTCGGCCGAGCGCGTGGTCGGGGAGTGGGTCGTGTCCCCGCAGTTGCATCAGCCCGCGGGCATCGTCAACGGTGGCGTGTACTGCACCGTCATCGAGACGCTCGCCAGCGTGGGCGGCGGAGTCTGGTACGGCGATCGCGGATCTGTCGTCGGAGTGAACAACAACACCGACTTCCTTCGCGCGGTCCGCGAGGGTGTGCTGCGCGGCACCGCGACGCCGATCCACCGCGGTCGCCTGCAGCAGCTGTGGCAGGTGGCGATCACCGATGAACAGGATCGGGTGATCGCTCGGGGGCAGGTCCGGCTGCAGAATCTGCCCGTCGCAGACTGACCTGCGCGTACGGGGCGCGCTGCTCCGGCGCGCGATTGTGGGGCCGCCGTGCCAGAATGTCCGACACCGACAGATCCGCCGAGGAGTCCGCATGCGATTGTCGCCGCACGAGCAGGAACGACTGATGCTCAGCTATGCGGCCGAGCTGGCCCGGCGTCGTCGGGCGCGGGGGCTGCGGCTCAATCACCCCGAGGCGATCGCGATCATCAGCGACCACGTGCTCGAGGGCGCGCGTGACGGGCGCACCGTCGCCGAACTGATGGCCTCGGGACGCACGGTGCTCACCCGCGAGGACGTCATGGAGGGCATTCCCGAGATGATCGCCGATGTGCAGGTGGAGGCCACGTTCCCGGACGGCACCAAACTCGTCACCGTCCACCACCCGATCGGCTGAGCCCATGACGCACGACGAATCCGCCCGGGAGAGCGCCACCACGGGTCTGGTACCCGGCGAATTCCTGTACGGCACAACGCCCGTCGAGATCAACGCCGGTGCGGACCGGATCGCACTCGAGGTGGTCAACACCGGCGATCGGCCGGTGCAGGTCGGCTCGCACGTACACTTCCCGCAGGCCAACTCCGCGCTGCGGTTCGATCGGACGGCCGCGCACGGTCGTCGCCTGGATATTCCCGCGGGCACCGCGGTGCGCTTCGAACCCGGTTTGGGACAGCAGGTTTCGCTGGTTCCCCTCGGCGGTTCGCGCGAGGTGCACGGTATCGGTATCGACGCACCCGGAAAGCTGGACGCCTGATGGTCGAATTGTCCCGTGCCCGTTACGCGGAGCTGTTCGGGCCCACCGTGGGTGACCGGATTCGCCTGGCCGATACCGATCTGCTGATCGAGATCACCGAGGACCGTTGCGGCGGACCGGGTCTCGCCGGTGACGAGGCCGTGTTCGGCGGCGGCAAGGTGCTGCGCGAATCCATGGGCCAGGCCCGCGCCACCCGCGCCGAGGGGACCCCGGACACCGTGATCACCGGTGCGGTGATCGTAGACCACTGGGGAATCATCAAGGCCGACGTCGGTATTCGGGACGGGCGCATCTGCGCCATCGGCAAGGCGGGCAATCCCGACACCATGGACGGCGTCCACCCGGATCTGGTGGTCGGCGCCGGAACCGAGATCATCGCCGGTAACGGGCGCATCCTCACCGCGGGTGCGATCGACTGCCACGTGCACTTCATCTGCCCGCAGCTGCTCGAGGAGGCACTCGGCGGCGGCATCACCACGATGGTCGGCGGCGGCACCGGCCCGGCCGAGGGCAGCAAGGCGACCACGGTCAGTCCCGGCGCATGGCATCTGGGCCGGATGCTCGAGGCCACCGACGGGTGGCCGGTGAACATCCTGTTGCTCGGCAAGGGCAATACCGTGCGTCACGAGGCGATGTGGGAGCAATTGCGCGGCGGCGCAGGCGGATTCAAGCTGCACGAGGACTGGGGCACCACGCCCGCGGCGATCGATGCCTGTCTCACCGTCGCCGATGCGGCCGGCGTCCAGGTCGCCCTGCACTCGGATACGTTGAACGAGGCCGGATTCGTCGAGGACACCCTGGCCGCGATCGCGGGCCGGGCCATCCACTCGTATCACACGGAGGGCGCGGGCGGCGGGCACGCGCCCGACATCATCACCGTCGCAGCGCATCCCAACGTGATGCCCAGTTCGACCAATCCGACCCGGCCGCATACGGTCAACACCCTGGACGAGCATCTGGACATGCTCATGGTGTGCCATCACCTGAATCCGTCCGTGCCCGAGGATCTGGCCTTCGCCGAGAGCCGGATCCGGCCCTCCACCATCGCCGCGGAGGATCTGCTGCACGATCTGGGCGCGATCTCCATGATCGGCAGCGATTCCCAGGCCATGGGCCGCATCGGCGAGGTCGTCATGCGCACCTGGCAGACCGCGCACATGATGAAGCGCCGGCGCGGCGCGCTGCCCGGCGACGGCGCCGCGGATAACAACCGGGTGCGCCGGTACATCGCGAAATACACCATCTGCCCGGCGATCACGCACGGCCTGGATCACGAGATCGGTTCGGTCGAGGTGGGCAAACTGGCCGATCTGGTGCTGTGGGAACCGGCCTTCTTCGGGGTGCGGCCGCACGCTGTGCTCAAGGGCGGCGCGATCGCGTGGGCGGCCATGGGCGACGCGAATGCCTCCATCCCGACCCCGCAGCCGGTGCTGCCCCGGCCCATGTTCGGCGCGGCTCCCGCCGTAACCGCCGGTACCGCACTGCATTTCGTCTCCGAACAGGCGATCGAGGCGGGCCTGGCCGACCGGTTGCGGGTGAACCGCAAACTGGTCCCGGTGGCGAACGTCCGGCGGCGCACCAAGGCGGATCTGCCGCACAACGACGCCATGCCCCGCATCGAGGTCGATCCGGACACCTTCACCGTCCGCGTCGACGGCGAGGTCTGGGCCGAACAGCCCGCCACCGAATTGCCCATGGCACAGCGGTACTTCCTGTTCTGACCGCAGGGTGCGCGCGCTGCGCTGCGGCCCAACGGTTTCCATGTTCGAGGACGCTGGATCCCCGGCGCGGTACCGTGGATCCACGGCGCAGCTCGACACGGCGGGGGAAGGATGGATCTACGGCCCGGGACCGTATTCTGCGGATACCGGATAGAGCGATTGCTCGGCACGGGCGGAATGGGCGCGGTATATCTGGCCGCGCATCCGCGGCTGTCGCGCCTGGTCGCACTGAAGGTGCTCGACGAGGCGCGCGGCCGGGATGCCCGGGTGCGGGCCCGGTTCGAGCGGGAGGCCGAACTGGCCGGACGGCTCGAGCATCCCCATATCGTGCCGGTATTCGATCGCAGTGCTCCCGGTGCGGAGATCCTGTGGCTGTCGATGAGATACGTCGAGGGTGGCGACGCGGCCGCCGCCGTCCGGCAGGCGGGCCCGCTGGAGTTGCGACGGGCGATCCGGCTGATCGCGGACGCCGCCGCCGGTCTGGACTTCGCTCATCGCCATCAGGTGCTGCACCGCGACGTGAAACCGGCGAACATCCTGATCGACGGGGACGATGCGGACGGCGAGCGGGCCCTGGTGGCCGATTTCGGGATCGCCCGCGCCGTGGACGACACGGTGACCGCGGGGGTCGTCAGCGGCAGTTTCGCGTACACCGCCCCCGAACTGTTCGAGGCCGACGGGGGAGACCATCGGGCCGACATCTATTCGTTCGGCTGCACCGTCTTCGAATTGCTGACCGGCAGAACGCCTTTCGTACGCTCGGATCAGGCATCGATGATCGCCGCGCACCTGGCCGCGCCGCCGCCCAGCCTGCGCGCCATCCGCCCGGACGTGCCCGCGGAACTGGATGCCGCCGTGACCGCGTCCCTGGCCAAGGATCCCGGTGAGCGTCCCGGCACCTGCGGGGAACTGGTGGCCGCGGTGCGTGCTGGGCTCTCGGGGTGGACAGCGCTTCCGCCGCCTCAGGGGCCCGGGCCGGAATCGGTGTCACCGCCCCCGGCGGGGGCTGCGGATACCGTGGGCGCCGGTCCGGGATCCGGTGATGCGGCGGTCGGCTCCCGCGGCCCGGAGAATGCCGTGGAGACGGAGAGCTCCGGCGAGGTAGGCGATTTCGGCAGAGCCGGGAGCACCGGCGGGGCGGTGCGTCCTGCGGGGGAAGGGGACAGCGGCAGATCGGGGAGTGCGGTCGAAGCGGGGAGCACCGGCGATGCGAACGGTGCCGGACGAGGGGGAACTACCGGTGGAGGGGGCGGGGGAGGCAACGCCGGTGTGCGCCGGCGTCGGCTGCTTGCCGTGAGTCTGATCGCGGCGGTGATCGCCGGTGCGGTTGCCGTCGGCGTCGGGGTGTGGCTGTCCGAGGGTGCTCGCCGTCCGGCGACAGGTGCGGCGTCGAGCGGGGTGGCGTCGCCGTCGAGCGGTGCGGCACTGCCCGCCCAGGATGTCGAGCCACCGCGGGTGGTGGGCCGGTGCGGCGGACCCGGGGAGATCCGGCCGGTAACGCTGAGTTCGATGCACTGCGGTTCGAACGCCGATCTGGCGATCGAGAAGATCGAGTGGACCGACTGGACGGGCACGATGGCCATGGGCAGCGGCATCATGCAGATCAACAGCTGCGAGCCGACCTGCTCGGCGGGAAACTACCTGCCGCGGAAGGTATTCGTGAAGCTGAGCGAGGTGAACCGGTTCACCAACGTCTACGTGCGCCTGACGATCACCGGGGACGGGGTGGGCTCGGAGGTCGACGAACTGCCCGAGCCGTGAATGGCCGACGCCCACGCCACGCCCCCGTTCCGGGGCGTGGTGGTGGCAGACTGCGATCATGACGAATGCCGAATGGGACGACGTGGATCGCTATCTGGTGCAGACCCTGGTCGGGGACGGGGATGCCGGTGTGCTGCAGGCGAATTCGGCGGCCGGACTGCCGCCGATCGACGTCTCGCCCGCGCAGGGCAAGTTCCTGCATCTGATCGCGCGGTCGATCGGGGCGCGGCGGGTGCTCGAGATCGGCACGCTCGGCGGATACAGCACGATCTGGCTGGCTCGGGCCGTCGGAGAGGACGGGCAGGTGCTGAGTCTGGAATTCGAACCGCGTCATGCCGAGGTCGCTCGCGAGAATCTGGACCGGGCCGGGGTCGGCAAGCGGGTGGAGATCCGGGTCGGCGCGGCTCTGGACAGCCTGCCGGTGCTGGCGACGGAGGATCCCGCGCCGTTCGATCTGGTCTTCATCGATGCCGACAAGGTCAACAACTCCAACTACGTGCGGTGGGCGTTGCGCCTGACGCGTCCCGGCTCGGTGATCATCGTCGACAACGTCGTGCGCAACGGCGGTATCGCCGACGCGGATTCGACCGACGCGGCGGTGCGCGCCAGCCGCGAGGTGATCGAGCTGCTCGGCGCCGAACCGCGGCTCGAGGCGTCGGTCCTGCAGACCGTCGGCAGCAAGGGGTGGGACGGATTCGCCTACGCCGTCGTCACCGAGTAGGCCGCCCAGCTCACCGGCCCGCGGCGAATCCGTCACACAGTGCGGTCAGGCCGGTGCGCAACAGTTGCACCGGATCCAGCAGATCGCCGCGGCCGGTTCCCTCGAGCGGTGCAAGACCGGGCGGGGTCGGCCAGCGCGGCGTGCCCTCCAGCAGCGCGTCCAGGGCCGAGGTGTCCTCGTGGTCGTTCTCGCGTTTGGCCAGCATCGCGGCGCTGACCTGCTGTAGGGCGATACCGGAGATATAACTCCACACCGCCAGGGACATCCGGGTGGCCTCGTGCGGATCGTCGGTCAGCTCCGCGAAACCCTCCACCAGCCAGGCCAGGCAGACCAGACTGTGCGGGCCGAAGTTGTAGCGCGGCACCGCGAAGGTGAACAGCACCCAGGGATGTTGCTGGTAGAGCCGCCAATCGATATCGGCGGCGATGCGTACCCGATCGCGCCAGGTCCAGTCCCGCTCCGGCGCGGGATAGGGGTTGCGGCGGGCCACCTCGTCGGTCATCTCGGCCAGTAGGGCGTCCTTGTTCGGGACGTGCCGGTACAGCGACATCGCGCCCACGCCCATGCGGTCGGCGATGCGCCGCATCGATAACGCGTCCACCCCGGCCTCGTCGGCCAGTGCGATCGCCGCGTCGACGATGGCCGCGCGGGTGAGTTTCGGATCGGGACCGCCCGCCGCTCGGTTCACTGACGTCACTCGCTTTCGTTTACCCAGCCGGGTGCGTACGCTGTACCCAGACTATCGCGTACGTCGTACGCGCGATTCGAAGGATAGGTGATGAGCGAGACAGGCACCGGTGTGTCCGCGACGGCGCGGCGCGCCTGGTTGGGATTGGCCGTTCTGATCCTGCCGGTGCTGCTGGTGTCGATGGATATGTCGGTGCTGTACCTGGCCATGCCGACGGTGACCGCGCACCTGGATCCGGATGCCACCCAGCAGCTGTGGATCCTGGACATCTACGGATTCCTGATCGCCGGACTGCTCATCACCATGGGCAATCTGGGCGACCGGATCGGGCGGCGGAACATCCTGCTCGCCGGGGCGTGCGTCTTCGGACTCGCCTCGATACTCGCGGCCTTCGCGCCGAGTGCGGGTGTGCTGATCGTGGCGCGCGCGTTGATGGGCATCGGCGGGGCCACGCTGTTGCCGTCGAGTCTGTCGCTGATCTCGAGCCTGTTCCCCGACCCACGTCGGCGGGCCGCCGCGATCGGCGTGTGGACGGCCTTCTTCGCGGGCGGGTCGGCGGTCGGGCCGCTGATCGGCGGTATGCTGCTGCACCAATTCTGGTGGGGCGCGGTCTTTTTGATCAACATCCCGGTACTGCTGGTGCTGCTGGTACTGGGACCGTTCGTCCTGCCCGAACATCGGGCGGCGGGTCGGGGGCCGCTGGATCTGTTGAGCGTGGCGATGTCGATCGGCGGCATTCTGCCGGTCGTGTACGCGGTCAAACAGGCTGCGGCAGAAGGGATCGACCTGATCACGGTGGTGATCGGGCTGGTGGGTGTGGTCGTGCTGGTGGCCTTCGTGCGGCGGCAGCGTCATCTGGCCGAGCCGCTGCTGGACCTGAGCCTGTTCCGGCGGGGGCTGTTCTCCGTCGCGATCGGGTCGTCCACCGCCGGGATGATGTCGCTGGCCGCGATGAGCTATCTGACCAGCACCTATCTGCAATCGGTCGCCGGGCGCGACGTGCTGTCCGCCGCGCTGCTGGGCATTCCGGCGGCCGCGGTGGTGTTCGTCTGCTCGATGGGCGGCGCCCGGGTGGCCCGCCGACTCGGCACGCGTACGGCCTTCGCCGGTGCGCTGGGTCTGGCGGCGCTGGGCAACCTGATGTTGTTCGGTGTGGGCGTGGACGGCGGGATCGCCTGGTACATAGCGGGTTCCACGGTGGCCGGCCTGGGCTACGGCACGATGTTCACGCTGGTGTCCGAGGTGTCGGTGTCCTCCGTGCCGCCCGAACGCGCCGGTTCCGCGGTCGGCATCTCCGAGACCAGTTTCGAACTGGGTAACGGCCTGGGCCTGTCGCTGCTGGGATCGCTTGCGGCACTGGTGTTCCGGTCCGGCGGTGACTACGCGCCGACGCTGGGGGAGACGATTGCTCGGGCGGGTGCGGATGCCGGGCTCGTGCGGGCCGCGCGGGGTTCGTTCGTCGACGGAATGCATGTCGCGACGACGGTCGGCGCCGCGCTGCTCGCCATCATGGCGGTGATCGCGATATTCGCCGGTCGGGGACGTGCGGCGCGTGCTCAGCGGGAGCCGGCGGTCGAGGCGGCCGCGGGTTGACCGCGTGCGGTGTTTCACGCGCGCGGATCAGGACCGCGTTTTAGAGTCGAGTCGTGAACGACACCTCGTCCGCGAACGGCCGCCCGCTCGCCGAACGACTGGCGACGCGTCTGCTGTACCCGACCTCTCGCCCGCGAAACGACGCGCTGCGCGAGGCGGTGTCCGGCCGGGTGGTCCTGGTGACCGGCGCCTCGCACGGCATCGGCAAGGAAACCGCGCTCAAACTCGCTGCCGCGGGCGCGACGGTCCTGTTGGTGGCGCGGTCGCTCGAGGACATGGAGGCGGTGGCCGCGGAGATCACCGCGAGCGGCGGCATCGCGCACGTCCACCGCGTCGATCTGACCGATATGGACGCCACCGACCGGCTCGGTCGTGAACTGCTCGACGAATACGGGCACGTGGATGTGGTGATCAACAACGCGGGCCGGTCGATTCGACGCTCGATCGACCAGTCCTACGACCGCTTCCACGATTTCACCCGGACCATCGATATCAACTATCTGGGCCCGGTCCGGCTGCTGCTGGCCCTGCTGCCGAGCATGCGCGGGCGTCGCGAGGGACATATCGTCAACATCTCGACCTGGGGACTGCGGATGCCACCGGCCCCGCGCTGGGCGGCCTACGGCGCCTCGAAGGCGGCCTTCGACACGTGGTTGCGCACGGTGGCCACCGAGATCGCGGCCGACAACGTCACCACGACCTCGGTGTACATGCCGCTCGTGCACACCAGGATGAGCGCACCCACCGATTTCGGCAGTATGCCCGGCCTGACCGCGGAGGAAGCCGCCGACGTCGTCTGCCATGCCGTCGTCGCCAAGCCCGTCGAGATCTCGCCGTGGTGGTCCGGACCGCTGCAAGCCTGGTCCGATCTCACCCGCGGCCCGGCCCAGCGCCTGATGTCCCGCACCTTCCGGCGCTGAACAGCCCGGCGCTTTCGCGGAGGCGGCGTGGTCGGTGTCACTCGGCTGTCCGCGCAGGTGTGGGGGTGGTGCGCATAGGATCGGGGGATGTTCGCCCCGGGGTCGCGCCGATGAGTCTGGCGACGTTGTTCACACTGGCCGACTCGCGGTTGCCGGTGGGTGGGCATGTGCATTCGGGCGGGGTGGAGGAAGCGGTGGCCTCGGGGCTGGTGCGGGATGTCGTGACGCTGGAGTTGTATCTGCGACGGCGTATTCGCACGTCCGGGCTGGTGACCGCATCGCTGGCCGCCGCGGTGTGTGCGGGGGAGTGGGATGTGCGGCGCGCCGAGGGCGAAGCCGATGCGCGCACGCCCGCACCGGCGGCTCGGGCGGCCTCGCGGGCTCAGGGGCGGGGTTTGCTGCGTTTGGCGAAACAGGTCTGGCCGCACCAGGATTGGCGGGAACTGGGGGCGCGGCCGCATCTGTCGACGGTCTTCGGCGTGGTCGGCATCGCGGCGCAGGTGAGTGCGCGGGAGATCGCCGGGGTGGTTGTCTACACCACCATGACGGGCGCCGCGACAGCCGCGCAGCGGCTGCTGGCATTGGATCCGGCCGCGGTGGCCGCCGGAACGATCCGGCTCGCCGAGCTGTGTGATCGCACGGCGGCCGAGGCAGCGCGCGGTCCGGCCGCGGTGTCCGATCCACTGCAGGATGTGCTCGCGCAGCGGCATCCGGACCGCCCGATGCCGCTGTTCGCCTCCTGAGGACGTATTGATACGACCGGTTCGGTCGTGAAAGGAGTCACCCTCATGCCCCCACATCTGATCGACGGTGAACCGCACGATCACGCGCACGACCGCCCCAAGCGGGTGCGTTCGTCGGGTGAGCCGGTGCGGATCGGCATCGGCGGTCCGGTCGGGTCCGGGAAGACCGCGCTCACCGCGGCGCTGTGCCGCCAGCTGCGCGAGGAGCTGTCGCTGGCGGTGCTGACCAACGACATCTACACCACCGAGGACGCCGATTTCCTGCGGCGGCACGCCGTCCTGCCCGACGAACGGATCACCGCCGTGCAGACCGGCGGCTGCCCGCACACCGCGATCCGCGACGACATCACCGCCAACCTCGATGCCATCGACGATCTGATCGAGGCCAATCCGCCGCTGGATCTGATCCTGGTCGAATCCGGTGGGGACAATCTGACCGCCACGTTCTCCTCCGGTCTGATCGACGTGCAGATCTTCGTGGTGGACGTGGCCGGTGGCGACAAGGTGCCCCGCAAGGGCGGGCCCGGCGTGACCTATTCGGATCTGCTGGTCATCAACAAGACCGATCTGGCCCCGCTGGTCGGCGCGGATCTGGCTGTGATGGATCGTGATTCGGCCGCGGTGCGCGAGGGACGCCCCTTCGTGTTCACCTCCCTGACCCAGGATCCGGCCGCCACCCCCGTGCTGAACTGGGTGCGCGAACAACTGCGCACGATCGCGGAACGCGATGCCGCCGAGGGTGCCGCCATTGCGCACTGAGGTACGGATCGTGGCGAGTCCCGGTGTGCTGCCGCGCATTCAGGCCACCGGGGGACTCGCTGCGCGGCACACCGGTCCGGACGTCGTCCATCTGATCGGCACGGCCGCAACACCGTTGGGCGGTGACGAACTCGACATCGCCGTCGTGGTCGAGCCGGGCGCCCGGCTGCGGGTGCGCTCGGTGGCCGCGACCATCGCCCTCCCGGGCCGTGCGACGCCGCTGTCGCACGCGCACTGGTCGTTCGAGGTCGGTGCGGGCGGTGAACTGGATTTCGATCCCGAACCGACCATCATCGCGGGCGGGGCCACCCACGAAACCGTCAGCACCGTCCATCTCGCCGACGATGCCCGCCTGCACCTGCGCGAACGCATCCAGATCGGCCGCACGGGCGAATCGACCGGCCACTGGCGCGGCGACCTCGTCGCCGATCTGGACCGCACCCCGCTGTTACGCCACCGCCTCGAACTCGGCGAGAACTCACCCACGGACGACGCGCTCTGCGCCCCTCGCGCGATCACCAGCGTGCTCCGCTATCCGGATGAAAGCCCCGCACGCACAACGGGTCTGGATGCCGCGCTCCTGCCGCTCGCGGCGGGCGGCTCACTGTACACGTGGACGGGTCCACGGTTGTCCGCCGAACCCGCCGCGTCCGACGTCGCGGCCCTGCGCGTCTGAGTCGTGTCTGCGAAGCGGCGCGTCGGGTAACGACGACAGCGGTTTCGCCGCCTCGATTTGCATAGTATTACTAAGCAGATGCTACGGTGTACTAAGCATTGGAGGTGTGGAGTGAGCGAGGACGTCGACGAGGTCAGCGCGGAGCTACGGCGCGCGGTCGTACGCCTGTACAGCCGATTCCGTTCCGAGCGGGTCGAGGGCGAGGTCCCGGATGCGGCGCTGCTCGTGCTCATCGTGCTCGACAAACAGGACCGGATGAGCCTGAGCGATCTCGCCGAGGCCGCGCACGTCACGCTCGGCTCGATGAGTCAGACGGTTCGACGGCTGGAGCAACTCGCCTACGTGACGAAAGTCCGTGGGACGCAGGACCGCCGCAAGGTCCTGTTCTCGCTCACCGATGCGGGCACAGTGGCGGTCACCGCGTCGCGTCGCCACCGCCGGGACTGGCTGAAGGGCCGGCTCGACGAACTCACCGCAGCCGAACGCGACGACATCGCGCGAGTCGCCCCACTCCTGCTTCGCATCGCAGACTCGTGAACAGGAGCACCATGCACCCCGTAGAAGCCCTCCTATTTCCCATCGGTCGGTTGCTGCGCAACCGGCGTCCGGACGAAGCCGTCAGCATCGCCAACGCTCCCGAACTCGCGACCGAGCACCGCATCGCCCTCACCTCGCCGAATTTCGTTGACGGACAAGTGATTCCGGCCAAGCACTGCGGACAGTTCATCGGCGAGGAGATCTCACCCGCGCTCACCTGGGACGCCCTCCCCGCGGAGACGAAGGATCTGGTCCTGGTCATCGAGGACCTCGACGTCCCGACCAGCACGCCCGGCATCCACACCGTCGCCGCCTTCGAGCCTTCCGACGCCGGTCTCCCGGAAGGCGCTGTGACCCCGGCGGATCCGAACATCCGCTTCATCCCGAATCGCCGCCGCCAAGCCAAGTACGTCGGCCCGCGACCGCTGCCCGGCCACGGGCCGCATCGCTACCGTTTCCACCTCTACGCCCTCGACACCGTCGTCGACTTCACGAAGCTCGATATCGACCATCTGCCATCGGCTCTCGACGGACACGTCCTGGCATCCGGAACACTCACCGGCACGCGGACGACCTGACGGACGAGGGATCAGATCGCTCCTCGGTAGGGGAGGGTCGGCCGGCCCGTGACGCCGGGGGAGGCGCGGAACAGGGCTCCCGCGGCGGGCTGGGTGGCGGGATCGATCCCCTGGCGGGAGGTGGTGATGTACAGGTCGGTGCGGGTGGGGCCGCCGAATGTGCATGCGGTGACCTGGGATACGGGCAGGTGCACGATGTCCAGGAGGTTGCCGTCGGGGGAGTAGCGGTGGACCGCGCTGCCGCCCCACAGCGCTACCCAGACGGCGCCTTCGGCATCGACGGTGAGACCGTCGGGGGAGCCGTGTTCAGCGGGGACGCGGATCGCGGTTCTGCGGTGGGACAGGCCGGATTCCGGGCTGTAGTCGAATGCGTCCACGCGGTGGGTGGGGGTGTCGGCGTAGTAGGCGGTGGTGCCGTCGGGGCTCCAGGCCAGGCCGTTGGAGATGGTCACGTCGGTGAGTTCGACGTCCACGCTGCCGTCGAGGTTCAGGCGATACAGCGCGCCCGCGCCGGGAGTCTCGGCGTACGCCATCGAGCCACAGTGGAAGCGGCCCTGGGGATCACAGCCGCCGTCGTTCATCCGGATGCCGGGATCGGACCACAGCTCGGGCAGGGGAGTGATCCGCTCGAACTCGTCGTCGGCCAGCGCGAATCCGCGTTCCAGGGCCAGCACCACGCCGGTCTCGGCGCGCGGGCGCAGGGCTGCGGCGACCGTGCCGACCGGGAAACGGCGGACTTCGCCTGTGCCGGAATCGAGTTCGAGGACGTCCCCGGCGAGCATGTCGACCCAGCGCAGACCGGGCCAGCGGTCGCACCAGACCGGCCCTTCGCCGTGCTCGGCGACGGGTGCGGTGAGCTGTTCGACGGAAATCACGGCCGCAGCAGCACTTTCACCGCGTCGCCCTCGCGCAGCACCCGCAGTGCGGAATCGACCTGCTCGAGCGGGAATTCGTGCGACACCAGCGGCGCGGGATCCAGGGCCCCCGCGGCGAATGCGCGTACCGCGTGGGTCCAGGCCCGTCCCGGCGCGCCGAAGACGGTGTGCACGGTGATCTGGTCGAGCACCAGAGCGGCCGGGGAGATCGGATCCGGTTCCGCGGCAGGGATTCCGGTGAGCACCACACGCCCACCGCGACGTACCAGGGAGGTGGCCAGGCGCGCGGTCCCGATCCCGCCCGCGGCCTCCAGCGCGACATCGTACCGCTGGGAGCCTTCGATCTCGGTGCTGAAATGCGTTGCTCCGCAACGTCTGGCCAGCGACTCACATTCGGCTCGTCGATCGATGACGGTCAACTCACCCGGCCGGACCGCTGCCGCCAGTTGGGTGATGAGCAGTCCGAGCGTCCCCGCGCCCACCACCGCGACACGCTCACCGGTCTGCACCTCCGCGCGCAGACATGCCGCGGCGGCACAGGCGGCCGGTTCGAGCGCCGCCGCGGCACGCAGATCGGCGTCGGCGGGCAGCGTGTGCAGCAGCCGCGCGGGCAACGTCAGGTAGTCCGCCCAGGCTCCGGGATGGGTGAATCCGGTCTCCGCGTATCCGTTCGCACACAGATTGGTATCGCCACGTCGGCACGCGTCGCAGCGCAGGCAGGATCGAAAACCCTCTCCTACAACGGGTTTGCCGATCAACTCCGGATCGACCTCGGCACCGACCTCGGCCACGGTCCCCGACCATTCGTGCCCGGGAACGACCGGATACCGCACATAGGGCGCGGGCCGTGTCCCGGCGACCACCTCGAGATCGGACCCGCAGATACCCGTCCACGCCACCCGCACCATCGCCTCACCGGGCCCCGGTGTGTGCGGCGACATCGGCACGACATGTACCTGCCCCGGTGCCTCGACGCGAACTGCGCGCGGCGACATCAGCGTGCTCCCGTCGTGCGGTACGCCCATTCCTGACGGTCCGCGGTCGAGTCGGATCGTCCTGCGCGCATGATCATTTCGCGACCGCGCCGACGGGAGACGGCACGGCCAGCCCTGCCGCACCGAGTTCGGAGGTGATCGCATCGGGAGCGAATCTGCGCAGCAGATCCAGCCCGATGCGTGCCCGGCGCACGCGTTCGCGCCCCAACGCCACGGCCGTCGCCTCGAGATGCGTCCCGCTGGGGTAGATGTTCGGGGCGTTGCGCAGCCCGAATTTCAGGTACACCGGTGCGGCGACCCGGACGAGCTCGGCTATCTCGTAATGCCGGACGAAGCCGCCCTGATCGTCGGGAGCCTCCACGTAGATATCCAACGGGATGTCGACCGCGCGCCGGATCTCGGCGAGCTGGGCCAGGCTCAGATCGGTCGGGACGTTGTAGGTGTTCGCACCCAGATCCTGCGCGATCCGGATCGCGGCCGGGTTGGCCAGCCCCATCTGCACACTGATCTTGAACTGCATATCCGCAGGCAGATAACCCTGTTCACGCATCCGCGCGGCAGAGGCGAGCACCCCGATATCGGTGATCAGCACACTGCGCAGGCCGAAGTGCGCGGCCCGCTCGATATCCAGCAGACACTGCGCGAGTTGCTCGGCCCCGCGTGCCTGCGCACCGACCGCACCCGCGCCCGAAGCCGCTGCGGCAGCGCCGGTGCCCCATCCGGCCAGCGGGCGGGCGAACAGACTCACCTCGACCGGTTCCGCGGCGCCCCGCGCGGCCATGTCCGACAGTTCGTCATCGGTGAGCAACAGTACGCCGCTGCCCTGCGAAATGCGGTGTACTCGCACGTCCCGGGCACGAGCCTCGTCCAGCACGGCGGCCAGCACCGCGGGCCCCTCCACGCTGGGGATCTCGACACGGTACTGCGCACCGTCGGGAAAACGCTTCTCGCTCGTGGCCGGTGCGGGGCCGTCGGTCTCCGACATACCGCTCGCGCGGAGGAATTCTCGTACGGACATCAGGACTCCGTTCGGGCCGCCATCGCATCGGCCGTTGTTTCGATGAGCTTTCGACATGCGCGCGCGGCCGCGTCGGGACGACCCCGCCGGACCGCGTCGAGCACCGCGCGATGCATGGGCAGGGTGCGCTCCACTCCGCCCGGTAGTTCACTGGTCGCCTCGAGGCCGTGCTGCAGCCCGGATTCCAGGAGCCGCCCCAGTTGCTCGACGAGCTGATTTCCACTGGCCCGCAACAACGTAAGGTGGAAGGCGAGGTCGGCGGCGACGAACTCCTCGCTGTGCTGCGGCAGTCGCGCGGCATGCTCGGCCATCGCCTCGTAGGCGGCGTTCATCGCCTCGACCTGTTCGGGATCCACCCGCTCGGCGGCCAGGCGGGCCGCGCCCGGCTCCACGATGAGGCGCAGTTCGAGCAGATCGTGCACGAACGAGGGATCGGTGTTGTGCCAGCCGATCACCTGCCGGTCCATCAGATTCCACGACGAGCGGGGCAGCACCCGCGTGCCGATCCGCGGGCGCGGATCGACCAATCCCTTGGCGGCCAGGGCCTTCACCGCCTCGCGCACCCCGCCGCGGCTGACGCCCAGCTGGGCGGCGAGATCGGACTCGTTGGGCAGCTGGGAATTCTCGGCGTAGACACCCGAGACCACCCGCTCGCCCAGCCAGTCCACCACCCGGCCGTGCATCGTGCGATGCCTGCCCAGCGGACCGGCGGAGAAAGTGTTCATGACTAAATCATCGAATGATTGGATGGTAAATGTCAAAGCGTTGTATCTTCGAACCGACTGCACGACAGGACATCTGATGAAGATCACCAAGCTCAGCATGCACGTTCTCGGCACGGCGTGGCGAAATCTCACCATCGTCGAGGTCCATACGGACGAAGGCGTGACCGGACTCGGCGAGGTCCGCATGCTCAATCACACCGACGCCCTGCTGGGCTTTCTGGCCGAGGCGACCGACAACCACATCCGCGGCAGCGACCCGTTCGAGGTGGAATCGCTGGTGCACCGGATGATGCGCCTGGACTACGCGCGGGCCGGGGAGATCGCGATGTCGGCGCTGGCGGCGGTCGAGATCGCCTGCTGGGACATCCAGGGCAAGGCCCTGGGCGTGCCGGTGTACCGGCTGCTCGGCGGTGCGGTGCGCGATCGGATCAAGGCCTACGCCAACGGCTGGTACCAGGTCGAGCGGACTCCGGAGCAGTTCGCCGCGGCCGCGCGACGCGTCACCGCACGGGGATACCGGGCGATGAAGGTGGATCCGTTCGGGGCCGGGATGTTCGAACTGGATCACACCGAGACCACGCGCTCGCTCGAGCTCGTGGCCGCGGTGCGCGAGGCGGTCGGGCCCGAGGTCGAGATCATGATCGAGATGCACGGCCGGTTCAATCCGGCCACCGCGATCCGCCTGGCCGGCCTGCTCGAACCGTACGATCCGGCCTGGCTCGAGGAACCGGTACCGCCGGAGAATCTCGCCGCACTGGCGAAAGTGGCCGCGCACACCTCGATTCCGATCGCGACCGGTGAGCGCATGCACACCCGATACGATTACCGCGAACTGTTCGCGCTGCAGGCCGCGGACATCCTGCAGACCGACATCACCCACTCCGGAGGGCTGTGGGAGGCCAAGAAACTGGCCGCCACCGCGGAATCGCACTATCTGCTGATGGCCCCGCACAACGTCGGCGGGCCCATCTCCACCGCCGCGAATCTGCACCTGGCCGCCACGACGGTGAATTTCAAAGTGCAGGAACACTTCAACGACTTCGCCGACGTCTTCGTCAAGGACTGCGCACCCGGGTTGCCCGAGGTGGTCGACGGATACTTCCCGCTGCCGCAGGGCCCGGGGCTGGGCATCTCGCTGGACTACGAGGCGCTCGCCCGGCATCCGCGAAAGTCGGTGAACTTCAACCTGTTCAGCTCGGGCTGGGAACGTCGCCAGGCGGCCGAGGGCTGATCACAAGACGCCCCGGCCGCGGGCCGGGCGACCCGCAACAGAGTTGGTAGATGAGGAACCCGCAATGTCAGAACATCTTTCCGATGCCGTAGAGATCTCCCGGACCGCGAGCCGGCGCGGTGCGCTGAAACTACTCGGAGGCGCGGGCGGCGCGGCGGCGTTGGGCACGCTGCTGTCGGCCTGCGCCAGTGCCACGCGCTCCGGATCCGGTGGAGTGGGCAATTTTCCGTCGACCCCGGCGTGGAAATTCGTGTTCGTCAATCACGTCACGACGAACTCGTTCTTCATCCCCACGCGCACGGCTATGGAAGACGCCGCCAAACTGCTCAATCTGCCCACGCCGCAGTGGACCGGCTCGGAGAACGGCACCGTCTCGGAGATGGTCAGCGCGTTCGAGAACGCGATCAACTCCGGCGCGGCGGGCATCGCCATCCCGCTGACCGACAACAACGCCTTCGTCGAGCCCACGAAACAGGCGCTGGCCAAGGGGATTCCGGTCGTTGCCTACAACGCCACCGCACCGGGCAACTATCCGCTGACCTATATCGGCCAGGATCTGTACAAGTCGGGCACGCTGATGGGGCAGCGGATCGCACAGACCGTCACCTCCGGCACCATCCTGGTCGGCATCGCCCAGCCAGGCGCGAACAATCTGCAGCCGCGCCTGGACGGGCTGACCGCGGCACTGGCCAAGGCCGCGCCCGGCGTGGTGGTCAAATCGATCAATACCGGTGCGGCACAAGCGGGTGAGCTCAACGCGATGACCGCCGCCTACGCGGGCCAGCCCGATGCGGTGGGACTGTACGCGGTGGACGCCGGCAGCACCGCCTCGATCGCGCAACTGATTTCGAGCAAGAACATCGTCGGCAAGGTGCACGCGGGCGGATTCGACACGCTCGCGGACACCATCAAGGGAGTCTCCTCGGGCGCACTGGAATTCACCATCGACCAGTCGGCGTACATGCAGGGTTTCCTGTCGGTCCTGTATCTGTACCTGTACCGCGTCTCGGGCACACTGCTCGCGCCGCCGGAAACCGACACCGGGCTGACCTTCGTGACGAAAGAGAATGTCGCGGCGTACAACTCGGGCAGTGCGTACGAGGGGCAGCAGGGCCACAACCTGGGCACCATGCCCGCCTCGATCCCGCTGCCGCAGCCCTCGACGGTGACGCTGTGACAGAACGGTCCTTCGGCCGCACCGTCGCGCAAGCGCTGGTGCGGCAGAAGGAACTGAGCATTCTGGTCGCCACCGTCGCGGTGGCGATCTATTTCAGTGTCACCACAACGGGTTTCAACATCTCGGACAACTACATCACGATCATCCACTACCTCGCGCCGTGGGCCATCGTCGGCGCGGGCGAGGTGATGCTGCTGATCTGCGGTGAGATCGATCTGTCCGCGGGATTCATGTTCACACTGTCGCCGTTCGTGCTGATGTCGTTCTACAACGGCGGAACGCCACTGATTCTGGCGCTGATTCTGGCGCTGGTCGTATGCGCGGCCATCGGCGCGGCCAACGGGTTCATCTCGACCCGGTTCGGCATCGCCTCGTTCATCGTCACGCTGGGCAGTTCCTTTCTGCTGGAAGGTATCTCGCTGCTGATGTCGAACGGCGCACCGGTCGCCGCACCGGCCTCGGGCTGGGTGGTCTCCGCGTTCGGCAAGGCGCACTGGTCCGAGTTGCTGTGGGTGCTGGGCGTGGTGGCGGTGATGCAGACCCTGTTGTCCGCCACCCGATTCGGCATCAGTACACAGGCCACCGGCGGAAATCCGGTGGGCGCGGCCGAGGCCGGCATCCGGGTGAATCTCGTGAAGGTGGTGAACTTTTCGCTCGTCAGCACGCTGGCGGGCCTGGGCGGCATCATCGACGGGTTGCGGCTGGGCTCGTTCGATCCGACCAACGGCGGCCCGAACACGATGTTCCTCGCGGTGGCCTCCGCGGTGATCGGCGGCACCGCCCTGCTCGGCGGTCGCGGCACGGTGGTCGGGGCGCTGTTGGGCGCACTGCTGCTGGGCATCGTGTTCGACGGATTCTCCCTGGCCGGAGTCAGCGCGAACACCTTCGACGTCGTGCTGGGCGTCGCGATCGTGATCGCGATGCTGCTGAACGTCTATCTCGGACATCTACGCAAACGAGTGAGCAGCGCATGACGCAGACAACCGAAAATCCGAATGATGTGATCCGTGCCGAGCACATCAGCAAGCGGTTCGGGCCGGTGCAGGCGCTCCGGGACATCAACCTGCGGGTGGCCCGCGGGGAGATCCTGGGCCTGATCGGCGACAACGGCGCGGGCAAGTCGACGCTGATCAAGATCCTGACCGGATACCATCAGCCCGACGGCGGCCGACTGTTGTTCGGGGGCAACGAGACCCGGCTGAAATCGGTGGTGCACGCCCGGTCGCTGGGGATCGAGACGGTCTTCCAGGATCTGGCGCTGATCCCGGATCTGCCGGTGTATCTGAACCTGCACCTGAACAAGGAGCTCGTGCACCGCCCGCTGCCGTTCCTGCGACGGGCGGAGATGAAGCGCCGAGCGCGAGAGTCGTTGGACCGCATCGGAATCAACATCCCATCGGTCACCGCGGAGGTGGGCTCACTGTCCGGCGGACAACGTCAGGCCATCGCGGTGGCACGCTCGGTGCACTCCGACGCCAAACTCCTGCTGCTCGACGAGCCGCTCGCGGCCATGGGAGCCAAGGAGGGCGGCCAGATCCTGCGCCTGCTCGATCGCCTCAAACAACAGGGCGACCTGGCGATCATCCTCATTGCACACAACTACAGCCAGGTCGTGGACGTCTGCGACCGAGTGAACCTGCTCCAACACGGCGAAATCACTTTCGACCGTCCTTCCAAGGACACCTCCGTCGAGGAACTCCTGTCCCTGGTACACGCCGAGTACCGCCTACCACCGGCATCGGGTGACTGACGTCGGCATCGAATGAGGGGGTGCGGGCCGTCGTTTCGCGACGGCCCGCACTTGTGCCACGGGACGAGATGTTGTGGACCGGGCGGGGCACAGCAGTGCGGGGCGCGTCCGACTCTCCCGATGCCGAGCGAGGGCGCCCTGAGAGGTGACAGGTACCCGATCCGGATTCCTCGAGGTGTACTACCTGAGTAGCCGGAAATGCAGCCGGATATCTCCAAGATCGAAATCGGCTCTTACATAATCGATGTGGAGATTCACCGGGACAGACTGCGATACCGGCCCGAACAAGTGAGGAGTTCGATCATGGCGTTCTGGCATAAATCTTCGAAGAATTCGCACGATCAGAGTCCGATGAGTTCGCCTCCGTCCCGGATGACCCGGCAACCGTTGCCCGCGGGACAGGAGCCCGCGCACGCTGCTCACCGAATCAGTGAGTTGTGCCGGATCAGCGCGGCCGCGACGGCGGAGGTAACCGACCACGCGCTGCAGTGGAACAGGGACGGGCTCGATGAGGTCTGGGACAACAACCTGTCCGCTGATGCGAGCGCGCAAGCGAGAGCCGAGATCAGGGCGATCGGTCGTCAACTCGACCAGGAGGGCGGTCTCGGGCGGATGGTGGCGGCATGCGATCTGGTTCGGTCGCTGGCCCCGTCGACGAATCCGGGCGGGGTGGTCCTACTGCTGTGGGCGGGTATCGGTGAGTGGGACCTGAACGGCGGATTGAACGACCTGCGACGGCGTGCAGCCAAGGGGCGACGGTGATTTCGGGCGGCGAGGCGAGATGTAGTTCGTGCCAGGGTGAGTGAGGAGTTCGAATCGTGGCGTTCTGGCATAGATTTCGGGAGGCGGGCGGACAGGCGGCGCCAGCGAGCCCGACCGGTGTGTCGGCAGGGCTGATCCGGCAATTCGCTGACGCCGGTGTCGAAGACGCGGAGCGAATGGCGCGACGAGCGGCCGCCGCGGGTCTGGCCCCCGACCACATCAAGAACAGTGATGGTGCACGCTACATCGTATTCCGGGCCCTCGACGCCGACCAGGCGAAGCGGTTCCTCATCGACGACGTGGTCGTCGACGCGACGGGAATATTCTTCGTGGTCGAGACGCCGGACGGCAATTGGGGCAAGGACATCGACGGCCTGTTCCTGGAGAACCTGCTGCCGTGGCAACGCAACGTCGCTGCGGCGGAATATGTGGCGACGATCGTGATGATCCCGGGCGGGATCAATCCGTCGGGTGTGTTCTGGAGCGCAGGAATGGGCATCGCGGACAACTATGTCGCGCAGTTGGTTTGCGGCCGCTGCCGGGCACGTTGGTGGGATGGCATACGGTACGGCGATTTCACCGCCGTGCGATGCCCGTCGTGTCGGGGTCTGAACCAGGTGGACAGCCGCACTTGGGTCATGTCGCGGTATGTCTCGCCACCTGAGGACGACATACCGGCGCTGGCAACGATCAAGGTATCGCCGCTCACAGCCGAGGAGATCGCCGAACCGAGGCAGGTCGGGCAGCGCCTGGTCGGCCTGATCGAAAGCGGACTCGGCACAGCCGGGGAATCCACCCGAGCACAGATGAACCTCAGTCTGGACCAGGACTATCTCGACACGAGCCTCGCCAGCGGCCAGCCGCTCACGGGGTGGATGGGCGCATGCGCTGAGATCCGGGCGATCGGGCACCAACTCCATGGTGTCGGAGGCACGGTGCTGATGCAGCGTGTGCTCGACACAGTGACACACGAGCACCTGCCGATCGAGAGCGTCGTGGATTACTACTGGCGCCGAATCGGAGGATGGCGGAACTGAGTACATCGTGTAGTACCGCAGGATCGGGCAGTTACCGGATCGGCAGTCGCGCGATCGACCACTGTCCAGCGGGCCCAGCGGGCCGGACGGGCCATGCGCGGACCGTATGGTCGTGGCTGCCGGACACGGCGGTCCGCCCGTCGTGGCTCAGCGCGATCGAAGTGATCGGCGCGGTGTGACCGTGGAAAGTACGCAGACAGCGATCGCGCCCGAGCTCCCAGACCTCGACTACCGGGCCGGAAGGAGCTTGATCGTTTGCCGTCACCACCTGCGTATCCGAACTGAATGCTGTTGGTCCGGCGAACCGATCGGGTGGGATGCTCGTCGCTCGACTTGTTCGAACCGAATCGACGTGCCATACGATGACCATCGCGGCTGGTCGGTGAGGCTCGATGCTGGTCATGGACTTGCGTGAAATCGCCTGCCCGGCATGGGTATCGAGAGCGAACCCCGTGAACCTGTCGACGGAGTGCACGAGACGCCCGGAGCCGGCCTCCCAAACCCGCGTCTCGCCGTCATGGGCGTCGTATTCGATCGCCAGACGATTGTTCGCGGTCAGCCCCACCGATCCCGGGGCAGCATCGCGATGATGGTTGTTCTGCTCGCGCAGAACACGAAAAACCCTGCCCCGAGCAAGATCCCACACCTGCACGGGTCCGCCCGGTGCGCCCCCGGAGACCAGCAGGTCTCCGTCGACGCCGATTGCGATCGAGGTCGCCCGCACGTCGGCGATCCGATGCTGGCGATCACCGGTTACGCCATCCCAGACCAGGAGCGTTCCGTCCCGGCCGTGGGCGGCGACGCGGGTACCGTCACCGCTCACCGCGACGGCATCGATGGGACCGCACGACCGCCCGAACCTCCTGCGATCGTGCAGGACGTGGCGGCAGCTGCCGACCTCGAGGTCCCATACGCGAACAGTCCCGTCGATGCTGCCGGACGCGGCGGTGCGGCCGTCGGCGGCGATCGACACACAGCAGACCGTGTCGCTGTGCCCTTGCAGCACAAGCGGCTCCGGCTCGTCGGGATGATTGCGAGCCAGCCGTAGCGCCGCATCGACTTCCGGGTCGGGCGGACCGCTGCGCGCGGCTCGCCCGAGATGCCGGCGGGCGGACGCGGTGTCACCGCGCTCGAGATGGACCAACCCCAGCAGGTGATCGATGACCGCGTCGGGACGGCGATCACGCACTGCGGCGAGTTCGGCGACGAATTCGGTGTCGAGGATCCGGCCCCTCCGCCAGCGGTACAGGCCGTAGTTGTAGCGGGCGTGGGGATGATATCGATCCGCGTCGAGCGCTTCGCGCCACAGGTTCTCCGCCAGTTCGGGCCGGCCGAGGTCGAGTAGCGACAGCGCGTGGTTGGACAGCCGGTCCGCGCGCAGACCCTCCGCGTTCGGCCACGGCCGGGGATAGGGCTCGCCGATCACCTCGGCGTACAGCTCGATCAATGCTCGGGCGAGTCGGCCGGCAGACTTCGGTCGGGCGGCCGGGTTCAGGGTCAGGCAGCTGCGCAGCAGCATCGCCAATTGCTTTGGTAGCGGCGGGATTCCGTCCGAAGCATGGCCATCGGCGAGGAATGATTCGAACGCCGCACCGGCTGTCTGCCCGAACCGGCAGGGGGTGGCGCCGGTGAACATCTCCCACACGCTGATCGCCCACGACCAGACATCGGTTGCGCGAGTCAGCGTGATCGCCCGATCCTGTGCTGCGGCTGCCTGTTCCGGCGAGCAGTAGGCGGGTGTCATGCCACCGAACCCGGCGATCACACTCGCCGCCGGTCTACCGCCGGGGATTTCTCCCGCTGCTATTCGTGCATTCGCCAACCCGAAGTCGGTGACCTTCACCGTCCCGTCACGAGCCAGCATGACGTTGGCGGGCTTCACATCCTGATGAATCAGCCTGTTGGCATGCGCGTGGTCGAGTCCCCAGGCACACTGGATCGCGATATCGAGCAACCGGCCCAGCACACGTGACCGATCGCCGTCGTACAGGCGCCGGCTCCGGATCGCTTCGGCAAGGCTGCCCCCGTCCACCCATTCTGCGAAAACCCTCGGTGCACCATCGAGATGGCGCACGTACATGCACGAAACCGTATTCGGATGCACGCCCAGCCCGACCCACGCCTCGGCCTCTTCTTCGAAACCCCGCACGTGCCTAGCGGAATCCAGCAACTCCGGTCGAGGCGTCTTCACCGCCAGCTCGACCTGCCACTCGCGGTGCCACACCCGGTAGACCACCCCCATGCCGCCGGTCCGGACGACGTCGCGAACCTCGTACCGGTCCGCGATCACGTCACCGGGCTGCCACGAGACGGATTGCGTTGCAGCCAAATCATTTTCATCCGAATTCATCGCAATACCGTTCCCTGCGGCGCAGTTCTACCGGGTTGCGCCCCGGTGTTCATCCGACGCAACATTGTCGAGGTGGGCGCGAGCGGACGCAACAGGGCTCGCGGGACCTCCGTCGTGGAAACCCTGTCGCCAGGCCGGTACTGCCTGCCATCGGCCGCAGCTGATTGCTCGCGGCATCCGACGAGGGAGTGCGGGCGGCGGCGGCCCGCACCGATACCGAATTGGGACAAGTGTTTTCGTTAACACGCGGAAAACTGGAGTCCAAAGCAAATCTCGAGCAACCGCCCGCATGAACGGAAACCTCACCATCCGCGGCGAGGTTCCCAAATGTACTGGCTCGTAGCTACTTTCGAGCTTATCGGTGGCACGGATTTCAAGATCATGTGACAGTTGAAGCCGTCACCGCGCACGGCCAATGACGCTCGATCAGCGGAGGGGCAATCCCGTCAGCCAGTGTGATGCAGAGTGAGGTAGTCGTGGACGCGGTCAAGGAGACGGCCCGGCAGGGCCGAATTGTGTTGTGGGAAGAGTCTGCCCGCGATGGTGCGCAGGGTAAGACATTGATGAGCGCGGAGTTTCGGGTGCGGTTGGCCCGCGATCAGGGTGCGATGTTCGGTGCGGACGGTGCCCGACACGTCGTGTTCGCCGCGGGATTTCCCGCTGTGTGCGCCGAGGAGTTCGAGGCCACCCGGCGGGTCGCGCGGGAGGCCGCGGACTCGGTCAGTCCGGCCGCGGTGTGCCGCGCCACTCCGCAGGACGTGCGGCAGGCGTGCGCTTCCGTGCAGGACGCCCCCAACGGCCGGGTGATGATCGTGGTGCCTGCCTCGGACATCATGGCCGAGGTTATGGTTCGTCAGTCGGCGGCTGAAACACTCTCGGGCGCAGCGGAACTCGTTCGGATCGCCAAGGACCGCGGCGTGATCGTCGACATCTGCTATGCCGACGGTCCGCGCGGTGATGTGCGGCTGATGGCCGATATGGCCGGTGTTCTCACCCGAGAGGGTTGTGGCATCGTCGTGATCGCCGACACCACCGGCGAGCTGCTGCCACAGCAGTCTTCCGAGCTGTTCACCGGGCTGCTCGCGGAGGCGGACGACGTCGTCGTATTCGCCTCCCACCTGCACAACGACCTCGGGCTAGGCCTGGCGAACACCCTGGCAGCCGCGCACGCGGGGGTGCGAGTGCTGACGAGTTCCTGGCTGGGCGTCGCCGAGCGCAGCGGCCTGGTCGCCACCGAGCAATTGTTGCTCCTGTTGGCGCATCGCGGCACCGAGTTGCTCGGTGAGGGCGAATTGTGGCACACCGCACCGGATTTGACGTGGCTGCCGAAGCTCGCGCGGCGGGTCTCGACCGAGACCGGGCTGCCGTTGACGGTGACGACTCCGATCGTCGGCACCGGCGTGGGCACGATTTCGACCGGGACGCCGTTCGCCCGTCCTTCCGTTTTCCAGCCCTACGACCCGGCGGAACTGCTCGGTATCGAGCCGTCCGTGGTGCTGACCCACCTGGCCAGCGGCCGGGTGCTGCGGGCGGTCGCGGAACGGGTCGGGCTGACGCTGGACCGGGTCGAGGTCGCCGACGTGCTCAACTGGGTGAAGACGGAGGCGTACCGCCGCAACGAGGCGGTGATCGAGGATGCGGAACTGGTGCGGTACGTGACCGCGCTGCGGGCCTCGGCGGTCAGCGCATGACCACCGTCACCGACGTCGCGCTCGAGCAGGTCGCGGCCGCACTCGCGACCGGTAGCGCCGTCGTACTGCCGAACCCGTACCCGCTGACCTCGGTCGTCGCAGCGCTGCGGGCCGAGACGGTCAACGCGGCCAAGGGACGCCCGGCCGATCAACCTGTCGCACTGTGGCTTTCGGACCCGGCTGTGTGGGCGGAGTTCGCAACCTCGCTGGCCCTCGACGCCGGGATGGCCGACCTGGCCCGCACCCTCCTGGTCGAGGAGCGGCTCACCGCGTTGCTGCCGATCAACCCGACCGCGGCCCCCGACTGGGTGCGTGATGCCGCCCGGGACGACTGCGTATTGGTATTCGGGTCGTGCTGGTCGCCCCTGGACGCACTGCTGACCCGGCCACTGCGAGTGAGCAGCGCCAACCGCACCGGCCATTCGCCGGTCGCGTCGGCCGACGAAGCATCGGCGACATTCCCTCCGGACGTCCACATCCTCGCGGACGGAGACGGCCGTCCCGCCGAGGGCCGCAGCGCGACCACCACGGTCCGCATCACGAATTCCGGTGTGACACACACCCGTTGCGGTGCACAGGACCGAGCTCACGGCGGCCCGTCCGCCTACCTGCATCATCTGCGTGAGGTCTACCGGTCGGATCCGGCCACGTCGTTCAGCGCTGCCCGTCACGCATAGCGGCCGAATCTCGACGGCCGAATTCTGACTGCGCACAGGCCCTTCGGAAATGGCGACGGGCGGGAAGCCGACCCGAGGGTCGCTTCCCGCCCGTGCTGATCGGCGAATTCAGCCGGCGACGACGTGCGGTGGCGCGGCGAACCCCTGGGCCGCACCGACGGCTGCACCGGCGGCCGCACCCATGGCGGCAGCGGGAACCGTGATGACGCCCGTGCCGATCGCGGCGCCCAGGGCGGGTCCGGCGACCAGTCCGATGGGCAGGAACGGAACTCCCACCACCAGACCGGCCACACCACCGACGAGGCCGGAGGTGGCCGCGAGCGGCGCGGAGGCCGTCGCCCCGGCCGCAGCGCCGATGGCGGCGTCGCCGACGGTGGCCCCGGCGATCCGGTCCGATCGGCTGCGTTCCATGCCGACCGAATCCAGGAAGGTGGCCAAGCCCGCCTCGGCGCGGGCCGACTGGTCGTTGACCGCGACCTCCTGGTCGCGATTGATCCAGGTCGGCGCGTTCAATTGGACGTCACCGAAACGGAATTTGCCGGGCGGCGGCGCGATCGGCGCCACCGGTGCGACCGCCTTCGGTGCGTGCAATTCGCCGACCGGAGCGAGATAACGTTGATCGGGCAGCGGCCGTGCGGACGGCAGCGAGGTGAGTACGTCGCCGGAAATGCGCGGCTGTGCGTTCGGGATATTGCTCGCAGGCGACTGCGGGTGTGCCGCGTGGTGCTGTGGCACCGCATCGGATTGCGCGGGCGCCGCAGTGGCCGTGCCGCTTCCGGCGACGGCCAGGACCAGCGGAACCGCGCTCGCCGCAACGACACTGCCGACGCGGGTGCGATTCGGATTGGACGCTCTGTGTTTGCCTCCGGCCATTGCGACCTTTCTCGTTACATGGATATCGACATCCGGCATTCGGATCAGTCCAGGCCCTGGATGGGTCGGATCCGTTTATGCGTGGAAAGCCGTATTCAATGAAGAGGTCGCTGTGCATCGAGCGCCGAATACCGTGAAATTCGCCCGGCTCAGCCTGCCTTGGGGTCCGCCGCCGCTTTCGCCGTGGGGGCGGCGGCGCCGTTCCCGGTTTCTGCGCGCACTTCCCTCGCGTCTTCCTCGTTGCCGTTGAGCGCCTCGAGTGCCAGCCGCGCGAACACCCACTGCTCGGTGGCGGCCATCTGCCCGCGGTGGCGACCGAGGAAGGCGACGAACCACTGGAAGACCGTGACCAACCGGCTGCGGTATCCGATCAGGTAGTACAGGTGCAGCACCAGCCACATCAGCCAGGCGAAGAAACCGCTGAACTCCAGCTTGCCGACCTGGCACACCGCGTCGAACCGCGAGATGGTGGCCATGCTGCCCTTGTCGAAATATTTGAACGGCGCCCGGTCCGCGGGCTTCTGCTTCCCCGCCACCTCGGCGGTGATCTGCTTGGCCGCGTAGGTCGCGCCCTGAATCGCGCCCTGTGCCTGGCCGGGCACTCCGGGTACCGACATCAGGTCGCCGACCACGAAGACGTTCGGATGACCCTTGATGGTCAGATCGGGTTCGACGATGACGCGTCCGGCGCGATCGGTCTGCGTCCCGTCGGAGCGTTCGGCGAGCTGTTTGCCCAGGCCGCTGGCCTGCACACCGGCCGACCAGACCTTGCAGGCGGCCTCGATGCGACGCTCGCCCTCCTTGTCCTTGATCGTCACCCCGCGCGCGTCGACATCGGTGACCATGGCGTTGAGCTGGATCTCCACGCCCATCTTCTCCAGCCGCTGCTGCGCCTTCGGGCCGAGCTTGGGGCCCATCGGCTTGAGCACCGCGTCCGCACCCTCCACCAGGATGACGCGAGCGTCGCGCGGATCGATGTTGCGGAAGGTGCCGACCAGGGTGCGATCGGCGAGTTCGGCGATCTGACCGGCCAGCTCGACACCGGTCGGGCCCGCGCCGACCACGACGAAGGTCAGGAACCGGTCACGCATCTCCTGCGTGGTGGCCAGCTCGGCCTCCTCGAACGAGCCGAGGATGCGGGCGCGCAGTTCGAGGGCGTCGTCGATGGTCTTCATGCCGGGGGCGTAGGTGGCGAAGTGGTCGTTGCCGAAGTACGACTGCTGTGCGCCGGTGGCGACGATCAGGCTGTCGAAGGGGGTGACGGTGTCCTGGTTCAGCAGTTCCGAGGTGACGGTGCGGTTGACCAGGTCGATGTCGTGCACATCGCCCATGATCACCTGCACGTTCTCCTGTTTGCGCAGCACGATGCGGGTCGCGGGGGCGATCTCGCCGGTGGACAGGATGCCGGTGGCGACCTGGTACAGCAGCGGCTGGAACAGGTGCGTGGAGGTCTTGGAGATCAGGACGATGTCGACGTCCGCCTTCTTGAGATGCCTGCAGGCGAACAGACCGCCGAATCCGGAACCGATCACCACCACCCGATGGCGCTGCTTACCGCCGGTCTGGATGCTCATGTCCCGCTCCTCGCGCGATTGCGTTGGGTCTTCCGACACGCCATACCGTAGTCGGCGACCAGCGGACAGTCACGGCGAGTGTGGGAACTCGGCGCGTCCGGGTCACGCCTTCGGACGGCGTGTCGGGCGGTCGGGGACCGGCCCGGAAGCATGCTCGTCGGGCAGGTCGAGCGGCCCGATGAAGCGGTCGCCGCCGATACTCTCCACCGACGGCCACAGGAACGCGGTGAGCCGGTCGACGAATTCGGCGCGGTCGCGCACCGGATCCCGGCCCCAGTCCTCGGCCGACATCAGGATCGCGCCGATGGTCGCGCTGGCCCAGATGCGAGCCAGCGCGGGATCCGCGTCGACGGTGCGCAGGATGGATTCGAAGACCTCGGTGGCCCATTCGGACAGCCGGGCGAACAGCGGCCGATGGTGGCCGACGACGCTCGCGCCGGATTCGTCGGACTGCAGGCGCTGCATGAGCAGGTGGTGCAGGTTGGGATCCGCGTCGACGAAATCACAGACCAGTGCCACGATGGCGCGCAACATCTCGCGAACGGGCATAGGCTGCGCCAGAATCGCGTCGGCGGCGGCGAGCAGACCTTCCATGTGCCGTTCGGCGAGCGCGTCGACCAGAGCAGGCATATCCGGGAAGACCGCGTAGACCGCGGTGCGGGCGTATCCGGCTTCGGCGGCGACCTGGGCGAAGGTGATCGGGGTGCCGGACGCTGCGACGACGCGTTCGGCGGCGTCCAGGATTTCGCCGCGGCGAACGGCGGGATCACGCGACGGACCGGGCGGCCGCCCCCGAGGGCGGCGCGGTTCGCGCGGTGTATCCCTTGTCACACTGCCATCGTACCGGTAATGTACGGGGTGTACTTTTAATTGAAAGGTTCGTTCATGGTCAGCGTCGACAGTGCGGAACGGGAAAACCTCGGACTTCTGCAGATACCCGACCGGCATCCGATCGACCGGATGCTACGTCTGCTCCCCTCCCGCGAACTGTCACTTGCCACCCCACCCGAGGGAAGTGGACAGCTCCCCGTCAAGGGTGACGTCGGGCTGCCGTATCTGGGTCGCGCGTTGCAGTACCTGCGCTGGGGTACCGCGGAGATGATGGATCGATACCACCGCTACGGCCCGGTGAGCTACAACAAGGCGCTGGGCGTGGAGCGGGTGCTGGTTGCCGGGCCCGAGGCCGTGGACGAGGTGATCGGCAAGCGCCGCAACGACTTCGGACAGGGCTGGGACTATTTCATCGGTCCGTTCTTCCATCGCGGACTGTTGCTGCTCGAGTTCGACGAGCACATGTACCACCGCCGGATCATGCAGCAGGCGTTCACCCGTGATCGACTGGTCGCCTATCTGACGCAACTGGGTCCGGCGGTCGAGAAGGCCATCGCCGGGTGGGTGCCCGCGGGTGTGGACAGCGCGCGGGTGGAGCTGTATCCGACGGTGAAGGATCTGGCGCTGGAGACCGCGAGCGAGGTCTTCATGGCCGCGGATCCCGGGCCCGAACGCAAGCTCCTGGGCGACGCGTTCATCGATTGCACCCATGCCGCGCTGTCGGTCGTGCGGCAGCCGCTGCCGGGTACGGCCTGGCGAGCCGCGGTGCAGGGACGCAAGGTGCTGGAATCGTATTTCCAGCGCATGCTGCCGGAGAAGCGACGTTCGGACACCCCGGACTTCTTCTCGGCGCTGTGCCACGCCCGCACCGAGGACGGCGAGCAGTTCAGCGATGCCGACGTGGTCAATCACATGATCTTCCTGATCATGGCCGCACACGACACCACGACCACGACGGCCACCGCGGTCGCCTACTACCTGGGACACCACCCGGAGTGGCAGGAGCGAGTGCGGGCCGAGGCGCTGGCGTTGCATGCGAAGACCAACGGCGCGCCGCCGACCATCGCCGACCTGGACGAGCTGCACGATCTGGAGCTGGTCATCAAGGAGAGCCTGCGGCTGGTGCCGCCGGTGCCGGGTCTGGTGCGTCGCGCGGTGCGCGACACCGAGATCGCGGGCCACTACATTCCGGCGGGCACGCATATCGACGTGGCCTACGGGATCAACCACCTGCTGCCCGAATACTGGTCCAACCCAGCGGTTTTCGATCCGGAACGGTTCGCCGAACACCGCCGCGAGGACAAATCCCATCGCCTGGCCTGGATGCCCTTCGGCGCGGGTGCGCACAAGTGCATCGGCATGCACTTCGGCATGCTGGAGGTCAAGGTCGCCATCGCCGCCATGGTCCGCGAATACGAGTGGCGGATCCCCGAAAGCTACCTGATGCCTTGGGGATTCAACACCATCCCGTTCCCCCGCGACGGCGCGCCCATGCACCTGCGCAGGCGCTGAGCGTCAGCACTATCCGACAACGAGCAAGCCACCGTCGGCCGAGTTCCGCTCACTCCCCGACAACGCCGAAGGCCGCGGTCCCTCGGGACCGCGGCCTTCGGCGCGAAGCGGAGGTCGAAGATTCAGCTTCTTCCGCTCAGGAGGAGCTTGGCGACCTGAGTGGTGGTCTGCTCGCCGTCGTCGTAGCCGCCCTTGTTGCCCAGGTCGTTCATGACGGCCAGGGTGTAGCGCTCGTTGGGACCGGCGAAGCCGACCGAGTTGACCACCCAGCCGCTGCGCTCCTGGGACCAGCCGTTCTTCAGGCCGGGATTCATCGACGCACCCGCGCCCCAGACACCCCAGTGCTGGTTGGTGTCGACCTTGCGCATGCGGTCGGTCAGGTAGTTGCGGTCGGCGGGGTTCATGTGGTCCAGGACGTTGGACATCAGCCGGTCCAGGTCCGCGGCGGTGCACTTCTGGAAACCCCAGTCCGGGAACACCTTCCCGGCGGGGGTGGGCTGCGGGGCCAGGCCGGTCATCCCGTTGGCGCGGAACGCGTTGTTGAAGGCCCGGTGGTCGGGTCCGGCGAATTTGGTCCAGAGGATGTCGGCGGCGTTGTCGTTGGAGGTGGCCAGCATCGACTCGAGCAGTGTGCGATCCTGCGGCGTGATCACGATCGCGCCGACGCGCTGCCGGTTGATCAGATCCTCGGCGATGGCGAGTTTGATCGTGGAGGCCGTCCAGATCGGCGTGTTGGCATTGCCATTGCTGTAGACCGCGCCGGTTTTCCGGTCGCGCACAACGTAACCCGTGACACCGGGCCGTCCGGACAGGTAGGAGTTGACCTGCGCGATGCGCTGGCTCATATCGCAGTCGAAGCCGTTGGCACAGCCCTGGACGCGAATCGGGAACGCCGTGGCAGGGGCCGGGTGTACGGCCGGTGCGGTGGCCATCAGGCCGGCGGCGAGGACGCAGGCGCCGAGGGCCATACGTGAGGGGCGACTGGCGCGCGAGGCGGAACGGGGATAACGCACGGTGCAACACCTTAGACAGATATATGCATCGGGCGCACGTCTTGAGCTCTGCCGCACATTATGCTAGTTCGCTGTAAATATTGTTGCGCAGTGCATTTCGGCCGTGCCGAGGTCCCATATGGGACAGCGGCGCACCTCACCGGAACGCGGCGAGCAGGTCCTCGACGCTGCGGCCGTTGAGCCGGTAGCAGTGCGAGAAGGCTTCGGTGTGGCGGTCGCGTGGCCAGGAGTTCAGCACGATCGCGCGGCCGTAGTGGCGTGAATTGACCAGTTCCCAGCGCTCACCCATGCGGCGAACCGTGAACCCTGATCTGGGTACGAGGGGAATCACCGACGCAGACATCTACCGAACCAGCCTTTCGAAACCGCTTCTCCCGTTGCCTCCCCGCAGAGCACTGTGGCACATCGCGCACCGTCCGCCGGGGTGACACGCGGTGGCGAGTCCCGGTCGATGCGGGGATTCGCGGTTGCGCGTGGATCCGCTTGTGTTGCTACGAATTTGGTACATATCGAGAATTGCGGACAATGTGGTGTTCAGCACTATTCGCTGTAGAGTAGCCATGGGTCGGGCGTTGTCTCGGGGTCGGATTCGAGGTCGATGTGATCGTCGGCGTGTCCGGATCGTCACGGTGTGTCGGGCGTGGGGTCGGCTTGGCGCGGGTGCACGATTGTCGGGCCGGTTCGCGGTGCGAGCCGTCGCCTGCGGTTCGCCGGGGCGGGGACGAACGGTCTCGGGCGCGGGGCCGCGTAGGCGGCTCGATCGCAGGCGGTAATGTCGCGTGGTCGATCGGCAGGCGACCGGGCCGGGGGCGCAGTTCACCGGTCGCGGTGTCGCAAGCCGCGCGGAAGAGACGGAGAGGCGGTCCATGGCGCTGCACATCCACCGGGCCGAACGGGCGGACACCCTCGCCGGTGAGCTCGCGTCGGTGCTGACCCGGCCGCTCGAGGACCCGTTCGCAGCCGAGGTCGTCGCGGTCGGAGCCAAGGGTGTGGAGCGCTGGCTCACGCAGCGGCTGGCCGGGGTGCTGGGCGGTGACGCCGGTGACGGGGTCTGTGCGAATGTGCGTTTCACGTCCGTGGCGGGGTTGATCGCCGATGTGCTGGGCGCGGCGAGCGGTATCGCCGCCGACGCGGATCCGTGGGCGCCCGAGCGCATGGTGTGGTCGCTGCTGCGGGTGCTCGACGCCTCGGTCGGTGAGGTGTGGTGTGCGATTCCGGCGCGGCATCTCGGTGCGGACGATCCGTCCGGACGGTCGTATCGCGCGGGTCGGCGGTTCGCCACGGCCGCGGGCGTGGCGGCGCTGTTCGACGGTTATGCCACCCAGCGGCCGAGTGTGATCGCCGACTGGGTCGCGGGCGCGGACACCGACGGATTCGGCGCCGAGCTTCCGGCGGATCTGCGGTGGCAGCCGCAGCTGTGGCGGCGGCTGCGCGCGGGGATCGGCACGCCGAGTCCCGCGGAACGACTGTCGCAGGCGTGTACGCGATTGCGCGCGGAACCCGAAATCGTCGAGCTGCCGCAACGGATTTCGCTGTTCGGCCCGTCCCGGCTGAGCGTCGATCAGGTGAACGTGCTGTCCGCGCTGGCCGAACATCGCGACGTGCACGTGTGGCTGGTGCATCCGAGTCCGGCGATGTGGGCCACCCTGGACGCGGTCGATCCGGCGCCCGATGCCGCGCGCCGGTCGGCCGATTCGAGTGCGCTGGATGTCGCGCATCCGCTACTGGCTGCCCTGGGACGTGATGCGCGCGAGTTGCAGCAGCGGGTGCGCAGGATGGGCCCGGCGATCGATGTTCATCATCCGGGGGATGATGAAACAACTTCGAGCACAGTGCTTTCCAGGCTGCAGGCGGGGATCCGGGCGGATGTGTGGCCGCCGCTGCGGGATCCGATGCCCGGTGACGACACCGTGCGGGTGCACTCGTGTCACGGACCCGCCCGGCAGGTGGAGGTGCTGCGGGACGTCCTGCTGGGCCTGTTCGCCGAGGACCCGACCCTCGAAGCGCGCGACGTGATCGTGCTGTGCCCGGACGTGGAAAGTTTCGCACCGCTGGTGCGAGCGGCGTTCGGGCAGCCGCACGCCGATCATCGATCGGGCGAGACATCCACGGCCGCAAGCAATCCCGCGCACGACCTGCGCGTGCGGCTCGCCGACCGGACGGCCGGCACCGCCAATCCCGTGCTCGCGGTGCTGCTGGCGCTGTTCGATCTGGCCGACGGCCGGGTGACCGTCACGCAGGTACTGGATCTGGCTGCGGCCGAACCGGTCCGGATGCGGTGCGGATTCGACGACGACGATATCGAGCGGCTGCGGGAGTGGGCGGCCGAGACCGGTGCGCGCTGGGGGATCGGGCAGCGGCAGCGGCAGGCGTTCGGGCTCGGCGACTTCGCGCAGAACACGCTCAACGCCGCGGTGGACCGGATCCTGCTGGGCGTCGCGGCGGGCGAATCCTCGGAGGACTGGCTCGATCTCGCACTGCCGCTCGAGGACGTGGACTCCGGTGATGTGGATCTGGCCGGGCGGTTCGCCGAGTTCACCGACCGTCTCGCGGTCTGTGTGCGTGATCTGCGCGGGCCGACGCCGGTCGATCCGGCCGGAGGCGTGCGCCCGGCGCACGAGTGGGCGCAGGTGCTCGGCCGGGCACTGGATCTGCTGACCGAGGTGTCGTATGCGAACACCTGGCAAGGAGTGCAGGCGCGGCGTGAATTGAGCGCGGCCCTCGAACACGGCGGCGATATCGCATTGCGGCTGCCCGATATTGCCGCGCTGCTGCATTCGCGGCTGGCCGGACGCTCCGTGCGGACCAATTTCCGCACCGGAGAGCTGACCGTGTGCACGCTGGCGCCGATGCGCTCGGTGCCGCATCGCGTGGTGGTTCTGCTGGGCCTGGACGACGAGGTCTTCCCCCGGGCGGGCGGTATCGACGGAGACGACGTGCTGGCGCGCGATCCGCATGTGGGAGAACGTGATCCGCGCAGCGAGGATCGTCAGTTGCTGCTGGAAGCGATCATGGCGGCCGGGGAGCGGCTGGTGATACTGCACACCGGGGCCGATCCGGTCACCGGCGCGCATCGCCCGCCCGCGATCCCGCTGGCCGAGCTGCTCGACGTGCTGGCCGCGCAGCCGGGGCCTGGTCTCGATGCGGTGGTGACGCGACATCCCTTGCAGGCCTTCGACAGTCGCAATTTCGATCCGGTGCGTCCGTTCAGCTTCGACGCGATCGCCCTGGCCGGTGCGCAGGCCGCGGCCGGTGCGGTACATCCGCCGACGAGCTTCCTGTCCGCACCGCTGCCTGCCGCCGCACGGTCGGATGTGGAACTCGCGGAACTGATCTCGTTCGTCGAACATCCGGTCCGGGCATTCCTGTGGCAGCGCCTGGGCATCCGGGTGCCCGAGGAGGAAGAGGAGATCGACGAGCGGCTGCCGATCGAATTGGACGGCCTGACCAAATGGAATCTGGGCGAGCGCATGTTGGCCGCGCGTCTGCACGGCGCCGAGCCCGAGACGTTGCGCGCGGCCGAATGGCGACGCGGGACGCTGCCGCCGTTCGGGCTGGGCGCGGCGGTGCTCGACGAGGTCGAGAGCACCGTCGACCGGTTGGTTCGGGTGGCCCGGCCGATCCATGAACTGCCTTCTCGCAGTATCGATATCGCGGTCGATCTGGGCGAGGGCAGACTGCTGCGCGGCACGGTCGCCGATGTGCACGACGATGCGGTGGTGCGGACCACGTTCTCCCGCCTGGCCCCCAAACACCGGATCGCGGCCTGGGTGCGGGTACTGGCTCTGGCCGCGACCGAACGGCATCAGAGCTGGCAGGCGCTGACCATCGGCCGCGGCAAATTCGGCCGTCCCGCATGGCGTTCGGTGCTGGCCGCCCCCAATGGCGCTGTGGCACAGGATATTCTGCGCGAGCTGGTGGGGTTGCGTGATCTGGGCCTCGGTGAACCGCTGCCGATCGCTACGGCCGCCTCGTCGGTCTACGCCGAGCGTCGCTGTCAGGGCGCGAGCGTGGACGAAGCCCGCACGGCCGCGGATCAGGAATTCCTCGGCGGCCCGCACGGTCCCAAGCCCTTCGGGGAGCACACCGACCGCTATCTGCGCTACATCTGGGGCCCGGCCCCGCGCCTGGAACTACTGGAAACCGAACTGGCCGAACCGGATCCGGCGGGCGAATCCACCCGCTTCGGATCCCTCGCCCGCAGCCTGTGGGCCCCGCTGCTCGCCGCCGAAACCCAGGGACAGCCATGAGTGAGGAACTTTTCCCCGTCGAGGCTCCGGCCCATCGCCCCCGCCGCCGCCCCTCGAAGTCCCCGGCGTCCCGCCGCCCGGCCACCCCGGCCACCGCCGACCTGTTCGACATACCCGAGGCAGCCGAGTCCGCCGACCTCGTACATCCCGATGCCGAGCCTTCGACCGGCGAACGCGAATCACCAACGGCGGGAACCGAATCGACATCGAGTCGCGTCGCCGAGTCTTGGGAACGTGCCGAGGACGCGGCGGGGCCTGAAGCGATGTCGAGTGGTGCGGCCGAGTTGTCGGGGCGTGCCGAGGAGGTCGCCGGGCCTGACGCGACATCGAATGGCGTCGCCGAGTCTTGGGTGCGTGCCGAGGACGCAGCGGGGTCCGAACCGGAGTCGAGTGGTGCGGCCGAGTCGTGGGAGCGTGCCGAGGAGACGACCGGGCCTGAAGTGATATCGAAGGGTGCGGCCGAGTCTTGGGCACGTGCCGTGCAGGACGATCTGTCGTTGACGGGCGAAAGTTCGGATCCTGTTTCTGCTCAGGCGACGGACGACAGCGGACGCGCGACGGATCCGGCAGGGAGCCCGATCACCACTACACCGGCAGCGACGGCGAACTCCGGGCGCGGGTTCGAATTGTGTGGGGAGTTGCCGACCGGGACGACCGTGCTCGAGGCCAGCGCGGGGACCGGTAAGACGTATGCGATCGTCGGGCTGGCGGTGCGGTACGTGGCCGAGTGCGGGGTGGATATCTCCGAACTGCTGCTGGTGACTTTCAGCCGGGCGGCGACGCAGGAATTGCGGGAGCGCACGCGGGATCGGTTCGTCGCGGCAGCGGCGGCGCTGGCCGATCCGGAGACCGCGGTGCGCAGTGACGATGAGCTGATTCGTCATCTGGCACAGGCTGATTCGGCCGAGGTCCGGCTGCGGCGGTCCCGGCTGCTGGCCGCGTTGTCCGAGTTCGACGCGGGGACCATCGCGACCACGCACAGTTTCTGCCAGCGGATGCTGGACGAGTTGGGGTTGGCCGGTGAGCACGATCCGGAGGTGCGGCTGGTCGAGAACGTCGACGATCTGGTCGCCACGGTCACCGAGGATCTGTTCCTGGCCCGGTATGCGCGGGCGGTGCCGCCCTTCTCGCTGAAGGATGCGCACGCGCTGGCCGCCGCTGCGGTCCGGGATCGGCAGGCTCGGCTGGTACCCGAGGAGGAGTGCGGCGATGCGACGGCCTCGGAGCGGGTCGCGTTCGGTGCGGCGGTGCGCGCGGAAACCGAACGGCGCAAACGCCTCTCCGGTATTCGCGACTTCGACGATCTGCTCGTGCTGTTGCACGACGTCCTCGCCGATCCGGTGCACGGCGCGCGGGCGCGTGACCGCATCCGCGAACGGTTCCGCGTCGCGCTGGTGGACGAGTTCCAGGACACCGACCCCCTGCAGTGGGAGATCCTGCGCCGGTGTTTCCACGAGCACGGCACCCTGGTGCTGGTCGGTGATCCGAAACAAGCCATCTACGCGTTTCGCGGTGCGGAGGTGCTCAGCTATCTGGACGCGGTCGCGGTGGCGGATCGACGTCGCGAATTGAGTGTCAACCGACGCAGTGATGCCGGTCTGCTGGCCGCGCTGGATCATCTGATGGGTGGTGCGGCGCTGGGGCACAAGGAGATCGGGGTGCATCCGGTGGCGGCGGTGCGGCCGCATACCCGCCTGTCCGGCGACGGCGACCGGACTCCCTTGCGGCTGAGGTGGTTTCGGCGCACCGGCGCGGGACCGCTGAACAAGTCCGGATTTCCCGCGGTCGGCCGTCAGCGCTCGCGGGTCGCCGAGGATCTGGCCGCCGATATCGTACAGCAGCTGGACGCCGGCCTGCGGATCGGCGAGCGCCCCCTGGGCCCAGGCGATATCGCGGTCCTGGTACGCACCCGCTCACAGATCGATGTCGTGCGGGCCGCGCTCGACGAGGTGGGCGTGGCCTCGGTGCTGGCCGGTGGCGCGAGCGTTTTCGCCACCCGCAGCGCCACCGACTGGTTGTGGCTGCTGCGCGCTCTCGAACAACCACATCGCGCGGACCGGGTGCGCCTGGCCGCGGGGACGCCGCTGCTGGGCTGTTCGGCCGCGGAGATCGATTCGGGCGGTGCGGATCTCGTCGGCCGCGTCGGTCAGCAACTGCGGGAGTGCGCGCGACTGTTCGGCCGGGCCGGATTCGCGGCCGTCTTCGAGCGCTTGGCCGCCGAGACCCGTTTGGCCCCGAGGCTTCTCGCGGTGGCCGGTGGTGAACGGGAGCTGACCGATCTGCGGCATATCGCGCAGTTGATCGACCATGTGGCGCTGCGCGAATCGCTGGGCCCGAGCGCATTGACCCGCTGGCTGGGCGATCGGGTGCGCGATCCGGCCTCCGGTGCGGTCGCCGATCGCAGCCGACGGCTGGACCGCGACGCCGCGGCCGTGCAGATCGCCACCGTGCACGCCAGCAAGGGCCTGGAGTTTCCGCTGGTATATCTGCCGTTCGCCTGGGACAACGCGCGCAATCCGTATCCGGCGACGCTGATGTTCCACGACGAGCGGGGCGATCGGGTGCTCGATGTGGGCGGCCAGGAGGCCGTGGGTTACAACGACCGCAAGCGCCGCAGCGAAACCGAGGAGGCGGGGGAGGAACTTCGCCTGCTGTACGTGGCACTGACTCGCGCCCAGTGTCAGGTGGTGGCCTGGTGGGCGCCGACGTACGGCACTGCCGCCGCGCCGCTGCACCGGATGATGCTGGGGCGGATGCCGGGCAGTGCGGATGTTCCGGGCCGCGGCGAGGTTCCAGCGGACAATGTTGTGGGGGAACATCTTTCGCACTGGGCGCAGGGAGCGCCGGACGGTGTCATCGCGGTGCGGTCGGTCGAGCACGCCGCACCCGTGCGGCCACGCTGGGAACGTGACGAATCGACCATCGCCGAGCTGGTCGCGGCGCGGTTCGATCGCGTCCTCGACCAGGACTGGCGGCGTACATCCTACTCCGCGCTCACCGCGGGTGCGCACGACATGCACGTCGCGGCGTCCGAGGCCGATACGAGCGTCTCGGACGAGCCCTCGGAACCCTCCGCCGAACTGTCGGAGGAAGCCGAATTCGCTTCCGCCGCACAGTCTCTCATGAACGATCTGCCCTACGGCGCCGATTTCGGCACGCTGGTGCACGGTGTGCTCGAATACGTCGACACCGACGCCCCCGATCTGGCCGCGGAGGTCCGCACCCGCTGCGCGGACGCCATCGGCGAGCTGCTCGCAGACATCGACCCGGATGCCCTGGCCACTGCCCTGCTCGCGGTGCTGCACACGCCGATGGAAACCGGCAGCCTGGCCGAGGTCTCCGGCCGGGATCGGCTCAGCGAGCTGGATTTCGAACTGCCGTTGGCGGGCGGGGACACTCCGTGCCCGGAACGGGTGACGCTGCGCCGAATCGCCGATCTGCTGCGCGCGCACCTGCCCGCCGACGACCCCTTCGCCGGATACGCCGACCAGCTCGACACGCTCCCGGACACCCCGCTGCGCGGTTTCCTCACCGGCAGTATCGACGCCGTCCTGCGCACGCCCGGACCACGTTTCGTGGTGGTGGACTACAAGACCAACCGGCTGGGCACGGGCGATCTGACCGTGGCGCATTACACCCGCGAGCGGATGGCCGCGGAGATGATGCGTTCGCACTATCCGCTGCAGGCGATCCTGTATTCGGCCGCGCTGCACCGTTATCTGCGCTGGCGTCTGCCGGATTACGATCCGGCGCGGCATCTCGGCGGTATCCGATATCTGTTCGTACGCGGCATGATCGGGCCCGAAACACCGCCCGGCTGTGGGGTTTTCGACTGGGATCCGCCGCCCGCACTGGCCGGGGAACTGTCCGATCTGCTGGCAGGACGGTGGCGATGACCGCGATCCAGCTCGCGCAGCGGGCCACCGGATTGTTGCGCACCTTCAATGCCGCCGGTGTGCTCGCGGCCGCGGATGTGCATGTGGCGCTTCGGCTCGGGCGGCTCGGCGGCGAGGACGACGAGTCGGTTCTGCTGGCGACCGCGCTGGCGGTGCGCGCGGTGCGATCGGGCTCGGTCTGCCTCGAACTCGCCAGGATGCACGAAATCGGTGTGGACGGTGAGGGTTTCGACACCGACGCGGACTCCGCCGCCGAACCGATCGATCCGGCGTCGCTGCCCTGGCCCGAGCAGACGCGGGTTCTCGCGGCCCTGCGGAACAGTCCGTTGGTCCAGGGCAGTGCGGCCGGGCCGCTGCGCCCACTACGCCTGGTGGAGTCCGCCGGTGCGGGCCCGCTGCTGTATCTGGACCGGTACTACCGGCAGGAACAGACCATCCGCGAGGTGCTCACCGAACGCGCCGAGACCCATCCGATGATCGATCCGGAAACCATCCGACGGCAGCTGGACCGCCTGTTTCCCGACAGCAGCGCGCCCGGGGATCCGCCGGACCGCCAGCGGGTGGCCGCCGCGCTGGCCGCGACCCAGTGGACGACCGTCGTGGCGGGCGGCCCGGGAACCGGCAAGACGCACACCATCGCGCGGATCCTGGCCCTGCTGGTGGCCCATCAGCGATCGATGCCGGATGCATCCGAACTGCGCATCGCCTTGGCCGCGCCGACCGGGAAAGCGGCCGCGCGCCTACAGGAATCGGTGCGCGAGCAGGCGAGTGAACTGGATCTGCCCGAGCTCACCGCCGCGACCCTGCACCGTCTGCTCGGCTGGCAGCGCGGCGGTGCGACCCGCTTCCGGCACAACGAATTCAACCGACTCCCGTACGACGTCATCGTGGTCGACGAAACCTCGATGGTGTCCCTGACCATGACCAGCCGCCTGCTGCCCGCGGTGCGCCGGGACGCTCGCCTGGTACTGGTGGGCGATCCGGATCAGCTGGCCTCGGTGGACGCGGGTGCGGTTCTCGCGGACCTGGTGGCCGGACCCGTTGCGGGACCGCCGAATCCGGTGCTGGAACAGGTGCTGGACGACGACCTCGGGGAGTCGGGAGCCGCCGAGGCGCTGAGCCCTCGGGAGCGGGATCGACTGCGCGGCGGCATTATTCGCCTGACCCGCGGTCGCCGGTTCGGCGGCCGGATCGCCGAACTCGCTGTCGCGGTGCGCGCGGGCGATGCCGATACCGCCCTGGACCTGCTCGCCGACGGCGGCACGGAGCTCTCGCTGTGCGAACCCGAGGAGTTCGCCGCCGTTCGCGACGACGTGATTCTGGCCGCCCGCGAGTGCACCGCCGCGGCCGAGAACGGCGATGCCGCAGCCGCACTCACCGCCATGGAATCGCATCGTCTGCTGTGCGCGCACCGACAGGGCCGATACGGCGTGGAGCGCTGGGACCGCATGGCCGCGGGCTGGGTCGCCGCGTCCGGAATCGGCGCGGAACCCGGTGCCGGACACTGGTATCCGGGACAGCCGCTACTGGTCACCGCCAATGATCACGAGGCTCGCATCTACAACGGCGACACCGGTGTGATCGTGCGCGGCCCCGACGGCGGACTGCGTGCGGCGCTACAGCGCGGCAGCGAACCCTATCTGGTGCACCCGACCCAATTCCCCGGCGTCACAACGGTATACGCGATGACCATCCATCGCAGCCAGGGCAGCCAGTACGGCACGGTGTCCATCGTGCTGCCCGGCCCCGAATCCACCCTGCTCACCCGCGAACTCCTCTACACCGCGATCACTCGCGCTCGCCACCACGTCCGCATCATCGGCGCCGAGGACGCCATCCGCGCCGGAATCGGCCGACGTGTATTGCGCGCCAGCGGATTACGCGGCTGAATTTGTTTCGCTGTCGCCACTTCGACATCTCGGTCTCAACTCGCTCGCCACAGTGTCGAGCGCCCGCTCGATGTAAAGGCATCCGGTGCACTGCTCGCCCGCGTGCGTCTGCGCCGTTCGATCATCGGCGTGGCTCGGTGTTCGCGATCGAGCCGCGCTCACTCAGGCGGGCTCGTCGAAGATTCCTGGAATCGCAAGTGCACGTTCGACATCGGCGCGGCTACCGAGGGCGACCAGCACGCTGCGGATCATGGTCAGCCGAGCGGCGGTGACCTGCGCGGGATCGGGTTCACTGCCCGGGTTCGCGGCCGAGGAGACGCGGTAGACCACGTATTCGCAGGTCTGTAGCGCGGTGTCGAGGTCGAGCGGGCTGGGCAGGGGGCGGCCGAGTTCGGTGAATTTGGTGCGGACCAGGGCGCGGATATCGTCGAATGCCTCTTCGCGGTAGGCCGAAACCGGTGAGGCCGGGTCGTGCAGTTCGGCGAAGACCGGGCGCAGCATCGGGCCGTGCCCGCGTGCCCATTCCAGATAGGCGTCGATGATCGCGATGCCCAGCTGCACCGGTTCGGACGAACGTTCCAGGGCCGTCCGGATCCCGCCGACCAAGCCCTCGTTGGACAGCGTGAGCAGCGAGTGCAGCGGCTGCTCGGCATTGCCGAAGTAGCGGTAGAACGTCGGCCGGGAGATGCCGGCCTGCTCGATGATGCGGGCGACGTTGAGCCCGCGCGAGCCGTGCTCGGTGAAGACCGCGGCGGTGGCCAGCTCGATCCGGGCGCGCACCTCGTCGGCCTGCTCGGGGGTCTGCGGCGGCCGACCGCGTCTGGCGCCGTTGTGAGGCGGGACCACCACACCGCTGGACATCTGGTGAAACCTCCTCGTTCGATGGCGTTCGCTTGACAGCATACGGTCCGCTCTTATTAATCTAACACCAGTGTTCATGTAACATGAGTGTTCAATTAATAGTCCTACCTGCTGACCGAGAGGGCCGACAATGACGACCGCCCCGCAGACCGCGCCCGCGGATGTACTCCCGTCCGAGCTGGTGCAGCGTCTGCTGACGCTGGCCACGGCCGGTGCGGCCCCCTCGGTCGAGGTGTTCGCGCCCGCGACCGGCGCCAAGATCGCCGACCTGCCGCAGTCCGATACCGCCGATATCGAGCACGCCTTCGCCACCGCCCGGCGCGCCCAGCGCGAATGGGCGAAGGTGCCGGTGCGGGAGCGGGTCGCGGTGCTGCGGCGATTCCACGATCTGGTGCTCGCCGAACAGGACGTCATCCTCGACATCGTGCAGACCGAGACCGGCAAATCGCGCGTGCACGCGTTCGACGAGGTGGGCGACGTCGCGGTCAACGCCCGCTACTACGCGGCGCAGGCGCAGCGACTGCTGGCCCCGCGCAGCGCACGCGGCGTGCTGCCGGTGCTCACCCGGGTCGAGGTGCGGCATCGGCCCAAGGGTGTGGTCGCGGTGATCTCGCCGTGGAATTACCCACTGGCCCTTGCGGTTTCCGATGCGCTGCCCGCACTGGCGGCCGGTAATGCGGTGCTCGCGCGCCCGGACAATCAGACCGCGCTCACCGCACTGTGGGCGATCGACGCCGCCGAACGCGCGGGCCTGCCCAAGGGCCTGTGGCAGGCGGTGCTGGGCCGCGGCTCGGTGATCGGCGGCGAGATCATCGCCCGCGCAGACTATGTCGACTACACCGGATCCAGCCGGACCGGCCGCACCATCGCCCGCCAGGCCGGCGAGCGGCTGATCGGCTGCTCACTCGAATTGGGCGGCAAGAACCCGATGCTGGTGCTGGCGGACGCCGACGTGTCCGCGGCGGCGAAGATCGCCGTGCGGGCCTGCTTCGCCTCGGCCGGGCAGCTGTGTGAATCGATCGAGCGAATCTACGTGCACGACAGCGTGTACGAGCGCTTCGTCACCGAATTCGCCCAGCACACGCGGGAACTGGCGCTCGGCTCGGCGCGGGACTACTCGTACGAGATCGGATCGCTCACCTTCCAGCGCCAGATCGACACCGTCACAGCGCATGTCGAGGACGCGGTGGCCAAGGGTGCGACGGTGCTCGCAGGCGGGCGCGCGCGCCCGGATCTGGGCCCCTATTTCTACGAGCCGACGATCCTGGCCGACGTGCGCGACGGGATGACCGTGTACCGGGAGGAGACCTTCGGTCCGGTGGTCTCGGTATACCGGGTCGCCAGTGACGAGGAAGCCGTCGAGCAGGCCAACGACTCCGCCTACGGCCTCAATGCCAGTGTGTGGAGCCGTGATACGGGCCGGGCGCGGCAGATCGCGGCCCGGGTCGAGGCCGGATCGGTCAACGTCAACGAGGGATTCATCGCCGCGTGGGGGAGTGTCGCCGCGCCCTCGGGCGGACTGGGCATCTCCGGCGGCGGTCGCCGGCACGGACCCGAGGGCCTGCGCAAATACATCGACACCCAGACCATCGCGGTGCAGCGCGCACTGCCGATCGCGCCCCTGCCCGGCATGTCCGAGGCGATGTGGGCCAAGGCCATGACGCTGTACTTCGGCGTCATGAAGGCCTTGCGGCAGCAGTGATCTCGCAATCGGCGGCAGAGGTGCGGACTACAGGAGTGGAAATGGATTCGGTAGCGGGTAAGAAGGTCCTTATCACCGGCGCGGCCATGGGGCTGGGCAAATCCTTCGCCGAGCAGGCGATGCGCGAGAAGGCCGCGGACGTGGTGCTCTGGGACGTCAACGAGGCCGCGCTGAAGGAGACGGCCGTCGAACTGGCGACGTCAGGGCCGGGCAAGGTCCATCATCGGGTCGTCGACGTCTCCGACCGCGAGGCCATCGCCGAGGCGGGCGCGGCGGTCCGTGACGAGGTCGGCGACATCGACGTGCTGATCAACAACGCGGGCATCGTGCGCGGCAACGGGTACTTCTGGGAGACCTCGAACCGCGCGGACATCGCGCAGACCGTGGCGATCAATTCCCTTGCGCCGATGTACATCACGCTGGAATTCCTGCCCGCCATGGTGTCCCGCGGCACCCCGGCGCGGGTGCTGAACATCGCGTCCTCCGCGGCGCTGGTGGCCAATCCCCGCATGAGCGTGTACGCCGGTTCCAAATGGGCGGCGCTGGGCTGGTCGGATTCGGTGCGGCTCGAACTCGAGCAGTCCGGGAACGACCACGTCAAGGTCACCACCTTCTGTCCGACCTATATCAACACCGGAATGTTCGCGGGCGCGAAGGGCTTCATGTTCACCCCGATCATCGAGCAGGACCATGCGGTGGACACCGCGTGGACGCAGATGAAGAAGGGCGCCGCGCTGGTCGTCATGCCGTGGACCTCGCGGTTCAACCGGGCGATCTCCGGGCTGTTGCCGCTCAAGGTGCGGGATCAGTATCTGGACTTCGTCGGCGTCTATCACTCGATGGAGGAATTCACCGGCCGCAAGAGCTGAATCGCGAAGCGGAACCGTCCACGATCCGAACAGTAGCCGAAGCGTTGCGGCGGACCGAGATATGGGGAGGCCCGGTCCGTCCCACCTGTGACATACTCGGGCCGGGCGGGTGCTGAGCTGCCCGAGGGAGGACGGAGGCGACGCATGGGCCTGATGGACAAGATCCGCAACGAGTTCATCGACATCATCGAGTGGCTCGATGATACGAATACGACGTTGGCGTGGCGTTTTCCGCGCTACGACAACGAGATCAAGAACGGCGCGCAGCTGATCGTTCGCGAGGGACAGCACGCGCTGTTCGTGTACCGCGGTCAGCTCGCCGATCAGTATCAGCCCGGTCACTACCAGCTGACCAGCGAGAACATGCCGATCATGTCCACGCTGCAGGGCTGGAAGTACGGGTTCAACAGCCCGTTCCGCTCCGAGGTGTACTACATCAACACCCGGCCGGTGACCGATCTTCGTTGGGGCACACCGCAACCGGTGACCGTGCGCGACCCGGACTTCAAGATGGTGCAGGTGCGGGCCAACGGCGCCACCATCGTCCGGGTCACCGATCCCGCGGCGTTCCTGCGCCAGGTGATCGGCACCGAGAGCGTCGTGGACATGGAGCAGATCACCGAGATGATCCGGCGCAATATCGCGCTGGCGTTCTCGGACATGGTGATGGCCAGCGGCCTGGGCGCCATCGATCTGCAGGGCCGTCAGGTCGAATTGTCCGACAAGTTGCGCGAATTCGTCGCCCAGCGGGTGCAGTCGTTCGGCCTCGGCGTGGATCAGGTCACCCTGTCGATCTCGTTGCCGGAGGAGATCCAGCAGGCCATGACGCGTGGTGTCGCGCGTGGTGTGGAGGCCAGTGGATTCCTCAACAACGTCGGCGATTTGAACCGCTATCAGCAGGCCCAGACCGCCGATGCGATGTTGGCCGCGGCGCAGAACGAGGGCGGCGGTCCGATGGGTGCGGCGATCCAGGCCGGACTCGGCGTCGCGCTCGGTGGCCAGATCGCCGGGAACCAGGGCGGTTACCAGCAGCAGGGCTACCCGCAGCAGGGCGGCTATCCGCAGCAGGGCGGCGGTTACCCGCAGCCTCAGCCCGGTTACCCGCCGCAGCCCGGTGGGGGCCAGCCCACCCCGCCGCCTCCGCCGCTGCCCTCGCAGCAGCAGTTCCACATCGATCTCAACGGCCAGGCCGCCGGTCCCTATCCGGCTGAGCAGCTGCGTCAGTTCGTCGCCAGCGGCCAGCTCACGCCGAAGACGAACGTGTGGTCCAACGGTATGTCGGGTTGGGCTGCAGCCGAGACGGTCCCGGCATTGCAGGGCCTGTTCAACAGTCCGCCGCCGCTGCCGAACACCCCGCCGCCTCCGCCGCCCGCGCAGTAGTCCGGACCGGTCGTTGCCTGTCAGTACGGTCCCGGGGGAACCATGAACAACCCACAGCAACCAGATCGCGCACCGCAGACCCCGCCGCCACCACCGGGCGGCGGGGGTCCGCCGCAGCAGGGCCCGTCGGGTGCGCCCGGCGAGGTATACCCGGCGTCCGCGCCGACGCGCAATTACGGTGGCGGACAACCGGTTCGGCCGGGGGAGAACCCGCCTCCACCGCCGGGCCTCCCGCCCTCCGGCGGCCCGCGACCGGGTGGCCCGCAGCCGCTGGGAAACGAGCCGCCGCCGTTGCCCGGTTCGGCCGGGCCGGTGCCGCCGTTGCCGGGGCGACCGAATGCTCCCGTGCCGCCACGTGACACTGGCGGTGCTGCGCCGTGGGGTTCGCAGTCCCCGGCGAATTTCTCCGTATCGGGTTCCGCGCCGGTACCCGCCGGCCCCCCGCCCTTGCCCGGCCAGCCGAATCCTGTTGCGCCACAAGCGTTCGGCGGCCCGCATCCACCCTCCGGCGGTCCGCTCCCCGGCGGACAGCGTTCCCCCGGTGGTCCACCATCGCCGCCCGGTGGGCCGAATCCCGGTGCACCGCAACCGCCCGCCGGTCCGCCGCCGTTGCCTGGTGGATCGAATCCTGGTGCGCGGCAGTCGCCTGGTGGGCCACGTCCACAACCTGGCGGTTCAAACTCTGGTGGTTCGCAGTCGGCGGGTGGTCCGCCGCCGTTGCCGGGTGGTCCGAATCCTGGTGCGCCGCAATTCCCCGGTGGTCCGCAGCCCGGTGGAGGGTATGGCGGGCCTCCGCCGATGGGTCCGCCGCAACGGCCGATGGGGCCGCCGCCGGTGGCTGCGGCTGTGGCGGTCAATTTCGTTCCGTCGGGCGGCGTCGAAGGACAGCAGTCCGGTGCGCCTGCGAAACAGCCTCCGCCGCAACCGGATCGGGCGATGCTGCATGTCACCGAGCACACCCGGACCTATCCGTGTTCGGCCTGTGGCGGGCAGCTGCAATTCGATATCGCCAGCCAGAAGTTGCGGTGCCCGAACTGTGGCAACTACTCCGAGATCGAGGCGCCGCGGGCGCCCGTCGCGGCGCGCGACCTGCGCGAGGCGATGGGGGAGCTGCGGGCGTTGCAGGCCACCACCGCGGGGCCGGAGGTCACCGGGAATCACGAGATCAAATGCCAGAACTGTGGCGGCACAACGTCGTTCGTCGGCAGCCTGACCGCGACCAGATGCCCCTACTGTGCCACGCCGATCCAGCGCGACGATGTGCACAATGCGCCCGCGCGGCTGCCGGTCGACGGCGTGGTGCCCTTCCGCGTCGATGAGAAGAACGCGCGCGTCCTGGTCGAGAAGTGGGTCTCCGGACGGTGGTTCGCGCCCAGTGAGTTCAAGAAATACAAGCGGATGGGCTCGTTCGCGAGCGTCTATCACGCGTACTTCACCTACAACGCCGACACCTACACCTGGTATCAGGGCGAGCAGGGCATCGAGTACACCGAGACCTACCGGGACAGCGACGGCGATCTGCAGACGGTGACCCGGGTGCGGTGGTATCCGGTGCAGGGCGAGGTCGCCAATCAGTTCGTGGATGTCCCGGTGCTGGCCAACGAGCACGCCGACCGCGGCCGGATCAAGACGCTCGAGCCGTGGCCGATCGAGGACGCGACGACCTACTCACCCGAATACGTGGCCGGTCATCTCGCCCGCACCTACGACCGCGACGCCGAGGAGTCCCTGCCCGAGGCGCGTTCGGAGATGGAAAGCGAGATCGAGCACACGGTTCGCCGCGATATCGGCGGCGACCAGCAGCGCATCCATTCGTTGAACTCGACCTGGAACTCGCTGGCGTACAAGCATGTCCTGCTGCCGATCTGGTTGTTGACGGTGATCTACATGGATCGGCCGTTCAACGTCTACATCAACGGGCTGACCGGTGAGGTGTCCGGTGAGCGGCCGTGGAGCAAGATCAAGATCGCCATCGCCGCCACGCTGGCGATAATCGTGGTCATCGCGATCGTCGTGCTGTACATGAAGTTCGGGCACCATTCGACCGGGCACGGGCACACCACCACCGTGCACCATTCGACCCATCGGAGGTGAGCGGTGGTACTTCTGCTGATTCTGCTGGCGCTGTTGGTGCTGGTGGGCGGTGTGGCGGCGATCGTGATGACGATCGCCCGCCACCAGAAGCAGTCGATCGCGTACGACAACCAGATCGTGCCGGGCATGCCCTCGAACGCGCCGTCGTCGTGGGCGGGTTCGCACGACCCCGAGGCGCGCCTGCACCGCCGTTTGCGGGACGCGATCCGCGCTCTGCACGGCGTCAACGCCTACGACACTGCCTCGAGCGTGAATCTGCGTGCGGGACTGGAACAGTCGGCCTTGGCGGTGGACAACCACCTGATCGCCATCGCCACCCTGCCGCAGTCCCATCGTGATCAGGCGCTGCCGGATGCCACCGCCGCCGTGGAGGCCGTCGAAGCCGGTGTGGCCCAATATGTCTCGGCCACGACCAAGCCTGACCCGGTGGCGCTCGAAGCCGGTCTGCAGGGCGTGCAGACCAGTATCGACGCGATCACCCAGAACCTCGGCGCATTGGGGCCGGGCGGATCCACCGGTGGATACCCGGTCCAGTTCGGCATCCAGTCACCCCAGGCGATGCCCCAGCAGTCCGGCGCGGCATTTCCCACACCGCCTGCGAGCGGCTCGTATCCGCAACCGCAGACCGGCGGCGGATACCCTCAGCCCGGCACCCCGTCCCCGGGTGGATACCCGTCGCAGCCGGGTACGCAGCCACCGGCCGGATATACACCTCAGCCGGGTGCGCAGTCGCCGGGTGGATATGCGCCGCAGTCGGGTGCGCAGTCGCCGGGTGGATATGCGCCGCAGTCGGGTGCGCAGTCGCCGGGTGGATATGCGCCGCAGTTGGGTGCGCAGTCGCCGGGCGGAAACTCGCCCCAGCCGGGTGCGCAGCTGCCGGGTGGATACTCGCCCCAGGCGGGCACCGAGCTGCCGGGCGGGTACTCGCAGCCGCCGGGCGGAACGCATTCGCAAGCCCCGTCGCCCCAGCAACAGCCGGGCGGAGCAAACCCGGAAGCCTCGGCGCCTCAACAACAATCCGGCACATCGAACCCGCCTGACACAGGGACGGACCCCGCGGATCCCACGGTCATCCGGCGTCAACCCTGAACCGCCCGCTGCGGTTGCCGCCTCGATGACGTGGTTTCGCCGGAGAGTTCGCGCTATCCGGTGATCGGGCGGGTCCCGATGACGACGGTCGCGTACAGCTCCTCGGATTCGGCGACCGTCGGTGTGAGTCCGTGGTGCGCAAGGATTTCCGTGGCGAGGGCGGATTGTTCGCTGCTGGTCTCGACCAGGAGGCGCCCGCCGGGTGCGAGCCAGTGCAGTGCCGCTGCGGCGACGCGGCGGAAGACGGTGAGTCCGTCCGGACCGCCGTCGAGTGCGGTGCGCGGTTCGTGATCGCGCGCCTCGGGCGGCATGTCGGCGATGGCGGCGGTCGGGACGTACGGGGTGTTGGCGAGCAGCAGGTGTACGCGTCCGGCCAGGTCCGGGGGCAGGGGAGTGAACAGGTCGCCCTGGTACACCGATGCGTTCAGCGGCGCGAGGTTGCGCCGGGCGCAGGTCACGGCGGCGGGTTCCAGATCGCTGGCGGTGAGTTCGACGCGGACTCCGGTGGCGGACAACTCGGTCGCGACCGCGAGGCCGAGCGCACCGCATCCGCAGCACATGTCCAGGATGACGCACGGGTCGTGCGGGTCTGCGGCGGCGAGCTCGACCAGGAATCCGGTGCGTTGTCGCGGTACGAACACTCCGGGAGCCACCGCGACCCGCAGTCCGCGAAATTCCGTCCAGCCCAACAGATGTTCGAGCGGTACACCGGAAACACGTTGCACAACAAGATCTTTCAGATCCGACTCGGAGGCCGCCGCCTCGGCCAGCAGCGCGGCCTCCTCCTCGGCGAACACACACCCCGCCGCGCGCAGCGTGGTGACCAGCGAATCGATGTCGGACACGATCATCGATTCATTGTGGCCGAGAACCGCGGGTTAACCCGAATTCGGTAGGAAGGTGTGGGTGGCGTCGAGATAGATGCCCCGCTGGGCGGCCTTGGACGGGGGCGCCAGCTGGGAGATGATCTCGTTGGGCGAGGTCATCGCACCCACCACCCGGGTTCCGGCGACGATGAAATCGGTCACCGCGCGGCGGACGTGATTCGGAGAGGTGATCACGACCGCGCTGCCGATGCCGCGATCCCGCATGATCCGCGTGCTGAACAGCGCGTTCTGCACCGTGGAACCCGATCGGTCCTCGACCAGGACCCGGGAGGCCGGAATGCCGTGCCCGATCAGCCAGCCCGCCATGGCGGCGGCCTCGGGCACCCCGTTCTGCGGTGCGCCGCCGGTGACGACGATCGGCGAATTGGGTGCGGCGACCGCCTGTAGCCAGGCCGCTTGCAGCCGGTTGACGAGTTCCGGGCGCATCGCCCCGTTCGGTAGCAGACCGTAGCCGAGCACGACCAGCGCGGTCTGCGGACCGATCATGGAGGGGAGCGGATTGGGCAGGGTGCCCACGCCCGCGCCGATCGCCCCGAGCACACCGCGTGCGCCCGCGGCCATGCCGGGATCGACCGTGTTGAGCTTGTTGAAGGCCGTCTCCCGGGTGATCAGATCACCCGCGTAATCGGCCCAGATGGCCTGTAAGGCGAGTGCTTGCGGGTTGGCGGGCGCGGCGGCGACCATCCGCTCGAGGTCCCGTATCCCGGCCGCGTTGTGGCCGCTGACGAAGGCGGCCTGTGCCGAACGGTAGAGGGGAGTGGGTGGGTTGTCGGCGGCCGCGACGCCGGAGATGGATCCGGTCGTGACGAGGAAGGCCGAGGCGGCTGCGAGGAGGTAGGTGACACGTCGGGCGATCTTCACTGCTATCGATACCTTTCCGACCGAACGGATCTGCTGTGTTGCTGGCAATTGGCTCGGAGACAGCCGCCACCACGATACGGTTCGAAAAGGGGTCGGACGAGGATTGGATGTTGTGAATTTTCCAGAATCTGTTCGGTAGCGAAGGAGTAGCGGATAGTGCGCGCCGCGCGTCGGGGCCGGTGGCGGGCCGATTAAGGTGTCAGGGGTGGACACCATTTCGCTGATCGGCAAGGAACTCGCCGCCGCCCTCAACTCCGATACCGCCGAGCGCGCGGCCGCACTCACCGAGCGGGGCGCCGCGCCGCGGCTGGTGCTGGTGGTGGCCAATGACGATCCGGCCAGCGGCTGGTATGTGAAATCGCTGCAGCGCGCCGCCGGACGTCTCGGAATCGATTGCGACACGGTCGATCTGGGAGCCGCCGCGACCGCCGATGCGATCCGCTCGCAGTTGCGGAGCCTGTGCGCGGACATCGCGGTCGACGCGGTCATGCTGCAGACGCCGCTGCCGGACGGAGTCGCGTTGCAGGACGTCAGCTCGGCGATCGCCGCGGCGAAGGACGTCGACGGGGTCAGCCCGCATTCACTGGGCCTGCTGGCGACCGGCCTGCCGGGCTTCCCGCCCGCGACCTCCGAGGCCGTCGTCGAATTGGCCAAGCATCACGAGATTCCGCTGGCCGGAAAGCATGTCGCGGTCGTGGGTCGCTCGAACGTGGTCGGCAAGCCGCTCGCGCAGCTGCTGCTCGCCGAGGACGCCACCGTGACGGTGTGCCACTCCCGCACCACCGATCTGCCCGCGGTCACCGCGGCCGCCGACATCGTGGTCGCCGCCGCCGGCCGCGCGGGCCTGATCACCGGCGACCATGTGCGCGAGGGCGCGGTGGTCATCGATGTCGGCACGAACGAGGGACCGGACGGCAAGATCGTCGGCGATGTGGACGCGGCGTCGGTGCGGGGTAAGGCGGGTGCGTTGAGCCCGGTTCCGGGTGGTGTCGGCCCGGTCACCACCGCTCTGCTGATGCGTCACGTCGTCCGGGCGGCCGAGGCGAGCCGGGCCTAGGGTGTGGCGGCGAGCCGCGCCCGAAACACGCGGCTCGCCACCGGCTCGTCACGACTCACCAGTGTGTGGTCACCGGATCGCCGACGCTGACCTGGTTGTAATACCACTGTGCATCCGCGGGCGCGAGATTGATGCATCCGTGACTGACATTCGAATTGCCCTGCTGCCCGACCGACCACGGCGCGGAATGGACGAAAACTCCACCCGAGGTGAGCCGTTCGGCGAATTCACCTTTCAGGTAGTAACCCTCGGGCGAGCTGAGCGGAATGCCGATGGTGCGCGAATCGAAGGTGATGGTGCGGTCCTTCTCCATCACCGGGAAGGTGCCGACCGGCGTCGGCCGGGACGGCTTTCCCATCGATGCGGGCATCACCCGCGGCGCCTGGCCGGGGACGAATACGGTGAAAGTGTGCGCGGACATATTGGCATCGGCATGCGTTCCGCCATTGCTGACGAATCGCGTCTGCGCATGTCCGGCCTGCACCGTGAATCGAGCGTTGACCGGCAGCAACTGGTCCGGCGTCCAGACCAGTTCCCGATCGCCGTTCCAGGCGAATGCGCCCGGTAACCGCTGATCGGTGCTGATCGTGACGGATCGTTCGGCCAGTGCGCGATCGGTGACCGGTTGCGCGAAATCGACCGTGACCGGATGTGCGATACCCACCAGTGCACCGTTGGCAGGTGAAATCGACGTTACGGCAGGAATCTGCTGTGGTGTGAGCAATGCCGCGGCGGCGGTACCGGAGGTAATCGCCGCGAGGGCTGCGATGATGATCGCGAAGAACAAATGACGAATCATGTTCCGCATGACCCCACCCCTTCGCTGGTGTGGTTATGAGACGTTCATTTTAGAACTTCATGATCACGCCGACCCGTCGAAAGCGCGCGCTTCGTAACCAAATTGTCGCATGTCGTAACACCGCTCCTCGCCGCTCATGTGCTGTTCGGCGGGATTTTCACTCAGCGGTGGACGGCGGCCATCACATCGGTGTAGACCGCGTCGGCGCGCGCGGTGAGCTCCTCGATGCGGATGAGCACCGGGGCGAACTCCGCGCCCTCGCCCTCGCTCAGGGAGGTCACGTTGATGGCGATGTTGAGCCGGGAACTGGTGGCCGCGGCGCGGGCCGCGTCGGCCGCGGCGCCGATGTCGGTGACCACGTTCGGATTGCCGATCGGCAGCAGATCGGCTGCGAGCGAAAGGATTTCGTCGGCCTCCGCGACCACGGCGGCGGGCACCCGGGCGGCGGCGAGCAGCGCGACGGTGATCGCCTCGCCGCGGGCGGCGCGCTCGGCGTCGGACTCCTTGGGCAGCTTGTAGGCCGCGCCGACGGCGGTGAACGCCTCGGCGTCGGCGTCGGCCAGGGCCAGCGAGCGCTCGCGCGCCGCGTCGGCGGCGGCGATGATGCGGTCGATGGCGGGCCGGTTGTCGGCATCCTTGGCGCGGGTGGTGTAGCGGGCCACCATGGCCACCAGCGCGGCGGCCTGGGCCGCGTGCAGCGCCGCGACCGCGCCGCCACCGGGAGCGGGGATCTTGGCGGCCAGATCGTCCAGGTACCGCCCGATGGCCGAGGCACCGAAGGTCGTGGTGCCGGTGGACGATGCGGTGTCCTGAGACATGTTGCGGGGCCTCCCGTTTCGGTGCGCGACTGTTCGAATGATCGGCGCGGGCCGATCGGTGCCAGGGATGCGCATACCGTACCGGGTTCGCCGCCGGGTGTGCGGTCCGGTACCCGGGTCGGCGCGGTGGCCGGATCTTCGAGTGTGGGGGGTCACGCGGTCCGATGGCCGATGCGCAGTAGGTTGAGCTTCATGCGTATCGGATTGGGCATCAACTATGCGGGCGGATTCAAGGAGGTCGCGGCCGAGGTCGCGGATCTCGAGCGTGCGGGCCTGGACATCGTGTTCGTACCGGAGGCCTACTCCTTCGACGCGGTGAGCGCACTGGGCTATCTGGCCGCCAAGACCGAGCGCGTGCAGCTGGCCTCGGGCATCCTGCAGCTGTACACCCGCACGCCGACCCTGACCGCGATGACCGCGGCCGGGCTGGACTACGTCTCGGACGGCCGCTACATCCTGGGCCTGGGCGCATCGGGCCCGCAGGTGATCGAGGGCTTCCACGGTGTGCCCTACGACGCCCCGATCGGCCGCACCCGCGAGGTCGTGGAGATCTGCCGCCGGGTGTGGCGGCGCGAGCGCCTGTCGTTCGAGGGCAAGCACTACACGATCCCGCTGCCCGCCGAGCAGGGGACCGGCCTGGGTAAATCGCTCAAGCTGATCAATCATCCGGTGCGCGAACGCATTCCGGTGCTGCTGGCCGCGCTGGGCCCGAAGAACGTGCAGCTGGCCGCGGAGATCGCCGAGGGCTGGCAGCCGATCTTCTTCCTGCCCGAGAAGGCCGACGACATCTGGGGTGAGAGCCTGGCCGCGGGTAAGGCGAAGCGGAATCCGGCCCTGGGCGAGCTCGAGGTGTTCGCCGGGCCCGCGCTGGCGATCGGCGACAACGTCGAGGGGCTGCGCGAATTCATCAAACCGCACCTGGCGCTGTACATCGGCGGCATGGGCGCGAAGGGCAAGAACTTCTACCACACCCTGGCCACCAAATACGGCTACGGCGAGGCCGCGGACCGCATCCAGGAGCTGTACCTGGCCGGTGAGAAGGACGCGGCCGCCAAGGCCGTGCCCGACGAGCTGGTGCGCGACGTCTCGCTGATCGGGTCGGCCGGGTTCGTGAAGGATCGGGTCGCCGCATTCGCCGAGGCCGGCGTGACAGTGCTGAACGTGGTGCCGATGGCCGAGACCGCCGCGGACCGGGTCAAGCTCATCGAGCAGTTGCGCGGCCTGGTCTGAAACGACCGAAATCCCGTCGTCCCGGCGCACATGCCGGGACGACGGGCACTTCGAGGTGCTAGTTCTGGCGCAGCGCGGCCAGCGCGCCGTCCAGGGTCGTATGCATCGAGAAGACCTTGTCCAGGCCCGTCACCTTCAGCTGACGGCCGGTGGCCGGGCCGTCGGCGACGACCATGATGCGGGTGGTCTCACCGGCGCGCTTGTGCGCGCCGACGAGGGCCGCCATACCGGCCGACGCCAGGAAGCTCACCTGGGTCAGATCGATGATGACGACCGCGGGCTTACCACCCAGTGTTGCTTCGATCGCGTTCTCCAGCGCCGGGGCGGTCGCCAGATCGACCTCACCCGCGACCGTGAGCACGGTCGCTTCGTCGTGCACCGAGACCGATGTGGTCATCGCGTCGGCGAGGGGATGCGCGTCTCCGGAAGTGTTGGTCACCTAGACAATCTGCCACGAACCCGCGCCGGATGCCGCATCGTCCCGTGGATTGTCGGTGTTTCGTAGTATTCCCGAACGCGAAAAGCCCAGGTACGCCGACTATTCCGAATTTTCGGGACATTTGCCGACGAGGTGTGCTCCGGGGGCGTGCGGGCGCTGTGTGCGAGCGGGAGCCCGGCGGCTAGACCCGGCTGGCCGCCGAGAACGACACCGCTGGAAGTTTGGCGATCATCCGCACATGGGTGCCCACCCCGACGTGATCGATCGTCAGCTCGTCGGTCAGCGCGTGCATCATGGCGATCCCGCGACCGCGGTAACCTGGATCCTCCGGGAGCGGTCGCCAGCTGCCGTCGTCGGAGACCTCGATGGTGACCCGGTCCAGCGCGCAGTCCGCGGACAGCACCACCCGGCCGGGCGAGCCGCCGAGATACGCGTGCTCGATGCAGTTGCTGCACGCCTCGTTGGCGGCGGCGACCAGATCGGTGGCCAGGTCGGCGGGCACCGCCGCCGCGCCCAGCCAGGCGGTCAGACGGCGGCGCATCCCGGACAAGCGGCTCGCCTCGGCGGTCTCGTCCAGGTGCAGTGCGCGCGGCGGCTGCCGGTAGACGACCATGGCGACGTCGTCGTCGTAACCGCCCGCCGGTCGCAGCCGGGACAGCACGGCGTCGGCGACCTCCCGCGGCGGCATGTCGGCCGCATCGGACAACTCGTCGGCCAGTTCGTCGAAGCGGATGTCGATGTCGACACCGCGCTGTTCGACGAGCCCGTCGGTGAACAACACCAGCGTCGAGCCCGGTTCGAGTGTCGTGGTCGCCTCGGGGCGCTGCGGAGTGTCGAAGGTCGCCAGCGGCACCGCCCGCCCGCCCTCGAGCAGACGGCCCTTCGTGCCGGGGGCGGCCAGCACCGGCGGCATGTGCCCGGCGTTGGAGTAGCGGAACGTCCCGCGCTCGGGATCCAGGATCGCCGCGCAGACGGTCGTGCACATCGCACCCGGGATGCGCGCGGCGACGGTGTCCAGCTCGGCCAGCAGCTGCGCCGGTCCGGCCCCGCGCAGCAGCAGCGCGCGTGCCGCGGTGCGCAGCTGCCCCATCACCACCGCCGCGGACAGACCACGACCGACGCAGTCGCCGACCACCAGGCCGATCGTGCCGTCGGGGAGTTGCACCACGTCGTACCAGTCGCCGCCGATCTCGAGCGGTGGCAGCGCGGGTTCGTAGTGCACCGAGAACCGCGGCGGCAGTTCGATCGGCCCGAGCATCGCGCGCTGCAGCGTCAGTGAGGTGGAACGGGCCGCGTCGAAGTTGCGTGCGCGCTGCACGGCCAGGCTGAGCTGACCGACGAGTAGCGAGAACAGCGCCCAGTCGCCCGGACTGATCGCGCGGGGTGCGGCGAAACGCAGCCACAGCGCGGCGTCGCCGGTCTCGCCCAGCGGCGCCACGATGCCCTCGGAACTGGCCGCGCCCTCGGGAATCGCGAACATCGTCCGGCCCGGCCGTACCCAGGCGCGATCCAGCAGCGCGCGCGCTCGCGCGTCCAGCACCTGCCGCGACTGCACCGCGTCCTCACCGGAGACGTACATTTCCGGTCCGGTCTGGCGGTTCGGCCACATCGACACCACGGCGGTCTCCGCGCCGATCGCCAGACGCAGCTCGTCCAGGCCGACGGTGAGCACCTCCACGACGCTGGTGCAGGCCGCGACCGCGGTCGCCAGCCGGGAGACGGCCTGATCGCGGGCCTGCGCGTCGTGTTCGGCGGTGACGTCGCGGATCGTGCCGACGAAGATCCGCTCATCGTCCTCGGGCCGGATCAGCGAGGACGTACTGACCGCGAGCCACAGCCGCCGCCCGTCCCGATGACGCACCGGCATGACGAACCGCGCCGCCTCGGTGCCCAGATCCGGATAGTGCGTCTCCTCGGTGATCGTCCACGGGTGCGGCAGCGCATAGGGCACGGTCTCCGGCCCGTATCCGGTCAGCGCGCCGAAGGCGGTGTTGACCTCGGTGAGGGTGCCGTGCGAATCGGCGACGAAGAAGCCGTCCTGCAGCGATTCGACCAGTGCGGTGCGGAAGGTGTCGCGTCCCTCCAGGTCCTCGGCGCGCAGCCGCTGCAACTCGTAGGACCGGGTGCTGTCCAGGAATCCGCGTGTGGCCACATCGAGGGCGGCCAGGGTCTGCAACAGGAATTCCAGCGCGGTGTCCCCGGCGTCGGGGCCGCCGGGATGGTCGCCGCCCTCCGGGGCCGCGGCCGCGGGCGGCGGGGCGAGCAGATTCCACCGGCCCAGCAGCCGGAAGTGGTGTTCGGTCAGATCCAGGATGCTCACGCCCTCGACGAGCGCGCGGCGGCCGAGTTCGTACCCTTCGGCGAGGGTGTACTGGGTCGGCGAATCCAGGTGCAGGCGTAACGCATTCGTGTACGCCTCGCGGAACGCTGCCAGCACCGTGGTCATGTCGCGGCCTCGCTGCCTCGCCCGGAGATCGCATCCGGTACGACGTGCAGACGGGGGGTGCGCCGGTTCATTGCACCGGACCCGTATGCCCACGATTACGCGCGGCCAGCACCAGCGCGTCGTCGGTGTCCTTGGAATAGCCCGCGAGGATGTCGGCGGTGATCTCGGAGGTCGGCCGGGACAGGTCCACGGTGTCGGCGAAATCGCTGACGATGCCGTCGGTGGCCATCAGCAGCAGATCCCCGGCGCGCACCGGAACCGTCTGCGTCTGCAGATTCGGCGGCAGCCGGTAGCCGACGATACCCGCGGTCAGCAGCGCGGTCGCGCGGACCGCGAGGGTGCCGGGGGCTGCGGCGACGATCCGGGATTCGACATTGCCGACGCCGAGCCAGTGCACCCGGTCACCGGAGTCGAACAACGCGAGAGTCAGTGCGGCGCCGCGGGTTTCGGCCAAGGCGCGATGGCACAGCAGAGCCAGTACGTCCAGCGGTTCGGCGCGGTTGTCCGAGAGCACCTGGGCCGCGCGATCGGCGGCATCGGCGGCGGCGGCCCCGTGGCCGAGTCCGTCGAGCACCGCGAACAGCACCGAATCCCCGCCCGCGTCCAGGACCACCGCACGGTCCCCGGACACGCGTTGACCGGGAAGCGCACGACCGGCCGCGGCCCATTCGATGGTGCCGATCAACCCGTCGTCACGCACGGGGAGGCACCCACTTCCACATCTCGACCAGCGTTCCCTGGCCGGGGCCCGAGTCGATGATCAGCTGGTCCATCAGCCGACGCGCACCCGGAAGCCCCAAGCCCAGACCACGTCCCGTGGAATAGCCGTCCTCGAGCGCGCGCGGGATGTCCAGGATGCCCGGACCCTGGTCCTGTGCCTGGACAACCAGGGCCGCACGTCCGTCTCGATCCTCCACAGCCACGCGGACCTCACCGGTACCGGCGTAGCTGGTGATATTGCGTGCGATCTCCGAGATTGCCGTGGAGATCATGGTGATGTCGGTCAGGGAGAAGCCCAGCTTCGCTGCTAGTTCCCGCCCGGCCTGACGTGCGGTGACGATGTCGCTCGACATCTTGACCGCGATCACCACACTGTCACCGACCACGATCACGACCATCTCGTTGGTTGCGGGTGTGCAGCTGTCTGTTCAACCAGGACAAGCCCTCTTCGAGGTCCAGTGCGGTGTGCATGTCCTCGAAGGTGAGACCCAGCTGGACCATCGCGAACGCGACCTCGGGCTGCAATCCGACGATGACCGTCTCCGCACCCCGCAGCTTGGTCATGTGGGCGATCGTACGCAGCGAGCGCGCTGCGAAGGAATCCATCACATCGATCGCGGTGACGTCGACGATGATGCCCTGGGCGCGATATCTGCTGACGTAGGTCATCAGATCGTCCTGCAGGCGCTCCGTGTCGGCGTCCGTGAGGGCAGATTGCACGGACGCGATCAGGTAGGTGCCCTGTTTCAGAATGGGTACCGGCATCTTCCCGCCTCGGGTTACCGTCCGTCGCGATCGGTCAGGCGGGAGATCTCGTATCCGAGCAACCGCTCGGCCGTCTCGATCCCACCCTGCAGATCGCCGACCGCGTTCATCTTGGTCAGGTCCAGGCCGATAGTGACCAGGGCCAGCGCGATCTCCGAGGACAAACCGGTGAGGATGACGTTCGCGCCCATCAGCCCGGAGGCGTCGACCGTCTGCACCAGGTGGTTGGCGACAGTGGAATCGATCATCGGCACACCGGTGATGTCGATGACGACCACCTTGGCGCGGTTGGCGCGGATGGCGCGTAGCAGCTGCTCGGTGAGCTGGCGGGCACGCTGGCTGTCCAGCACGCCGATGATCGGCAGAATCAGCAGTTGCTCGCGGACCTGCAGAACCGGCGTGGACAGCTCGCGGATGGCTTCCTGCTGCTGGCGGATGACGCGCTCGCGCTCCTGCACGAAAGAGATGGCCACGGTGCTCGCGATGCGGTTGGCGGCCGGTTCGTAGGCGTCCAGTACCCGCTTGAGCAGATCGAAGTCCGATTGGTACTTCTCGAACAGGCTGCGCGAGAGCACGTCTCGCAGCAGCAGCACGATGCCGATGACCTCTTCGGTGTCGACGCCCCGGGGGATGATGCGTTCGGAAAGGTCCCGCGCGTATGCCTGCAGCGCTTCGACGCTACCGGTCTGCAGCGCCTCGACGTAGTTGTCGTAGATCGAGGTGGCCTCGGAGAAGACCTCCTCGGGCGTCATGGCCGTGAGCAGTGCGGCGACGCCGATGCGACGGGCCCATTCCTCTCGCAGGTCGGTGCGATTCTGCCGCAGGTGCTCGACCAGCTGGGGGAGCAGATCGTTGGCCGGACCAGTCGGCAGCGAATCCGGCGACAGGCCGATGGACACGTCGGACATGAATACTCCTGCCCCTTTCGTTAAGGGTAGGTCGGTTGCTTCGTCTGGCTCGCGCACACGGCTGCTCTCGCATGCCCTGTCGAGCCTAGTCTTACCCGATACCCGCTGCTTGCCAAAACAAACATCGAGGACGTGCGAGAACCTCATCCGGCGCGGTCGTCCCGGTCGCGCAGACGCGGCTCGTCCCGGCGCTCGGACAGCTGGTCGGAGTGCCTGTCGAGGGTGGGTGTCCCGGTCTGGGCGGGGCGGCGATGATGGGTCAGCAGTGTGTCGTAGATATCGGCGAGCGCGGTGAGCTGATCACGGTCCAATACGTCGATCATGTGCCGGCGGACGCTGTCGACGTAGGCGGGTTCGGCGGTGGTGAGCACGTCCGAACCTTTGCCGGTCAGGACGGCGGCGGTGCGCCGCGCGTCGTCCGGAATCGATTCGCGCGCAACGAGTCCGCGTTTCTCCATTCGCGTGATCTGGTGCGAGAGCCGACTCTGCGACCATTCCAGGACCGCGGCGAGTTCGGCGAAACTGCGCCGATGGTCGGGGGCGTCGGCCAGCCGGGCCAGCACCGTGTACTCCACGTAGGTCAGGTTCGAGGCCCGCAGCGAATCGCGGCCGACGGCCGCTGCGATGAGGTCGCGGGTGAACACGAAGCCGAGCCAGGCCCGGGACTCGAGATCGTCGAGCCAACGGCGTTCGGTCACGATCTCGTGCCGCGTCCGTGACGGGTCGAGCTTGGACTGGTCATGTGTTGCCTTCCACCTTGGTCGTCCCCACTTCAATGACAGGTACACCGAGCGTGTTGAAGGTGCAACCTGTGTTTCGTACCGGGCAAGATTAGGCTTGCCTGACATCGAATGGGCGGGCGGTGTCTGGATACAGTGCCAAGTGCTCGATTCCAGCCACAAGGAGTGCGATTCGTGACCACGCCTGACTTCCTCTACTCGGACCTGTTGCCGACCGGCGCCGACGAGACCCCCTACCGGCTGCTCACCACCGAGGGAGTCAGCACATTCGAGGCGGGCGGACGGACGTTCCTGCAGGTCGAGCCGGATGTCCTACGGATGTTGACCGCCGAGGCGATGCACGACATCAGCCACTACCTGCGCCCGGCGCACCTGTCCCAGCTGCGCAAGATCATCGATGACCCGGAGTCCTCCGGCAACGACCGGTTCGTCGCGCTGGACCTGCTCAAGAACGTCAACATCTCCGCGGGCGGCATTCTGCCGATGTGCCAGGACACCGGCACCGCGATCGTGATGGGCAAGAAGTCCGAGGGCGTGCTGACCGGTGCGGACGACGCGGAGTGGATCTCGCGCGGCGTATTCGACGCGTACACCAAGCTGAACCTGCGGTACTCGCAGCTCGCCCCGATCACCATGTGGGACGAGAAGAACACCGGTTCCAACCTGCCCGCGCAGGTCGAGTTGTATTCCACCGCAGCCGATCCCGCCCATCCGGCGTACAAGTTCCTGTTCATGGCCAAGGGCGGCGGCTCGGCGAACAAGTCGTTCCTGTTCCAGGAGACCAAGGCCATCCTGAATCCGACCCGGATGCTGGAATTCCTGGACGAGAAGATCCGCTCGCTGGGCACCGCGGCCTGCCCGCCGTATCACCTGGCGGTCGTGATCGGCGGCACCAGTGCGGAATTCGCGCTCAAGACCGCGAAATACGCCTCGGCACACTATCTGGACGCCCTGCCCACCACGGGATCCATGGCCGCGCACGGCTTCCGGGACGTCGAGCTCGAGCAAGAGGTGTTCAAACTCACGCAGTCCTTCGGCATCGGCGCGCAGTTCGGCGGTAAGTACTTCTGCCACGACGTGCGCGTCATCCGGCTGCCGCGGCACGGCGCGAGCTGCCCGGTGGCGATCGCGGTGTCCTGTTCGGCGGACCGCCAGGCGCTGGCCAAGATCACCCCCGAGGGCGTCTTCCTCGAACAGCTCGAACGGGAACCGGCGCAGTACCTTCCGGAGCAGACCGATTCCATCCTCGGCGGCGACGTGGTGCAGGTCGACCTGAACCGGCCGATGTCGCAGATCCGCGAGGAACTGTCGAAGTACCCGGTGAAGACCCGCCTGTCGCTGACCGGTCCGCTGGTGGTCGCACGGGACATCGCGCACGCCAAGATCAAGGAGCGGTTGGACGCGGGCGAGGAGATGCCGCAGTACCTGCGCGATATGGCCGTCTACTACGCGGGTCCGGCCAAGACGCCCGACGGGTACGCCTCGGGTTCGTTCGGCCCGACCACGGCCGGCCGGATGGACTCGTATGTCGATCAGTTCCAGGCCGCGGGCGGCTCGTTCGTCATGCTGGCCAAGGGAAATCGCTCGGCGCAGGTGACCAAGGCGTGCAAGGAGCACGGCGGGTTCTACCTCGGTTCCATCGGCGGTCCGGCCGCGCGGCTGGCCCTGGACTGCATCAAGTCCGTCGAGGTGCTGGAGTATCCGGAACTCGGCATGGAGGCGGTCTGGAAGATCGAGGTCGAGAACTTCCCGGCCTTCATCGTCGTGGACGACAAGGGCAACGACTTCTTCGCCGAGACCCAGAAGCCCATCGCCCTGCGCGTGCGCACCCGCTCGGCCGAGCGGGTCTGATTCGGCCTCCCGGCGCGGCGGATTCCGCGCCGGGGACTCGTCTCAGAGCGTGATTCCGGTGCGCAGCAGGCGATTCGGGTCGGCGGATCGAGCCAGGGTGCGCAGCCGGGACAGGTTGCCCGCGTAGTACTGATCCGCCGTGACACCGGGTTCGGCATAGTTGGCGTACGCGCCGACCGACGCGGAGCCCAGCGTGCGGTGCGCGGTGGTGATCCACGCGCGCGCGTCGTCGGGTGAGTCGGGTTCGTCCACGATCCACTGCAGCGTCGCGGCGTGCGCGCGCCAGGGGAATGCGGTGGCATCGGCCCGTATGTCGCGCACCGCGCCGTCGAGTGGGTCGACGAGTACGTAACCGGTTGCGCCGCTGCGAGATCGGGCGGTGACGATATCGACGATGATGCCCGCCACCCCCGCGTTCAGCTCGCGTAGTATGTCCGATCCGGCGACCTTGGTCGAGCGCGGGATCGTCGATCCGCCCGCGATCGCGTCGGCGGCCGCCAGATGGTCGAGAGTTCGGCGGGTCGTGGATGTCGGCGTGCTGGCGACCGCGGCGGTCAGTCCGGCAGCAGCGGCCGCACCCTGTCCGGCGGGCGTGACCATCACCATGGAACATTCGACAGCGCCTGCGGCAGCGCCGATCTCGACGTTCGACCACACCGAGCGATCGGCGGTGGGCAGCCAGCGGGCCCAGCCGGTCAGGGCCTGCACCGCCGCGTCGGCGGGGAAGCCGATCCGCACGATGTCGCGAGCCTGCGACGGGACGGTGCGGAAGGTGAGCGAGGTGAGGATTCCGGCGCTGCCGACGCCGCCGCGCAACGCCCAGAACAGTCCGGGCCAGCTGTCCGCCGAGGTGTGCGCGGTACCTCCACCGGGCAACACGACATCCGCGGATTCCAGTACATCGCAGGTCAATCCGTAACGTCGGGAGTCGACGCCGAGTCCGCCGCCGAGGGTGAGTCCGGCCAGTCCGACGGTGGGGCAGGAGCCGATCGGCAGCGACCTGCCGGACTTGTTCAGCTCGGCCAGTACCGGGCGGATGCGCACGCCCGCGCCGACCGTCACCAGGTCGCCGGTCAGCGTGATCTCGTCGAGTCCGCGCACATCAACCACCAGCGCGCCCGTGGTGGCCGAGGCGCCCACGTACGAGTGCCCGCCCGCGCGGGCGGCCAGCGGCAGACGATGCTCGCGGGCGAAGGCCACGGCCGCGGTCACATCGCTCGCCGCCGTGGCCTCCACGACGGCGACCGGTGCCTCGGAGTCGAACCTCGGGTCGAAAAGCTCTTTGGCGGATCGGTATTCGCCGTCGCTGGGAAGTAACAGCTTTCCCCGCAAGGGTTTTCGCAGGCCCGCCCAATCGAGGGTGTCGGCGGTGGCCGTAGCCGGATGTGTGAGTGCGGCAGCGGCGGTCAGTGCGCCGACACCGCGCAGCAGGGTGCGGCGTGGCAGTGGGCCGCGGTCAGTGGAAGTCACCCGATGTTCTCCCGGCGAGGTAGGGATCGCGACCTGTGGGTACCGAACTCGATCGGGCCCGGTACGCCCGACCATACCCGGCGTCGGCGCGGGCGGGGGACAGCGCGGTGAGGGTGACCAGGGCTGCCGCGCCGAGTGCGGCGGCGGCGACGAAGATCATTTCAGGGGTGGATGACATGGCGGCTCTCGATTTTCTGCGCAAGGTTCTCCGTCGTTCGGACTCGGCCGCGGGCGAATGCGAGTACTCGCACGCCCGTGTTCAGCGCGGTGGGCGCGGCCGTGCCGAGGGCGGGAACCAGGAGGGGATCGAGCCGCAGGGTTGGCGTGTGACGTCGGCCACGGCCACGGCTGGTGTGAGAACCAGTGCGGCACACGGTATCCGGGGGGCATGCAGCATCGAACCGTACCTCCTGAGCATGAGTTCGTGAAGCCGATCACCGAGAGCGGTGGCGCACCGGTTGATCGGTCTTGCCGCCGCGACGTGATCACAGCGTAGCGAATGATCAGTTACCGGAAGGAACAACGGTGCGTTGTACCGGACTGGCCGGGGGTAGGTGCACCGAGCCGGAAAATCCGACATCGGAGCGAAATAAGGGCAAAATGTATCGACACGCCGAATTCCCAGACCATTACTGGTGTGGCGGTGTGTGTCAGCGGGCATTCTGAGTATTCGGCGACGTTCGGGCATCATTCCCGGACCGGTCGACATGATGGAGGTTTCGGGCGTGCAACGGCGAGTTGCGGGTGAGTGGTCGGTGCCGATGGGTGAGCCGCAGATGCGGCAGGCCCGCGGTGTGACAGGGCGTGCTGCGGCGCGGACCCTGCCGTGGTGTCCGCAGGGATGGCTGCTGCTGGAGTTACCGACCGCAGTGTTGCTGGCCGTCTTCGTCGGCACCGGATGGCTGGGCTACGCCCAGAACGGGCGTCCCACCACCACCGGCCCCATCCCCGCGGTCGTCGTCCCGGCCCCCGATCCCGCTGTGCCGGGCCTGCGCTGAGCAACGGCGACACGGGAGTTCACGCGTCCAGGATCTTGCCCGGATTCAGTAGTCCGTGCGGGTCCAGGGCGTGTTTGAGCCCGGTCATGATCTCCACGGCGGCGCCGTGCTCGTCGCGGAGATATTTCTTCTTGGCCAGGCCGATGCCGTGCTCGCCCGATGCGGTGCCGCCGACGGCGAGTGCATGGCGCACCACGGCATCCGAGAACCGGAGGGCGGCAGGGAGATTCGATTCGGTGTAGGGCACTACGACATGCACGTTGCCGTCGCCGATGTGTCCGGCCACGCTGATGTCCAGACCCAGCTCGACGCCGAGCCGGGTCGCGGTGCCCACCGCATCGGCGATGCGGGAACACGGCACGGCGGTGTCGGTCACCAGGAACCGGTGCCCGGGGCTGCGGGCCTTGAGCGCGAAGAACAGTGTGTGCCGGTCCTCCCAGAGTGCGTGTCGTTCGGTGTGCGTCCGGGCCACGGTGACCGCGGTTGCGCCGTGCGCCCGGACGATGCGATGGATCTCGCGTTCGTTCGCGTTCGCCGCTGCGGCCGAGGCCGTTTCGAGATCGACGAACAGTGCGGGCATCTCGGCATAGCGGGTGCCGCGGAAGTCGTTGACAGCGGCCATACTCGCGGCATCGACGAATTCGAGCCGGCTCACCGGCAGTGCGAGTCCCAGCATCTCGACCGCGGCGTCCACCGCGGCGGTCACGTCCGGAAACGAGATCCGCACCGATGCAAGGCATTCGGGAATCGGGTGCAGTCGCACGGTCAGCTCGGTGATGATCGCCAGGGTCCCCGCCGATCCGATCAGCAGGCTCTTCAGGTCGTAACCGCTGGAGGACTTCCGCACCGCCCGACCCAGCCGCATGACCCGGCCGTCGGCGAAAACCGCCTGCAGTGCAACGACATTGGCCCGCATGCCGCCGTACCGCACACTGGTGGTGCCGCTGGCATTGGTGGCGGCCATCCCGCCGAGGGTGGCATCCGCGCCCGGGTCCACGGTGAACTGCAGGCCGAATTCGGCTGCCGCCGCGTTGAGCCGGGTCCGGGTCACCCCCGGCTGCACGGTGGCGGTGAAGTCCGCGGGCGAGATGTCCAGGATCGAATCCGCTCGAGACAGATCCAGGACCAGCTCGTCCCCGCGGGCGAGCAGATGCCCTTCCAGACTGGTGCCCGCGCCGCGGGGGATGAGCGGGGTGCGCGAGTCGCGTGCCCAGGCCACCACGGCGAGCACGTCGTCGAGACCGGTCGCGTGGGCGACCCCGCGCGGGCGGCTGCCGCTGCGGCCGGTCTCGTCGGCGACGAACTGATCGAGCACCGCCGCGCGGGTGTCGATCGGAATCGGCGGCCCGTCGAACGAGGTGGTCATCCGCGTTCGAGGACGGTGGTTACCAGCATGGTGTGGTCCTCCATGCGCCGGGTCACCGACCAGCCGAGTTCGGCGAACGCGGCCTCGTACTCCTGTTGCGTCCACAGTCGCACACCGGTGATCGTGTGGTAAATCTCGTAGGTGGGCGAGAACCAGGGTTGCTGGGTCCACTGTTCGGCCTCGAGGAGATACCCGTCGCCGATGACCAGACGGCGCAGGTTCGGGAACCACTCCATCCAACCGCGCAGCACCGCCGCGATGCCCTCGCCGTCGCTGGCGAGCTGATGCAGCAGGAAGAACGACATGGCAGTGGTGACGCTGTCGCGGTCGACGTGCGCGAGCCAGGCCGGAGGTTTGGCCTCGGGCTGCACCGAACCGGCCAGCAGGGTGACCCGATCGGTGAGATCGAGCCCGGCCAGGACCGTGGTGGCCTCGTCGATCACCTCGGCCTCGATGTCCACGCCCAGGAATCGCTCCCGCGGTGCGATCGCCGCCAGGGCCTGCACCCGACCGGCATCGGCGCAGCCGAGATCGATGGTGCAGCCCGGGGTTTCGTCGGCGGCGATGGCCGCGCCGATGCCCGCGAAGATCTCCGGGCGTCGTCGGGCGATATCGGTGCAGGCGCGCGCGACCTCGCCGGGTTCGGTTGCGGCGGGGATGAATTCGTCGAGCGCGGCATCGGACAGCCTGCGGAACGTGGGTTCCCAGCCGCGTACCGCGCACCGGACGAAACCGCGATTCTTGCCGACGTCGTGACCGGTGTGGGTGAGGTGGTAGCGGTGGTTGCGCCGCGTCAGGAATCCGGCGCGCACCAGCCCGACGGCCACCGCCTGCTGGATGCCGGTGGTGGGTGCGATGGTGTTGCCGCCCAGGAGCGTCACCCACCAGCCCCAGTCGTCGGCGGCCACGATGAGCTGCCCGGCCGTCTGGCCCTCGATGACGTCGCGGATGGTGAAATCGCCTACGGCGGAACGGGTATGCACGAGTGGAGTTGCGGCGGTCATGATGGATCTCCCTCAGGATTCGGCGACCGCGATCGCCTGGATTTCGATGAACAGCCCCTCGATGGGCAGGGTGGTGACGGTTGTGGTCCGCGCCGGTGCGGCTGACTCGAAATACTTGGCGAAGGCCGCGTTCCAGGACGCGAACCACCGCCGGTCGGACAGATAGCAGTCCAGTTTCAGGACCTGTGCGCGGCTGCTGCCCGCCGCGTCGAGTGCGGCGTCGAGCTGGTCGAGCACGTTGGTCGCCTGCTCGTCGAAGGTCTCGGCGGACGGCGTCATCGTGGCGGTGTCGATCGCGGCCAGACCCGAAGTGAAGATCAGGCCACCGCCGATGCGGGCCGCGGGAAAGGGAGCGTTCACGAGACTGTTCTCCTTCCGCGGACCGGCGTTGTGCGCAGGTCGGTGCGGCCCCGGCCCCTCATGCCGGGGCCCGCACGATCCGGGTGCGATCGATATCGCCGAGAGTGGCTGCGCCGGACAGGATCATGAGTGTGCGCAGTTCCTCGTTCAGCAGCGCGAGCACTCGATCGACCCCGGCCTCCCCGGCGGCGGCCAGCCCGTAGATGGCGGCCCGGCCGATGATGACGGCGTCGGCCCCGAGCGCGAGGGCCAGATAGATGTCGCTGCCGGTGCGCACACCGCTGTCCAGCAGAATCGGCAGATCCGGCCCGACCGCCGCACGGATGCCCGGCAGCATCTCGAGACTGGCGGGAGCCGGATCGAGCTGGCGGCCACCGTGATTGGAGACCACCAGCGCCGAGGCGCCGACGGTGAGGGCGCGTTCGGCCGCGGCCGGCGTCAGAATGCCCTTGGCGATCCACGGCAGCCCGAAACCCGCCGCCGCTTCCGCGAGCTGATCCCAATTCCACACCGCGCCGCCCTGTTTGAGCAGCTGCCCGAACACCTCCGCGACGCCGGGCGCGCCGTTCTCCCCGGTGAGGTTGCCCGCGAACAGGCGCTGATCCGGATCGAAGCGATTGCCCATGTTCCGGGTGCGGAATCCGCCGACCGGGCAGTCCACGGTGATGCACAGGGCCTCGAATCCGGCGTGCGCCAGGCGATCCGCCTCGGCGGGGGCATGCCCGAACGGGTGCAGCTGGGCGATGCGCGCGGCACGCGGTGCGGCCGCGTGCACCTGCTGGTAGGAGAAGCTGCCCGCCTCGGGCACGATCGACAGTGCGCCGTGCCGCTGTGCGGCTCGGGCGACCGCGAGGTGGCCGTCGGCGTGGAAGAGGGCGTCGCCGCCGAACGGTGCGGTCAGGACCGGTGTGTCGAGTTCGATGCCGAGCAGTTCGGTGCGGGTCGAGGGCGTCCCGACCCCGCTCATCGGTTCGGGCAGGATGCGCCAGCGGTCGAAGGCGGCCACGTTGGCACGCAACGTGATCTCCTTGCCCGCACCGCCTTCGACGAAATCGAAGACGTCCGGGGGCAGGGCCGCGGCCGCGGCGCGGTGAATCTCCGCCAGGGTGCCGAAGTCGACGCGGGTGGGGTAGAAGCTGTCGAGTTGGGCGGTCATGCGGCACCTCCGGTCACGGTGGCTTCGTCGGTGGCGGGCTCGGGTGCGCGGCCACCGCCGACGACCGAATGTCTGCGCCCGTAGGTCAGGTAGAGCACAACGCCGACGGCGCTCCAGATCACGAATCGCAGCCAGGTCAACGGTGCGAACGTGGTTGCCAGCCAGACACATCCGGCGATGGCGAGCAGCGGCACGATCGGCATCAGCGGCGTCCGGAAGGGGCGGGTGCGGCCCGGATCGGTGCGGCGCAGGATCAGTACGCCCAGGGCCACGATGACGAACGCGAACAGGGCGCCGATATTGACCAGTTCGGCCACGGTGTCGATCGGCAGCAGCCCGGCCACCACCGCGATCACCGCACCCAGCACCAGGCTCAGCCGCACCGGCACACCGCGAGAACCGGTGCGGCACAGTGCCTTGGGCACCAGACCGTCGCGGGCCATGGCGAATACCAGCCGGGTCTGACCGTAGAACACCATCAGCAGACCCTTGGTGAGCGCTATCACCGACGCCACCAGAATGACCTTGCCGATCCAGCCCGCGCCGATCGCGGCCAGGGCCGTCGCCACCGGCGCGGCGTTGTTCAGGGTGGAATACGGTGCGACACCGGTCAATATGGCACTCACCGCGACGTACAGAATGGTGGCGATCACGACCGACCCGATGATTCCCCAGGGCAGATCCCGGCGCGGATTGCGGGTTTCCTCCGCCGAGGTGGCCACGACGTCGAATCCCAGATAGGCGAAGAATGCCAGCGCGGCCCCGGCGGCGATACCGTTGACGCCGAACGGGACGAACGGTTCCCAATTACCCGGATGCACATGCGGCGCACCGATCGCGACGACGAGTGCGAGCACGGCGATGGTGAGTGTGACGAGGGTTTTCACCACGGCCGCCGCGATTTTCACCTCGAATACGAGTACGGCGACGATGACGCCGACGATTATCACTGCCGGAAGATTGACCACGCCGCCGTCGCTGGGCCCGCTGGATATCGCCTTGGGAAGCGTTACGCCGAACAATGATTGGAGCGTGGCGTTGAAAAGTCCCGACCAGCCGATCGCGACCGCGGCTGCGGCCACGGCGTATTCGAGCAGTAGATTCCAGCCCACCAGGAATGCCGGGACCTCGCCCATCGTCGAATAGGTGTAGGTGTACGCGCTGCCGGACACCGGCGTCATCGAGGCCAGCTCGCTGTAGCACAGCGCGACCAGTACGCAGATCGCTCCGGCCAGCACGAAGGACAGGATGATCGAGGGTCCGGCCTTGGTGGCGGCCGCGACGCCGGTGGTGACGAAGATGCCCGCGCCGATGATGGTGCCGACCCCCATCGCGATCAGATCCGTGCGGCCGAGGGTGCGTTTGAGTGTGCCGCCGGTGTTTTCGGTGGTGGCGATCGATGCCTCGGTGGTGCGGACGCGGAATGCGTTCGTCCGGCGGGCGATCGACGGGGTCCGGGTGGGTGCTGCCATGATCGGAATCCATTCGCTGGGAATGTATTTGGTTCTCGTGTATTCCAGTGAAGCAATCGAATTTTGTGTCCCGGTGAACGCAGGTAACGAACCCGTTTCGAGGTGTTTCGGCAAATGCGTTGCGACGCAGGATATTTGGGCATGAAGGAATGCGCACGGCGGCAATTCCGTGCGTCGTGCCGCAGTGATATTTCCGGTAAATTTCGCGAGAGCGGACGGTGCTCGGGGAAGCAGACGGAGAATGCGGTGCGGGTTCGTTTATGCGGTTGTCGAGGTCTGTGTAACGGGCGTGGGTCGCACGGCACGCAGCACTGCGCGGCGGCGGATCATCCAGGTGGCCAAGGCAATTGCGGCGAGTACGACCGCCGCGGCCAGAACCGCGTCGCGCATCGACCAGACGGTGGCAACGACGCCCAGCGCGACGGTGCCGACCGCCGCGCACAGATAGGCCACGGCGGCGAAGCGCGAGGCGATCCGGGCGTGCCGATCCGGAGTCGCGGCGGCACTGACGATGCGCAGCCCGGTCCGATAGGCGATGCCCTGACCGCATCCCGCGATCGCGCCGCCGCACAGCAGCAGCGGCAGGCTCGGAGCCCAGGACACCGCTGCGGCGATCGCGACGCCCGCGATGATGATCAGTTGCGCGGCAACGGGTTCGGCGGGCAGGACGCGGGGCGGCAGCGCGCGCTGGGCGAGCCAGGCGCAGATCAGATACAGCGTGACCGGGAGTGCGAGCAGGGTCAGGTTCCGGGTACCCAGCAACTCCGCGCCGTAGCTGGGCAGCAGGGCGACGACCAGACCGGCGGAGACCCACGCGGCGATTCCGGTGAGATATCCGGCGATCGGTGGTTCATCCGCGCCGGGCACGGGTGCGGCGCCACGTGCGACGGCCGTGACGCGCCCGCCGCGATCGGACAGCACGATCAGCGCCACCAGCCCGAGCGTGACCGCATGCGCCAGATAGACGGTGACTCCCGGTGCGGGCAGATACTGCGCCAGCGCGGCGGCGGCGAATGTGCCCAGCGCGGAACCGAATACGGTGGCGGTCGCCATGGCCGTGCGCCCGCGCTCACCTCGGCGTTCGAGGATGAGTCCGGCCAGCGAGCCGGTCACCAGGCCCACCGACAGGCCCGCGCAGATCCGCGCCAGACAGGCGGGCCAGGCCGAATGTGCCAGTGCCATGGCCACATCCGCGCCGATGCCGAAGGCGCTGCCGAGCCCGATCCGCCACCACCACCCCGTGCGTGCGGGCGGTGTTCCGAGCACTGCCAGCGTCGGGGTGAGTGCGAACAGGTACGCGGCGAAGATCACCGTGATGAGCAGCGGGGCCAGTGCCCAGGCGTGCCGGTAGTACGGCATCATGCCGGTCGCCATGTTCGGCTGCGCCATGATCAGCACCAACAGCGCGCCCGGTGCCGCTACCCGCATCTCGCCCCCTAAATGAGCAGATCTTCTCGATTGAGATGATAGATAACTGAGAAGAACTTCTCTACTCGAACGAGGAATCGAGCACCGCCCGATGTCGCACCCACCGTTTTCGACCCACCCGGCACGCCGGCGGACGCGCTTGTGCAGGATGGAATCGTGCCCGTGAACACCCGCAGCGATGCCCAGCGCAGCCGAGTGCTGCTGGTCGACGGCGTCCACACTTTGCTGCGGGCCGGTCGAGTCGGCTTCTCGATCCCCGAACTCGCCGCCGTGGCGGGCGTCGGCGTGGCCACGGCGTACCGGCATTTCCCCACCCCGCAGGACGCCATGGCCGCGTTCCACCGCCGGGCGATCACGCAACTGCTGGAGGCCTTCTCGCTGATCGACGCCGCGGTTGCGGAGCCCGGCACACAACGCGATTCGCTCGGCCGGTTCCACCGATTCTGCGGCACCTGGGTGGAGCAGTCGATGCAATGGGGTTCGGCGGTGCGCTACATCCGCAGCAGCAGCGGATTCATCGAGCGGCTCGCCGGCGGCGACGAGGCGATCACCGGCCTGCACGACATTCTCGCCGAAGTGCTCGAGGCGCTGATCCGCGACGGCCTGGCGCCCGATCTCGACATCACCTACGCGGTCCTGCTGTGGATCACCATCTTCGACGAACGCGTCGTCTACGACCTGGCCGAGCACCGGCGCTGGAGCGGCGCGGAGATCGTCGACCACCTCACCCGGGCCGTCGCGGGCGCACTCGGCGTCGACGAGGGATCCGCGCCACAGTCACCTGCTGCGATGCGGTCGCAGCAGTGCGGACCGTGATCCGGCGCGCAGTCTGTCGGGGTGGTTGCGTCCCGAGCGGCTTGTGGGGCTCGAGCCGATGACGCATGCTTGATCGACAGATCTGCACACGGGGGGATGAAGACTATTGTCGAGCACGGAATTTCGTGACGCAGCAGCATCCGAGGAGAGGGCAGGCCCGACGGTGCCGGTCCGTGTCGGGCGGTTCGCGGTGGTCGGCGCGGTGGTCGCCGCGAACATCGCGCTCGGGTTCGCACTCCATCTCGGGGCAGAGGCATACCTGCTGCTGGGCATTCCGTTCACGCTGCTGTTTCCACTGGTGTTGCAGCGCAGACCGATTCGCGAGCTGTGGGTCCGCGATGAGCACCCGCCGCGGATCGACGCGACGGTCCTGGCGATCTTCGTGGTGCTGCTGATCTATCCGACGGTGAAACTGGTTCGGGTTGTTGCGGATTTGATCGTTCACATCGAACACGGCGGCCCACTCGACTGGGCGGTCTGCGGATATCTCCTGATGACGATTCCCGGCGCACTGGCCGCCGCGTGGTCGCTACGGGCCCTGGGACGGGACGGTTGGCGTCGCGCGCTGCGCTGTATGGCAGTCGCGGGAGGCACCGGTGTGCTGCTCACGCTCTACAACACAGTGGGTTTCGGCATGCCGTTCCCGTCGCCGTGGCTCGGACTACTCACCTTCGCCGAGTGGATGCTGCTGTACGTGCCCGTGGTTTTCGTCATGGAGGAGGTGTTCTTCCGCGGCGCACTCGATTCCTATCTGCACCGGCCGGGCGAGCCGGCGGACGGGGGTTCCGCTCTCGGGCTCTCGATCCTGTGGGCTCTGTGGCACCTTCCGGTAGTGAGCCTGCATGCGGGCCTCGTCCGCACGATCATCCTGGTCCTGCCGCTGCAGGTCCTGATCGGTGTCCCGCTGTCGCTGTGGTGGCGGCGCAGTGGCAATCTGGCGGTGCCGAGCCTTGCGCACGCGTTCAACGACGCGGTTCGGCAGATGCTGCTGTACGGGCACTGACTCCGTCAGGAGGTGAGTTCCATTGCCTCGTCCAGGGTTATGGCTCCCTCGACGGTGTGCGGCACTCGACGGCGGCCCGGCGAACCCAGTGCCGCGGTGAGGTCGGAGCCGTCGTGTTCGGCCAGCAGATCGCGCGAGTCCCACACCAGAAGCGTTGCGCTGACGGTGTTCTCCGCGGCCGAATGAGCCAGGTCGTAGTGTGCGCAGGCCGGGACGTGGTCGTAGGTGATCCACAGGTCGTAGCCCGTCATGAACAGGTCCAGGTCGAAATCGACTGAGAGACCGAGCAATTCGCTCTTGCCGTTGTCGTCGACGCCGGCGAACGCCTCGTCCAGGGCGAGCAGGCGCGGAGCCTGGGGATCGGCCGAATCGAGCATGACGTGCGCGGCGGCGAAGAGCGGAAGATGCAGGGACACCGACTGTTCGCCGCCCGAGAGGGCGCTGTGCCGGGCCACCGTGAGCCGGTCCTCACTGCCGTCGGCGGTGATCAGGGTGAACGAGAACACTCGCCAGGTCCGGTAATCCAGTGTGGTGGCCAGGATTTCGGGGTACGAGCGTTCCGGGTGCGCGGCGCGGGCGGTCCGGATCTCCGCGGCGAAGTGGGCGCGTACGGCGGCCAGATCCTCCGGGCTCAGCTCCGAGGCGTCGCGGTCCAGCAGTTTGCACACCGCGCGGGCGGATTCGGACAGGTTGTCCGCCAGTACCCAGTGCACGCCGATGGTGTTGCCCGAGGACATCCGGCGCTGCTTCATCTCGCTGCCCATGCGGGTGATGAGATCGCGTGCGTCACTGGTGCGTTCGTGGATCTGCTGGGCCAGACCGGTCAGCAGCGCGTCCTCGAGGATGCGGCGCTCGGCGTCGGTGAGCAGCAATTCCTGATCCGAGCGCGCCCCGGCGATGCGGTCGGCGAAATCGGCCAGCGCGGCCGCACCCTGATCGTCGTGCACCTGTACGACGGTGAGCCCGTCGGCGGCGTCCCACTGCAGCCGGTAGTCCTGCCGGGCCGCGGCCAGGGCGGCGTCGAATTCCTGCAGCGCCGCGGTCACCGCGCTGCGGGTGGACTTGCGGGCCGCCTCACCGGCGCGCACCGACGCCGTGGCGGCGCACAGGCCGTCGAACAGCTCCTGCACCTCTTCGGGAAGGACCCGCGGGGTGGCTTCCGGTCCGCCGGTCTCGATCCGGTACAGCAGTTGCTCCGGCGTCGACCAGGCCGCCTCGGTACTGGGCCAGCGGCAGTGCTCGGGCGCGCCGAGCAGGCTCAGCAGATCCGGACGGGCATAGGGCGCAAGGTGTTTCACGTCGGCCAGCAGTTCGGTCAGGGCGGTGCCGAGCGAGTCGTGCGCGGCCCGGTAGGCGCCCTCGGCCGAGCCGACCGCCTCGATGGCGTCCGAGGCGGCCTTGCGGGCGGCCTTCTGCTCGGCGCGGGCGGCCTCGATCCGCATCCGCGCCTGTTCGAGTTCGTGATCGATGTCGGCCGCACCCGCCCCCAACGCCTCGCGCAGCGTGTCGAGTTTGCGTAACTGCTCCTCGTACCCGGCGCGCGCCGATTCGGCCTCCTCGGCGAAAGCCTCGGCCAGATCCTGGGATTCAGCCAGGCGGTCGTCGCTCTCGCGGGCCCGCTCGTGATCGCGCTGATGCTCCCCGCGCAGGCGCAACAGGGCCGTACCGGTGTTCTCGAAATGCCGGATCGCCGCGGCCAGGGCATCGAGTTCGGCCGGACCACGCGGCGCGCGATGGGCGGCCGCGACGCCGCGAACCTTCTTGTCTGCGGTGGTGAATTCGGCGACCGCCTGATCCAGATCGCCCTCGGACTGTGCCGCGGCCTCGGCCCGCGAACGCAGCATGCCCGCGGCCTCGGAGACCGCCCGCAGTGCGGCGGTGACCGCGTGGGTTCGGGGTAATGCCTTGGCGGCGGCGGTGATTCGGGTCAGCCGGGCGGTGGCCTCCTGCTGCTGGTCGGCGGCTTCCTGCTCGGCGGCCTGCGCGGTCTCGACGGCGGTCGCGAGTTCGGCCAGACGCAGTTCGCGGCGGGCGGCACGCGCGGTCGCACCGATGAATTCGGCATGTGGTTTGGTGTGGCGGCCCAGCTGTACGCCCTGGCGGTATCGTCCGTCGGCGTCGATCGTCACCGGAGGAGTCGGGCCGTCGGCCGCCCCGAGACTCGCGACGTCATCGTGGATGACCTTCTCGGACAAGGCGATCGAGGACAGCACGCCCGAGACGACATCGCGGGGCACGGTCAGGGCATCCGAATCATCCTCCACGACCAGCACATCGGCCAGCGTGCGTCCGGTCGGGCGGTGATGCGGCGGCAGCGGAACGAGGAACTGATCCGAATCATGCGGCGGCAGCGCATCTTCCGGACATACCCAGCCGTCCAGCAGATCGGCGGCCTGCAAGGCTGCCTCGATGCCGGCGGCCTGTTCGGGCGAGACGTCGTCGGCGAAGCGCACCAGGCGCCACAGTGGCGCACCCGGGCGCTCCGCACGCGAGTCGGTGCGTGCGGCGAAAGACGGTGGGGCGTCCTCCTTCTCGGCCGCGACCCGGTCCCGTTCGGCCCGCAGTTCGGCGATCCGGGCCCCGGCCTGTTCGGCGGCGGAGCGATACTGCTGCCGCTGGGTGCGAATCTGCTCGGTGAGCGGTTCGGTGTGCTCGGCGAGAATTTCGGTGAGGGTGGCCGCGTCATCGGAACCGGCGGCGGCCAGGGCGGCATCGAGCGCCTCGAACAGTCCCGCGTGCACCGGCTCGTGGACCTCGCGATGTTCCTCCCACCAGTCACGCAGTGCCGCAGCGGTATTCGACCGCGCGAGGGTCACGGTGGCCTCGGCCTCCGCGAGTGCGGCCGCGGCGGTGTCGCGCTGCTCGATCGCGCGCTGCGCGGCACGTTCGGCGCGTGAACGTCCCGCGGCGGCGGTGTCGACCAACGTCAGCGCACCGCGCACCGCGCGCACGTCGGCGTCGCGCTCCTCGGCGTGACTGCGCACGGTCGTGGTGAGCTGTTCGGCGCGGGCCTGCTCGGGCAGTGCCGACCAGGCGATACCGGCCTCCTCGGCGGCCGTGCGCAATTCATCCTCGCCCCGGGACAACGCCGCCGTCGCGGATTCGACCGCGGCACGGGAACGTTCGGCCTCCTCGGCGCGCTGATCGACCGCCTGCTGCGCCTTCGTCGCCTTGTCCCTGTGCACCGCAGCGGAGGTTTCCAGCCTGCGCACCGCGTCGGCCAGGTCGTCGAGCTGCTGTTTGCCCTCGTACGCGCTGGAACGCTGCAGCGTCTCCCGGTCGGTCAGCGCCTGCTCGTAGGCGCGATCGGCGGCCTCGGCGCGCTCCTCGGCGGCGGTGCGCTCACCCTCGCGACGCTCCCGCAGCGCCGTCGCGGCGAACAGTGCCGTGCTGCCGTGCGTCACCGTGTCGATGCGTCCGCGAACCTGATCGGCATCGCTCTTGGCCTGCACCGCAAGATATTTCCGGTAGACCCCGACGAAGGCGCGGGTGGCGGTGTCGGCCTGGACCAGGCCCTCGAGTGTGCGGCCGACCTCCTCCATATCGCTGAACGAGCGGGCCGCGTCCAGGATGAGCTGCTCGTCCAGGGGGCGCAGGCCGTCGGTGAGCGCCTGCGACAGTCCGCGCGGGTCGAGGTTCTTGGCCAACTGCGGGCGGCGCAGGGTCAGGATGAGGTTGATCAGCTGGTCGTAGCGCTGCACCCCGAGCCCGAACATGCGCGCGTCGATGGCGGCGCGATAGTCCACCGGACGATCGGTGAGGGCGTCGGTGCCGATCTGCTCGGCCAGCTGTTTGCGGGTCAGCGGCCGGTCGTCCGGTCCGATCAGGGAGAAGTCGACCCCCACCCGGCCGTCGGCGACGAAATACCAGCGCGTCACCTTGTCCGAGGAACGCGTCGCGCGCATCCCGATCCCGACGGTGACGACCTCCGGATCCGCCCGTCGCCCGCGGGCGAACTCCATCCACACGTACGAGTACGCCGATTCCTGCTTGCGGTACAGCAGATTCGACTTCATCGTGCGTTCCTCGCCCGCGAACGGATTGAGCCGGCGCGGCTCGATCCGACCGTCGAGCACGAAGGGGAACAGCACCTCGAGGCCCTTGGTCTTACCGGACCCGTTGGGCCCGCGCAGCACCAGACGCCCATCGGCGAAACAGAATTCCTGATCGCGATAGTCCCAGAGGTTGATGATGCCCGCCCGTGTGGGTACGAATCGGACGCCGCCGTGGATGAGCTCCATCAACTCCCCTTCTGTGCCGGATAGGCGTGGTCGCCGAGAGCGGTCGCGGAGGCGAACAGTTCGCTCTTGGCGCGCGTGCGGACCGTGACCACCGCGCCGCGGTAGCGGGCCAGTGCGGGCAGGATCAACAGACCGGGATCGGAATCCGTTCCGCCGGAACCCGTCTCGTCCTCGACGGCGAGTGGCTCGACCAGGTGCAGCCGCTCGAGCAGCGCGAGGACCTCCCGGGTCAGGCCGGGGACGTCGGCCTGCCACTGCGCGGCGAAGGTGGACCCGTAGCGATCGGTGAGCGCCTGGACGGTTTCGCGGATCCAGGACATCGGCACCACCGGATACCCCGGCTCCTGCTCCACCTCGCCGGATTCCTCCGCGTCCGCCTCATCCGAATCATCCTGTGCGGTAGCGGGATCAGCGGAAATGACCAGCGGGGTGAACACGGTCGACTCCGGAATCGCCTCGTCCAGCGCGTCGATCAGGGTGCGCGCCGGTGCGGGTCGGTGGCGGCGCTCGACCGGATTGTCGATGTCCAGCACCAGATCCGCGATCTCGCCGACCAGCAGCAGCGCGACCTGAGCGAGAGTGCCCGTACTGGGAAAGCGGACATCGGAGAAACGCCCCGAGGTGTCGATCAGCGCGACGCCCTCGGCGCGGCGCTCGGCCCGCAGCCCGGTGAGCAGCTCCACCTCGGCGACGACCTTCTCCGTACCCAGCTGCACCCGCTCGGATTCGGTCAGTTCCTGGGCGTACACCACCGGCCGCTCGACCAGTGCGCGCCGCACCCGGCGGGCATCCGCGGCTCGTGCCTGCGGTGTGGAAACACCGGGGCCGCTGTCGGATTCGTCCTCGAACAGCCCGCGCACACTCTGCAGATGCTGCAGCACGCGCGGCGGCCGGAAGATCGCGAAGACCACGGCCCGATCGATGTCGTACAGCGCCTCACCGGCCTCCGGATCAGCGGCCCAACCCCCGGCGTCACCATCGGCGAGGGTGAGCGCTCCGCGCGCGCCCAGCCAGGCCACGGCGTCGACGAACGCATCGCGATCGGCGGCACGATCGGTGGACAATTCGAGGCCGTCGACCCGCGTCGCATACGAAGCAACCTGATCGGCCAGTTCGGACAGGGTGATCTGATCGCCCGCCCGGCCCAGTGCGGCCAGCGCCAGCGACAGATACGCATAGCGCCGCCGGTCGAAGAGCCGATCACCCGGCGTGCGCGCCGGACGGCCCGAATCGAGCCGATCCAGCACCGGGAACAACCGGGCGGTGGTCTCGGTGACCTCGAGCCGGTAGCCGAACAGTTCGGCCAGATCCTCGCGCAGTTCGGTGGCCCAGCGACGCAGCAGCGGCAGGGCGATCCGATCCGGATAACTGCGCGTCACCAGATGATTGGCCAGAATCACCCGGGCAGCGCGCTGATAGTTGTCCAGGGTGAGCGAATCTATTGTGCGGGCGTGGATCACGAGCGCGCCCCCGGGGAAGACGTTCGGGCACGGCCGTTCTCACGGATCTCGAGTCGCCGGTTGTTCAGGTGCAGCAGCCCGCGCGAGGTGCGCACGACGGTGGAACCGGGATGTTCGGAGACCGTCAGGGTGACCCCGCTGTCGGATCCGGAGGTGCCGGTCCGCCCGCTCACCGGAACCCACGCGGTCGAGGCCGCGTCGAGCAGGCGCAGCAGCACCTCGGTCTCGCCGTCGTCCAGTACGCGTTCGTGCAGATCGGCGGCGGCCAGCGATTGCGCGGCGGCCGCACGGGCGCGCTGGGCGTCCAACTGGGCCTGACGCAGCCGCCGGATACCCGCGTCGTTGCGCGCGATGCGCGACGGCGCGCCCGGTGTCGGTGGCCGCCCGGTCTCGGCGAGGGTTCGCGCGATCTCCAAGGGGGGTGCGTCCCACCAGGATCGGATCGCGGGGATGATATCGGCGTCGGGATGTTCCATCGACAGATGCCGCGGACGGCCCAGACCGAAGACCGCGTCGAACAGCGCGTGCGCGCTCTCGGCGGTCGGTGTCGCGGTGAACCACCCGGCCAGATGACGCAGTGCGGATTCCCGGCTGACCCCGCCCTTGCGGGTCTCGGTGACCCGGCGCAACAGCGAGAGCACCGCGGCGATGGCGCTCATCGTCGCATCGCGCAGCCGTTCGGCCTCGGTCTGGCCCGCACCGGACCTGGTCTGTGCCTCCGAATTGCCCTCGCCCGCAGCGATATCCGCGGCGGTGGCGACGAACCAGCCGCGCAGCCCGCGCCAGCGGTCGCGCCAATCCTCCTCGCGATCGGCCACACCGAGCAGCACCCGCTCGTCACAGGCCCCGGCTCGCGCGATCATCTCCTCGACGCCGGTCTCCTCGACCTCGGTGATCGCCGCCGCGAGCCGCGGGGCGAAGCGCGCCAGATCCATACTGAATTCGCGCATATGCGCCAGCAGCGCATCCTTGTGTGCCAGAAAGGATTCCGGCGTCGCCTCGGTGGTGCGCACCAGATCGCCGAGGGTCAGATAGAAGTGTGCGGCGCGTTCGGCCAGTTCGGACAGGGTGGTATCGAGACGATTCAGGATCCGGTAGACGCGTTCGGCGTCACCGGCGCGGTTGGCCTGAGCCAGGGCCTGTAGATCGGTCAGCAACTCCGGCAGGACCAATCGCGACAACGCGGCCTCGTCCAAGCGTGCGCCGAGAACCTCCGACACCGCGCGATAGGCGTGATATCCGCTCTGCGAGAACTGATAGACGAAGTGCCGGTTGCGATATTCGGCCAGGGTCGCCGCGCGGGTGCCGTCGTAGCTGCGCTCGAGCACACCCCACTGATGCAGCTGTTCCAGCAGCGGCCCCACCTCGGCCGCGGACAGTCGCGGCGCGTCCGGGAATCGGGTCAGCGTATCGGCGACATCGTTGGCGTGCAGCAGCACCACGTAGGCGGCGCGGGCCTGATCGAACGCCCGCAACACCCACAGATACTCGCCGCGCTTCTCGGCCGTTGCGAAGGTGAACAGCCGCAACCGATCCTCCGCCGCCGCGGCGTCGATCCCCGCCGGGGCGAACACCACGCGACCGCGCGGAAGCGCCGCACCGTCGAACAGTGCCCCCGGTGTCGCGGCCGGGCCCGAATCCTGCGCTGATCGGTTCGTGTCCGGGTCCGGCGCGACCGTCCCGGAGGTGCGCGTCACCGCGGACCCACCCCGGGACGTCGCGGGCGCGGCGTCGGGCAGCAATCCTTCAGCGGACTCGGTCACCGGGTCGAGGGTAATACCGATGCCCGCGGGCGACGACGCGTCCCCGGCATCGGCGCGCCGAGCCCGCGACGCGTCGGGCGTCATCGATCAGGACGCGGGCAGCGCGACGGCCGACCGCTCCACCGTGAGCAGGCTCGCCTCGTTGTGTTCGGCGTGGTACGCGCGCCCGCCGCCGTTGATTCCGAACAGTCGCTTGGACCACAGCAGCCACAGCACCGCAGCGACATTGATCACCAGCGCACCCGCGCGCAACACGGTGATCTTCTCGGTCAGCTCGTAGATCTCCAGCGGCAGGAAGATCGCGGTCGCGATGACCGCGAAGTACTCGCCCCAGCGCTGAGCGAGCCACAGCCCGACCGCCTCGATGAATTCGATCGCAGCGTAGGCCAGCAGTCCGACCGCGATCAGGGTGAGCACTGTCGGCGAGAGCTTCCAGCCCTGTTCGATGAAATGCACGATCTTCGAATTGTCCGGATTCCAGCCGATCTGATCGGCCAGCGGCTGGATCAGTGGCATCTCCTTGTCGAAGGCCGCGCGCAGCTGATGCTGCGAATTGCGCACCTTGAACACCCCCGCCCCGAGCGCGACGAAGACCAGACCGCGCAGAATGCGCTCGATCGCCAGGAACCGCATGATGAACCGGTCCCGCAGCAGCCGCCCGCGCGGCACCTCCGGCGCCTCGTCGGCCGGACCGCTGCCCACCGGATCACCGACGACGAAGTTGCCGCAGCGCAGGCACCGCCACGCGACTCCGGCCGGAGTCGAAACATGCAGGCGTGCAGCGAGTTCGGTCTCGTCGGGCGCGTAGGTGGCATGCCCCCGCCACGAGCAGGACCGTAGACTGAAATCCATTGGGGGAGCGTAACAAGGCCCGGTTACGGTGTTGCCACCTCACGCAACTGGTCGAGGTAGGTGTGGGTGCGAGCGTCCTCGGGATAGTGCGCGATCATCTCACGTGCGGTTTCGCCCGCGATCCACATCAGCGACGGCAGCGAGCGCCGGGTTCCGGTGAATGCGCGCAGCCCCTCGTCCACGGCCCGGTCGAGTTCGCCCTCGCGCACGGCCACCACGGCCAGGGTCAGCCGAGCCTCGGAGACCCGCATGGGTTTGAGGACGGTGTCACCGGGGCCCGTGGAGGCCCGGAGCACCTGGTGCGCATAGTTTCGCGCCAACTGGTCCTCACCGATGACGCGGCAGCAGTCCATGGCGTAGAAGTCGAGCTTCTGCGGATCCACGACGAAGTGGTTGTCCAGGTTGACCGGATGGTCGAGGCGTTCCAGGATCGCGCGCCCCCGCCGCAGCGCCGCCTCCATCGCCGTGCGATCGCCCAGCCGTGCCCAGCCCTTGGCCTGCTGCGCGGCGAGCTGGACCCCGACGGCGAGTTGCTGAGTGCTTGCCAAAGCGGCGCCCGCGGCGTCGATCGCGCCGCGGTAGTTGCCCTGGGTGAGGGCGAACCAGGCGGCCATCTCCGCGCCCCAGCCGACGATCTCGACGTGGTCGGCCTCCTGGCCCAGGGACAGCGCCGCGCGGCGGGTGGCCTCGGCCTCGGTGCGTCGGCCCAGGTCGTAGTCCAGGCAACCCACCAGCAGCGCGACCCATCCGGCCAGGACCAGCACCTCGCGATGCTGCGCCAAGGTCAACCGGCCGTCCAGCAGGGAGGTGATGCGCCGCAGCCACGCGGTGCCTTCGGCATGCAGAGTGCGCGGATCGCTGCACGGGTATTCGCAGCACAGCCGCTCGGCGGTGATCCGGATGGCGTCCAGGGTGGCCGCCGAGACGTCGGACATGCGCAGCCGGCCGAGGAACTCGAGCGTGTCCATCCCGGTGGAGGACAGCAACTCGTCGTCCCGGCTCGGCCGGGCCTTGGGGAAGAACGCCGCGGTGACGGTGTCGAAGGCAGCGGCGATGATCGGCGCGTAGAACTCGTCCGGACGCGATTCGCCCGACTCCCACCGCCGCCAGTTGCGTAGCAACGTGCTGTCGGTCGGCAGATTGTGCGAGGACTTGGCGCGCATCGCGCGAACCGCTTCGGTTTGTGACCACCCCCTGGCATCTCGTTCTGAACGCATCCTGACTGCCCAGACGGGTCGATCGTCACCAGCGGCCACGCGGTCAGTATCCCACCAGTTAACTCCAGATGGCCCGGATAGGGCATCCGAATGTCAGCGCATTGACATCTGCAATTACATTTGTCGATGGCGCATGCTCGAAGCGGGTCGATTTCCGGCCCGCGCGGTACCGCCGAAGCAGTGGTATCGGATCGAACGAGCAGCGATATCTCGTCGAGCAGTGCCCCGCCACGTGCGGGGGTCCGACAACAGAACAGCGAATCCCTATCCAGATCCCAACGGAGGTTCGGGTGGAAGCGTTGATCTACGGGTATGTGCGTGACGAACTGGCCGGAGGCGACTCCGAGGAGCTCGAGGACGCCATGTGCAGCCTCGCCAGTTCTGCGGGGATGTGCTTCGCCGCGACGTTCCATGAATCGACAACCGGTGACGGCACCGCCTTCGCGGAGCTGACCGCCGAACTCAAGCGCGCAGACGCACACCACGTCGTGGTCCCGTCCCTGGAGCACCTGGCAGGACAGACCATCCCGCGCGAGATCCTGCTGGCCAAGTTGGCCGACGAAGCAGAAGCAAGAGTCTGGACGGTATCTAATTTGCCTCCGCTTCGCTCCGGCGAGTTTTCGGCGCCCTAGGGCTCGCCGTTCCGGGGGCGCCGCTTGCTCCTTCGTCGCCTACGCGGCGCCCCCGGAACGGCGCGCCGCGCCGAAAACCTTGGGGTGCTGTGGTTTTGCCTATCGCTTCGCGGGCGAGTTCCGGCGCACGGAGACGCTTCGCCGCTGGGCGCGTCCGTGGACAGCCCCATGGGCTCCTTCGTTTCGCCCACTCCGAACAACGCCGACCCCGGGGACAACCCAGGCCCGCCCGCCCCGAACAACGCCGACCCGCGGACAACCCAGGCCCGCCCACCCTCGACAACGCCAACACCGAAGGCCGCGGCCCGGGTCGATTCTGGACTGAGTGGAGCGCCAGGAGCGAAGCGGGGGAGCGGAGGGAGGGAAGAATCGAGCCGTGGGGGGCCGCGGCCCGCCGGAGCGAAGCGGAGGCCAAAGTTGCCGAGACCGGAATTACAGCCCGAATCCGCCGGGTCCGCCGCGGCGGCGTAGGTACTTCTCGAACTCGGCGGCTATCGCGTCGCCGTCGATCTTGGCCATGGCCTCGTTCAGGTCGACGGCCGCGTCACCGCGTTCCTCGAGCGAGCGCACGTACTCGCTGACCTCGTCGTCACCCTCGGTCATCTCGTCCACCGCGGACTCCCAGTCCTCGGATTGGGCGGGTAGCTCACCCAGTGGGACCTCGATGTCCAGAACCTCCTCGACCCGGTGCAGCAGGGCGATGGTGGCCTTGGGGTTGGGCGGCTGCGAGACGTAGTGCGGCACGGCCGCCCAGAACGACACGGCCGGGACGCCCGCGCGAACGCAGGCGTCCTGCAGGACGCCGGTGATCCCGGTCGGCCCCTCGTAGCGGGTCTGCTCGAGGCTGAACTGCTCGGCCGCCTCCTTGTTGTAGGCGGTTCCGGTGACCGGGACGGGGCGGGTGTGCGGGGTATCGGCGAGCAGCGCGCCGAGGATGACCACGGTGGTCACCCGCAGTTGCTCCACGAGTTCGAGAATGTCGTCACAGAAACTGCGCCATCGCATATTCGGTTCGATCCCGTGTAACAGCACCACATCGCGCTCACTGCCCGGCGGCGAGCACACCGACAGCGTCGTGGCGGGCCACTGGATCTCACGGGTCACGCCGTCGACCTGGCGGACCGTCGGCCGGTTCACCTGGTAGTCGTAGTAGTCCTCGGAGTCGAGTTCGGCGAGAGGTTCGGCGTCCCAGATCAGTTCCAGATGCTCGATGGCGCCGCTGGCGGCGTCGGCGGCGTCGTTCCAGCCCTCGAAGGCGGCGACGAGCACCGGATCGCGCAACGTCGGCAGGTCCGGATCGGGTGATGCACTGGCGTTCACCCGGTCAGCCTACGGTGTACAGGCCCTGCTGTTCATGGCATATTGCCGACAGCGTGTCCGTGTTGGGCGGGGCCGGTTGCGAATTTCGGGCATACCGTGTGGCGGGCCGACCGGGTGGCCGGATCGAGTGTGGCGCGGACCACTTCCGGCGCCTGAGGCCCGGCGCTGTCGTCGGACTTGTCCGTGCTTCCCATTACCCTCTAGTACATGTCTGTGTCCCCTCGCGCCGAGTTCGATACCACCTTGCTCGACACGCTCGCCCGGCGTGTCGTGATCGGAGACGGTGCGATGGGCACCATGCTGCAGGCCGCGGATCTGTCGCTGGACGACTTCCGCGGCCTCGAGGGCTGCAACGAGATCCTCAACGACACCCGTCCGGACGTGCTGCGGCACATCCACCGCGCCTACTTCGAGGCCGGTGCGGATGCGGTGGAGACCAACACATTCGGCTGCAATCTGCCCAATCTGGCCGATTACGACATCGCGGACCGGATCCGGGATCTGTCCGAGCGCGGCACCCGGCTGGCCCGCGAGGTCGCCGACGAGATGGGTCCGGGCGCCGAGGGCACTCCGCGATACGTGCTGGGCTCCATGGGACCGGGTACCAAACTGCCGACGCTGGGCCATGCGCCGTTCGCCGCCCTGCGCGATGCGTACACCGAGGCCGCGCTGGGCATGCTCGACGGCGGTGCCGATGCGATCCTGATCGAGACCTGCCAGGACCTGTTGCAGGTCAAGGCCGCGGTGACTGGTTCGCGGCGGGCGATGGTCCAGGCGGGCCGCCGGATTCCGATCATCACCCACGTCACCGTGGAGACCACCGGAACGATGCTGGTGGGCAGCGAGATCGGCGCGGCGTTGACCGCGATCGAGCCGCTCGGGGTCGACATGATCGGCCTGAACTGCGCCACCGGCCCGACCGAGATGAGCGAACATCTGCGGCACCTGTCCAAGCACGCGAAGCTGCCGGTGTCGGTGATGCCGAACGCGGGCCTGCCGGTGCTGGGTCCCAATGGCGCCGAATACCCATTGACGCCAGAGGAATTGGCGGCCGCGCTGAGCGGTTTCGTGACCGAGTTCGGTTTGGCGCTGGTCGGCGGCTGCTGCGGCACCACCCCCGAGCACATCCGTCAGGTCGCCGAGGCGGTGCGCGGTGCGACCCGGGGCGATCGCCGGCCGGTGCACGAGCCGAGTGTGTCGAGTATGTACACCGCGGTCCCGTTCGAGCAGGACGCGTCGGTGCTGATGATCGGCGAGCGCACGAATGCCAACGGCTCCAAGGCATTCCGTGAGGCGATGCTGGCCGAGGACTGGCAGAGGTGCCTGGACATCGCCAAGGACCAGACTCGCGACGGTGCGCACATGCTGGACCTGTGCGTCGACTACGTCGGCCGCGACGGCACCAAGGACATGGAGGCCCTGGCGAGCCGTCTGGCCACCGCCTCGACGCTGCCGATCATGCTCGACTCCACCGAAACCCCGGTGCTGCGAGCGGGTCTGGAGCATCTGGGCGGCCGCTGCGCGGTCAACTCGGTGAACTACGAGGACGGCGCGGGTCCGGAGTCGCGCTTCCAGAAGACCATGGAGCTGGTCGCCGAGCACGGCGCGGCGGTGGTCGCGCTGACCATCGACGAGCAGGGCCAGGCGCGCACCGCGCAGCACAAGGTCGAGATCGCCGAGCGCCTGATCGCCGACATCACCGGCAACTGGGGCCTGGCCGAGAGCGACATCATCATCGATACGCTGACCTTCACCCTGGGCACCGGTCAGGAGGAGTCCCGGCGCGACGGTCTGGAGACCATCGAGGCGATCCGCGAACTCAAGCGCAAGCATCCGGACGTGCAGACCACCCTGGGCCTGTCGAACATCTCCTTCGGCCTGAATCCGGCCGCGCGCCAGGTGCTCAACTCGGTCTTCATGCACGAATGCGTCGAAGCCGGACTGGATTCGGCGATCGTGCACGCCTCGAAGATCCTGCCGATCAGCCGGATTCCCGAGGAGCAGCGCGAGACGGCGCTTAATCTGGTGTACGACCGGCGCAGCGACGGCTACGACCCGCTGCAGAAGCTGATGACGATGTTCGAGGGCGTCTCCACGGCCTCCTCCAGGGCCTCGCGCGCCGAGGAACTGGCCGCACTGCCGCTGTTCGACCGGCTCGAGCGGCGCATCGTCGACGGTGAGCGCAACGATATCGAGGCCGATCTGGATGCGGCCATGACCGAGGTGCCGCCGCTGCGGATCATCAACGAGACGTTGCTGTCCGGGATGAAGACCGTCGGCGAGCTGTTCGGCTCGGGCCAGATGCAGCTGCCGTTCGTGCTGCAGTCCGCGGAGGTGATGAAGGCCGCGGTCGCCTACCTCGAACCGCACATGGAGGCCACCGACGATTCGGGCAAGGGCCGCATCGTGCTGGCCACGGTCAAGGGCGACGTGCACGACATCGGCAAGAACCTGGTCGACATCATCCTGTCCAACAACGGCTACGAGGTCGTCAACCTGGGCATCAAGCAGCCGATCGCGACGATCCTGGACGCCGCGGTGGACAAGAAGGCCGACGTGATCGGCATGTCCGGTCTGCTGGTCAAGTCGACCGTGGTGATGAAGGAGAACCTCGAGGAGCTCAACACCCGCGGGATGGCCGATCAGTTCCCGGTGCTGCTGGGCGGAGCCGCGCTGACCCGCTCGTACGTCGAGAACGATCTGACCGAGGTCTACGCGGGTGATGTGCACTACGCGCGCGATGCGTTCGAGGGCCTGCGCCTGATGGACGAGATCATGACGATCAAACGCGGCGGCGGTCTCGATGTCGACAGTCCGGAGGCGATCGCCGCGCGGGAGAAGGCCGCCGAGCGCAAGGCCCGGCACGAACGCTCCAAACGCATTGCGGCCGAACGCAAGGCGGCCGAGGTGCCGGTGGATGTGCCCGCCCGCTCCGATGTGGCTGCCGATCTGCCCATCCCGGTGCCGCCGTTCTGGGGCAGCCGGGTGGTGAAGGGCCTTTCGCTGCAGGAATATTCGGGTCTGCTCGACGAACGGGCGCTGTTCCTCGGGCAGTGGGGCCTGCGTGGGCAACGCGGCGGCGAGGGGCCCAGTTACGAGGAATTGGTCGAATCCGAGGGTCGTCCGCGACTGCGGTACTGGCTCGATCGGCTCACCGCCGAGGGTGTACTCGCCCATGCGGCGGTCGTCTACGGATATTTCCCCGCGGTCTCCGAGGGCGATGAGGTGATCGTGCTCACCGAAGCGGATCCCGGTGCGCCGGAGCGTTATCGGTTCACATTCCCGCGCCAGCAACGCGACCGTTTCCTGTGTATCGCCGATTTCATCCGTTCGCGCGAACTCGCGGCACGAACCGGACAGGTGGACGTGCTGCCGTTCCAGCTGGTCACGATGGGCCAGCCGATCGCCGATTTCGCCAACGAGTTGTTCGCACAGGACAATTACCGCGACTACCTCGAGGTGCACGGCATCGGCGTGCAGCTGACCGAGGCGCTGGCCGAATACTGGCATCGCCGGATTCGCGAGGAACTCGTGCTGGACGGGCATGCGGTGTCCGACGACGATCCCGCCGATGTGCAGGAGTACTTCAAGCTCGGATATCGTGGTGCGCGTTACTCATTCGGCTACGGCGCATGCCCGGAACTCGAGGATCGGGCGAAACTGGTGTCGATTCTCGAATCCGAGCGGATCGGTGTCACACTGTCCGACGAGTTGCAACTGCATCCGGAGCAGTCGACGGATGCGTTCGTCCTACTGCATCCGGAAGCGAAATATTTTAACGCATAAGATATTTGAGTTTCCGGGCTTCACGCAGAGTGGCAGGGTGGCTCGGCGTGCAAGCGTAGGAGGGGCACGAGAACATGACATCAGACCGGCTGATTGCGGGACGTTACCGGCTGGGCGATCCCATCGGCTCGGGGGCAATGGGGGTCGTCTGGCGGGCAAGTGACGTCCGGTTGCGGCGAACGGTCGCGGTGAAGCAACTTCTGCTAGCACCCGGCCTGACGCGGTCGCAGGCGCTGGAGGCGAAGATGCGCGCGATGCGTGAGGGGCGCATCGCGGCGCGGCTGCATCATCAGAACGCGGTCACGGTATTCGACGTCGCGGAGGAGGACGGCCAGCCGTGGCTGGTCATGGAATTCGTCGACGCACCGAGCCTGGCGACGCTGATGAAGGAGAAGGGACATCTCGATCCCCAGGAGGCGGCCCGGATCGGCGCGCGGGTGGCCGCCGCGCTGGCTGCCGCGCACGATGCCGGAATCGTGCATCGCGATGTGAAACCGGCCAACATTCTGGTCGCGGACAACGGCGCGGTGAAGATCACCGATTTCGGCATTTCCCGCGCGGTCGGCGATGTCACGGTCACCTCCACCGGATTTCTCGCGGGCACGCCCGCCTATCTGGCGCCCGAGGTGGCGCGCGGGGAGAATCCGGAATCCCCGTCGGACGTGTTCGCGCTGGGCTCGACGTTGTACGCGGCGGTGGAGGGTCAGCCACCGTTCGGTGAGGGCGACAACCCGCTGGCCGTCCTGCACTCGGTGGTGCGCGCGGAGGTGCCCGCCCCGCAGCGCGCCGGCACATTGGCTCCGGTGCTGATGCGCTTGCTGGCCGCGGAGCCGGGCGACCGGCCGACCATGACCGAGGCGCAGAAGGAACTCGAGGCGGTCGCCGAGGGACGAGCGCCGGTGCTGCCGCCTTCGGCTACCAAGATCCTGCCGAAATCATCCGCGGTCGACGGTGCGGCCGCGACGACGGTCATGGCGGGCGGTGCGGCGGCGGGTAATGCGGCCGATCCGACCTTGCACATCGGTGCGGGAGGTCCGGGCGGGACGACTCCGGTCGCAGCGCCGGTCGACAAACCGAAGCCGACCGCCCTGACGGCCAACCGTCGCGTGCTCGTTCTCGCGGCGGCCGGTGTCGTCGTGGTGTTGGTGATCGTCGGGTTGGTCGCGATGGTGCGCAGCGGTGGAGACGACCACACCGTCGCCGCGGCATCGTCGACCCAGGCCGCGTCCGCCGCGGCCGTGCCGCCTGCCGCCGGTGCGCAGAGCACCGGCAGCGCCGCCCCGACCACCGCGAACAGCACCACGACGTCCGCGCCGGCGTCGAGTACCACCACGACGACCACCACCACAGCGGCCGCGCCCGCCGACCCCGCCGGATTCATGAGCAGCTACTACGGCATGCTGCCGGGCAATGCGGCAGCCGCGTGGCCGCTGCTGTCCTCCGGGTATCAGTCCTCGTCCGGCGGATACGACAACTACCTGCAATTCTGGGGTGAATTCAGTTCGGTGACGGTGAGCGGGGTATCCGAGAACGGCGATACGGCTACCGGCACGGTCACGTACCACTACAAGAACGGACAGGTCACCTCGGAGCAGCGGTGGTGCCGGGTCGGTTCGGTCAACGGTCAGACGGTGATCCTCGACTCCCAGGTGGGATGAGCGCTGATCCGGCCGAGTTACCCGTGCTGGGCCGGATCCAGGTCACAGGTGCCGGGCCGATAGTCTGGCGACGGCGTGATCACCTCGGAAAGTAGCCATTTCGGGGGGCGGTGTACGCACCCGGAGGCCGATAACCGGCTCCGGACGACAGATCCGAGGAAAAGGAGTCGCCGGGTGTCCGTACCCGCCGCGAAGGCCGTGCTGTGGGATATGGACGGCACTCTGCTGGATTCGGAGAAACTCTGGGACATCGCGGTGCGCGAACTGTCTGTCGAACTCGGCGGTGAGATGACCGATGCGACCAGACATGCGCTGATCGGCTCCGCCGCGGCGAATGCCCTGCGGATCATCTTCACCGGTCTGGGACTCGAACCGGATCCGGTGCGGATGGCCGAGGCGGGGGAGTGGCTGCAGCGGCGGGTGACCGAGTTGATGGCCGGTCCGATTCCCTGGCGGCCCGGCGCGCGGGAGGCGTTGCGGATGGTCCGTGCGGCGGGATTGCGGAGCGCGCTGGTCACCAATACGCAGCGGGAGGTCGCCGAGGTGTGCCTGAACACGCTCGGCCGCGAGCACTTCGACATCTCGGTGTGCGGTGACGAGGTGGCGCACGGCAAACCCGCGCCCGACCCGTATCGCCGTGCCACCGAACTGCTCGGCATCGCTCCCGAACACTGTGTGGCGGTGGAGGATTCACCGACCGGTTCGGCGTCCGCGGCGGCCGCGGGCTGCGCGGTGCTGGTGATCCCGTGTGAGATTCCGGTGCCGCCCGCACCCGGCTACACCTTCCGCGATTCCCTGATCGGACTGACGATCGCCGATCTGGACGCACTCGTCTGAGTCTGCCGCACGTTCTCGCGCATCGGTTCCGTCGTCGCCGCCGATTGCCGATGTCGATACATACGGGACGGTCGGTCCGATCGGTTGTGATCATGAATGGCGCTGTTGCGCACGGCTACTCGCCGGTTTGTGATTTATGCCAACGATCTGTCCGAATTGCCGTGGACCCGCCGTCCCCGGGTCACAATGGTCGCCATGACAGCGACAGGGGGCGCAGGTGCATGAATCGGAAAACGGTTCGGGACAGGACGACTCGGGCACCCTGGAAGCGATCATCGATACCGTCCGGTATCCGTTGCGGGAGCCGCGATCCGCGGCATGGGACGAGGTAGTCGGCACGGCACGGGCCGACCTGGGTGCTGACGGCTGTTGTGTGCTCCGGGGTTTCATTCGTCCGGAGCTGCTCGAGGCGCTGCGCACCGAAGGCGTCGCGCTCGCCCCGCAGGCCTACTATCGCGTCGAACGGGTGAACGCGTACAACATCCCGCTGGATGCGGATCTGCCGGCGGATCATCCGGGCCGGATCGTGCTCGAGCGTGGAAACGCCTTCGTGGCACGCGATCTCATCCCACCCGAGGCGCTGATCCAGATCCTGTACAGCAGTCCGCTGTTCCGGCGATTTCTCGCCGACTGTTTCGAACTGCCCGCGCTGCACGAGTTTGCCGACCCGCTGGCCGGGCTGTGCCTGAACGTCGTGTCGCCGGGCATGTCGCATCCGTGGCATTTCGACACCAACGAGTTCACCGTGTCGATGCTGACCCAGTTGCCGGACGAGGGCGGAACCTTCGAGTACTGCCCGGGGATCCGGTCGCCGGAGGCGGAGAATCTCGACGATGTGCGCTCGGTGCTGACCGGCGCGGGGGACGAACTCGTACGACGGCTCGAGCTGCGGCCAGGAGATCTGCAACTGTTCCAAGGCCGGTTCTCGCTGCACCGGGTGTCGCCGGTCGCGGGAGATCGACAGCGGCACACCGCAATTTTCGCCTACAACGAGCGTCCCGGGGTGATCGGCACAGCCGAGCGCACCAGGCAGCTGTTCGGGCGGGTCCTGCCGGACCATCTGGCCGCGGCGGGCCGATCCGTGCGCGGTGACCGATTACTCGATTGAGAGGAGTGCCCGTGCCGGTTTCCTTGCACAGCACTGGAAAAGCCTCGTTCGACGACATCTACGACCGTACCGATCCTCGTGACTACTACCTCCGCATGTCCGAATTGGACTATCGGATACCGGAATTGGCCAAACCGCACTTCGAGAGCTTCATCGCCGACTACCGAGCCGCCGTCGGCGCGGCGCCGACCGTCCTGGACATCGGCTGCTCCTACGGGGTGAGCGCCGCGCTCATGCGGTTCGACACCACCGTCGCCCAGCTGGCCGAGCACTACCGCGGCGGGGACACCACCGCGCGGATCGAGCGGGACCGCGCCCGTCTGGCGGCCCGCGACCGGCATCCGCAGGTACGCTTCGTGGGTATGGACGCCTCCGAGCCGGCGCTGGCCTACGCCACCGCCGCCGGACTGCTACACGACGCGGTGCACGCCGACCTGGAATCGGGTCCACCGACCGCGGCACAGCGCACGGTGCTCGCGTCCACGGACATGGTGATCTCCACCGGATGCATCGGCTACGTCACCGATCGCACGCTGCTGCAGGTGGTGCACGCGCACGGCGAGCGCCTGCCCTGGATGGCGCATTTCGTGTTGCGGATGTACGACTACGAGCCGATCGCCCGGCGGCTGTCCCGGTTGGGTTACCACACCCGCAAGATGCCCGGCACCTTCCACCAGCGCCGTTTCGCCTCCGATGCCGAGCGCACGCAGGTGCTGAACACCTTGTCCGCCAAGGGAATCGATCCTTCGGGGGTGGAGGAGGACGGCTGGATGCACGCCGAGTTGTACTATTCGACACCCGAACCGTACGAACCTGATTCGCCCGCTCCCGGGCGATCCGAGTCCGTCTGATCGGCCCGCGTCCGGTCGCTCGGCGACCGGACGCGATGATCGATACGCACATGTCTCACCAACCGGCCCCGTACCCATCGACCCCGAGGACCGCCAGTGACCGACCGCACCTTCGCCTTCGACGACCAGCTGCCGCGTGTGCCGCTGCCGACACTCGAAGACAGTTGCGCCCGCTTTCTGCAGTGGAGCGCTCCGCTGCTCACCGACGAGGAATCCGAGCAGACCCGCCTCGCGGTACAGGATCTGCTGCGCGAGGACGGCCCGGCCCGCGCCCTGCATGCGGATCTGGTCCGGTTCGATGCGGAGCCGGGGGTGAGCAGTTGGCTGGACGAGTTCTGGCCGTCGCGGTATCTGGGGCGGCGCGATCGAATTGCGTTGAACGCCAACTTCTTCTTCCTCTTCCGCGACGACACCCCGCTGGCCCGCTCGGCCGCGTCGGTGTCCGAGGCGACCTCGGATGACGCCGCCGGCGCGCGGCAGGTCGATCGGGCCGCGGCGATCATCACCGCGGCGGTGGACTACAAACTGCTGCTCGATCAGGAACTGATTCCGCCGATCCTGCAACGCGGACAGCATCTTTCGATGGCGCAGAACAAGTCGCTGTTCTCCGAGACCAGGATTCCCGGCGATCCGCAGGACACCGTGCGCGTGCCGTACAGCGCGCAGTGGCCCGGCCCCTCGCAGGCCCGGCACATCGTGGTGTTGTTCCGCGGCAACATATTCCGGATGGACGTGCTCGATTCGTCCGGAACGCCCTATGCCCCCGAGGATCTCGCGGGCGGCCTGCGTGCGGTGATGAAATCAGGCGCGAGCCGAGCGGCGGACGGCACGGCGGTCGGACACCTCACCACGCTGTCCCGGGTGGAATGGGCGGGCGTGTATCCGACGTTGCGCGCCGAACCGGTGAACGCCGCGGCGCTGGACGTCATCGAGACCGCGCTGTTCAGCGTCTGTCTGGAGGATTTCGCCCCGCACGACACCCAGCACGCCTGTGACCAGCTGTTGCACGGCGACAGCGGGAACCGGTGGTTCGACAAGGCGGTGTCGTTCCTGATATTCGCCGACGGCACCGCCGGAATCAACGTCGAGCACTGCGGGCTGGACGGCACCACGATCCTGTCCTTCGTGGACGCGCTGTTGGAGCAGACCGTCGCCGAACACGCCGAGCGCTCCGGCGCTCGGGCGCAGGGCATCCCGCCGATCGAAGCCGTCGAGTTCTCGCTGGACGAGGCGTTGCGTGGTGAAATCCACCGGGCCGCAGCATCGTTCGCGGCGTTCGCTGCCGACAACGCGACCCTCACGGTCTCCTTCCCCGATTTCGGCACCCAGCAGGCCAAATCGCTGGGCATTTCGCCGGATGCCTTCGCGCAGTTGAGTTATCAGCTCGCGCACCGGCGCAGCAAGGGGCTCACCGGGGCCACCTACGAATCGATCGCCACTCGCCAGTATCGCAACGGGCGGACCGAGGCGATGCGCGTGGTGACTCCGGAGATGCTGGAATTCGTTGCGGCCATGGATGATCCGGCATTGTCGGCGCAGCAGCGGCAGGAGATCGCGCGCACCGCCGCGCAGGCGCACGTGGCTCGGGCGAAGGAATGCCAGAGCGGCAAGGCGCCCGAACAGCATCTGTGGGAGTTGCAGATGATCCAGCGGCGTCGCGGCGCCGAGCTCGGCATCACCGAGCCGATGCCGTTCTACGACAGTCCCGGCTGGCTGATCACCCGTGACGACTATCTGAGCACCAGCTCGGCGCCGTCGGCGAATATCGAGTACTTCGGTTTCGGCTGCACGAGCGCCAAGTGCATCGGCGTCGCGTACGTCCTGCTGCCGGACCGCTGGAACCTGTACCTGGCCACGCCGACCTCGGTGGCGAACGAAATGCACGCGTTCGCCGAACAGCTGCGCATCGCCGTGGCCGAACTTCAGGTGCTGCTCGCCGGATAGCCACTCCTCGCGGATTCCGGTGACCTGTCGCCGGAATCCGCGAGCGGCGCTGTGCCGCCGCGAAAAATCGGGTGAAAACGGACTACCTGCACTGTTAGCGTCGGCTTCATGACCGGCGGATCCCTGCCCGAGTTCACCTGGCGGCGGCTGAGCGCCGCGGACTTCCCGCTGCTGTGCGGGTGGCTGGCACAGCCTCATGTGCATCGCTGGTGGAACCACGAATTCACCCCGGCGGCGGTCGAACGCGACTTCGGCCCGTGCATGCGCGGCGAGGAACCGGGAGAGGATCTGCTGATCTTCGCCGACGCCGAACCGATCGGCCTGATGCAGCGGTGCCGGCTGACCGACTTTCCGGAGTACCTCGAGGACCTGGTGAAGTTGATCACGGTGCCGACCGAGGCGGCCTCGCTCGACTACTTCATCGGCGATCCGCAACGGGTCGGGCGCGGTCTCGGACCGGCGATGATTCGCGCGATGATCGCCGCGACCTGGTTCGAATACCCGCTCGCCGATTGCGTGATCATCCCGGTCGCCGCGAAGAATCGGCCGTCGTGGCGCGCGCTGGAGAAGGCCGGGATGCACCGGATCGCCGAGGGCCCGATGACGCCGGACAGTCCCGCCGACGACGGCCATCACTACGTCTACGCCATCGATCGGCCCGGCCGAGTGACCGCTTGACTCCGAGAGTTGCTCACCGGAGGCCGAAAAAACACCCTGCCCCCGGATCTGAAAGAATCACGACCCGTGAAGAACTTCGAAACCCTGTTCGCCGAGCTCCAGGATCGTGCGGTCAACCGCCCCGAGGGGTCCGGAACCGTGGCGGCATTGGACGCCGGTGTGCATTCGCAGGGCAAGAAGGTGCTGGAGGAGGCCGGTGAGGTCTGGCTGGCGGCCGAGCACGAGAGCGACGACGCGCTGTCCGAGGAGATCTCGCAGCTGCTGTATTGGGTGCAGGTGCTGATGGTGGGCCGGGGACTGCGTCTGGAGGACGTGTACCGACATCTGTGACGGATAGCTCGCGCGATGCCCGCGCGGCCGTCCACACACAATCCCTCCGTCACGAGTCCGGAAAGGACAACATCCCCATGCTCCGCGTCGCAGTACCCAACAAGGGCGCCCTGTCCGAGGCCGCCGTCGCCATCCTCACCGAAGCCGGTTACCGCAAGCGCACCGATGGGCGCGATCTGTCGGTGATCGACAACGCCAATCAGGTCGAATTCTTCTTCCTGCGTCCCAAGGACATCGCGATCTACGTCGGGTCGGGTGAACTCGATCTGGGCATCACCGGTCGCGACCTCGCGCTGGACTCCGGTGCACCGGTCCAGGAGCGGCTGAGCCTGGGTTTCGGCGGCTCCCGATTCCGCTATGCCGCGCCCGCCGGTCGCGAATGGAAGGTCGAGGACCTCTACGACAAGCGCATCGCCACCTCGTATCCGAATCTGGTGCTGGCCGACCTGCAGCGTCGCGGCATCCAGGCCGAGGTGATCCGTCTCGACGGCGCGGTGGAGATCTCCATCCAGCTCGGCGTCGCCGATGCCATCGCCGATGTGGTGGGCTCGGGTCGGACTCTGCGTCAGCACAATCTGGTGGCGTTCGGTGAGTCGCTGTGCGATTCGGAAGCGGTGCTGATCGAGGGCGCCGGATCCGAACGCAGTGACAAGGGCCGCAACCAGCTCGTCGCGCGCATCCAGGGCGTGGTGTTCGCCCAGCAGTACCTGATGCTCGACTACGACTGCCCCAAGGATCTGCTCGACGCCGTCGTGAAGATCACCCCGGGCCTGGAGTCGCCCACCGTCTCCCCGCTCGCCGATCCGGGCTGGGTCGCCGTGCGCGCGATGGTTCCCCGCAAGCAGAGCAACGCGCTCATGGACCAGCTCGCCGATATGGGCGCCAAGGCCATCCTCGCAACCGATATCCGCTCCTGCAGGTTCTAGGCCGCGCCTAGCGCGGGTCCGCCACGGTGGGTGGCGGACCCGGATAGGGCGGCGGGGTGCCGCCGAAGGCCGGGCACAGAGCCTGGTAATCGCAGTATTGGCAGAGCCGGCTGCGGTTGGGCGGAAAATCACCGGTGCGCAGAGCGGTGCTGATGGCCGTCCAGAGGGCCGAGAGGATGCGCTCGAAGCGTAGTAGTTCCTCCTCGTCGGGGTGGTAGGTGAGGATCTGGCCGTCGGACAGGTAGATCAGGCGTAGCCGGGTGGGTGCGACACCGCGGGTGCGCAGCATGATCAGGGCGTAGAACTTGAGCTGGAACAGGGCGCGGTTCTCGCTGCCGGGTGCGGGGGAGCGGCCGGTCTTGTAGTCCACCACCGTCAGGCGGCCGCCGGGGGCGACGTCGATGCGGTCGACGAAACCGCGCAGCGGGGAGCCGTCCGGCAGGCTCACCTCGATGAGCGATTCGCAGGACTCCGGGTCGAAGGCGGTGGGATCCTCCAGGTTGTAATAGGTCTGGACCAGCCGGTGCACCTCGTCCAGGAAACCGTCGAGACCACCCTCTTCGACCACCTCGGCGAGCTCCGGGCGTTCAGCCAGCAAACGTTGCCAGGCGGGGGCGACGAGGGTGGCGGCGCGGTCGGGAATTCGTTCGCCGCTGGGTAACCCGTACAGTGACTCCAGGACCGCGTGCACCACCGTGCCGCGCACCGCGGGCCGCGCCGGAGGCTCGGGTATCCGATCCACCGCGCGCAGGCGGTATTTCAGCGGACATTGTTTGAAATCCATTGCCCGTGAAGGAGACAGCGCCGGAGTGTACGCATGCGCAGGCTCCGGCGGCGGGGTGATCGTCGGCGGCGCTGACATACCTGGCAGGCTAGCCGGGGGCACCGACAAGTAAGAGAACGGAGATCCATGACGGCCAGACGGACCGGTCCATTCACCGAGGGTGACCGGGTGCAGCTGACCGACGCCAAGGGCCGCCAGCACACGGTCGTGCTGGAGCCGGGCAAGGACTTCCACACCCACAAGGGCCAGATCTCCCATGACGACCTGATCGGCGCCGACGAGGGCACGGTGGTCCAATCTGCCAATGGCACACCGTATCTCGCGTTGCGCCCGCTGCTGGTCGACTACGTGCTGTCGATGCCACGCGGTGCGGCGGTGATCTATCCGAAGGACGCCGCACAGATCGTGCACGAGGGTGATGTCTTCCCCGGCGCGCGCGTACTCGAGGCCGGTGCGGGGTCCGGCGCGCTGACGTGCTCACTGCTGCGCGCGGTGGGCCCGGAGGGGCAGGTGCTCTCGTACGAGATCCGCGACGATCACGCCGAACATGCGGTCCGCAACGTCGAACGGTTCTTCGGCGAACGTCCAGCTAACTGGACGCTGACGCTCGGTGACGTCGCCGACTACGACGGCGAGAAGGTCGATCGCGCCGTGCTGGACATGCTCAAACCCTGGGACGCGCTGCCCGCGGTCGCCAAGGCGCTGATCCCCGGCGGCGTGCTCCTGGTCTACGTGGCGACCGTGACGCAGCTCTCGGAGACGGTGGAGGCGCTTCGGCAGCAACAATGCTGGACCGAACCGCGGGCCTGGGAGTCGCTGGTGCGGCCCTGGCATGTGGTGGGCCTGGCGGTTCGCCCGGAACATCGCATGCAGGGCCACACCGCGTTCCTGATCAGCGCGCGGCGGCTGGCCGACGGCGTGGTCGCGCCCAAGCCGCAGCGCCGCCCTTCCAAGGGCTGAGCGGAGTCGGCGAGCAGCTCAGCAGGGCGCCTTGCCCATGGCCAGGATCACGCACGCGGTGCTGTCGGAGATCTGCCAGCCCGCGGCGGTGTGCTGCCAGCTCATCGGCACGCCGGGCATGGTTCCGTGCGGCGAGACGATCGCGACCCGGGCATCGGCGGTATCGCCCTTGGTCTGCACGCCGGAGACGTTGAAGCCGACCTTGCCGTAGTTGGCCAGGCCCTTGTTCATCGTCTCGATGTTCGCCACGCGCCGGTCGCCGCCGACGATCAGCTTGGTCTTGGCGGCGGCCGGAATACCCGGATCGACGAACTGATCCAGGCTGCTCTGCAGCTCCTGAGGGGCGGGGGCAGGGGTGTCGGCGGCGGCGATCGCGGTGCCGCCGACCGCTGCGGCTGCGGCGAATGCGCTGGTCACAGCGGTGCGGAGGGTTCTGGCGGCGATCCGGCGGGGAGTCTGGGCAAGCATATGAAGCGAATGCCTTTCAATCTGTTTCCGAACAAGGAAACTAAGGGTAGCCTAATTATTGGCCGAGGTGATCGGCGGGTATTGATTCGGTGTGTGCCGGAGCGATTCGGCCGAATGTGTCGGTGGTCGATGCTGTGATGGTCGGTAACGCTCCGGGCTGTGAATGCGGTAGGCACGGAAACAGATACGGTCCGCGCGGCGTTACTGCTACAACAGTACGACCGGTGAAAGGAGCATCGGTCCGTATCACTCGGCTCGGGTCCGGCGAACAACGCGCCGGAGGCGGAGGGTCAAGGACGGCGCAAGCGCTCGACCAGCCGCAGTACGCAGCCCAGATGTGATCACGACGAAACAATGTCGGAAAGCGAGAACGGTTCGGGCCCGGTAGCGTTGATAGACCGGGACTGGGAGGAGCGGCATCATGAGCCCCATCGAGAATTCGGATTCGGCGGCCTGGAGAGAGCTCGAGGCGGTACGCGCCGAGGCGGCTGCACTCCGGAGGCAACTCGCCGACTCGCCGGATCGCACAAGAGAATTGGAAGCGCGCGTCGATTCGCTGACGATTCGCAACACCAAGCTGATGGACACGCTCAAAGAGGCGCGCCAGCAGTTGGTGGCCTTGCGCGAGGAAGTCGATCGGCTGGGTCAGCCACCGAGTGGCTACGGCATCCTGATCAGCGTCTACGAGGATCAGACGGTCGACGTCTACACCTCCGGGCGCAAGATGCGGCTGACCTGTTCGCCCAATATCGACACCTCCGAGTTGCACTACGGGCAGAGCGTGCGGCTGAACGAGGCGCTGACCGTCGTGGAGGCGGGCAACTTCGACCAGATCGGTGAACTGGGCACCCTGCGCGAGATCCTCGACGACGGCCGCCGGGCTCTGGTGGTCGGACATGCCGACGAGGAGCGCGTGGTGTGGCTGTCGGGCCCGCTCACAGCCCTGGTGGACGTCGACGACGTGGAGGATCCCGATCGTCCGGTGCGCCGCCTGCGCGCGGGCGATTCGCTGCTGGTCGACACCAAGGCCGGTTTCGCCTTCGAGCGCATCCCCAAGGCCGAGGTCGAGGATCTCGTGCTCGAGGAGGTGCCCGACGTCGGCTACGAGGACATCGGTGGTCTGGGCCGCCAGATCGAGCAGATCCGCGATGCGGTGGAGCTGCCCTTCCTGCACAAGGACCTGTTCCGCGAGTACGCGCTGCGTCCGCCCAAGGGTGTGCTGCTGTACGGCCCGCCAGGATGCGGTAAGACGCTGATCGCCAAGGCGGTCGCCAACTCGCTGGCGAAGAAGATCGCCGAGGCTCGCGGTGAGGATGCCAAGGAGGCCAAGTCCTTCTTCCTCAACATCAAGGGCCCGGAACTGCTGAACAAGTTCGTCGGCGAGACCGAGCGGCACATCCGGATCATCTTCCAGCGCGCACGGGAGAAGGCCTCCGAGGGCACCCCGGTGATCGTGTTCTTCGACGAGATGGACTCGATCTTCCGCACCCGCGGTTCGGGTGTCTCCTCGGACGTGGAGACCACCGTCGTGCCCCAGCTGCTGTCGGAGATCGACGGCGTGGAGGGGCTGGAGAACGTCATCGTGATCGGCGCGTCCAACCGCGAGGACATGATCGACCCGGCCATCCTGCGACCCGGACGCCTCGATGTGAAGATCAAGATCGAGCGGCCGGACGCCGAGGCGGCGCAGGACATCTTCTCGAAGTACCTCACCGAGACGCTGCCGCTGCACGCCGACGACATCGCCGAATTCGGCGGCGATCGGGTCAAGTGTGTGCAGACGATGATCGAACGGGTCGTCGACCGCATGTACGCCGAGAGCGAGGACAACCGGTTCCTGGAGGTCACCTACGCCAACGGTGACAAGGAGGTCCTGTACTTCAAGGACTTCAACTCCGGCGCCATGATCCAGAACATCGTGGACCGCTCGAAGAAGTACGCGATCAAGTCCGTGCTCGACACCGGCAACCCGGGTCTGCGCATCCAGCACCTGTTCGATTCGATCGTGGACGAGTTCTCCGAGAACGAGGACCTGCCCAACACCACGAATCCCGATGACTGGGCACGCATCTCGGGTAAGAAGGGCGAGCGGATCGTCTACATCCGCACGCTGGTCACCGGCAAGAACGCCTCCGCCAGCCGCGCCATCGACACCGAGTCGAATACGGGTCAGTACCTGTAGATCCGCCATACATCGAGGGCCGCAATCCGATCGGATTGCGGCCCTCGGTCGTGTAGGGGGCCGGGCCCGCAATATTGGGGGCAGCATGGGTCTGGCCGTGTGGGATAAAATTTGACCATGCGGCCAGAAAATAGTTCAGATGGCCAGAAGCGGTCGTTCATCGAGGAGGCGCGGCGTCGTCAGATCATCGCGGCGGCGGTCGAGGTGATCTCCGAGGTCGGGTACGGGAATGCCTCGTTGGCGCGGATCGCCGAGCGGGCGGGGATCTCGAAGGGGGTCATCTCGTACCACTTCGACGGCAAGGACGACCTGATGACGCAGTTGGTGATCCAGCTGTACGTCTCGGGTGCGGAGTTCATGACTCCGGCGATCCAGGCTGCCGACGGCCCGCGTGCCCGCGTGCTGGCCTATCTCGACTCGAATCTGCGTTTCATCGATGCGAATCGGGCCTATGTCGCGGCCTTGACCGAGGTCGTGCTGAACCTGCGCGGTCCGGACGGGACGCCGAAATTCGCCTCGGCGGCGGACGGTGAGGACGAGATCATCCGGCCGCTGATCGATATGTTGCGGGACGGGCAGCGGGTGGGCGATTTCGGCGAGTTCGATCCGGTGGTGATGGCCAAGGTCATGCGCGACACGATCGACGGCGCGGCGGGGCGTGCCATCCGCGAAGCGGAATGGGATGTGGAGCAGTATTCGGCGGACGTGTGCCGGTTGTTCGATCTGGCCACGCGGAAGGGGAGGAATTGATGTCTACTGTGCTGGATACCGATGTGGTGCAAGGGGATTCGGCTTCGGACCGGCCGCGGTTCGCGGTCGTGGGGGTCGCGGCGGTGGTCGTGTGCGCGGCGATCGCCCTCGGGCTGTCGATCGGGCGCTACGGCTTCTTCGGGGACGAACTGTATTTCATCTCCGCGGGCCGCCGGCTCGCGGTGAGCTATGCGGACCAGGGTCCGGCGTTGCCCGTGATCGCGCGGTCGATGGACCTGATCGCCCCGGGATCGCTGGTGGCAGTGCGCATTCCGGCGGTGCTGGTCACCCTCGTGGCGATCGTGGTGACCGCGCAGATCGCCCGTGAGTTCGGCGGGTCGCGATCGGCGCAGGTGCTGGCCGCGACCGCCTACGCCGTCTCGCCGTTCCTGCTGCCCCAGGGTGGTCAGCTGTCCACCAACGTCGTCGACACGGCGTTGTGGGTGGTGATCTGCTGGCTGGTGGTCCGATGGGTGCGCACCCGCCGAGACTCGCTGCTGCTGTGGGCGGGACTGGTGACGGCGCTGGATATGCAGGTCAAGTGGCTGGTCCCGTTCCTGTGGCTGGCGCTGGTCCTCGGCGTGCTGGCCTTCGGGCCTCGGGAGATGTTGCGCCGCCCGGCCCTGTGGTGCGGTGCGGCCGTCGTCGCGGTGACGATGGCGCCGAGCCTGATCTGGCAGGCCCGGCACGGCTGGCCGCAGCTCGGGATGGGCGCTGAGGTTGCCGCGGAACAGGATTCGATCGGCGGCCGGTTCACCTTCGTCCCGTTGGCGGTCGGGTCGGCCGGTGTACTGGGCGTACTGTTGCTGATCTGCGGGCTCTGGGCGTTGTTCCGCGCGGAGGTGTTGCGCCCCTACCGGTTCCTCGGGGTGGTCCCGCCGGTTCTGATCGTGGCATTCGTCCTGACCGACGGTCGGCCCTACTATGTCGTCGGCTGTTATGCCGCGGTGCTGGCCGCTGGTGCGGTCTGGTGGACGCGGCGGTCGAAAACGTTGCTGCGCAACGGCATTGCCGTGGTGCTCGCGGCAGTATCGGCAGTCATCGTGATCCTCGTTCTGCCGCTGCAACCGGAACGGGAGCTGCCCCCGGCGCCCGCGGAGGACGGGATGTCCTCTCTGCTCTACGCGAAGTTCGGCTGGCCGGAACTCGCCGCCGCGACCGCCGCGACGTACCGCTCACTTCCGGCGGGCGATCGTGCGACGACCGTGCTGATCACCGATTCGTATTGGCAGGCAAGCGCTCTGGATGTCTACCGGAAGACCTACGGCCTGCCCGCGGTGTACAGCCCGAGTCGTGGTTTCGGATATTTCGGCGTCCCACCGGATTCCGCGCGCACGGTGCTGTGGGTCGGCGGCGACGAGGCCGATCTGCGATCGCGGTTCGGTGAAGTCACCGCCGCCGGACGGGTGGAGACCAGACTGGGCCTGCCGGGCGTGACCCGCGACGTCACCATCTGGCGCTGTGCCGATCCGCGGGAGCCGTGGTCGCGGGCGTGGCCGGGCATGCTGAAACTGTGAGCCACGAAGGTGCTGCCGGACCCGACCGCGCCGGGTCCGGCAGCAGCGGAGATCAGGAGTGGGTGGTGACGGACTGCAGGACGATATCGGTGGCCGGCGCGCCGTCGCCGGAGCCGTCCTTGGTCCCGCCCGACGCGATGTTCTGCAGGACGTCCGTACCGCCGGTGATGCGACCGAACGGGGTGTAGTTGGGCGGGAGCTGGGAGTTCTTGTAGACCAGGAAGAACTGGCTGCCGTTGGTGTTCGGCCCGGCGTTGGCCATCGCGAGGGTGCCCGCGGGGTAGGTCGCACCGGCGAGATTCTCATCGGGGAACTTGTAGCCGGGGCCGCCGCGCCCGGTGCCGGTCGGATCGCCGCACTGGAGCACGAAGATGCCCTCGGTGGTCAGGCGGTGGCAGTGAGTGTGGTCGAAGAACTGCTGTCCGGCCAGGAAGACGAAGGAGTTGACCGTCCGGGGAGCCTTGGCGGCGTCGAGCTTGGCGGTGATGGTGCCGCAGTTGGTTTCCAGGCTCGCGGTGTACGACCCCTTCTGGTTGATCGTCATGCCCGGTGCGGCGGGCCACTGCTTGCCGTTGGGCTTGGCCGGTCCCGCGTTCATGCACCCGGGTGCTCCGGTGTGCACGGGCGTGGGCACAGCGAGCGCCTGACCGGTGCCGAACAGCGCCAGCGACAGAGCCGCGGCGACGAGGCCGATCCGCCGTATCATGGTGCGCCGTAGGTGAATTCGGCGCGACGGCCGATCGTCGTCGAGCTGCTGGTGCTGTGGAACGCTGTTCACCGGGGGGTGACTCCTTCGTAACATCGGATGCGGCAGGCTGCCGCGCATCTTGCCACGGCGGCCGACGAACGTCCGTGTGAGTCGACAGACCGTCCGTTGCGCTAGCTGGTACCCGTTGTCCCGGTGATCAAACCGAAAACGACCGGATTACGGGTGATCGCGACGAACCCGGGACGGGGCGCCCGATGATCTGGTTTGATCGCGAACAGGAGTGTGCCGTGCGTGCGGTGGACGCGGCTCGCGCGGTGGCCCGAGTGAGGGAGGTTGCCGGTGGATCACGTCTTCTATCCGTGGAGTGCGCAGGCGAAAGTGAATCCCGTTCCGATCACGGGTGCCTCGGGGTCCTGGTTCTGGGACGCCGACGGCAGACGCTATCTGGACTTCTCCTCTCAGTTGGTGAACGTCAACATCGGCCATCAGCATCCGGATGTGGTGGCTGCGATCGTGGCGCAGGCGCAGACGTTGACGACCATATCGCCGACCGTGGGTAACGAGGTGCGCAGCGAACTGGCCCGATTGATCGTCGAGCGCGCGCCGGGACAGCTGAACCGAGTGCTGTTCACCACCGGCGGCGCCGAGGCGGTCGAACATGCGGTCCGATTGGCGCGCAGCTACACCGGGCGCACGAAGATGCTCTCGGCCTACCGCTCCTATCACGGTGGCACGGGCGTGGCGATCGGCCTGACCGGTGAGCCGCGTCGCTGGGGTGCGGAGCCGACCAATGTGGACGTGGTCCGGTTCTTCGGTCCGTACCCGTACCGCTCGGCCTGGCAGACCTCGACTCCGGAGCACGAGTCCGCCGCGGCGCTGCGGCATCTGCGTCAGGTGATCGAACTCGAAGGGCCGCAACATATTGCGGGACTGATCCTGGAGTCGGTGGTCGGTACGAACGGCGTGCTGGTGCCGCCGCCGGGATATCTGGCCGGTGTGCGCGAGCTGTGCGACGAGTTCGGGATCGTGTACATCGCCGACGAGGTGATGGCCGGATTCGGTCGCGTGGGTGAGTGGTTCGCGGTGCAGGCATTCGACGTCGCGCCGGATCTGATCACCTTCGCCAAGGGCGTGAACTCCGGCTATGTGCCGCTCGGCGGGGTCCTGATCGCCGAGTCGATCGCGGCCCGGTACGACGACGCCGTCTATCCCGGCGGGCTTACTTATGCGGGCCATCCGCTGGCGTGCGCGGCCGGGGTGGCCTCGATCGAGGTCTTCGAACGGGAGGGCATTCTGGACCACGTTCGTTCGGCCGGGTCGGATGTGCTCGGAAAGGGGTTGCAAGAGTTGGCCTCTCGGCACCCATCGGTGGGGGAGGTGCGTGGCATGGGATTCTTCTGGGCGCTCGAGCTGGTGCGGGATCCGGGGACGCGGGAGCCGCTGGTGCCCTTCGCCGCGAGTGGTGCTGCGCAGGAACCGATGAATCGGGTCACCGCAGCGGCCAAGGAGCGCGGGCTGTGGCCCTTCGTCGCCGCGAATCGGCTGCAGATCGCGCCGCCGCTGACCACCTCGGTCGACGAATTGCGTACGGGGATGGAGATTCTCGACGAGGTTCTGGCGGTGGCCGACTCGTACGTCGGGTGATCTACCGGGCTGTCGGGCGCAGCAGGTCCTCGAGCAGCAGCCGAGTGTCGGGGACGAACGGCCAGGCCGGATCATCCAGGTGGGCGCGCAGTTGTGCGTCGGTCCACCACCAGCCGTCGGCGATCTCCTCGGGCTGATGCCGGATCGGGCCGTCGTACCGGATCTCGTAGGCGAACAGGTGGCAGCGCATGGGCGTACCGAGCCATTCGCCGTCCCAGCTGACGCGGGCCCGGGAGACCGGACGAGAATCGTTGTCGCCCAGGATGATTCCGAGTTCCTCGCCGAGTTCGCGAACCGCCGCGTCGGCCGGGTCCTCGTCCGGGCCCAGAACGCCCCCGGCCAGGCAGTCGTGCATCCCGGCGAAGACGGCCTTGGTCTCGGTGCGGCGGTGTACATAGATGCGCTCGCCATCGCCGGACCGGACCAGAACGCCCGCGCTGGCATGCCACAGCCCGCGCGCGTAGACCGCGGAACGGTCGGCGCTGCCGACCTGCTGTCCGTCGCGGTCGTAGACCGCGATCACCTCACCCATCGGTTCGTCCTCGTCGGAAAGTCGGTATCGATCCCGGCCGTCCGCCGAGATCCGCGCCTGCGTCTCGTTCAGGTACCCGACCAGCATATCGGCGGCCACTGCGGGCTCGCCGTCCGTGAGTACTTCATACCGTCGTGATCGCCCCGCAGAAAGGGGCATACTGGGCAGAGCTGTTCGCGAGTGCAGTTCCCGGCGCAGGACAGGGTGGTCACCGACGGGGCCGATCAGGTGTCGGCGGGTGTTCGCCGCCGCTGTGGATGCCGGGTCGTCGCGATGGTGGAGCCGCCGGGTGCGGTGCGCTCGATCCGCGGTGTCGGCGTTGTTCGGTCCGACCGAGATCCATTGCCGGGAGCTGTTGGGCGGCAGTGGCATTCGACGAAGGAGGCGACGATGACGATCGATCTGAACAGTGATCTGGGGGAGGGGTTCGGCGCCTGGTCGATGGGGGACGACGACGCTCTGCTGGACATCGTGACCAGTGCCAACATCGCCTGCGGATTCCATGCCGGGGATCCGTCGATCATGCGGCGCACCTGCGCGATGGCCGTCGAACGCGGCGTGCGGATCGGTGCGCACATCTCCTACCGCGATCTGGCCGGATTCGGGCGGCGGGAGATCTCGATGCCGGCCGGGCAGTTGACCGATGAATGCCTGTATCAGATCGGTGCGCTGGACGGTATCGCGCGCGCTGCCGGTGATCGGGTTCGATATGTGAAACCACATGGTGCGCTGTACAACTCGGCAGCAGAGGATGCCGATATCGCGCAGTCGATCGCGGCGGCAGTGGCCACCTACGGCGGGCTGAGCCTGCTGGGGTTGCCCGGATCTCAGCACGAGGCTGCGGCCGTCGCGGTCGGAATCGACTTCCACGCCGAGGGATTCGCCGATCGGGCCTACACCCCGGCGGGCACCCTGGTGCCGCGAAGTCGACCCGGGAGTGTTCTCGATTCGGAATCTGCTGTGGCACAGGCTGTTTCCATCGCATCCGACGGCAAGGCCCGGGATGTGGACGGCGCCGCCGTCGCGGTACCGGCGCGGAGTCTGTGCGTGCACGGTGATTCGCCGGGCGCGGTCGCGATCGCGCGGGCGATCCGCAGCGCGCTGGCCGAGCGGGGCGTCGAGTTACGGGCATTCGCATGAGCAGCGGTGTGATGAGCGAGCCCGGGCTGATGATCCGGCAGGCCGGGGACCGAGCGTTACTGGTCGAACCGTCGGATCGGGACGAGTTGATGGGCTTCATCGATCGGCTGCGGGACGATCCCGTCGGGGGAGTGTGCGACGTCCTACCGGCGGCGCGCACCGTACTGATCACGCTGCGGCCCGGTGTCGATGTGGTGGTGATGATCCGGCGGCTGCGCGCGGCATTCGACACGTCGTCGAAATATGCGGCTCGGGATGTGAAAGATAGTGCGGTCGTGGAGATTCCGGTGCGTTACGACGGTGTCGACCTGACGGAGACCGCGGCCCTGCTCGGTATCTCCGAGGCCGAGCTGATCGCCAGGCACACCGGCGCGCTGTGGCGGTGCGCATTCATCGGCTTCGCGCCCGGATTCGGATATCTCGAAGCGCCCGGCGCGGAGCTGTCGGTGCCGCGCCGCGAGCAGTCGCGAACAGCGGTGCCGGCCGGTTCCGTCGCCTTGGCCGCCGGGTACAGCGCCGTCTATCCGCGCAGCTCACCCGGCGGCTGGCGGATCATCGGCCGGACGACCACGACGCTGTGGGATCTCGACCGGCCCGAGCCCGCGCTGTTGCGTCCCGGGACTCGGGTGCGCTTCACCGCGGCGGAGATCGCCGCATGACCCGGCGTAGCTCGTTGCTGTATCCCACCGATCCGGACGGTTCGGCGACGGCCGTACTGCAGGTGGTCGCGCCCGGAATGCTCAGCACCATTCAGGATTCGGGTCGTCCGGGATGGTTCCATGCCGGTGTCGGTGTTTCCGGAGCGGCCGATCGGCGCTCGTTCACCCTGGCCAACCGGCTGGTCGGCAATGACGAATCCGCCGCGGCGATCGAATGTCTGCTGGGCGGGCTGATCGTGGAATTCGGTGCGTCCGCTGTCGTCGCGGTCACCGGCGCACCCGCACCGATCACGCTGGACGGCCGTCCGGCCGCGCATTCCGCGGTGCTGCGTCCGGGGGCCGGTCAGCGGCTGGCGCTCGGCATATCCTCGACCGGAATGCGCACTTACGTCGCCGTGCGCGGTGGTATCGCGGTGCCGTCGGTACTGGGCTCCCGCAGCCGCGACACGCTCGCGGGCATCGGACCCGAACCGCTGCGGGCAACGGACGTGCTCCCGGTGGGCCCGCCGCCGCGGCGTTGGCCGGAGGTCGACCTCGCCCCGGTCGCGCCCCTGACCGCCGATACGCTGACCGTGCGGACGATACTGGGCCCGCGCGAGGACTGGTACGATCGTCCTGAGAATCTCTTCGCCGGATCCTGGCGGGTGAGTGCCGACACCGATCGAGTGGGCATCCGACTCGAGGGCGACGCGGACCGCCCGCCGCTGACCCGAATCGACGACGCCGAACTCCCTACCGAGGGCATGCCCCTGGGCGCGATCCAGGTGCCGCCCTCCGGTCAGCCGGTGGTATTCCTCGCCGACCATCCGATCACCGGGGGCTACCCGGTGATCGCCACGGTCCTGGACGCCGATGTCGACGCCCTGGCTCAGGCTCGCCCCGGCCGCCCGATCCGATTCGTGCGCGGATGATCCCAGGCGCAGAGCGCAATTCGCCGTGACGGCCGACGATCGTGCGTGTGGCGATCGGTGTCAGGGGGCGTTTTCGATCATGGCGCGCGGTTGTGCGGGTTCGCGCGTAGCCTGTGGGCGCAGGAATTTCGGGAAGGGGACGACAATGCCGTTGCCGCGGGCTTTGGCCAGGTTCAACCGGCGGGTTACCAATCCGGTCGCGGGCCTGGTCGCCGGGCGGATGCCCGGACTCGGGGTGCTCGTGCATCGGGGGCGCAAATCGGGCCGCGAGTATCACACACCGGTGACGGTGTTCAGCCGCGACGGCGGATATCGCATCGCGCTGAGCTACGGTCGGGATGTCGACTGGCTCAAGAACATTCTCGCCGCCGGTGAATTCGAACTCGAGCTCGACGGACGCACCATCGCGCTCACCGATCCGGTCGTGCGGCACGACGCGGAGGTCGGCTGGGCCCCGATCGGCGTCCGGCAGATGCTGCACACGCTTTCCGCGGACTGCTACGTCGAGGCGCATCCCGCGCCGTAGCGAACTGCCGGCCGGGCTGGTACTTCGATCTTGCGAGATGGCCGCCAATACAGCTGACAGCCCTGGATGCGTTGTCCGGTCGTGGATTTCGCCGACGGCGAGGATGCCTGCGCGGTCCGCGGCCACGCCGTGAGGCTTGTCACGACTCGGTCGTGTGGGGGATGGCCGCGGACGTGGTAGCCGATAGATTCGGCGTGGTGGCCGCCCAGACTCGTGCAGGAGAGTTCGCGATGACCGACGTGATGGAGCGCGTGATCGATGACGGTGTTGCGACTCCGCCCCGGGCGAAGGGCGCGATTGCCGTCATCGCGGTGCTGGCCGCGGCGGTACTGCTCTTCGCGGCCTCGCGGTACGGATATTTCGGGGACGAGCTGTACTTCCTGGCCGCCGGACGGCGACCGGGGTGGGGTTATGCGGACCAGGGGCCGGTACTTCCACTGATCGCGCGGGCGATGGACACCCTCGCCCCCGGGTCCTATCTGGTGCTGCGTCTGCCCGCGGTGGCGCTGACGGTGACCGCCACCGTGTTGTGCGCGGAACTCGCGCGGATGTTCGGGGGCGGGCGCAGCGCCCAGACGCTGGCCGCGGCGGGATACGCGAGTTCGCCCTTCCTGCTGCTGCAGGGTGCGATGCTGACCACGAATACGGTGGACACCGCGCTGTGGGTGATCATCACCTGGTTGCTGGTGTGCTGGGTGCGCAGCCGCCGTGATGTGTTGCTGTTGATCGCGGCGCTGATCACCGCGATCGATCTGCAGGTGAAATGGCTGATCCCGTTCTTCTGGGTCGCGGTCGCGGCCGGTGCGCTGATCGCCGGTCCGCGCGAGCTGGTGCGGCGTCCGCTGCTGTGGGTCGGTGCGCTGATCGTCGTGATTTCCGCTGTGCCGGAACTGCTCTGGCAGTCCGGGCACGGCTGGCCGCAATTGGCGATGGGTAACGAGATCGCCGGTGAACAGGCGATCCTGGGTGGACGACTGCTGTTCATCCCGATGTCGGTGATCCTGTGCGAATTCCTGGGCACGCCGTTGCTGCTGATCGGAATCTGGGTTCTGCTGCGGTACAACATATTCCGTCCGTACCGCTTTCTCTGCGTAGCGCTGCTCCTGCTGTACCTGGCGTTCATGATCACCGGCGGCCGGGTGTACTATCCGGCCGGTATGTACGCGGTGGTGATCGCTGCCGGTGCGGTGGGTGCGGTGACCGCCCTCGGGCGGATGGCTTCGGTGTGGCGGTGGTCGCTGGCCACTGTCCTTGTGGCGCTGGGGATTGCGGCCACGATGCTGATTCTGCAGGCGACGCCGTGGCGGTCGGCGGATCGAATCACGCCGCCGCACAACGATGCTCAGGCCGCGGTTCAGATCGGGGTCTATGGCCAATTCGGCTGGCCCGAACTCGATGAGGCGGTTACTCGCGCCTACGACGGCCTGACCCCGGTCGAGCGATCCCATCCGATCCTCGTCACCGATACCTACTGGCAGGCAAGCGCATTGGATCAACTCGGCCGGGCCCACCTGCCGCCGATCTACAGCCCCAGTCGTGGTTTCGGCTATTTCGCCACACCACCCGACGGTGCTACCGCGGTCGTTGCGGTCGGCGGGTCCGAGGCGGCATTGCAGAGTCAGTTCGAGCATGTCGAGCCGGTCGGCAGAGTCGATACCCGGCTCGGATTCCCGGGTAATACGCAGAACGTGACCATCTGGCGATGCACCGGTCAGCGCAAGTCGTGGTCACAGGTATGGCCGCGCTGGATGCATCTGTGAACGCATCGAACATATCGGTTCGGCAGCGCCTGCTCGGTGCCCTACACCGGTAATTCGGTTGGTGCGGAGACGTTGGTACGTAGGCGACAGGTCCGGGAGGCATCGCGGTGACGATGCCTCCCGGGTAGCTCAGTCCGTCACCTCGGCCAGCGTGCGAGCGGGCCCGAACCAGCGGGTCAGCGCGCGGTGCAGGCCGTCGATATCGGAATCGCCTGTGGCCCAGGCGACATACCCGTCCGGCCGGATCAACAGCGCGGCGGCGGGCGCATCGTCCGCGGTGGCGGTCACGACATCGACCCGATCGGCCCATTCGCGTGCGTGCCCTGCCGCACCACCGGACAGGTCGAGCAGAATCGGACGTGCCGTGCGCAGCAGTTCGGCGACTCGCACCGGTCCGGCATCGGTCCTCACGGTGAGGTCGGGCACCAGACGGCCGGACAGCGGATGGTCGTCGCCGATCGCGTACCGAACATCGGCTCCGGCAAGCAGATTCGCGAGATGGTTCGCGACCTCGGGCAGCTGCATGAGTTCGCCGAAGAGTTCGCGCAGTGCGGTCACCTCGGGGCCGGGGGCGATCAGGGCGGTCTGCGAGAGGCTGTGCATCATGACCCGCTCGGCGACCGGATGACGTTCGCTCTCATAGGTATCGAGCAGATCCTCCGGCGCATTGCCGCGCACCACGGCGGCGAGCTTCCAGCCCAGATTGATCGCGTCCTGCAGGCCCAGATTCAGGCCGGGCCCGCCCATCGCCGAGTGGACGTGCGCCGAATCGCCCAACAGTAGGACACCGCCTCGGCGATAGCGTTCGGCGAGCAGGGTGTTCTGACCGACCGTGCGGCGCAACGCATGTGGGCCCGGGCCCTCGGGCGGCGCCATCGGCACCGGAACGCCCAGGACCCGTTCGACCGCCTGATGCACCTCGTCGAACGTCACCGGCTCGTCGTCCGGGACGGGATCACAGCCGTGCTCGGCCGCGCCGATCATCGGACGTCCCGGAAGTATCTCCGCGTAGACGAACATGCCGCGCTCGACTCGGTTGTGGCCGAAGCTGAATCGGCCCGCCCCCGGGATCTCGATCCCGCCGTCCTCGGTTCGCAACTCCTCCGGAACGTGGGCATGCGCGAAGCGAGTGATTCGGTCGTTGGAGCTGGTGCCCTGGAACGCGATCCCGAGTTGCTTGCGCACCAGGCTCTTTCCGCCGTCGGCGCCGACCAGGTATCGGGCGGCGATCCGGTACGGCCCCTCGGGGCCCGCCACCGTCGCGACGATCTGCTCCCCGTCGGTTCGGAAGTCGGTGAGCTTGTTGCCCCATCGGATCCGTACGCCGAGTTCCTCGGCGCGCGCGGCCAGCAATACGATCAGGCGTGGCTGCGGGATCGACCAGCCGTACATCGGATTATTCTGCAGTGCAGACAATTCCAGCGGAAGACCGCTGAACATGTAGTGCGGAATGGGTTCGGGATGTTCGGCCCGGGAGGAGTCGAAGATCTCGAATTCGTTGGGGGAGAACAACCCCCGGATATCCATCATCCGGACCACCTGGCCGATCAGGCCGTTCGCCTTGGGCTCGGGACTCGGGCCCTCCAGCGGGTCCAGCACGATCGGCTGGACGCCCGCCAGAGCGAGTTCACAGGCGAGCATGAGGCCGTTCGGCCCGGCGCCGGAAATGATGACCTCGGTTGTTGTTTCGGACATGACTGATCAACCCCTGTCGATAGGTGCGCCTTCTCGGTGGAGAAGGGTGCGGCAGATCACGGAAGCGCCGAATGCGCTACCGCTGTGTGGTTTTCGGTGGCCGGTGGGTCAGACGCTCGGGTCCGGCAGCCCCCGGGCCAGTTCGGTCAGGGCCCGGCGCAGGATCGTGGTGACGACCTGTGGCGGGTCGGTGTGCGCGTACACGTCGAATGTCGTGACGAAGGCGGCGTTGACCGCCGCCGCGACCAGTTTCGGATACAGGTCGGCAGGTGTGGTGCCGGTGCGTACGGCCACCGCGGCGACCAGTTCGTCGCCCACGGCGTGCACGAAGGCGGTGTGCATCTCCGGTGCGGCCGGCAGTTTGCGGATCTCGGCGAGGATCGCGGGTGTCGGTGGGCCCCATCCGACGCCGTCGGCCTCGAACGGGGCGATCACGGATTCGATGATCGCTGTCCAGAGTGGCTCGTCGGCGGGGCGGTCGCGCAATATTTCCGCGGCGCGCCGCACGCGCTCGATCTGCCGATAGGCCAGGGCCTCGAACTTGCTGGAGAAGTAGTTGTTGAAGGTGCGGACCGAAACCCCGGCCCGGGCGGCGATGTCCTCTCGGACAACGTTTTCCAGACCGCGTTCGAACATCAGCTCGAGCGCCGCATCGCTCAACGCCCTACGGGTGTCGAGCTTCTTGCGTTCCCGAAGTCCGAGGGACTGTTCGTCGGTCATGCACCCAGTCTGACGGAAAAGTGCCCACCGGGCAAGAGTGCTCACTGGGAAAGTTTGCCCATTGGGCAGAAAAATTCGTGACGGTCGCTACACCGAATCGTTCGAGGGCAATGCCTGGGCTATCATGATCAAAGGATGCGGCTCGTTCGTATCCGGCGTCGTAGATTGCTCTCACCGCGTATCAGCGCTGTGGCACCGGCTCTCCTTGCGGCGATCGATATGGCCCATCGGCCATCTCGCCACCGTGTGCCCCGCGCGAATCAAGATTTCGCCGCGTCGCGGGCACCCTGTTCGAAAGACACCAGAATCTCTGTGAACTCGACCGAATCCGCGTCCGGCGCTGCCGTGACCACGTCCTTCACCGCGCTCGGCGTACCGGCCACGCTGGTGGGGGCCCTGCGGGACGCCGGTATCGCCGCGCCGTTCCCCATTCAGGCCGACACCCTGCCCGACACCCTCGCCGGTCGCGACGTGCTGGGCCGTGGCAAGACCGGCAGCGGTAAGACGCTGGCGTTCGCCATTCCCGTGGTGGCCCGGTTGGCAACCGATCTGGCCGGGACCGCCGGTCGGCATCGTCCCGCCGGACTGATCCTCGCTCCGACCAGGGAACTCGCCACTCAGATCGCGACCGCACTCGAGCCGCTGGTCGCGGCGTACTCGATGACGGTCACCACCGTATTCGGCGGCGTCTCGCAGACTCGCCAGGTCAAAGCGCTGGCAGCGGGCGCCGATATCGTCGTGGCCTGCCCGGGGCGACTCGAGGACCTGATGCGCCAGGGGCTGGTGAACCTCGGCAATGTCGGGATCACCGTGATCGACGAGGCCGATCACATGGCCGATCTGGGCTTCCTGCCGGGAGTCACCCGGATTCTCGCCGCGACACCGGAGACCGGGCAGCGGTTGCTGTTCTCGGCGACCCTGGACAACGGCGTGGACAAGCTGGTCAAGCGCTTCCTGCCCGATGCGGTGCTGCACTCGGTGGACGAGGCGCACTCGCCGGTGGCCGCGATGACGCACCACGTCTTCGAGGTCGCGAGTCCGGCGGTGAAGAAGGACGTGGTCCGCGCGCTGGCTTCGGGCAGCGGGCGGCGGATCCTGTTCATGCGGACCAAGCATCAGGCCCGCAAGCTCGCGAAAACACTGACTGCGGAAGGGATTCCGGCGGTCGACCTGCACGGCAACCTGGCCCAGAACGCCCGCGATCGCAACTTGGCGGCCTTCGCCGAGGGAGCCGCGCGGGTGCTGGTGGCCACCGACGTCGCCGCACGCGGTGTGCACGTGGACGGGGTCGAACTCGTGGTGCACGTGGATCCGCCCGCCGAACACAAGGCGTACCTGCACCGGTCCGGCCGCACTGCTCGCGCGGGAAGCGCGGGCGATGTGGTCACCCTGGTCCTGCCCGATCAGCGCAAGGACACCGCGATGTTGCTGCGTAAGGCCGCGATCACCGTGCGCCCGCAGTCGGTCACTGCGGACTCGCGCGCGGTCGGCGACCTGATCGGCGTCATCGCTCCGATCGTCATGCCGTCCGCACCTGTCCAGAAGTCGCCGAGTAGCGCTGGAACCACTTCTCGGACAAGGCGTTCCGGTTCTCGGTCGGCCGAGGCGCGCCCCGTCGGCGAGCGTCGGCGCGGCCCGAAGGGGGAGGCCGTTACGCTGCAGGAGCGTCGTGGGGCGTCGAGCCGCGATGTGTCGCAGGGGAATTCGGCCGGTGGCGCGTACGAGTCGCGTGGCTCGGGTAGCGGCTCACGTGGCGCGAAGTCCGACTCGGCCGCCCGGCGGAAGCGTCGTGAAACGTCGAATGGTGATGGGCAGCAGTCGATTGCCGGTGTCGACCGGCGGTCGCGCGCCTCGGGTGACGGTGCGGGCGGCGAGCGGGCGCGACTCGACCGGAGTTCCCGGCGTGGTCGCGACCATGTCGTGGATTCGGGTGGCAGGGGAGATGCGCCGCGTGGCGGACGTACCGATCGGGGTGCGGCGGCAGGCAAGCGGTCCTCGAATCGTGATGCCATGGAATCCGGTGCGCGGCAGGATGTTTCGGATGGTAAGCGGGTCGAGTCGGGGCGAGGATCGCGGGACGCGGGTGCTCGCGGAGCGGGAGATCGATCCGGGCATGCCGTGAAATCCGGTGCGCGGCACACGCATTCGACCTCGTCCGAGGGCAGGCGGAACGGGCACGAGCGGTCGGAATCGCAGCATGGCCCCTCGGGCGGAGCGGATCGGTCCGGTGCGGGTGCGCCGGGGCGACGGCATCGTCAGGGTGCGCGAAACGGCGGTCGTGACGCGTCGGGCGGATTCCTGCCCAGCGGCGGCGGTCGTCGCGGCTGAGCTGCGGGCACCCGGGGCCGGTATGCGGGACTGCCGCGCCGGCGCCGGGCCGGGCTAGGGTGCGCATATGACATCCGAGCAGATGGAGATCTGGCACAACCCGCGTTGCTCCAAGAGCCGTGCGGCCAAGCAGGCGCTGGACGAGGCCGGGGTCTCCTACACCGAGCGGCGTTATCTCGAGGATGCGCCCAGTGCGGCGGAGATCCGGGCGATGCTGGACCGGCTCGGTCTCGAACCGTGGGATATCACGCGCACCGGCGAGGATGTGGCGAAGGAACTGGGCATCGCGGGCTGGTCGCGCACGCCCGAGGATCGCGAACACTGGATCGAGACCCTCGCCCATCACCCGAAGCTGATCCAGCGCCCGATCGTGGCGAGCAGTCGCGGCGCGGTGGTCGCCCGGGACGACGAGTCGCTTCGGTCACTGCTCTGAGTCGCCTGCGTGGCCTATCGGCCATGTCGCGGGCCGGTATCGTGGCCGTGTGAGCGAGACCGGTGGCAGGTCCGCGTCCCGGCGGACCGCATCGGGGGCGCGGTCGGGAGTAGACGGCCGCAGCACGCGCTGGGACGGGCACAAGGAACGTCGGCGCGCTGCGGTGCTCGATGCCGCGGTCGAGGTGATCGAGGAGTGCGGGGCCGATGTCTCCGTGCAGCAGATCGCGGATCGGCTGCGCCTGCCGCGCCCGGTGGTGTACCGGCATTTCGACGGCCGCGCCGATCTGGACGAGCAGATACGTCGGCGGATCCTGGAAACGCTGCTGGATGAGCTGATGCCCGCGCTGCGTGCCGACGGCACGGTGCGGGATGCGGTGCGCGGTGCGGTCGGCACCTACGTCGAATGGGTCGATCGGCATCCCGGCCTGCACAGATTCCTGGACGGCATTGCGCCGCAGGGAGATTCGTCACAGGCGATCGCGGGAGCCCGGGACCGGATCGGCGGCCGCCTGGCCGATCTGTTCACCTCTTCGCTGGCACGGTTCGGTATCGATCCGGCGAGTGCGCGGCCGATGGCCTTCGGGGTGGTCGGTTTCGTGGACGGCGTCGTCAACAGTTGGCGCGCGGATTCGGCGACGGCACTGACCTGTGAGCAGATCGAAGCCATCCTCACCGAATCGGTCCTGGCGCTGTTCGAGGGCAATGCGCGCAATCTCGGGGTTCCGCTGGCCCGGGACACGCCCATCGCCGTACTGCTGGCCAGTCCCGAGAGTTCGGCATCCTGAGCCTGAGCCGCAGGCTCATCCGTAGACCCGGGCAGGCGGGGGAATCATCTGCATCCGCGTCACCGTCACGGTAGGTGTCATGTTGTCCTGTGGGGTCGCGCTGTTCGGCACCACCCGCCCCTGCACCGAGACCCAGGTGTCGTCCGGTAACGGGGTGACCGCGCCGTCGAGATGGATGCGCAGGGTCTGTGCGTCGGCGGCGCAGCAGGTGATCACCACGCGGGCCAGATCGAATCCGGTATGGGTGCCGTCGGTGCGCGCACTACCGTCCTCCTCGGTGCGGATGACGAATCCCTGGACGGTGATCTGCCGCCGGTCGAGTTCGCCACTGGAGTCGTAGGCGGCGCGGTCGATCAGGTCGTACATCCGGATGGTCGGCGCCGGGCCCGCGGGCAGCGGTGCGAACCGCACCCTCCCGCCGCCGGATGCGGGTGCGGCGATGCCGGCCGCCGCGGTCGCGCCGGACTGGACCGAGGACGCGCCCAGTGCGGGCGGAACGATGATCAGCAGCGCCGCGATCGGCGCGAGCAGCGGCCACTGCGGTCGCCCGGGATGGTGATCCGCATGGTCTCGCGGCTCGTCGTGACCGCGGATGTCCCGCACGATCGCCACCGCGGCGAGCAGCAGCAGAGCGACTCCGCTGGCCACCAGATACGGCTGCAGACCCGGCCGCACGTACCGCAGGAAGGTGCCGTCCAGAGAGATCTTCAGTACCGCCGCGCCGATCAGCAGCAGGGCGAAATTCTGTGCGGCCCGGTTCATCGCGCACCCACGAACAGATATCCGGCCGCCGATCCGCACAGCGTCGCGACCACGAAGGTGGCCGGGGCGAACCGGAGCGCGAAACGCCGCCCGAAGGTGCCCGCCTGCATGGCGAACAACTTCACGTCCACGGCGGGGCCGACCACCAGGAAGACCAGTCGGGGCAGAAGCGGCAGTCCGGACATGCTGGAGGCCACGAAGGCATCGGCCTCCGAGCACAATGCCAGCACCACCGCCAGCAGCGCGAGCACCCCGATCGAGATCAGCATCTGCCCGGACAGTTGGCGATACCACGTCGGCGGAACCAGCACGTGCAGGGCCGCCGCGGCCATCGCGCCGATCACCAGAAAGGCCGCGGCCTGCAGGAAATCGTGCCGCGCCGCCTCGGCGAACACGGCCCACCGCGACCGCCCGGCCGCACAGTGATCGTGTCCGGGCGGGCGGGCGGTGAGCCATTCCGGGCGGCCGAACCGGGCCCACAGATACCCCATGACGAAGGCCGTGGCGAGCGATCCGGTGAACCGCGCGGCGACCATTGCGGGATGTCCCGGAAAGGCCACGGCGGTCGCGATCAGCACCACCGGGTTCACCGCAGGCGCCGAGAGCAGGAATGCGAAGGCCGCCGCGCCGGGTGCGCCCTGATCCATCAGCCGCCGGGCGACCGGCACCACACCGCATTCGCAGCCGGGCAGCGCGATACCGGCCAGCCCGGCCGCGCCGATGGCGGCGGTGCTGTTGCGCGGCAGCAACTTTCGCAGCAACTCGGGTGAGACGAACGCCGCGATCGAACCGCTGATCAGCACGCCGAGCACCAGGAAAGGCACAGCCTGCACAAAGACGCCGGTGAAAACCGTTGTGGCGGTTTGCAGTTTCGGGCTCGAACCGATCCAGCCGGCGAGCTGCCCCTGGAAGATCAGTCCGAGTACCAGCAACCCGCCCAGCACGTAGGTGGACGACCCGCGCAATCGGCCGCGCCGCGGCGCCTGCCCGGCATCGTCGGCGACGAGGTCGGTCCGCGGTATCGACATTCATCTACCCCCATTGCTGACGACATCGAGATCCGGGCGAACAACCGAGCGCAATGTCCGTCGCACGCCGCGGCGGTGATATTCGCTGTCGCGGTGTGGACATGGGCATGATGGCACAGACCACCGACACCGGGGAATACTCCCGGGCCTGCACAGACGCGTCGTTCACCGGGCCGGGAACACGCCCGGTGCACACCGTTCACCGGCCGGTCGCGGCCCGTTCCGTGCACCGCCCGCCCGGTTGGCGCCGCGCGACGCGGTTACGATTCAACTCATGCAGCGCATCATCGGAATCGAGGTCGAGTACGGGATCTCCACGCCCACCGAGCCCTCGGCCAACCCGATTCTCACCTCCACCCAGGCGGTGCTCGCGTACGCCGCGGCCGAAGGCGTGCCACGGGCCAAGCGCACCCGATGGGACTACGAGGTGGAATCGCCGCTGCGCGACGCTCGTGGTTTCGATCTGGGCCGCCTCAACGGGCCCGCCCCCGTGATCGACGCCGACGAAGTCGGCGCGGCGAACATGATCCTCACCAACGGGGCCCGGCTCTACGTCGACCACGCGCACCCGGAATACTCCGCGCCCGAGGTCACCGACCCGCTGGACGCGGTGATCTGGGACAAGGCCGGTGAACGGGTGATGGAGGCCGCCGCGCGCTACGCCTCGAGCGTGCCGGGCGCGGCCCCGATGCAGTTGTACAAGAACAACGTGGACGGCAAGGGCGCTTCCTACGGCACTCACGAGAACTACCTGATGAGCCGGGACACGCCCTTCAACCAGATCATCGTCGGACTCACCCCGTTCTTCGCCTCCCGTCAGGTGATCTGCGGGTCGGGCCGTGTCGGCATCGGCCAGTCCGGTGACACGGCCGGATTCCAGCTGTCCCAGCGCGCGGACTACATCGAGGTCGAGGTCGGTCTCGAGACGACGCTCAAGCGCGGCATCATCAACACCCGCGACGAGCCGCACGCGGACGCGGACAAGTACCGCCGCCTGCACGTCATCATCGGCGACGCCAATCTCGCCGAATGGTCCACCTACCTCAAGGTCGGCACTACGGCCCTGGTGCTGGACCTGGTCGAGGCCGGCGAGGATCTGGCCGATCTGCAACTGGCGCGTCCGGTGACCGCGGTGCACGCCATCAGCCACGACCCGACCCTGCGCGCGACGGTCGCGCTGTCGGACGGTCGCGAGCTGACCGGCCTTGCGCTGCAACGGATCTACCTCGATCGAGTGGGCAAGTACCACAGCCGCGAGGGCACCGACGACGCCCGCGTCACCGATCTACTGGAGAAGTGGGCGCACGTGCTGGACCTGCTCGAGCGCGATCCGATGGAATGCGCCGACCTGCTCGACTGGCCCGCCAAACTGCGCCTGCTCGAGGGGATGCGCAACCGCGAGGGCCTGGGCTGGGCCGCACCGAAACTGCATCTGGTCGATCTGCAGTACTCCGATGTCCGCCTGGACAAGGGGCTGTACAACCGTCTGGTGGCGCGTGGCTCGATGCAGCGGTTGGTCAGCGAGCAGCAGGTGCTCGATGCGATGACCAACCCGCCGACCGACACGCGCGCCTACTTCCGCGGCGAATGTCTGCGGCGGTTCGGTGGCGATATCGCGGCGGCCAGCTGGGATTCGGTCATCTTCGATCTCGGCGGCGACTCGCTGGTGCGCATCCCCACGCTCGAGCCCCGGCGCGGCACCAAATCGCATGTCGGCAAGCTGCTGGACGGCGTGCACACGGCGGCGGAGCTGGTGGAACAGCTGACCACCTAGCCGTCGCCACGGCGGTCGAACCGGCATCGCACCGGGTGCGATGTCCGGCCGCTGTCACGTTGCGGCGGGGGCACATTGCGAGGTAATCCGGCATCTTGTCCGCGCTGCTGGGTAGTGTTGAGGGACGAGCATCGGAGCTATCCGGTGCTCGCCGATGATCAGTACAGAGGAGGTCGGCTGCTATGGCACAAGAGCAGACCAGGCGCGCCGGTGGCGGCGACGAGGACGACGACGCTGCCGGCGTCGATGCCGCGGGGCAGGAGCGCCGCGAGAAACTGGCGGAGGACACCGACGACCTGCTCGACGAGATCGATGACGTACTCGAGGAGAACGCGGAAGACTTCGTGCGCGCATACGTTCAGAAGGGCGGCCAGTGACATCAGGTGACCCCATGCGGCTCCACACGGGGTACGCGCTGTCGTCGTTCACCGAACATCTGCGTCAGTCAGCACCGGAACTGTTGCCCGCCAACAGATTCGGCAACACCGGCGACGCCGCCCCCAGCGGGGCGGCGTCGCAGGATCTGGCCCCGCACGGCACGACCGTGGTCGCGATCACCTACCGCGGTGGTGCGCTGATCGCGGGCGATCGCCGCGCGACCCAGGGCAATCTGCTGGCCAGCCGCGACATGGAGAAGGTGTACATCACCGACACCTATTCCGCGGCCGGGATCGCGGGCACGGTGGGCGTGGCAGTCGAGATGATCCGGCTGTTCGCGGTGGAGTTGGAGCATTACGAGAAGATCGAGGGTGTCTCGCTGACCTTCGACGGTAAGGCCAACAAGTTGTCCAGGATGGTGCGCGACAATCTGCCCGCCGCCCTGCAGGGGATGGCCGCGGTGCCGATCCTGGCCGGATACGACCAGGAGGCCAGCGACGCGGACCACGCCGGCCGCATCGTGTCCTACGACGTGGTCGGTGGCCGCACCGAGGAGCGGTTCGGCTACGCGGCGACCGGTTCGGGCTCGATGTTCGCGAAATCCTCGCTGAAGAAGACCTACAGCCGTGGTATCGACGCCGATCAGGCCCTGCGCATCGCGGTGCAGTCGCTGATCGACGCCTCCGACGACGACACCGCCACCGGCGGTCCGGACCTGATGCGCGGTATCTACCCCACGGCGGTCCTGATCGACGCCGAGGGCGCGGTGGAGGTGTCCGAGGAGCGGCTGGCGGAGATCGCGCGTTCGCTCGCGGATGAGCGCGAGGCGGAAGAAGGGAGCTTCCCCGCATGAACGGTCAGCGGCCGGAGGCGGCAGCGGAGCGTAACCACGTAGGCCGCCCGGGCATGCGGAAAGGAATTGCAGCATGACACTGCCGTACTACGCGTCGGCCGAACAGATCATGCGCGACAAGACCGAACTTGCGCGCAAGGGGATCGCACGGGGACGCAGTGTCGTGGCGTTGGTGTACGACAAGGGTGTGTTGTTCGTCGCGGAGAATCCGTCGGCGACGTTGAACAAGATCAGTGAGCTGTACGACCGTCTCGGTTTCGCAGCGGTCGGCAAGTACAACGAGTTCGAGAGCCTGCGGCGGGGCGGCATCCTGCAGGCCGACCTGCGCGGTTATCAGTACGACCGCCGGGACGTCACCGGCCGGGCCCTGGCCAATGTGTATGCCTCGGCGCTGGGCACCATCTTCACCGATCAGCTCAAGCCGTACGAGGTGGAGATCTGCATCGGCGAGGTCGGCTATCCCGAGCAGACGCCGGACTCGGTGCTCTACCGGATCAATTTCGACGGCTCCATCGTCGACGAGCGGGAATACGTGGTGATGGGTGGCAACACCGATCCCATCGCGACCGCGCTGAAGGAGACCTACCAGCCCGGACTCGATCTGACCAGTGCTCTGGAGACGGCCGTGCAGGCGTTGCAGAAGGCCGTTCCCGAGGGCGCGGACAAGGAGAAGCGGACGTTGGGCGTCGGTTCGCTCGAGGTCGCCACGCTCGAGCAGTCGCGGCCGCGTCGGGCGTTCCGGCGCATCGCGCCCACCGCCCTGCGTACCTTGCTGGGCACGAGCGACTCCGATTCGGCCGAGAAGTCCGAAGGTTCGGACGAGCCGCAGACACCGTCGGCAGGAGATCCGTCGAACTCGTAGCAGCCGTGTAATCGCCTGAGACAAGGCCCCTTACACTCGTGGTCCACGAGTGTAAGGGGCCTTGTCCCGGTGCGGGCCGGGATCGCCAATCCGGCCCTTCACACGGGAAATCGTTGCGAAGACGTATGCAACCACTTGCTCGCACAGCCACTTTCGGGGATGGGTTGGTTGTAATGTCGATAGTGTGCAGCGACGAATCATGGGGATCGAGACCGAGTTCGGGGTGACGTGTACGTTCCACGGTCACCGTCGGTTGAGCCCTGACGAGGTGGCCCGGTATCTGTTCCGCCGGGTGGTTTCCTGGGGCCGTAGCTCGAACGTATTCCTCCGCAACGGTGCCCGGCTCTACCTCGATGTCGGATCCCACCCGGAGTATGCGACGGCCGAATGCGACAGCCTGGTGCAGCTGGTCACCCACGATCGTGCGGGTGAGCGGGTGCTCGAGGAGTTGCTGATCGATGCCGAGCAGCGCTTGGCGGAGGAGGGTATCGGCGGCGATATCTACCTGTTCAAGAACAACACCGATTCCGCGGGCAACTCCTACGGCTGCCACGAGAACTTCCTGGTCGTGCGCGCCGGTGAATTCTCCCGGATCTCCGACGTGCTGCTGCCGTTCCTGGTGACGCGCCAACTCATCTGCGGCGCGGGCAAGATTCTGCAGACGCCCAAGGCGGCGACGTTCTGCCTGTCCCAGCGTGCCGAGCACATCTGGGAGGGCGTGTCCTCGGCGACCACGCGCTCGCGGCCGATCATCAACACCCGCGACGAGCCGCACGCCGACGCCGAGAAGTACCGGCGTCTGCACGTCATCGTCGGCGACTCGAACATGTCCGAGACCACCACGATGCTCAAGGTGGGCACCGCCTCGCTGGTACTGGAGATGATCGAGGCGGGCGTCTCGTTCCGGGACTTCGCACTCGACAACCCGATCCGGGCGATCCGCGAGGTGTCGCACGATCTGACCGGCCGGCGTCAGGTTCGCCTGGCGGGCGGGCGGCAGGCCAGCGCCCTGGACATCCAGCGCGAGTACTACGCCCGCGCGGTGGAGCATCTGCGCAACCGCGAGCGGGATCCGCAGGTCGACGCGGTGGTGGATCTGTGGGGCCGTACCCTCGACGCGGTCGAGGCGCAGGATTTCGCGAAGGTCGACACCGAGATCGACTGGGTGATCAAGCGCAAGCTGTTCCAGCGCTATCAGGACCGGTACAACATGGACCTGTCCGATCCGAAGATCGCTCAGCTTGACCTGGCGTATCACGACATCAAGCGTGGTCGCGGCGTCTTCGATCTGCTGCAGCGCAAGGGTCTGGCCAAGCGGGTCACCGAGGACGACGCGGTCGACGCGGCCGTCACGACCCCGCCGCAGACCACCCGCGCCAAACTGCGTGGTGATTTCATCACCGCCGCGCAGGAGGCAGGTCGCGACTTCACCGTCGACTGGGTGCACCTGAAGCTCAACGACCAGGCCCAGCGCACCGTGCTGTGCAAGGACCCGTTCCGTTCGGTCGACGAGCGAGTGGATCGCCTGATCGCCTCGATGTGACGCCCGGCCGTGCGCGGTGGTGCGCACGGCCGCTTGTGTGAGGTCACCGGGAGTTCGCTGCTGGCGAAAGGGTGCGTGTCGCGAAAATTGCGATACCAGCGCACAACAATGCGGTTGGTCGCATTACTCTTGTCCGAGTGGCGATATCCAAGGTCGAGCGGTTGATGAATCTGGTCATCGCGCTGCTCTCGACCCGGCAGTTTCTGAGTGCCGAACGTATTCGTGACAGCGTCGCCGGATATGAGGACTCGGTCAGCGACGAGGCGTTCAGCCGGATGTTCGAGCGCGACAAGAACGAGTTGCGCGATCTGGGCATTCCGCTGGAGGTCGGCCCGGTCGGCCGGTACACCAGTCAGGAGGGGTACCGGATCAACCGGGACGCCTACGAGCTCCCCGATATCGATCTGACCAGCCAGGAGGCCGCGGCCGTCGCGGTGGCCGTGCAGCTGTGGGAATCTCCCGAACTGGCCGCCGCCGCGGAAGGGGCCGTGCTGAAACTGCGGGCCGCCGGGGTCCACGTCGAGCCCGAGGCGGCACTGGCCTCGGTTCCGGCCGTACCCGCGCGCACGCGTGGGTCGGAGGCGGCGCTGGGCAAGTTGCTGGCCGCCATCGACGCCGGACGCGCTGTCCGGTTCGAACACCGCAACTCGCACAATGCGCCGTATCTGATGCGCGATGTGGAGCCGTGGGGTGTGGTCACCCATCACGGACGGTGGTATCTGGTCGGGCACGATCGCGTTCGCGACGCGGTGCGCACGTTCCGGCTGTCCCGGATCGGTGAGGACGTCACCGCGTACGGTCCGGAGAACGCGGTCCGTAAACCCGAGGGCGCGGATCTGCGGGCGATGGTCGCCCGGGTGACCGGGGCCGCGCCCGTGACGGGAACCGCGACGGTGTGGGTGGCCGACGGCCGCGGCCAGGAGATCCGCCGTCTCGGCGCGGTCGTGGAGGATCGCGAGGTCGCCGGGCGGAGCGGAGCGGTGGTGGAGGTGCCGGTGCGTTCGCGCGATTGGCTGGCGCGGCTGATCACCGGACTCGGTCCGGATGCGTTGGTGCTGGCTCCGGCGCAGCTGCGCGCGGATGTCGTGGCGCGGTTGCGCTCGGTGCTCGAGCGCACAGAGGTTCCGGCATGACGCCCAGGAGCGCCCGCATGAGCGGCAGCCGACTGTCGACGCGGTTGTCCCGCCTGTTGAACATGGTCCCGTACTTCCTGGCCAATCCGGGGATCAGCGCGGCGGAAGCCGCCGAGGACCTGGGCGTGACGACCAAGCAGCTGATGAACGACCTCAATCAGCTGTGGATGTGCGGCCTGCCCGGCTACGGGCCGGGCGATCTGATCGACCTGTCCTTCTCCGAGGAGAGTGTCGAGGTCACCTTCTCCGCGGGAATCGACCGGCCGTTGCGGCTGACCTCGACCGAGGCGACCGCGCTGCTGGTGGCGTTGCGGTCCATCGCGGATCTGCCGGGCATGGTGGATCCGACGGCCGCGCACGCGGCGCTGGCGAAGATCGAGACGGCCATCGCGGGGACCGGCACGTCGGCGGGAACGGAATCGGTTGCGCCACTGGAGGCTCCGGCGGTGACGACGGTGCGTTCGGCGCTGGCGGCGAACCGTGCGCTGCGTCTGGTGTACTACTCCGCGAGCCGGGATGTGGTTTCCGAGCGCGTGGTCGATCCGATCCGAATCGTGCTGGTGGACAACAACTCCTATCTGCAGGCATGGTCCCGCCGCGCCGAGGGCGTGCGGCTGTTCCGGTTCGACCGGATCGAGGAGGCTGCCGAACTCGACGAACCCGCGCGCCCGCCCAGCCATGCCACCGACGAGGCCGCCGCGCTGGACCTGTTCTCCGACGATCCCGCGGTCCCGTTGGCGCACTTGCGGATTCGCGCCGACTACGGCTGGGTACTCGATCAGTATTCGATGCAGCGCACCGCGTTGCTGCCCGACGGCGATGTCGAGGCCACCATGCGGTTCGCGACCATGGACTGGATGGCGCGACTGTTGCTGGGCTTCGGCTCCGGGGTGACGGTATTGGGTCCGGCCGAACTGGTCACGGCGGTGCGAGAGCGGTCGAGCGCCGCCCTGGACGCCTATGCGGCCCTGGCCGAGGACCCGGGCTACGGAGACACAGTGATCGAGGAGGTAGGGCCCACGTGACATTTCGAGTGACGGTGCTCGGCGCCGGCAGCATCGGAATATTCGTGGGAGGGAAGTTGGCGGCGGCCGGTGCCGATGTCACCTTCGTGGGGCGTCCGCGCCTGCTGGACGAGATCTCCGGGAACGGCCTGCGGCTCACCGACCTGGACGGCGGCGCCGACCGGGTGGCGCCGGGCGCCTTCGCCGTGGCGACCGAGCCCACCTCGGCCGCGACCGCGGATCTAATTCTGATCACGGTGAAGTCGGCGCAGACGGCGGTATCGGCCGAACAACTCGTGGGCCGGGTGCGTCCGGACACGGTCGTGCTGAGTCTGCAGAACGGCATCGGCAACGACACCGTGATCAAGGAGATCCTGCCGGCGTGCGTGGTGCTGGCCGGGATGGTGATGTTCAACGTCGTGCACCGCGACGGCGGGAACTTCCATCGCGGCACGGCCGGTGGCCTGGCGGTTGCCGACGATCCGGCGCTGGATCGTTTCGCGCCGTTGTTCGCTCGTGCGGGGCTGCCGTTGGATCGGCATGCGGATCTGTTGCCGGTGCAGTGGGCCAAACTGCTGCTGAATCTGAACAACCCGATCAACGCCCTGTCCGGCCTGCCGCTGCGCACCGAACTCGGCGAGCGCGACTATCGGCGCTGCCTGGCGCTCGCGCAGGCCGAGGCCCTGGCGGTGATGCATCGGGCGCAGATCCGCCCGGCCCGGCTGACGCTGTTGTCGCCGGAGTTGATGGTGCGCCTGCTGACGGTGCCCGACCTGCTGTTCAGCAGGTTCGCCGGACGGGTGGTCGCGGTGGATCCCCAGGCCCGCTCCTCGATGGCGGACGATCTGGCACTCGGACGCAAGACCGAGATCGCCTGGCTGTCGGGGGAGATCGTGAGCCTGGGGCGGATGGTCGGCATGTCGACGCCGGTCAACGCGTGTCTGGTGGAGTTGATCGGTGCGGCCGAACGGGGTGACTCGCGCCGGTGGACCGGTCCCGATCTGCTGGCGCGGTTGCGTTCGGCGAAATGTGATGGGGCCGAAGACCCCGCCCATCCATCGCACCGCGCCTGACGGGCGTTATCGTTCTTCCCGGTCCGGTAGCATCGGACTTACCACAGTTTTGGAGGTTATCGATGGGTACATTCGGCCCGACGCACTGGATCATCATCGCGGTCCTGGTGCTGGTGCTGTTCGGCGCCAGGCGGCTGCCGGACGCGGCTCGTGGCCTCGGACGCTCACTGCGCATCTTCAAGAGCGAGATGAGCGAGATGCAGTCCGAAGGTGGGCAGCCCGCGCAGCAACAGCAGCCCGCCCCCGCGCCGGCTCCGCAGGAGTTGCCCGCCTCGCAACCGGTCCAGCCCGCCCCGCAGGTCCAGCCGAACCCGGAAGTGCACAAGGCCTAGCCGACACGTCGGCTCAGCCCGCGCCGAACCGGCGACGTACCGGTCACGGCGACGGGTGAGTCGTTCAGGTCCGGCGTCCGGCGAGCAGCGAGGCATTGAGATCCCATGCGCATTCCGTTCGACCCCCGGCGCAGCCGACGTAGAACGAATCCCGACGGCACCATGTCGTTGGTCGAACATCTCGAGGAGTTGCGCTCGCGGCTGCTCAAGGCGCTGCTGGCCGTCGGCCTCACCACCGTGCTGGGATTTCTGTGGTACCAGTACGGATTCCTCGGTGTGCACAGCCTGGGCGATATTCTGCGCGGACCGTACTGTTCGCTGCCCGCCTCCTCGCGGGCCAATCTGAGCGCCGACGGCGCCTGCCGACTGCTGGCGACCGCACCGTTCGAGCAGTTCATGCTCCGGTTCAAGGTCGGCCTGACCGCGGGAATCGTGCTGGCCAGCCCGGTCTGGCTGTATCAGGTCTGGGGTTTCGTCACGCCTGGCCTGTACGCCAAGGAACGCAAGTACGCCGTCGGGTTCGTGACCTCCGGCGCGCTGTTGTTCCTGGTCGGCGCGCTGCTGGCGTACTGGGTGGTCGCGCACGCGCTGCGGTTCCTGATGTCGATCGGCAACAACGTCCAGATCACCGCGTTGAGCGGTACCCAGTACTTCGGGTTCATCATCAAGTTGCTGATCATCTTCGGCGTCAGTTTCGAGACGCCGCTGCTGATCATCGGGCTCAACGCCATCGGCGTGCTCACCTACGAGCGGCTCAAGAAGTGGCGGCGCGGAATGATCTTCGGATTGTTCGTCTTCGCCGCGATCGTCACCCCGCAGGATCCGTTCTCGATGCTGGCCCTGGCCTGCGCGCTGACTTTGCTGTTCGAGGTGGCGGTGCAGGTGTCCCGGATCAACGACAGGCGGCGTGCGCGGCTGCGCGAGGACTGGGACGAGCTGTCCGACGACCAGGCGTCCCCGCTGACCGGAACCGACGGGGTCGGGCAGGTGGCGCCGGTGGCTGCGGCCCAGCCGATCGATCCGGCGGCGGCGATCCTGTCCGACGGCCCGGAGAAAACACCGCGACCGGTGTCGGACTACTCCGATACGCTCTGACGAGTGGGACAACGGTCGCCGATCGGCGAACTCGCGGTATTCGCCGCAGAACTGACATTCACGCTCGACCCGTTCCAGCAGCAGTCGTGCGAGGCGCTGCAGAACGGGCACAGCGTGCTCGTGTGCGCGCCCACCGGGGCCGGTAAGACCGTCGTCGGCGAGTTCGCTGTCCATCTGGCTCGCGCCGCGGGTGGCAAGTGTTTCTACACCACCCCGATCAAGGCGCTGTCGAATCAGAAGTACGCGGATCTGGTCGAGCGTTACGGCCGCGGTCAGGTGGGTCTGCTGACCGGGGACCAGTCGCTGCATCCGGACGCGCCGGTGGTGGTGATGACCACCGAGGTGCTGCGGAACATGCTGTACGCGAGTTCGGATGCGCTGCAAGGGTTGTCGTACGTCGTCATGGACGAGGTGCACTATCTGGCGGACCGCTTCCGCGGGGCGGTGTGGGAGGAGGTGATCCTGCATCTGCCGCCGGACGTGCGGCTGGTCAGCCTGTCCGCGACGGTCAGCAATGCCGAGGAGTTCGGCTCCTGGATGGAGACCGTGCGCGGGGATACCGCCGTCATCGTGGACGAGACGCGTCCGGTGCCGCTGTGGCAGCACGTGCTGGTCGGGCGGCGGATGTTCGATCTGTTCGATCAGAAGTCCAGCGATCAGAAGATCCTCGTCGACGAGGATCTGGTGCGGTACATCAAGCACCGCGAGGAAGCCGACCGGATGAACAGCTGGAACGGTCCGCGCCATCGCGGCGGCCCGCGCCGCGACTACCGCCCGGTACACCGTCCGGAGATGCTGGCGCGGCTGGACGAGGAGGGCCTGCTCCCGGCGATCACGTTCATCTTCTCGCGCGCGGGCTGCGACGGGGCTTTGGCGCAGTGCCTGCGTTCCCGGCTGGATCTGAGCCGCGAGGACGACCACGAGCGCGTCGCGGAGATCATTGATGCCCATACGGGCGATCTGCCGCGCGCCGACCTCGAGGTGCTCGGGTACTGGGAGTGGCGCGAGGGGCTGTTCCGGGGCCTGGCCGCGCATCACGCCGGTATGCTGCCCGCCTTCCGGCACACCGTGGAGGAGTTGTTCGTGAACGGCCTGGTTCGGGCCGTATTCGCCACGGAGACACTGGCTCTGGGGATCAACATGCCCGCGCGCACGGTGGTGCTGGAGCGGCTGGTCAAATTCAACGGCGAATCGCACGCCGAACTGACGCCGGGGGAGTACACCCAGCTCACGGGCCGGGCGGGGCGGCGCGGTATCGACGTCGAGGGACATGCCGTGGTGGTGTGGAATCCCGACGTGGACACCAGCTCCGTCGCCGGTCTGGCCTCGACCCGCACCTATCCGCTGCGCAGCTCGTTCCGTCCCGGGTACAACATGTCGATCAACCTGATCGACCGGATGGGTTCGAAGGAGTCGCGGGCGCTGCTGGAACGCTCGTTCGCGCAGTTCCAGGCGGACCGATCGGTTGTCGGGCTGGTCCGGGGCATCGAGCGCAACGAGGGGCAACTGCGCAAACTGCGTTCGCAGATCGATCACGACGGATTCCTCGAGTACATGTCGCTGCGGGAGCGAATCTCCCAGCGCGAGCGTGATATCGAGCGGCAGGGTCGCGCCGATCGTCGCGGCGCGGCGGTGGCGGCGCTGACCTCGCTGCGGCGCGGTGACGTGGTGGCCATCCCGAGCGGGCGGCGCCAGGGCTTGGCGGTGATCCTGGAACCCGATCAGTCCCCGGGTGATCCGCGTCCGCTGGTCCTCACCGAGGACAAGTGGGCCGGGCGCATCTCCGCCGCCGACTTTCCGACGCCCGCGCAACCGCTGGGCCGGATGCGGCTGCCGCGGCACGTCGACCACCGCACCGCCCGCACCCGTCGCGACCTCGCCTCGGCCCTGCGCAGCACCGGAATCACCCCGCCCGGACGGCAACGTCGGGGTACCAAGGCCAAAGGCGGCGAGGACCGGGAGCTGGCCACCCTGCGGCGGGCGTTGCGTTCGCATCCTGCGCATTCGCGGCCGGACCGGGAACAGCTGGCGCGGGTCGGCGAGCGCTACAACCGCGTGCAGCGCGAGACCGAGGCCATGCGCCAGAAGGTGTCCGCCGCGACGAATTCCCTGGCCCGCACCTTCGATCGCATCGTGGAATTGCTCACCGAGCGCGGCTATGTGGACGATGCCGGCGAGGTGACCGCCGACGGCCGTCGGCTCGCGCGCATCTACACCGAGGCCGATCTGGTCGTCGCCGAATGCCTGCGCCAAGGCGTCTGGCGCGGGCTCGGACCGGCCGAACTGGCCGCGGTGGTGTCGATGCTGGTCTACGAATCACGCCAGGAGACAGGGTATCTGGGCCCCGCGGGGCCCACGGCCCCGATCCGGCGCGCGGTCGCGGCGACGATGAACGTCTGGAGTGAGCTGCGCACCGACGAGGCCCAGCACAAACTCACCCCTACCCGGGAACCGGATCTGGGCTTCGTCACGGGACTGCACAAGTGGGCCCGCGGCGACGGCCTGGCCGAATCCCTGCTGGCCAGCGGCGATCAGGGCAATGCGCTCTCGGCGGGTGATTTCGTGCGCTGGTGCCGCCAGGTGATCGATCTGCTCGACCAGATCCACAACACCGCCGACGATGTCGAAGTGGCGGGAACGGCCTCCAAAGCGGTCCGCGCGATCCGCCGCGGCGTGGTCGCGGTCGACTCGGCGTGAGCGCATGTCACAGCTCGTGTTCACGGGCGGATCGGTGCGCCCTCAGGGCGCCGCGAACCCGCCGGAGCGGAGCGTAGGCCAATGGGCACAGACAGTGCCGAACTGTGATTTGATGCTTGCGAGTACCGACCGTGGTGAGCGACTGACGACCTCACGCGGGGGGCAAGCGTGTGTACGACGACGAGTGGAGGCAGGCAGATGAGCGGCCCGTACGGACCGAACGATACCCCTGGTCCAGGGGAGGGACACAGTAGCGATCCGACTCAGCAGTGGACCGGTCAGCAGCCCGCCGACCCGACACAGCAGTGGGCCGGTCAGCAAGCGGCCGGTCAGCAGCAGTGGAGCCAGCCGGGACAGACGTCCTGGCCGCCGCAGGCCACCGGCAATGCAGATCCGACGCAGCAGTGGGGTGGTCAGCAGCCCGCCGGTCAGCAGCAGTGGGGGCAGGGCAGCGGGACGTCGTGGCCACAGCAGCAGCCCGCGCAATCGCAGCCGTGGGAGGCGACCCAGCAGCAGTGGGGTCAGCCGCCGCAGCAACCACAGCAGTGGAGCCAGTCCGGCCAGTGGAATCAGGAACAGCCGCAGCAGCCCTCCTTGCAGCCCACCGGCAAGAAGTCGCGTCGCGGTCTGATCATCGGCGGCGGCATCGGCGCGGTCGTCGTCATCGTCGTGGTCGTCGTGCTGGCCGTGGTCTTCCTGGGCAGCGACAAGCTGGACAACAGCGCCGTGCAGTCCGGTGTGCAGAAAGTGCTCAAGGACTCGTACGGCATCGACGACGTACAGAACGTCAACTGCCCGTCCGGGCAGAAGGTGGAGGTCGGCAAGACATTCACCTGTTCACTCAAGGTCGGCGGCGAGCAGAAGAACGTCACGATCAAGGTCACCAAGTCCGACGGCACCTACGAGGTAGGCCGCCCCAACTAGCTGTATTTTTGCTGTATTTTCGGCCTCCGCTTCGCTGCGGCGGGTTTTCGGCGCTGTAAGGCTCGTCGTTGCGCGCTCGAGACTCGGGCTTCGCCCATGCGCTTCGAGCGCGCAACGACGAGCCCGCGCCGAAAACCTTTGGGGTTGGCGGTTTTTGCCTGACGGTTCCGGCGTACGGAGACGCTTCGCCGGTGGGGGTGGGAGGTGCGTGCGTTGTGACACGGGGTCGTCGGTTCCTCCGCGCCCAGCTGGGGTAGTGGTGTGACCTGTTGTCGTATCGTGAATGGTTGCAGAGCAACAAAATTGCGCTGAAAAGTGTTGGAGTGTGGTGTTTTCGCAGCGGGCTGTTGCGATGTGTGGAGACGCTCTGCAGCTGACTGTGTTGCGAGGTCGAGGCATTGGCCAGCTCGCCTGAAGGCTGGCTTCCTCGTGCCTCGAGCAGGTCTGCTGGGTGTGGTGTGTGAGCCTGAGAACTTTCGGCGGGGGCCTGCGCTTGGTCGTGGGGCCAGCTGGGGGCGGGGTATTGCTCGCATGGGCGCGGCGGGGTCGACCGGCGGGCTGTGCACCTACGCGAACGGTAAGGTGCAGCGGAAAACGTTGGGCGACAGGGTTTTCCGAGTCTTCTGGCGTGTCGATGCCGCTTCTCTGCAGCTTGCTCCGATTGCGTGCTTGGACGCAGGGAGGCGACTTCGCGGATCGGTTTGTTCGCACGGAGACCGCGTGGAATCGGCTGGCTTGCTGCGTGATTCGGCCGGGATGGGTGGGGGTTCCGGGACCGGCGTCGGGGTTGTGACTAGCGTGTGGCGTTGGCTTCCAGCGCGGTGATGAGGCGCTTGATGGGGCTTTCCGCGTTGTAGGTGGTCGCGAGGGTGTGCAGGTGGTCGGGGGCGACCGGGGTGTCGGGGAGGGGGTCGGGCCGGGAGAGGGATACCTCGGCGTCGCGGACTACGCGGACGACGGGGGCGGCGGCCTTCAGGTAGTCCTGGGCTGCGGTGAGTTTGTTGCGGATGCCTTGGGCCAGTTCGGCATTCGGGTCGGCGACGGCGGCAACGAGGGCTTCCAGGGTGCCGAAGCGGGTGATCAGGGTGGCGGCGGATTTGTCGCCGATGCCCGCAACGCCGGGCAGGCCGTCGGAGGCGTCGCCGCGGAGGGTGGCCATATCGGCGTAGGCGGGGCCGGCGTTGGATTGCGGCACACCGTATTTCGCGGATACTTCGGCGGGTCCGAACAGTTCGGCCTTGGCCAGGCCGCGACCCACGTAGAAGACCCGCACGCGTGGTTGCGGATCGTCGCGCACCAGTTGGAGTAGATCACGGTCGCCGCTGACGACGATCACCTCGTCGGTGGACTCCCGGGTGGCCAGAGTGCCGATCACGTCGTCGGCCTCGAGGCCCTGCGCGCCCGCGGTGGCGATACCGGCCGCCTCCAGCACCTCGAGGATCATGTCGACCTGGGGGGTGAGGTTGTCCGGCACCTCTTCCGCACCGGGGTCCGCGCCCGCGGAATCGTTGAGGCGGTGGGCCTTGTACGACGGGACCAGCTCGACCCGGAACTGCGGGCGCCAGTTCAGATCCAGGCAGACCACCAACCGGGAGGGGGAGTGCCGGGTGATGAGCGCCGCCACCATATCGGTGAATCCGCGCAGCGCGTTGACCGGCTGTCCGCTGGGCGCGGTGATCTTCTCCGGGATCGCGTAGAAGGCGCGGAACCACAGGCTGGCGCCGTCGAGCAGCAGCAGCGGACCGGGGGCGGGTGAACTCATGGCTGCAGACGGTACCCGGTCGGTCCGACAACGCGGTGCGTGTCGGCTCGTCCGGTACCCCGCGTCGCGACGCGCCCGAACGCGTACCGTTGACGATCATGAGCGCGCAAACGGAATCACGGTTCGAGGCCGAGGTGTACGGAGGCCGGTTGGAGCGGGCGGCGGAACTCCTGCGCGCCGCACATCTGGACGCGCTGCTGATCACGCCGGGCCCGGATCTGGAGTATCTGATCGGGTCCCGGGCGCAGTCGTTCGAGCGGCTGACCTGCCTGTTGGTTCCCGCCAGCGGCGCGACGCCGTCGGTGGTGGTGCCGAAGCTGGAACTGGCCGGTCTGACGGATTCCGCGGCTGCCGATCTCGGCCTGGAGATCGTCGACTGGGTCGACGGGGTGAATCCGTACCAGACCGTCAAGTCGACGCTCAACGCCGGCGCGCGCGTCGCGGTCGCCGACGCCATGCCCGCGCTGCATCTGCTGCCGATCGCGGATGTGCTCAACGCGCTGCCGGTCTCGGCGACGCCCGTCCTGCGGCAATTGCGAATGCGTAAGGACGCCAGCGAGATCGAGGCATTGGGGCGCGCGGGCGCGGCCATCGATCGGGTGCATGCGCGCGTCGGTGAATGGCTGCGCGCGGGACGTACCGAGGCCGAGGTGGCCGCCGATATCGCGGCTGCGATCGTCGAGGAAGGGCACACCGCGGCTGCCTTCGTCATCGTCGGCAGTGGCCCCAACGGCGCGAGTCCGCATCACGAGCATTCCGAGCGTCCGATCGAATCCGGCGACGTTGTGGTCGTGGACATCGGTGGACCGGTCGAGCCCGGCTACTACTCCGACTCCACCCGCACCTACGTCGTCGGCGAGCCGGATTCGGAGATCGCCGAGCGCATCGCGATCCTCGAACAGGCCCAGGCGGCGGCCGTGGCGGCCGTGCGGCCCGGTGCGAGCGCCGAATCGGTCGACGCCGCCGCGCGAAATGTGCTGGCGCAGGCGGGATTGGGCGAAGCCTTCATCCACCGCACCGGACACGGCATCGGCCTGTCGGTGCACGAGGAGCCCTACATCGTCGGCGGAAACGACATCCTGCTCGAGCCCGGTATGGCCTTCAGCATCGAACCCGGCATCTACTTCCCGGGCGGATGGGGCGCTCGCATCGAGGACATCGTCATCGTCACCGAGGACGGCTGCGAATCGGTGAACAAACGTCCGCACGGGCTCACCGCGGTCTGAGCCGCAGCGGGTGCGCGCGGGTCAGTCGCGCAGGGCCGCCCCGGTGAGCAGGCGGGTGGGGCGGATGGCGATGACGACGCGGGCGGGGTTGATCCGCGGAGGGCGGTAACGCTCGGTGTAGCGGCGTTCACCGTCGGTGACCGCGTCGGGGTCGGTGAGGATTTCGGCGGGGCCCTCGAGGGTGAGCCAGCGGGCGCCGTCGACCTGGCTGACCGCGGCGTAGCCGGTGCGTCGGACGTTGCGGGCCTTCACCGTGTCGCCGGAGGTGATGATGCGCGCGATGCCGCTGTCCTGGTCCCAGGTGAAGCCGATCGGGACCATGTGCGGGGTGCCGTTCGCGCGCAGCGTGGTCAGGGTGGCCACATGCCGCTCGGCGACGAATTCGAGGGCAGCCGCGGACAGTGCGATACGTTCGCTGGTGCTGGTCATGGATGTGACGCTAACAATCCCCGCCGCCGCGCCCGCACTCGAGTGACCCGAGCGTACCCACATGTCCGGTTCGGGGCGGTCACGGTGGCAGACTGTCCGCCATGGGTATGCGGGCACATGATGTCGACGAGGGCGCGATCGTCCTGCTGGGCGGCCGCAGCGAGATCGGTCTCGAGATCGTGCAGCGGATGGCGCGCGGCCGAGCGGTGATCCTGGCCGCGCGGCGCAGCGCCGATCTGGCCGACCAACGGGCCGCACTCGACCGGGCGGGCGCGACGGCGGTGCACACCGTGGAGTTCGACGCCGACGATCTGCCCTCGCATCAGCCGCTGCTGGACAAGATCGCCGCCGAGCACGGCCGGATCGGCGTGGCCGTGCTGGCTTTCGGTGTCCTCGGCGATCAGGAACTCGCCGAACGGGACCCCGCGGCGGCGGTCGCGGTGCTGCAGACCGATTTCATCGCCCAGGTCAGCATTCTGACGACCCTCGCGGCCATCCTGCGCGCCCAGGGCAGCGGACAACTGGTGGTCTTCGGTTCGGTGGCCGGATTCCGGGTCCGGCGCGCCAACTACGTGTACGGATCGGGTAAGGCGGGTCTGGACGGTTTCGCCACCGGACTGGCGGATGCGTTGCACGGCAGTGGAGTTCACCTGTTGCTGGTGCGCTCCGGATTCGTCATCGGGCGGATGACCGAGGGAATGGATCCGGCGCCCTTCTCGGTGCGGCCCGGTCAGGTCGCCGACGTGGTCGTCGCGAGTCTGCGGTCCCGGCGCGCGATCGCCTGGGCCCCGGCCATGATGCGCCCGCTCTACTTCGCCGTGCGATTCCTGCCGCGATCGGTCTGGCGACGGTTGCCGCGATGAACGACACGCCGGGTACGGGCATGGAGCCGTGGCCCGTTCGGACCCCGATCGCGGTGGTGGGGATCGGCGCGGACGGTTGGGACGGGCTCGGCGCGGCGGCTCGCGAGGCCGTGGAGCGCTCCGAGGTGGTGTTCGGTTCGAGTCGGCAGCTGGCGATGCTCTCCTCGGGCGGCCCCGAGCGGCTGCCCTGGCCCTCGCCGCTGCTGCCCGCGCTCGCGGATCTGCTTGCCGCACACCGCAACAGACGTGTCTGCGTGCTCGCGAGCGGTGATCCGATGTTCTACGGAATCGGGGTGTCGCTGGCGAAACTCCTGGGGCCGCAGGCGCTTCGGGTGCTGCCGCAGCCCTCCTCGGCCAGCCTGGCGTGCGCCCGGCTCGGGTGGGGGCTCGCGGAGATCGCGGTGGTCACCGCCGTCGGGCGGCCGATCGAGACGGTACTGCCCGAATTGGCCCATCGCCGCCGGATCCTGGTGCTGAGCGAACATGAGCGCACCCCGTCCGACCTCGCGAAGGTGCTGTCGGGCAACGGTTTCGGGCAATCCCGGATGACGGTGCTCGAACAGCTCGGCGGAGTGGCCGAGCGCATGGTCCAGGGCGTCGCGGCCGATTGGGCCGAACCGCCGGGCGATCGGCTCAACATCGTCGCCGTGGACTGTCTCGCCGATCGGGCCGCCCCGCGACTGACCAGGCTGCCGGGACTCCCGGACGAGATCTACCGGGGCGACGGCCAGCTCACCAAACGTGAGGTGCGCACCCTGTCCCTCGCCGCGCTCGCGCCGTCCCCGGGCGAGCTGTTGTGGGATGTCGGCGGCGGATCGGGCACCATCGCCATCGAATGGTGCCGCACCCATCCGGCCTGTCGCGCCATCACTTTCGAGCGATCCGGTGCGCGACGGGGCCAGATCGCGGCCAACGCGCTGGCTCTCGGGGTGCCGGGGATCACGGTGCTCGGTGAGGTGCTCGAGGAGTTGGCGGACGACGAATTCCCCACGCCGGACGCGATATTCCTCGGCGGCGGACTGACTCAGCCGGGCCTGTTCGAGAACTGCTGGGTCCGACTGCGATCCGGTGGACGTCTGGTCGTCAACGCGGTCACCGCGGAGGCGGAGACGCTGCTGGGCGCGTGGGCGGCCGAATTCGGCGGTGCGTTGACCCGATTCCAGGTCTACCGCGCCGAACCGCTCGGCGGATTCACCACCTGGCGGCCGCATCTGCCGATCACCCAGTGGGCGGTGGTGAAGGATGGGTGACCGGTGCCGCCGGGTGCTGATCCTCGGCGGCACCCGGGAGGCGCGGAACCTTGCCGAAATGATGAGCGGCGAGAGTGGATTCACTGCGGTGTCCTCGCTGGCCGGTCGGGTTCGCGAGCCCGTTCTGCCGGTGGGAGAGGTCCGGATCGGTGGATTCGGTGGCGTTGACGGCCTGCGGAACTGGTTGGGCGACAACGATATCGACGCGGTGGTCGACGCCACCCATCCGTTCGCGGGCGTCATCTCCGCTCATGCGGCCGCCGCGGCCGCGGCGCTGGATCTGCCTGTGCTGCATGTACGTCGGCCGGGGTGGCGGAAACGTCGGGAAGATCGGTGGATCCGGGTGCCCGACATCGCGTCGGCGGTCGATACCGTCGCCGGGCTGGGATCCCGGATATTCCTGACGATCGGCCGTCAGGAGGTCGGCGCGTTCGCAGACCTGACCAGCAGCTGGTTTCTGATCCGCGCGATCGATCCGCCGAGTGCGAAACTGCCACCGAATCACGAATTGCTGCTGGCGCGTGGGCCTTTCGCCGTCGAGGACGAGATCCGCCTGCTGACCGAACGTCGGATCGATGTCCTGGTCACCAAGGACAGCGGGGGAGAGCTGACCGTGGCCAAACTGTTCGCGGCGCGCGCCTGCGGCGTTCCCGTCGTCATGATCGATCGCCCGTCTCTGCCGGCTGGTGCGCGGACCGCGGAATCGGTTGCCGCCGCGTGGGATTGGCTGCGCAGACTGCCGTGACCTCGAACGCCGCATGCGGTGGTGGCTATCCCGTAGGTCTGTCGTCGGCGGACCGATCGAGCAACCCGGGCAGCCGATCGAACCAGTCCAGCACCGCGCGTTCGTAACCGATCCCGAAATCCAGTGTGGCCCTTTCGCACCGGGATCGCGTGTCGCCGATCCCCGCGAGATAACGCTCGAGTCGTTCCTCGTGGATCGTGCGATTGGCGGCGATGATCCGATTCAGCCGTTCGGGCTCGACGAATTCGCCGAACGCCAGCGTCAGCAGCAACGGCACCCGGATGGTTTCCGCACCCGGATCGCGGGCGATCCACTGCGCGAAGGCTTCCCGCCCGGCCTCGGTGATCCGGTACGGCGTGCGCTCGCGCACCCCCGTCTGCCCCTTCTCCACCAGGCCGATCCGGTCCATCGCGGCCAATTCGCGATACACCTGACTCTGTGTGATCGTCCAGAAGTCCCCGATCCGCTCCTGAGCCAGATTCACCAGATCCCACCCGGCCATCGACCCCTCGTGCAGAAAACCCAGCAGCGAGGCCGCGGTCGAGTTCAGACCCCGCTTCGATTCACCCTCGGCCATATCCACCCTTCCACATCAACGTTCCACATTGGAATATTAACGTTCGGATCGGGAGCCGTGCTCAGGGGGTCGCGTACCGCCGGGAGGTGAACACCCGGCGACCGGCCGGAGTGTCGAATGCGGTCGTGGTGGAGGCTCCGATGATCAGCAGTGTGCGCATGTCCACCTCGGCGGGATCGAGTTCGGACAGTGTGAGCACGCGAACCGATTCGGCCGGACCGCCGACGTCGCGGCCCAGCACCACCGGCGTATCCGGCTTGCGGTGTTCCAGGACCAGGTCGCGCAGTGCCGCCACCTGCCAGGTGCGCTGCGAGGACGCCGGGTTGTACACCGCAATGGCCATATCGGCGGACGCCACCGCCGAGATGCGCTGTGCCACCGTCTCCCACGGCTTGAGCCGATCAGACAGCGAGATCATCGCGAAATCGTGTCCGAGTGGCGCTCCCACCCGGCTCGCGACCGCACTCGCGGCGGTCATTCCGGGCAGCACCCGGACCGGAACCTCGCGCCACTGTGGATCGGCCGACTCCTCGACCACCGCTGCGGCCATGGCGAATACGCCCGGATCTCCGGAGGACACGACCGCAACCCGCGCGCCGTGTCTGGCCAGATCCAGTGCCATGGCGGCGCGTTCGGATTCGACCCGATTATCGCTGGCGTGACGGCGCTGACCCGGACGGACCGGCACCCGGTCGATGTAGGTGGTGTAGCCGACCAGATCCGTCGCCTCGGACAGTGCGCGGGCGACCTCGGGGCTGGTCCAGTCCGGTGATCCCGGTCCGAGGCCGACGACCACGACCTCCCCGGTCACCGGGCGATCATCCTGCGGCGCTTCGGCTTCCGAGATTCGGGTGCGGTGCGTGGCATCCGCTGCGGTGAGCGGAATCTCGGTCGTCGGGGTCGGGCCCGGTACGACGGTGATCGCGAAGTACGGCACCTCGGCCGCATCCACCTCGCCCGCGCGCAGCACCCGCTGACGTCCGGTGCTGGCGCGCTCGACGTAGTACGCGTCGTCGAGTCGCCCGGCATCCGAAAGCGCTTGCCGCACACTCGGATATGTGCGCCCCAACTTCATCACCACGGCCGCGTCGGCTTCGGTCAGGCGGCGGGTCAGCTCCTCGGCGGGCAGGGTGCCGGGCAGGACGGTCAGCACCTGATCGCCCTCCACCAGGGGTGTGCCCAGTGCGGCCGAGGCGGCGCTGACCGAGGTGATGCCCGGGACGATCTCGGCCTCGAACCGATCGGCCAAGCGGCGGTGCATATGCATGTACGAGCTGTAGAACAGCGGATCTCCGGCAGCCAGCAGCGCCACCGAGCGTCCGGCCGCGAGATGTGCGGCGAGGGCGGCCGCGGCCTGCTCGTAGAACTCGTCGATGGCGCCCTGATAGCCGCCCGGATGGTCGGTGGTCTCGGTCGTCACCGGGTAGACGAGGTGTTCCTCGAGTTGCCCGGTGCGCATGTAGGCCGCCGCGATACCGCGGGAGATGCTGCGGCCGTGCCGGGCGCTGTGGAAGGCGATGACATCGGCCTCGCCGATGATCCGGGCGGCCTTGACCGTCACCAGTTCCGGATCGCCGGGGCCCAGACCGATACCCCACAGTTTGCCCGCCCGCGGCTGCGCGGAACGAGGGGCCGGTGTCGGCGCGGCAGGCTGTTGCGCGCGGTCCTGTTCGCTCATTCCTGTTCGCTCGCAATCGCATTCAGTGCCGCCGCGGTGATCGCGCTGCCGCCGCGCCGCCCCCGGACGGTCAGATACTCCACGCCGCCGAATTCGGTCAGCGCCTGCTTGGATTCCGCGGCGCCGATGAAGCCGACCGGGATGCCCAGCACCGCGGCGGGCCGGGGTGCACCCGCGTCGAGCATGTCGAGCAGGTGGAACAGCGCGGTCGGCGCATTGCCGACCGCGACCACCGCGCCGTCCAGGCGGTCACGCAGAAGTTCCAGTGCCGCAACCGATCTGGTATTGCCCATGGTCTGCGCCAAGGCCGGAACCCGGGGATCGCCGAGCAGGCAGATCACCTCGTTGTCCGCGGGCAGGCGTTTGCGCGTGACCCCGGCGGCGACCATGTTGGCATCACACAGGATCGGCGCACCCGCTCGCAGCGCGGTCCGCGCACTCGCGACGACGTGCTCGCTGTGGTCCACGTCGGCGGCCAGATCGACCTGCCCGCAGGCGTGGATCATGCGGACCACCACCTGCGCGACATCGGCCGGGAACCGGGCCAGATCGGCCTCGGCCCGGATGGTCGCGAACGAGCGCCGATAGATCTCGGCCCCGTCGGTGAGGTAGCTGGTACGCACGTCGGACATGGCGTACACCATAGTTCCCGGTCCCGGGGCTTCCCGGACCGAGTGTGTCAGCGGGGGACCGGCGGGCCGATTCGGTAGCCGTCCGATTCGGCCACCACGTCGGTGACCGCGCCGCGCGGACGGCCGCAGCGGCGCTCGCATCCGGACCAGTGCTGACGTCCCGGAACCGCGATTTCCTCGACGGTCAGGCCCTGCCCGGCGGACGGTGTGCCGCTCGGCGACACCCGCCCCTCGGTGACCGCTCCGGCGGCATCCGCGCGCACATCGGTGCGGGATTTGGCGCAGCCGGGTTGTCCGGCGCAGGCCGTCACCAACAGCCACGGCGAAGTGGCGTCGAAGATCAGGCCCATCGGGGCCAGGACGCGCACCACCTGTTCGGCGGTCCACTCGTCCAGGTCGGACAGGATCAGGCTGCGCCACGGTGTGAGGACGACCGGACGGTCCGCCGCGGCGAGGAATTCGGCCGTCCGGGCGGGCAGCACACCGAGTCGCACGCCCGCGCCGAGGCTCACCAGACCGTCGTCCTGGGCGAACCAGCCGATCGGAATATCCTGTGGCGCAGGCGGGTCCAGTGGATCAGCGGTCGGTTCCAGGCCGAGTGCCGCGACGATTCGCGCGGGTCCGTCGGCGATTTCGCGCAGCCGCCAGTGTTCGCCGCGCAGCGCCTGGAACTCGTGTGCGGCTGCGAGCAACACCTCGACCGTCTGTGCGTCCGGTACCCGGATGCCGCTGTCCCGCTCGCCCAGCAGCAGCGCGTAGTCGTTCGCGCCCACGGCGTGGATGCCGAAATCGCCGCCGAGGCCGCTGACGTCGCCGCGCCCGTCGTCGAGGGTGAACAGCACCCGGCCGGGGAGATCGGCCAGGGCCGGCGCCGCGCGCAGGGCGTCGTCGAGCCGTGGGATCAGCTCTCGGATGTCGGCCAGGCCGCCGAGCCGCCCGGACAGCGGTGAGGCCACGATGTTGCGCACCCGCTCGTGGGTGCGGCTGGGTAGCAGATCCGCGTTCCCGAGCCGGGCGGCCAGTGCGTCGGCATCGCCGATCCGGCGCAACTGGACGTTGCCGCGCGAGGTCAACTCGATGCCGCCGTCGCCGAGATCGCGGGCGGCCTCGGCCAGGGCCAGCAGCTGATCCGGACGCAACCGGCCACCGGGCAGGCGGATGCGCGCCAGCGGTCCGTCGGCGGCCTCGTGCAGGCGCAGCACGCCGGGGCAGGAGTCAGGGGCGGAGCGAGTCATGATTCACCCAGCGTACGGCTCGTGCAGGTGTGGCCCGCCGCGGGTGAGTTTCGGCTCCGCGCCGTGGTCGAGGCGGTTCGATGATCCGATCAGCGCCGAGGTTGCACCTGCTGTGAGCGAACCGGTGTCAGCATGGCGCGGCGGCGCAGTGCGCGCGGGGTCTGATCCCACTTGTCCGCCAGCAGATTCGGTGTCGCGTGATGGTCGGCGTGATCGCGGTGCACCGTGGTGGTGATCAGGGTCAGTGCGTAGACCAGCGTCAGCGCGAACAGGACGCCCGCGATCATCGCGTACCCGGAGTGGCCGGTACCTGCCGCGGTCAGCGTCATGGCCAGTGTCGCGAAGCCCAGCAGCGCGCAGAAATAGCCGGACCAGGCGGTGAAATGATTGCGCCGAACCCAGTTCGGAGTCATGGACATACGCTCAGGGTCCTCTCCTGCCTGCGCGCCTCAGCGCACGGGCGCGACGCGCCCACGGCGGATCAGGAACATAACTGTCGGACAACAGATGTGGCGTTTCGTGATGGCGAATCCGATCGGAATGTGCCGTGGATTCGAAGATGAGCAGACCCGCTATCGCGATCACCGCGCACGCTCCGGCCGCGATGATCGTCAGCGAGTTGTTCTGGGCGGCAGCCGCCAGTGTCATCGCCAGCAAGGCGACAGCAACCATCATGCAAACAATTCCTGACCAGGCGGCGAACCGATTTCGCCTGGCCCACCCTGGTGAGTTCGGCATAGATCGAGCGTACGCCGCGGACATTCGTTCCGGGAGGGTGTGTGCCAGGTCGTTATGGGCGCTGGGCGGAGGTGTCGGTGCGGCGCGGTAGCATCCCGGTGCCTGCCTGTCCCGAGGAAACCGGTGCAATTCCGGTGCGGTCGCGCCACTGTGACAGTCAGACCCTCCCGGCAGGCACGAATCCCTGATGGGCGCGAAACCCGAGGAAAGGCCGATCGTGATCCTGCTGCTGTCCACCTCCGACACCGACCTGCTGTCCGCGCGGGCCAGCGGCGCCGGCTACCGGCTCGGCAATCCCGCGCGACTGCTGCCGGACGATCTGCCCGCCCTGCTGGACGGCGCGAATCTGGTGGTGGTGCGCATCCTGGGCGGTCGCCGAGCGTGGGAACAGGGGCTCGACACGGTGCGCGCGAGCGGCGTCCCGGTGGTCGCGCTGGGCGGGGAGATGGCGCCGGATGCCGAGCTGATGGAGTGCTCGACCGTGCCCGGCGGCGTCGCCGCGGACGCGCACAATTATCTGGCCGCGGGTGGTGCGGAGAATCTGCGGCAGCTGCACAACTTCCTGTCCGACACGGTGCTGCTCACCGGATACGGCTTCGAGCCGCCGGTCCACCTGCCGAACTGGGGCGAGCTCGAGCGGACCTCGCGTGCGGACCTCACGGGTCCCACGGTCGCGGTGCTGTACTACCGCGCCCAGCATCTGGCCGGGAACACCGCCTATATCGAGGCGCTGTGCGCGGCGATCGAAGAGGCCGGGGCGCGCCCGCTGCCGCTGTACTGCGCGTCGCTGCGCACCGCGGAACCGGAGCTGATCGCCACGTTGCGCGGTGCCGATGCCCTGGTGGTGACGGTGCTGGCCGCGGGCGGCACCAAACCCGCCACCGCATCCGCTGGAGGCGACGACGAGGCATGGGACATCGGCGCGCTCGCCGATCTGGACGTGCCGATTCTGCAGGGCCTGTGCCTGACCACCGGTCGCGAGCAGTGGGCCGGCAGCGATGAAGGACTGTCCCCGCTGGACGTGGCCACCCAGGTGGCCGTGCCCGAGTTCGACGGCCGCATCATCACGGTTCCGTTCTCGTTCAAGGAGTTCGACGAGGAGGGGTTGTCCGCCTACGTGCCCGATCCCGAGCGTGCGGCGCGGGTGGCCGGGATCGCGGTGCGGTATGCGCGACTGCGGCATATTCCGGCCTCGGACAAGCGGATCGCGATCGTGTTGTCGGCGTATCCGACCAAGCACGCCCGCATCGGCAACGCCGTCGGCCTGGACACGCCGGCCAGCGCCATCGCGCTGCTGAGTGAAATGCGTTCGGCCGGTTACGATCTGGGTGAGCAGGGGGAGATCCCGGGACTCGAGCAGGCCGACGGTGACGCCCTCATCCACGCCCTCATCGCGGCGGGTGGTCAGGATCCGAACTGGCTGACCGCGGAACAGCTGGAGGGCAACCCGATTCGCATCGGCGCCGCGGCCTACACCGCCTGGTTCGACACCTTGCCCGCGGAGTTGCGTGCGGCGGTCGTGCAGGCGTGGGGTGAGCCGCCGGGGGAGATGTACGTCGACCGGTCGGCCGATCCGCGCGGTGAGATCGTCATCGCCGCACTGCGATTCGGCAATGTGGTGCTGATCGTGCAACCGCCGCGTGGCTTCGGGGAGAATCCGGTCGCGATCTACCACGATCCGGATCTGCCGCCGAGCCACCACTATCTGGCCGCCTACCGCTGGCTGGCCGCGCCGGACGGTTTCGCCGCCGACGCCATGGTCCACCTGGGCAAGCACGGCAACCTGGAATGGTTGCCCGGCAAGACGCTCGGCATGTCCTCGACCTGCGGCACCGATGCCGCACTGGGCGATCTGCCGCTGATCTATCCGTTCCTGGTGAACGATCCCGGCGAGGGCACCCAGGCCAAGCGTCGCGCCCACGCCACCCTGGTCGATCACCTGATTCCGCCGATGGCGCGGGCGGAGACCTACGGCGACATCTCCCGGCTCGAGCAATTGCTGGACGAGCACGCCAACATCTCCGCGCTGGATCCGGCCAAACTGCCCGCTATCCGCCAGCAGATCTGGACGCTGATGCGCGCGGCCGAGATGGACCACGATCTGGGCCTGACCGAGCGCCCGGACGAGGAGTCCTTCGACGACATGCTGCTGCACGTCGACGGCTGGCTGTGCGAGATCAAGGATGTGCAGATCCGCGACGGCCTGCATATTCTCGGTCAGGCCCCCAGCGGTGCGGCCGAGGTGGATCTGGTGCTGGCCATGCTGCGCGCCCGGCAGCTGTGGAGTGGTGAAGACCATGTGCCGGGTCTGCGAGAGGCGTTGGGGCTCAGCGAATCCGGGGACGAATCGCGCGAACGTGTCGACGCCTTCGAGAAGCGGGCACGCGAGCTCGTCTCGGCCATGCAGGAGACGGGCTGGGCGGCCTCGGAGATCGACGCGCTCACCGAGCGCCTGCTCACGGATTCCGATGTGGATCCCGGACGTCTGGATGCGGTGCGCCGGGTACTCGGCTTCGCCGCGACCGAGGTGGTGCCGCGGCTGCGGCAGACCGGCGTGGAGATCACGCGCATCCTGCACGCGCTCGACGGCGGGTTCATCCCGGCCGGACCCAGTGGATCGCCGCTGCGCGGGTTGATCAACGTGCTGCCCACGGGCCGCAACTTCTACTCGGTGGACCCCAAGGCGGTGCCCTCGCGACTGGCCTGGGAGACCGGTCAGGCGATGGCCGATTCGCTGCTCGAACGGTACCGGGCCGATCACGGCGACTACCCGCGTTCGGTCGGGCTGTCGGTGTGGGGCACCTCCGCGATGCGCACCTCCGGCGACGATATCGCCGAGGTTCTGGCGCTGCTGGGGGTGCGGCCGATCTGGGACGAGGCGAGTCGGCGCGTCACCACCCTGGAGGTGATTCCGCAGTCCGAGCTGGGCCGCCCGCGTATCGACGTGACGGTCCGCATCAGCGGGTTCTTCCGCGATGCTTTCCCGCACGTGCTGGCCATGCTCGACGACGCCGTCCAACTGGTCGCGAACCTCGACGAGCCGGACCAGTTGAACTACGTGCGAGCACACAGCCGGGCCGACCTGGCCGAACACGGTGACGAACGTCGTTCCACCACACGCATTTTCGGCTCCAAGCCGGGAACCTACGGCGCGGGTCTGCTGCAGCTGATCGATTCGGGCAGCTGGCGCACCGATGACGACCTGGCGCAGGTCTACACCGCGTGGGGTGGTTTCGCGTACGGGCGCGATCTGGATGGCGCACCCGCCGCGGACGACATGCGCGCCGCATATCGCCGTATCGCGGTCGCCGCCAAGAACACCGACACCCGCGAGCACGATATCGCCGACTCGGACGACTACTTCCAGTACCACGGCGGCATGGTGGCCGCCGTGCGCGCGCTCACCGGCACGAATCCCGAGGCGTACATCGGTGACAGCACTCGTCCCGACGCGGTGCGCACCCGCACCTTGTCCGAGGAGACCGCTCGCGTGTTCCGGGCGCGCGTGGTGAATCCGCGCTGGCTCGAGGCCATGCGACGGCACGGGTACAAGGGGGCGTTCGAGATGGCCGCCACCGTGGACTACCTGTTCGGCTACGACGCCACGACCAATGTGGTGGCCGACTGGATGTACGAGAAGCTCTCGGAGAGTTACGTATTCGACGAAGCGAACCGCAAGTTCATGGAGCAGTCGAATCCGTGGGCGTTGCACGGTATCGCCGAGCGGCTGCTCGAGGCGGCCGAACGCAAACTGTGGGAGCAGCCCGAACAGGAGACTCTGGACAAGCTGCGGCAGGTGTACCTGGAGACCGAGGGCGAGCTCGAGTAGCGCGGTACGCCCAGGTGCGTATGGCGGGGTCCGACCGCGGACGGATGTATGCGCGCCGGGCCCGGCCTAGCGTTGTGGCATGACCTGGGACGAACTGGCGAACAGTAAGTACGCGCTGCTCACGAGTTACAAGAAGGACGGCACCGCGGTCGGTGCGCCCGTGTGGGTGGCGCCGGACGGGGAGCGGATCGTGGTGTGGACCTACGCCTCGTCGTGGAAGGTGAAGCGGATTCGGCGCAATCCGCAGGTGCGGCTGCAATCGTGCGACAACCGGGGCCGCACGACCTCCGCGGAAGTGCTGAACGGAACGGCCGAGGTGCTCGACTCGTCGGGGACCGAACGGGTTCGCGGGATCGTCGGCCATAAGTACGGCGTGATCGGCACCATCCTGATCCGCGCGCACAAACTGGTGAAGGGGAGCGACGGCTCGGTCGGGCTGTCGGTGACCCCGCAGGACGGGGCTCGGTAGCGCCCGGCCCCGTCGCGAGGCGGGCGTCTCAGGCGTCGGCGGTGATCTCGATGCCGATGGTGCCCTTGCGCCCGCGTCGCAACTGGCTGCCGACCACGATCAGCCAGCCCTGAATCGAGTACTTGCGCTTGATCAGTCGCCGCACTCGATCGCTGCCGGTGTCGTCGAGGATCTGCGCGGTTCCTTTGACGACCGCGCCGCGCGGGGTGCCGCTGACAGTGCAGGGCTGCATGGTCACCGCAGGATTGCGGCGGATCCGCTTGACCTTCCAGCTGTCGGTGACGGTCCAGACGTACAGTTTGCCGTCGTCCAGCGCCGCCCACAGCGGCGTACCGACCGGGGTGCCGTTCTTGCGAAAGCTGGTCAGCAGCACGTAATTCGCGGTGCCGACCGCGCCGAAGGGATTGTCCACGCACGCAGCCTAGCGCCGAGCCACCCGGACAACCAGATCCGGAACCTCAGGCGGCGAGGGTGAGGATGCGTGGCCCCTCGTCGGTGACGGCGATGGTGTGCTCGCTGTGCGCGGTGCGCGAACCGTCCGACGAGCGCAACGTCCAGCCGTCGGGGTCGACGAAGATGCGATCGGTGGTCGCGGCGAACCACGGTTCGATGGCGATGGTGAGTCCGCGGCGCAGCTTGAATCCACGCCCCGCGCGACCGTCGTTGGGGATGTGCAGATCCTCGTGCATGGTGCGGCCGATGCCGTGACCGCCGAATTCAGTGTTGATCGGATACCCGTGCGCGCGGGCGACGGCGGCGATCGCGGCGGAGATGTCACCGACCCGATTACCCGGCACGGCCACCTCGATGGCTGCCTCCAGCGCCTCCTCGGTGGCGGCGACGAGCCGTTGATCGGCCTCGGCGGGGGTGCCGACGATCACCGTGACGGCCGAGTCGGCCGCCCAACCGTCGACCTCGACGGCCAGGTCCATGGTCAGCACGTCGCCGTCGCGCAGTACATAGTCGAACGGAAGTCCGTGCAGCACAGCGTCGTTCACCGATAGGCAGACGGTGTTGCGGAACGGGCCGCGACCGAAGGACGGCGAGTAGTCCCAGTAGCACGACTTCGCGCCGCGCTCCTGGATGCGTCGCCGCACATGCAGCTCGAGGTCGAGCAGGTTCACGCCCACCTGGGCGCGCTCGCGCAGTTCGGCCAGGATCTGGCCGACGAACTGCCCGGTCACGCGCATTTTGTCGATCTCGTCGGGCGTCTTCAGCTCGACCACGGGCACCTCCTTGATGGTATTTAAATACCAACGTAGCGCATCCGGTATTTGTATACCAAGCCGCTTGCGGTATTTGAATACCACTCGTACTCTGTCGACATGGTCCGTCTCCCGCTCACTCCTGCGCAGGTGGAAGCAGGTCGCCGCTTGGGCGCCTTCCTGCGCTCGGCCCGCGCGGGCCGGGATCTCGGCGATATCGCACAGTCCGCGGGCATCTCACCGGAAACCCTCCGCAAGATCGAGTCCGGCCGGCTCCCCAGCCCAGCCTTCGGCACCGTCGTCGGCCTGAGCCGGGCCCTGGACGTTCCGCTGCAGGACCTCGCCGACGTCTGGCAATCCGCCGCCCTCGCCGAATCGGCCTGAACGACATCGGGGTCGAGTTCTGTCCGTGCCCGCTCACAGGGGGTAGCGCATTCCGTCTGCGGCGTGTGTGTGCCGGGCGATTCGACAGGGCTGTCGCAGAACGTGCACGGCGTCCCTGATCGAATATGGCGGAGGGGGATTTCGGTGTCGCGCCGTGTTCGAATCTATTGGCGCACAATGGTTCCGATGTTCGGTTCGGCATCCTGGCGGCGGGCGCGGAGTGCGGCGGCCACGAACGCCATGACCGACGGGCGCTGGTCGTGTTCGTTCCAGGCCAGGACGAGGTGACTCGGCGGGGCGTCGGAGACGGGGATGCAGACCAGGTCCGGTGGGGTGTTCTCGACCAGTGAGCGGGGGAGTATCGCGATCATGCGGCCCACCGAGATCATGTGCATCATCTGGACCACATCGGAGACCTCGGGACCGGTGCCCTCGTCGCCGGGCAGACCTTTCCAGCACGGAAGCGTCTCGCCTTCGAGGTCGGACATCCGTACCGATGTGTGGTCGGCGAGGCGGTGCCGCCGCGGGACGATGACCACGCGGTCCTCGGTGTGCAATATCTCGTGCGCGAGGCCGTCCAGGTCGTCGAAGGGTGCGTAGAGCAGGCCGACGTCGGCGCGGTCCTCGCGCAGGAAGTCGGTGCGGTCGACGGGGCCGCTGAACAGGATTTCCACCCGACGGGCGTCGGGCTGGTGGGAGTACTCGGCCAGGATCCCGGACAGCAGCCCGGCATCGCCGCCGGGTTTGAGTACGAGCCGCAGGTGGGTCTGGGCGTCACCGGCGTGCCGGGCGTTGCGGACCGCGGCGCTGACCGCATTGAGCGCGTGCCGTCCGTGTTCACGCAGGGATTCCCCGGCCGGTGTGAGTTCGACGTGTCGGCTCGAGCGCACGAACAGCGGAACGCCGAGCCTGCTCTCGATTCGCCGGATCGCCTTGGACAGCGCCGGTTGCGCGATCGACAGCTGGACTGCGGCCCGGCCGAAATGCAGCTCGTCGGCGACCGCGATGAAGTACTCGAGCTCCCGGGTTTCCAGTTCGATCATGCCTCCAGGTTATCGCCGGATAACGAACAGGTCTTGGACGGATACGAGGGGATCGACCGAGAATTGCCTCATGATCAACCACACGATGATTGTTTCCTTCGATCGGCCACTGCCCGACGACGAGCTCGACCAATACCTCACGGATATCGAACAGGCCATGCTCGCCACCGGGCTCACACAGTCGATCGTGGTGCGGCGGCATATCCCGATTCCCGGTGAGGAAGCCATTCCGGCGCTGATCGCGACCGCGATCGTGCAGATCGGGCTGCCCGATGTCGAGACGCTGGGGAAGGCGTTCGCCGCGCCCGGCGTGCACGAGGTCATCGATCGCTGGCAGTCGCGGCACCCGTACAAGGTGGCCTGGGCGAACCACGAGTCGCTGGCATGAGCGCTGAAGGTCGGAAGGTCGGCCTGGTCACCGGCGCGGGCAGCGGGATCGGACGGGCGGCGGCGGTGGCCTTCGCCCGCGAGGGCGCCGCGGTCGCGGTGCTCGACATCGACCCGAGTGCCGCGGCCGAGACCGTCGACGCGATTCGGGCGAACGGCGGTGAGGCGCTGGCTGTCACCGTCGACATCGCCGTGGAATCCTCGGTGCGGGCTGCGGTCGAGCGTGTGGTCCAGGCATACGGCGGTCTGAATTTCGCGGTGAACAACGCCGGGCTGGCCTCGCATCATCGGCGGCTCGACGAGATGACCCTGGACGAATTCGACCGGGTGCTAGGCGTCAACCTGGCCGGGACCTTTCTGTGCATGAAATACGAGCTGCCGCTGCTCGCGGGCGGCGGCGCGATCGTGAACGTCGCCTCGAACGGCGGTCTGTACGCGATCCCGACCGCTCCGGCGTACGTGGCCGCCAAACACGGCATCGTCGGGCTCACCAAGGTCGCCGCGGTCGACTACGCCGACCGGAATATCCGGGTCAACGCCGTCTGTCCGGGCCCGACCCTGACTCCCGGATTCGAGCAGGTGGCCGCGGGTACCGACATGATCGCGCGGCAGTCCGCGACCACTCCGCTCGGCCGATTGGCGACACCGGAGGAGGCGGCCGCGGCTGCGGTCTGGCTGTGCTCGGACGCGGCGTCCTACATCACCGGAATCGCACTGTCGGTCGACGGCGGTCGGCGGGCATGAGCGGGCGGCCGGACTCCGGACAGGAGGAGTCGATGAGCAGGTCGAGCGAAGAGTTTGTGGCACAAGATGATCGGGCAGCCGCACCCGTCGTGCGCGATCTGCGGGTCATCGCGGTGGAGGAGCATATGTCCACCGAGGAATTCCTCCGTGTCGCACACGGTGTGGATGTCGCGCCGGGCGACGAGGTCGAAGTGGATCTGCTGCGGACATTGGAGCGTGATCCGGATCTTCGGACTCGGCTCACCGATATCGGCGCCCGCCTGTGCGAGATGGATGCACTCGGCCAGGACATGGCGTTACTGAGTCTGAATCCTCCTGGCGTGCAAGCATTTCCGGCGGCCGATGCGGTGCCGCTGGCGAGGCTGTTCAACGATGCGCTGGCCGAGATCGTGCGACGTCGCCCCGACCGGTTCGGCGGACTGGGCACGGTGACGCCGCAGGATCCGGTGGCCGCGGCCGAGGAGATCGAACGGGTGATGGGTCCGCTCGGGCTCAACGGCATCATGATCAATTCGCACACCGGCGGGCGGTACCTGGACGAACCGGAATTCGGCCCGCTGCTGGCGGCGGCCGAGGCCAACCGCGCGCCGATCTACCTGCATCCGCGCGCGCCGAGCATGCCGGTCTACCGCGACTACGGGATGCCGGGTGCGATCTGGGGTTATCAGGCCGAGGCCGGGCTGCACGCCATGCGGCTCATCCTCAGCGGAACGCTGGATCGCTACCCGGATCTGACCATCGTCCTCGGGCATCTCGGCGAGGGAATTCCGTACTGGCTCAGGCGAATCGACAATCGGCACGCATTCGCGACGCGGACGATCGGCGCAGCCACACCGATGCCGAGGCTGTCGTTGACTCCCAGTGAGTACTTCCACCGCAATATGGTGATCACCACCAGCGGAATCGACGATCCGGACGTGCTCGAGCTGGCCCTGCGCGCGGTCGGGCAGGACGCGATCATGTTCGCGATCGACTACCCGTACGAGGATCCCGCAGCTGCCGTGACCTTCCTGCGCGAGGCCCCGTTGAGCGGCGATCAGCGCACCGCGATCGCCCACCGGACGGCCGAGCGGGTATTCGGCATCACCGGAACCCGGTCGGGATAGTTCGCAGTATTCGTTCGAACAGGTGGTGTCGGCCGCCGACGTCGCGCGATCGATTACGAACCACGCAGCGCTGAATCGAACACTGGCAGTAGGGTATCCGCGATCTCCGCACGGGTCGGCAGCGAGGCCAGGGCGTCGGGTGGGCTCAGATGGCGTTGCAGGGCGCGTTGATGCGCCGCGCCCGCCAGCAGGAGAGCCGCGGGACGCAGGTCGGCGGTCGCGGCGCGGGGGGACAGGTGGGCGAGAATCGCGTCGACGGCGCGGTGCGGGCCCAGATCCATGTCGCGACTGCGCTTTTCGTAGGATTCGCGCAGTTCGGCATCGGACTGGACGGCGGCGATGGCCGGAATGGCGGCGAGGAAGAACTCCTCGAGTGCGCCGAGCAGATCGAGCACGTCCTCGCGCAGGCTGTGCTCGGTTCCGGGCCGGTCCGCCAGGAGTTCCTTCAACGGCCGCAACTGATGCTGGATCACCGCGTGCAGCAGGCCCATCCGGTCGCCGAAGTGGTAGAAGATGCTCGATTCGGCGACGCCCGCCCGACGTGCGATCTCCTTGGTGGACGTGCGGGCCAGGCCGGATTCCGCGAGCGTCTGCTGTGCGCTGGCGATCACGGCCTCGCGCACGCCGGTGCGGGGACGGCCGCGGGCCGCGCGCTCGGGTGCCACATCGCCTCCTGAAAACTCGATTCGCCCTTGCAGTATGCCGCATCTCGTCGTATTTTCTGAGTATACACTCAGTAAATACGTGATCCGGAGGTACTCGCCATGTCCAGTTCCGCCCCCACGACCCCCGCGCCCACCCAGTCCCGGCTGCAGCGTTCCTGGGACGCCACCGTCCGCTACCTGCTGCGCTCCCGATTGCATCGCATCTTCAGCGGCAAACTGCTGATCATCACCGTCGTCGGTCGCAAGACCGGCCGCGAATACGCCAACCCGGTCGGATATGCCTCGTCCGAGGGGGATCTGCTGGTCGGCACCGCGGCCGGCTGGCGGCGCAACCTGCGCGACGGTGAACCCGTGCGGGTGACGTTGCGCGGGAAGGAGATCCGCGCCGACTGGGAGGTGATCACCGACGAGGAGCCGATCGTCGAGCTGTACCGGATCATCCTGGAACAGAATCCGGTCCACGGTCGCTTCGCCGGAATCAGCCTCGATGCCGACGGCGGCGTGAACCGTGCCGAGCTACGCGCCGCGTTGGCGCGTGGTACCGCTGTGGTCCGCTTGCATCCGCGCGACGCATCCCGCTAGATTCATCGAATTTCCTGGTAGGCGAACGGAATTCCGATCTACCGGTGGGCGTATTCGCCGATGTCGTCCACGTAGTCGCGATATTCGGACAGGGCGTTGTCGAGTAACCGGGCGACCGCGGCCTGGATCGCGGAGGTGTCCGCGGGCTGGACGGTGACGGTGTGATTGCCGGTTTCCATGTAGCGGCCGTCCTCATGAATGTCGTACCAGCGCACCGCGCCCACCTTGTGGGGCTGCTCGCCGCCCCGATTGCGCGGCCCCCGGAACACTGTGACCACTCCGGCCCCGCCCGCCGGACGCCGGACCAAGCGCCGATACCGTTGCAGCGGAGTCGATTCCCCGGTGTAATGCAACGCCGACTGACGTTCCGGATACAGATCGGCCGCCGCGAAGGCCTGCGCGGGCCGCGTCCCGGGCGAACAGTGCGGCAGCACACCGGCGAGTACCGCGGAGAGCCGGTCGGAACTCACGATACTCAACTCGATGCGCGGGCGACGGGTGAATTGTATTGCGAGAGCGGCATGCCGGTCGTGGCGGGCCGCGGCGACCCGGATCGGCCCGGCCTGATCCGAGACGCCGTGGATCTCGGCCCACACCTCCGGATCGGTCAACACGGTGAACGCCCGCCGCAGCAGGTCGGCCTGATTCCAGCTCAGCCGGCCCTGCTCTGAGTACTTGTGCCGGACCTGCTCCCAGCAGGTGTCGCGCTCGTTGACATGGCCGAATCGGGACAGATAATGCAGCGGATAGAGCATTCGGTCGTTCGCGGGCCCGAACCACAGTGCCGCGAATTCCTCGTCCTCGAACGACCAAGTGGCCATTATTCACCTATCGTCGGCTGGACTTGCTCATCTCTTCCGGCCATCTCGGCGGTGTGCGACTCGTGCCGTAGGTCGACCTTCTTGCCAGTCCGATCCCGATCGCCTTCGTATCTGACCCGTAGTCGAGGTGGCCGATGGTCCGTGCCGGAGTGGTGGTGGCCGGGATCGGACATCACCTCCGCGGTGGCCGCCCCGGTGACCGCGGCCGCCGCGGGCTCGGCCAGGACGTCGGGCGGTAGCGGATCCACCGTCGGGCGCGCGGGTGTGGCTTGAGCCGCCGGTGTCTGTGCGCCGGGTACGGGTGTGCTCGGCACCGGTTTGGGCACTGCGGGCGTAGGGGTCGAGGTGCCGGGCGCCGGGGCCTGCACGGTCGGCGCCGGAACCGGCGTGCTCGATCCCGGTGCGGGCTGGTTCGGGGCGGGGGCCGCGAAACTCGGTGCGGGCGTGGGGGTTACCGGTGCCGGTGTCGGTGCGCTGGGCGCCGGTGCGCTCGGTATCGGCGTGCTCGGTACCGGTGCGGGCGTACTGGGCACCGGCGACGGAATCGCCGGGATGGACCCCGCCGAACCTGCCGAACCGAGTGCGGGTCCGGCGAGATTCGGCGTCGCGTTGCCCGGGACCGGCCCGGACGAACCGGTGGGCGGCGCACTGGGCGCAGGCGTCGAGTTCGGCGCGGGAGCGGAGTTGGGCGTGGGCCCGCCGGTGGGCGGATTCGCCATACTGTCGTGTCCGGGCCGAACCGAATCGGTGGCGGTGCCGGTGGACTGCGTCTGGGTTTGTGCCGGAGTCGCCGGGTGATCCGAGCCGGGTTCCTGCTGGTCCGAGTTCGGTTGCTGCGGAGTGGAATTCGGCCGCTGCGGTGACGAGTCGCGTTGGTCGCCGTCCGGGGTGATTCCCGGAGAGTCGGTGTGCACCGACGAGGGCGTGGTCGGGGCGGAGTCGCCGGGAGTGCCACTCGTCGGTCGTGTGGCCTTGGGGGCCGGGGCGCTCTCGTCCCGATCGGCTCGGGACGGACGACTCGTCGACGGCTGCTGGAACAGCACATCGCTCGTGCTGGGCGTCGCCGACGACGGATCGTGCAGGAACCGCCCGATGGTCGCGTCGACCGACGCCGGGAACGGCAGGTCGTGCAGCAGCGAGGTGACACTCGCCGGTGAGGTGGAATCCAGCGGTGTCCCGTTGCTCCAAGCGGTCGGTTTCGTCGACGTCGCCGGATCGTCGGAGTCGCTCGTGCTCGCCGGGTCGGTGCCGTCGCCGTTCGCGACGGGCACCGCGGCGGGGAAGGTGGGAATCCGCTTGTCCTGATCGGTGAACGGCAGGACGTACCGCTGCTGCATCACCTGCCGGGCGTCGTCCTGGGCCTTGCTCGCATCGCGGGTCTGCCGGTCGAACCCGGACGGATCCTTGGTCTGATCGGCGCTCACCGGAACGGGTTCGGGAATGTACGCCTTGGCCGTGAGCGCGGCGTGCGCGGTACCGGAGACGGCCTGTCCGGCCGCGTCGAACAGATCCGCCAGCTCTCCGGCCTGTTTTCCGTAATCGACCAGGGCGGACACCGCGGCCTCGGCGGATGCGCCGCTCCACTGTCCGTCCACCGCCGTGCGCACGGCCTTGACCAGGCCGGTGGTGGAGGTGCGCCACTGACTTCCGGCCTGCTGCCAGGCCGTGACGACGTCACCGGCGCTCTGCGCCACGGTCTGGAACGCGTCGTAGATCTGCTGATGCGTGAGCGCGTCGACGTTCTCCGGATCGGTGATGCCGGGCGGATCGTAGGTCGTCACAGCATCCCCTCACCCGGTGCCGCCGCACAGCGCACGCTCATACCGCCTCCTCCGTAGCCGCCTGTGCCGCACGGAGTTTCGCGGCGAACTCGCTGTCGGTCTGTTGTAGTCGATCACAGATCGTGCGGAACAGGGTCTGCATCTCGTCGGCGGTCTTCCAGTGGTCCTGCAGGGTGTCGTAGGCGTTGTTGGCCCCGCCGCCGCCCTTGTCGCGGAAACGCTGCGCGATCGTGCGGGCCGAGGTGAGGGTCTCGGTCTTCTCGCCCAGGCCCCACGCCTCGTGCGTCTGCACCTGCTGGACGAGTTTCTGAATCGCCTGGATCTCGGTCTTGCGTTGTTGCAGAGCCCGATCCAGCGCCAGGAACGCCTGCGGCTCCACATCGAGCGACACCGAGCCGGACTTGGCCTGTTCGATCAACGGGCCGAATACCCGGCCCCCGCTGTCGTCTGTCATGCTGCCCCCGCTTCGACTGTGTGGCGGCGATTCTGCCATACGGGTCGACCGGTTGTGCGGCCATCGTGATTGTCCGGTGACCGATCACATCCGGTCCGGACACGCCGTGCGTCAGGTCGCCCGGCTCACCGAGGACATGTGGAAGTCGGGAATTCGCAAGGCGGGCATGGCGGTTCGGGTGAACCAGTCCTTCCATTCGCGCGGCAGGGTGATCTCCGTCGCCCCGGCCTCGGTGGTGCGGCGCAACAGGTCCAGCGGACTCTCGTTGAAACGGAAGTTGTTCACCGCGCCGGTGATCTCGCCGTCCTCGATCAGGTACACCCCGTCCCGGGTCAGGCCGGTCAGCAGCAGAGTGGCCGGATCGACCTCGCGGATGTACCACAGGCAGGTCAGCAGCAGGCCGCGGCCGGTGGCGGCGATCATCTCCGGCAGAGTGGCAGCAGAACCGCCGGTCATCAGCAGATTGTCGCCCGGAACCGTCACCGGCGCATCGAATTCCGCGGCGATCGCCCGGGGATACACCAGATTGTCGATGACGCCCTCGCGCACCCAGTCCACGCGCTGCGCCGGGAGGCCGTTGTCGAATACCGACACCGAATCCGAGGAGGACGCGGTCGCCACGAAGGGCAGATATTCGAGCCCCGTCGCGCTCGGGTCGGAGTAGAGGGTGAGCGGAATGTCGGTGAGCCGCTCGCCGATTCGAGTGCCGCCGGCGCGCGAGAAGGCGGTGTGTCCCTCGTTCGCGCCGCGGCCCTGCATCTCCCAGGCCATGTTGATCAGCAGATCCGCGACCGCCGAGGGCGGCAGCAGCGTTTCGTAACGTCCGGCGGGCAGTTCCACCCGGCGCGCGTTCCAGTCCAGCCGCCGCGCGAGTTCGGCGAGCAGGCCCGGGGTGTCGACGTCGGTGAAATCCAGGGTGCCCGCACCGACCCACGCGCTCGCGACATCCGATGCCGGACCGCGCTTTCCGTTGATCTCCACCGATCCGGTCGGCTGGGTCCAGCGGCGGCGGATACCGGTGGAGGTGCCCAGCCACGTGGTGTGCAGCTGATGGTGAGCGAAGCCGTACAGCCGGTCCGTACCGTCGAATCCGGAGGCCAGGTCGCGGGCCAGGCCGGTGAACACCTCGATACCGGTGGCCGCGGGGTCCGCGGCCCAATCCGGATCCAGATGCAGCCCGACCGCGTCGGGCTCGAGCAGCGGCACTGCGTCGCGCGCGGGTGCGGCCGAGCGCGCGGCCTCTTCGCTCGCGCGCACCACCGCCTCGATATCGACCGCGTCGACGCTGGTGGAGCTCACGCTGCCGACCCGGGCCGAGGTGGGCCCCTCGCGCAGGATCGACACCACCGACCACTCCCGCGAGATCGTGGATCCGTTGGTGGTCATGGAATTTCCGGCCCAGCGCAGCGATGCCTCGGCGGCATCGGTGACCAGCACGATCGCCTCGTCCGCTCGCGAGGCGGCCAGCGCCCGCTCGACGACCTCCCCACCGTGAAGCACACTCACCGCCCGGCCTCCGATCGGGTGTTGAGAATATTGACCCCGCGCACCAGCACCGACGGACAGCCGTGGCCGACTGCCGCGACCTGGCCGGGCTGGGCCTTACCGCAGTTGAACGCGCCGCCGAGTACCCAGGTCGACGGGCCGCCCACCGCCTCCATCGAACCCCAGAAATCGGTGGTGGTGGCCTGGTAGGCGACATCGCGCAGCTGACCGGCCAAGCGCCCGTTGCGGATCCGGAAGAATCGCTGTCCGGTGAACTGGAAGTTGTAGCGCTGCATATCGATCGACCACGACTTGTCACCGACGACGTAGATGCCGTTCTCCACTCTGGAGATGAGTTCGTCGGTGCTGGTGTCGTGTTCGGGATCCGGTTGCAGCGAGACGTTGGCCATCCGCTGGATCGGGACGTGATGCGCGGAATCGGCGTACGAGCAACCGTTCGAGCGGTCCAGGCCCAAGCGCGGCGCGAACGCCCGATCCAGTTGATAGCCGACCAGAATGCCGTCGCGGATCAGATCCCAGCGCTGCCCGGCCACCCCTTCGTCGTCGTAGCCGACCGTGGCCAGGCCGTACGGTTCGGTGCGGTCGCCGGTGACGTGCATGATCGGCGTGCCGTAGCGCAGCGTGCCCAACTTGTCCGGGGTGGCGAAGGAGGTTCCGGCGTAGGCGGATTCGTAGCCGATGGCGCGATCGTATTCGGTGGCGTGGCCGATGGATTCGTGGATGGTGAGCCACAGATTCGTCGGATCGATGACCAGATCGGCCGGGCCCGGGTCCACGGTGGGCGCTTCGACCTTCTCGGCCAGCCACTCCGGAATCCGCGCCAGCTCGCCGGTCCAGTCCCACACGCCGTCCTCGCCGGTCAGGTACTCCCAGCCGCGTGCGGCGGGTGCGGCCAGGGTGCGCATCGTCTCGAACGCACCGGCCGTCGGATCGACCGTGATGGCCTCCAGCAGCGGATACACCCGCACCCGTTGCTGCGTGATCGAGGAGCCCGCCGTGTCCGCGAAATAGGTCTGCTCCTTGACCTGCAGTACATGCGCGGTGACGTGGTCGACGCCATCGGCGGCGGACAGGCGTTCCGAATAGTCCAGCAGCAGCGCCGTTTTCTCCGGAGTCGGCACCTCGAACGGATCGATTCCGTAGTCCGAGACCCAGTGCACGTCGCGGTGCACGGGCTCATCGGCCAGGAGCACCTCCTCGCGATTGAGCGCCCGCAGCGTCGTCGCGACGGTCACCGCGCGCCGGGCGACCTCGGCGGCGGTGTCGGGAGACAGGTCGGCGTGTGCGGCGAAACCCCAGGTGCCGTCGACGATCACGCGGACCGCGAAGCCCAGATCGGTCGAATCGGTGATCGCCTCGACGCGGCCGTCGCGCAACCGGATGGTCTGCTGGACGAGTCGGTGCACGCGCAGGTCGGCATAGTCGGCGCCGGCGGCACGCGCGGCCGCGAGCGCCGCATCGGCCAAGGCGGCCAGCGGCAGTGCCCGGAACTGTTCGTCCACGGCGCGAGGTGTGATGCTCACCTCGCACACGCTAATTGCTCGCGAACCGGTCGTTCAACCGTATGCTCGGGAACGTTCCGGAATCCGGTGCGGCACAATACGACACGCCGTGCAATGCTGCATCGAGTGCAAGATTGCATGTTGTGTGATGTGGCGCGAGATGCAACGCGCGGACACGCTGCCTGCCCGGAATTCGCTGTCACATGCCGTACTGTCTGCCCGCGTGCCGCCATCAGCCCTCCGTGACCGCAAGCGAGAACGCACCCGCCGCGCCCTCCTCGAGGCCGCCGTCGAGATGTTCGAGGCCCGTGGCTACGAGGCGACGACCGTCGCCGACATCGCCGCGGCCGCCGAGGTGGGCACCCGCACCTTCTTCAATTATTTCGAGAGCAAAGAGGAACTGCTGTTCCCGCAGCCGGACGACCGGGTGCAGGCCGCCGTGCACGCGATCGCCACCCGCCGCGTGGACGAACGTCCCGTCGAGGTGCTGCTGCGCGCGCTGCGGGCCGCCGGTGACAATCCCGGCGAACATCTCGGGGATACGCTGCCCGCCCGCATCGCGGTACTGCGAGCGCAGGTCTCGCGCACGGTTCCCGCGGTGAGCGGTCGCGGTGCGCACGCGCAACTGCTCGCCCAGCAGGAGATCGCCCGTCATCTGCGCGTCGCGTTTCCCGAGGAACTCGACGAGGTCGGCGCGGCGGCGTTGGTCGGCGCCGTGGTCGGCGCCGTCTCGGGTGCGTTGACCGTGCTGTTCTCCGGGCGGCACGCCATCGAGGACGGGGAACGTCTGCAGCGCAAGATTCGTGAGACGACCTCGCGGGTGCTCGCGCCGTGGCTGGCGGGGCCTCAGGTTCGTGAATCCCTGCCTATTCCGGCGGAGGCCCGGAATTGAGTTGTGGCGTTGCTGGAGTAGGTAGAGGGGGTTGGCCCCTCCGCG
>NZ_JAINZY010000089.1:0-344 GCF_019890715.1 Nocardia coffeae | reverse complement strand
CGAGCAACTTCTTGAGCATCGGCACACAGCCACCACAAGAGGTTCCCGCCGACGTGCAACTCTTGATCGCGGGCACATCACACGCACCCTCGGTGATCGCACCGCAGATCGCGCCCTTGGACACGTTGTTGCACGAACAGATCTGCGCGTCATCCGGCAGCGCGTCCGCACCCAGCTCCGCACCCGCGGGAGAGATCAGCGCCGCGGGCTCGGCGGGCAGCGGCCGCCCCACCAACGGCCGCAACGCCGCGTACTGCGAGGCATCACCCACCAGCACACCGCCCAGCAGCGTGCTCGCGTCGTCGGAGACGACGAGTTTGGCGTACGTGCCCTTGGCCGCGTCA
>NZ_JAINZY010000088.1:0-353 GCF_019890715.1 Nocardia coffeae | reverse complement strand
CCGGCAGGTTGGCCTGCGACAGATACGCCGCGGCCCGTTTGAGGACCTCGTTCTCCTGCTCGAGCAACTTGACCCGGCGCCGCAACGCCCGCACCTCGGCCGACTCATTCGTAGTCATCCCGGGTTTCACCCCGTCGTCGACGTCGGCGTTGCGCATCCACTTCGACACCGTCATCGGGTGTACCCCGAAATCGGCCGCGATCTCCTCGATCGTCACCCCGGCGTCACGATTGCGGGCGACCCGCACGACATCGTCACGGAACTCACGGGGATAGGGCTTGGGCACGATGGCATCCTTCCGGCTCACCCTCCGGCAAGCCAAATCAGGTGTCACCTACCCGTGCGGCAGTCCC
>NZ_JAINZY010000087.1:0-367 GCF_019890715.1 Nocardia coffeae | reverse complement strand
ATCCGCACCGAACCCACATCGGTATGCACCGTCTTCTGCGACCGCCCGTTCCGGTGATTCCCATCCCCACGGACCGGCTGCTCACCCTTGGAATATCCGAGGTGCTCGTCCATCTCGGCGTTCAACGCCGTTTCCAGAACAGTTTTCGTGATCTGGGACAGCAAACCACCCGGACCCGCCAGCGACACACCTTCTCTCCGCGCCTTATCGATCAACTCCTGGGCGATCCGGACATCCAGACCGTCCGCTGCCGACCGCTCCCCGGCCGCCGGCACCGACTCCTCCGACACGATGACCCCTTCCGCTGAGACACGCCGCCTCAGCCTCTCCGATCACCGTCCCGCCCACAAGATCTCAGACAGGCCCG
>NZ_JAINZY010000086.1:0-381 GCF_019890715.1 Nocardia coffeae | reverse complement strand
CTGTTCTTCGACACCGACACTCCCGACTCGGTGGTCCGCGCGGGTCACATCGCGCGGGTCGATCTGGACCTACCCGATGGTTCTGTCGCCGTGCAGCAGGTTGCGATGGCCGCGTTCTCCCTGTGTGGCCGGTACCGGCCGGACGCGTTGTGCGCGATCGTCATCGACGATGCCGTCGGCACCAGCGCACCGATACACCGGTACCGCGGTCTGGTCAGGTTGTTGGCCGACCGGGTCGCGGTGTGGAACATTCCCCTGCTCGATGCCTGGGTCACCCCGGCCACCGAGCCGGGCCAGCCGTGGTGGAGCCTGCTGTACCCGCCCACCAGCGATACCCAGCCCGCCTCGACCGTGCTGCCGGGGGTGGCCGCGCCCGAACCC
>NZ_JAINZY010000085.1:0-388 GCF_019890715.1 Nocardia coffeae | reverse complement strand
TGCGGAGTAGTAGTCGGCCAGTGCGTCTGTGCCGAGGTCGGTGGAATCGCCTGCGGCTACCTGACGCAGGTAATACAAGTAACTGTTCCCGGCGAGAATCTTGTGCAGCGTCGCTGTCACATATCCATCAAGCGCTCCCCGGCGCGGTACTCTCTAGAGTGATAAGTGATGCTGTTTGCATCAAATCCAGCAAATCCCCTGGTCGTTATCGAAATGGAATCGGAAAATTGCTTCAGAAAGGGTGTTGTCGACGGGTATCAGCCGCTCGCGATGCTCGGTGCACCGCTAGCCCGCGACACCCGGAATGTCCGCCGGGAGCGCACTTCGAGGTGTCAACGGAAAGGCGACATTGTCGCCTTTCCCGCGAAACTCCCTGGTCGGGGCCTGA
>NZ_JAINZY010000084.1:0-437 GCF_019890715.1 Nocardia coffeae | reverse complement strand
GGGCGCTTCTCATGTCACCTTGATGACAACCTTGCCCGAAGTGTGACCGTTCTCGACGGTGGCGAGGGCGGCCGGGGCGTCGGAGAGCGGATGGACTGCGGTGATCACGGGTGCGAGGACTCCGTCGAGGGCCAGCCGGGCCGAGCGCTCCAGATTCTCGCGGTCGAGGCGACGCTCGACGAAGCGCCCACCGAGCTCGGCAACAGACGAATCACCCACGGCGATGACGTTGCGGGGATCCCGGGCCAGCGGAGCGACCGTCCGCAGCGAGGTGCCTCCGACCAGATCGACGATCCCGTCGAAGCCGTCCGGGGCCGGCTCGCGTGCCGCGGTGACGACGTCCCCGGCGGTGTAGTCGATGAACCGCACCCCGATGGCCTCGGCGTGCTCGCGCTTGGCGGCACTCCCGGTGCCGATCACCCTCAGCTCGCGCCCGG
>NZ_JAINZY010000083.1:0-438 GCF_019890715.1 Nocardia coffeae | reverse complement strand
CGGGCCCTTCTCATGTCACCTTGATGACAACCTTGCCCGAAGTGTGACCGCTCTCGACGGTGGCGAGGGCGGCCGGGGCGTCGGAGAGCGGATGGACCGCAGTGATCACAGGTGCGAGGACTCCGTCGAGGGCCAGCCGGGCCGAGCGCTCCAGATTCTCGCGGTCGATGCGACGCTCGACGAAACGCCCGCCGAGGTCGGGCACCGACGAATCACCCACGGCGATGACGTTGCGAGGATCCCGCGCCAGCGGAGCGACCGTCCGCAGCGCGGCGCCTCCGACCAGATCGACGATCCCGTCGACACCGTCCGGGGCCGGCTCGCGTGCCGCAGCGACGACGTCCCCGGCGGTGTAGTCGATGAACCGCACCCCGATGGCCTCGGCGTGCTCGCGCTTGGCGGCACTCCCGGTGCCGATCACTCGCAGCTCGCGCCCGA
>NZ_JAINZY010000082.1:0-450 GCF_019890715.1 Nocardia coffeae | reverse complement strand
CGATGTGCCGCGGGATCGGAATTCGGAATTCGAGCCGCGGATGGTGCCGAAATATTCACGGCGGGTGGAGGGTTTCGACGAGTCGATCATCTCCCTGTATGCGAAGGGGTTGACGACCGGGGAAATTCAGAAGCATCTGTCTGAGATCTATGATGTGGAGGTTTCTCGGGAGTTGATTTCGAAGATCACCGACAAGGTGGTCGACGAGATGAACGATTGGCAGTCGCGCCCGCTTGAACGCGTGTATCCGATCGTGTTGATCGACGCCATTTTCGTGAAGATCCGGGACGGGAAGGTCGTCAACCGGCCGATCTAGGTCGGAGTCACTCTCGCTGGTGAGCGAGACGTGCTGGGCCTGTGGGTCGGCACCGGCGGTGAAGGGGCCAAGCATTGGGCCGGTGTCCTGGGCGAGCTGCGGAATCGTGGCGTTGCTGATGTCATGATCGTCTT
>NZ_JAINZY010000081.1:0-456 GCF_019890715.1 Nocardia coffeae | reverse complement strand
CAGACGATCATGACATCAGCAACGCCGCGATTCCGCAGCTCGCCCAGGACACCGGCCCAATGCTTGGCCCCTTCACCGCCGGTGCCGACCCACAGGCCCAGCACGTCTCGCTCACCAGCGAGGGTGACTCCGACCGCGACGTAGATCGGCCGGTTGACCACCTTCCCGTCCCGGATCTTCACGAAAATGGCGTCGATCAGCACGATCGGATACACGCGTTCAAGTGGCCGCGACTGCCAATCGTTCATCTCGTCGACCACCTTGTCGGTGATCTTCGAAATCAACTCCCGAGAAACCTCCACATCGTAGATCTCAGACAGATGCTTCTGAATTTCCCCGGTCGTCAACCCCTTCGCATACAGGGAGATGATCGACTCGTCGAAACCCTCCACCCGACGGGAATGTTTCGGCACCATCCGCGGCTCGAATTCCGAATTCCGATCCCGCGGCACATCA
>NZ_JAINZY010000080.1:0-467 GCF_019890715.1 Nocardia coffeae | reverse complement strand
TAACCGGTCGTGCGGCCACCCAGGCGCTTGGCCGTCGCCAGCGCCTGCAACCCCGCAACACCCACACCCAGCACCAGAACCGTCGCCGGCTTCACCGTCCCGGCCGCGGTGGTCAACATCGGGAAGAACCGCGTGGACTCCGACGCGGCCACCAACACCGCCTTATACCCGGACACGTTCGCCTGCGAGGACAACGCATCCATCACCTGCGCACGAGAAATACGCGGAATCGCCTCCACCGCGAACCCCCGCACACCAGCGTCCTTCAACGCGGCGATCTTGTTGTCCGCATTACGCGGAGCCAGGAAACCGATCAACGTCTGGCCTGCCGACAGCTTGGCGACCTCCGCATCCGAAGGCGGGGCGACCTTCACCACCACCTGCGCCGACCACGGATCACCGACCTCAGCACCCACCTCGGTGAACGCCGAATCCGGAATCAAAGCCCCCCGCCCCGCACCAGCCTC
>NZ_JAINZY010000008.1:0-439849 GCF_019890715.1 Nocardia coffeae | reverse complement strand
GCCGGCGCCTGGGACCAGGCGCTGCACGCTGATGGCCCCATCGTCTTGGACGTGCGCTGTGACCCTGAGATGCCACCCATCCCGCCGCACGCGACCTGGGAGCAGATGAAGGAGACCGTCGAATCGATCCTGCGGGGCGATCCGAACGCCTGGCACATGATGACCCAGGGAGTGAAAACCAAAGCGCAGGAATTCGTTCCGAGCGGTAATAGCTGAGATACCCACTTGCACAGCCAGCGAGGGAGCGCGACATGAACGATCAGACCGATCAGGACGTCGTCGATGTGCTGACGACCCAGCACGAGCAGATCTCGACATTGATCGGGCAGATCCGCGCCGATCACGACGACAAACAACAGCTGTTCAACGAACTGGTGCGACTGCTCGCCGTGCACGAGAGCGCCGAGGAGGAGGTGGTCCACCCAACAGCCAAGCGTGCCGCCTTCGGTGTCGAGGACATGGTGAAAACCCGCCTGACCGAGGAGAATCGGGCCAAGCAGTACCTCGCGGACCTGTACGACATGGGTGTCGACCACCCGGAGTTCGCGGCGAGATTCGCCCGTTTCGCCGCAGCGGTCGCCGACCACGCCGCCCACGAGGAGGCCGAAGAATTCACCATGCTGCGCAAGCAGTTCTCCGAAACCCAGCTGCAGCGAATGGCCGACACGGTGCGGTTCGCCGAATCGGTGGCACCCACCCGCGTGCACCCGCATGCGGGGGAGTCCCCGCTGGCGAACGTGCTCGTGGGACCGCCTCTCGCCATCTTCGATCGGGTCCGCGATGCCATTCGTAATCGGCGCGAGGACGGCGACGGATGAATACCCCGGGTTTCAGTGAGCCGTATCGGGTAGTCGTGGAGGCGATCTCGTGGTGGGTCGTGGGCGTGGCGGCTGGCAGGCCACGGTCACCACGCCGCATTGATCGCATTATCCTGCCTCGAGATGGCTGGACATCGAAGCCGATTACGTTTCGCCGCAAGGGCTTTCGACCTAGAAAATGCACAGCTCGACCCTTTCACGCGGTCTGGCGATGTGGCGCGGAGCGGGGCAGCCCGGAGACACCGACCGATCGGGGAATGGCCCTGGGGGGAGTGTGGCGCCCAGGCGGGATTCCCCGCCCGCGGAGTCTCAACGTCGCTGTTGTCGCGTGAGCGTCGAACTGTGATAGGTCGTCGTGTCCTCCGGGTGTCGTCGGCTCACTCTCGGAGTGCCCGGTTGCGCAGTGTGGTGAGAGTTGCCGAGAGGATGCGCGAGACTTGCATCTGGGATACGCCGATCTGCTCGGCGATTTGAGTTTGGGTCCGGTTTTCGAAGAATCGCAGGTGTAACACCTCGCGTTCACGGGACGGGAGTTCACGCAGTAGCGGGGCGATTGCGAGGGCGTCCTCGGTGAGTTGGTACCCGGTGTCCTCGCCGCCGAGAGCCTTGGCCATGTGTGCGGCTGTGGGCTCGCGGCCGGTGTCATCGGGGGAACTGTCGATGGTGTCGGCGTTGTAGGCGTTGGCGGCCAGCAGTGCTTGGGTGACCTCGATGCGGTCGACGTCGAGTTCGGCGGCCAGTTCCGAGGCATTGGGCATGCGGTGAAGTCGGTGGGCCAGTCGTTCGGTGGCCGGCCCGATGGCGGCCTGCAACTCTTTGGTGGGGCGTGGAACGCGCACCATCCAGGTGCGGTCGCGGAAATGGCGGCGTACTTCGCCCATGATCGTGGGGACGGCGAAGGCCAGAAACGACACGCCCTTGTCCGGGTCGAACCGGTCTACTGCGAGCACGACCCCGAGTGCGGCCACCTGGTACAAGTCCTCGTAGTTTTCCCCGCGCCGGGAGTAGCGGCGGGTGATGTGCTCGGCGAGGGGCAGGCACAGATCGATGATCTGTTCACGTAGCCGGGCGCGTTCGGGATCGTCGCGGCGCAGTGCAGCCATCTTCTCGAGCCAGGGCTCGATGTGGTCATAGGTGTCGTTGCCCCGGTTGGACCGCGACACAGGCGTGGACTGGGCAGTGAGAGTGGAGGTCATCGGATGCTCCGTGCGGCCGAATTCACTGCGAGTCGGCGCTCTGAGCTTGAACGCCGCAACGTCAGAAGGCCGCGCAGTTTCAGTATTGTCGAGCCCCGCGGCCCGGTCAGTACAGAAAACGAACCGCCCGATCCGCCAGACGAAAAGATAATCGATCGTGGTGGCCCACCACACCACCTTCGTTCGAGAGGTCGGCCACCAACCTCGAGGTGCTCTGATCCTCTTGCTGCCCCGATCCGGGCTCACTTGCTGCGGGAAGTGCGGAGAAACAGCGGCGTCGATACATCGATCAGCATCGCCGCGGATACGCGCCCGCCACCGGTCACACACTCCTCTCGATGGCCCGCCGACGATCGTTTGTGGCCCGGCGATCTCGTGAACTGGCACTGCGACCGCACTTCTCTGCGGACGGCAGTCTCGCCGGTGTGGGGACCCGTTTCGGTGGTGCGGCGCCGGGTAAGCGCACAAGGTCACGGATTCCGATGTTTGGAGGTGAATGAATTGTCTGAGCACGAGAAGAGCGGTATTCAAGAGGGTTTCGAAGGTGCGGCCGAAGGGGTCAAGGGGAAGGCGAAAGAAGCCGCCGGGGCCGTTCTGGGCAAGGACGAGCTTCGTAAGGAGGGGCGAAGCCAGCAGGACCGTGCAGATTCTCAGCGTGAGGCCGCCAAGAAGGAGGCCGAGGCCGAGAAGGAGCGTGCCCGCGCAGAAGCTGCTGAAAAGCGACAGCGTGCCCATCAGCAGAACTGATCCTCGACGGCAGCATGAGCGGAAAAGATTGCCCGGCAAGGGAGCCGGGCAATCTATTGTGTTTGCGCCCGGGCTGATGTTGGCATGGTCCCCGGGTGCCGCATGATCTACCGGAGCCGAGCCCCTACCAGCGCTCGCGGCAGAACGGCAACACGACCCCACATCGGTGCGGCGAACTCGCCGGGAGCTCGCCCGGCAAGAGTTCGTGGTCGCCATGACAAATCCCAAGGCGCTGTTGCTGTTCGCCGCATTCTTACCCCAGTTCCTCGATCGTGCAGCGGGAGCTGTGCCCCTGCAGCTGATCACCCTGGGAATTGCGTACGTCACCGTGGAGTTCCTCGCGGCTATGGTGTACGCAGGGCTGGGTGGAGTCCTCACGTCGTTCGATGTGACGGCGCGCACGTTGCGCCTGCTCGATCGCGCCACCGGAGTCACGATGGTCGCGCTAGCGGGCTGGCTTGCATTCGCACGAGAGTGAATGATCACCACGTGATGGATCTGCGGGCCGAGGTCGCCGCCACGAACTACGAGCTCGCGCAGCGGTTTCGGCTCAACGGCTCGCGGTCCGAAGCTTCAGCGCGGCCCGGTGGGCACCGGGAACCTCGCCCTCGCGGTCCGCGTCTGGTGTCACGTCAGCGCCGACTCGCCCGGCACCGGTCGGGCTCACCCAACCGATGCGCGGATCTCGTCGCGATGGTCACGGTTTGGCAAGTATCTGGTGGGTAACACCCGGTTGAGCCGCGCAGCGGGCGGGTTCTCAGAGAAAGGTTCCGGGGTGCCGACCAACACGAACGCTCCAGCTATCGAGAAAACGGTGTTGCCACTGTCGGGCTTGCAACTGCAGTGGCGGGCCGCTGATCGGTGTTTCCGAGTCCGGCATCCAGGCCAGAGCGGGCCGAGAACCGAAGCGGCGCACGACGAACTGCTGTGGCGGCAGTGGTCCGGTCACGGCGAGATGGCCGTCGGGGTTTCGGGATCGCCCGCTGCTGGTTCCCGGTCGAGCTGGTGGGTGGTGTGGGGTGAATACATCGGTGAGCCGGTCACTGTGGCCTTGGCAGATGGCCGGTCTCCACGGGTTCTGGTGCTCGGCGGATTGTGGGTGTGCGAATGGGGCGCCCCCGAACGGGCCGCGGTGGTCAGCACCCCGTGGTCGCGCACACGCGTGCGGTTCGCACCAGCGTCGTTCGCGACTGGCTCACGCTCGGCACGAACCGGAGCGCCGCGCCGCCGGGTCAACGTCGAGACGCCGATCCCGCTGAATGGACAGGAAGGCGCCCGGCCAACGACGATGCCACCAAACCCCGGCCAGAAAGCACCGGGCAGCGCCGGGCGGTCTCCCGCCGGTCCAGCCAGCACCATCCCCCGGGCGTAAGCCGCGCCACCTCGATTCTGGTTCGTGTCGAGTGACGGATACGCAATATTCGAAGCCACGATATTGGACCGCATCCGCGATTCCCTGTCTCGCAAGAGTTCTCGACCATCGGGACTCTATGGGCGCCGAGTCCTGAGCCTGGAAGCACGTTGATCGTGCTAGCCGCTTCGGTCGAGCGCCTAATGCGGCAGATCAGTAGACCCGGACTGCTGTGGGTGACCGAGACTTCCGATCCTTGGGTGGCCATTCTGGCCCGCACCGGCGAGGGCGGACGGATCCAGAACGATGTCCGGGAATGGCTGCGCCAGAAGGGTGTCGAACTATGGCGGGGGACTGTCGCGCCAGCCTCGCCTCCGACCGAACATGACGTTGTGGCTGTGGATGGCACTGCCCGCCTCTGTTGCTCGACGAGAGGGCGGCGCACTCGCGAATCGGCATTGTCTTGCGTTCCGGGCTCGTTCGGCGTTGCGGTCTTTGGCTACGGCCTGCGAGTTGTGTTGCGGTTAACGAATTCTGGCGAATCAATCAGAATTCCGGGCTTCTCGGGGAGCGGAAGTGTAGCTGCGCGGGCGGCACTCGGTGTTCATTGTGGGTGACCAGGTGGCACGTCGGCGACGTCGCTGTATCTCGAGGCGGCGAGCGCGCGGTTCGGCGCGCTCGCCGCGCTGAGTCCGAGCAGGATTCCCATATGATCGCCGAAGTCGTGGCGTTGCAGAATCGGTCCGGTGAACCATGCCTCGGAAGCGGTCAGGATCGGCAGCGCGTGCGGGCCGGTGTGCCAGTCGCAATGTGCGAATTTGTCTATGGTGGAACCGGTCTCGGAACCGAACAGCTCGGCCAGAGCCGGATTGTCGCGGTCCGGCAGATGCACCGCCAGGTGTTGAGCCCGCTGCGCCACGGCGCAGGTGTGGTTGCTGTGGGATAACCCGACCAGGAACCTGCGAGGCTCGATGGATACTTGGCCGGCGAAACCGACCAGGCATCCCGCCCGCTCCTGCCCTGCTGCCGTCGTCACGATGATCACCGGGTAGTCGGCCGTCGCGATGATCACGTCGAAGGCCGCCTCGTTGTGCACATCGCGCTGCTCCACAGGCATCCTCTCAGCCCCGCGGGGCGCACGGGTTACCCGGCGAACCGGGACCAGAGCCGGACCTCGCGGCATCGATCGACGAAGTCCGTGGCCGAGCTGCCCGGCACGGAAAGGTCGACGAAGCCTGTATCGAGCTTCTCATGCAGGCCGGCAGCGGCGAACAGCGGCTCGGCGTCACGATGTGCGACGAATTTGCAGTGCGCGTATGCGTCGCTGATGAAATCGCGGGCGGCAGGCAGCGTCGCGAGTTGTGTGGCGGTGTGATCGGTGGCGAGTACGGCCACGGCGTCGTAGAGCACCGAGGGCGCGCCATCGATCTTCTGGTCCGCCTCGATGTGCTCACCGTTGTCCGCGATGACGCCGCCGACCTTCGGGGCGATGATCTCGATGGTCGCGTGCTCGGCGCGAATGGCCGCACGCAGCTCGGCCAGCAGCTTCGCGTCCACGCCGTCGGTGACCAGTACGCCGATCTTGCGGCCCGCGAACGATTTCGGGCCGTTGCGCAGAATGCTCAGCGCGGGCGATTCGGGCAGGTCGGTGCGTGGTGCACGTGCCGCGGGCGCGGGTTCGGGCAGTTCGGCGAGTCCGAGATCTTCGGAGACCGCCGCGGCCAGATCCTCGTCGACATTGCGCAGTGCGGACACGACGCGCGCGCGGATCTCGACGCGGTCGCATTTGCTCAGTTCGAAGACGAATCCGTCGATGATGTGCTGTTGTTCGACGGGGGTCTGGCTCGCGAAGAATTGGCGGGCCTGGCTGTAGTGGTCGGCGAAGCTTTCCGAGCGCAACCGGCGTTTGGGTCCAGAGACCGTTTCGGGATCGGTCCGGAATCCCCGGTCGGGATCTTCGCGCGGCCCCTTGGCATCCGACGGCCACGAATTGGGTTCGTAGTTGACCCGGTTCGTGGGGTTGACCGTCGCCATGTGGCCGTCCTGCTGGAATGTCGCGAACGGGCATTTGGGCGCGTTTACCGGCAGGTGGGTGAAGTTCGGGCTGCCCAGACGTTTGAGCTGGGTGTCCAGGTACGAGAAATTCCTGCCCTGCAGCAGCGGGTCGTCGGTGAAGTCGATACCCGGGATGATGTTCTGGGTGCAGAAGGCGACCTGCTCGGTCTCGGCGAAGAAGTTGTCCACCACCCGGTTCAGTACGAGCCTGCCGACCGGGCGCACCGGAACTTGTTCCTCGGGAATGATTTTCGTCGGATCGAGGATGTCGAATTCGAACCGGTCGGCGAAGTCCTCGTCGAACAGCTGCATGCCGAGTTCCCATTCGGGGAAGTCGCCCGATTCGATCGCGTCCCACAGATCGCGGCGATGGAAGTCGGGGTCGGCGCCGTTGATCTTCAATGCCTCGTTCCACACCACCGACTGCATGCCCTGTTTCGGCTTCCAGTGGAATTTGACGAAGGTCGAGCGTCCCTCGGCGTCGACCAGCCGGAAGGTGTGCACGCCGAACCCCTCCATGAAGCGGAACGAGCGCGGGATCGCGCGGTCGGACATGATCCACAGCAGCATGTGGGTCGATTCGGGGGTCAGCGAGACGAAATCCCAGAAGTTGTCGTGCGCGGTCTGGGCCTGCGGGAAGCCTCGGTCGGGTTCCTGTTTGGCGGCATGGACCATGTCCGGGAATTTGATGGCGTCCTGGATGAAGAAGACCGGGATGTTGTTGCCGACCAGATCCCAGTTACCTTCCGCGGTATACATTTTCACCGCGAACCCGCGGACGTCGCGGGCCAGGTCGGACGAGCCCTTGTTCCCGGCGACCGTCGAGAACCGAACGAAGACCTCGGTGCGGCGTCCGGCTTCGCGGAACGGATCCGCGACGGTCAGGTCCTGCAGCGGCTCGTAGTTCTCGAAGTAGCCGTGCGCCCCGTAACCGCGAGCGTGTACCACGCGTTCAGGTATGCGCTCATGGTCGAAATGAAAGATCTTCTCGCGGAAGTGGAAATCCTCCAGCAGCGCCGGGCCGCGCTCTCCGGCGCGCAGGGTGTTCTGGTCGTCGCCGACCACGACACCCTGTTGTGTGGTGAGTCGTACGTCGTCTCCGGATGCCTGCTGGTGGGTTTCTCCGCCATTGCCTGGTCGACCTGCATTTCCGTCGGTCATACCCTGGTCTCCTGTCGAGTCTGCGTCGAACCGTTCGGGTATTGCGCCGGTACCCGCGCACCGTGCCGGTAAACAGTGCACCGCAGGATCGAGACGATGTTCGTACCGCACAGGCAAACAGAAGCAGTTGCGCGCCAGGATCCTCGGCAGCCGACGGTCGCCGCAGGTCATCGGTGGTCACATACGGTCGCGGATGTGCGGTATCGACGATCGGCGCATGCCCGCCGCGACGTAGCAGAAACAGGTTTCGGATGTGTTTTTCGGGCTTCGGGCCGGGTAGTCGCTGGACGCCGCACGACAAGGCCGAAAGGAATTCTCTGAATGGATGTGTTGACTGTGCTGCTCGCGGACCACAACGTGGTGCTGCGCATTCTGAGATCGCTCGAACGCGGTCGCGGTCTGGGGGAGACCGAGCAATCCGCCCAGGCCGAGCTGGTGACCAGTCTGGTCGTCGCCGAATCCGGACACGAGGCGGTGGAGGAGCAGTACTTCTGGCCCCTGGTCCGCAAGATGGTGCCCGACGGTGACGTGCTGGCCGATCACGCGATCGATCAGGAGAAGGCGGGTAAGTACCTGCTGCAGCGACTGGAGAACGGGCCCATCGGCAGTCCGGAATTCGAGGAGGCACTGGCGACGTTCATTCCGGCGGCGCGTGAGCACATCAATTTCGAACAGACCCGTGTCTGGCCGCTACTGCGGGAGTTCTGTTCGACCCAGCAACTCGAGGCGGTCGGGGAGAAGATGGTCGCGGCCAAGAGGCTCGCCCCGACGCGCCCGCATCCGAAGGCTCCGGCTCACCCAGCAGTGCAAAAGGCCGGCGGAATGACTGTCGCCGTCCTGGACAGGGTCCGTGATCTGGTCACCGTGCGCCGCAATCGCCAGCCATCGGGGCCGTGGATCTGAGGCCGGAGCCGCGCGCCGCCGGGTCTGCGCAGCGGCTGACTTGGGCTCAGTGAAATTCCCTGTGGCGGTGACAATTTCAACTGGGGAGACATGGGCGGAGGGAGTTGAGGTCGCATTCATCGATCGCACCTGTGCTGCCGGTATCAAGCGGCGACGTCGGGTGAGACGTCCCATGAGCGATGGAAGTCCGGCGTGTACTCGGTGGGGCGGTCCTGATTAGCAGGCCCGGGCCTGGGTAAGCGCCGGATGTCAATGAACTGCTGAGCGATGGAGGACGGTATCCATGGCTACCGCGAGAGAGGTCATGACCGCTGGCGTGCGCTGTATGCGCCCCGGCGACACGGTGTTGGAGGCGGCCCGCACATTGGCCGAGATCGGTGTCGGTTCCTTGCCCATCTGCGGTGAGAACGGCAAGCTGAAAGGTATGCTGACCGACCGTGATATCGTCGTGAAAGTTGTTGCTGCACAACATGATCCGTCCGCAGTGCAGGCGGGCGAGCTGGTCGAGGGCATGCCGGTCGTGGTGGATGCGGACGACGATGTGACCACCGTGCTGCGGGCGATGACCCTGCATCGGGTTCGGCGCGTGCTGGTGCTCGACGGTAAGGCGCTGGTCGGAGTCATCACGCAAGCGGACATTGCGCGCAGAGTCGGGAACGAACAGGCCCGTCTGGTGGCATCAGCCATCTCCGAATCGGAACGTTAGGGACGTCATGCAAAAGATCACTCGCGGCACGGTCGTTGCCCGAATCGAGGGCGAGGGTAGCCGTTCGGCGATGCGCGTGCGAGCCATCCGTCGTGCGCCTGTCGCGTATGCGGAGGTCGAGCCTGTCGACGGCGGGAATCGTGTCGCTGTACTGCTGACCGAGTTGGAACGGGACTTTCGAGTCGGATGAGGTTTCGATGCTATTGGTGACAGTCGGTGCCGTTCTGGTCGCCAGCGTGGTCATCGCGGCCGGTGCGGGATGGTCGACGGTGGCCGCGGTCTGGTGGTTCGAACGACGAACATTGCCGCCGGAGGTACTCGATGACTGACCTTTCATGCAGTAGTCCCACCCGCCTGTCCCCGGAGTGAGCCCGGTGGGGCGGCCGGTGTTTGCGCACGGACCGTCACCCGGACTGGGCCAGCCGCGGGATCAGCCCACCGGCCAGCACATCGCCCACCTGACGCGCCGACAGACGATGACGGACGCGGAACGAACGCCCCTTCGTCACGTTGCGCACCTCCAGTGTGTCCCGGACGGGCAGGGTGTTACGCAGGTCCTCGAGGAGGAGTTCGTCGTCCCGGTCGATGGTGTCGTAGTCGGCCGGATCGTCGAATTCGAGTGCCAGGACACCGAAGTTGGCCAGGTTCTGCCAGTGGATGCGGGCGAAGGACACCGCGATCACAGCCCGCAGGCCCAGATAGCGCGGCGCGATCGCGGCATGCTCCCGGGAGGAGCTCTGCCCGTAGTTCCGGCCGCCGACGACGATATGGCCCGAATCGGTGATCTGTTGTGCCCGTTGCGGATACGACGCATCGATCCGAGTGAAGGTGAACTTCGCCAGCTCGGGGATATTGGAACGGAACGGCAGGGCGCGCGCCCCGGCCGGGGAGATCTCGTCGGTGGACACGTCGTCGCCGACCTTCAGCAGCACCGGTGCACGCACTCGGTCGGGCAACTCCGCGGACTCGGGCAGGCTGGAGATATTAGGTCCCTTGACCGGCTGCACCCTGCGCGCGGTCTCGGGATCCGGCGGGGCGACCAGCATCGCTGTGTTGACCGAATGATGTTGCGGCAGAGCAAGTTCCGGATAGTCGATGTGTTCGGCCCGAGCCCACTCCCGCGGGTCGGTGATGACGCCGGTCAGGGCCGAGGCGGCCGCGGTCTCGGGTGAGCACAGCCAGACCGCATCCTCGTCGGTGCCCGAGCGTCCGGGAAAGTTGCGCGGCATGGTGCGCAGCGAGTTGGCACCCGTAGCCGGGGCCTGCCCCATCCCGATGCATCCCATGCATCCGGCCTGGTGGATCCGCGCTCCACCCGCGACCAGGTCGGTGGTGGCTCCCATCGCCATGAGATCGGACAGGATCTCCCGCGAGGTCGGATTCACATCGAAACTGACCTGCGGCACGCTCTGGCGGCCGGCCACCATCGCCGCGGCGATGGCGAAATCCCGCAGTCCCGGATTGGCGCTGGACCCGATCACCACCTGCGCGATCGGTTCGCCCGCGACTTCACGTACCGGCACCACGTCGCCGGGCGAGCTGGGGCGGGCGATGAGAGGTTCCAGACCGGCCAGATCGATGGTCTCCCGCAGGTCGTACTCGGCGTCGTCGTCGGCGGCCAGTTCGGTCCAGTCCTGGGCGCGGTTCTCCGCGCGCAGGAATTCCCGTACGGCCTGATCGCTGGGAAATACCGTTGTGGTCGCGCCCAGTTCGGCGCCCATGTTCGCGATGACGTGCCGATCCATCGCCGACAGTCCGGCCAGCCCCGGCCCGTGGTACTCGATGATCGTGCCGACTCCGCCGCGCACCCCGTGCCGTCGCAGCATTTCGAGGATCACATCCTTGGCCGAACACCATTGTGGAAGTTCACCTTCCAACCGCACGCCCCACACGCGAGGCATCCGCAGCCGCAGTGGGTGACCCGAAATCGCCAGCGCCACTTCCAGCCCGCCCACGCCGATCGCGAGCATTCCCAGTGCACCGGCGGCGGGCGTGTGGGAGTCCGAGCCCGCCATGGTCTTTCCCGGCACGCCGAACCGCTGCATGTGGGTCGGATGCGACACTCCGTTGCCCGGTTTGGAGAACCACAGACCGAACCGCTGTGCGGCAGTGCGCAGATATTCGTGGTCCTCGGCGTTCTTCGCATCGGTCTGCAGCAGATTGTGATCGACGTACTGCACGCTGAGCTCGGTGCGTGCCCGATCGAGGTCCAGGGCCTCCAACTCCTGCATCACCAGTGTGCCCGTGGCGTCCTGGGTCAACGTTTGATCGATGCGGATCGCGATCTCCGCACCCGGTGTCATCTCACCGGACACCAGGTGCGATCCGATCAGCTTGTGCGCGAGTGTGACGCCCATGATGACCACAGCTCCCTTCCCGGGTGTGTTGTCAGCGGGCACCGTGGCTGTGCCGGCCACCCCTGGATTTGGCTTCGGCGGGTTGCGCCCGGGCGCCCTTGCGACCGGCCTCGTGTGGGTCGGCGGCATTGCGGCGGCCGAAACTCCCGGTGCTCGCGCGGCCGCCGCGGCGGGCCTGTTCCTTTGTGTCCGAACGGTTCCCGAACTGACCGGGATTGTTCTGGTTCGCCATCGCGGAACCTCCTTCACGGTCGGAATGCGACTCGGCAACCGATGCCGCGCCCGTGGCTGCGATTGCCACAATCACGCACTACCCGGCGTCGCGGGCTCTATGTGTATGGATGCTGATGAGAAATGTCGGTGATGCGCGGAAATGTTTTCGACCAGCCGTGATACGAGAGTTGCGGCGATCAACGCATCAGGGCGCCCGCTCCGGTGGCCAGGGCCGAGGAGGTTCCGGCGATCGTCCAGCCCACCGGGCCCAGCGGGCGGCAGCCGAAATATGTGCACACGCCGGGGGTCATGACGACCGCGAACAGGACCGCGCCGCTGGCGGCCGTCGTCGCCCAGACCAGGGGGCTGCGGTGTCCGGCCAGCAGCGTCTGGCCGAGCTGGGTGCCGATCAACGCGACCAGCCCGATGGTGGATGCGCGTCTGGCGGTGCCGGTGTAGCGGCCGATGGTCCACGCGGCGGTCGCGCCGAGCGTGGTGGCCCCGGCGCGGACGGCGATGGCCCGCAGCAGGCCCCCGCCGAGGTCCGTCGGTGGGCGGTCGGCGAGTTCGGAAGCCAGATCTTCCGCGCGCATCGAGTCGTCGTCGGCGGCGGTCGCTTCGGACGCGCCATGGGGCGACAGCGCGACCGCCATCGCCGGGAACATATCGGTGAGCATGTTGACCAGCAGGAATTGCCGGGTACCCAAGGGGGCTCGTCCGGACAGCGCGGTGCCGAGCACCGTGAAGGCGACCTCACCGGCATTGCCGCCGACCAGTACGCCGACCGCGTCGCTGATCCGCTGCCACATTCCGCGTCCCTCGCTCAGCGCTGCCAGCAGTGCCAGCGGATCGGGGTCGGTGAGCACCAGATCCGCGGCGTTGCGCGCGGCGGTGGATCCGCGGGCGGCGATGCCGATTCCGATGTCGGCGGTCCGGATGGCCGCGGCATCGTTGCCGCCGTCCCCGGCCATCGCGACGACGCGGCCCGCCTGCTGCAGCGCGGCGACGATCTGAACCTTCTGCCGGGGCCCTACGCGGGCGAACACGGTGCTGCGCTCGATCAGCGCGGCCCGTGCGTTCTCGTCGAGCTTGTCGAGATCGGTTCCGGTGGTGACGGTTTCGGTATCGATGCCGAGCTGACGGGCGATCGCCGCGGCGGTCACGGGATGGTCTCCGGTGATGATGCGGACGCTGATGTCGTTCTCGTGCAGGGCATCCACCACCGGACGGGACTGCGGGCGCGGGGTGTCGGCCAGGCCGACGAATCCCACCAGGGTCAGTTGCTCGACCGCGCCCTCGACATCGTCGGGCTTGCTGCGCAATTCGCGCCGTGCCACCACCAACACCCGCAGCCCTTGGTCGGCGAGCCGTTCCACCACCTGGTCGGCGCGTCGGCGATCCGCGTCGGTGAGCGGGACGTCGGTAGGCTCCGCATGCCCGCTCGTGCGACGCAGGCGGGTGCAACGGGACAACACCACCTCCGGCGCACCCTTCACCACCAGTCGCATGCGATGCGCGGACCGGCCGAGGGTGGCGGCGTAGCCGCGATCGGACTCGAACGGGATCTCCTCGACCGCCGACCAAGCGTCATGTCCCGATGCATATTCCCGCGCTGCGTCCAGCACCGCTCGATCGGTGGCGTGCACGACGGGGCCGTCCGGGTCCGGGCAAGCCCTGGCCGCTTCGCGTAGCAGATACCGGGAGCGGGGGTCGTCCGCATCCGGCGACCACTGCTCGACCAGGTCGGCCACCGCGGACAGCTCCAAGCGGCCGTGCGTCAGGGTGCCGGTCTTGTCGAAGCAGATCGTGTCGACCCGGCCCAGTGCTTCCACGGTGCGGCTCGCGCGTACCAGCACGCCGCGACGGGTCAGGCGACGCGCCGCGGCCAGCTGAGCCACGGTCGCCACAAGCGGAAGTCCTTCCGGCACAGCAGCCGTCGCGACCGCGACGCCTCCGGCGATGGCTTCGCGGAGGCGGCGGCTGCGCAACCAGGACAGTGCGGTGACCGCGGACCCACCCGCGATGGTGAGGGGAAGCGCGTGCTCGGTCAGCTGTCGAAGCTGTGCCTGCACGCCGCTGAGCGCGGGCGGGACCGCGGCGGTCGCCGCACGCTGGGCCTCGGTGTCGGCGCCGGTGGCGACCACGACCGCCAGAGCGTAGCCGTTGACGACGGTGCTCCCCTCGAAAACCATTCCGGACCGTTCCGCCAGATCGGCCCTGGGGTCGCGGCCGGATATTTGTCCACGGTGACCGACTCGCCGGTCAGGGCGGACTCGTCGATTTCGAGGTCCTCGACGTGCACCAGTCGCCCGTCCGCAGGGACGACGTCACCGGCGCTCAGCATGATCACCTCACCCACCTGCAGGTGGTCCGCCTGGACCGTGTCCGCAGCGGTCTCGGCTGCCGGAGCGTCCACTGCGGATCGCGGAACACGATGTCCGACAACTATTTCCGACTGTAGCAGGCGACGAAGGGAGGACTCCGCGCGCTGTCGCTGCAATGCCGAAGCCGTGGCGTTGGCGGCCACTACCGATCCGACGAGTAGGGCGTCGGCGGGAGAGCCGAGAATGGCCGACGCTGCCGCTCCGACGCCCAGGACCGGCGTGAGCGGGTCGGCGAGCTCTTGTCGCACAGTGCCGCCAAAGTGCATGACCGGACTCAGCGCCCGGCGTGCCCGACCGAATCCGGTGTGGGCGGGCGGGTTCGGCGGTGGTCCGGGATCGGGAAGCAGTTCCAGTACGTCACGGAAATCCGTTGCGTGCCAAGGCAACAGCGGTGCAGCCGTGACGTCCGGATGATCGCGTCCGATCCGCCAGGCCGATGCGGAGCCGGAGAACAGGCCGCCGAACTGCGCGGCGGTCACCGGCCAGCGGGTGCTCCGGCCGGGAGCGATGGCCAGCAGGAGTCCGGCCAACGCACCGGCGGACAACGCCAGCACCCGCCCGCGTTCGCTGGCGCGCCTCGCCGGCGCCACCATGGTCAGCAGCCGTTGGACCTGGACAGGGTCACGACAGAGCAGGTCCGCACTCCACGGTACGTGTCGTGCGCCCGCGGCGTCGGCGCCGATCAGCCCGATCCCGATATCCGCGTCGGCCAGCGCCCGGTGCGCGCGGGTCGAGGCCATCGCGACCACATGTCCCGCCTGCTGGAGTCGCTGCACCGCACAGTGCGCCGATTGCTGGTCCGGGACGAATTCGTCTGCGAGAGAACGAGCGTGGTCGTCGTGGTCGGCGCCGATCAGCACGATGTGCAGACCGGCGCGTCGCGCGGCATCGACCAGCCCCGGGGTTCTCGGGTCGAGCTCGCGACCGACCAGCACCTGTCCGACGTCACGTCCGTCCGTTCGGAGCTGCCGCCATGCCGGGCCGTGCGGCGTATTCCGGTCGACCGGCCGCAGTTCCCGCCGGGACGGGTCCGTCGTGGCCTCGGTTGCCCCGGTGGACAGCAGGTGTTGTCCGGTACGCCATACCCGATCGTGCGACCAGTCATCGTCCTCGGTCAGGGCATCCAGCACGATCTCTCGATCTCCGGCCAGTATTTCCGCATCGATGACGAGCGTGTCGAGCCGATCGAATCGTCGCCACGCCGTCGGGTCCATGGTGAGGACGCCGGAGATCGACATGATCAAGGAGGCGACCGCGGCGAAGCTTTCCCGGCTCGTTCGCGCGGCCCTGGGTGCACCAAGTGCCACAGCGCCCGCCAGATCGCCGATGCCGCGCCCGGCCACCGTGGTGATGACGCCCGCGAGGGCTCCAGTCGTCGACTCGTCGGCGCTGCGTTCGACCGGGCCTCCCGGAATTTCGGCGGGACGAGAATCGTCGGGCAGGGGTTCGGTGATCTGCTCTTCGGCGAACTCCGCGGCCCAGCGCCGCCAGCCCAGATGCCGGGCGCCTGCCTCGGCCAGCAACAGGGTTCGCAACGCCGCGTCGGCAAGGAGGCTGCCGGGATCCTCGCCCGAGATCTGCCCGACGGCGCCGACCGCGCTGAGTATCAGATCCGTGCGAGCTCGACCGATGCCCGACTCCAGCAGCGTGCGGATGCGTGGCTGAGTGTCCATCACACCGGCTGCGGCGGAAAGGAATTCGAGAGGACCGTGATGCCGTGGCAGTACCGCGCCGATGGTCGTGAGAGCAACTCCGGTCAGGTCGGCGGCCAGGGAGATCGCCGCCGAGATGGCAGGCTCGAGATCGGCCGGGTGCGTTGCGGCGGGATCCCAGTCGAGTTCGTCGACACCGGCGTTGCGCTCGGCCTCCGCGACCGCCGCTATCGCGTCTTCGGGTGCGGCATCCTGCTCGAGGGCGATCACCACGTGGCCGGTTGCTGCGTTGACGCGCCAGTCTCGGATGTCATCGGACTGCCGCAGCCGCCCGCGCAGCGCCTCGGCTACCTGTGCGCCGTGTGTGTCGGCGAGTCCGCGAACCTCGATCAGCACCCGCCTCCCCACTTCCGCGACGCGGCGATCGCGGTGCAACTGCGGATCGGCCAGGGTGCCCAGTTCGCGGCGCAGCTGCGCCAGCGGAATCGCCGGCACCCGCCTGCGCACCTCATGGACCCCTACCTCGGCGATCCGCACCGGTAACTTCGCGGTTCCGTTCGCCAGGAACAATCCGGAGGAGACCGCGCGGGAGGCCGTTCCGAGAAGTCCGCCGATCACATCATTCACCTCCGTAAGCGCTGGCTCGCGCCGAACGACTACCCGGTGCGCCGGTGTTCAATCGCCAGGCGGCAGCCTAGGACGGCGGTGATCGGGGGCATGCCCGAGTCGGATCTTCAGCCGAAGCCGCGTCCGAACCGACGGTGATCGGGCCTGCTCGACGCTCGGCGCACGGCCACCCACCGGGGCGCGAATACCCTACTGAGTGCGGAGATTTCGTTCTGCAGGGCGTCGATCCGCCGGAGGATTGGCTGACCACTGCGCACGACGGCGAGAGCTTGATGCACCTGACCTCGAGCCCAATCAATGGACCGTCACCGATTCGCTGTCGGCATGTGCAAGCACCCGGGTTGATGTCATCGTGCAGCCCCCTCCTCGGGCGATGATCTCGCGTGATGACGCCGTATTCAGGGGCGTGGCCGGTCGATATCACCGCGCCAGGCACCGGTTTCGCCTTCTCGTGATTCGATGAAGTCGCGGAACCGATGCAGATCGCCTTTGACCCGGCGATCCAGCACGCCGAGCTTGTCCGCGAGGTTCTCCAGGAAACCGTCGGGATCGATGTCCATCTGGGCCGTGACTCGGGTGTTGGTGTCGTCGAGTCGATGGAAGGTGATGACTCCCGCGTGCCGTGGGCCTGCCTCGGTGGTCCACGAAACGCGTTCGTCCGGGTGCTGTTCGGTGATTCTGGCGTCGAATTCCCGTGTCGCTCCCGCTACCTCGATCGTCCAGTGGGTGTGGGTATCGTCGCGCTGTTCGACCCGGTTCACACCCTGCATGAACTCGGGGAACGATTCGAACTGGGTCCACTGGTTGTAGGCGGTTGTCACGGGGACGTGCACGTCGACTGATTCGGTGACCGTGGTCATGAGTTCCTTACCTTTCCTCTTCGATGGCCGAGTCCGGCCTCGCCGGTGGCACGGCGGGTCTTGTTCCCTCTCGGTCCCGATTCCTCACTCCCCGGCTTTGCGGTTCCAGTCGCGAACCATGTCGCGGACCCGGTCGAAGATCGCCAGGGGCGGGCCGGCCAGCAGGTTGGCGGCTGCGCTTTCTCCGCCGCTGGGGTGCGGGCGGGTCGGTGCGATGGCCTCCGCGGCGCGCACGAGCGTGGCCAGACGGGTCAGTTCCGTGCGGTTGCAGTGTTCGGCGAGGTGATTGAATTCCTCTTTCTCCTCGTTGCGTGCGTGCTCGATGACGTTGTGGGCGAATTCTTGGAATTTGGTGTCGAATTCGACGTTCTCCACGCCCAGTTCGTACAGTTCGGACAGCACATGTTTGGCTTGGTTCTCCTCGGCCAGACGGTTGTCGACGATGCCCTGATCGATTCCGGACCGCCGTGCGAAGGGGTGCAGGATCTCCTCTTCGGCGCTTTCGTGTACGGCCAGTAGCCGGACCAGGTCTTCGAATGGTTCCCGCTTGGCGGTGCTCTGGATCGAGGAGACACGATGGAGCAGCTGTTCGATCTGATCATGTTGTGCGAGAAGGAGTTCAATGACTGTGGCGTCGGTGTCGGTTGGCATCTCGTTCCTCTTCTGGTCGGGGCTGTGTGCGTGCGGCCTACCCACTGACAGGGTGCTCACACCATGGATTGAGGTGATCGCCAGAACGCGGTGTCCCGCGAACGCAAGTTCCCCGGTCGCCAGCCGTACCGTGCCGCAACCACTGGATCAGGAACGCCGGAACATGCATCGAGCCAGTGCGTTCCAGCAGCTGTGTGGCCGGGCGGCGACGGGCGATCACCCCGGTAGCGACGGCAGTCTGCCCGTCGCCGTCGCGAGAGCGCGTGCGATCCACGGGTCCGAAGAACCGTCGGACATCGCGCCCCCTTCGATGTGGCACCACAGATCGCCCATGGTGGTCGTTCAGCGGCATGAGCAGTACATCACCGCGCCGGGTGGAGAGGCTGAACTAGACACGGAGACAACAGAATCGGGGGAGCTTTGGCTGAGCTTCGGCCAAGGGGCCGGGTCAGTCCCGGCCCAGGGCGTGGGCCAGTTGGGACTTGTTCATCTTGGAGCGGCCCTCGATCTTGCGTTGGCGCGCTTCGTTGTACAGCTGGTTGTAAGTAGGCCCCTGTGCCCCCGAGTGGGAACGCTGCCCGCCGCGCCGCTGTGGTGAGATGTCCTTCACCGAGGAGCGGCTGGCGGTGCGCGCCTGCCCGGACTGGGCTCGGTTCTTGTTCACCGTCCGCGCGGCGATCTCCTTCGCGCGCCGATCGCCCGCTCCCCGGGACTTCTCCGAGTCGCGGATGTGCTGGTACTCGCGTTCCTGCTTGTCGGTCCACGCCTGGGGCATGACATACCTCCTCACACGGCGGAGCCCGCGGTTCGGGCCGCCTGGAACTAGAGCCGCCATACCCGCTCACTGCGGATCGACACATCGCATCCGGACTGGATTGCGGCGTGGCCGCGTCGAGATGCTCAGAGCTGCCGGGGCCTGATTCGCAGGTGAGCGTCTCGATGCGGAAGGCGGTGAGACTCGACGATCAGGGCAGGCCCTCGATGGCGGGAAGGTTACGGTCAGAAGTAATGGCGTCGACCTGCGACCGGCCGGCCCAACCCTCCGAGTAGGGCAAGGACCAGGCCGACGACGACTGCGATGATGCCCAAGGTCCAGAGGATGGGGATCCCGAAAATGAAACCGAGCACAAGCAGAATGATTCCGATGATGATCACTAGAACTCCTCAGACTGAAAAGTGTCAGCGGTAACCGTTTTGCGATCGGATACCGCTGGTGAAGTCGCTCCGGTACGTACGGGAACCGAAACAACGCCCGACGCAGCCAGCGTGCCGAGAGGCGCGTCCTTTGCCGAGTTCAGAATTGATTTCCGGCGGCCCTCGGCGCCGGTCTGCCTGCTCGGTGCGCAACCCGGCCGGCGGCACGGCCGAGTAAGATCTCCTGTGTTCGGTTAGCACGCTGACTACCTCTCTTGCGGATACAGCGCGCAATACCCAGATATTCGCGATCTAACGCGATTCATCAACGCTGCGAAGTTATGACGCGACCGTTTGATGCGGTGGGTCGCTAGGACCTTGCAGCGTGTGAGCATCGAGCCGGAATGGGTACCCCTTCAGGCTGAGACTACTCACGAGGCGCGGACGGTGTGGTTCGCCATCAGCTGAGCTGTTGCCAGCCAGCGGAAGGACGCAACGGTATGAGGATGGAGTTCGACAGCGGCAGCCTCGCGGCTACCGAAGAGTTTCTGAATCGGAACTACACGGCGATGCAGATCGGGAATGCGACCAAGGGCCCGATCCGCACCCACATCACGCGCGATGTGGTCGGAAAGGTCAGCCTGGACCGGCTGGATCTGGGCTTCGACATGCGCTACGACGCCGACCCGCTGGGCAAGATCTGCCTGTGCGGGGTGGAGACCGGCTCCATCGAGGAGGACTACCTCGATGAGAATGTCACCGATGTATTCGAGCCGGGCGAGGTCGGGATCCTCACACCGCCGCATCTGCCGTACTCGGGGGTCATCCACCAGGCCCGTTACACGATCACCATGTTCGAGCCGCACGAGCTGACTCGCGTCGCCTCGGTAGAGAACCCTGGCACGATGCCGGTGGCCTTGACCGGGCATCGCCCGGTGTCGGTAGCGGCGGGTCGGCGATTGAACTCGGCCATCGCACACGTACGGCAGATGGCGACCGAGTACGACGATGAGGTGCCACCCCTGGTTGCATCGGCGGCGACGCAGTATCTGGCAGCTGTCGTGCTCGGGGCGTTTCCGAACACCGCCGACGCCGTATCCGTGGTGGCCGATCGCACCGATGCCCATCCGGCTACGGTCCGGCGGGCAGTGGCGTTCATGGAATCGCGGATACGCGAGGACATCGCGGTCGCGGATGTCGCGGCGGCGGCGTATGTGACGGTGCGGGCCCTGCAACTGGCGTTCCGCCGGCATTTGGATACCACCCCGATGGAGTACCTGCGACGAATGCGACTGTGCGGTGCTCACGAGGAACTTTTGGCCAGTACCGCCGACGGCGGCGCCACCGTGGGGTCGATCGCCGCCGCCTGGGGGTTCGGGCACCCGGGCCGCTTCGCGGCCTGGTACCGCCAACTGTACGGACAGGCCCCGGGCACGACCCTGGCCGCGTGATGACTTCCCCGGCACGGTGAAGTTCGTCGATTCGCCCGAGGTGCTCAGTCCTTGGCGGGGATTCGTTCGTGGAGGGTGAGCAGGAGGTGGTCGAACTGGGACACGGTCGCCGTCTCGGGCGGCGCGATCGTTGGCAGCTCGGCGATGAGCTGTTCGGCCAAGTCGCGTAGTTTGACGTTGGTTTCCTGCGAACGCCAGATCAGGACTCTGAACGCCTGCGCGCTGGTAATCCGATACATGCGCATCAGCACACCTTTGGCCTGCTCGATCACCGCGCGTGCTTCGATGATTTCGGGCAACCGCTGACCGATGGCTTCTTGCCCGGCGTCGGCGATCGTGTCGGACAGGTCGATGTAGAACCCTGCGGTCCCGATCGGGTGGCCCTGGTCGTCCAGGATGCGGTCGGCCACGACCATCACCGAGTGCTCTATCCCGTGCGTGTCGATGAACCTATGGCGGCTGGAGAAGGGCTCGCCCTGGGTCTCGGAGCGAGCGATCGCTTCGGCGACGGGTTCGCGGTCGTCGGGATGTTTGTGCGCGAGTAGCAGTTCGGTGGTCGGCTCGATCTCGCCGGGCTCGTACCCGTGCATCCGGTAGATCTCCGGTGACCACTCCCAGCGATGGTTGGCGAACCAGAACCGGAAAGCGCCCGCTGGGGGCTGGTACCCGTCGGTTTGTTCCGGCAGCGTCAGTGGCGCCGGGTCGCCGGAAGCAGGAGTAGAAGCTGATTGCACCTTCTAATTATTCGCAAGAACGTCACCGGTGAGTGCAGCGGGTCCGGTTTGGACGCCGCGGCTCCTGGACATGCGCGGCAAACAGTGGCAAGGGCACCACGACCGTGACGACGCTCCGCCGATGGCCCCGTTCGGCAGCGCATGACAGAACAGCCCAGTTCCCGCACACCGCTTGGCTTTCAACATCCGCACGCCGCTGATCGGGAATTGTGGTCTGATCTCAGCCCTGATGGGAATCACGTGGCGAGAGGGCGGGCGCGGGGCACCACTGCATCACCGGGCGCTGCCCGTCCCGGTTGGCAGTCCGCAGTGTGGTTTCCATCAAGCCCAGCCAACTCCCGTCGGAGACGCGACTTCACGCGGCAGCAGGCCCGGTACCAGCCTCGAGTCGCCGAAGATGGTGGCGGGCGCGATGATCGGCGGCGCCACCGTCACCAGCGCCGGAACTATCATGAACTCCGTCATCGGCAGCTGAGCCGATCCGCTCGTGCCCGGTTGATCGAGCGCGAGCGGGTCTGCGGGCCGCTGCCCGGGTGCCGCCTCGGCCACGCGCGCTCAGCCGATGAGGTCGCTCGCATGAAGGTCCCGGTTGCGAGTATGTGATCAGGCTGTACGTCAGCATGCTCTGCATCTGCTGGATCTGCGTCGCGATGGTTCCGGCGCAGTTGGAGAATCTGTACCGCCCTGGCGAGGCGATTATGGATGTAACCACCTGTACACGCCCCCAAGCATGCCGCCGGATTCCGTTGATATGCAACGGAAAGCAGGATCGCGTTCGGTTGCGGTGGCGCGTGATGTGACGGTCGGTGGTCGGCAGCAGGGAAGTGCTGTGGGCTATACCTCGATGTGTGAGCCCATGATGATGGTGCGGTCGCGGGGGAGGGCGAAGTATTCGGCGGCGTCGGCGGTGATGTAGGAGGTCGCGATGAACAGTCGTTTGCGCCAGGGCGCCATGGTGGGCGCGCTGCCGCGGCGCAGGTCGATCTTCGACAGGTAGTAGGAGGCTTGGTCGAGGTTGAGGCGGCCTTCGGTGTCGGCGGGGTCGATCGTGGCGAGTGCGCTGGGGATGTCGGGGGTTTCCATGTAGCCGTAGCGGGCGGTGACGTGGGTGATGCCGTCGTCGCCGTGGCCGAGGTTGTCGACGGTGATTCGCTCGGTGGCGGGGACGCGCGGCACGGGTTCGGTCTGGATGGACACGATGACGATGTGCTCGTGGCGGACGTGGTTGTGTTCGACGTTGGCGCGCATGGCCAGTGGCGCGGTTTGCTTGCCGCGGTTGAGGAATACCGCGGTGCCGGGCACCTGAGTGGTGGGTGGCCTCCCGGCGGCGAGGTCATCGATGAATTCCTGCAGCGATCCCTCGCGGTGTTCGCGTGCGGCGGTGACGATGCGGCGGCCGCGCTGCCAGGTGGTCATGATGGTGAACGCGGTGAGGCCGATGAGCAGCGGCAGCCACGCGCCGTGCGCGAGCTTGGTGAGGTTGGCGGCGACGAACAGCAGATCGACGGTCAGCAGGGGGACCGCGCCGAGCGCGAGCAGCCACCACGGGGTGTGCCAGGTGATGTGGGCGACGTAGAAGAACAGCAGGGTGGTGATGGTGATGGTGCCCGTGACGGCCATGCCGAACGCGAACGCCAGCGCGGTCGAGCTGCGGAACGCGAACACCAGCGTCAGCACCGAGGCCATGAGCAGCCAGTTGATCCACGGCACATAGATCTGTCCGATCGAGGATTCGGAGGTGTGCGCGATCCGCAACCGCGGCAGGTAGCCGAGCTGGGCGGCTTGGGAGGCAACGGAATACGCGCCGGTGATCACCGCTTGGGAGGCGATCACGGTGGCCGCGGTGGCCAGCAGCACCATCGGCAACCGGCCCCAGCCGGGCACGAGCAGGAAGAACGGGCTCGAGATGTTGGCCGGGTCGTCCAGGATGAGCGCGCCCTGGCCGAGGTAGCTGAGGGTGCACGCGGGGAACACCAGGATCAGCCAGGCGCGGGTGATCGAGCGGCGCCCGAAATGCCCCATGTCCGCGTACAGCGCTTCGGCACCGGTGACGGCGAGCACGATCGCGGCCAGCGCGAAGAACGCGGTACCGAAATGGCCGGCCAGAAATCCCAGCGCGTACGTCGGCGACAACGCCTTCAGGATCTGCGGATGCACGGTGATCCCAGTGATACCGCAGACGCCGATGACGGTGAACCACATGACCATCACCGGCCCGAACATGCGGCCCACCGCGGCGGTGCCGCGTTTCTGCACCAGGAACAGTGCGACGATGATCACCGCGGTGATCGGCACGATCCACGCACTCAGCGTCGGCCGCACGACTTCCAGGCCCTCGACCGCCGAGAGTACCGAGATCGCCGGGGTGATCATGCTGTCGCCGAAGAACAGCGACGCCCCGAAGATGCCCAGCGCTGCCAGCCCGAGCGCGACACGGCGCCCCCGGGGCGCGCTCGATCGGCGCAGCAGGGTGATCAGCGCCATGATGCCGCCCTCACCGTCGTTGTCCGCGCGCATCGCCAGCAACACGTAGGTGACGGTCACGATGATCATGACCGACCAGAACACCAGCGACACCACCCCGTACACGTTGTTCGTGCTCACCGGCACCGGATGCGGGTCGCCGGGGGCGAATACGGTTTGCAGGGTGTAGATCGGGCTGGTTCCGATATCGCCGAACACCACGCCGAGTGCACCGAGGACCACCGCCGGGCGCACCGAATCATGCACTCCGGCATGGGGACTCGACGACGAGTGTGCGGCGGGCACGGGCTGGTTCGGGGGCACGGCGATCCTCCTCCGCGCGAGCTGCTGAGAGGGAACTCGCGCCTTGTGTGCCCGGACGATACCGTCCAACCAGTCCCACCTGCGCATCGCCGCTCTCGTCGCGGTCGTATCCAGCGGATTTCCGGCTATCGGGTGTCGGCATGTCTCGGCATTGGCTGTCCCGCCGCGGGGATCGCCAGCTCGACAATGCCTGCACGAGCCCCGCGCACCTGCCGTATGCCGAATCCCCATCGCGAACATGTCATGGATCCGCCTGGTCCTGGTGGCTACCGAAATCCGGTGTCAGGCACCGGATCAGCACGAATATGGCGCTGGATCCGTTGGCGCACACCGGCTCGGATATCCAGGCAGCGCAATTTCCGCAGGTGGTACAGCCCTGGTATCCCGACTCCTCGCGACGATCTCACATCACTGCCCGCTCGACATCACTGGCGGATCCAGCTCGGCGAGCGGTTCGGCGACCACGCGCGTGATCGACCACGGATCAGGCGTCACGGTTTGTGCCTCAGCGGCGTCGTCGCGCGGTGAGAGTGTGTGACTCCGGCCGTGAAATCGGGCATCGCTCAGGACGTAGCTCGCTCGAACCGGGCATCGCGACGTCCGTATTGGCTGGCCTGTCTGATTCGAGGTCATAGCCTTTGTTTATGTGCTGTAGAAGGGTGTAATCATCGGGGTATGGGAGCTGAGCGGCGCCACCGCGACGGTGTGGCAGCAGATGCTGGCGGACCGGAGCCAGGTCCGGCGGATCAGACGGAGTACGCTCAACGGGTGGAGCGGTTGCGCGATCGTGAACGAGTGCTTACACAGCGCGAGGAGGTCGCCGATGCCCGGGACAAGATCGCTGACCGGCGTGAGGTGACAGCGAACGCCCGCGATCAGATCGCTGACCGGCGTGAAGCGTCAGCAGATGCCCGCGAGCAGATCGCCGACCGGCGTGAAGCGTCAGCAGACGCCCGAGAGAAGCGGCTCGATGCCTGGCAGGAACGGCTGTCCGGTGACTCGCCGGAGAGGGATCCTGACACACAGAACGCCTGGGAGACGATCGAACGAGCGCGAGCTCTGGTTGCCTCCGGTGTGGGGCGCCTGGACCGCAGCACAGCCGCGTTGCTTCGCCGCGAGGCGCGAGAAGTCCGGCAAGAAGCCCAGAACGATCGCAATGTAGCCAACACACGTCAGCGCAGCGACGCTGTGACGCGGCGGCCCAACACCCGAATGCACAGAACCTGACCACAGCTTGGGCGCGGGCAACTCGTGAGCGCAGTGCCATAGCGTTGCCTACGCCTGAACGATCCGGCCTGCTGCCGCCATCAGCCCTGGCCGGTCGTGGGGTCGTCGCCCAAGGCACCCGGGTTGTAGGCCAGCAGCTCCCAGCAGTGGCCGTCCGGGTCGTCGACCGCTCGGTTGTACAGCCAGCCCATGTCCTGGGCCTCCCGTGGTTCGGTGGCCCCCGCGGCCAGCGCCGCGTCGGCCAGGCGGTCCACGTCCTCGCGTGACCCGGCGGCCAGCGCGTTGATCACCTCGATGGGACCGTCCGCGGTGTCTCGCTTGGTGAAGGTCGCGAACGTCTCGCGCGTCATCAGCTGCACCACGACCGCGTCGGCGAAGACCACCTGGGCGGAGGTGTCCCCGGTGAAGTCCAGGTTGATCGTTCCTCCCATCGCCGTGTACACCTTCTTGCTCGCCTCCAGGTCGGTGACCGGCAGGTTGACGTAGATCTGCGTGAATGCCATGACGTGTCTCCAAGGATGTTCGGTGTGCCGGGCGCTCCCGGCGGCACCACAAACCTAGGGGCGCACCTCGACCTCGGTCTTGTACAGGAGCGACAGCATCTCCTCGCCGTCGGCGCGACGTAGCTGGGAAGCGGTGCGGCCGGTGAACCTGGTCAACGAACGCGCCAGATGCGGCTGGTCGTGGTAGCCCGCTCGCTGCGCGACCTCGATCGCCGGCATCCCCTGCCGCAGGAGCAGGACGGCCTGCCTGGCTCGCTCGATCTGCCGGATCGCGCCCTGCGTCAGCCCGGTCGCCGCGGCCACCCGCCGCTGCACCGAACGCGGAGTGACCAACGTGGTCGCGTCACCACGGAGCACATCGGTGACCAGCGGATCACGCACCAGCAGTCCGGCGCGGACCAGCCGGTCCACGAAAACGTCGGCGTTGTCGTAGGCCGGGGTTTCCCACTCCTGGCCCTGCAGCACGAACGAGCGGGCCGTGGTGTGCGGACTCGACACCGCGGTGTCGACCAGCCCTGGCACCGGCATCGGGGCCAGGAACGCACCATGCCGGAAAATGATCCCGAACGTTTCGCCTGTACTCGGCCCCAGCTCCAGCACCGTGGGGCCGGTCTCGGGGCCGCGGACCGAAACATGCGTCACCCCGCGGTCACGCCACACAACGAGTTCCCAGTTCGAATTCGCCACGGACCGCATCCGCGCCGGCGTCACCCCGCTGCCCGGCTCAGCCCGATAGACCCGCTCGACATACGGGGAATCGCAGGGGCGCTGCTCGACACCACCGGCAGGTTCGAGGCTCACGGCCAAGAAACTAACATCAGCGGCCGTCCCGCCGGGGCGGCTTTGCGCAGCGGGCCCGCCGGGCCCGCCGGGCGGCACCCCGCCGCTGGTCGGTTCGGTGGTGGTGTCGATACCGACGTCGAGGGGCACGGCGTACCCGGCGGCGACGCTGCCGGTGACCGTTGGCAGCTGGGGCGCACTGACTGGGACCGCGTAGTTCACGATCGATCCAGAAGCGGTGCGCACCGTCCTTATTGGGCCGCGACGTATGGCCCGGGTCGATCGCTCCCGAGCGGACCTCGAGCATTCCTTGCCCGCTTCGCATGTCGGTCAGGGCATCTCGCGCTCGTCGGGCAGTTGGCCCATGTGGTGCTGTTCGGTCGTCAGGTTTCGGTGGTTCGTTGGCGCGCCGCCGACCGTGAGCGGGGCCTGGCGCACGGCGGGGATTCTCCCGGATTCCAGGTTCCTGACCTTGGCCGGATTGTTGGTCAGCAACTGGATGCGGGTGGCGCCGAGGTCGTGCGGTATGGCGGCGGCTGGGAGACGGAGCGTCGGGTCATCGGCGGCCGGGTGCTGCTGCTGTGCGAGTTCGCAGATGCCGAGAAGCGGCCGCGGAACGGTGGCGAGTCTTCACCAGCTCCGATCCGTTCGGGGTTGTCGAGTACCTGGAATCGTTCACCGTCGAAAGCCGTATGCATGTGGTTTCAGTTGAATCTGGCCGAATACAGCCAGGTCTCGAAGTCCGGGTTTCGTAATCGGGGAGATCGGCATCACTATTCTGAACCCATCTGCGCTGTCGGATGATTCCTGCCTGGCTCGAGCCAGCAAGCGACAGCATTCCAGTCGGCAGAAGTCATTCCTGTCCGAGTACCTACCTCGGCGCGGGCGGAGAAATGCGCGCATCGGCACCGACCGATTGTCGGTAGCGACTTCCTCTCACACAGAAGGCACTGAATGTAATCCATTGGGTGATCCGATTCGATCTGGGCGGATGGGCTTGGGCCCGTTACGAGGTCCACGCCGTTGTGGACCGTCATCGGCATCGTTGCCGGACGGCGGGATGTCGAGCACCCACCTGAAACGGGCATTCGGGAAGTAGTGGGTCGGCGTGCGGGTCTGACGGTCTGTCGGGGGCACCGCCCATCGGAGCCCCAAGGGCGCCGAATTCCTGACCGTGTGCGTGGTCTCACGATCCCGTCGAATGGCACCGGCGATATGTGGTTGCGGCGGAATGAGTTTTGTCCAGAAGTCGTCGCGTACTGCGTCCCGCAACCTGTTCATTTCCGGAAGGAGTTCTCGTGCTCGTGCGAGATCCGGAAAGTCCTCGGGGCCGAAGGATACGATCGGCGTGGAACCGGATGTCTCGTGGACGGCGACGATGGAGATCAGGTGCTTCTGAAATAAACGCCATGTCGCGTACAATCCGTCGGCTTCGGTTCGTTGCGCATCATACATGTTCTGCTTCCAATTCGTAAAGTTTGTTCCTGAGCGTTTTCGACCATTGTCGACATCGCCCCTGATTCTTACTGCACGAATACTGTCTGCCGTGCAGAACGTAATTCCGCACCCGCTCGACCGAACTCCGCTCACCCGCGGTACGTGTGGGCAACCAATGCCGAACGCAGGTGCCACAGCCCGCTCGCCTGGGTGGTATCGAACCCTGTGAGCTGACCGATTCGCTTGAGCCGGTAGTCCACCGTGTTGGTGTGTACGTGCAATAGGTGTGCTGTGTGCTGGCGGTTCAGGTTGTGTGCGATGTGGACCTGCAGCGTCTCCAGCAGTTCGGGATGCTTATCCAGCGGATCGAGCAGCGACCCGAGATGTTCGCGCCCGGGGCCGGGGCGAGTGAGCTGGTATTCCAGAGCCAGGTCGTCGAAGTGATACAGACCTGGTGCCGATCCCAGCCTGGCGACGATGTCGAGCAGTTCGTGGGCTTGATCCGCGGCGGTGGGCACGGTGTCGGTAGCTGCGGTGACCATCGTGGCGGTGATCGGCACGCGGCCTGCCCGCGACAGATGCCCGAGGAGTTCTTCCAGAGCGCCCTCGGTGATGTGCGCGGCGGGAATGAGTAGAGTGCCGCCGTCGGTCGACAGCAGCGACAGCACGGTGTCCTCGCAGCGAATGGCCAGTTCTGCCTGCACGCGCCGGAGTTTGCGGCGGGCAACGACTTTCGCATCCAGCGTCGGGTTGGACTCGTCCGGGTGGGAAGGAATAGCGAGGGCTATTACGCGATAGCGGTCGGCGATGTCGATGCCACACTCGCGGGCCATGGTGGAGGTGGGGTGCCCCCCGAGCAGCGCCGAGGTGAGCGTATGCACCGCGGTGTGGTGCTCCGACACGACCGCGCGCAGTTCGCGTACATAGGCCACCGAGACCACCGTGGTCATGGTGTCGAGCATCTCGACGACGAGTTTGGCTCCATCGAGAATGCTTTGATAGTCCGTCGTGCTGGGGCTGAGCACCGGCTCGGCGTTGGCCGCGCCGGAGGAGCGCTGTTCGGCCAAGGCGGTGGACACCACCAGGTCGAAGCCGATCTTGAAGCCCTCGTGGATCGCGTGGTGAATAGTACCGATGGGCACGCCTTCGCGAGCCCATTGAGCCGCAGCGTCCTCGAGTCGCCCGGTCTTCTCCGTGATGTTGCTGCCATCCAGCATGCTGACTGCCAGTTCCAAGCACACGCGGGTGATGATGGTGATGTCGCCGTGGATCGCGTCACCGGGCAAGGTGCCGCAGGGGGCGACGGTTTTGACGAAATGACCGACCATCCGCCGTGACAGCCCCCGCACGTCTTTCAGCGGCAGCGACATCGGCCGACCGGATACAGTGAGTCCATGCTGGTGTGGAGGGGTGGCAGACATGGTCCAACTTCTTCCTTCCCTCCCCGTTAACTGGGCTATTGCACGAGCGTAGCCAGCTCACGACTCACGAGGAAGATTTGCTTCGAGTCACGTGACGTTTAGGAGGAGCGGCGAACAAGCGATAGTGATCGCTCACAATGATGGTTCCACCAAGCCTGAAGGGTGCTGGGCTGGCGATCACCGGATGAGTTCGAAGCCGGTTACCATCAACTGGTTCCAGCCGGAACCAGATAATCCGCTCTCCGCCTCAGCGGGGGAACCTCAAAGGATCAGCGACTGCGCCGGACCGTGCGTGCCGAGCACCGACGTCGGCGACGGTGCGGCGAGCTGACATGGCGAAGGCCTCCGGGCGATCTGCGTGCTGCCAAGTGCATACAGTCCGTCCGGAGGTCTTCGCCAGTTACCGTAGCGCTGCGTTGTCGCAGTTGGGAGGGCTGTAGGTCCTTGTTTGTCGGTGACCGGGTACCACCGCTGCGTTGGTGATGGCGCATCGCAGCGCCGATGGTAAGTACCTGGTGTACACGAGCAAGTGGGCCACCCAATCGGATGGCGTGCGGGTATGCGGCAACGCATGTACACCGCACGCCCGTCAACGGAGCTGATCGCGTCGCCTATCTGGTGTGGCGGCGGTGGAGCCCGGAGGGGGCAGCTGGCGGGTTCGATGTGGGATCGTGAAGTGGCCACGGCAAATCAGTTCTATTGGTGGCTCTGCGGATGGGCCACCCTGCGGGGCCCGCCGTCACCGGCTTCTTCGTCCCAACGTCGTGGCGCGCTGCGGACTACCTCGAAGCCTCCCTGGAGCAGAATGACAGACTGTGGCGCAAAGGAATTCGGAAGGAGCTCGGGGATGCACGAATCGGTTTCCCGGCTGAGGGGGATCATGGCGCCGTCACCGCTGCCCGAAGCGGTGCCGCCGCCGTGGGACGACATCGAATCGGCCTGTGGGGTCCGGCTGCCGTCGGACTATCGGGATTTCATCGACTACTACGGCAACGGCAGGGTCGGTGAGCTGTATGTGCTGTATCCGGCGTCGCGCCGGATCAACGGTGAGGTTCGGCTCACGTCGCTGATCGACAATGCCCGAGATCTGGTTGCCAACGAGGTTTTCGACTACGACGACGACGGCAATCCGCTCGCCGGTTATCCGGAGCCGGGTGGCCTGCTGCAATGGGGTGGCAGTACCAACGGCGACATGTTCTTCTGGGTCACCGAAGGTGAGGATCCCGACGGTTGGACGGTGCTCGCGCATCTCCACGGCCCCGGGATCTGGGCCCGGTACGACGGTAACATGGCCGACTTCCTGACCGGACTCGTGACCGGTGAATACCGTTATGCCCGTTCGGTACTCGGCTCGCTTGTCGGTCACGCGCGGTGGACGATGATCAGCGATTGGGGACACCGCTACGGCGGGCCGCCGCGTGCTTCCCTCCACGGCGGCGATGATCGGGCCGGTGTGCAGGTGAGCGCGGGTTCACCGCTGCCGTGGGACCGCGTCGACATTTCGGGTGGTGATCAGGACGTCTTCGGGCGGACCGGCGAAGTCGTTCCGCTGATTGCCGACGACGCTGCGACGACGATCCGGCTCGGTGGCGGCGGTCTCGCGCCCGGCATCGCGTATCTGCTGTTCGCGTGGGCCAGCACGGACGAGGACGCCGAGGCCGATCTGCTCGAAATAGTGTGTGACGGCGCGGTTGTCGCACGCGGAGCACCGTCGGACTCGCCACGGTCGCGCATGGTGGAGGCCCGGATCCTCGTCGCCGCGAATGCGCCGGATGCGGTGGTGCAGATCCGTGTCCGCAGCGAGAAGCCCGCGGTGACGTTACGCACCTTCTACTTGACGATCGGTGGGACACTGGGGAATTGACCGGCGTCAGGCGTCCGCCGGTTCGTCGATGCCGAGTTTGCGGACCAGGGCAGGTTCGCACCTCGTCGACCGAGCGGAGCAGCGACCTCGATGCGGCGATGGACGCGTTCATGAACCGTACGAGCGAGTTGCAACGGGATTTTCGATACGGCGGAAACGATTCGATCAACCCGTGACGCCGATCCGCTCGGACCTACAGAACGTCGACAGGACGTCGCGGAAACACTGGTGTCGAGGGCAACCTTTGGCAGGCCGATCACAGCCCCGCCAATCGCGCAGGAATCCCACCGCCGGTCGGTATCTCGGCTGCTGACAGCAACGCCGCCGAGCACTGGCACCTCGTCGGCGGCCGACCCTACCGCACGGCGGGTTCGGCGAGAGGTCCGAGGAGTAAAAGGTAGACCGACGGCCGATCGATATCGCCGTAGCGATTGAACGGCCGTCGGGCAGGAGGCATCGACCAGCCCAAACCCCATCCGGCAGGTGCTGATCGGGGTGCAGCTCTGCCCGGGGATCGAGTTCCAGGTTGGCTGTTGGGAAACCCAGTTCGCGACCGCGTTGGTCGCCGCGAACGACACGGCCTCGAATGACTCGAACATCGGGCTGCTCCGCGGCGTCCGCCGCAGCATTCCCGACGGGTCTCACCAGGACAGCAGGACGACTGTGCCGAACGTGGCTGCCAGGATCGGGCATAACAGAATTCTCCTCATCTTCGTCGGATGAATGGTCGTGGTCGGCAATCTGCGACAAGGAGACGAATGCCGCGCAGGGGCGTCGAAGCTACTTCGAGACGCTGGGCACGGACCGTGCTATCCGGGCCCAGCGTCTGGAGGCGGGGCACGCGCGAAGAGACGTTATGAATTCGGCTCCACGCACCTACTGCCAAAATCAGGAAGCAGTGCTTTTGGTCGGCAGGGCGATTCGGGGCGCGACTTCCTTGACGAACATCTCGAGCGATTGGAACCAAGGCGCCGGGTCGTCATAGTAGTCGTGGGATTCGATCTGCAATGTACCCCAGCCGCCTGTGGCCTCGAACAGTCGGTTGATCTTCTCGACGACGGTATCCGGCGAGCCCACCACGAATACGTTGTCGATCACCCACTCGAGATCGACGTCCGCCCGGTCGGCGCCGACGTCCTTGATGAATCCGTCCATCATTCCGAATCGCCACCAGATGGGAATGAGGTAGCGCTCGAAGCAGTGACCGATCGGCCCCTCCATGACCAATCGCTTCGCCTCCTTGTCCGTGTCGGCGACAAAGACCGTCTGCGAAACGTGGTAGCGGGAACGGTCGGGTGTGTGGCCGTTCTTGATCGCGGCTTCGGAGTAGGTTTCCCAGTGTGTCTTGAGAGCGTCGAGGCCCGAGTAGATCGACACCGGCCGGAATCCGCGTTCGCCGGCGAACCGCATGGACGGAGAGTTGAAGCTGAAGCCGGTTACCGCGATTTCCGGCCGGCCGCCCCACGGAGTGTAATCGGCGAGCATGTGCTGGTGATCGCCATCTGTTGCCGCCTCCTCCTCGGGGTAGCCGGCGTTCCAGAACCTTCCCTCGTAGAAGAAGGGCTCGCGCTTCCAGATCTTTTCCATGATCTCGAGGGATTCGCGCACCATCTCATTGAGGAACTTGGTGTCGGAGCCGTTCTTGATGCCGTGGATGTAGGAAGCCAGTGGGTATGCTCCCGCGCCGATGCCCAGGAAGTATCGGCCCTCGAGGATATTCGACAACCAGCCGATCATGACAGCCAGTTTGGCGGGATGCTGGTGGGGCAGCAGGTGCGCCATCGGGGCGAAATTGATTCGCTCCGTTTCCCTGGCGGCCGCGGCGATGATCAGTTCGGGATTGGGAATGTTTTCCCACCGCTGCGAAGCGTGTTCGGACAGCATGATCGAGGTGAAGCCCGCCTGATCGGCGGCGATCGAACTCTGCACGCACCAGTCGAAGGTCTGTCGCGCCGTCCGTTCCGGTCGCATGTACGGATGAACGATCAATCCGGTGTCCATTACTTGCACTCACCTTTCCTATTTTCTATACACTCGATCGAGTATTTGTAGTACTGTCTGTGGCGTCACGAGACGAAGGTCTCGAAAGCGTGATGGGTGTCCATATACTCCTTGACGTGAAGTATCTTTCCGTCGCAGATTTGAAAGAGAAAGTGATATTGATTGCTATAGATTCTGCCGTCGGTGAGCTCGGCGAACGAATCCGCTTCAACCGCGACCTTATCTCCCTGCGCTATGGCGGCTGTGGGTGTGATCTTCAGTGCCCCCTGCTTGTAGGCGTCCTTGACGCCTCGAATCAGTTCACCAAAAGCGTTCTTGTCGTAGTTTCCCGACAAGCCTTCGATTCCGCCGGCGACCCAGTAGACTGCTTGGTCTGATAGGAGTTCGAGAAGAGTGTCGACATCTCCGGTCGAGAATGCTTCGGCAAACCGGTTGGTGATTTCGATGTTCTGCTCAGGCGTGGTCACGGCTACCTCGATCGAGTGTGAAGAGATGTTTTTCCTGGAATGTGGGGAGATTGACGTCATAGTGTTTGGGCGACGCTCGAAACGACCTTTTCCGCCCCCGGGTGTATGCGATGTGATCCGCTACATTCCCGTCGCTCGCTGTGGTACCCATCACTGTGCTCCGGTCGATGTCGGTGAGAAACCGTGGTCGCGCGTGATTCACCACGTGGTCTTTTCCGGACAACGACACGTAGCGCCACCACCTGGGAATATCGGCGTTCTTTTGCCCGAGGGCGATCTCGATCGGGTAGTGACTGGCAGAACTTGACCCCCTTGTGTGCAAACAGCACCATGGAGTTGGTGAGCGGGACCACACCTGCGGGTGCGATGGCGTCGCTCCGGAGAGGACCGAGTGAATACTGACGAGTGGCGCGAGGTGCATGATCTGCATCACCAAGGTATGTCGATCAAGGCGATCGCAGCCCATCTCGGGATGTCGCGAAATACGGTTCGTCGCGCGCTGACTTTCGCGCAACCACCACAGGACCATCGTCCCCGGCGTGGTTCCTCAGCCGATGAATTGGCCCCCGCAGTGGCTTCTCTACTCGACGAGGATCCGGAGATCAGCATCGCAGAGATCCAACGCAGGGTAGGTTGGAGTCGATCGCGAAACACCCTTGCGAAACTTGTGCATCGTCTGCGCGAGGATCTCTCATCCTCGCCGGAGTCGTTCGAAGGCAAACCATTTGCTACGCCCCAAATCCCTACCTTCGCGACCAGCTTCATCGGGAGAGACCGCGAGCTGACCGCTCTGCGGACATTGCTGGGCGAAAAACGACTCATCACCATCAGCGGGCCGGGCGGTATCGGCAAGACCCGGCTGGCCGTAGAGGCGGCATCCGAGTTTCGGCGCGCTTTTCCCGACGGGGTCCGATTCGTAGAGATCGCCTCGTTGCATTCACCGACCCTGATGCCCCAGACTGTGGTCGACGGCCTGGGGATCGCGTCGCGCGATCGGCCGGAGCAATCCACCGATGATGTCGTCATCGAGTTCTTACGGCACAAGCAGATCTTGATCGTGCTCGACAACTGTGAACACATGATCGATGCTTGCGCACGGTTGGTCTCGAAAATATTGCGGTATACCACTCGGGCGACAATCGTGGTGACCAGTCGGGAAACCCTGTCGATACCGGAGGAGCATGTCTTCGCTGTGCCCTCCCTGCCTACGATCAGGGAGGAAAGTGCGCGGGCGGTCGGCGCTGCCATGGAGCTGTTCGAAAATCGGGCGGCCGCAGTCCTTTCCGGTTTCGCCATCACCGAAAGCAATAACGAGGTGGTTCGCCGGATATGCACGCAGCTGGACGGTATCCCACTGGCCATCGAGCTTGCCTGCGCCCGATTGACAGCACTGTCCGTGCAGGACCTGGCCGATCGTCTCGACCATCGGCTGGATATTCTCACCGTCGGCAATCGTGGGGGACCGACCCGCCATCAAAGCTTGCAGGCTACAGTCGACTGGAGCTATGAACTGTGCACCCCGAATCAGCAACAGTTGTGGGCGCGACTGTCCGTTTTCGCCGGAGTATTCGATCTGTCGATGGCCGAGCAGGTTTGCGGCGACGACGACGTCGTACCTGGGGAAATCCTCGATGCGATCGCCGGGTTGGTAAGTAAATCGGTGCTACGGCGTGAGGAGAGCCTCGGGCGGGTGCGGTTCCGCATGCTGGAGACGATCCGTGAATACGGTGCCGGCAAACTCACTAGCGCCGATGCGGAAAAGATGCGCACTCGCCACCTCCGCTGGTGCAGTGATCTGGTTCGGGCAGCCAGCGAGGCATGGACCGGTCATGAGCAGCAAGCCGCGGCGGATTCGCTGCGCGGCAATCGTGCGAACCTCCGCCTCGCGCTACAAACGGCATTCTCGAATCCGACGCCGCAGATGATCGACGCCGCTGCCGAAATCGCGTCGACCTGGTTTTTGTGGTCGTCCGCGTTCTCGGTGCGGGAGCATCGGTTGTGGCTGACGCGGATCGCGGAAATCGACCGGGCGCCGAGCGTCAGGCGGTCCCGGGTGCTGGCCACGCTCGGTATCGTGCTGACGATGCAGGGCGACCGCGCCGCGGCCAACGAGGCCCTTGATGAGGCGTTGCTGCTCGCCGGTCCGCGCCATGACGAGGCAACCGTTGCATTCGCTACGCAGTCGAAGGGCCTGTGCACCTACCTGGGCGGTGAATTCGAGTCGGCCCAGAACTTGTTGCTCGACGCGTTGCATCGCTACGAGCATCTTCCGGGGCGAACCGACTTGCTGTGGACGCTGCACATTGAGATGGGCATGTTCTACAGCTCGACATTGGATACGGCACGCGCGATCGAGCATTTCGACTTCGTGAGGCACCAGGCCGAACAGTCCCGCGAGCGTTGGATGCTGTCCTACGCCATCTACGGGTCCGGACTGGTTGCTCTGGTCAATGAGCAGTACACAGACGCATTGCGGTACGCACTCGAAAGTTTAACTCTGAAAAGAGCTTTCGATGACGTGGTCGGGACGACCCTGGTGACCGACCTGCTGGGTTGGGCCGAGGCGGCGGCCGGTTCTGCCGAACGGTCCGCGGTATTGATCGGCGCCGCCTCCGAGCTGTGGAGCTCGTTCGGGATGCAACTTTACGGATCGGCACACTGGGTGCAGCTACGTGCCCGGTTCGAATCCAGCGCACTCGCGGCGATCGGGGACAGACGTTATCTCGACTGTCAGCGCCGCGGTGCGGCTATGTCGCTTCCCGACCTGGTCGAATACGCACTCGATGAGCTCGGGCAGAACGTCGTCGAGGGCGAGTCGAAGCCAGTGGTGACTTCGACTCTGACACAACGAGAGTCGGAGGTTGCCCGATTGGTGGCGCAGGGGTTGTCCAACAAGGAGATCGCGGCCCGCTTGGTGATTTCACACCGGACCGTCGAGGGACATGTCGAACGCGTCTTGCGCAAGCTCGGCCTGATCCGTCGTCATCAGATTGCGACAGCCCTCGGATAGGCGGCTCGATATCGACGTTTTACGTTGCCGTTGATCGTGGGCTCGAGCCGCCGATGGCCACGGACCGGTGCAGTCCACGGCCATCGGCGGCTCGCAGGATAGGTGCGGCGACTACTGTGCGATCATGCCGGCATCGACGACGTGTTCGGCGCCAGTGATGTACGAGGACTCGTCCGAAGCGAGGAACAGCGCCAGGTTTGTCACCTCGCCGGGGTCCGCGATCCGTCCGAGAGGAATCTGCGCCAGCGCGTCGCCGCCCTCTTCATTGGTCGCTTCCACCATCATCGGGGTTTGGATGAAACCCGGATGGATGGAATTGACCCGAATATTGTGTTTGCCGTATTCGACGGCCGTTGCTTTGGTCATACCACGAACTGCGAATTTACTTGCGACATAAGCCAAGCTGGGGAAACCGTAGTTTGCGACGATCCCAGCGATGGACGAAATATTGACGATGGACCCCTGCCCCGCGCGGAGCATCGAGGGGAGGACGGCCTTCATTCCGAAGAATTGAGCATGTTGGTTGATCGCGCAAACTGACAGGTAGTCTTCTTCGCTCAGATCTGCGGTGGTGTTGATGGGGCCCAGCACGCCTGCGTTGTTCACCAGAATGTTGACAGGCCCGAATGTCTTCTCTACTTCGTCTACGACCGACGTCCATTCGGAGAATTTGGTCACGTCATGCCGAATGAACACAGCATTCTTGCCGATATCCTTCGCCAGGGCTGCGCCCGACTCCTGGTTGAGGTCGGTCAGTGCTACCCGTGCACCTTCCTCGGCGAATCGCCGGGCGTGCGAAGCCCCCATTCCTCTCGCTGCGCCCGATACGATGGCAACTTTGCCATTCAATCGTCCCATTTCGGGTTCCTTCCTGATTTCAATTTTCAAGGATTTCGTTCGAACCAGGTGTCGCCGGGTCGTGCCTGTGACCGGGATCAGACCAGGGTTCCGTCCGGTGCTTTGGTGCTGAATCGTGGGGCAACCTCTTCGGCGAAACGGGCGAGCTCGTCGTTGTTTCGCTCGGGGTCCAGATGTCCCTGGCCGAACATGAGGAAGCATTCATTGAAACCGAGGCGGTCGTGTGCCTGCTCGATCTGGCGTGAAATATCGTCCGCAGTACCGATGAGTACGTTCGGGAATTGCTGGCCGTGGGGGATGAACCATTTGTCCCAGAACCAGCGGTGTTCAGCTTCCAAAGCAGCAGCCTGTTCCTTGTCGTCGGTCAGGATCAGGAACCCGCCCCATGCGCCGATCTCCTCGCGTGGCACGTCGCGACCGGCTTCCGCGGCGGTGCGCGCATACCGGTTCCACAGGGCTTCGCAGAAATCGAGGTCGGTAGCGAATACAACCTGCTTGCCGCCCTCTCGCGCCCACATGTCCACGGTCCGCATGCTGTATGCGAAAGCGCCGTAGATCTTCGGATGCGGATTCTGGAAAGGCCGGGGTGCGATTCCGATCTCTCGCACGATTCCGTCCTCATCCATGCCTTTGCCGAACTCGGCATATCCTGGATGTCCGGCGGAACCGCCGTTGGGCGGGAACTCCCAATGCTTACCCTTGTGGCTGAATATTTCGTTGTTCCACGCCTTTTTTACGATCTGAACGGATTCTTCGAAAATCTCACGGTTGATCGCGTCTTGCTCATTCTTGGCTTTTGCATGCATGACGTTCGTTGCGCCGACCCCGCGTACGGCAGCGTATGAGTCCACCCAGCGAGCGTGGTACCCCCGGGTGAAACCGACTATCAGTCGGCCACCCAGCATGTGATCGAGGGTTGCGATTTCTTCGGCGACCCGGACCGGATTATGAGTCGGCAGAACGTAGCCGAGGATCCCTGCGCTCATGCGTTTGGCATGCGCACCGACGAACAACCCCCACATGCCCGGGTGGTTGGTGATCTCGAAACCTTCGATCTGGAGGTGGTGCTCAGGGGAGCAATAACTGGCGTACCCGAGCTCGTCGGCAAGTTGAACGTACCCCTTCACCTCCTCCAGGTATCGTTGATAGAGGTCTGCGCGTTGGCCCGCCATGCCTGCTTCCAGTTCTCGACGCCGACCGATGACGCCCGTCTGCATCAAATGGAACTTCACGTATGGACACTCCTTTTCTATAGGCTGGCCAACAGACATACCGATGACCGTCAAGGATTGCGGCGGATGCTCGAATCAAGCTTTTGCCAGTTGACGGAAACGGCTTCCGTGGAATATGAGGGGCTCTCGGTCGTCAGCGACATGTAGGGCATGAACGGCCAGTAGCACAATCGTGTGGTCGCCCGCCTCCACCTCTCGATGCACAGCGCATTCCAACGCCGCCGCTGCTTCGTTGATGAAAACTGCGCCACTCGCGGTGGCGCTCCATTCAACAGCGGCGAATCGGTCACCTGTTTTTTGCGAGAGCGCTCGGCAGGCCTGGTTGTGATGCTCTGCCAGGACGCTGACTCCGAGCCTGCTCAGCTCGCGAAGCAGGGGCCAGGTGGTCGAGCTGTTCTGGATGCACACCGACACAAGGCCCGGATGGATCGACACCGAGGTGAATGAACTCGCGGCCATGCCGACGGGTTCGGAGCCATCGAGGGCGCAGACTGCGGTGACGCCGCTGGGAAAACAGCCGTACGCCTGGCGCAGCCGTTTCTGATCCCCGACGTTGGGTTCGAGATCGACCATGGACGTCTCTTCTCTGAGTTGGAGCAGGTCCGGTCCGGGGCGGAGGTAGGGGCCCTCCGATGTCCGCGACGTCCCTACAAGCTATCTACGCTAATGTTGATAGTCAACACTGATGTAGATGACGGACCGGGTCAGTAGCCATGGGCAGGGCGTATGCTTCGAGGTATCGGCGGTTCTTCCTTCGGACAACCGCAACGTCACTGTTGACGCAACCCTGGCGAGAGGCCCGGCGCGCCGACGCCGGGAGTTGTGGCCAGGGTGTCGGGAGTGGGCGCGCAGTGTCGGAAGTTGCCGGCAGCGTCCCTGCGAACCCGCTCCGAACTCGGAGAAGAGGCGTTCATGGTCGATCTCGAACCCGGTCTCGGGATCAGCCGGCAAGAATGCAACAGCGACGCCCCGTGCTCGAATATGCTTCGGGCGCAGGGCGTTTCGCTGCGTTGATCGAACTCTACCGCGCGAATACCGGCGTTCGGTCCGGAAGGTCTAGGGCTGATGATTCATTGCACCGGTGAAGAACAGTGCGCTGAAGGCGTCAGCGGTCTGTTTGGCATCCACCCGTCGCGGTCCTGGCTTCATCCACCGGTGTGTCCAGTTGATCATGCCGAACAGGGCCTTGGCCATGAGCGCTATTGGCACGTCGTCGCGGAACAAGCCGTCAGCGACGCCTTGGTCCAGTATGTCGGAGACGGCCTTCTCGAACCGTTTGGTCTTGCGTAACATGTCCTTGGCCCACGGTGTGGACTGGAACTCCAGCTTAGCCATGTCTTCCTGGATGTAGAGGTAGACATATGGGTAATTGCTTTCGTAGGAGAGCAATTGGAGTTCGATCAGACGACGCAACTTTTCCGCGGCGTCGACGTCGAGTGCCAGTACCTGATCGGCTGCGTCGAGATTCTCATCGAGAACGCCGCTGACCACCTCGTGAAACAGCGCTTGGAAGACTTCCTGCTTGCTCGCGAAGTAGTAGTAGATCGTCGCTCGGTCGGTACCGAATCGTTCCGCGATGTCGTTCAGTGTGGCGGCGTCGTAGCCCTTCTCCTGAAAGACATCGGCCGCCGCTTGCAGCAACTCGCGGCGCTTCGCCTGATAGCCGGGGCTGCTCTCATTGCGCGCGGTTCGCCGGCGCTGATTCATGCCACTGTTGGTGGTCGGTCGAGTTCTGGGCATCTATGGGATGTTACGCGTACCTGGGCGAGATCTCCATCAACGTTGATGTTAATCAACGATGACATTGACGCGGCAGGACGTGTCGGACAGTAGATCAGGTCAGGTCACAGGGCTGGGTCGATCACCGCTTTGACGACCGTTCCGGAACGTATGGCGTCCAGGGCGGCGCTCGCGTCTTCCAGGGCGAAGCGGTGAGTGACGAGGGCGGACAAGGGTACGGTGTCCTGGCAGCGTGCCACCAGTTGCACAGTTCCGTAATAATGTTTGGGCTTGGGGAATGTGGCTCCGACGATGTGGGCGTTCTTGGTGGTGAGTAGTCGCGGCTGAATTGCGCTCTCGCCCATGGCGCCCCACAAACCGAGGACGACGTAGCGGCCGTGCTGGCCGATCAGATTTACGCCCTCCGGAAAAGCGTCCAGCACGCCGGCCGCCTCGACGACGAGGTCGGGGCCGCTGGGGCCGGTGAGACCGTAGATATCGTTGAAACGTTGCTCCGAAGAGGACCCGGTCAGCGAAATCGTGGCTGTGGCACCCAGGCTTCTCGCGATCGCCAGTCGCGTATCGCTCGCATCGATCACGATGATCTCTGCCGCACCGGATAGCGATGCGACCAGCACCGCCGACAAACCCACCGGGCCCGCACCTTGGACCACCACGGTTTGATTGCACTGGATCCCGCCGGCCTGTTCGAATCCGCGCAATGCCGTCGGCAATGCGCATCCGAGTGCGGCGAGGGCCTCCGGTTCCACATGGTCCGGTACCCGATAAAACGCCATACCCGGGGGTAACCATGCGTAGTCCGCGTAGCTGCCCCAGTTGGGTTTGTCGGCCCGTTCGAAGAATTGAGAATTCTCGCAGGGCGTATTGTCGAGGACGGTGCAGGAATAGCACCTGTGGCACAGGGCAATGGGCGCCCAGTAGACCAGGTCTCCTACTTCCACCGGTGCGCCTGCGCAGTCGGTTGTTATATCTGCGCCCAGTTTTTCGATCCTGCCGACGCCTTCGTGTCCGAGGATGATCGGGAACGGCATCTCGCCGGCATCACCACTGACGATATGGGAATCGCTTCCGCACACCCCGCCGACGACGATTCGGACGAGAACTCCCGTCGGCGCCGGATCGTAAATATCGACGTCCCATGTCTCGACACTATTGGGAGCGGCGAGTACGACGGCGCGGGCGACAGGCATGAGGTGGCCTACTTTCTCGAGATGGACAGCTTGTTCGCCAACCGGACGTCAGGCTGCTGTGTCAACGTATACGTGGACGCATATCAACGCAAGAGTTGATTTTCGGCCCCTGGGATCGCTGTGGCATGGCCGGAAGCGGTTGATCGGCGCTGAGGCCCACGCCCGCCTCCGCCGCGCCTGATCTATGTCTACGTTGATGTTGACAAGATGGTCGATATTTGCGACCCTCGTCACACTGCAGATGCAGTCACCGCAGGAATCGAGGTCAGCGATGGATCATCGGACGCCGTCTGTTCGGCGAGTTCGTTCGACATCGGTGCGGGTGGCCGGTTGTCTCAACCGGCATGTCCCCGCAAAGGACGGGCGCCGCCCGTCGAGGCTCGGCGGGGAACGATGTCGTGGTCGCCGTGCGATGCCGTGACGTGATCAACGTCAACGTGGTAGTGGGCGGCATCCGGGGCGCATCGTCCGGCCGGCTCTGAGGTTCAGCGGACGCGCTGAACGTTCGTGACAAAGTTGTCGAATCATGGGAGAAATCAAAAGATGGAATGCGGTATCTTTCACACCCCTTACATGCGTCCCGGACGCAGGGATAAGGACACCTTCGAGTACTCGCTGATGCTGGCTGCCGCCGCCGACAAGTTCGGTTACCGCGATTTCATGGTCGGTGAGCACGGTATGCAGGCATGGGAGAACATTCCCAATCCGGAGCTGCTGATCGTTGCTGCGGCACAGATCACCGAACGCATGCGGTTCGCGCCGATGGCGCATATCGTGCCGCTGCACAACCCGTCCACGTTGGCGATTCAGATCGGCTACACCTCGCAGTTGCTCGAAGAGCGCTACTTCCTCGGAGTCGGCGCAGGATCGTGGGAGAACGAAGCGGTCCTGCGAGGGCAGCCGGGCGATCTGTCGGAAGCCCACCCGCGGCTCATGGAGGGTTTGGAGGTGATGGACAAGGTGTGGCGTCAGGAGCCGTTCGACTTCGACGGCAAGTACTACAAAGCGGCACGCCTCGACAGTCAGATCGATCCCGGCAGCGTTGCCTCCCACGGAAAGTTCGAGGTGAAGGAAGGGGAGGAGTATCACCTGACCGCCGATCATTCGCCCTACGGCGGCGCCGACGGTCTCGAGATCGCCGTCACCGGCCTCAGCAAGAACTCCCCGTCACATCGGCTGGCCGGTGAGCGTGGATGGACACCGATCTCCTTCTACGGCGGATCGCAATTGCTGAAATCCCAGTGGGATACCTACTCGCAAGCGTGCAGCTCGGTCGGTGCCACCCCGCAAGGGGGACGATTCAAGATCGCGCGGGACGTGTTCGTCGCCAGGACCGACGAAGAGGCGAAGGAAAAGGCCAAGAACGGCGCGCTCGGTCATGCGTGGCAGAAGTATCTGATGCCGGTTTACCAGAAGTACCGGATCCTGCAGGGTTTCATCGACGATGCGGACCGCAAGGTCGACATCGCCGATGTCGACCTGGATTACCTGGCGGACCACGTCTGGCTCTGCGGTAGCCCGGAAACGGTGATCGCGAAGATCGAGAAGACGTTCGAACTCGCCGGGTTCCGGTACGGCCAGCTGGCGGTCAACACTCACGACGCCATGGACGATCCCGAGCCGTGGGTCGAGTCGCTGCGCTTGTTCGCCGCTGAAGTCGTGCCGCATGTCGAGGTGGAGGGCACGCACGAGACGGTGGCCGTCAGCTGACGAAACCGTGCCCGGTAGCCGGCCGGGTCGCACGGAAAGTTCTACCGTGTGACCCGGCCGGAAGCCGGGCACAAAGGTGATGGATCAAAATGAAAGAACTCGGGAAATCAGGTGCATTGATTTCCCGAGTTCCTTTATGTCGGCGTCTCACCGTTCCGCGCTGACCACGCAGGTAACCGGTTCGGTAGCAAGGGTACTCAGCGGACTCCGCGATGTGCCGGTGCAGCGGACGAGATGCTCAGAGTTTCGCGGATGGCAGTGGCCCCGGCGCCTAGATCTATCGCATTCTTCAAATGCAGCGCGAAACCCGGCAGGTACCGATGAGTAGGGGCGGAGTCGACCGCGAGCGAGACGAGCTCCTTGGTCACCGCCCGCAGCGATCGCGTCTTCCACGGCACCGCGCAATAATCGAAAAACGCCGAGAACGTCGCCGGAGACATTCTGACCAGTGCATCGAGAAAGCCCGGGAGTACCTGTTCCATCCGCTGCCAGTATGGGTCATTCCCCACATAGTGATCCCAGAGCCGTTGGCGGTGCTCGTCCAGTGGTTCGATGCGTCCGTCCAGTCGTCGTCGGACCGTGTCGGACAGTTGCCTCGTGGATTCGAACAGGGTGTGGACGCCGAGTCCCGAGACGACGGTCAACGTCTCCTGGATCTGCTCGGCGGTGACGCCCAGATCGAGGGCCTCCTCGATGAACCGGCCGACGCCGTCGACATCCATCGACGTGACCGCCGACCGCACTGCGATGTGAATGAGCACGCGGGTCTCGGCATCGAGCGGTGGGCCGTCGGCCACATCGGAAAGCATGCTCTCGGCTATGTCGCGTAGGTTGTCCAGGTCGACGCCCCGCGATTCAGCATTGGCGCTCATCGGGCGATGCTCAGCGGCGGTGCGGTCAGCCGGGCACGCAATTCGCGCTTGTTGATCTTGGTGGCCGACATCGGCCAGTTGCCCGGTTCGACGAAGAACACTGCGCGCGGGATCTTGTAGCGGCTGATCTTGCCCTCACAGAACGCAATCAACTCCTTCTCGGTCAGGGTTGCGCCCGAACGGGTCTCGACGAATGCCACCGGCACTTCGTCGAGGCGATCGTCGGGCCGGCCCACGATCGCCGCGGTCAACACCGCCGGATGTTCGCACAGGAATGACTCGACCTCGATTGCCGCCACGTTCTCGCCGCCGACTTTGAGCATGTCCTTGAGTCGTCCGTGGAAAACCAGGCAGCCCGAATCGGTGCGGCTGTACAGGTCGCCGGTTCGCAGCCAGCCGTCGCTGTCGAATGCCTCAGCGGTTTTGACTGGATCCTTGTAATATCCGTCGGTGACGCAATAACCGCGGATCAGAATTTCCCCCGGAACCCCCACGGGCTGCTCGGTGCCGGTTTCTGGGTCCACGATACGTATCTGCATCCCCGGCGCCGGTTTCCCTTGCGCGCCGCTGCGGTCCTCGAAGGTTTCGTCCGGCTCGCTGAGAGCGTAGATTCCCGCCGTTTCGGTCATCCCGCAGGCCGCTACCAGCTCGGCGTCCGGAAACAGGTTCTGAACCTGTGTGATGAGAACGCGTGGACCGATCAGGAACAGATACCGCAGTGAATCCAGTCGTCCCGCATCGAAGTCGGGATGGGCGAGTATGGACTGCATCGGGGCCGGGAACCATGGCCAGGCAACGGTCACGTGCTCGGCCGCCATCAGGTCGATCGCACGCCCCGCATCGAAGTAGATATCGGTGAGGTACGTACCGCCGGCGCCTATCGCGCCGATCAGGGGAGCGAGGGCGGCGATGTGGAAGAGCGGGCCACCGGCCCAGCTGATGTGCCCCCGGTCGGCGACGAGGCGGCTCGTGGCGCGCTCGACGGGGCCTCGCGTCATTGCCTCGTGCGTCATCATGCAACCACGCGGATTGGCTGTGGTGCCCGAGGTGTACATGATCGCAGCGATATCACGGATCCGGATGCGGCGCCGAAGTCGGTGCACAACATCGTCCGAGATCGATGCCGCTGCCGTGTCGAACCGTGTGCGAGAGATGAACCCCGGTTTTCCGTCGCCACGCAGGAGTATGGCCTGGCGCAGACGTGGAGCCTCGGCAAGATCGAGCTCGCCCGAGCCGGCCTCGGCAAGTGTCGGCAGGGCTCGGCAGAGCACATCGGCGAAGTCGACGTAGTCATCGGCGCCCGACACCGTCAGCAAGGCAGCGCAGTCGGCATTCTCGATGATGTACCCGAGTTCGTGTGCCTTGTGCCTGGCGCTGATCGGCACGACAACGCATCCGATCAGGGCGGCTCCGAAGAAGCCCTCGACGAACTCGATACCGTTCGGCGCCAGGAGAGCGACGTGGTCTCCCTGCTCCACTCCGCAAGCAATCAATCCGCGCGCCACCCGGAGTGAGCGTTCGAGCAGTTCGGCGTAGGTGTATCGCGCGTGCGGCAAGACAAGGACATCACGCTCGGGGTGCCGATGCGCACCCCGGACGAGCAGATCTCCCAATGGCGCCACTTCGCACCAGTCGTGATCGTTGATCATGTGGTCCTCAAATGCTCGAATGCCGACAGTGATCCAGCCGCCGAAATGCCGTGACGGCATACCTGAGAACCGGTGCACCACGCGGGGAACACTGATTCGACGCTAAGCGACCCGCATCACACTGTCAACGTTGAAGTTGATTCACGCCGGCGGTGAACGTACCGCTCAGCGCAACGATGCCGGTTCGGCGCCCGATATGCCGAACCAGCATCGAGTCTCCGCTGTGACTCAGCGGCCACTCCATTGCGCGGCCCGCTTCTCGGCGAACGCGGCGCGTCCCTCGTGCCGGTCCTGGCTGGACGCGTACGCCTCGATGGGCTCGTATCGAGTTGCCAGTGCAACCTCCAGCGGCCATCCGGCGCGTGACAGCACGGCATCCTTGGCGGCCTGCACTGCCAGTGGTGATGCCGAGGCAATCCGGTCTGCCCACGACATCGCGGTCTCGAGCAGTTTCTCGTAGGGCACGACTCCGTTGACCAGCCCGTACCGCTCGGCCTGTGCGGCGTCGATGCGGTCCCCGGTGAGGATCAATGCCATGGCGATGTGGTGCGGAAGCTGCCGGATCGCGCGGTGCATGATGCCGGCCTCGCCGATGATGCCCACCTTCGTCTCCGGGATGCCGAACTGGGCGTTGTCCGCGGCGACGATGATGTCGGCGCACATGGCCAGCTCGAATCCGCCACCGATGGCGTAACCCTGCACCGCGGCCACCAGCGGCTTACGCAGTGTGAGCATGGGGCCCCCGACGCCGGTCAGCCCGCCGCCCAACGCCATTCGCCGACCGTCACCCTCGGCGCCGCCGCTGACGTTGGCTCCCGCGCAGAACGCTTTCTCGCCGGTCGCCCCGAGGACCGCGACCCAGATGTCCGGGTTGGTGTTGATCTCGGTCCAACTCTCGAACAGAGCCTGATCCATTTCGGGATCGATCGAGTTGAGGGCTTTGGGGCGGTCGAGCGTCACACGTGCGACGTGTCCGTCCGTTTCGAACAGTATGCCGCTACTCACGGTGCATCCTTTCGGGATTGTTCAGGGGTGGCGAGCGGTGTGCGATACGCCGCGACCGCCGCTTTCAGTCCGACTTCGGCGACGAATGCGCGGACCTCGGCCACGGATGGGGACAGATGCAGGAGTGCGTCCATCTCCGCGCCGCCCTGCGCCGCGGTTCGGACGCCCATGGCCTCCATCGACTTGTTGATCGAGAGTTTCTTGATTCTGAGGATGTCCGAGGGGGTGCGCGCCATCCGGGCCGCGAGGTCCTCGGTGACGGAGACCAGATCCTTCTCCGGTACCGCGTGATTGGCCCAGCCCCATTCGACCGCCGTCGTGCCATCGATCGCGTTGCCGGGAACGAAGGCCAGTTCCTTCGCGCGTTTGGGGCCGACCAGAGGCGCCCAGAGCGGAGCGATATATCCGCCACCGAGTGGGATCGCGGGCTCGCCGATCCGTGCGTCCTCGGCTACCAGAGTGATGTCGGCGAAGACGCACATCTGGGTGGCCCCCGCGATGCAGTAACCGTGTACCGCGGCGATCACCGGCTTCGGGTGGTCCCAGATGGCGAGGTAACGATTCACGTTGCGCGCCAACCGTTCCCGATCGGCGACTGGATCGGGAACGGAGACGACCTTGCCTACCTGTCCGATGTCGTAGCCGGCCGAAAAGCCTTTTCCCGCACCGCGAATCCCGACGATCGGGCCTCCGCCGGTCGCGAGCGCATCCAGGGCATCGCTGAATTCGTCCAGCAATTCATTCGAGAGCGCGTTGGCGCTGCCGGGGCGGTCGAGCACGATCCAGCTGACCGGGCCGTTGTGTTCGATTCGCAGATTCTGGTACCGGTTTTCGGTCGACGTGGCGGTCACCGTTGTCACGCTCGCCCGATCGGAATCTGCTTCTTGACGTGGAAGTCGACCACGCCCGAGGCGCGCAGTTCGCGGCGCGCGAACCGCCAGCCGTGCTCGCCGTCGCGAACGAAGTTGTCGTGGTATTGGCCGAAGAAGTACCCGTCGGCCTTACCTTCCTTGGTGTAGCGATGCCACGCGTACAGCACCGACCGGACCGATGCCGAAGTCATATCGTCGGAAAAGGTCACCACGACGTTGGATACGTGATGGCTGGTCGCGGCGAAGAACGTTCCGATTCCGTCGAGCGTTTCCCGGTACGCGTCTCGGCCGGTGGCGCCGAAGTCCGGCCCGTAGGCGACGTAGCAGTCCTCGGTGAACAGCCGCACGAGCTGATCGGGCAGGTTCATGTCCAGGAAGTACGCGTAATCGTAGAGAACGCGTTCGATCTTCCGCTGCTCGACGAGTTCGGCGAGTTCGCGGGTGGACACCTCGGAGGTGGTGGTCATTCGATCTCCTTCGGGATACGGATGAGAGTGCGTCGGCGGGTTCGTCCCGACCTGCTCGTGCTCAACTACATCAACGTTGACGTAGATTTGGCGGCTCTGCCGACGCCGGCCCGGGAAGCTGCCGCTGCGATGCGACAGTCGGGTGATCCGAGCGGCGATTCGGCGAAAGTCAGTCTTTCGCAGCGTAATCCGATGCCATGGCATCGGCGCCCGGCCATCGAACGGGGAGTGGGGAGGTCAGCGAGGATGCCACTTCCTCCCACGGTCCGACATGGATGGTGCGCATATTGCGGGAGGCGAAGCGCCACCGCCCGTCCAGTCGGACGTACTCGTCCTCGTAACGTACGGCCCCGAAGACTGTCGTGCCCCCGGTCGCGATCTCGAGGTGAGCCCCCACCACCCCTGTGGCGTGATCCTCGTCGATGAAGTCGACCAGCACGTAATGGGGAGTGTGGATGGTGGTTCCGAAGGCCGTGCGGGCCTGCCGGATCATGTCCGCGATCCCGGATCCGCCGGTAGCGCCGGGGAATCCGCCGGCGGAGAAGACGCCATCGGCGGCAAACGCGTCCGCTATGGCATCGAAATCATCGAAGTCGGACGCGAGGAAGTAGCGGACAGCGAGGTCGTAGATCTCGGCTCGATCCTCGAGCCGTCTCACTCTGGCTTCTATGTCGGACATCTGCACACTCCTTCGTGGGCCCGGCTCGGTGCGCACGCCTGCTCGCCGCGATGCGCTCCTCAATCAACGTCGGTGTAGATTGCGCCTCCGATCATCGAGCCCTGTGTCCTGCTTGTCAACCTCTGGCGCCGCCTTGCGTGGGCCAACGTCCACGTGGAAGTGGATGGAGTCAACATCGGAGTTGACAGAAGACGGCGGGCCGGGCAGGCTGCGAAACGCGATGTGAGTCACACACGCAAGTCCATGCGATGTCCGGCGGGCAGCTGGTCGAGGCAGCGCGTCCGGTCGGGCCGATCGCTGAGCTAACACGTGTCGTGCTTGGCGCGACGTCGTTCCGGCGTCGGACCGGCTTCAGTTCGGAAAGGCAGACGATTATGGGCGGCGCACTCGAAGGCAAGATCGCTTTCGTCACCGGGGCAGCTCGAGGACAGGGCCGTAGCCATGCGGTACGTCTCGCCGAGGACGGCGCGGACATCATCGCCGTGGACATCTGCCGGTCGATCGATTCGGTGCCCTACCCGCTGGGAACCGAGGACGATCTGGCCGAGACCGCCGCACTTGTGCGGAACCTCGGGCGTCGTATCGTCGCCCGGACGGCCGACGTTCGTGACAAGAAGGCACTGTCGGCGGCCTTCGAAGAGGGGTCCGTCGAACTCGGCGGAGTGGACATCGTTGTCGCCAACGCCGGCATCGCTCCGCAACAGGCACACGAGCCCGATCGCGACGCCGTATTCGCGGATGTGGTCGCCGTCAATCTCCTCGGTGTCTTCAACACCGTCGAAGTCGCGCGTGAACGGATGATCGCCCAGGGCCGAGGCGGATCGATCGTCCTGACCGGTTCGACGGCGGCCATCAAGGCCGTCGGCGGGAGCTCGGGCGCCGGAATCGGATATACCGCGAGCAAACACGGTGTGGTGGGGTTGATGCGCCAGTACGCGGTGTTGCTCGCCGAGCACAATATCCGGGTGAACTCGGTTCACCCCACCGGCGTGAACACTCCGATGGTGGTCGGCAACACGGCGCTCGCGCAGGCTCTGGCGGACCCGTCGAATATGGGTAACTCGATCAGCAACCTGCTGCCGATCGAGCTGCTCGAGCCCGAGGAGATCAGCAACGCGGTGGCATGGCTGGCGTCGGATCAATCCAGATATGTCACCGGTGTCATGTTGCCCGTCGATGCGGGGTTGACGATCAAATGATCGGAGGCCGCTGCCCCGAAAGCTCGAAAGTTGCCGGTGGTCGCCGTCACCGAGGCCGCTGCATGACGGGGTTGCTCGTCGCGAACCGCGGTGAGATCGCACTCCGCATCATGCGTACGGCGGCCGCGCGCGGTATGTGCACGGTCGCGGTGTACAGCGAAGATGACCGCACCTCACCGCATGTGACCGACGCGCACCGATCGGTTGCGCTGCCGGGTAGCGGCCCGGAGGCGTATCTGGACGCGGCGGCCATCTGCGCTGCCGCCGTCTCGGCGCAGGCCACCATGGTTCATCCCGGATACGGGTTCCTGAGCGAAAGTGCCGAACTGGCCGAAGGGTGCGCTGCGCACGACCTGATATTCGTCGGACCGGATGGACCCACCCTGCGGCTGCTCGGAGACAAATCCGCCACCCGGGAGCTGGCCGCGAGATGTTCGATCCCGGTCCTGCCGGCCACGACGGGGCCGACGTCGAAGGCCGCCGCTCGGGACTTCGCCCTGTCTTCCGGTCTCTCGTCGGTGATTGTGAAGGCGTCGGCCGGTGGTGGCGGGCGCGGCATCCGCATCGTCGAGGACCTTCGCAATCTCGATCACGCGATCGACAGATGCCGCTCGGAGGCCGCCCGTGGCTTCGGTGTCCCGAATGTCTACGTCGAGGCATATCTGCCCCGCGCCCGCCATATCGAAGTCCAAGTGGCCGGGGACGGGAGCCGATCGCCGGTACACCTTTTCGATCGCGAGTGCACCGGACAGCGCCGCCACCAGAAGATGGTCGAGACCGCGCCCGCTCGGCATTTGCACGAGGACATCCGCGAGGCCCTCTACGGCGCCGCGCTGGCGCTCGCTGCCGCGGTCCGACTTCGCGGTCTGGCGACATTCGAATTTCTCGTGGACGCCGACAATCCGGAGCTGTGGTACTTCATCGAGGCCAATCCGCGATTGCAGGTCGAACACGGCATCACCGAACAGATCACCGGCCTGGATCTGGTCGGTCTGCAACTCGACCTCGCGCGCGAGCGGACTCTGACCGATCTGCGGCTCGCACCGCAAACCCGTGAGGTACCAAAGGGAATCGCGATCGAAGCCAGGATTACCGGAGGCCCTGGTCCGGGGAGCTCCGGCCGGGTGGGCGAGGTGAAGTTTCCCACCGATTCGTCGATTCGGATCGAGTCGCATCTGCGGCCCGGGATGCGGGTCGGCACGGGCTACGACCCGCTGCTCGCGAAACTCATCGCGCACCGTCCGGACGGCGATTTCGACGCGGCGGCGACGACGCTGAACCGCGCGCTCGGCGAGGTCGTGCTCGGCAACCTCGAAACCGATATCGAGACACTCGAATGGTTCGTCGGCAGCTCCGAATTTCGCCGCGGTGTGGCGACAACCCGGACAATCGACGACCATCTCGCCTCGGCTTCGACTATCCGCCAACCGGTCTCGGATGCCGAGCTGATACTCGTGCGAGCTCCGGCCGGCGGGACCGTTGTCGCGGTCTCGGCGAAACCAGGTTCGGTTGTCCATCACGGCGATGTACTGGTGACGCTGGAAGCGATGAAGATGGAGACCGATGTCCGTTCACCGGTTGCGGGTGTCGTCGTCGAGGCCGTCGTCGAGGTCGGTCAACTCGTCCAGCCCGACATTGTGCTCGCCACCGTCGAGCCAGGCGCGGACCAGACGAGAAGAATCATCGACTCCGGCGAGATCGACCGCACCGCAATACGATCCGACCTCGCTGATATCACGGCTCGACATCGGCGGACCCTCGACGAGGAACGCACCGATGCCGTGGAACACCGGCATCGACTGGGCAAGCGCACCGCACGGGAAAATCTCAGCGACCTGTTCGACTCGGACAGTTTCCATGAGTACGGACCCCTTGTCGTCGCTGCACAGCGGCAGCGTCGCGCACTGTCCGATCTGGAGCGAACCACTCCGGCCGATGGTCTCGTCGCGGGATTCGGCACCGTCGACGGTCGCCCCACTGCGGCGTTGGCATACGACTACACGGTGTTGGCCGGGACCCAGGGTTTGCAGAGCCACAAGAAGGCCGAGCGGATATTCGAACTCGCCGGCCGACGAGGATCCCCGGTCGTCATATTCGGCGAGGGAGGTGGTGGCCGTCCCGGGGACACCGATGACATGTCGCGCGCGACTCGCATGGATCTCGGAACGTTCGTGGCTCTCGGACGTCTCAACGGCGTGGTACCGACCATCGGGATCGCGTCGGGGCGCTGCTTCGCCGGCAACGCCGCGCTGCTGGGTGCATGCGATCTCGTCGTGGCGACTCGTGACTCCCGGATCGGCCTCGGCGGCCCCGCGATGATCGAAGGCGGCGGACTCGGTTCGTTCGCCGCCGACGACATCGGCCCACCGTCCGTTCAGGGGCCCAACGGAGTGATCGACATCCTCGTCGACGACGAGGCCGAGGCCGTCGCGGTGGTACGCCGCTACCTGAGCTTTTTCCGCGATCCGAGCCCGATGTGGACCGAATCCGATCAACGAGTGCTGCGCCACATCGTGCCCGAACGAAGCAATCGGGCGTTCGATATCAGAACAGTCATCGCCACACTCGCAGACCAGGATTCGGTTCTCGAACTCCGCCCCCTCTTCGGGCCGGGTGTGGTCACCGCCCTGGTGCGCATCGAGGGCCGGTCCGTCGCGATCGTCGCCAATGACGGGAGCCACCTCGGCGGCACGATCGGCAGCGCCGAGGCCGACAAGATGGCGCGCTTCCTGCAGCTGTGCGATGCCTACGAGGTGCCGGTCGTGTCCCTGTGTGACACCGCGGGCTTTCTGGTCGGTCCGGATGCCGAGCGCACCGCCACCGTTCGTCATGTGAGCCGGTTGTTCGTGATCGCGCCGACGCTGACTGTGCCGTTCTGTACGGTCATCGTGCGCAAGGCATTCGGGCTCGGTGGTCAAGCCATGGCCGGGGGTAGCTTCCGCGTGCCCGACGCCATCGTGGCGTGGCCGACCGGCGAACTGGGTGCTATGGGTCCCGAGGGAGCCGTCAGGCTCGGTTTCCGTCGGGAATTGGATGCGATCGAGGATCCCGATGAGCGTGACCGCGTCTACCGAATGCATCTCGAGCAGTACCGAAAGCAGGGCAGCGTGGTCAATGCCGCGTCGGTGTTCGAGATCGACGACGTCATCGACCCGGCATCGACGAGATCGTGGATCACGAGCGTTTTCAGCGCATCTCGGGTCGAACGCGCCTCCGCCGTCCGCCGCCGGATCGATACCTGGTAATCGCCGACACCTTCACGACGAGCAGTGCCCCGGAACCGAATCGGCTCCGGGGCACCGGTATTCACGGCTCACCGCACGGTGTAGTTCTCCAAGTCCGGACGGCGCGTCATCTGCCAGTACTCGACGTTGAGGAAGGGCATCACGAACACCACCCGACCGTGTGAGTTGCGGTAGTACGTCGACATTCCGCGGTGGGTCCACACAGTTTGCGCATGGGTGGAGTCGACCAGGTCGTTGTATTCGCGATTGGCTTCCGGCTTCGCATCGATGGCCTTGATGTCATTGCGGAACATCTCGGTGAGAAGCCCGCGGATGTAACGCATCTGGACTTCCATGAAGAACATGAAGCTGCCGCTACCGGGAAACGAGTTGGGTCCGCCGAGCATGAAGAAGTTCGGGAACTCGGGTACGGATACTCCCAGGTACGCCTTCGGATCGTCGTCGTTCCATGCTTCTCGCAAGGTGAGACCGCCGATGCCCCGCACCTCCATCGAGCTGACGAACCGGGCGGCGTCGAACCCGGTGGCCCAGACGATCACCTCGGCATCGGTCGCGACCCCTGTGTCGTCTATGAGGCCGTCGGCACGAATGGCTGTGACGGACCTGTCGATCAGATCGACGTTGTCCTTTCGCAGTGTCGCGTACCAGCCGTTGTCCAGCAGAATTCGCTTGCCGAACGGCGGGTAGTCGGGAATGACCTTGTCCAGCAGATCAGTTCGATCGCCGACCTGCGCGGTGATATAGCGGGTGAAGTACTCGCGGTGCCCATCGTTGCGCGCGTTCACCGAGCGCTCCGGGTGGGCCCACTCCGGGTCGATGCGCAGCGATTCGATGACCTTGTCCCCGAACTGCCAGAACAAGCGGATCCAGTACCAGCTGTGGTAGATCGGGCACCCCTGCATCAGCCGCCGCAACTCCGGCGGGATCTGCAGCCGGAACTTCTCGAACGGGGCCACCCATTGCGGGGAACGTTGAAAGATCGATAGGTGCGCAACCCGGTCCGCGATCGCGGGAGCGATTTGCATCGCGCTGGCGCCGGTGCCCACGATCGCCACTCGCTTACCATCCAGCTCGAGGTCTTCCGGCCACTCGGCCGAATGGAAGCTCACGCCCTGAAACGTTTCCATACCAGGCACATTGGGCTTCTTGGGCCGGTTCAAGACGCCTACGGCGCTGATCACCACATCAGCCTGCAACGTGGACGGCGACCCATCCGGATTGTGCACCTCCACGGACCACCGCGCCGACTTCTCGTCGTATGTCGCCGAGCGAACCTCGGTTCCGTACCGGATGCGCTGATCCGCGGCGAGATCCTTCATGATCTGTGCGAAATACCGCTGGAGCTCGTCGCGCAGCGCGAAGTGGGTGGTCCAGTCGTTCTTCGCGAACGAGAACGAGTACAGGTGACTGGGGGTATCGACGCCTGCGCCCGGGTACGTGTTCTGCCACCAGTTTCCGCCGGCCTGCGATTGCTTCTCCAAGATGACGTAGTCGACTCCCATGTCTTCGAGCTGCTCGGCCGCGGCAATGCCGGCAATCCCGGTGCCGATCACGATGACCGAGAAACCTTCGGGCGCCTCGACCGGTTCGAGAGCAAGCGCCGGAGCATGCGGCGCGGCGCGTCTGGCCAACTCGAGTGACAGCATCGGACCGTACTCGGGGCCGACCTCCTCGCCCATGCACACACTCATCATCCGCACGGTCAGCTCCGGTGAGGGGGACTCGATGGCAGGGCGGGTACCGTTCTGCAGATCGAGGACCGCGGCCACTGCCGCGTCGCGAATCTCCCGCTGAACGTCGTCATCGAGTCCACCCGAGTCGTGGTCGCCGAGCCCCTTACCCCTGGTGGGCGTGTACGGGGCGCGCAGCCACTTTTCGTCCCCCGTCGTTTGGAACACGACCATCAGAAGTGTAGGAACGTTCGCTCTGGCGACCGCAGCTCGGATCTCGTCCTCCGTCAGCCGGTCCGAAGGGACCTCGGCTCCGGCTACGGCTGTCGAGTCACGCTGCACTGTCTTCATTCGAGCACCTTTCGCATCGATGTCGCGATCGCAGACAACCGCTTTGCGCTGTAATCACCCGGTCCGTCAACGTGTGTGTTGATAGACGTGGCGTCATCGTGACAGGGCTCTGGCGAGATTGTCAACGTCGAAGTTGATTGACGTGCAATATCTACGTTGACGTTGACAAACCGGTCCGCGCTGGGCAACATGCACGTTGATGCTGCGTGTTGTGTGTCACGTGAATTGTGCTCGCGGCTGTGTGCTCGGCAGGTAGGTGTCCGGAGTGTGGACGTGATGCGACAGCACCCGTATGGACATTCGAATCGAAAGGGAGACAATGCAACTCGAAGGCAAACGGATCTTGGTCACGGGTGGAGCGCAAGGTATCGGCGCCGCGATCGTCAAGGCGTACGTCGCGGAGGGGGCTCGGGTTCACTCCTATGACCTGAACGAGGAGGGCGGGCGGCGGGTCGCGGATCAGGCCAACAGTGCCGGTCCTGGAACGGCGGCCTTCTCCCGGCTCGACATCGCCGACGGCGAGGCAACCGAGGCTCTTTTTCGTAGTGCGGCAGAGGAATTGGGGGGCATCGATGTCCTGGTCAATATAGCCGGGCTGCAACGATCGGCAATGGCCGACGAGATCACCGACGAGCTCTTCGACGCCGTCTACCGAGCGAATGTGCTCGGCACGATCCACACGAACCAGTCGGCATTTCGGATCATGAAGAGCGCCGGTACCGGCGCAATCATCAACTTCGGTTCGATGTCGGGTTTCACCGGCGAGCTCGCCAACTCGACCTACGGATCCTCGAAGGGAGCGGTCCACACCTGGACCCGGACCGTCGCGCGAGAATGGGGGCCCTCGGGCATCCGCGTCAATGCCGTTCTGCCGTATGTGAACACGCCGATGTTCGATAAATACACCAACTCGCTCGGGCCCGACGAACTCGCTGCATATCAAAAGCAGCTGCGGCAAGATATCCCGCTCGGGGGCACCTTCGGCAATGCGGACCGGGATTTGGCGCCGGTTCTGGTCTTCCTTGCCAGCGACGCATCGCACTTCATCACGGGCCAGCTGTTGCCCGTCGACGGCGGATTCGCTGCGGTTCGGTAGCTCGCAGCCCATTCGGTGGCGGGAGGTCTCGTCGCTACAGCTTATCAATGTAAACGTTGACGTTGACAACAGGGTTTGCTTTTGCGAAGCTCATCACATCGAGGCCAAGGAGTGTGTAGTCATGAACAGCCCGATCATGCGAGTCGACAATGCTTTGGCAGACCTCGGCGCGGGGCGGCCGGTAGTTCTGGTCGGCTCGGCTCCTGAATCCGACAGTTACCTCCTGCTGGCAGCCGAGAAGACCACCGTCGCCACGATGAGTTTCCTGATCCGGTACGGGTCCGGCCTCGTCTGCGCTGCCCTGCCGGGCGACGAATGTGATCGGCTGGGGCTGGTGGCCATGGTGGGAGCCGATTCCGGCTGCACGGCAACCGAATACACCGTCAGCGTCGATGCGATCGATGGCATCACTACGGGAATCTCGGCAGCCGACCGGGCCCGGACGATGCGCGAGCTTGCCTCACCTGCGAGCGAGCCGTCCGCTTTCAGTCGGCCGGGACACGTCGTACCGACCAGGGCGCGCGCGATGGGGGTTTTCGGAATTCAGGGGCCGAGCGAGGCCGCCGTCGACTTGGCGCGGTGCGCCGGACTAAGGCCCGCAGGCGCTTTCGCGGCGCTGGTCTCACCGGTCGACTCCACCCGGATAGCGACGATCATCGAAAGTGTGGCCTTTGCGAGTGAACACGCTTTGAACTGGGTCTCGGTCCACGACGTCGTCGTGTATAGGCGCAGTGTCGAATCGCATGTGCGAGTGGCGGAGCCAGTGCTTCGTGATGGGCCCTACGGTTCGCACCAGACGATCACCGCTCATAGCGACGTCACCGGAATCGGCTATGTCGTCTTTCGATTCGGGGCGCCAGGACCGCAGGCCGCCCTGGTTTCACTCGAACAAGGACCCAATCCGGCGTTATATGCCTCGGGAGTCGATCCGCGCCTCGACGCCGCGTTCCGACATGCCGCCGAGAGTGGGAACAGTGTGGTCATCGTCCGATGCGCCGAGCGCGGGAACGATGATGACGATGTCGCTGCCGACGTGGCCGAGATTCTGCGGATGTCGAACGTTTCGACGCTGTCCCCGGTCGGTCCTGTTACACAACTTGCTGCAACACTGCGGCATTTCGGGATCACAGTCGCTGCCGATGCGGTGAATCCCAGCAGCGAGCCGCCCGCGCATGGTGCGCTGCAGGTCGTCGGAGATGTGGTTCGGGGTGACCAGCGAGGTCGCGAAATGGGATTTCCTACAGCCAACCTCGAACTGGACGAGGAACTTTCGGGCTCGGTCGGCAAAGCAGTGGTCGATGGTGTGTGGGCAGGACGAGCGGCATTGCCGGATGGTCGGACAGTCGTGGCCGCCATATCGGTGGGCCGTCGCTCGACGTTCTACGGCCGATCGGGAATTCGGCTGCTCGAGGCGCACCTGCTCGACTTCGAGGGGGATTTGTACGGTCTGACGCTGACCGTCCACTTGGATCAATGGATCAGACCGCAAACGGCCTTCTCGTCGAAAGAGGAACTTGTCGCGGCTGTTGCTGAGGACATTGCGAAAACGCGCGTCTTCGCGGAGGGAAGTCGGGTCCGGCGGTCTGCTCACGGACGTGAACCACACTGCGGCCCCTGATCGGCGCGAACGCTTCGACCCAGCGCCTTCTCAGGGACCTCAGTTGTCGACGTCCGTTGGGATAGGCTGTTCGTTAGCGAAGAGTTAACGCATATTGCCCGTTGTCGGGGGATGTGCTGGCGAATGGTCTGCAGCTGATGGCCGAGGATGATCTGTTTCGGACACAGCGTGGCGTGTCGGAGCCGGTCACGGAGGAGTTGAGCGCGGCCGGGTTCTGCGATGCCGAGGAGATCGGGCGGGGCGGTTTCGGTGTGGTCTATCGGTGCACGCAGGCGGAGCTGGACCGTACGGTGGCCGTGAAGATTCTGACCGCCGAGTTGGACGCCGACAATCTCGAACGGTTTTTCCGCGAGCAGCGGGCGATGGGCCGGCTGACGGGGCACCCGAACATCGTCACGGTACTGGAGACGGGGACCACCGCGAGTGGACGGCCGTATCTGGTGATGCCGTATCACCCGTTGGACTCCCTGGACGCGCGGATCCGCCGGCAGGGTCCGCTGCCCACGGAGACGGTGTTGTGGATCGGGGTGAAGATCGCCGGGGCGCTGGAGACCGCACATCGCCTGGGTATCGTCCATCGCGACGTGAAACCGGGCAACATCCTGCTCACCGACTATGGCGAGCCCGCCCTGAGCGACTTCGGTATCGCACGCATCCCCGGCGGATTCCAAACCTCCGCGGGCACCCTGACCGGGTCACCGGCATTCACCGCCCCCGAGGTCCTCGAGGGGGGTGCCCCGAGCCCGGCGGCGGACGTGTACGGGCTGGGCGCCACTCTGTTCTGCGCGCTGACCGGGCACGCGGCATTCGAACGGCGCAGCGGGGAGAACGTGGTGACGCAGATTCTGCGGATCACCACTCAGCCGACACCGGACCTGCGAGCACGACATCGCCGAGGATGTGTCCGCGGTGATAGCGACGGCGATGAATCGCGATCCCAGTCAGCGGCCGTCGGCGGCGGCGCTGGGGGAGACGATCCGGCAGGCGCAGCGCCGCCACGGGTACGGGGTCGATGACATGGCGGTGCACGCCGAACCGGCTGCGGCGCAGCGAGATCCGAAACCGCCTTCCCAGGAGTGGCGTCCGCCGGCGGCGCCGGTGATGGTTCGAGGTGGCGGTTTGCCGCTGGAGTTGACCAGTTTCGTCGGCCGCCGCACCGAAGTCGCCGAGGTGAAGAATCTGCTGGCCTCGACCCGGCTGGTTACCCTGACCGGTATCGGCGGGGTCGGCAAGACGCGGCTGGCGCTGCGGGCCGCGGCCGCCGTGCGAAGTGAGTTTGCCGATGGGGTGTGGCTGGTCGAGCTGGCTGAGGTGTCCGACCCGTCGCTGCTGGTCGAGGCGGTCGCGGCCGACCTGGGGTTGCGTGATGATTCGGCGCGGCCGTTGCGGGAGGTACTGGTCGAGTTCTTGTCTGCGCGGAAGGCGCTGCTGGTGTTGGACAACTGCGAGCAACTGGTGGCCGCGGTGGCGGAACTGGTCGAGACCTGGCTGCGAGCCGCACCGAACCTGCGGATCGTGGTGACCAGTCGTGAACCGTTGGATATCGCCGGGGAGGCGGTGCTGCGGGTGGCGCCGTTGACGGTGCCGGATCCGGATCGCAGGCTGTCGTTGCGGGGACGTCCCCGCTTCGACGCGGTGACATTGTTCGCTGACCGTGCGACCGGGGTGGTGCCGGGTTTCGAGCTGACCGCGGACAACACGGTCACTGTGGCCCGGATCTGTGCCCGGCTGGATGGATTGCCGCTGGCGATCGAGTTGGCGGCCGCCCGGATCCGCATGATGTCACCCGAGCAGATTCTGCAGCGGCTCGACGACAGATTTGCGCTACTGACCCGCGCCAGCCGCACTGCGCCGACACGGCAGCAGACGCTGCGCTGGTGTGTCGACTGGAGTTACGAGCTGTGTACCCCGCTCGAGCAACAACTGTGGGCCAGGTTGTCGGTGTTCGCCGGAGGCTTCGAACTCGATGCCGCCGAACAGGTATGCGGCGCCGATTGGGGGCCTGAGGATCCGCTCGATGTGCTGTCCTCGCTGGTGGACAAGTCGATCCTGATCCGCGACGAGTCTCAGGGCAGTGTGCGGTTCCGGATGCTCGAGACGGTCCGCGACTACGGACGTCGGAAGCTGCGAGCTTCCGGTGAGAACCAGCAGTTGCAGCGTCGCCACCGTGACTGGTATCAGCGGCTGGCGCTGGACGCGGAGGCCGAGTGGATCAGCGACCGCCAGCCTTACTGGATCGCTCGGCTCGAACGCGAGCAACCCAACCTGCGCGACGCGCTCGAATACAGCCTGGCCGAGGACACCGAGGAGGCGACCGAAGCCGGACTGCAAACCGGCGCCGCACTATTCATGTTGTGGGATTTTCGGGGCCTGAACAGTGAGGGTCGGCGGTGGATCGACCGCGTCGTCAACCACCACCCTGACCGACAATCCATACCCGACCGTGTCAAAGCGCTCCAGGTAGGCTGCGTCATGGCGGCGACGCAGGGCGACTTGCGGGCGGCGTCCGCCCTCGTGGACGAGGCGCGCGTGCTCGGCGAGTTGGCTCCCACCCCGATGACTCAGGCACTGATCGCCTACGCTTACGGTGTCCTGGCATTCTTTGGCGGTGAACCCGTTCGTACGTCCCCGTCCCTCGAACGTGCAGTCGAGGTATTCAGCTCGGATAAGCGGAGATACACCTACGTCTCTGCTTTGAATGTGCTCGGTTTGCTGCACGTACAGGCCAGTGATACAAAACGGGCGATCGAGTGTCAACAGCAGGTACTTTCTATCACCGAAGCGTGCGGCGAATCGCTGTTCCGGTCGGCGGCGTTGTGGGGCATGGGTCTTGCTGTCTGGCAGCAAGGTGAGGTGTCTCGCGCAATGACACTGTTCGAGGATGCTTTGCGGGTCAACCGGCAAATTCGAAGTCCGCTGATAGCCGCGTTGAGTCTCGAGCCACTGGCCTGGACAGTCGGTGCCGACAGTGATGCCGAGCGCGCGGCCGTACTGCTGGGAGCCGCGCAGAAACTATCGGCGTTCGTGGGTAACGTCGGGAGCCCCTTCCCGAGCCCGCAGAATCACAACGAATGTGTCCGGCGGGCGCGATCTGCCCTCGGGGCACGCGGGTTCGATTCGGCCTTCCGCCGTGGCCAGGCTATGGGTATGGACGAAGCCGTTGCCTACGCACTCGGCGAGCAACTCATCGACGGAGCACTCACTGCGGGTCCGCAAGCGGCTCTGACCAGGCGTGAGCGGCAGGTCGCCGACCTCATCGCCCAAGGTCTCACCAACAGGCAGATCGCCGCCGATCTGGTGATCTCCGCGCGCACCGCCGAGGGCCACGTGGAGCACATCCTCACCAAACTCGGATTCACCTCCCGCACGCAGGTCGCGGCCTGGATAGTAGAAAACACCGGACGACAGAATCGTCGACCGTCCTAGCCGGAAACGAAAACCGGGTAACTGGAGTCGTTCCAGACCGCCGTGTCACCGATTCCGGTCCCACGATCGCCGAGCCGGTCGGCCGGTGTTTTGAATGTGGGCTGAGCTGAGGCCGCCGCTGCGCGGCGTTCCGAGTTGTGTGTTAGTTCATCGACGCCAGGCCGTGAGGGACCTTGCGCGGCTTACTAGAACACGAGAAATGCTGTGACCAGGGAGAATAGGAATTCAGACAAATCCTGCCGCCCTACTTGATTTGCGGTATTTACCCTGGTAAATACCGCTTTTTGAGTTAAATTGTGGACCTTGGGGGAACTTGCTATCACCCGAAACCGCGGGTAGAAGCCTCGGAATCCCTGCGTCGGACCCCGCCACATCCGCCCACCGTGTGCCGATCAGCCCAACAGCGCGTGACAACTCGAAACTCGCGGTCAGTTCGCAGTTTTCGGTGTTCTGGGTGTGCGGGATTCGGTGTGCGCAGTGGTCGTGGTGCTGAATTGGTCGGCAACCCAGTCGGCGATGAAGTGTACCGCGGGCGACATATGGTCTGCAGAGCAGTGCTCGACCTCCGCCGTCCTCGAGTTCGATGATCTTCAGCTGCTGGTGTCGGTGCATCGGCCGCTGACTGGTGCTGCTTCTCGGCCATCGCCGGGGGCTTGGCGATCGTTCGAATCGTGCACCACCAGCAACGGGACCTTGATCTCGGTGCCGGCCGCGGCCATCGTCATCGAGCTCGCCGACGCGGTCGGGATCGGCCGAGCCGCGATCGCCAACCCCGACCTCGTTAAACGCTGGGAAACCGACGCGGCAGAAAACACCCCTGACTTCTCCACGTTCTACGTGGGCGGCCCCACCGGATACATCGATTACCCTACGCTCACCGCTCGCGTATCCAGCAGCGCGAATTGAGCGCAGACCAGGACCGACGCGATCACGTGCGATCCTTTCAGCCCGAACAGCGACTGTTCAGCGAAGCCTTTCGCCGAACAAATTTTCGGCGTGGCAGCGAAACGGTCTCGGCGCACGAACCAGTGGACCGCCTATCGCGTCTATCTCGCTAACGGTGTAGCTCGGGTTGATTGAGTTACACCGTTGCCGGGACAGAGCCAGCCGCCCTCGGTAGCAATGTGATTGGACCCGGAGTTGACACCACTCAGCCACAGGCCGACGTGCGCCAGCGGCGGAAGACGGTGTCAAGAGGCGTCGGCGGCGGTAGGCGTGTTGGCCCACGGGGAGAGTGGCGGGAACAGCTCGACACGACCTGCCTGATCCGGGAACGCAAACTACTGAACCGGATCCGGCATCGCCGCACTCGCCGCCACTTCGGCGGCCAGCATGGCCAATATATGCGCATTTGATTATTGAAGTCCGGATCTGCCTTCGGACGGTGTCCGGGCTTCGAGGCGAATTGAGGGGGAGGAGTGTCCGGTGGTGCGCTGGTTTGTGCAGTGTCGTGACTATGGCGATGAATATGTCGATGGCTCGCGGGGTCGAGCGTGTGCGTTCTGACGGAAATGCTGTCGGTGGCATGTTTCTGCCGTAATCGGTTGTAGGCGAGCATCTTTCACGTCGACCATGACGACCGATGATCTCTGGGCCTGCGCCGGTCGTTTGTCGCAGGTTCGCGCCCTCGGCGCGGCACTATAAGGATGGGGCCGACGGTGAACAGCGGTTATCCTGGGGAACGCTGACCCGATGTTGTGTCGGACTTCCGGATCGAGTGGAGTTGGACGCCGGCGTGGCGGCCACACGACCTCAGCAGTGACAGTGTCGAACAGTTGCGTGCGGTCGGCTTCAATCCGGTGGAGGCGCGGTGAGTTACGTCGTCATCGCGACATGGGTCGCGAAGCTCGGTGAGGAGGAGTATGTCGCCGTCGCACTCGCGGAACTCACTCCTGGAAATCGCGCGGAGCCCAAAATGCTATCCCTTCAAGCACATCGGGCGCTCGACGCCCCGGCTCGGTTCGTCCTCGTCGAAACCTATACCGACGCCGACGGTTACGAGGAACACCGTGCCACCCAGGCCTTCCAGGCCCGTGTCGTCGGCGACATCATTCCGCGGCTGGCCGACCGAGATGTCCACGCGTACACCGTCATCGAGACCTGACCCGATTCGCACCATGACCACACCGCGCTTCGCAACGAAATGGCGAACGCGACGGCGACCAGCAAGGAGAGCAGTCACCACCCGTTGAAGTCGAGATGGAATCGACACGGTGGTGATCAGTCTGGTCACCACCCCGGCAGCGGCGACCCGAGCGTGAGATACGCACGAAGACCTGACCGGCGCAAGCTGATGGACGCGCATCTGACCGGTGCGTTCCTCATCGATTTCGGCGCGCCCGCCGTGCGGTGGCTCGACAGCAGCAGCCGGGCGACATCGAAGGATGATGGGCGCGGTCGGGCATCGGCGCACCCTTCACTCGACCTTCGAATAGCGGACCGAGCCATTCTCGATCTTGCGCCCGCTGTCTCTAAGACTTTAGAGTTAACGCTGAATGCGTTGGCCCCGAGGCCGACTCGAACCACCGGACTGTGCGGCAGCGAGGTGCCCACGCGCCCGGGACGCAGCGCATCGGTGAGATACACGATGAAGGGAATCGATTGTGAGAGTTCATGTGGATGCCGAACGCTGCCAGGGGCACACGCTGTGCGCGATGATCGCGCCGAAGGTCTTCACGCTCAGTGATTTCGACGGGCATTCGTCTGCGTTCGGTGAGGACGTTCCCGCTGATCAGGGGGAGAATGCGCGGGAAGCCGTGCACTCGTGCCCTGAGCGAGCCATCTCCATCGTCGAATAGGTCAGGCGGACAATGACTATCGAGAACACTGCGCACCGTCAGCCGGAATATCGGTTCGATCGGCACATGCCGCAGTATCGCGGGCGATTCGGCGAGATCACCGCGGAGATGCAGAGCGAGTGCCCGGTCGCCTGGTCGGACACCTACGGTGGGCACTGGGTCGCCGCGGGGAACCGGGAGGTGTTCGAGCTGGCCCGCTGCCCGTTCGTGTCCAATGATCATGACCCGCAACGGGTTCGGCGTGGTTACCAGGGCATCTCCATTCCGGCGCCGGACGTGCCGGGGATGGTCCGCTCGGGCATTCTGGAGATGGATCCGCCCGAGCAGAAGGATCTGCGGGGCGCGCTGAATCCGTATCTTTCCCCGGCCGCGGTGCGGCGCTGGATTCCGTTCGTGGACGAGGTGATTCGCGCTGCCCTCGACGAGCGGATCGAGAGCGGCAGCATCGATTTCGTCGACGATCTCGCCAACATCGTGCCCGCGGTGCTCACGCTGGCGATGATGGGCATCCCGATCGCCCACTGGAACATCTACAACGAGCCCGCGCACGCTTCGGTCTACACCCCGCCGGACTCGCCCGATCAAGCCCGCGTGAACAAGATGCGCGAGGCCATGCGGGTGGATCTGATGGCCAATTACCTGGAGATCAAGGAAAATCCGCGGCCGGGCATGACCGATGCGGTGGCGCGGTCGATCGTGGTCGGCGAGCCGATCTCCGACGGCGATGCGCTCGGCATGCTGGCCCTGATCATCGGCGGTGGCTTCGACACGACCACCGCGCTCACCGCCCATGCGCTCGAGTGGCTCTCGGAGAATCCGGAGCAGCGCGAATTGCTCAGCCGCGAGCGCGAACTCATGCTCGACGCGGCGACCGAGGAATTCCTGCGCTACTTCACCCCGGCGCCCGGCGACGGTCGCACCTTCGCGCAGGACTGTGAAGTGGGCAGCAAGCAGTTCAAAGAAGGTGAGCGGCTGTGGCTTTCGTGGGCCATGGCCAATCGTGATCCGCAGGTGTTCGACAATCCGAACGAGATCGATCTGGAACGCCGCGGTAATCGGCACTACAGTTTCGGCCTCGGCGTGCACCGCTGCATCGGATCGAATATGGCGCGCATGGTGTTCAAGCGGATGCTGCAGGCGGTGTTCGATCGGATGCCGGACTATCGCTGCGATCCGGACCGCGCGGTGCACTACGACACCATCGGCGTCATCCAGGGGATGAAGCACCTGCCCGCGACATTCACCCCGGGTCCGCGGCTGGGCTCCGGACTGACTGAAACATTGGAGGAACTGCAGCGGATCTGCGATACACAACGGCTGGCCGAACCGATCACCGCGGACCGCGGTCGTACCGAGAGCTGAACGTCCCGGTCACTGTGGAACAACCGGTGAGGTCAGTGGCCCATTAGACTGGCGGCGATCATGCGGAGGAAACCAGACGCCGCCAGTCGCCGCCGCGAACTCTGCGATGCGGCCATTCAACTGTTGGCGCAAGAAGGTCCGAAGGGGCTGAGTCATCCGAAGGTCGACCTTCGGGCCGGAGTTCCCAAAGGGACGACGTCGTTCTATTTCCGCACTCGGGAGGCGCTGCTGCTGGGTCTCGCCGAGCGATTGGCCGAACTGGATCTGGCGGACCTGCGATCGGTTGCCGGTCCCGAAACCGGCGACCCTGCCCCGCCGCCGGTTTCCCGGCTGGCGGTGGCCATCACCCGGGCGGTGACGGGGGATGGCCTGCCTCGGACCAGAGCGCGGCTCGCGTTGATGTTGCAGGCCGAACGCCGGTCCGCGCTGGCGGAGGTCTTTCGCCGTAACGCGGAGATCCATGCCGAGTTACATCGGGAAATCGTGGTGAAGTCGCTGCCGCCGGGCGAAGAGGCGGATCCGGACGTCATCTCGGATCTGACATTCGCGACCCTGAACTTCATCAGCGGCTATCTGATGAGCGTCGCCGGTGACGAATCGGCGGTGCGCAGTGCCGAGCAACTGGACCAGATCCTGATCGGCATCGCCGACGGCGTCGCAGCCCGGTCGCGGCGAACAGCGAGGCAACCGACCCGCTGAGGACCGGATCGGTCCGGTGCATCACGCACAACTTCAGCGACCGTGCGGCCAGAATCGATCACACGATGCGCAGCCTCGACCTTGTACTCCGCCGTAAACGACCGACGCCTACGAGGAGGCATACAGACATCCTTTCGACAGGATCAGTGATACTGTCGACTCGGTGTCCACAACCAGGGGTGAACCTCATGCGCATCAGGATTCCCAGTTGCTCACCTGAGCTGTGAGCGGCTCGGCCACGGGGTGCGCATCACCGACGACATCAGCGACTCCGGATCCGGGCCGAAACTCGGGCTCGTCGCCAATTATGTTCGGGACCAGCGCCTTCCGCTCGAACTGTGTACGTCCTCGAATGTGCGGACCGGTGCGGTGCCCTCGCTGGAGAAGCATCCGTTCGACCTGCTGGCCCGGCTGCGATTCCGCGTCACGGTCAACACCGACAACCGCCTGATGAGCGATACCAGCATGAGCCGCGAAATCCGCCTTCATCGGGTTCCCCGAACGCCTGCGCATCATCGACGAGGTGATCAAGCCGGGCTACGCCGTGCTGCTGAGGTAGCCCGGGTCCGCATCAGGTCGTGGCCGCGGCCGAGCCGTAGCCATGGCGGAGCTCGCGAATACGGCCGCCCGCGACCGGAACCTCCCAGCGCCGCACGAGATCCGGAGCGTTCGCCGCGCCGTCGGTGATCACCACGCGGAGTCTGTCGAGCCCCGCGGGGTCGACCGCGGCCAGCTCCGCCGCGGTGAGGACCGCGTGCGACACCCGCTGGCGGCGCAGCAGCACGGCCAGGCCCTTCCCGTGGTCGACGGTGGGTGCCGCCACCACCAGGGTCGCGCCACCGCCGACGGCCAGGAGTAGTTCCAGCATCGCCGCGTCGGACGACGGTGTGGCGAAATGCAGTGTACGAGAACCGCTCGTCACTCGGAAACGCTCTCCCAGTTCCGCGCAGAAACCGGCCAATGCGGCGTGGTCGACGGTGACGACCCGGGGCGGGCCGCTCGATCCCGAGGTGCGCACGACACAGGCCGGATGATCGGGACGCAGCGGCCGAGGGCGATCGATATCGCCGATCGGTGCGGGCGACCGGTCGGCGAGTTGTCGGGCGAACTCGTCGGTGTCCAACCTCAACCAGGGCAGCGCATCGGGCAGATCGACGCCCGGGACGGTCAGTCCCAGCGCCGCCTCCGCGGGCAGCTGACTACCCGGGTCCGCCAAGGAGGCCGGATCCACCGGCACTATGGCCGCGCCGGTCTTGGCCACGGCCCAGATCGCGAGCACCGAGGTCGCCGACCGTGGCATGCCGATCACGACCAGATCCCCCGGTCCGACGCCGCGATCGAGTAACAGGCGGGCCAGCCGGTTCGACTGCTCGTCCAGATCGAGGTAGTCGAGCCTGTCCAGCTCCCGGGCGGAATCGTCGACGATCACCGCGACGCCGTCCGGATTGCGGTCCGCGGCCGCGGCCATCAGGTCCGGCAACAGCTCGATTCGTTGCGGCCCGGCCGGTTCCGGTCCGGCGGCCACCAGCGCCCGGTCGCGTTCGCCCGCGTCGAGGACATCGATATCGCCGACGAGTATCTGCGGATCGGCGGCAACACCGGTCAGGATCCGGTCGAACCGGCGACCGAGGCCCTGCATCGTCGGCTCATCGAAAAGGTCTGTCGCATAGGTGAATACGACGATCAGCTCATCCCGGACGCCATCGTCGCGGTGGTGTGGATCGACGATCACCTCCAGATCGAATTTGGCCGTCACCTCGCCGGTGTCCAGCGCCGAGATCCTCAGCCCCGGCAGCTCGAACGCCGGCGCTTCGGTGTTCTGGAACGACAGCATCACCTGGAACAGGGGATGTGCCCCGCCCGCCCGGGCAGGAAGGACCGCGTCGACCACGCGTTCGAACGGAACGTCGGCATGGGCGAATCCGGACAGGTCGACCTCCCGCACAGTGTCGACGAGTGCGGCGAACGGGGCCGACCGGTCCACGGTGGTGCGCAAGGTCAGGGTATTGACGAACATGCCGACCAGATCGTCGAGCACGGCGGCCCCGCGACCGGCGATCGGCGTGCCGATCGCGATATCCGATCCGCCGGACAACCGGGCGAGCAGGACGGCCAGGGTGGCGTGCACGACCATGAACAGCGACGAATTGTGCTCCTGCGCGATCTGCGCCAGTCGCGTGTGCACGGCCGCGGGCACCGTGAACGCGATGGACGCGCCGCGCTGGGACGCGTGCGCCGGGCGCGGGCGATCCAGTGGCAACAGCGATACGCCGGAGATACCCGCGAGCTCGCGCTGCCAGTAGGCCAGCTGCCGGGCGGCGACGGAGTCCGGGTCGTTCTCGCTGCCGACGGCCTTGTGCTGCCAGATCGCGAAATCGGCGACCTGCACGGCCAGCGGCGCCCATCCCGGCGGGTCACCCGCGACGCGCGCCAGATATGCGGTCGTGAGATCCCGCGCCAGCGGCGCCATCGACGCACCGTCCGCGCAGATGTGGTGCGCGACGACGACCAGCACGTGCTCGTCCGTGTCGTGGCCGCGGAGCAACCGAATCCGCACCGGAGCTTCGGCGGTGACGTCGAAGCCGGTGGTCGCGAGTTCGGCGATGCGGTCGAGGACGCCGACGGTGGAGTGTTCGACCTGCAATCCGTGCGGCAGCGCCTCGGTCACCGGCAGGATCTGCTGGAACGGCTGCCCGTCGGGGCCGTCGGCCGGATATCTGGTGCGCAGCCCCTCGTGCCGTTCCAGAACGTCCTGGACGGCCTGTGCCAGCGCGGGCACATCCAGCGAGCCGCGCAGGTGCAGCGCGAACGGAATGTTGTAGGCGGGGGATTCGGGGTCGATCCGGTTGAGCACCCACATGCGCAGCTGAGCCAGCGACAGCGGTACGAAGTCACCTCGTTCGACCGCCCGGAGCTCGGGGCGCTCGGCCGTATCGTCGCCGCCGGGCACGATTCCCGCTGCCAGGTCGGCGACGACCGGCCGGTCGAACAGGGCCCGCACCGGCACTCGCGTCCCGAGGGCCGCGCTCAACCGGGCCACCGCTCGCGTGGCGACCAGCGAGTTACCGCCGAGTGCGAAGAAGTCGTCGGCCGTGCCCACCCGATCCAGGCCGAGCACCTCGGCGAAGACCCCGGCCACGATCTCCTCGGCGGGTGTGCTCGGCGCGCGGAACTCCCGGAGGCCGAACTCCGGACGAGGCAGCATTCGGCGATCCACTTTGCCGCTGGTATTGCGCGGGAACTCGGCGAGTTCGACGATCGTGGCCGGGATCATGTAGGCGGGCAACGTGCGTGCCAGGGCCGCCAGCGTTTCGGCGGTGTCGTGCCGGTCATCGGGCGTGGGCACCACGTAGCCGACCAGCTGATCGCCCTGCTGTGAGGGCAGCACCGCGGCCACGGCCTGTCGCACCGACGGCAACGCCGCCAGCGCGGATTCGATCTCGCCCAACTCGATGCGCTGGCCGCGGAACTTCACCTGGAAGTCGGTGCGCCCCAGGTATTCCAGTACGCCGTCTGTCCGCCATCGCACCAGATCACCGGTCCGGTACATGCGTTGACCGTCGTCGAACGGGTTGGCCACGAATCGTTCCGCGGTCAGCGCCGCCCGGCGTACATAGCCGCGGGCCAGCTGGTCGCCGGCCAGATACAGCTCACCCGGCACCCTGGCCGGGACCGGCCGCAGACGTGAATCCAGCACGTGCACACCGCAATTCCACCCGGGCGTGCCGATCGGTATGTCGGTGCGTTCGTCGCCGGAGGCGGTCCGGGAGGTGATCGAGACGGCGGTCTCGGTCGGCCCGTACAGGTTGTGCACGCGAGCGTCGCAGATCGCATGCAGTGCGGCGACGGTCTCCGTGGTCAGCACCTCGCCGCCGTTGATCACGTGCCGCAGGGTCGCGACCGCGGCCGGGTCCACCTGGGCCGCGAACTCCGCGAGCATCGAGGGTACGAAGTCCGTGGCTGTAACTCGTTGCGCGGCAATGGTTTCCGCCAGATACACCGGGTCCCGATGGCCGTCGGGGGCGGCCAGCACCAGCTTCGCGCCGACGCGCAGCGGCATGAAATAGCCCCACACCGACATGTCGAAGGTGGTGGGCGCCTTCTGCAGATATGCGTCGTCGGGGCCCAGCGGATGCCGGTCGAGCATCCACGCGAGGTGATTGCCGACCGCGCGGTGCGTTATCGCGACGCCCTTCGGCCGGCCGGTGGAACCGGAGGTGAACAGGACGTACGCCAGATCGTCGGTGCGGGCCGGCCGCAGCAGTTCCGCGGCCCGCACCGGTGTGCTCTCGAATCCGTCCGGATCGCCGGAGTCGATGCGCAGCACCGCGATTCCGTCCGGCACCGGCACGGAATCCGTGGTGAGCACACACACCGGCTGGGCGGTGTGCAGGATGTACGCGATGCGCTCGGCGGGATGATCCGGATCCACCGGGACGTACGCACCGCCCGCGGTGAGGACCGCGTACATGCCGACGACCAGCTCCGGCGACCGCCGTATCGCGAGGCCGACCAGGCTTTCCGGGCCGACGCCGCGGGAGATCAGCGCACGCGCGAGGCGGTTGACCCGCTCGTCGAATTCCCGGTAGGTCAGTTCCGAGCCCGCATAGGCGATCGCGACCCGATCCGGATGGGCCGAGACCGCACGCCGATAGCCGTCCAGCAGCAGCTCCGGCTCGACCCGATGCCGTGAGCCGTTCCACTGCAACAGGATCCGGTTCTGCTCGGCCTCGTCCAGCAGGATGTCGATGTCACCGACCGTGGCCACGGGATCGCCCGAGAGCGCGTCCAGAACACGGACCAGCCGCGCGGCCATGGTTTCCACCTCGCCGGCGGTGAAGCGGCCGTTCAGATACCGCCAGGTGATCTCGATCGTCGACCCCGCCGTGACCACCAGAGTCAGGGGGTAATGGGTGTCGTCCGCCAGTCTCACGCCGGTGACCGACATACCGTCGATCGAGCTGGTGGCGGCGATCGCCTCGCGGTCGATCGGATAGGACTCGAAGACCAGCAGGGTATCGAATTGTGCTGCGGCACCGGCAATCCGCTGAATATCGCTCAGGCCGACCTGATGGTGGTCCAGCAATGCCGCCTGATCGCGCTGCACATCCTGCAGGAACTCACCGACCGTGTGGCTCTCGTCGATCCGCACCCGCACGGGCAGCGTGTTGATGAACAGGCCAACCATGGATTCCACGCCGGGCAGCTCGGCAGGTCTGCCCGATACCGTGGCGCCGAACACGACGTCGTCACGGCCGGTCAGCCGGCCCAGCAGCAGACCCCACGCCACCTGCAGGACGGTGTTCACCGTGACACCGAGTGTCGCTGCGCGCTCGGTGATCCGGCGGGTGCGGCCGGCATCGATCTCGGTGTTCAGCCTGTCGATCCGCGTCCGTTCGCCTGGGCGGGATGGCGGCGCCAGCAAGCTCGGCTCGTCGAGGCCCGTCAGCGCCGTCGCCCAGGTCTGTAGCGATGCCTCGCGGTCCCGCCCGGCCAGCCAATTCAGATAGCCACGGTACGGCGCCACCCGCGGCAACCCGCTCTCGTCGCCACGCGATGCGTACAGCAGCAGCAGGTCACGCAACAGCAGCGGCATCGACCACCCATCCAGCAGGATGTGATGGGAGGTGATGACCAGGCTCCACTGCTGTTGTGCCGCAACGTCTTCGGTGTGCTCCGTTGCGGCGTCGATCGCAGCGCCGGTGCGATACAGGGCGAATCGCAGCAGCGGGGCCGCCGTGAGGTCGAAGTGGCTCCGGCGATCCGCGTCGATCAACCGCTGCAGCTCTGCCCGGCGCTCGCCGGCGGGCAGCCCGGTCAGATCCACCTCGCGCCACTGTGCCTCGCTCCGGCTCATGACGAGTTGTACAGCGTTGCCGGCCGAATCGGTGACGAACGCCGTCCGCAGATTGGGGTAGCGGTCCAGCATCGCCTGGGCCGCGGTCCGCAGCCGCGCTGTCTCGAGCTCGCCCGCCAGATCCACCGTCGACTGGGTGGTATAGACATCGACGTCCGAGCCCGCCAGAAGCGCGTGGAACAGCAGACCGGCCTGAAGCGGCGCCAACGGCCACACATCGGCCAGTGCCGGGTAGTCCCGTTCCCACACCTCGATATCCGATTGGCTCACCCGCACCAGCGGCAGGTCGGACGGTGTGCGCCCGCCCGCGTCCGGGCGCCGCGCGTGCCGCGAGAACGCGGTGAGCGCGGCTGTCCACAGCTGTGCGAACTCCTGTACCGCGTCACGGGAAATCACCTTGGTGGCGAACGCGAACGACGCGGTCAGCTCGGGCCCGGCCGTACCGTCGGCCACGATCGCGTTGATATCGATCACGCCGTTCGCGGGCATCGCCGAATCCATCTCGGCGGCCAGTTCGCCCAGGTCGTCGACCGGCACCCAGCCCAGTTCGGCCAGTTCGGCGGGGATCTCGCCCGCGGTGACACGGCCCAGGTAGTTGAAGCCGATCTGCCCGGTCTCGGGTATTCGTCCGGCGGTGTCCGGGTCCAGATACCGCAGCAGACCGTAGCCGATGCCGTTGTCCGGCACGGCCAATAGCTGTTCCTTCACCGACTTCACGACCGCACCCAGGGCCGGGCCACCCGCGAACGCGTCGTCGAGGTCGATCTCATCCAGCTCCAACCGCACCGGAAACGCGCTGGTGAACCAGCCGATCGTGCGAGAAAGATCCGAGCCCGCCACGACCTGCTCCTCGCGGCCGTGGCCTTCGAGCTTGATCACTGCCGAACCGCCCTTGTCCAGGCGTCGCCATTTGCTCAGCGCCAATGCCAGTGCCGACAGCAGAGCGTCGGCGACGCCGCCGTGATAGCGGCTCGGGATCGTGGTCAGCACGGCGTTGGTCACCTCGGCGGGCACCGTCACCCGCACCTGGTCGACGGTGGCGAGGGTGTCGATCGCCGGATCGAGGGCGCGGCTGCCCAGTGGCGGGTCGTCGGCGTCGCAAACCTGCTGCCAGAACTCGAGTTCCGCCCTGCGTGCCGGCTCGGTCGCCGTCTCGGTCAGCGCGTGTGCCCAGCGTCGCATCGATGTGCCGTTGGCGGGCAAGGACACCTGTCGGCCGGCGATCAGTTGCGACCACGCCAGCGCCAGATCCGGGATGAGAATGCGCCACGACACGCCATCGACCACGAAATGGTGTGCGACCACGAGTAATACGTCTCGGCGTCCCGTGGGCGAGCCGGGCTCCGGTGTCGTGAAGGCGAACCAGAGGAACTGCAGCATCACCGCATTCGCCGGATCGAGCCGGTCCAGCGCGCCGTCGTAGGCTGCGCTCGCTCTCCGGGACAGCTCCGCGTCGTCGATGTCGGCGGGCAGCTCGACCCGGTGCACCAGCGCATCGACATCGACCGCCCCGCGGCCGAGGGCCTCGAATGTCCAACTGGCAGTGTTCGGTTCGGCTACGAGCCCAGGATCCGCCGGGTCCGCGGCGCGCAGCCGCGACCGCAGCACATCGTGGTGCGTGATCACCGCATCGAGGGTGGCTACCAGAGTTCCGCGGTCGATACCTGTCGGCAGGCGCAGCGCCATCGATTGCGAGAACCGTTGCCACGACGAGCCTTTGGCCAGTGTGGCGGCCATTATCGGCGTCAGCGGAATTGTGCCGACTCCGCCACCGGGCAGTTCGTCCAGCCGGGGCTGCTCCGGATCGGAAGCCGACGTCGCGATTTCGGCCAGCGCGGCAACGGTTCGATGATCGAACACATCTCGCGGGGTGAACACCACTCCCTGTTTCCTGGCTCGGACCGCCATCTGGATGGACAGGATCGAGTCGCCACCCAGCGCGAAGAAGGAATCGTCGATGCCGACCCGTTCGACACCGAGCACCGCCGCGAAGGCCTCCGCGATAACCGACTCGGTTTCGGTGACGGGAGGACGGAATTCGGCGGTCGCGAAGGCCGGTTCCGGCAATGCGGCACGATCCACCTTGCCGATCGGTGTGAGTGGGATCTCGTCCAGCACCGTGATCGATGCCGGCACCATGTACTCCGGCAGGCGATTCGCGACGAACGTCGTGAGTTCGTCGATGTCGAGTGTGACACCTTGCCGCGGCATGACGTACGAGACCAGGGCGGTGGCGCCGGAGGGCAGCGTCTTACCGACGGTTACGGCGAAGCCGATGCCGGAATGGGCGGTGAGCGCGGTGTCGATCTCGCCCAGCTCGATCCGGAAGCCGCGGATCTTGATCTGGAAATCCGATCGGCCCAGATGTTCGAGGGTGCCGTCGGTTTCATTGCGCCGCACGAGGTCCCCGGTGCGGTACAACCGCGTCTCCCGCGCGTCGGCCTCGGCTGCGAACGGGTTGGCCACGAATCGCTCGGCAGTCAGGCCCGGGCGGCCCAGATACCCCTCGGCCAACGCCGGGCCGGACAGATACAACTCCCCGACGCTGCCGGCCGGGGTCGGCCGCAACCGCGTGTCCAGCACGATCGCCGTCACTCCCGTGATCGCGCGCCCGATCGTTACCGGCCCCTCGGGTGGGATCGGATCACTCAGTGTCGCCAGCACCGTCGCTTCGGTCGGGCCGTATCCGTTGATGAACAGCCGTCCCTCGCGCGCCCACCGCGCCACCAATTCCGGGCCGCACCGGTCGCCGCCCACCTCGACGACTTCCAGATCGTCGAGTCCGTCCGGATCCAGCGACGCGAGTGCTCCCGGGGTCATCGACAGATGGGTGACTCGCTCGCGGTGCAGCAGATCGGCCAGTTCCGGGCCGCCGAATATATCCGGTGGCGCCACCACCAGCGTCGCACCCGAGGAGAAGGCGACCAGCAGCTCCTCGACCGAGGCGTCGAAGCTCGGTGACGATGCGTGCAGCACACGCGAGTTCCGACTTACTCGCAGCGTCTCCCGTGCCGAGGCCACCAGGCCGCCGAGGCCGGTATGGGTGATCACGACGCCCTTGGGGGTTCCGGTCGAACCCGAGGTGTAGATGATGTACGCCGGATGCCGTGGATCGATGGGGCGTATCCGATCGAGATAGGAGATCGGATGGTCCGGGTTTTCGGCGATACGCGCAGCCTGAGCGGGATCGTCCAGCTCGATCCACTCCACCGCATCGCCCACCGCGCTCCGGTGCGCCGTCGAGGTCAACCCCAGTACCGCTCCCGAATCCGCGACCATGTGTGCGATACGTTCGCGCGGATACGTGGGATCCACGGGCACGAAGGCCGCACCCGCCTTGGCAATCGCCCACACTGCCATGACCGACTCGACGCCGCGTCGAATGCCCATCACCACCACATCGCCGGCACCGATACCGCGTCCGATCAGCTCACGTGCCAGCCGAGAGGACACCGCGTCCAGTTCCTGGTACGTCAGTTGCCGTTGTTCGGCCGGATCGCCCGATGGATCGAAGCGAACGGCGATCCGATCGGGGTCCGATTCCACCGCGGCCGTGAGCAGATTCGTCAGGAGCGGAGTATGTGAACGACGATTGCGAGAATGCGGCGAACGACTCTGTCGTGCCATGCCCAGGGCCCTTTCGTACATCCCGACCCGGTGAACCACTTTCACTGGCTACAGCGACGTTACTACAGCATGAGAAAGCGGCAGTCCGGAAGATATCACTCCGGCTGAGCAGCGCTGCTCCCGCGGCTGGAGGGGCCCTGACCGGGGACCTGTCGGTGTCCGGCCCGACACGGGTGCTCGAACGAGGCCGTGAGCAGGCCGGAACAACATGGGCCCTCCGGTTAATTCATAGTTCGGAAACTGCGGCCGAATAAATGGCGAACGAAACTGCGGTTTTCAGGGCGACGCCGCCCACCGAAAACCGACTCGATATGAATATATCGAGTCGGTTGAAGTTTGCGGAAAGGGGCGGGAAACGCCGACTCTGCGTCCCACGGCGATGTCGAGAGGTTGACATCCGATGAGCGGGACCGTTCCGTGTCAGATGCTGGTCGCCGGCGTAATCGCATGCTGGTCCTTGGCGCAGCCGACGATGTCGGACCAGATCCGGTGGGCATGCCCGACTTGACCGTCAGGCGGAATTGCTTGTTGCACAAGAAGTTTCCCGGTATTGATCAGATGAGAACGCATTGCCGCGTCCGCTCGGTCCGGATCGCCGATATGCCGGGCTGATTCGGGCCCCGTCCTGAGGTGGTGTTCGAGTCCCGGCGCCGGTCCCGGCATACGAACCGCGAAATCCTGGTCGACGGACAACAGATCGTGATCCGGTCGGTCGGGACCGTTGTGCGGTAAGTGCGGTGGTCCGATGAGTGAGCCGCACGGATGAGAATGGTCCGGGGGCCGCGTCCCCGGACCACGGGTGCCGGTCAGATGGTGGCCGTGTCGATTACGAATCGGTAGCGTATGTCCGAGTTGTCGACGCGTTCGTATGCCTCGTTGATCTGGCTCGCCTCGATCAGTTCGATCTCCGCGCCCAGGCCGTGCTCGGCGCAGAAGTCGAGCATCTCCTGGGTCTCGGCGATGCCGCCGATCATGGAGCCGGCGAGGATCTTGGAGCCCCCGAGCAGCGAGAACAGGTTCAGTGAGATGGGCTCCTCGGGGGCGCCCACGTTCACCAGCGCGCCGCCGGTCTTCACCAGGCTCAGGTACGCGCCGAAGTTCAGCGGCGCGGACACCGTGGAGAGGATGACGTCGAAGGAACCAGCCAGGTCCTCGAACGTTTTCGGATCGCTGGTGGCGTAGTAGTGGTCGGCGCCCAGCTTCAGGCCGTCGTCCTTCTTACGCAGTGACTGAGACAGGACGGTGACCTCCGCGCCGAGCGCGTGGGCGATCTTGACGGCCATGTGGCCCAGGCCGCCCAGCCCGATCACGGCGACCTGCTTGCCGGGGCCGGCGCCCCAGCGCTTGAGCGGGGAGTACGTGGTGATGCCGGCGCACAGGAGCGGTGCGGCCACGTCGAGGGGCAGACCCTCGGGGATGCGGACGGTGAAGGCGTCGGCAACGACGATCTTCTGCGAGTAGCCGCCGTAGGTGGGCTCGCCGTCCTTGCCGACGCCGTTGTACGTCTGTACGTTTCCCCGCACGCAGTGCTGCTCCTGGCCGTTGCGGCACGGCTCGCACACGCGGCAGGAATCGACCATGCAGCCGACGCCGACGCGGTCGCCGATCTTGAACTCGGTCACGGCCGAACCGACGGCCTCGACGATGCCGGCGATCTCGTGCCCCGGGACCATCGGGAAGATGGCCTCGCCCCAGCCCGCACGGGCCTGGTGGATGTCGGAGTGGCAGATCCCCGCGAACTTGATGTCGATCAGTACGTCGTGCTCGCCGACCGTGCGGCGCTCGATGGTGGTGCGCTCCAGTGGGGCCTTGGCGCTGGGCGCGGCATATGCGGCAACAGTGGTGGTCATGGTGTCCAGCGTCCGCGACGAACCGGCACTCGCCCAGCCCACCGCTTTACGTACGTCCAGTGGTCCTACTACTGACAGGGTCAGGCTCGTGGTCGTACGACCGGGAATACTGGAGAACATGAGCGACAACCTCGTCCCGGACGACGCTCGGGCCGGCCATTCCGACGGCCTGGACCAACGTGCCGAGCTCAGCGAGTTCCTGCGTACGCGCCGGGCCCGGCTCGACCCGGGCGATGTGGGGATTCCCTGGCATGGGCGGCACCGACGGGTGCCGGGTCTGCGTCGCGAGGAACTGGCGCAGCTGGCCGGGGTCTCGGTGGCTTATTACACACGGTTGGAGCAGGGCAACGGTCGCAATGTGTCGGCGGAGGTGCTCGACTCGATCGCGCGCGCTCTGCGGCTGACCGACGCCGAGCGCGCGCACCTCACTCATCTCGCCAAGCCGAAGCAGCTGCGGCGCAAGTATCGGCCGCCCAAGCGGCAGCAGGTGCGGGTCACGCTGCAGCAACTGCTGGAGTCGATGGACGGGATGCCCGCGTATGTGGCCGGGGCGCGGTCGGAGATTCTCGCGTGGAACCGAATGGCGGCGGCGCTCTTCGGTGACTGGGGGCAATTGCCACCCGCTGAACGTAATTGGGCGCGGCTGACTTTTCTTTCTCCCGACTACCGGCGGCTGTTCCTCGACTGGGATTCCAAGGCGTCCGACATGGTCAGCTATCTGCGGCTGTATGCGGGCCAGCACCCGGACGATCCGGATCTGTCGGCGCTGGTGGGGGAGTTGTCGGTCAAGAGCGAGGAATTCCGGCGGCTGTGGGCCACACACGACGTGAAGGAGAAGGGGCACGGCGTCAAGCGGATGCAGCACCCGCTGGTCGGCGAGCTGACGCTGGCGTACGAGACGCTGTACCTGCCGGACGACACGGAGCAGTATCTGTGCGTCTACCACGCCGAACCGGGTTCGCCGTCGGCCGAGGCCCTGTGTCTCCTGGCCAGTTGGGGCACGGACGCCGCTCAGGCCCCCACCAAATCAGCCCGCCCATGACACTGTCGGTAGAGCGCGATCCGCGCGGTGCAATTCGAGCACGATGATCCCCGAGCGAGGTGTCCCGGCATACAAACCGTCCACGACGTTCAGCCTCCCACCCGGTGACCGGTAGCCATCGAAGCGACACCAGCCGGGACGATGTCACTCGCCAGCGGTCTGCTGTCGATGCAGTACGACCTTGGCCAGTTCAGCGGGCGTTGCGGTGCTCGTATCGACAATCGTGTCGTAGGGGTAGCCGTGATCGTGCACCGTGCGCAGATGTCCCCGCGCCAACCCGATCTTCACGCCTTTGCCACGAGCCGATTCCCGCTCCTCGGCAACGGCCAAAGGGCAAGTGACACATACCAACTGAACGTCCAAGCCCTCCAGCGCATCCATCCACATCGGCAACAGGTCCGGGGACAACAGCATCTCGTCGACAACCAGATGATCACCCCCACGAGCGAACTCGGCAGCCGCCACGCACGCCGACCGCAGCATCCGGTATCCGACCTCGCCGTAGCGGATCATCGTCACCGGATGGCCTTCTGCATCGTGGCCGGTCCGGTCGTACCAGAATCCGTCACGACTCAGTGGGCCATCGCGTCCACCACCCCAATTCGGCGGAATCAGACCGAACAGCGTGTCGATCCCCCAATAGACGAACGGGACATCACTCTCGTCCTGGATGGCCCGCGCCAACGTCGTCTTACCCGCGCTCGACGTGCCATTGAGGAAGATCACGCGCGCAGGGAGTTCAACGCTCCGCATCCACCCACGTTATCCCGTCACTCCCGGATCACCCCGCACCGTCAGACACGGCCGCGGACGAGGTCGATCAACCGTCCGAGTACGTGATCGCCCGACGCGCGCAGGCCGTTGTGCTCGTACTCGTTGGTGATCCACGGCCGCAGCGTCGGGATCAACCGCGCGGTCTCCTCGGAAAACCTTCGCTCGACGTACATGTCGTTGGCATAGATCGCGGCCGCCGCCGGGACCGTGCACTCGCGCAGCACGTCGGCGTCATACAGCCGCGGCCACTCGTGTGCGGCGAGCAGCTCGGCGGTCTGCTTCATCGGCCGCAGACCGTGGAAGTCGTCGAAGACCCAGGGGAACACGTGCTCTCCGGTGAAGAGCGTCCGGTCGGTGCGGAACTCGTCTGGCAGCATGCGCTCGGCGGACCAGCGGGTGGCGAAGCCGTCGGAGTAGGACGACTCGTGGATCACCGAGTACAGCGGATTGCGCGCGGTGAACGGCAGCGAGTCCGCGACGTCGTGCGCGAAGGCAGGGGACTTCGGGTCACGTTCGAGCAGGTAGTGCAGCGCCTCCTCGCCACCGCTGGCACCGAGGACGTACCCGAGCTGCTGGAACAGCCGCGCGGTGAGCGGACTGCCGTCGGGCAGGACGACGGCCCCGTCGTCGAGCATCGGCAGCAGCGCCTCGACCCGGCCGCGATCGCCCGGATAGCGGAGGTAGTACTGGCGGTTGCGCTCGATCAAGTTGGCGAACGTCGCGGTGTAGACCTCGTCGAGATGCCGCGCGATCGGCGGCAGCCCGCCGGTGAAGAAGGCCTCGGCCAGGCCTTCGGGCGCGTGGGAAAGGTACGCGAGCGTGCAGAACCCGCCGAACGACTGCCCGAGCACGCTCCACTTCTCGACGCCCAGCTGCCGCCGCACGAACTCCGCGTCGCGGACGATCGCGTCGGCGCGGAAGTGGGTGAGGTATTCGGCTTGCTCGGCCGGTGTGCCGGACAACGTGCCGACTGGCGTGGATCGTCCGGTGCCGCGCTGGTCGAGCATCAGCACCCGGTACTCCTGCAACGCTCGCGGCAGCCAGCTCGGTGTCCCGCGCGACGGTCGCGGCGCCTCGTGCCCGGGTCCGCCTTGGAGGTAGACGAGGAACGGCCGGTCGAGCCCGTCCGGATCGGCGATCTCCCGAGCGAAGACGGTGATCTTCGGGCCGTCAGGGCGGGAATGGTCGAGCGGGACGGAGAACTCGTGCTCGGTGAGCACCAGGCCGGGGATGCGCACGCTGGTTGCCATACGGGCGATTCAACCAGAACGGGCGCCGGGGGCGGCCACGACAATTGACTCCGGGAGTCCATTGCGGACTCAGGGTGTCTGAGCCGCAGCAGCACACAAGGTCGGTGTCCGGTATTGCTGCGGAGTGCGTCGACGGCTGTGATTTCGGCGTGACGCTGAAACGTCACAGTTGTTCCTGCAGGATTCGTCGGCTTGGACGAATCCGTCTGTTTTCCGTCGATATCGCCAAGACTCTGCACCGGCGAAGCCGGTGCGCCCGCGGGAGCTGAGCGGTGGCGTCACCCTCGCTCGCGAACGGGCCGAGCAGCGCGCCGGTCGTTCGCAGTGGCGTCATGATCTGTCATCGGTGAGGGCATGACGAGGTGGACGAGTCGCCGGATTCTGTCGAGATCGACGTCGGTCGCCAGGCTGGTCCGCTCCGGCATCTCCTCGGTGAGTGGATCGACTCCGAACAGTAGCCGGGGCAACGTCGGGTGGATCGCGAGGCCGATCAGCTCGTTCGCCGCGTTCTCGGCCTTCTGGTTCGCCAGCCCCGACGCTGTCACCAGATACGCGGCGAGATTGCCGGTCGTGATGTCGAACAGGACGTCGTAGAGTCCCGCCGCCAGATCCGGTAGGCGTTCCGCCTCGCCGATGCCGAGGCGAACCATGCGCCCGACCGAGGACCAGCACAACAGCTGCACGAAGCGCCCGCAGTACCGCACGATCGCCTCCAACGGTTGCTCGGCGTAGTCGGCGGGCACACCCATCCGTTCGTCGAACAGGGTGCGGATGCGCTCGACGACGGCGGCGAACAGCGCGTCCTTGGTCGGGAAGTGCGCGTACAGAGAACGCTTCGACGTTTCCGCGCGTGCCGCGATCGCGTCCATCGAAGTCCGTTCGAAGCCGGTCTCCAGGAATGCGAGCTTTGCCGTGTCGAGGATGTGCTCGCGTAGCGCTTCTCCGCGTCGGGCCATGACATCCCTCCAAGTAAACGGTACGGTAGAGTTTACTTCTGTTCTTCTTTGTTGATCGGAGTAATCATCCATGATCGTGATAACCGCCCCAACCGGGCAGATCGGCAGCAAACTCGTCGCGACGCTGCTGACGCGGGCCGAGCCGATCCGCCTCATCGTCCGGGATCCCGGCAAGCTGCCCGCCGGGGTGCGCGAGCGAGCCGAGATCGTCACTGGATCGCACCGCGATCCCGACATCGTGGACCGCGCCCTCGAGGGGGCCGACGCACTGTTCTGGTTGATGCCGTCGGCCGCGACTGCGAGCAGTCCCTACGAGGCGTACGTCACCGCCTCGATCCCGGGCGCGGACGCTGTGGTGCGCAATTCGGTGCCCCGTGTCGTGATCGTCTCCGCGCTCGGGCGCGGATCGCAGATCTATGCCGGGCACGTCTCGGCCTCGCATGCCATGGAGGATCTGTTCCGCAGTACCGGGGCGCATGTGCGCGCACTCGCACTGCCCACCTTCATGGACAACATTCTCCGGCAGTCGGCCACGATCGGGACCGGGGTCATCACCGGCACCCTGCCGGCCGATTTCACGATGCCGTGGATCGCGACGAAGGATATCGCGGCGCTCGCCGCCCGGTATCTTCGCGACCACACCTGGACCGGGCAGGACACGGTCGATGTCCTCGGTGGCGAGGACCTCTCGTATCACGACATCGCCGAAATCCTCACCGGAGTTCTCGGCACGCCCATCCGCTATCAGGCCGAAAGCCGCGCCGGCGTCGAACAGTTCCTCATCGACCGCGGACTCTCCGCAGCGATGGCCCGATCCGCCATGGATATGGACCTCGCCGGTGAACGCGGCGTCAACAACGCCGTACCGCGCACCACCGAGAACACCACGCCCACCACTTTCGGTGAATTCGCCGAAGAAACCATCAAGCAGCAGGTGACCGAATGACACTGATCTGTATCGAAGAACATGCGATCGACCAGTCGATCGCCGCGGCCGCCGGCCCGGTCCTCGCTCGCGAAGCGCCGTATATGCGTATGCAGAGTTCCAGCTCCTCCCCGGTGCCACAAGGCCCCGGCCGACGGCCCGCCGTCGATATCGCGGAAGCGCTCCGTCTCGGGAACGACCTGGGTCCCGGCCGCATCCGGCGGATGGACGAGCACGGCATCGACATGCAGATCGTCTCCTGGACCAGCCCGATCCAACTGGTCCCCGAGGCCGAGGCGATCGACTTGTGCCGCTCGGCCAACGACCGGCTCTCGCAGGCGGTTGCCGCTCACCCCGATCGGCTCCAGGGGCTGGCCGCGCTGCCGTGGCAACTCCCTGACGCCGCCGTGGACGAGCTCGACCGCGCCGTAACCGAGCTCGGCCTGCGCGGGGTTCTGATCCTCGGGCGCCCGGGCGCCGGATTCCTCGACGATTCGATCTACCAGCCGGTCCTGGAGCGGATCGCCGCGCTGCGGGTCCCGCTCTACGTGCACCCGTTCCATCCGGTCCCGCAGGTCCAGAAGGCCTACTATGCGGGATTCGACGACAAGGTGTCATCGGAACTCTCACTGGGCGCATGGGGCTGGCATCACGAAGCGGGGATCCATGTGCTGCGGCTCATCCTCGCCGGCGTCTTCGAACGCCTGCCCGGTCTGCAGGTCATCAGCGGGCACTGGGGTGAGATGGTCCCGTTCTACCTCAGCCGCCTCGATGACGTTCTCTCACCGGGCGATACCGGGCTGTCGCGGACGATCACCGAGGTCTACCGCTCGAACGTCTGGGTCACCCCGAGCGGGATGTTCCACCGACCGCACTTCGACTTCATCCGCACGGTGGTGGGACTCGACCGATTGATCTGGTCGGCCGATTACCCCTTCCTGCATCTCGACGGCACACGGGAGTTCCTCGATGAACTCGACATCACGACCGACGAGCGGGAGCAGATCACCCATCTCAACGCCGAACGCCTCTTCCGGCTGAACGGGGAGTAGCCGGGGTCTGGTGCGCTGACCAGGCCCGTCAGCGCACCGAACCGCCGCGCGCCCGTCGAGCAGGACGCCGAGCTGTCGTTCGAATCTCGGGTCGCCGTGGTCAAGGGTGGATCGGGGCAATCCGGAATACCGGGCAGCGGTCCGCCGCGCCCGCGAAGCTTTCCGGTGAGGCGGAGTCCACCAGTCCATTTCTGATGAAAGCTTCTGTCCCTCTTGGATTCTGGCGCGGAAATTCGCGCAGGATCGGGCCGCGATCCGGTTCCGGAAGCTCGATGAGATTCACATCCTGAGCGCGGCGGCCCCGGGCCAGCGTGCCGCGTCCGGCAGTGCGGGCGTTCTTGACCCAGTCTGCGTTCGGATACGCCTGCACGAGGTAATGCACACCCTCGACGAGCACCGGCGCCACCGGGGTCGTCCGAGGTCGTCCACTCGCCCGGCCCGCAACGGTGAGCAGGTACATCGGCCCGACTGGAAGGCCGATCCGATGCAGGGCCACGACCACGCGGTTGCGGATCCGGTGTTTCGCCGACAGCGCCATCATCTGTCCTCGGCGGTCGCGGCGGATCCGGCGACGACGGCGATCACGAGAATGAAAGCGACCAGCGCACAACCGGTCCGGGCGAAATGCAACATCTCCCAGCGGCTCAGGATGTCGGCGTAGTCACTGGGGAGCGGCCCCACCGCCCACCGCTTGATCTGCTGGTTGATCGGCACGTTCCCGAAACGGGTCACCAGGAACGAGACGACCGTCAGGCCGAACGCGCTCGCCGCGGCCCATCGGGGCCAGGACTTCGACCGCACCGCCAGCACCAGCGTGCTCAACACGGCCAGCGCCATCAGCGACTGCATCACCGGGCCGTTGACCCGCATCAGCGCGACGTGGAATGTGAACCGAACATCAAGGGGCACTTGGCGAAACGCGTACACCACATTCACCGCGCCGTATCCGAACGCCCCGGCCAGCAGTCCGGGAAACAACAACGCCGCTGCCCGAACGGATTTCGACAACATGGGAACTCCCATCTCCAGTATCGCAACAAAGAGTTGCGATACTAAGCTTGCCCGGCCACCTCCGATATCGCAACAAGGAGTTGCAATGAGTCCTGATGCGCCCCTCGGACGCGGGCCGCGAGTGCGCGCGGCCGTACTCGCCGCGGCCATCGACGAGCTGAGCACGCACGGTTACGCCGGGTTCACCGTCGACAACGTCGCCCAGCGCGCCGGCGTGCACAAGACCACCGTCTACCGGCGGTGGCCGAACCGCGACGACCTGATCACCGATGCCTTGGCCGACAGCGTCGCCACGGAGATACCCATCCCGGATACCGGTTCGATCGACGAGGACCTGCGGGAACTGGCTCGCAGTCTGGTCACGTGGATCAGCAGCCCGCCGGGCCGGGCGGTCATCGCGGTCATGCTGCCCACGGCCGCCGGGCAACCGAGGCCGCCCGACCCCACGCGGCACGTGTTCCGCGACCGAATCCGCCGGGCCCTGCCGGTCGTGGCGCGCGCGGTCGAACGCGGCGAACTCGCCCCCGATACCGACCCGGCCGAACTCATCAAAACCCTCGTGGCGCCGATCTATTTGCGCGTACTGATCACCGGCGAACCGGTGGGCGACAAAACCGCCGACGCGGCCGCGGCACTGGCCCTGACCGCGGCACGGGCCGGCCTGTTCGGCAGGAGCACATAATCGGGCGACCGGACGCTGTACTCGCGGCGGCCATCGTTGCGTGCGATGTGCGCTGATCGTCGGCAGCGCCTCCGCCGCGGACATCAGCCGCCGTCGGCGCGCGCCCAATCCCGGTCCCCAAGGTGGGGAACACCTGCGCAAACGGCGAGTTCATGCGCCGATACTCTCAGCTTTCGCTGCTGACCTACGGGCACCGCGAGACCGGGCGGGCGTTGCGCGTCCCACGCGCCCGCAGCCGTGGGCGCGGCCCTTGGGACACGCCGCCACGCGCAGGAGCCTGCGGAACCATTACCGCGCAGAAGTTTTCGCCACGACTCGACAAGTGCAATGGTCGAAGCCTTTGACATTCAGATCGAGAGACAAGCATCGCCCCAGCAGTCCGCCGCTGTTCATGAGGCGCGGATCTGCTTGACCGCTTTCGCCTGATCATGTAGCGGCTCTGTCCGATTATTGCCGTTTCTGCTTCCCGCACCCGGGGGCGGCTTGAAATGAGCTGGACGTCGTAACATGCTCTCGTGCAGCCCAATTCGACGGCCCGACTTCTCCGCCAGACAGGTGCTGACGATGGCCGATGCCAGCTCGATTGAGATGCCGACCAGTCGGTGCTTTCACCAATTCGCCGCAGCTATCTGTTACTGCCCGCGAGAGGTCTCCGCCGCTCCGGCCGCGGAACTGCACAAACGACGGTGTAACTCCGAAACACCCTTTCCGCAAGATCTCTCGAAGACTCCGCCCACCATGCGTCGTCCTCACGAGGTCAGGTGCCCGAGCCGGATCGCCAGCAGGTTCGCGACCAGGATGGCGACGAAGACGACCGCGGCCGCTCGGTAGCCCACGGCCCACAGCCCGACCGCAGCGCCGCCGAAAACTACGACTTTGGTGACGCCCGCGAGCAGTGGATAGTGGAATGTCGCATTCGGCGCGGCGAACAGGCCCCAGGCCAGCGCCGCGAGGAGAGGCGCGCCCACGGCCAACACCAGCTTGATCGGAGTCGCAGTGGCGGTCTTCCAGCCCCACAGCGCCAGCGCCGCGAGCGCGACCAACTCCATCACGAATGCCAGCGTGAGGTTGGCCCATTTCCAGACTTCCTGCATGTCCATTCTCTCTCTGGCACAGGAGAGCAACGCTCTCTGATGAGAGCAATCTGTACGGCTGGTTCGTTTTCGTCAAGTTGGTCGCCTCCCAGGGGCAGGCGCCGATAGGTGTATCAGGCTCGGAGCAGCGTCGGAGTTCCGTTCGGAATAGGTGTGTGCCTTCGTCGCTTCCTGCTCCATACTGATCTCCGCGCCGTCGTGCCGGCCCGGGGCCGCCGCTACGTGGTGTCGGTGGAGGAGTTGATGAAACGGCTCGCGCGACCTGTCCGCGATGCTCGTGTACAAAGACCACCGATCGGGTTATCCGGCTCGGGGAGGCCCTGGAAGCTGTCGGAATCGCCCCAGCGACAACCCATCTCGAGTGAACTGGTGTAGGACGGCTGTTGCATGAGGGGGTGACGGAGTCAACCGCGGTTTCGTATCCGGCGGGCTTGTGGGGAGCCAGGGATGCACGGTGGTTCCGCGACGTCCTGTGGACGGCTTGATATGGACCCGATTTACCCACGTCTCGTACTGTTTCGGGTGGGTTCGGTTGGTGCTGGAACTGCGTTGGACGTCCGGCTCCGGCGACCGGATCGTCTGTCCCGTGCCGCAGAATCCGTGGCCGAGGTGTTCGGGTAGACCCATGAAAGTCTTGGGAGTCGCTGCTTCGCTGTTGGCAGGTCGATGTCGTCGTGCGCACGTGTAAAAACCTTGGTACCTGTATATATGCGCATTTAACGATGGGAAATCCGTTGGGCGGGGCTAGCATCGGGGCATGGACGTCGAGGAGCTGGTGGGACGGTGGCAGCTGACCGCATGGACCGCCGTCGACGAAAACGGCTCGGTCTCAACGCCTTTCGGTGATCGGCCGCAAGGGTGTGTGATTTACACCTCCGGCGGGTGGATGAGTGGTCAACTCGCTGTTGCCGATCGGCGGGAGCTGTCGACACCGATGGTGCTCGCTGGTGCTGAAAGTGAACGGGCCGAGGCGTATTCGAGCTATATCGCCTACTGCGGCGAATACCGGCTGGAAGCGGATGTGGTGGTGCACACGTTGCGCATGAGCCTGTTCCCGAACTGGGTCGGCGGTGAGCAGCGACGCACGGCGGAGCTGTTCGGCGATCGTCTGGTACTCGCTACGCCGCCGACGCTGGTGGGGGAGCACGTATTGGTAAACCGGCTGTACTGGGTCCGGGCGGAGTAGCGATGCGGCCTGCGGCGTGAGTCCCAGCACCGTCGCCGCATATCCGAACTGCCCCTCGTCGACCGCTGTCGCGAAGGCCCGCACGGCCGCCAGGTCCAGGTCTGTCACTCCGCCTCCCTCGAGCACCGTAGCGGTGCACATTGGTTGGTTGTGGAAGGTATCGCACCCAGGGCTGTGGCACGGGATCGGGCGCACCTGCGCATCGAAAGGTCGCGGGCCCAAATGTTCCACCGAAAACCTTTAGCGTTCAGGGATATTCGGACGAGGCCGCGACACGCCTGGATGATCGGCTCGCTCCGGCCACACCGTCCCGCGCTGCGGCCTTGTCGGACAACTATTGGTTGTGGATCCGCGACGGCCGGTTGTTTGCCTGACAGGCCGGCATCCGCTTTGATCACCTCCTATGGCATGGGGAACGAGAACGCTGCGGGCGGCCGTGCGGGGACCAGCGCTGGGTCGGGAGTTCCGGTGGCTGTGGGCCGCGTATGCGGCCAGCGCTTACGGATCCGGGTTCGGGCTCGGGGCTGTTTCGATCGTCGCCGTACTCGCGCTGCACGCGGGACCGGCAGCGGTGTCGGCCCTGTCGGCGGCGGGGCTGGCCGTGGGTGCGGTGCTGGCGGTGCCGCTGGCCCCCTGGGTGGAGGCGCGTCGCAAGCGGCCGGTGATGATTGCGATGGACGTGGGCCGCTTTGCCGCGATGGCGAGCATCCCGGGCGCCTACCTGCTGGGCATCCTGACCTATATCCAGGTGCTGCTCGTGGTGGTGCTGGTGGCCACCGCCAAGATCGCCTTCAACGCGGCCAGCGGCGCCTATCTGAAAACGCTTGTGCCCAAGCAGAATCTGATCGTCGCCACCGGGCGGTTCGAGGCAACCAACTGGACCTCGGTGATCATCGGTCCGCCGCTCGGCGGCGCGGCGATCGGGATCTTCGGCCCGGTCGTCACCATGGCGGTCGACGCGATCAGCTATCTGCTCTCCGCGCTGGGCATCTCCGCGATCGGCAGAGGTGAACCGCATCCCGGCCATCCGGCGACGCCGGGGACGCGCGTCGCTGATCTGCTCGACGGCTGGCGGCACATCCTGTCTCATCCGTCGCTGCGCCCGCTGCTGTTCAACACGAATCTGTGCAACGGACTCATCATGGCCGGCGAGCCGCTGATAGCCGTGCTCATGCTCCGCCAGCTCGGCTTCGCGCCATGGCAGTACAGCCTGGCCTTCGCCGCACCATGCGTCGGCGGACTGATCGGCGCCCGCAGCGCGGCCCCGCTCGCGCAGCGGTTCGGGCGGCACAGGGTCATGATCGCCTCCGGCATGCTGCGCGCGTTCTGGATCATCGGCCTGGCCTTCGTCCCTCACGGCGTGCCCGGCCTCGCGCTCGTCATCGCCGTGCAGTTCGGCCTGGTCACCAGCTGCGGTGTCTTCATTCCGATATTCGCCGCCTACCGCCTCGAACAAACCCCCAAGGAACTCGCGGCGCGCACCCTGTCCTCGTGGTCGGTGACCAGCAACCTGTCCATCGCGGCCCTGACGATGGTGTTCGGCGTGCTCGCCTCCGCGACCGGCGTGCGCACCGCGCTGGCGGTCGCCGGGGTCGCCATGCTGGCGACCCCCTTGCTGCTGCGCGGTGTGCGAGCGACCTCCTCGCCGCAGCCGGTGAGCGTGTGATGCGAGCGACCTGGACTCGCGACAGCCACCCGTGACTTCAGCCGCGCAGCGCATTTCGGGGCCGTGAACCCGCAGGCCGAAATCTGCCGGGGTCAGCATGTACGCCAACCCGCGGTTCCAGCAGAGAGATCCGTAGGCTCCGAACCTGTTCGAGGCGAGATCGCGGGCGGCGCCGAGTTGGTTCTCAACCACATCGGAGATCCGACCGCGCCGAGCGAGCAGCAGAAATATCTGCCGGGAGTGTGACCAGCAGGGACGGCCGCGAATTCGGTTCCAGGTGGCGATGGGCGGCACGCCCTCCATCGCCATGTGGTCACCGCCCAGGGCTGCGGCTACAGCGTCGGCAGCTCAGGATGTTCGGGGAGTTCGGGCAGTGTGCCGGTGCTCAATCGCTGCGCGGTGCGCTTGGACACGCCGAACATGCGCAGCATCCGGTAGGCCATCTCGTCGGACAACGCCTCGGCGTCGGCGTCGGGGTCGGCGTCGAGTAGTTGCAGCAGCCCCAGCAGGGCGCCACCGGCGGCCATGATGGCCAGGTTCGGATCCATCGGCTCGAAACGGCCGAGGTCCTGCGCGGCCTGAATGTCACGGCGAGCGCGCGGTGCCAGGCCCTCGTCGCGCAGCATGACCCCCATGCCGGAGTTGAGCACCACCCGCACCATCTCCGGGATTCGGCGTTGCAACCGGCCGGTCAGGCGGAAGCTCACCGCGAAGATCTCCGCCGGATCGTCGAACCGGGCCACGACACCGTCGCGTAGCTCGCTGTAGATCTGCAGTGCCGAGCGCACCGCCTCGTCGAAAAGCTGATCCTTCGAGTCGAAGTGGTTGTAGAACGACCCGAATCCCACATCGGCGGCGTCGGTGATCTCCTGGATACTCACCGCGGACCGGCCCTCCGACAAGAACTTCCGCGCGGCCGCGAGCAGTGCGTTACGGGTGCGCTCCCTGCGGCGGTCGGTCCGCGTACGTGTCGCCGGTTCGGCTGTCATCAAACCCTCCACCACTTCATCTGCCCCTGCGAATCATAACTGACAAAAAGCTCAGTTCCGATCCACATGCCACTGCTCTCATTTATGAGGGTTTCATCAACTCTATTGACAGAGAACTTCATCGTGACTGATGATTTCATCATCAATAGTGGAGGTGGTCCGTGACAAGCACTGACAACGAGGCAGAGGCCGGGCGGACGGTCCGCATCGGCAACCGCGACATCTACGTCAGCGACACCGGCACAGGTTCCGCGGTCGTGTTGCTGCACGGCGGCGGACCGGGAGCGTCCGGGGTGTCGAACTATTCGCGCAACATCGCCGCACTGGCGCGGCGGTTCCGGGTGATCGTGCCCGACATGCCCGGTTACGGTCGGTCCGGTAAGGACCTCGACCAGTCCGATCCGTTCGGTGATCTGGCCGCGGCGATCGGTGATCTGCTGGATGCGCTCGACGTACCGAAAGCCCACCTGATCGGCAATTCTTACGGCGGCGCAGCGGCGCTGCGGCTGGCCATGGACCGGCCCGAGAAGGCCGACCGGCTGATCCTGATGGGACCCGGCGGTGTCGGGACCAGTCGCGGATTGCCGACAGCAGGGCTACGGGCGCTGCTGTCCTACTACACCGGCAGCGGCCCGAGCCGGGAGAAGCTGGCCGGCTTCCTGCGCGAGTACCTCGTCTACGACGCGGCCGCGATCACCGAGGACATGATCGACGCGCGCTATCTGGCCAGTCTCGATCCCGACGTGGTCGCCAACCCGCCACTGCGCCGTCCCTCCGGGCCCGGCGCACTGCGCACTGTCCGGCGGATGGATTTCACCCGCGATCGGCGCCTGGGCTCGGTGTCCCATCCGACGCTGGTCGTCTGGGGTAGCGAGGATCGGGTGAACCGGCCCAGCGGCGCGCGGATGCTCGCCGATCGGATGCCCAATTGCGACGTGTACTTCGCAGCGCGCACCGGTCATTGGGTGCAGTGGGAGCGCGCGGAGCTGTTCAACGACCTGGCCGATGCGTTTCTGCGGGAGCCCCGATGAACGGCAACGCCCGCACTGCCGAGGACCCCGTTTTCGGCGCGGTGCATCTGGGCTACGTCGCGGTCGGCTCACGACGGTTACGGGACTGGCATCGCCTGGGCGCCGATGCCATCGGCTTGCACGTCGACGAACTCGACACCGACACACTGCGATTCCGGCTCGACGACCACACCTGCCGATTCCTGATTCGTCGTGGCCCCGCTGAGGATGTCATCGCGCTGGGCTGGCAGGTCGACGACCATCGGACCTTCGACCGGATCCTCGCCCGTGTCGCCGACCGCGGCGTCCCGATCGAAGAGGGCACCGCCGAAGACGCCGCGTTGCGCGGGGTCGAGCGATTGTGGCGCTTCCCGGGCCCGAAAGGCATCGCCACCGAGCTCTTCACCACCGCGGTGACCAGCACGGCGCCGCTGTCGATGCTCAGCTCCGGCTGGATCACCGGCGAAGCCGGGTTCGGTCACGTCGCGATCACCTCCCGGGAACCGGAAGCGATGCACGCCTACTTCCGCACTCTGTTCGATGCGCGGTTGTCGGACTTCATCGACGAGAACATCTCCGGGCTGCGGATGAAGATCCGTTTCCTGCGCGTCAACCAACGCCACCACTCGGTGGCCGTAGCCAATATCCGCGGTCTGCGCATCGACCCGGTCCGAACTCGCGTCCAGCACATCAACATCCAGTCCGCCACCCTGGGCGACATGCTCGCTGCCTACGGGCGCGTCACCGAGCTCGGATTCCGCATGGCGTGGGCGGTCGGGCAGCACACCAACGACCGGGAACTGTCGTTCTACTGCGTGACCCCGTCCGGATTCGAACTCGAGGTCGGCTGGAATCCGATCGTCGTCACACCCGAACTGGAAGCGGCGTGGGAGCCGAAAACCTACCAGGGCATCAGCATTTGGGGCCACGACACCGTCCACGAGACCTTGGCCGACAAGCTCGCGCAACTGCGCACCATCGCCGGACGGCTGCGGACCCCGGAGATCACCGTGCCCGAGCTGACAGGAGCAGCGACGCAATGAGCAGTACCGACTACGAGGTGGTCATCGTCGGGCTCGGCCCGACCGGACTCACCCTCGCCAACCTGCTCGGCCGCCGCGGCATCAGCACGCTCGTACTCGAACGCGAGCCGGAATACTACGGTCTGGCGCGCGCGGTCTACACCGACGACGAGGGCCTGCGGATCTTCCAGACCGCCGGCGTCGCCGACGAAGTCGCCGCCGACATGAACATCGACTCCACCGTGCAGTGGGTTCGCGGCGACGGCCGAATCCTGGCCCAGTTCAACCAGATCGAACGACCGCTGGGCTGGCCGGTGGTCAACTTCCTGTACCAGCCCTATCTCGAGAACAGCCTCGAACGGGCCCTCGAGCGATACCCGCACGTCACGGTCCACCGCGGCCGCGCGGTCACTGGATTCAGCCAGGACGACGACGGTGTGGATATCGAGCACGCGGCCTGCACCGGCACCGGCTACGGCACACGCGACGCCGAGATCGACACCGGCACAACCGAACAGGTGCGGGCGCAGTTCCTCGTCGGTTGCGACGGCGGCCGCAGCATCGTGCGCACCACCCTCGGTATCGACATGACCGGTGTCAGTTTCCCGGAGCGCTGGCTGGTGGTGGATCTGAAAACCCGCGACGGCGCGGATGCGTTCCGGCATCTGCCGTATTTCGACTTCGTCTGCGATGCGCAGCGGCCGATCGTGTCGTGCCCGCAGCCCGGCGGGCACCACCGCTTCGAATTCATGCTGCACGAGGACCAGACCAAGGAGGAGATGGAGGACCCGGACACGGTGCGCGGCCACATCGCTCGCTTCGTCGATCCCGCCGAGGTCGAGGTGCTGCGCAAACTCGTCTACACCTTCAACGCCGTCATCGCCGATCGGTGGCGCGACCGACGTATCCTGCTGGCCGGCGACGCCGCGCACATGACCCCCCAATTCATCGGCCAGGGCATGAACTCCGGGGTCCGCGACGCGGACAACCTGTCCTGGAAACTCACGGCGATCCTTCGCCACGGCGCCGGTGCGGGCATCCTGGACAGCTACGAATCCGAGCGTCGCCCGCACGCCAAGGCGATGATCGATTTGTCCGTGTTCAACAAGAACCTCGTCTCCATCGACAACCCGGTCCTGGCCACCGCCCGCGACTTGGCACTTGGTACCGCATCGCGCACCCCGATTCTCGGCGGATGGATCCGCGGCGCGAAAATGAAACCCGCGCCGCGATTCCGCCGTGACGCCTACCTCGGGCTGCCTCGCCCGCCGATCCGCGGAGTGCAAGGCGCGCTCATCCCGCAACCGATGGTCCGTACCTACGACGGCCGCCACCAGCGCTTGGATGACACACTCGGGCTCGGGTTCGCAGTACTGGGCTATCACACCGACCCCCGGAAGGGGTTCTCCGACGCTGATCTGGCGATGTTCGGCGTCCTGAACACGCGCTTCGTCACCGTCTACCCGCTGGGCGGTCGGCCGCAAGGCAAGCCCGGCGACGGCCGCGCCGACGTCATCGACATCGAGGACCACACCGGCGCGTTGACGCGCTGGTTCCGGAGAGCCCGGGTGCGCCCCGGCGGGGTCGTGTTGCTGCGGCCGGATCGGTTCGTTTTCGGCACCGCCGCAGCCGGACACAACACCGCGCTGGTCGCCGCGGTGCAGCACCAGTTGCGGCTGCGACCTGCAGTTTTTTCTGATCAATCCATCGCCGTGAAGTGAGAAGCCATGACCGGAACCGACTCCCGATCCCCCTTCCGAACCAGCCGCCGTCGATTGTTCGGCACCACCGCCGCGGGCCTGGCCGCCGCCGCAGTCGCCATCCCCGCCGCGGCCTCGCAGGCTGCGCCACTGCGGCGTCGACAAGCACCGGCGGGGATGTACCGCATCGACCTGCACGCCCACTTCCTGCCGCCCGACTACCGCGCGTCCCTGCTCGAACACGGTTATCTCACCATCGGCGGTTACCCGACCCCGGACTGGTCACCGGAGGCGGCGATCGCGTTCATGGACTACTACGGCATCCAGGCTCAGGCCCTGTCGGTGTCCGACCCTGGTGTGTCATACCTGCGCGGTAAAGACGCCAACGACATGGCCCGCTACTGCAACAGTTACGCCGCCAATCTGCTCGAGACCCACGGCACCCGCTTCGGCGCCTTCGCCGTACTGCCCATGCCCGACATCCCCGCCGCCATAGACGAGGCGATCCATGCCCTCGACACCCTGCACCTGGACGGTGTAGTACTCCTGAGCGCCTACGACGGCGTATATCTCGGCGACCCGCGGTACGAGCCGCTGATGGCCGCGCTGAACCAGCGCAAGGCGTTCGTTTTCGTACACCCCGCCTCCATTCCGGCCGGCTCGAAACCCGCACTGCCGCTTCCGGATTTCCTCGAGGAGTTCACCTTCGACACCACCCGCGCCGCCACCCTCATGATGGTCACCGGCTTGACCCAGCGGTACCCGGGCATCCGCTTCCAACTCGCCCACGCCGGCGGCACCCTGCCCTTCGTGTCCCACCGCGTCAGCGTGGCCTCCCAGACCGTCCTCGGCGGCCTGTGGCCGCGGGGCCTGCCCAAGCCGTCGGTGCTGGACATGAAGAACCAGATCTCCCGCTTCTACTACGACACTGCCCTCAGCGGATCATCAGCGGCCATGGCCAGCGTCCTTGCCGTCACCGGCCGCGACCACATCGTCTTCGGCTCCGACTGGCCCTTCAGCGCCGCCACCCTGCCGCAGACAGGCACCCACGACCCAGCCCCGGGTCTCAGCGACATCTTCGACGCCGACGCTCGCATGGAAGTCGAACACCACAACCCCCTGAGACAGCTGCCGCGACTGTCCGCCGCCGTCGGCCGATAGCTCATCGTGTACCCGCCGACCGGCCACCCCGGTCGGCGGGACCATCCTCGACCCCCTTGCACGCCAACGGAATTCGCCCCCAGCCGAACAGCCGCCAGACGGTCCGACAGCAGTCGGCTGATACGCCCCTGGGATCAGGGCCGCGAAAGTGCCGGCGACAAGGCCATCACCGCGGCCACGAGTGCGGGTTCCGTGATCGGCATTGTCCGGACTCGGGAACGTGGCAGGGAGGGGAGCCGTTGGCGCCGCCGATGGATCGGGCAAGCGTGTCGATCCGGGTTTGCCGTGTCGTAGGCTCTGTCGTATTTCTGACCCACTGTTCGGATTGGAGTGCCATGACAAATGCCGTCTACCTGGTGCTTGGTGCCACGGGCGGGCAAGGTGGGGCTGTTGCCGATGCATTGCTGTTTCGCGGGGCGGCGGTGCGGGCAATGGTGCGTGATACCCGAAGTCCACGCGCACAACGACTCGGCGAGCGAGGTGTGGAACTCGTGGGCGGATCGCTGGACGACCGGGCCGCGCTGGCGGCGGCGATGGCGAGCGTCGCGGGCGTGTTCGCTGTGACCACGCCGTTCGAAGCGGGCGTGGATGCGGAGGTCCGACAGGGACGGGCGATCATTGGTGCGGCGGGGGATGCGGGGGTGGCGCATCTGGTGTTCAGTTCGGTGGCCTCGGCGGATCAGATGACCACGATTCCGCATTTCGAGAGCAAGGCGGTGATCGAGCAGGAGTTGAGCGCCAGCGGACTTCCGGCGACCGTTGTCGCTCCGACGTACTTCTTCGACAATGCTCTCGGCGGCCGGCAAGAACTGCTCGATGGCGTGCTGGAGCTGCCCTTGCCGGCCGATCGGCCACTGCAGCAGCTGGCGCGAGAAGATCTGGGGCAGTTCGTTGCTCACGTTCTGGCCGAGCCGCGCAAGTATCTCGGCGAACGCATCGAGCTGGCCGGCGATTCCGTCACACCGGCCGAGATGGCTGCGGCGATCGGCGATGCATTGGGGCGGCCCGTCATCCATCGGCAGACTCCACTCGCCGCGATCGGCAATGCGGACATGCACGCCATGTGGACATTCCTCGACAGCGGTGGTTATCGCGTGGATATCGATGCCCTGCATCGCACGAACCCCGAGATCGAGTGGACCTCGTTTCGTGACTGGACGCGACGAACCTTCACCCGCTGAGGCCTTGACGTTCCACTGAGTCCGGACCTGAATCGACACCGAGGACGAAGGGAGTTACTGATATGCCGAAGACGAATTCCACCAGCGAGTGGCCGCAGCTGCGGGTGGCGGAATGGGCCGATACGCGCGAAACCTTGCACATGTGGACGCAGGTGGTGGGCAAGATCCGGCTCGCGCACGCTCCTTTGCTGAATCACTGGTGGCAGGTCACCCTCTATGTGAGCCCGCGTGGGCTCACGACCTCGGCGATCCCCTACGCCGATCGGCTCTTCGATATCGAATTCGATTTCTTTGCACAGCAATTGGTGATCCGGGCCGACAACGGCGATACCCGCAGCGTGGCGCTCGCACCGAAATCGGTGGCGCAGTTCTACACCGAAACCATGCGAGCCCTGGACGAACTGGGGCTCGTGACCCGGATCCAGGGACGCCCCAATGAAGTCGACCCGTCGATTCCGTTCGCCGAGGACACCCGGCACACCTCCTACGATCCACAGTCCGCGCAGACGTTCTGGAGGCAGCTCGTGCACGCCAACCGCCTGCTCAACGAATTCCGCTCCGGCTTCAGCGGTAAATCCAGTCCGGTGCATTTCTATTGGGGTGCAATGGATCTGGCGTGTACCCGTTTCTCGGGACGGAGTGCGCCCGAACACGGCGGCGGTGCACCGCACTGTGCTGATTGGGTGATGGTGGAGGGCTATTCCCACGAGCTCAGCAGCTGCGGATTCTGGCCCGGCGGCGGTGAGGAAGGCGCGTTCTACGCCTACTCCTATCCCGAACCCGACGGCTACCGTGAACGTAGGCTGCGTGTTCCCGGTGCAGCCTACGACGCCGATCTGGGTGAATTCGTCCTACCCTATGAAAGGGTGCGCGCCGCAGACGATCCGAACGCGCTGGTGACCGCGTTCCTGCGCGAAACATATGAGGCAGCAGCCGAACTCGGCCATTGGGACCGAACCATGCTCGAATGCAATCCGCTGCGGTGGGCCCAGGAGCGAGCTGCGGCGCCCTGGTCGCTGCGCTGACCCGACGTGCGCGGGGAGCACCACCAGCCTTTCGTCAGGATCGTTCGTTCATACCGGCGAACAAAGAAAGCCAGCCGGTCCACGATCGCCGCGCAGAACCGTGGATCGGTGAAAGTCTTTGTCCACCACGCCGATGAATCGACCTAACCAGGCATTTGTCGCGTGATCGGCTACGGTTCGGCGGGTTCCTTGTAAGACAGCCACGCATTTTCACCGTGACGATAGCGAGGATCTGTGACGAACCGCGCTCGTTTCACTCGATGCATGATGGCATTCATGATGGTGGCCGCGGCTGTGGCCTGCGGCGCCGCGCCCGCCACGGCTCAGCCGTCGGATGTGGCGCCTGGGGGAACGCCTGTCCCGGTCTGGACCCCGTGCCCCGGCCGGCCGGGTTTCGAATGCGCCACTGTGCCGGCACCATTGGACTACCAGCATCCCGGCGGGCGCACGATCGAGCTGGCGGTCATCCGCCACCGGGCAACCGACCCCGCGCATCGGATCGGCAGCCTGCTGTTCAACCCGGGCGGGCCGGCGGGAGCGGGCACCACAAGCCTTCCGATCGCCTATCCACTCTTCCCGCTCCGGATTCAGGAACGGTTCGACATCGTCAGCTGGGATCCGCGCGGGGCCGGTGAATCGACCTCCGTCCAGTGCTTCGACGACAAGGCGGAGTACGACGCCTGGTTCGCGCAGTTGCCTGCAGGGTTTCCGGTCGGTCACGAGCAGGAGCGGCGGTGGATCGACCAGTACGCCGAGCTCGGCCGGCGCTGCGAGCGGCGTGACCCGGCCTTGTTGCGGTTCGTCTCCACCACCGACTCGGCGTACGACATGGATCTGCTGCGCAGAGTCCTCGGCGAGAAGCAGCTGACCTTCCTCGGGGTCTCCTACGGAACGCTGCTCGGCGCCACCTACGCCAACCTCTTCCCCGACCGGGTCCGGGCGATAGTGTTGGACGGCAATATCGATCCGTCTGCGTGGTACGACCAGAAGCCGTCGCCGACCTTCCTACGGCAGACTTCCGACCTGGGAACGGCCAAGACGCTGGAACAGTTCTTGGACCTGTGCAGCCAAGCAGGCTCGATCCGCTGCCCGTTCTCGGCCGGCGGCGCGGTGGCGACCCGAGCGAAGTACGACGCACTGCTGCACCGCCTGCTCATCCACCCGCAGGGCGGGTTCACCTACGCCGCCACCGCCAGCATCGTGCGCGCTTCTCTGTATACCGTCCATGCCACCGCCGGTTCTCCGGCGAACTGGACGACGCTGGCCGAGCTGCTGCAGCAGCTGTGGCTGGGCGAGACGCCGCAGATGCCCGACCGGGGCGAGAATCGCCTGGCGGACCCGTCCTCGACAGCGCCGAGTGACTCCTCCCGGGAAGGCTCGGCCCCGCAGCAGAAGTACACGGGCATCGAGCAGCTCTTGGCGATCATCTGCGGCGAGAGTCCCAACCCGCGCGATCCGGGCAGCTACGGCGCCCTGGCGAAGTTCAGTACCGCTCGTGCCGGGACGGTCGGGCCCTTCTGGGTGTGGGCGACCGAGGGGTGCTCCACCTGGCCGGCCACGGCCGCCCATCGCTACACCGGCCCGTGGGGCCGGTCCGCGACACCGATCCTCACCGTCAACGCCACCTACGATCCCGCCACCCCGTACCAGAGCGCTCTGGCCACGACCGCCCAACTGCACAACGCCAGGCTGCTCACCGTCGCTGGATACGGGCACACCACGCTGTTCAACCCGAGTAGTTGCGCGAAAGCCTACGAGAGCGACTACGTCATCCGTGGCACGCTGCCCCCACCCGGCACGGTCTGCCGGCAGGACGTCCCACCGTTCACCGGCACCACCTCGAGCACATCCACCCCGACAGGCTGACGACCATTCGCGCGAACAAGCACCATCGAGGCGTCGCAGACCCTCTCGATGATTTGGACCTGGCAGTTCATACAGGGCGCAAGCGCGGTGACTCCGCCCGCTCGTCGATGCCGTCGCTTACCTCGGCACCAACATGTGCGCATTAAAATGCCGATGTTCGGGTGGACAATGGGAAGATGCACCCGCACGGGACGCTGTCCAGCTCGGGGAAGGGGCTGAGCAGAGCCGAACTGCTGGCCGCGACATCGCTTGCGATCGACCTCGGTTTGGGTCAGCCGATGGAACACATGCTTCGGTCGTCCTTGATCGCGACACGGATCGCTGAGCGGATGGGGCTCGATCCGCGACAGCGAGCGACCGTGTACTACGCCAATCTGGTCGGGTGGATCGGTTGTCACGCCGACTCTCACGAACTCTCGGCGCTCTTCGGCGACGACATCGCCTTCCGGGCCGACACCTACGCGGTGGACATGACCGGCCTGCCGTTTCTGCGGCTGATGATGAGCCATGTCGGACGCGGATTGCCAGGCTGGGAACGCCGCGTCCGTGCCACTGCCTTTCTGGTCACGGCTCGCAGCCAGGTCGCCACACTGATCCAGTCGCATTGCAGTTCCGCCGGGGTTCTCTCCGATCGGATGGGCTTGGACGCGCAGGTCGGAAAGGCGCTGGCCTACGCCTTCGAACGCTGGGACGGCCGGGGGCTGCCCAACGGCTCTCGCGGAGAGGACATCCCGGTCGAGATCCACATCGCTCACGTCGCAGACGTCGTCGAGGTGCACCTGCGGACGGGTGGGCTCGAGCACGCGAAGGATGTTCTCCGTTCTCGGCGCGGGAGTCAGTTCAGCCCAGCTGTGGTGGCGGTGTTCGATCGTGACGCGGCGGCGATCGTGGACGGGTTGCTCGAAATCGATGTCTGGACCAGTGCGTTGGCCCAGGCACCGGATCGTGACCGAACCCTGACGGCCGAGGAGAGCGACGAGTTACTCGAGGCCATGGCTGATTTCGTCGATCTCAAATCTCCGTTCACCCTGGGGCATTCGCGTGGCGTCGCGAATCTGGTGGCCGGGGCAGCCCGGTGCCTGGGCATGTCGCCGTCGGAGATCACGCATCTCTACCGTGCGGGCCTGGTGCACGGCCTCGGCAAAATGGGAGTGCCCAACCAGATCTGGGAGAAGAAGGGGCCGCTCACCACGGCTGAATGGGAACGGGTTCGGATGTATCCGGATCTGACCGGCCGGATACTGAGCCGAGTCAAGGGCTTGGAGTCGGTGGTGCCTGTCGCGATGAAGCACCGGGAACGGATCGACGGGTCCGGCTTTCCCCGGGGGATCGCCGGCGCGGAGTTGACTGCGCAGGATCGGCTGCTCGGCGCGGCGGAGGCTTATCAGCGACTGCTCGAGCCGCGTCCCCGCCGGCCGCCGCTCGAGCCTCGCGGCGCTGCTGATCAGTTGCGAAAGGAGGCGCGCGCCGGGCGCTTCGACGCCGAGTCGGCGGCGGCCGTGCTTGCGGTGGCCGGCCCGCGGATATCGCGGCGGACCCCCTGGCCCGCTGGGCTGACCGGCCGGGAGGTCGAGGTCCTCCGACTCGTCGCGCAGGGCCGGTCGAACCGAGAAATCGCCGCCGAACTGTTCATCGCAGAGAAAACGGCACGCAACCACATCGAACGTGTCTACGCCAAACTTGGCGTCAACAACCGCACGCAGGCCAGTCTCGCAGCGATCGATCGGGGTCTGGCGGGCTTCCCGGTCACCGCGGCCGTGGGAAATTGAAACATCCGCCGCCCGCCGACATCTGGCGGGACCGACTGCGTGGTGCTTCATCGCCGGGATGCGCCGGGCCGGGACCGCCGGTCCAAGACCCATACTGTGACCAGCATGAGGCCAACGGCAAACGAGGCGAGTGCGATGAGACTGGCGCCGATGCTTCCGTGGAAGGTATCGCCGTAGGCGGACATGGTCGGCAGCGTGGCGGTGTACCGGTCGAGATCCAGGTCGTGCCCCAGTGCTTCGAATGCGTGGCGATTGGACAGGCCGAGACTCATCAGGCGTCCCGGGAGGGCCATCTCGTCAACGGGGACTATGGCGCCACCGAACAGAACCTGAGGGAAGCAGAGCATCGGCAGGGCGAGGGCGGCCTGCGCGGCGTTGGAGACCGCGGCCGAGGCGAGCAATCCGAGGGCCAATGCCGAGGTCGCCTCGATCACAATCGTCACAAACAGGAAACCGGCCACGCCCCATCCAACGGCGGGGAGCCGACCGAGCGCCCGCAGCACACCGAGGAGCACCGCGCTCACTCCAGCCAGCACCGGAAGCAGCGCTGTCACCTTGGATGCCACGTAGGCGCCCACGCTGAGCCCAGCCAGCCGCTCCCGCCGGAAGACGGCCATCTCCCCGACGATCTGGAGCAGGCCATAGGTCAGGCCGAAGAAGAAGCCTGCGAATGCGATCCAGAACACGATCTGGACCGGGCCGAGGTCGGCTTCGCTACGCGGATCGAACGCGCCGCGCTTGAACAACGTCGCCATCATCGCAGTGACCAGCACCGGTGAGCCGAGCAGAACCGCCAGGGTCAACCGGTTGCGCAGGAGAACATCGACATTGCGGCGTGTCAGTAGCCACCATTGCCGGACCGTGCCCGTGCGCTTGACGTCCGAACGGGTGGTGGGGATGGGCAGTCGAGCCGGGCCGGGCCGGGCTTTCGACTTCCCACGGCTGTCCGCGAATCGCTCCGCCCAGATCTGAGGGGTGTGCTCGCGGGCCAGCCGGTCATACACCTCGGCGAGATCCTCCACGCCGAAGTAGCGCCGAGCCTCGGTCGGGCTGCCGGTGAAGGCCAGGTGGCCGTCGCTCGCCAGGAATACCACCCGGTCACACCGGTCGATGCCGGCCGGCTCATGCGTCGTGAGAACGACTGTGACCCCACGCTGGCTGAGTCGGCGCAGCAGGCGCATCACGTCGGCTGCGGTCGACGGATCGAGCCCGGAGGTGGGTTCGTCGAGGAAGAAAAGGTGTGGCCGGGTCAGCAGTTCCACGGCGATGCTGGTCCGCTTGCGCTGGCCGCCGGAGAGCGCACGGACCGGCACCTCGGCCCGATCAGTCAGGTCGAGGTCGTGCATGGTCTCTTCGACTACCCGGTCCGCCTCTGTCGCCGACGTGCCTGCGGGCAGCCGCAGCCGTGCCGCGTAGCGCAGCGTGCGGCGCAGGGGCATCTCGAGGTGGATGATGTCCTCCTGGGGCACGTAGCCGATACGGGAATCGGCGCTGATTCGGGCCCCGAGAACCACGCCGTCGTGCCGAACCTCCCCGGCAGATGGTGGTCGCAGTCCCGCGAGGATCTCGAGCAACGTGCTCTTTCCTGCTCCACTGCCGCCGGCAATGGCGACCAATTCGCCTGGTTCGACCGACAACGACAGCTCCTGGAGAATCTGCCGCGCCCCGACACGCCGGCTGACCTCGACTGCATCGACCCGCCCGCCGCCGGGCACTGCAGGTACGTGATCTGAAGTGCGCGTACCGAATCGCTCGGCGGGTGGTGGTTCGAACGCCAATTCGGTCATGACCGGTGATCTCGGTGATTCCTGAACTCGCTGTGTCATGCCCTGATCATCGGTCCGCCGCCTCCGTGGCCGCATGAGGCGTTTGCCTCAAATTGCGGCACCAGGTATCGATCGCCGCACCGGGCAGCGGGGCCACGCGGTGGCCCAGGGGCCGGCCGGTGCCGTATGCCCTGGACATCGGTGGCTGGTTGCCGACCGCTGGTGATGTTTGCTGGGCGTTGCCGTGCGGTCGGGTCACGATGCCGGTCGGCGGTGGCTCTCCAGGGCCGATGTGTGCGCGTCGAGTGTGGATTGGTGTGGCTGGTCGAGGACGGCTTTCGATTCGTCGACGAGGTTGGTCAGGTGGGCCACCTCTGTGTCGGTCAGTTCGGCCGCGAGGTCGGCAGCGGCGACGTTGGCGCGCAGGTGATCTGGATTCTTGGTCCCGGGGATGACCACGATGGCGGGTGAGCGGCGCAGCAGCCAGGCCAGCGCGACCTGGGCGGGTGTGGCGCCCAAGCGCTGCGCCGGGCCGGTCAGCTCGGCGTAGGCGGTGAGCCGCCCCGAGGCCAGCGGGAAGTACGGGATGAACATGATCTCGTGCTCCTCGCAGTCGGCCAGGACCTGCACGCCGCTGCGGTCGAGCAGGTTGAAACGGTTCTGCACGGCCGCGATCGGTGCCATCTGCTGCGCGCGTGCCAGCATCTGCGGTGACGCGCCGGACAGGCCGATCCGGCGGATGAGACCTTGCTCGCGCAGCTCTACCAGCACGCCGAGTGAATCCTCCAGCGGCACCTCGCTCGGCGGCGCTGTCCCATCGCCACCGAGCCGCAGATATGTCAGCTCACTGGTCACCGCCCCGAAGTCCGCCAACGCCTCGTGGACCTGTCGACGGATGGTGTCGGGGCGGTCGGTGATCAGCCACGATCCGTCCGGGCCGCGGCCCGCGCCGACTTTGTTGCCGACGATCACGCCCTCCGGGAAGGGGTGCAACGCTTCCCCGATCAGCCGGTTGACCGTGCGCGGACCGTAGGCATTCGCGGTGTCGAAGAACGTCACTCCCAACTCGACTGCCAGGCGCAGCACCCCTCGCGCCGCCTCGGGGTCCGCGGGCGGCCCCCACACGTTGGGTCCGGCGAGCTGCATGGCACCGTATCCGACTCGGTTCACTGACTTCTCCCTTGCCGTATCACCGCTACGAACTTATGCGTATCACTGGTTCGTATCAGTGATACGCATAATGGCGTAGCATTGCAACGGTGGATGACGCGAAGACTCTGGCCCGGCGGCAGATCATCGAGGTAGCGGCTGAAATTCTGGAGGCACACGGTGCCCACGCGGTCTCGACCCGCTCGGTCGCCTCGGCCGCGGGTATCCGCGCCGCCTCCCTCTACCAGCACTTCCGCGACAAAGACGGCCTCCTGGAAGCCCTGGCCATCCACGGCTTCGACCTCTACCTCGCCGATAAGCAGGCCCTGGCCCATACCGACGACCCGATTGCCGACATGCGCCGCGGCTGGGACACCCACGTCGACTTCGGACTGCACCACCCCGCCCTCTACCTGCTGATGTACGGCACCAACCGCCCCGAGTGCCGTCCCCCCGCCGCCGAACGAGCCGGCAGCCTGCTGATGAAGTTCCTCGACCGCACCGCTGCGGCCGGACATCTGCGCGTCCTGCCCTCCGTCGCCGCTCAGCTCTGCCTGGCGGCGGTCACCGGAGTCACCCTCTCGCTGATCGGAACCCCAACCCAGCAACGTGACATGAAGATCTCCCCGAGGATGCGAGACACCCTCATCGACTCCCTGATCACCGACCCCGCCCCCGCCGAGGACCGCAGCCTCGCAGCGCGCGCCCTGTCCCTCGACGCCGCCATCACCACCGCGGCACCCGGCACCCTCCCGCTCCGTCCGGCCGAGACCACACTCCTACGCGACTGGCTCGACCAACTCGCTCGCTGATCCGCATCACCACGGCGAAACTGCGCGTCTCGTGCGCGCGCAGCCCTGGTGGACCAGGTCCCTTCGCTGACTGCTCGTCCCGCCACGATGGTGTCCCCGAATCCCCGCCGAACAGGTTGGGATCTCAGGAAGTTTCATTCATCCTGAGACCCCGGTGAAAACGCGATGTCATCGGGGGCGCCACCGATGGCCGAGAGCTGGTGGCGTTGGTGGAGCCATCCAGCCGCTAGCCGAATCATCCGTATTCCGCGGGGTTCCAGGAACGGGTCGGCTTGTTGGTGAGAATGAACCGCAATGCCTTGATCATGATGTCACCTCCTTCCTGGGGCTCGGTCGGGCGCGGACAGGGCATGTGGGGTACGCCGCAGGGTGAACGGTCTGGGGGTCGCGGCATTGGTCACGATCGGGCGGGTATCACCGCCGCCGATGACGCGCAGAGAGGTGTTCTCGGTGAGGGTGGTGGCCGCATCGGTGACCAGATCGTGGGCGACCGCGGCGCCTGCGCAGGTGAAGGGGCCGGAACTGAAGGGCACGAATGGGCCGTGTTCGCTCGGTCGAATCCAGCGGTCGGGTTGGAATGCCCCTGGTCTGGTCCAGTGTTCGTTGTCGTGGTGGAGCAGATAGGGGCTGACCGACAGCAGGTCGCCGGTCTGGAAGGCGATCCCCCCGAACTCGGCGGGATGGGGGACCGGACGGCTGACCATCCAGGAGACCGGCCGGTGCCGCAGCGCCTCACGTACCACCCGGTCGACGGGCCAAGGCCATGGTGCGCCGGGAGAGTGGAGACTGCCCAGCAGCACCGACCACGCGAGCGAGTAGCCCAGCGGTCCCACGATGGACCGGAACATCAGCACATACAGCTGCGCCACCGTTGTATCGGCGACGTCGTCGGGACAGGCGCCGATCACGGCATCGAGCAGATCCCGTGGTTCGGCTTCCGCAGTGCGGCCGGTGGCGCCGCGCCGGTCGCGGATCTGCTCGTTCAGCGCGGTGGACAGTTTGGCGCGCAGCAGCTGCGCCCGCGCCCGCTGCGCCATTCGGGCCGGGCGAAGCGCGCCCACGCGTGCGTTTCGCTCCAGTAACTGCCGCAGCTCGGGAGAACCATCTGGGTGCAGCAACACATCCGCGGTGCACCGATACACCAGCTCGACCCCCGCTGCGGGCCAGTGGGTGACCGACGGCATTTCGATCACCGCCGCCGCCAGGGACTCGCGATACTCGGGCCTGTGCGTCCGCAGAATCGCGCGTGCCGCGCGGCCGAAATCGACCTGAGCAGACCGCGAAGGCAGCATAGAGCCGAAGAACCCGGACTTCCCCGCATTGAAAGCGCGGTCACTCAACACTGTCAGCGCCAGACCCGTATCGCCGACACACCACCCGCCCCACGGCAGCTCGAATACCTCTGCCGGGCTGGTCCGGCGCAGATTCTCGAGGAAACCCAACGGATCACGCCGGAACCGGCGCATCTCTGCAAAACCCATCGGACGGTCCTCTCATAGAGAGGGGGTAGTCTCGCCCAATTTTAACTAAACCCGATCCGCCTCGGCGAGGGTTCCCGTTGCCAGGCGCGCGTACATGAACATGTCGCGCCGTCGATTGCCGACCTTCTGCCACGATCGCAGGAGCCCTTCGCATTCGAAACCGGCTCTCTCCGCAGTGCGGATCGAAGCGCGGTTCCAAGGTTCCACATACAGCTGGAGCCGCGGGATATGCAGCTCTTCCAGCGCCCAGATGGCCATTGCCGCCAGAGCATGCGCGGCGACGCCGTGGCCGCGGGCGGAGCGGACCACCCAGTAGCCGAGCGATGCGCGGCCTTCGTCGATGTCCTTCAACCACAGGCCGATACTTCCCAATGGGGTGTTGTCCCGTCGCCGGACGATCACCATCGGGTATCCGATTCGATCGGTCGCTCGTTGCCATTGGCGTTCGACAAATCGCGCTGCGTCCTCGCGCGAGAAGCTCGCCGGCACCGTGGTTATCGGAATCAGGTCGTCGGCAGCGGCTTCCATGACAAGCTCGAGGTCCGCCGCGGACAACGACCACGGGCGGAGTTCCAAGTCTGCGGTGGCTCTCAGATGCGGTATTCGCAGAGCATCGTCCATGGTCGGCCTCCCCACGATATGCACAGGATATCGACGCGTGGTCGGCGCGGTTTTACACCGAGACTTCGTGGACTGTGGCGTCGGCTCGCACGTCGAGGATCGATAACAGCACCATCCGGCATACGGGCATGTGTGACATGTGCCCCTGCACGGTGATCACTGTGTGTGCTGCGGCGCGTCGGCATTCTTGGACCAGGTCGGCGAATGCGGGAGGCAATGTCGCATTCTGCGGTTCGGGCTCGTGGAATACCGTTCCCAGTTCGTAGCCGAGGGAGCGGGCGGTGTCACGCAGTTTGTCTTCACTGGTACCGGGGGAGCGGCCATCGAGTAGATCATCGCGGATGTAGCCGTAGGCGAGAGGCAATAGAGCAGTTGTCATGGTGATTCGGTTCTCAGTAGGTCTGCTTTCCTGTACGACAACCACCCTGCGCCGGAGGCAACGAACCCACATCGGTGAGACTACCTATACCGCTACCTGAAAAGCGGGCGACGAGCGCTGCCATGCCGCGACGACGTGCTCGCGTCACGACCTGTCGGCTCTTACCCGAGTGCAGGCCGCCGCGGTAGACCCGCCTCCCTGTCCTTGGGAGGTAACCAAGTTGGACAACAGACCCGGCGCCGTCGATGCCGCCGGGGCTGTCGCACCTCCGGACGCTACCCGCCTACAACCAGCCGCTCACCAGAATGTCACGAATAGGTCACGGCACGGCCTGGATCTGGACGCCGACGCAGATCTCGCTGTGAGCGATGCGGACCACCGTGGGACTGCCGCGCGATCAGGGGACATGGTTCGTATCCATGTCCCGGCTGACCTCGTGGAACATCCACTGGTGCGGCGGGCGGCGGGTCAGCCCGGTCGGTTCGGACCGGATTCGCGGTCGCAGATGGTTTTTCGAGGTGGCGATGAGGACGACGCGATCGTCGGGGGAGCTGTAGAGGCGAATGTCGGTGGTGTCGCCGAGTTCTTCGGCGGCGGTTGTGCGAACCCAGGCGAGCAACTGTGCGTGCCGGCCCGGGGTCGCGGCGGCTTCCCACATGAGTGTCGGCTTCGGGGTGCTCACCGCGAGACCAGCGGAGGGACGGGCGGCACCGCGGGGGCGGCGTGTAGGTCGGCTTCGGTGAGTGTGAACGCCCGCGGGTAATGCTCGCGGTCGGTGCGTCGTGCGGGTTCGGTGGTGCGCCAGGTGAATCCGCAGGGCTGGCATTGGCGGACTTCCCAGATCCCCGGGACGGGACTGGTGGCGATGGTGCGGATCGTATTCGAGGCGCAGCGCGGGCAGAGCGATTGTGCGGGGGTGGTCATCGTTGTGCTCCGATCATGGTGGTGAGGCGGTCGATCCAGGCTGCGGTTTCGGGCAGGTCGCGGACGGGTTGGCTGAAGTGGCCGCGGTCGTCCGGTGTGACCGGAGTGGTGGCATCGATGATGAGCTTGTCGGTGATGCCCGATGGTGCGGAGCTGGGGTCGAGTGCGACGACGGACAGGTTGGGTAACCGGACGACATCGCCGGCGGCGTTGACCTTGGTCGACAGTGCCCACATGACCTGCGGCAGGTTGAACGGGTCGACATCCTCGTCCACGAGGATGACCATCTTGACGTAGCCGAGCCCGTGTGGCGTCGTCATCGCCCGCATGCCGACTGCCTTGGCGAAGCCGCCATACCGCTTGCGGGTGGAGATGATGGCCAGGAGCCCGTGCGTGTACATGGCGTTGACCGCCTGTACCTCGGGGAATTCCGCGGTGAGCTGCTTGTAGAGCGGGACGCAGGTGGCGGGTCCGATCAGATAGTCGACTTCGGTCCAGGGCATGCCGAGGTACAGCGATTCGAAGATCGGGTCGCTGCGGTAGGAGATTCGGTCGATCCGGATCACGGGCATGCTGTGCCCGCCGGAGTAGTGTCCGGTGAATTCGCCGAAGGGGCCTTCGAGTTCCCGGCGTCGGCTCTCGATGACTCCCTCGATGACGACCTCGGATCCCCAGGGGACATCGAATCCGGTCAACGGCGCGGTGGCGATGGGGTACGGCGATTGCCGTATGGCACCGGCCATTTCGTATTCGGATTGGTCGTATCGCAGTGGTGTCGAAGCCATCAACGTGATGATGGGGTCGTTGCCGAGGGTGATGGCGATCGGAAGATCCTCGCCGCGTTCCTCTGCCGCGTGCAGGTGAATTGCGATGTCGTGCACCGGAACCGGCTGGATCGCGAGGTGCCGGGGGCCTTTGACCTGCATGCGGTAGATGCCGACGTTCTGCTTGTCGAAGCTGTCGCGCTCGTCCGGGTCACGGGACACGACCGCGGCCTTGTCGAGGTAGAAGCCTCCGTCGCCGTCGTTGAGCCGGAACAGCGGCAGGAGATCGAAGATGTTGATGTCATCGCCCTGGACGGTGTTCGCTCGCCACGGTGCGTCCTCGCGGCGTTCCGGCTCGACCGGGAACGCGTCCCAGCGGCGGATGAATTCGGCGACCTGGGCTCTGGTGGACGTGGCCGGGTCCATGCCGAGTGCGATCGCGTGGTTGGGCCAGGAGCCGAGCGTGTTCAGCGCGACCTTGGCGTTGGTGAATCCGGCGATGTCGTCGAAGTAGAGGCCGGGTGCGGTGTCGCCGATCCGGCCCGCGGCGTTCGCGGCGGCGGCCAGGTCCGGCTCTGCTTGCACTTCGTCGGAGATCCGGAGCAGTTGACCGCCTGCGTCCAGTGCGACGAGGAACGACCTGAGATCATCGAATTGCATCGGCTTTCCAATCGGTTGCGTATTCGGGCTGATGGACTGCGGCAGAGGGGAATTCGGTGCCGGGAGCATGGATCCCCGCCCAGCGGCGGGCGCGCGGATGGGGCAGATCGACCTGGTCGAGGACTCGCGCGACGATGTGATCGACGATGTCCTCGACGGTGCCCGGGTGGTTGTAGAACGCCGGCATGGGCGGAACGATGCGCACGCCCAGTTCGGCCAGTGCGGTCATGTTCTGCAGGTGAATGGCGCTGAGGGGTGTTTCTCGCGGTACCAGCACGAGCCGACGGTGTTCCTTGAGCACGACGTCCGCAGCGCGGCCGACGAGGCTGTCGGAGTAACCGGCGCGAATGCCCGCCAGGGTCTTCATGCTGCACGGGATGATGACCATTGCGTCGGTGCGGAACGAGCCGGAACTGATCGAGGCGGCCTGGTCACCGGATCCGTGGACCACGTCGGCGAGTGCGCGCACCTCGCCGACGGAGTAGGGGGTCTCGAGTTCGATGGTGGTGCGCGCCCAGCGGGAGAGCACCAGATGCGTCTCCACATCCGGCATGTCCCGCAGCGTCTTCAGTAGCGCCACGCCCAGTGGTGCACCCGTTGCTCCGGACATTCCGACTATGAGACGCATCAGATCCTCCATTGTTCGTATACGAACTATTTGTCCTCAGGCTAGTCTGTTCGTATACGAACCACAATGGGGAGGTCGCGTGTTCGACGACACACCGTTTCACCTGATGCGAGTGATCCTGCAAGACCACGGTGCCCGGTGGCACGAACGGATGCCGCAACTGACCAAGCCGCAGTACGCGGTGCTCGAGGCGCTCGACGCGCACGATGGACTCGACCAGAAGGCGCTCGGTGAGGCGAGCGCGACGACGAAGGCCACGCTGACCGAGATGCTCGCGCGTATGCAGGAGCGCGGCCTCATCGAGCGCCGGTCCGATGCCGCCGATGGCCGCAAACGGTCGGTGCATCTGGCCGAAGCCGGGAGGCGAACGCTGGCCGAGGCCCGAATCGTCGCGCGCGACCTGGAAAAAGAAATCCTGGGCGCACTGTCCGCCGGTCAACTGCGACAGCTGTCTTCCCTGCTGGCGACGTTGCGCCACGCCTCGGCGTGAGGCGAAGTCGTCGGCGGCTCGGCGACCAACCGGAGGTACCGTGTGCCGTGACCGCCACGATCCAATGACGAATCCGCATCACGCGGCAACATCGTTCGGGCGGAGTGGAATTCGTGCCATCGCCAGCGCGGGCAGGGATCCGTTCGTTACCCTGAATTGATGCGATCCTGGCTTCTTCGGGTTGTCTCGGCGGTGTTCGTTGCTGCTGCATCGGTGTCGCTGGTCGGGACTCCGGCCCTGGCGGGGCCGCCGCGGGCGGCCGCGCTCACGTCGCTGGGTTCCGGATTCCTCTGGGGGGTTGCCAGTTCGGGATTCCAGTCCGAAGGTCTTGCGCCCGACAGTAATTGGACGCGTTATATCGCTCGGGATCGGGGATTGGAGCCACTGGGGAATTCGGTCGACTTCGCCGATCGCTACCAGTCCGACATCCGGCTGGCCGCGGACATGGGGATGCGGGTTTTCCGGATCGGGATCGAGTGGGCCCGGCTGCAGCCCGCGCCCGGGGTGTGGGACCAGCGCGCCTTTCGTTTCTACGATTCGGTCGTCGACAGCATCGTGCGGGCCGGCATGCGGCCGATGATCACCCTGGACCACTGGGTGTACCCGGGCTGGGAAGCGAGCCGGGGCGGCTGGCGCAATCCGGGAATGGTCGGGGACTGGCTGGCCCATATGCGTGCCGTCGTCGATCGGTACTCCTCGCGGAATCCGTTGTGGGTCACCGTGAACGAGCCCGCTGCGTACATCGGAAACGAGGTCCGCGAGGGCGGCGCCGACGCCGGCCGGATGCTGAACGAGATCGTCGATGTGCACAACGCCGGCTACGACTACATCCACAGCAGGCAGCCCGGCGCTCAGGTCACCGCCAACGTCGGATATGTCGCAGGTGCGGAGGACCAGGTCAACGGTGCGTTCGTCGACCGAATCGCCGCCCGGCTCGACTACATGGGCGTGGACTACTACTTCGGCTTCGACCCGGCGCAGTCGCTGTACGGGGCGATCGGGCGGGCCACCGGTTCGGCGCTGCCGACCCTGCCGGGTCCGCGCATCTGGGAGATGCCGCTGCGCGCCGAGGGGATCTACTATGCGCTGCAGCATTATTCACGCCGCTTTCCGGGTAAGCCGCTGTACGTTGTGGAGAACGGCATGCCCACCGAGAACGGCCGGCCCCGCGGCGACGGCTACACCCGCAGCGACCATCTGCGTGACACCGTCTACTGGCTGCAGCGCGCGAAGGCCGCCGGTATGAACCTGATCGGGTACAACTACTGGAGCCTCACCGACAACTACGAATGGGGCAGCTACACACCGAGATTCGGCCTCTACACGGTCGATGTACGCACCGACCCGTCGCTCACCCGCCGCCCCACCGACGCTGTGGGCGCCTATGCGCAGATCGTCGCCGCGGGTGGAGTCCCGGTCGGCTATCGCCCCACCCGTGCTCCGGCTCTGTGCATTTTCGTCGACCCGCCGGCCAGCTGTCTCGACCCGGTCGCGGGGCCGTAGATCCGCAATCCACGGCTGCCCGATTCGGTGCGGCACCGCTGGGGAACCCCTCGGCAGGTCTTTCCGGACATCGGAATCGCGAGACTCGACTTCGTGTTCGAATTTTTCACCAGCCAGTGATCGGAACGCGTCCGACAGTAGGGCCCGCGCTGATAGGTTCCAGGGCCATCGGCGTGTGTATCGAGCCGATGACGTACCGAGGCAACGAAAGTCGGGGTGCGGGGCGACCCGGCCCGGAACTGGAGACAAGTGAACATGGAGTCATACGTACGGAACATGGAGTCATACGTACGTGGTGAGGAGTATCCCGGTCTTCTTCACGAGACAATCGGCGCGAATCTGGAACGTACCGTGTCCGCGTATCCCGATCGTGAGGCTCTGGTAGAGGTCGCGAGTGGCCGGCGATGGACCTGGGCCGAGTTCGACGCTGATGTCAACCGGACCGCGCGTGGACTGGTGGCCGCCGGTGTCACCAAGGGCGACCGGGTCGGAATCTGGTCGCCGAACTGTGCGGAGTGGACTCTCACCCAGTACGCCACCGCCAAGATCGGCGCGATTCTGGTGAACGTGAACCCTGCGTACCGCGCCAACGAGTTCAGCTTCGCGGTCAACCACAGTGGATTGTCGCTGCTCGTAGCGGCCACCAGCTTCAAGACTTCCGACTATCGCGGCATGATCGAACAGACACGTGCGAATTGCCCGACTGTGCAGCGGGTCGTCTACCTCGACACCGATGACTGGACCGACCTGCTCGCGCACGGCGATCCCCTCCCGCGGGACACCGTTGCCGAGAAGATGACGGCCTTGGACCCGTTGGACCCCATCAACATTCAGTACACCTCGGGCACCACCGGGAATCCCAAGGGTGCGACGTTGAGCCATCGCAACATTCTCAACAACGGCTACTCGACCACCGAGCTGATCAACTTCACCGAGGAAGACCGGCTCTGTATTCCGGTGTCGTTCTACCACTGCTTCGGCATGGTGATGGGCAACCTCGGCTGCACCAGCCACGGGACGACCATGGTGATCCCGTCACCGGGTTTCGACCCGGCGATCACCCTGGAGACCATCCAGAACGAGCGTTGCACCGGCGTCTACGGCGTGCCGACGATGTTCATCGCGATGCAGAACCACCCGGACTTCGCCTCGTACGATCTGACGTCTCTGCGCACGGGAATCATGGCGGGGGCGCCGTGTCCGGTCGAGGTGATGAAGCGCTGCATCAGCGATATGCACATGACCGAGGTGTCGATCGCTTACGGGATGACCGAGACTTCGCCGGTCTCGACCCAGACCCGGGCCGATGACGACCTGGACCGGCGTACAGCCACCATCGGGCGGGTGCATCCGCACCTGGAAATCAAGATCATCGATACTCTGACCGGGGAGATCGCTGAGCGCGGACAAGCCGGAGAGTTCTGCACCCGGGGTTACTCGGTGATGCTCGGCTACTGGGACGAGCCACAGAAGACCGCGGAGGCGATCGATGCCGACGGCTGGATGCATACCGGCGACCTGGCCGTGATGCGTGAGGACGGCTACTGCAACATCGTGGGCCGGATCAAGGACATGGTGATCCGCGGCGGAGAGAACATCTATCCGCGGGAGATCGAGGAGTTCCTGTACACCCACCCTGACGTCGAGGATGTTCAGGTGATCGGCGTACCCGACAAGAAGTACGGCGAGGAGCTCTGCGCCTGGATCAAGATGCGCACCGGTGCGCATCCGTTGGACGCCGAGGCGGTGCGCTCGTTCGCGACCGACAAGCTGGCGCACTACAAGATTCCCCGCTACGTGATGGTCGTCGACGAGTTCCCGATGACGGTCACCGGCAAGATTCGGAAGATCGTGATGCGGGAGCGGTCCGCCCGCGCCCTCGGGTTGACCGGGTGACGGTGGTGAGGAGCCTGGGCCGAGGGCCCGTGGTGCGTGGTCAGGGGGCGGATTGCAGATTCCCGAGGGTTACGGGCGGAAAGTATTCGTCCACGACGGTGCGGTGCCACCAGGATCGCTCGCGCAGCAGCTCTCCGAGGGTGGTGAAGCGGTAGCGGTAGAGGTGTGCTCGCAGAAAGCGGGGCGGGGATTCGGGGAACGGATTGTGGCGGACCAATCTCAGGGTCGCCCGATCGTTCTGCAACAGCCGCAGCACGAATGGTCCGAGCCACGGCGGCCGAGAGTGCGGCGAGAGGGCGGCGAACCACATGAGCCAATCCAGACGCAGATGGTAAGGCGCCCATTGTTTGGGCATCCGGTGCGGATCGCCGGGCTTGCCTTTGAATTCGTATTCCTTCCAGATCGTCTGTTCCGTGATGTGCCGCTCGTCGGTGCCCTCGATGACGACCTCGAGGCGTGTTCGTCCGATACGGCCGAAGGCCCCGTATGTATTCACCAGGCGATACGGGTTGAAGGACACGTTCATGCGCTGGTGGTGTGAGAGTAGATTGCGCGTCGGCCGATAACTCAGCGCTACCGTCAGCGTGGTGAACGCGATGACCAGGATCATGAACCACAGCGACGCTGCCGGTAGCGCTGGTGAATGGGGGATCGGCAGCACCGTGGCTGCGGCGGAATCGGTTATCGTGCTGGCGGCCAGCAGGATGGTCAGCCAGTTCAGCCAGGCGAAATTGCCCGACAACACCAGCCAGAGTTGGGTCACCACGACGATCGCGCCGGCGACACCGGCGACTGGTTGTGGAGCGAACAGTCCCAGCGGGACGACGAGCTGGGCGATGTGATTGGCCGCCGCCTCGACTCGATGCAACGGTTTGGGCAAGTGATGGAAGAACCAGCTCAACGGCCCCGGCATCGGCTGGGTCTCGTGGTGGTAGCACAGGCACGTCAGGTCGCGCCAGCACGGGTCGCCGCGCAGTTTGATCAGTCCGGCACCGAACTCGACCCGGAACAGCAGCCACCGCGCCAGCCACAACACCAGCACCGGCGGCGCCACCCGGTCGTTGCCCAGGAAGATCGCCAGAAAACCGGTCTCCAGCAGCAGGGACTCCCAACCGAACGCATACCACACCTGTCCGACATTGACGATCGACAGATACAGCACCCACAACACCAACCAGATCACCATCGCCGCCCCCAACGGCACCAGATCGGCGAGGCCTGCGCAGACCGCCGCCGCCAGTGCCGCCCCGAACCAGGCCAGGGCGGCGAAGAACCGGTCCGAATAGTGCAGCTGAAAGACACTCGGAGCCTGCCCGAACGATCGCCCCGCCAGAAATCGCGGCACCGGCAGCATCCCGTGAGCGCCGATCAGCGCCCGGAATTGCCTGGCAGCTGCCACGAAAGCGAGCACGTAGACGGCCGCGGTGCCACGCTCGAGTATCTGCCGACCGAACCAGTATTCGGGTGCGTCGAACCATCCCATGCCCGTAGCTCCTCGGACGCTGGAGGTTTGATCCCCATTGTGACACCCGCGGCAGCGTGCCTGGCCGAGCCGGCGGCCATGTCAATCGGAAACCGGATGATGGTGATCGCGCGGCGGGGTGAGCTCGTCGACGACAACGAGATTTCCGCCAGAATGTTTCGCCTGGTACATAGCGGCGTCGGCAGATTGCAGTAACCGGTCCGGGCTCGGCCGGGGGCACTGTGGACAGATGGTCGAATCGAAGACGACGACACCGACACTGGCAGTGACCTCCACTGCGGTCTCCGACGGTTCGGCAATCATGTGACGCAGGCGTTCGGCCTCGGCACGGGCAACGTCGTCAGCGATCGGCGCGGCGACCACGAACTCCTCCCCACCTGTACGCGCCACCACCGCACTGCCTCCCGCGGCGTCGGACAAGCGCCGCGCGGTCCGCACCAGAACCGCATCGCCGACACGGTGCCCCCAAGTGTCGTTCACACTCTTGAACCGGTCGAGATCGAAGGACATCACACAAACCGCAGGACACCGCTCGACCAACACCGGGAGCCGAATCTCCAGGCCACGCCGGTTCAGCAAGTGCGTCAACGGGTCCGAGAGTGATTCGGTCCGCAGCAGCCAGTAGAGAACCTGCAACGCGGGTAGCACGGTGACCACCGACACGAACAGCACCAGCCCGACCGCAACAGCCAACCGGACATCGCCGCCGCCGGTGGCGATCCGCAACGAGAACACGACCACCGACAGCAACGACCACGCCGAATGCGCCGCCAACGCCCGCGCGCTGTGAAAAAAGCCCAGGTAACTGCCAGTGACTACGAGCAGCACGGCACCCAGGGCTCCGAACAACCGGTCCGGCACCTGCAGAAACTCCATGGTGAACAGCACATCGGCGCAGCCGATCAGCACCAGCGACTCGGTCTTACTCGGCCAGGGCAGCAGCCACCAGCGCAGCGCCCACAGCACCCCGCACAGCACTCCGATCGTCGAAGCAATGCCGGGCTCGCCAGGCGGACCGACCGGGGTACCCGCGATCACCGCACCCATCACCGCGATCGCAGCGCCTGCGACACCGATCAGCAGCTTCAACGGACGCAGCGCCGATCGAGCCGCCAAGGTACGCACCAGCCAGCGGTAGTCGACCGGATCGTGCCACCAGGCCCGCAGTGTCCTTCCGTCGTTCATCGACTCACCCGTGGTCCCGACCACATGACCAACCGTTGCTCGTACCGATTGCGAGAGTTCCAGGGAATCTCACCAGCTAACCTGCAGCAGTCTAGACCGGATAGTCGCAGACGACGCGTGAATCCTGACGTGACCTGCCGAATCGGTAACGGTCAACTGATCACTGCGTGAGTACATGTGCTTCGCGCACGCCTATGGAAACCATGCAAAACCGGTCATACGATCGAAGCAGCACTCGACGTGGCCGAGCAGGGTGACGAATGGGAGCACCGCATGAACGATTATCCGGAACATGTGCCCCGGGTCTCGGCTTTTCCGCGAATCGACGACTATGCGTTCATCTCCGATTCCGAGGTCACCGCCCTTATCGCGCCCAGCGGGGCCATCGAGTGGATGTGCTTGCCCCGGATGGATTCGCCCAGCGTCTTCGGGGCTGTCCTCGATCGTTCCGCCGGGTCGTTTCGGTTTGCTCCGGACGACATCGCGACCCCGGCCGATCGTCGATATATCCCTGGGACGATGGTCATGGAGACGAGTTGGCGTAGCGGCGAAGGATGGGCAACCGTGCGCGATGTCCTGCTGGTCGGCCCTTGGCGGCACCAGCAGCCTGGCCGCAGCGCGCACCGCCGCGCGCCCACCGACTACGACGCCGAACACATCCTGTTGCGCATCGTGCACTGCGAGACCGGACAGATCCAGTTCGTGCTCGACTGCCAGCCTGCCTTCGACTACGGCCGAGCCCCTGCTACCTGGGAATACCTCGACAGCTACCACGTCGTCCGGGCCGGCGCGGAAGGCGTCGATCTGCCGCTGCGGCTGACCACCGACCTGCGCCTCGGCCTCGAGGGCTCGCGCGCGATCGCCCGTACCCTGCTCAAGGATGGTGACACCCGATTCTGCGCGCTGTCGTGGGGTAGCCGGGCGGCTCCGGAAACCGTCGAAGAGGCCGGCGAACGGCTGGTGGGGACCGTGCACCACTGGCGGCACTGGCTGGCCGGGGGCAGGTTTCCGGACCACCCGTGGAGCGCCCAGCTCACCCGCAGCGCCCTGACCCTCAAAGGCCTGACCTTCGCCCCGACCGGCGCGATCGTCGCCGCCCCCACCACATCACTGCCGGAAACCCCTGGCGGAGAACGTAATTGGGACTATCGCTACACCTGGATCCGGGACTCGGCCTTCGCGCTGTGGGGCCTGTACACCTTGGGCTTCAACTGGGAAGCCAACGACTACTTCTCCCACATCATCAATCTGGCCGAAAACGCCGAAAACACCGAGGACATGCAGATCGTCTACGGCATCGGCGGCGAAACCGACTTGCGCGAACGTACGCTGGACAACCTTCGCGGGTACGACAACGCCGGCCCGGTGCGCATCGGCAACGACGCCTATCGCCAACGTCAGCACGACGTCTGGGGTGCGGCACTGGACTCGGTCTACCTCTTCGCCCGCCATCAGGACCAGATCGACGCGCGCACCTGGCCGCTGCTGCGTTGGGCGGTCAAAAGTGCCCTCGCGGTGTGGCGCGAACCCGACCAGGGCATCTGGGAAGTGCGCGGAATGCCACGACACTTCACCTCCAGCAAAGTCATGTGCTGGGTCGCCGCCGACCGCGGCGCACGCCTGGCCCGTATCCACCAGGACTTGCGACGCGCTGCTCGCTGGCAACAGGCGGCAGAGGAAATCCGTGCCGACGTCTGCGCCAATGCGGTCGACTCGCGGGGCGTATTCACCCAGTACTACGGCAGCACCGCACTCGACGCCTCGACCCTGCTCATCCCGCTGGTTCGTTTTCTTCGTCCCGATGACGAACGGGTACGCAAAACCGTGCTCGCCATCGCCGACGAACTCACCAGCGATGGACTGGTTCTGCGCTACCGGATCGACGAAACCGACGACGGCTGCGCCGGGGAAGAAGGTACGTTCACGATCTGCTCGTTCTGGCTGGTGTCCGCATTATCGGAAATCGGTGAAAAACACCGTGCCAAGCAGTTGTGCGAAAGATTGCTCGGCTACGCCAGCCCACTGGGCCTCTACGCCGAGGAGATCGACCCCCTGACCGGTCGGCACTGGGGCAACTATCCCCAGGCGTTCGCTCACCTTGCGCTGATCAACGCCGTCATGCATGTCGTCAGGGATGAGCAGAACGAGTTGCGCACCGCACTCGGCGGGGAATCCGTCGCGCCTCGCCTCGACGATGTCCCGCTCACCGGCGGATACATCCACATCTGAGGGCACCCGATATCGGGGCGCCGACGCGAGTCTGAATCAGATTCAACTTTCTCTTGATCTTCCTCGCGTACCCCGCTAGCGTTCTTTCTTGAATCTGATTCAGAAAGTGAGGCAGGGTGGCCGGTAATCGGCGTGGCGACACCTCGCGTGCGGTGCTGCTGGAGGCGGGACGGGCCGCGTTCAGCCGGGGGCGCTACGAAGAGATCTCGATCGTGGATCTGGCCCGCTCGATCGGAGTGGCGGCGGGGTCGATCAGCTATCACTTCGGCGGGAAACGCGGGTTCTACCTGGCAGTGCTGGAGCAGGCCGCCGAGGAGTTCTGGGGCGAGATGCACGCCATGCGCGGGCCGGCGCTCGAGCGGCTGAACCGCGGTGTCGATCGGCTGCTGGACCAGGCGCACGCCGAACCGGGCTCGTTCGAGGCCCTGCTGGCCGACACCGCCGATGCGCAGGTGCGGCGGATCCGCGACGAGCACCGGGAACGTTTCGCCCTGGCGCTGGCGGTGGAACTCACCGACACCGACACCAGCGCGGTGCTGCGTGCGGCCGTCCTGGGCTGGCTGTCGTTCATCGAGGGGATCGCCGTGCACTGGCTGCATTCCCCCGAACTCACGCGGGAACAGGTCCGGGATCTGATCGTCGCGAACTTCTTCGGCACCGTGCTGGGGGCCGTGCGCGTGGACCCGGAGATCGTCTTGGCCCAGCGTGTGGTCGACGCACTGGTTTCGGATCCGAAACTGTTGGCGTTCATCGGTTTTCAGCCGATGAACGAGGTCGGGAAGGCGGAAGAGAAGTAATGGTCGACAGCGTCGTAGCGGGCCCGGCCCGGCTCGTGCACCACCCCGTCGCCAGAGCCGTGGCCGGGGTGATCGGACCACGTGGACTGCGCCGCACCAGGCGGCTGCGCCGCGAGGTCGAGGGCAAGGTCGTGGTCGTCACCGGCGCCTCGTTCGGCGTCGGCGCGGCGACCGCCGAACTGTTCGCGAAATCCGGTGCGACCGTGGTGTTGGCCGCGCGGTCGGTGGACCGGCTGCAGGAGCTCGCCGACCGGATCACCGGCGCGGGCGGCGCGGCGGAGGCCTACCGGCTCGATCTGGCCAGCGAGGAGTCGGTGTCGGAGTTCGCCGAGGCGGTCCTGGCCGACTTCGGCGGCGTGGATGTGCTGATCCACAACGCGGGCAAGTCGTTGCGCCGTTCGGTGCACCTGTCCTACGACCGCCCCAAGGACATCGCCTCGACCAACGGCGCGAACTACCTGGGCCCGATGCGGCTCACCCTCGCCCTGCTGCCGTCCATGCGCGAGCGCGGCAGCGGCCACATCGTCAACGTGTCCACCGTCGGCATCATGTTCCCGGTGATGCCCAAATGGGGTTTCTACCTGTCGTCGAAGGCGGCGTTCGACTGGTGGATGCGCGCGGTCGGGATGGAGGCGCGGGCCGACGGGGTCACCCTGACCACCTTCTACGCCGGCCTCATGCACACCCGGATGAGCGCGCCCAGCGCCTGGATGCGCATGCTGCCCGGACAGACACCCCAGGACGCGGCCCGGGTCATCGCCCGCGCAGTGGTGGACAAACCGCGCACGATGACTCCGCTGTACGGGCATCCGTCGGCGATCCTGGTGCCGGTGCTGCGGCTGCCGCTCGAGGTCCTCATCGGTTTCGTCTACCGGTTCCTGGGGGACACGAGCGCATCGCTGGCCAGCGTCGAATCGGGACGGAATACGAAGGCCCCCAACGAGATCGAGAATGCGGAGGTGGGCCGTGGTGTGCGCTGAACTCGGCAGCCGTGCCCGGCGGTGGGCGCGGGCGGTGCCGCCGATTCTGGCGTCCGACGCGCTGCGCCCGGTCGGCCCGCGCGGCCTGGTGGATCTGATAGGCAGCCTGCGGCGCTTGGGACCGACCCCCGCGATGCTGTTGACCACCAGCGCGATCCGGTATCCGGACCGCGTCGCGATCGTCGACGACGACGGCGCGGTGACCTACGGCCGGTTGCGGGAACAGTTCGAGGCCGTGGCGGCCGCGATCGCAGCGATCGCCCCCACGAAGCCGGCCTCGATGGGCATCCTGTGCCGTAACCACCGTGGCTTCGTGGTCGCCACGGGCGCCGGCGCCCGGCTGGGCGCGGAGCTGATCTTCGTCAATACCGAACTGCCGCAACAACAGTTGCACGCGATCCTGGCCCGCCACGATCCCGACGTCCTGGTCTACGACGAGGAATACGCTGCGGCCGTGGCGGATTCGCGGTTCCGCGGGCTGCGGGTAGTGGCCTACCACGAGGGGCGCACCGCCCCGGACGGCCTGCCGACGCTGGACGCGCTTGCCCGGCAACGGCATCCGGCCCCGCCGCCGGTGCGCAAGGCGGTGAAGATCACCATGCTGACCTCCGGCACCACCGGTGTCGCGAAGGGTGTGCCGCGCGTGGTGCCGATGAAGGCGATCGCCGGACTGGCCGCCACCGCGATGGCGAACCTGCGCCTGAGCTCGCGGGACACGGTCCTGGTGGCGCCGCCGTTCTTCCATGCCTACGGGCTGGTCGCCCTGCTGGGGCCGCTGATCCTGGGCGGCACCCTGATCTGCCACCGACGCTACGAGGCGCCGCAGGTCCTCGACGACATCGCCCGCCACCGCGTCACGGTGCTCATGGCCGTGCCGGTCATGTTGCAGCGGCTGCTGGAGGCGGGAACCGCCGGCGCGGACCTGAAGTCGTTGCGGCTCATCGTCACCGGCGCCGCGCCGATCTCCGCCACCACGATCACCGGAGTGATCGACGCCTTCGGCCCGATCCTGGTCAACGGCTACGGATCCACGGAGGCGGGCCTGGTCGCCATCGCCACCCAGCGCGACCTGGTCGAACAGCCAGCCACGCTGGGCCGTCCCGCGCTCGGCGTGTCGATCCGGATCCTGCGCGCTGACCGGTCCCTCGCGGGTGTGGGGGAGACCAGCAGGGTCTTCGTCCGTGGTGGTGTGGACTACGACGGCTACACCCCCGACAGCGTCGCCCGGCCGCGTGCCAAGGAGATCGTCGACGGGTACATCGACACCGGGGACATGGGTTTCCTCGATGCTCGGGGACGGCTGTACATCGACGGCCGCTCCGACGACATGATCGTCTCCGGTGGCGAGAACGTCTTCCCCAGCGAGGTCGAGGACCGGCTTGTTGCGCATCCCGATGTGTCCGACGCGGTGGTGATCGGGGTCCCCGACGCCGAATTCGGCCAGGTGCTGCACGCGTTCGTGGTGGTTGCCGCCGGCTCGGACCCGACCGACGACGAGTTGAAGCAGCACGTCAAGGCCGGGCTGGAGCGCTACAAGGTGCCCAAGCGGTTCACCCGGATCGACCGGATCCCGCGCAACCCCAGCGGCAAGGTCGTGCGGTCGAAACTGCAGGCGCACAACCAATCCTGACCGGAAGGCTCAGTCCCATGACAGCAACGCGCGATCCACGGATCGTCGTCATCGGTGCCGGCGTCGCCGGGATCGCCACGGCGGTCACCCTGAAACAGGCGGGATTCACCGATTTCGTCATCGTCGAGAAGGGCACCGACGTCGGCGGCGTCTGGCACTGGAACCGGTACCCGGGCCTGACCTGCGATGTCCCCTCCCAGCTGTACCAGTTCTCGTTCGCGCCCAAGCCGGACTGGAGCCGGGTCTGGGCGACGGGTCCCGAAATTCAGCGGTACCACCGCGACGTCGTCGAAAAGTTCAGTCTCACACCGCATCTGGTGCTGGGCACCGAGGTGACGGCCGCGGTGCACGGCGCGGACGGCTGGCAGGTGAGCCTGTCCGACGGCACCGAGCTGCGGGCCGACTTCGTCGTCGCCGCCACCGGCGTGCTGCATCACCCGTTCACGCCGGACATCCCGGGACTCGCCGAGTTCCAGGGGGCGGTCGTGCACACCGCCCGCTGGGACGACTCGATCGTCACGGCGGGCAAGCGGATCGCGGTGATCGGCAGCGGTTCGACCGGAGTGCAGATCGTGTCGGCGTTGCAGCCCGCTGCCGCGAAACTGACCCAGTTCACCCGCACTCCGCAGTGGGTGCTGTGGGCGCCGATGGGTGTGCCGCAACCGAGGATGTTCGGCAAGGCGCTGGCTGCGGCGCCTGCCGCGCACCGCGCGCTGTACGCCGGATCCCTGTGGGCCTCGGGCCTGCTCACCGACATCGTGCTGCATCCCACCTGGCGGTGCAGCGTTTCGCGCGCTTCTCGCTGCGCGCGCAGGTCCGCGAGGAGAAGTTGCGCGCGCAACTCACTCCCGACTACGAACCGCTGTGCAAGCGGCAGGTCGTGTCGGGCACGTACTACCGGGCCATCGGTGCTCCCAACGCGGAACTGGTCACCGAACAGATCGCCGAGATCACCTCGACCGGGATCCGTACCGCCGACGGCACCGACCATCCCGTGGATGTGATCGTGTTCGCGACCGGTTTCCGGCCGCACAACTACATGCGGCCCATGGACCTGCGCGGCCGCGACGGTGTGCACATCGATCAGGCGTGGGCGAACGGTCCCCGCGCCTACCGGATGACGGCGATCCCGGGCTTCCCGAACCTTTTCACCGTGCTGGGCCCGAATTCGCCGACCGGTTCGATCTCGCTGCAGTACTCCTCGGAACTGACCGCCCGCTACATCGTGAGGTGGCTGCGGCGGTTCCGCGCCGGGGAGATCGACACCGTCGAGGTCACCGAGGAGGCCACGGCCCGCTTCGCCGACCAGGTCGCCACGGCGACGGGGCCGACGGTGTGGAACACCGGGTGCAACTCCTGGTACTTCACCGAGCAGCGGGCCATCGACCTGTGGCCGTTCGACCGCAAGACCATGACCGAGATGCTCACCGAACCCGACGATGCCGACTTCCACCTCACCCGCAGCGCACCGGCCACGTCGGCCTGCTAGCACCACTGGATCAACGAAGGACAACGATGTCACGCAACAACTCTCGGATCGGTTTACCGGGCGCGGTCGTGGTGGTCACCGGCGGTGGCCGCGGTATCGGCGCCGCCACCGCGCGGGCGTTCGCCGCGGCGGGCGCGAAGGTGTGGATCGGTGACGTCGACACCGACGTCGCCGCGCAGACCGCCACCACGATTCCCGGTTGCCGCAGCGCCCGCCTGGATGTGACCGACCGTGCCTCCTGGCGCGAATTCCTCGACGAGGTGGTGTCCACCGACGAGCGGATCGATGTGCTGGTCAACAACGCCGGTGTCATGCCGCTGGGCGGCTTCGCCGAGGAGGACGAGTCGACCACCGACCTGGTTCTCGACGTGAACGTGCGGGGTGTCATCAACGGCATGCGCGCCGTGGTGCCCGGCATGATCGACGCCGGTCGCGGGCACATCGTGAACATCGCCTCGATGGCCGGCATGATCCCGCTGCCCGGCATGGTCACCTACAACGCCAGCAAGTTCGCCGCCCTCGGTGTCTCGCTGGCGGCCCGCCGCGAATACGCCGGAACCGGGGTCACGGTCACCGCGATCCTGCCCTCGGCGGTGCGCACCGAACTGGCGTCGGGCGCCGGCATCGGCAGCACCATCCCCACCGTCGAGCCCGAGGACGTCGCGCGGGCGGTGGTCGACAGCCTGCGCAAGCGGCCCGCCCGGGTCTCGGTGCCCGGCTGGCTGGCGCCCGGCTGGTCGATGGTCACGGCGCTGGTGCCCGAACCGATCGAGAACCTGGTCCGCCGCGTGATCGACGACCGGCGCGCGCTGAACCGGATCGACGCCGAGGGCCGCCGCGCCTACATCGACCGCATCGATCGCCAGTCCCGCGACCACAGCGCAGGGGAGCCGACCAGCGCGGTTCCCGCGAAGCCCGAGTCTGGCAAGGGGCGTACCCGGTGACCGCGCGTGCGGTTGTGATCGGGTGCGGAGGCACCATCGGTGGCGCCTGGACCGTCGCTGTCCTGCAAGCACTTTCGGAACAGCTGGACTGGGATCCGCGCGCGGCCACTCTTATTCAGGGCACCTCTGCCGGCGCGGAGTTGGCGGTCCTGCTCGGCGGCGGCATCGCCGTGCACGAGCTGGTCGCGATGGAGCGTGGCGCTGCCGCCGACCCGCGGCTGCGCGCGCACTACGCTGCCGCGCCGCCGAGCCTGCCGCCGTTGCCCTCTCCGCGTCTGCTCAACCCTCGTCTGTTGCGCACCCAGCGCGGGCTTGCCGCGCTGGCGGGCATCTCGCCGATCGGGCGCGGGGACGCCGGCTGGCTGCGACGGCTGGCCGAGTCCCTGACCGAGGGCGGAGAGTGGTTGCCGCACAAGGGAACCAGGATGGTGGCGGTCGACGCGCGGACCGGCGAGCGGGTCGTATTCGGTGCGCCGGGCGCGCCGATGGTGTCCGTGGCGACCGCGCTGACGGCCTCATGGGGCGTCCCGGGCTGGATGCCTCCGGTCCACGCCGCAGGCACGGTCTTCATCGACGGTGGTGCGGCATCGACGGCCTCGCTGGACCTGGTGCCCACCGCGGGACTCGACGAGATCTACCTGATCGCGCCGATGGCCTCGCCGACCCGTGCCCGAATCCCCGGTGCCGCAGGCATTCTGGAGGACCGGCTGCTGCGCCGGCCGATGACCGCGGTCCTCGACGCCGAGATCGCAGGTCTGCGGGGACCGCGGCTGGTGACCATCTGTCCCGGCCGCGCGGATCTGGCGGGTCTGCCGCCGAACTTCATGGATCGTGGAAGGCGCAGGGAGGCTTTCGAGTCCGCCATGCGCACCGCGCCGGCAACCGTGGCGGCGGCGTTGGCGTTTTCAGATGGGGAGCAAACCCCAGGTGGTTGCCCATGCGAGCCACAGGCAGCCGACGAGCAGCGGGACAGCCGACGCGATCCGGTGCCGCAAGAGCGGGCCGGTATCGGCGCGGGCGGTGGCGATCGCGGTGCCGGCCAGTAGGGCGGTGGTGAGCAGGGCGAGCACCTGCAGGGCCAGCCATATCAATGGCCGGGCCGCGACGATCGGGCCGACCGTCTGCGCGTCGAAGGCAAGGATCGACACCGCGTACAAGACCGTCGCGAAGACCGATACGAGCCCGGAGCAGGCCAGTGTGCGCGCGAGCCGGGTTCCGGGTCGGGTGGCGCGGGAACGGCGATCGGTGAATGACCACAGTAGATAGCCTGCGAAGCCGAGGATGAGAGCGGACAGCACGATCAGTTGCATCCGCGCAGAGGTCCACCGGCCGCGCCCGGGATCGACGCTGAGCATCGTCTGCTGTGGCGGGGCATCGGCGGACGAGATCGGCGGGCTCCCGGCCGCGATGTGCTGAACCCAGTCGGTCATGGTGTCGAAATAGCCCGGTGCGAACGCCCCGCGCGGCGCGCCCGAATACGGTGGGGTCCCGAGACGGTCGAATCCGTCAGTGGTCGAGCGGCCGTTGTGTGCGCCACCGCGCAGGAATCGGATGGTGACCGAGGGCGAGGCGGTCAGTGTGTTCCGCAGTGCCGCAGCACTTTCCGCGGGTGGGACCTGCACGTCATGCTGTCCCCACACGGCGAGTACCGGAATGCGCAGGGCGCGCAGGGCGGGCAACGGATCGAAGTCCGCCGCGGGAAACGCGCCCGTCTCACCGAGCAGACGGGCCGTGGGACCAGCGATCGTCCCGGCGAGCGACCCGGCGGCTCCGCGATGGCGCAGTGTCGTTGCCAGGCTCCAGGTTTGCGAGCGCAACGGGCTGAACCCGGACGCGCCGAGAGTGATCAGGAATGCGACACCGCGACTGCGGGATGCCGCCAGCGGTGCGGCCCAGGCGCCCTCGCTGAATCCCCACAGCCCGACCTGATCCGCGCGCACGCCCGGCGTGCGGCGCAGTAACTCGACCGCGCCCAGGGCGTCGTCGGCCAGCAGTGAGATGTCGCGATGAGCGAACGAGTAGCCGATCGTGCGTTTGTCGTAGACCAGCGTTGTGATACCCGCTGCGGCGAAGGCGCGGGCTTCGGACTGGTATTCGGTGCGCGGTCCCGCTCCGGCGCCGGCCACCAGGACGATCCCGGGGGTCCGGGCATGGGGCGGGGGCGGGCCGATCACGGTGCCGTGCAGGGTGAGCCCATCGCCACCGGTGAAGCTGACGTCGGTGCAGGCGAAGCCGGTGCAGTCGAAAGCGGTTGCGGCAGTGGCGGGACCGGCCGGCAGGATCGACAGGCTCAGCAGGAGCAGACATGCGACGGCGAACCGGCCGAGCGACCGCGGGCAGATGTGGTGCATGGGTGGTCTCTCGATTCGGGATTCAGATCTCGGGGAATCCGAACAGGCGCAGCAGTACTGCTTTCCGGTCGTCACCGGTGTCGTCGGTGGTGCCGTAGCGTTGGACGAGCTGGATGTACTCCTCGAAGAACTCCCGCAGCCGCGCCGGATCGACGCGCATGTCCGGATCGGCAGCGACCGGCGGTGCTGATGACGGCTCGCCTCATACCAGGGGAATCGTCGGGTCGACGACCGCCTCGACGCCCGCCACCCGGTCGCCGCGCACCGTGAGCACGAGGATGCCGTACAGCAGGCGGTTGTGGTATGCCAGCACTCCCACGGTCCCGGGCGCCGGATGCGAAACCAGCGTTGCGCCGGAACCGAAGTAGCGCAACAGATTCGACGCCACGTCCGGCGCGCTGCGGGTGTCCGGCGGCGTCGGCAGCGAGCCCGCGACGAAGGTCGCTGATCCCCAGGCGTCCGGGGCCAGCACGGTCAGCAGGGCGTCGAGGTCGCCGCCGGAGCAGGCGGCGATGAACCGGTCCAGGATGGCTCGGTGCGTCGATGCGGTGGCTCGGTCGACCGCGTCGATTCCGGGGTCGGCGCCGAGGGCCGCGCGATCGGCCGCTCCGATCGTCGGGCCTGCCGCCGCACCGGCGATCTTCGCCCGCGCCCGCCGGGCCAGCTGCCTGCACGTACCCGGTGGACGGCCCAGGATCGTCGCGATCTCCTCGAAGGGCAGGGCGAACGCATCGTGCAGGATGAACGCCACCCGTTCGGGCGGATTCAGTCGCTGTAGCACCATCGCCAGCGCCGACTGGACGCGGTCGTCGAGGGTGACCCGGTCCGCCGGGTCGAGGTCCGGCGAGACCGCCGAGTTCAGCAGCTGCGGGTCCCCGGGTTGCTCGCGCCGGGCCCGGGCGCTGCCCATCGTATCCAGACACAGGCGGCCGGTCACCACGGTCAGCCAGCCGCGAACGTTGTCCAGCTCGTCCGCGCGAGCGCGCGAGAGGCGAAGGAACGCCTCCTGCGCGACATCTTCCGCCTCCGCGATGTCACCGAGCATCCGGAACGCAAGGTCGACCACGTAGGCGCGGTGCGCACCCCACAGAGCAGCGAACCGGTCGCCATGAGTTTCCACACCTATTACGACGAGACGGCGAGGCGAAAAGTTACCTGTCCGGTGCGGTAACTTTTCCGACGACCGTCTCGTCATAGTGCCGACCCGCAAAACATCGAGCACCATCCGAGGAGACCTCATGTTCGGCAATTCGAAGCGGCTGACAGCGATCGCCGCCCTGGCACTGGCCGGCCTCGCGACCGCCCCGGCACCGGCCGACGCGGTGCCGGGCGCGTCCGCCAAAGTGACCGGATCTGTCGAAAAGTACCTGGGCACATGGAATTACGATCAGCCGGACCACTTCGAGAGAATCAATATCGCCACCATGGACCTGTTCGGATATCGTCCCGATATTCCACAGATCGGCACCGTCACTTTCACTCGCGGCGCGGACAACGAGGTCCTGGGCCACACCGATCAGGGCTGCACCTGGCATTTCCGGCCTGTGGGGGACGCGCTGGAAATGACGTCCACCACCCAGTACTGCTTCAACAACGTGATCGGTTCCGGCTACAACATCGACCGCTGGCGCGTCACCGTTCATGGTGATGTCGAGCGAGAAACCCTGCACGCCAACAGTTATCTCGGCCCGGGGACCTTCGGATTCGATCTGGTCGACGGCCGCCGCACCAACGCCGCCGCGGGTACGCGGGCCGACACCGCACGGCGTTTCAGCGGTACCTGGACCTTCGACCGCGCTCCCTTCCCGACCAACGCCGCCACCAACTCCTACTTCGTTCCCCTGCGGATCACACCCGCCCCGATGTCCGGGCCGGTCACCTTCACGCCATCGGCGGGCAGCATCGTCACCGCGCATACCGCCGACGGCTGCAACTGGACGTTCCAGGCGCACGGGAACACCGCCGAACTCTCTCCGGCCACGCAGATCTGCGGCCCCGCCACGTTGACGTTCTGGTCGATCGCGAACGACGCGGGACATCAAACCGCCATCCTGGCGGGACAGGATCACAGCATCCCGTTCATGGTGACCTCGGGCTCTCTGACGCGGAAGAACTGATCCGAGCAGCGCGGCATGGCAGCCCCTGATGTGGCAGGCTCCGCGGGCGGCGGGTCAGAATGGCTCGATGGTGTGTCGGTCGATCGATGAACTCGACGGGGCGGTGGCCGACTGTCGGGCCTGTGCACGTTTGGTTGCCTGGCGGGAGGAGGCCGCGCGCGTCAAGCGGGCGGCATATCGTGACGAGACCTATTGGGGACGGGCAGTTCCCGGTCTCGGACCGGCCGATGCCCGGTTGCTGCTGGTCGGGCTCGCTCCGGCCGCGCACGGCGGTAACCGGACCGGGCGCATGTTCACCGGCGATCGCAGCGGGGATGTGCTGTTCGCGGCGATGTACCGGGCGGGGCTGGCCAGTCAGCCCGACTCGACCAGGCGCGGGGACGGGCTGCGGCTGCTGGGCACGCGGATCACCGCCCCGGTGCACTGCGCACCTCCGGACAACAAGCCCACCCCGGACGAGCGCGATCGATGCCGGCACTGGCTGATCACCGAGCTGGGCCTGCTCGCACCGAGCCTGCGAACGATCGTCGTCCTCGGCGGCTGGGGCTGGCAGGCGCTGTTCCCCGCGCTGGCCGAATCCGGCTGGACCGTGCCGCGCCCGCGCCCCAAGTTCGGTCACGGCGTGCGCTATTCGCTGGCCCCCGCACTCCCCGGCCGTGCGGAACTCACGATCTTCGGCTGCTACCACGTGAGCCAGCAGAACACCTTCACCGGAAGACTTACTCCGGCGATGCTCGAGGACGTGCTGGTCGAGGCCAAGTCGACCGCCGGCCTGCGGTGAAGGGTGCGTAGCGAGACCGCTCGGTGGTCGCAAGAATCGAGTGGTAGCGCATAAACTCTCAATTCGTGAATGCGCGAGCCCGTCGTCGCCGGTTCCTGTGGTCGGTTGCTGCTGTGGTGTCGGTATTGGCGATGCCGCTGACATTCTTGCCGGCGGCCGCCGCGGCGCCGGGCACCTGTGGCGACCGATGGGAGATCGCGAAGGTGGTCTCCGGGCTCGGGCAACTCGAGAACCTGGAACCCGATGGTCGCGGCGGTTTCTATCTGTCGGGAGTCGAGCGGGGAGTGATCTACCACGTCGATGGCGAACGACACGTCAGCATCGTCGCGACCGGCTTGGACGCACCCGCAGGGCTGCGCCTGGTCGGCTCCAGCCTGTACTTCCTCACCGGCGACGGCGCGGAAGCCAACCTGTTGCAGCTGCCGACCGGCACGCTGAGCCGCCTCGACCCGGCCACCGGTCACATCGAGCAACTCGTGCGCGGACTGACCGCCCCGAATGGATTGCTGGCGCTCCCCGGCGGTGACCTGCTCCTGACACGCGTGGTCATCCTCGGACCGTCGACCGGCATCACCCGATACAGCCCCGCGACAGGCAGACTCACCCCCAATTGGGCTCCGGTACCCAGCGCCAACGGCCTGTCGTTCAGCCCCGACCGCAAGGCCGTCTACACCGACAACGCGTCCACCGGCGAGATCTACCGCATCCCCCTCGACGCACCCCGAGCGTGGACCACGACGGCCGCGCGGCTCGATCCGGTTATCGCCGCACCCGACGACTTCCAGACGACCATCGACGGAAACATCTATCTTGCAGCCAATTTCGCAGGAACGGTGTACCGGCTCGACCCCGTCACCGGCACGAAGTGCACGATCGCATCCGGCCTGCTCACGCCGAACTACCCGCCCGGCCCCACCTCGGTCCGGATAGCCCCCGACGGCGATCGACTCGCCCTCTACGTCACCGCCTCCGACGGCACCCTGTACCGCCTGCGGCCACCCCGGACCACGAACCTGACACCCGCCTGATCCCGCTCGACTCAACGGCATCCGTCGATGAGAGGCTCTCGCAAAGCGACCGCTTTCGCTCCAACGCGTAGGTCACACGGCTCGATCGCCGAATCTCGACGCGAGACAAGGGCACGCGAGGGATGAAACCGGGTACCAACCCGTTTCTTTCCCCATTCGGCGCCGTCCTGACCAAAGTCCGCTCTCTCGGTTGTCCGGCAGCGTTAGGATGACTGGCGATAGCAGTGAAACATCAGGGGGTACAGTAGATTTCGCTAATTCTCACATCATTCAGCGATTAGTCCGGGCGTATTCACGGCTGTGGTTTCGAGCATCGTGCTCATCACACACGCCAGCACCACGAGTGATGTATGCCCAGCGGTTCGACGGCGGCGGAAGCGCACACTCAACACGCGGCACTTGCGCTGCCGATGCTGTATCGGCATTAGCCGACCAGCCCATCTCCCTCATGCAGAACACTAGCCGCGGCGGTGCCGTCGCCATCGGGACGGCGACCGTGACCGGCAATATCGGCGCGGAACATCGCACCATTCCAGTGGATGCCAAACAACACCACCTTTCTGCAAGATCGTCGAATACTCCAACGGTGCCCTCCTGACGAGAACGGTCCCAACCATGTCAACGTCGTGCAAATATTCACGTCCGTTCAGGCCGACACGATTCGACGAGATTGTGCCATCTGATGACGTGGCGTCACTGCCGGATCGGCGAGGTCGCTTGCCGGCTCCCCTTGCTCTGAGCCTGGCGTGTAATGCTCTGTCTCCCACTGGCAGTTCTGGTGATGATATTCACTGCCGTCGCCGCAATCAGCGGTGCCCAGACGCTGCAATACGCCGGTCCCCGGTCCCCGCTCAACATCCCCGACAGGGTGAACGAAGCAATCAGTGCATGCGTCGCTCATGGCGCGACCGAACTGATCCTGGAAGCCGGGTCCGTGCGCGAGGAGGCCGAGGTTCCGGTCGTCGCGGCGGGGACCGGACTGTTCCTCACCAGTACGGGGCCAATGCCGCGTCCGGATTGCGCGACTCCAGCAACCCGTACGCCTGGTACTGCCGCAAAAAAAGCTGAAACCGACAACACAGCACTCTGCAAGGCCATCCACGAATCTGCTGCAGGATCAGGTCACGCTGTCGCTTGATCCTGCAGCGGCCCCCGTTGCCCTGGGAAACGCAGGTTGGAATATCAGAGTGATGCTCGTTTACTTCTGTAACCCTCTATTGATCGTAGGTTGACATGGCAGTCGTCGGTCGACGCACTTTGAAGATATATCTCGTGAAGCTGGGTGTGGCAATCGCTGCCATCGTTGCGTCACTCGCCTGGCTGTTTCCTGACATAAGCCAGTTGATACGTCCTGACTCTGCTGTCGACGGAGGCTCGCGCGGCCTGGTGATCGTGGCAACAGAAGGTGGCGGCCTTCCGTTGATGCTGCATGTCGATCAACTGTATGACTCCGCGGGCGGCGTTCGAATCGTCTTCTATTTCACGGCGAAGGGGATAACGTATGGCGCTGATGGTAATGCCGCGCCTGTGCAGATTCAGGGTCAGCTTCATCGGTAGCGACTTTGCTTCGGGAGTCAAATGTGGAAAGTATTCACTTCCCCAGGTTTCCTTCGATGAATTGGCAAGCGGAACAAAGCATGCTGTTGACGTAGATGCGATCAGTGAACGGGCTTCTGCTACCGACTACGGTGCGCTCGACGATTCGACTGATCGGGCTCAGAAGAATCGGTCGGAACTGGATCGGATACATGCTGAAAAATTTCTGAATTATCAGGCGCAGATGTGGCCGTATGCTGACGGGGTGAAGCCGAGCGAAGTGCGAATAGCTACCGGTGATAATGGGCAGTACCTGTACGTCGAGGAATGTGCACTTCCGCGTACGGCTGGTTGGCGTGCAGTTCAAGGAAAGTCGTTCGATTCATCGCCGAAACTGACTTTGTTACCTTTTCAGGTCAACTGGACTTCGATAGGTGATGCAACTGACTACGAAAGCGCTATGGACTCGAAAATTCATGTTGATCGCGGGTCAGGAAGAACGCTTGTGGAGCAGTATCCATCCATGGATGGATTCGATAGTGCGTGGGCATACGATAATCGGGTTGACTGGCAGAACAAGCTTGGCGAGAAGGGCAACTTGGGATGTACGGACCAGCCGGTATATTTATTCTCCAATCGTGGCGCATCAGACAAGCTTTCGATTTATATGCTGTGGTCGGGTGTGCTCCTGGGTGTGATAGGAGCGCTTCTCATAGAAATGCTCAGCTGGACCGCGGAACTGTTTCATTCGAGTCATGAGGAGAAGGGGAGCACGTCACCGTGAGTGTGATCCGAGGGAGCGCGGCGTCACTCTGGATCAGACCTCGAATCCTGGTGCGGTTGGCGCTGTATGCGGGTGGTCATCGGCCGAGTTGGTTGAGTACGAGCTGGAAATCGTCTGTCGGGTACAGGTGTAACCCGGTTCCGCTGTGATCGATGTGTACGGCTGGTTCGATGTAGCCGTTGTACCAGTGGAACAGGTGCTGGGAGATGGGTGCGGGGTCGTGGTCGTAGTGGTTGGTGGTGACTTGGGCCAGGATCGTGGCTGCTTGGAGGATGGTGAGATCTTCGATGGGTGCGGCGTAGAGGGAGCGTTCGGCGGGGATGGAGAACAGGGCACCGGCGGTTCCGATAACCGGGTAGTCGTCGAGCCACCGTGCGTGGGCGCTGGTGTAGTCCTCACCGGCGAGTAGGTACCAGGGTGGAGCGTTGTCGGTGAACTCGGCGCGCTCGACTTGCACCGGCCCGTCCGCGTGGGTGTTGTTCTCCGCCAGAACGAACAACTCGTGCTCGTCGATCGGCCAGGTGGCGAGCTGCGGGTACGTCACGGGGTGGATTGTGTGCACACCGTCGAGCACCACCAGTTGGTCGAGCCCTGATGTCAGCGTTCGGCGCACGGACGGAACGTGATTGGAGAAATTGTCGCCGTACAGTCGTGTGCGCAGCAGCGCCCTCACCGCGGTGAAGTCGAAAGCGTCGAGGGGGTCGCTGTTGTCGATTTCGGCCTGGGCCAAGAAGGTTCCGAGGTGATCCGCGACCAGAGCCGGCCAGTCGTTCTCGGGAGCCGCGAGGACTCTGCGTAGCAGGTTGCCCAGGTGAAGCACTGTGGTGCCAGTGGGGCCGGTGACGCTCACCTCGTTCGTGGCGGTCACCTGCGTCTGGTAGCCGCGTAATTCTGCTGCGGTACAGAACAACTCGGTGACGCGTTCGTTGGCTGCGGGCATCGGAGCATCTCCTGGCGGCGGAGGTGGCGAGTGAGTCGGCGAGGTGATCGTAGCTGCCCCTACCGACATCTGGCTCCGAGTTATTGGTTGGAGGTCAGCGTCGCAGTCCGGTATACCGGCTCATCGCATATGACCTGCGGTGATTCTACCCCGTCGATGATCGGCCCCCGGCTCGACGGATTCCAGCAGGAAGGAAAACGCAAGCACTGCAAGCTCATTCGTGGCGCCATCGGTTGCGGTTGTTGGTGGCAGTGGTGCTGCAGACCATAACCTTGCCGGTCTTGCTGGTGCCGGTGGCCCCCTGCGGGGCGCAGAAGGCTCCCGGGGTCACCCACTGCGGCGACGTGGGTACCGGATCGGCGGCCGTCGGTTGCGGGACTGGCGCCTGCACGGTCACGATCCATGGGGCCGGAGCTGGGGCCGAGGGCGAGGCGATGGCCTGCGGAGGCAGTGGAGCGGGGACTGCAGACGGAACCGTACTGGTTGTCGTGAGTGCAGCGGCCGTCGGCGGCGCCATCGCCACCGTGGTGGTCGGCGCCGGCATTGAAATGGCCTGTGTCTGGACAGGGGCTAACTGCTTCGGTGCGACGAGACCGCTGACGACCATGACCGCGGCTGCTGCGGCCAGTACCCACCCGGCGGCTTTTCGGGTGTGGATGCGAGCCCACTGCAGCCGTCCACGGATCAGTGCCACGACGGCGACGACGGCCAGGGTCATCCATACCAGCGTCAGTATGAAAGCCACAGCGAACATGGGTATTCCTTCGGGGTTGTGCGTGATCGAGATCCATGAGGGGGTGCGAGACCTTGCGCCCGGACGATGTCGTGTCCCAGGGGCAGTAGCTCGCTGGAACTATCAGCCACCCCTGCCGTGTCGTTACGCCCGAGACCAAGCCGTAACTGAATGGGGGACCGGCTACTTCGGCACTGCGGCAACCTGATTCCCAGCGCCTTTGCGGCCTCGGATATCCGCAGGCGGTCCGGGGGCCGTGTGCCGCAACCTGCGGAACCGTTACCGCGCAGAGGCTTTCGACACGATTCGACAGCGGCAATGGTCGAAGTCTTCGACATTCGGGCCGGAAGACCCGCATCGCCCCAGCGGCCCCAGGCTGGGTTCCCTCTTGACGTAACGGTTTTCGTAGGTGTTGCGGGCTGGTCACTTCCCTGCTGGAAGATCCTTCACCAGCACACTCGCCATTCTCGTGGCTTCGGCACAGGTATCCCCCTTCTGATCGGAAGAGATCTTGGCCCCCGCGCCGAAATAGATGGGGTTGTTGGGGACATCGAATCCGATCGTGCAGAAATCCGGGTCCGCCGGGCGATAGAAGAGTACGGCGGGGCGTCCGCCGATGGTTACGTTCTTCGGGTTCTGAAGGTTTTCCAGATCCATGGACTGGGCGAACGTACGACCGGAGAAGGAGTCGATCTCCAGCATGTACCAGTTGTCGCTCAGCCAGGTGCAGCCGGTCTTTCCGAGCGTTTTGTCCGTGCCGACGTCGGGGTTCTTCTTCTCCGGATTCAGTCCGGCTGCCCGCGCATCGGTGTCGGATACCGAACACGGGTTCCACGCGACGTCGGTGGCCGACTTCGGTGCGGCGGACGACGTGCTCACCGCCGAGCCGGACGGGCCCGAATTCGCGAAAACTGTGACAGCGATTCCGATTCCGGCCGCCAGCGCGATCACCAGTGCCGTGCAGAGAGCGATGACCACTCGCTTGCGCGACGCGGAACGTACTGTGTGCTCGCCGACTCCGACGGCTGGGGCCGCAGGTGGACTCGCGGGAAAATTCGGGACGGTCAGTGCTTGCCATGCGGCCGTTGCGAATTCGGAACAGGACGCGAAACGTTCCTCGGGCCGTTTGGCCAATCCCCGCGCCAGTACCGACTCGAGTGCCGGCGGCAAGTCCGGGCGGATCGCACGGATCGGTGGCGGTGGCTGCTGCAGGTGACTTGCGATGACCGCGGCGGTATTCGTGGACTGGAACGGCGTCCGGCCGGTCAGCAACCAGAACAGCGTGCACGCCAGCGAATACTGGTCCGCGCGCCCGTCGAGGGCGACACCGGACAGTTGCTCGGGCGACGCGTAAGCGATCGTCGCGTTGACCGAACCTGCCTGCGTCAGGTGACTGGCGTCGTCACGGAGCCGGGCGATACCGAAATCGGTGAGGAATACCCGCTCGCCGCCGGCAAGGTTGGCCAGCAGGATGTTCGCCGGTTTGACGTCTCTGTGCAGAACACCCTTCGTGTGGGCGTAGTCGAGCGCGGTCGCGATGTGCCCGGTGATCTGCACCGCACGCTGCGGCGGGTAGCCGGCCGGGTCGACCGACGCGGCATCGACACCGTCGATGTACGGCATGGAAATCCACGGCTGCCCGTTCTCGACACCGCGGTCGAACACCGTGACGATGCTCGGATGGTCGAGGCTGGCGACGACATCGGCTTCGCGTTCGAAGCGGGCACGCATCTCGTCGTCGGCGAACAGTTCCCGATTCAACAGCTTGAGTGCGACCAGCCGCGGCAGTCGCGGGTGCTGGGCCGAATACACCGAGCCCATGCCCCCGCGGCCCAGCACACCCCGGATGGTGTAGCCCGCGAAGACATCACCCTCGTTCAACATCGAGTAATCCAATCATGTTTGCACTCTTGGCATCCGGACCCCGACGCCGGCAGCCATGGCTGCCCCGCCCGGGAATGCCTCCCGCCCTTGCGAACGCGAACACGATACTGGAGTTGCGCGATTCCCGTACTGCCCGCCTGGCCGGGCGAAGGTCGCGCGCACCGGTCTACGATGTTATCGATCATTCGGGGGGACCGTCGGCAGGCGCCTCGGCGAGCGCGACGGGGACGGGGACAGTCATGCGGCGGCAATCCATGCGCGGTACGGCATTTCGGCGAGCTGCACGAACGTCGGGGGTGCTGCTGACCATCTGTGCACTCGCGGGCTGCGCGGCGGGGTCGCACCCTGTCGCTGGTATCGCCACGCCGATGGAGCCGGCCAAGCCCACGAACCCCGCCGAACTCATGACAAAGCTCCGTGCGGTCGACCCCTGCTCGGTGTTCGACCTCGACGCGGCCAAACAGTATGGGCCGCAGGTGAAAACCCTGCTGGTGCCAGGGAACGATCTGGATGCGTGCACGCTGGAGGCCCTGACCGGCGACAAGCCCAGCGCGGAGTTTCACATCACGCTCGGCGACATCCGCAGCACGGGAATCGACGAGAACGGCATTCACCTCGATGATCCCGAGCGTACGGCCGACAGGGACGGCACCGTGTACGACCGCTGCGATTCGTACTACCCGTCCGGAATCAAGCATTTCGGCTACGTACTCCGGACCACGCTGTACACCCAGCCCGGGCAGGTCCCCACCGCGAGTCCGCAGCATGCGTGCGCCGCCGCGAAAACCATGATCCTGGCGATGCGACCCGGACTCGACCGACTCGCCCCGATCGCACCCACACTCGGACAACCGAGCCTGTACGGCAAGAACCCCTGCCGCACAGTCGATCAGATCGCCCGCGCGCTACCCGGCGGCTGGCACGCCGGCTCGGCGGATTGGGCCGGGCCCTACCTGTGCTCCAGCGGATTCGCCGACGCCGCGGCCCGGACCGACGTAGTGGTGGAGGTGAGGTTCGCCCGCGATACCCAGATGAGCCCGGACCCGGCACAAGCGCGATACCAGCGCTGGGTGACCGTAGCCGGACTGTCCGGCGTAGAGGCCCGGCAGTACAACGGCGGATGCTCGGTGAGCCTGAGCTACAGACCGGAGTCGGGGCACGAAACCGGCGATGCCCACATCATCGAAGTGACCCTGAGTTTCGCCAAGAAGGGAACCGGGGCGGACTCGATGCCGGACACACGACCGAGCGCGACCCTGTTCCCGTTCGACTCGTGCCGGCAAGCTGAACAGGTGGCACCGATCGTGGTGGCCGCCGCGAACAACTGACGCTCCGCACGTTGCGGTGCGTCACCCGGGGCGAGCACCTATCGCGGCTCGGTCGGCGGCAGGTGTGCCGGTGGCTGCGGTCCGGGGTGTCCGGGCAGGTGCAGGTGGACGCGTTCGGGGTCGATTCCGTTGGCGTAGAACAGATTCAGTACCTCGCCTTGGAAGTCCTGGAAGGTGCCGCTGCGGTGCCGTTCGAGCGCGGCGAAGATCAGCGCCGTGCGCAATCCGCCGAAACTCGTAGCCGCGCGGGGCGGTTCGGCGGCGTACCCGACACCGGCCATGACCTGATCGACCCCGGGCGGCACGTCCCACAGGAACCGGGCGCTGTGCGATTCCTGCACTTCACGCACCCAGGAGAGCACCCGCCGCACCGCGTCCTCGTCGCGCAGGAAGATGACGATGCCATCGTTTCGCCGATGCACCGGGCCGGTCACCTTCGCCGAGTGGACGCCGGGGAACCGGACGGGATCGTCCACGACATCCCGCACGACTCCGCTCATCAGCCAGGTCCGCGCGTTGCTGGCGGGGTTCAGGTAGATCTTGTAACCGATGTCCTCGTTGCGCATCCCGTCCGGCGGATTCACCCGGCCGTAGTGCACGAATTCCAGATCGTAGGGATGCCACAGGTGGACGTTGTCCTTGGTGAGCAGGCCCACTCCCTGGATGACGGCGGTCTGCGCGGGTCCGGGTGCACGACGGGTCAGGATCTGCACCATCGCGTCGGTGTAGCCGATCGTGTCCTCGATCGGGTCGCTCGCGCCCCGGTCGCTGTAGAGGGTGTAGACGTCGTCCGCGTCGCCGATCAGCTGGCGATAACCCCAGACGCCCTCCAGGAACAGGTCGAAGTTCTCCCGCGACACCTCCGGAATGGGGATCCCGGCGTTGATATAGGACTGGTCCCGCAGCATCAGTAGATCCTCGAATGCCACCCCCGGCCGCAGCGAGGTGCGCAGGATGTCCAGCGGCCGCGGCGCGTCCAGCACGTCCGGGTGGTCGCGCATGATGTCCGCCAGATCCGCGTTCGGCGCGGGGTTCGTCGGGTGCGTGCCCGCGCGCTCGGGGGTGAACAGACCAGCCTCGAGCCACAGGTGCCGTTGCGGGACAGGTGATTCGGCAGTGGGGAGTTCGGCCGCGGGATCGACCCGGCCGGAACCGGCGGCCGAACCCGGCGCGAGTGCGGTGGGCGACCTCGCGCCGGTCCGTTGCGCGGTGGGTCCCGGTCCGTAGGCCGAGTGCGCACCGGGACCGGCCGCGGTGACCTCGTGGAACTTCGGCAGATGCTCGAGTCCGACGGCGATGACGCCGGCGCGTTTCGGAACGGGCACCGGCGGCCACGCGTGGAAGGTGCCCGGCTCGTGGAACTGCGGGCTCCGGCCCGGGACCTGCACCAGGGCGTATCCCGCGGACGTCATTCGATATTCGGTGCCGTTCGCTAGACGCCAGGCCCGATGATCAGCCATCACCCGGTACTCGATGCCGTCCGGAGTCCGGATGTAACGCTCGCCGTTCTTCGAGAGCCCGACGATCGTCCCGTCGGGATCGCGACGGAACTCCGCCCCGCCGGCAGGGGTGAAGAAATCGGTGACGATGTCGTGCAACCGGCCGCCGACGCCGCGACCGGTCCGGGGATCGCCGACACTGAAGTACTCGATACCGCGGGCTTCATCCGTGCGGTGGCGAACACCTCGATCGTCGAGGTACCCGGTCCCGCCGGAATCCAGACGGTATTCGATACCGGGGACCGGCCACGGATATCCGCGGTTGTCGTCGTGCGGATTCTCCAGCATCAGCCGCGCGGGTTTTCCGGTGTGCGCATCGTATTCGACGCCCAGAATCGGGTATGCGTGTCGGCCGAACAGGCCCGGCACCACTGTGGAGTTCTCGATCCCGGGACCGAATCCGTGTGTCCCGATCACCATCGTGGTACCGCGCCTGAGCAGGTACTCCACTCGCTTCAGGAACGACGTCCCGGCCGCTTTCTGGATGTCGGACCGCAAGGTGTTCGATCCCTCGCCACCGCTGAGCTGACGGTAGTAGGCGGCCACAGCGAATTTCTCCGCCCGCCATTTCGCCGGCAGGGAACCGTTCAGATAGGTCAGGAATCCCGCCGCGGCGTCGAATTCCTCGCTGCGCAGGTAGTTGTCCCACGCGGATCTCCTGGCGGGGCCGTCCGGACAAGTCTGCTCGATCTGCTCCCAGGTGGATCTGCGCAGCGCGTCGACGTGCTGGCGCCAGTGCTCGTAGTAGCCGGGGAACTGCTCGATGAATTGTGGATCGGCCTTGGCTCCCAACAACTTCCGCAGTTCGCTCGGATCGAGCCGGAACGGATGCAGCACCGGCTCCGCATGGGTCAGGGTCGGCTGCGGAACCCCGGTTCCGGCTTCGTGGTATTCCCGGCCGAGACGTCGCAGAACCGTGTCGGGCGAGTGCAGCGGGGTGCCGTAACCGTCGTCGGGAGCGAAACGGCTCAGATAGGCCTTCTCGATCATCGCCGCCCAGATCGGCTCACCCGGTTCGTGCCGAATGGAATATCCGATGCCGTCCGGAGTCGCCCAGATCTGTTTCTCCACCCGGACCCACTCGGGCTGGTCCTCGACGAAGAAACGGACGCCGACCGTGCCGTCCCCGTAGTCCGTCAGCATGTCCGGGATCGCCTGCGGATGGTCGTTGACCATTGCCTTCAAGGGGGCCAGTATCGCGCACGTGTTGGCGCGACCCTGCCGCACGTCCTCGGGATACACCACGGGATCGCCGCTCTCCGAGATGTGGAACAACGGATCATCGTGCCGGTCGACGAGCTGCGGCAGAGTCGGGATGACATCGTGCCCGGCCGCTACCGCGACCCACTCGTCGTGCCCGGCCATTTTTATCCACCGTGACGCACCGTCTCCGGGTCTGGCCAGCACCGGTGTCCCGGCCGCGATTGTCACGACCTTCGACGCCGCGTCCGAGGCCGCCGTTCCGGCGATACGTGTCTGCCCGCCCGGCACGTTCCAGTGCAGCATTCCGGAATTACCGCCCGGCCGATCCGGCCGGAAGGTGAATCCGTCGGTCAGTTCGACCGGAATGTACCTGGCCTGACCATCGGGGCCCCAGTACGCGTAATGCCATCCCTTACCGGGGATTCGACCGACGGTGACCGCCATCCGACCGGCACCGTAGAACCGGTGCGCGTCACCGTTGTGCTCGACGAGCCGCAGCAGCGCATCGCCGGTCGGGGTATGCGTGCCGACCGGATCCACCGGCACGGGGAGTACCGGAAGTTTGTGCCGCTTCTCCGCGAACGACAGATTCTCCAGGCGTTCGCTCGCATCCAGCGGTGTCGGCTGCAGCAACGCCCAATCGAACGTCTTCGGGAATTCCGCTCGCCGGTGCGGCGCTCGCGCGACCGGCGATGCCACGCTCGAGCCGTTCGGCGCGGCGGCGGTGGTGGCGCCGCCGGAGTGCGGCGCCGGTCCGGACACGCTCGCCGGGGTGGGCTCCTGCGGTCCGTACAGGGCGTGTGCACCCGGCCCGCTCATGGCCAGGGCGTCCAGTTTCGGCAGGTGTTCCAGGGCGACGGCGACGATGCCGCCGCGGTGCGGGATGGTCGTGTCGCGGGGGTCGCGCCGGGACGGATCGTCGGAGCGAGCCGGGTCGCCCGGCCTGCGGATCTGCTTGGTTCCGTCCGTGTTCGTCCAGAACTCGGTCCGGTCGGGTGTCCTGCGGTATCGGCTGCCGTTCGAATTCCGCTGCTGCTCGGTACCGTCCGGGCTGCGGTGGTATCGGGTGCCGTCCGGGGAGAAGCGATAGACGTTCCGGTCCGGATCGTGGCGTTCCTGAGTGCCGTCCGCCCTCGTGATGTACCGGGTGCCGTCGGGGGCGTCGCGGTACCGGCCGCCCTGGCCGTCGGAGATGTAGCCGGTCCCGCCGGGGTCGAGGCGGTACTGGATGCCGGAGATGGGGGTGGGGTAGGTGTGGTTCCGGTCCCAGGGGTTCTCCATCAGGACCCCGACGGGTGTGCCCGTCGCGTCCCGATCGATGTTCAGCACCGCGTAGGCGTGGCCGCCGACCAGGCCACGCACCGCGGTCGTGTCCTCCTGAACCCGGCCGTACGGATGCGTGCCGAACAGCACCTTGGTGCCGCGCCGCAGCGCGTGGTCGATCCGTTCCGCGACCGCCCGGCCGGCGGCGGCGAAATGGCCGGGCAGGACCCGCTGCTCGGGATCTCCGTCCTGGATGATTCTGAAATACTCTGTCAGAGCACGTTTTTCGGCATCCCAGTGGTTCGGGAAGCGCCGGTCCAGATATTTGCCGAACCCCTCGGGCGTGAGGAAGTCGTCGGTGCGTTCGAACTCCGCCCAGGCCGCGTTCATGTCGGCCTCATCGCCCTGGTGGACGGTGCGGATCTGTTGTTTCGCCGCGTTGCGCCGGGCCGTGTCCTCCTGCTCCCAGTGCTCGAAGCTGTCCGCGATCCGGCGGGAGAACTCGAAATCGGCCGCGGGCGTGTCCGCCTGCGTGCGGCCCGAGTGTGCCTGCTCGCCCGTCAGGAACCCGCTCACCAGGTCGTGCAGCGTGTACATGTCGAAGCGCAGCGGGTGCAGGAAGATACCGTCGTCGACCGTGCGGACGGGTTGTGGCCGCCCCGGCTGTTCGACCGTCACCATCGCGCCCTGCTCGGAACTCCACGCCTGGTAGGCCCGGCCGGTCGGGGTCCGGTGGAAACCCTTGCTCAGGACTTCGGCCGTCCTGCCGGCCCGACCTCCCGCGGCGAGCCCGTGGTAGCCGTTGCCGCCGCCGAACCGTTGTGCGTAGGCCTTCTCGATCATGCTGGGCCACAGCGGTTCTCCGGGCCGGTGGTAGGCGAAGTGCCCGCGATCGGTGTCCGGTGTGACATAGATCGTCTTCTCGACGGTGACCCATTCGAGCGTGTCCCCGACGCGGAATCGGACACTGACGGTGCCGTTGCCGTGGTCACGCACGATCTCGCGGATCGCCTGCGGATCGGTGGCGGCCATGGCCTTGAGGTTGGCGAACAGCGGGCAGTCCCCGGCAGCGCCCTGGCGCGCGTCCTGCGGCTGCGGACCGTGCGGGCCGAAGAGCTGATCACCGCTCCGGTCGACGAGTTGCGGCAGTCTCGGCAGCACGCCCTCGGGCGCCCGGACACGGACCCACATCGGGACCTCGGCGAATTTGATCCACTGCCACGGTTCGTCCCCCGGCCTGGCCACGAGGGGGTGCCCGTGCGGAACGTGGACCGGTATCTTCCGGCCGGCCTCGTCCAGGGCGACGAATCGGGTCTGGCCCCCCGGCACGTTCCAGCTCAGCGTGCCGTACCTGCCATTGGTGCCGGGCCGGAACTCGAAACCGTCGTTCAGGTCCACCAGATCCTTGTGCAGGGCCATGTGCGCCCCGTTCGACAGCCGGATCAGGTATCTGCCTCCGGTCGGGAGGTATTCCGCCTCCGCGACTCCGGTGGCCGCCAGCTGCCGCACGTTGCCCCGCTCGTCGACGAGGGTCAGGACGTCTCCGGCCCCGGGGACATCCGGCCTGCGTACCGTGACCGGTACGCCCAGGACCGGGAACTGCGTCGGTCGCTGTGCTGGGGGGTCGAGCCCGGTCCGGTCGAACGGGGTCCGTGTCTCGGTGGTGGTGCCGGGGAGTACGAATCCCAGTTTGTCCAGCAGATCGTGGCCGAAGTCCGTCCGGTCACCGTCGAATGCCGTTGTGGCCGTGGGGACGTCGACGTCCATCGGATCGTGGGTGGTCTCGGTCGCCGGGAGTGCGGGCAATGCCGCGGGGTTGTCCAGGTCCGCGGGGTCGAGGGTGAATCCGATGCCGTCGGCGGCCATGGCCACGCTCAACCGCGGTGTGCCGCCGGGGGATACGTGCAACAGCATGAACGGTGCGTCGAACTCGCTGTACCGGTGCACATCACGGGTCCGGTCCGGGCGGAGCACGACCAGGTCGAGTCCGAATTCGCGGGCGGCGATGGGGATCAGGAAATCCATCAGGCGATCGGTCGGCGCGTGCGGGTTGCGCAGGAGGCCGATCAGGCTCCGGAGTTCGGTGCGCCGCCAGTGCTCGAGCTCCTGGTCGAACTGCCGGCGGCGGTTCGTCTCCGCGGACCATAGCGCGGGGGTCAGGCGCCCGTCCCGATATTCCACCTCGGCCTGCAGGCGCCGGCTCTGCTCGGTCTCGCGGATCTGCCGGTTCCGGGGCGTGTCGTCGAACAGCGGCAGCAGGTCGTCGAAATGCTCCCGCATCCGGTCGGCGAGCATGGTGCGCACTCGCTGCGGCCGGGTGTGGCCCTCCCACCGTGCCAGTGCCTCGAACAACTGGTTCCCGTTGTCCGGCACCATATCCCACCGTGCCGCCGGGGGCTCGCCGAGGCCCGCCGGGTGGTCGGCGGGAGGTGTCGTGGTGAGGTCGTCGTCCCGGTGATCGGCCGGGATGTGTGATGCGCCCGTTCCGGAATCGCCGAGTGCGGATTCCGCCGGGTCGGTATCGGGTGTGGATTCCACTGGGGCGGTAGCCATATCGGTGTCCGAGTCGGGTTCGGGTGCGGTGTCGTCCCGAGCTGCGGCGAGCTTCGATCCGTAGACGGCGGCCACGCCCGCGCCACTGGCGATCATGTGCCGGAACTTCGGCAGATGCTCGACCCGGACCGACACCAGGCCACCGCGCCGGGGAACGGTCGGATCCGACTGCGCGGAGAACACCCTCTTGCTCGTGATCCACTGTCCACCAGGCGATCTCGTGAAGCTGCGGCCGTCGGTGCGCAGCCAGTGCTCGGTGCCGTCGCGGGAACGCCGGAATCGTCCCTCGCGCACGACCTTGTGTTCCACACCGTCGGTCGTGCGGGCGTACCGCTCGCCGTTCGCGGTGAACCCGTACACCGTCCCGTCCGGGTCCCGGCGGAACTCCGCACCTTTGCCGGGCGCGAAGAAATCGGTCACCAGGCCGTGCAACGCGCCGCCGTCACCACGCCCGGACCGCGCGTCACGCACCCGGAAGTACTCGATGTTCTCGGCCCAGTCCTTGCGATGCCAGACTCCGGGCTCGATCTCGGCGCGTTCCTCGGGACGCGGATCCAGGCGGTAGTCGATGCCACTGCGCGGCACCGGATAGATCTTGGTGCTGTCGTGCGGATTCTCCAGCAGGATTCGCGCCGGTTTGCCGGTGCGCTGGTTGCGTTCGACGCCGACCACGGCGTAGGCGTGCCTGCCGAACAGTCCCGGAACCGCCCTGCGGTTCTCGGCGCCGGGCCCGAACCGATGCGTGCCGAAGATGATCGTGGTGCCGCGCTCGCGCAGGTACTCGATCCGCCGGGCGAACGCTTCGCCCGCGAGTACGGCGTCGCCCTTCAGTGTCCGGTCCCGGTCCGGCCCGGTCTGCACCGCGGCCATGAAATCGGTGAGCGCGGTCTTGTGCTCCTGCCACTGCCCGGGGAAGACCTTGTCGAGGAATTCGCCGAAGCCCTTCGGGGTGCCCATGGCGATCCACTCCGGCGACTTCCTGCCGTCCTGCCCCTGCAACCAGTCGCGGTACGCCTCACCGACCTGCCGCGAGAATCCGGGATCGCTGTTCGGGCCCAGCAGTTCCGCGAGGGTGTCCTCGTCGAACAGCGCCGGATGCAGGATGTGTTCGGCGACCGTGCCGGTGGGCTGCAGCCCGCGCAGGCCCCGCTGATAGTGCGCGAGCCCCAGACGTTCCGGTACCTCCCGGGAGGTACCCCGGATGCCCTCGTAGCCGTCCTGTCCGCCGAACCGCTGGGCGTAGGCCTTCTCGATCATCGCCGCCCACAGCGGCTCGCCGGGCCGGTGCCGGGCGAAATATGTTTTCGGGCCGTCGTTCTCGACGTGCAACAGCTTGTCCACCCGGACCCATTCGGGTCTGCCGTCCACGAAGAACCGGACGTCGACGGTGCCGTCGCCGTGGTCCTTCAGCATCTCCACGATCGCGTCCGGATGATCGATCGCCATCGCCTTCAGCGGCGCCAGCAGCCCGCAGTCCCCGACGCGACCCTGGCGGACGTCCTGCGGCACCGGCCGCAGCACTCCCGACGGCGAGGTGCCGAACAGCGGATCCGCGCTCCGGTCGGCGAGGGTCAGCCGCGGCAGCACGCTGTCCGGGACTTCGACCCGGGCCCAGCCCTGGCCCTGCTTGGCGATCTTGATCCACCGCGACGTGCCGTCCCCGGGCTTCGACACGACCTTCGCGCCGTGCGGAATGGTCAGCACGGAGGAACTGCCGGTGGCCGGGTCCTCGGAGCGAATGCGGATCTCGCCGCCCGGGGTGACCCAGGTCAGTTTCCCGGACGTCTTGCTGAACACGCCCGGTTCGAAGGTGAAGCCGTCCAGGAGCGCGACCGGGATCCGCATCGGCTTGCCCGCACCGAAACTGAGCAGGTACTGCGGTTCGCCGTCGGCCGAGGTGGCCACCTTGGCGCTGAATCTGCCGCTCTTGGACAATTCGAACACAGTGCCGTCGTGATCTACGAGAGTCAGGCCGCCGTTCGCGGCGGACTTCCTGTGCGCGGGCAGTTCCAGCGGAGTCGCGATCGCCGGGAACTTCCGCGCCCGTTCCGCAGGGGTGAGCCGTTCCAGCCGCTCGGTGTCGGCCAGGACCGGCGCTTCGAGCAAGGTCGGGTCGAACGCCGCCGGGGTGGCCTGCCGCGTCGGCTGGGTCGCCTGATCGTGGTCGGCGGACAGCTGCTCCAGCAGGTGCTCACCGAAGTACGAACCGTCACCGGAATCGGCCGGATCGGTTCGCGTGCCGGACATCTCGGCGAGCAAGCTGCCCAAAGGATTGCCGTCTGACTCGGAGTCGCTCTCTCGCGCATGGAGATTCGGTGTGAAGGCCGCACGGCCGCTCGTGCCGCTCGCCACCGCCGGTAGCTGCCCGAGATCGACGGAGACGTTTCTGCTGTGGTCGGTGGTCGAGCCGTCACGTTGTGCTTCAACGGAATTCGACTCGATCGACGCGTCGTCCGGACCCGGCTGCCGTATCCGGGAGCCGTCACCGGAATCGGTCGCGACCGGTCGCGTCGGCGGACCTCGGTCGACGGGCGTGGCGAACCGCGGCGTCGAGGGAAGTCGCACGGCCGGTGTGGGGTGTGTGACGGTAGCGCGCGTGGCACTTCCGTTACCCGGCCGGATCTGGTCCCCGGTCCGGGGCTGTGCGGGCTGTTCCAGGCCGGGCATCGACAGCTCCGGCCGCTGGGCGTTCGAGGATTCCAGCTCCGGCGCGGCGCGCGTCTTCCCGGCGGCAGTACCGCCGCGCACGGCCGCAGGCCCGTATGCGGCGTACACACCGGCGCCACCGGCCGAGATGAAATCGAATTTCGGCGCGTGCCGCACCGCGACCGCGAGCACGCCCATGCGCGGCGGGAAGGCTCGATACCATTGCAGGTCAACGGGATTCGGGTCGCTGAGCCAGAGGGTCTTGCCCGGCTTTCGCACCCACACCGTGCTGTCGTCCTTGCGCCGGTGTTCGGTTCCGTCGGGCGAACGTCGTAGTACTTCACCGTTGTGCAGGACCTGGTATTCCGTCCCGTCCGGCGTGCGGGTGTACCGCCGGCCGTCGTGCGAGAGCCCGCGCACCGTCCCGTCCGCGGTGCGCCGGAACTCCGTGCGGCCGGTGGGCGTGAAGTAGTCCGAGACCAGACCGTGCAGCGCGCCGCCGGGCGCCCGGCCCGTCGTGGAATCCGGGACGGCCCAGTACTCGATGCCCTCGACCCAGTCCTTGCGATACCGGACGCCGTCCTTGTCGGTGGTGTGCCCCGACGTGGCGGAATCGAGGCGGTATTCGACACCGTCGATCGGGACCGGGAACCGGCCGTTCTTGTCGTGCGGATTCTCGAGCAAGATGTGCGTCGGCTTTCCGCCGCGGTCGCGTTCCACGCCGACGGCCCCGTAGACGTGATTGCCGATCAGCCCCGGCACCACGGTGCGGTTCTCCGTGCCGGGACCGAACGCCAGGGTGGACATCGTCACCGCGGTGCCGCGTTTGCGCAGGTAGTCGATCCGCTCGGCGAGGTTCTGTCCCGCGGCGATATCGGCGGCGCCCAGCACACGGTCCTTGTCCGCCCCCGCGTACACGCGGCCCAGGTATTCCGCGAGGGCGTCCTTCTCGTTCTGCCATTGCCCCGGTGTCCGCTCGGGCACGAAGGTGTCCAGGAATTTGCGCACGCCCTGCGGGGTGTCCGGATCCTCGGTCGCGCGCCACTTCGCCCGCGCCGCCTTCCGGGCGTTGACGGCGGCGGTGGAGTTGCCCGGGTAGGTCTGCCGAAATTCCTGCCACTTGGCTTCGGACAGCCGGTCCGCCGCCTCCTGCCAGCGCTCGTAGGACCGGGCGATCTCCTCGGCGAATTCGCGATCGGACCCGGGCCCCAGCAATTCGTGCACGGTGTCCGCGTCGAACCGGGCCGGATGCAGCGGGAACTCGTTGACCGCGCGGGTCCGCTGCCGCGTCCAGCCGCCCGGCTCGTGATGCGCGCGCCCGAGGCGGACCGGTACGTCCGCGAAGGTGCCCCGGATCCCCTCGTAGCCGTCGATCCCGCCGAACTTCTGGGCGTACGCCTTCTCGATGATCGCCGCCCACAGCGGCTGCCCCGGGCGATGCCGGGCGAAGAGTGTGTCGCCGGATACCGCGTCCACGGTGAGCTGCTTGGTGACCCGCTCCCATTCGGGTGTGCCGTCCGCGAAGAATCGCACGCTCGCGGTCCCGTCGCCGTGGTCGGTCACCATGTCCACGAGCGACTGCGGATCGTCGATCGACATGGCCTTCAGCGTGGCCAGCAGGCCGCAGTCCCCGAGTTCGCCCTGGACCACGTCGCGCGGCGACGGCCACAGCAGCGCACCGGACGGTGCGGTATCGAAGATCGGATCGTCGCTCCGATCCGACAGCGTCGGGAGTTGCGACAGCACGGTGTGCGGGATCTCGGCCCGGTACCACGTCTGTGACCTGCGGAATTTGATCCACCGCGAGGTACCCGGCCCCGGCTTGACCACCATCCGGGTGTCGTCGGCGATGTCGACCACCTCTCGCGCGCCGGTGGTCGCGTTGTGCGCGAGCACTCGGGTCGTCCGAGCGAGGACATTCCATCGCAGCCTGCCGGTGGAGGTACGCAGGAAACTCGTCCGGAACTGGGCGTCCGGCAACAGTTCGACGGGTATCCGCTGGATCTTGCTGTCGTCGGTCTCGAATTCGTAGTGCGCGATACCACCGGGAGGTGTGCGCTTCTTGGCCTTCGCTCGGCCGCTGTGGACAAGATTGATCGCGTTACCGGCGTCGTCGACGAACGTCACGGACCGGCTCGCGCCGTATACCGGGATCGGCACCGCGAGCGTCGGGAATCTCCGTTCCTTCTCGGCGTCGTCGAGATTCTCCAGGCGTTCGCTCGGATCCAATATCGGTGGCGCGAGCAACTTCTCGTCGAACGTCGCCGGGAAACCTTCGCTATCCGGCTGCTGATGCGTCGCGGGATCGAAATCGGCGGCGAGCTGATCCCGGAGGTGCTCGCCGAAATACGAACCATCCCGAGGTTCGAATGCCTGAGCGGCCAGCCGCGACGCGAATGTGCCGGGCTGAGTGGACATCGCCGTGAAACCACCCGCGGTGAGATGCGTGCGTGGCGTAACCACGGCCGGCCTCGGCTCCAGGAAGTCCTGCAAGCCGGGCAGTCCGCCGGGGCCGGACTCGGGTCCGCCGTCGCGGCGGGTGCCGGTGCGGGGCGGCGCGAGTATTGCCCGGGCGCGTTCGAGTGCCGCTGTTCGTGCGGTCAGCCGCGGCGGCAGGGTTCTGAAACTGCCGTCGACCCAGCGGAATTCGGGGGGCAGGATCAGGCCGCGGGCCTGTAGCAGTGCGAGCGGATTGTCGTTGTGCGTCGCCGGCGGGGTGTAGTGGCCGCTCTGGTGACTGATGGCGAACAGTTGCCCGTCGCGCACCTCGAGGTATCCGGCCGCGGTAACGGTCCTACTGCCGAAGAACGAGCTGTGCTGCATGGTGCCGGTCATTTTCTGTGCGGCATACAGGTTGCCGAACTCGTCCATCACGAACATCGTCCGCACATTGTCCGGCGTGTGGAATCTCCGGCCGTCGAGTGCGCGGTACAGCCTGCCGTCCGGTCCGATGAACAGGCGGTGGGATTCGCGTTCGACCTCGTCCATGTAATGGACCGGCAGGTTCCGTGGCGGCTCGGGATGGCCGGTACGTTTCCGGAGCCTGCCTTTTCGCACCGCCTCGGCCAGGCGCGCGGCGGTATCCGGTGCGAGCCGGTCGTTGAATCCGCTGTCGACCGTGATCGGTCTGGTTTCCGAGACGTATTTGTCGCGGACGGCCCGCCCCGAGAGCAGAGGTTTGCTCGCGGACGCCAGTATCTCGGTGAATTTCGGTGGGATCCGCTCCTTGGGAACGACGGGACCGGATGTGGCGAAGTACCGGCGGCCGGTCGGTCGCGTCGTGGAGAACAATCTGCCGGTCCGGGTGGCGCCGATTTCGTAGTGGCCGTCGGAGAATCGCTTCAAGAACATCGTCGGGTCGGTCTTGCGGCCGTGTAGAAGCAAGGTCGTGCTGCCGTCCGGGTGTTCGATGCGGAGATTCAGTTCCCGGAGCCGTGCCGTGACGTTCAGGATGAGATCGAAGCTGCCCGAGTCGGCGTCGCTCGTGGGGTTGTGCCCGTCGCGCAATGCGCGGATCACGGATTTCACGGTTCCCCGCTGCCCGGCGGGGAGTTGCTGTGCGTAGCGATTGGCATTCTGCGATATCTCGTACGCGATCTGGTGGCGGAGTTCGCGCGGGTTCGCGAGATTCAGTACGCCGGCCAGGGCGTCGGTGGCATGTTCGCCGCGCCACGGCATGCGAACCCAGGTTTCGGGTGCGGGGTGCACGACCGACAGTTGATCGTTGCCGGAGATGAGGTGTTCGAAGTCGCCGATGCTGATGACCTCTTCGTGGCGGTTTCCGTCCGGGCGTGCGCTGTCGAGGCGGATTTCTCCGCTCAGCAACAGGGTGGCCTCGGTCGTCTGCGCCCCGTTTCCGAAGAATACTTTCACGCCGCCGGTCAGCCGGTTGCCGCGCAGGTTGTGGAAGAACTCCTCGGCACCCATCGTGACGATCTTCGCGTTCGGATTCTCCGCTACCAGATCCGCGGCCGTACGAGCCACGACGGGCGCGTGTTCCGGTGCTGCCCGCGACGGCCCGGGGTCCGCAGGCTCGATCCCGGGGGTGCTCGTGCTGCGCTCACCGGAGGAGACCGCCTGCCCGTCGCGGATCACGGTGGGCGCGCTGTTGCTGTGTCGCGTCGGCTGCGAATGGGGATGCGGCGCGGGAACATTCGGCGCGGTGGCCCACCTCCGGCCGGTGACCTTCGCCGGTGCGGTGGTGGTTTCGGGCCCGTAGACCGAGTGCGCGGCGACGCCGCTCACCGAGATCCGCACGAACTTCGGCAGATGCTTCAGTTCGACGGTGACGATGCCGCCACGATCCGGAATCGTCTTGTCCAGATGTCCGCCGGGCGTGTTCGGATCCGGTGTTTCGATTCCGTCGGGTGTGCGCGCGACGAGTGTCCGATTCCCCTGGCCGTCGCTGACGGCCTTGTATTCGGTGCCGTCGGTGAATTTGACGTAGCGGTCGCCGTCGCGGGTGAGCCCGTATACGGTCCCGTCCCGGTCTCGCCGGTATTCGGTGGGGCCGTCGGGTGTGAAGAAGTCGCTGACCACATCGCGCAGGACGCCGTTGCGGCCGGATGCGGCGTTCTCGGCGTGGTAGTAGTGGACGCCCTCGGCCTGGTCCTCGCGGTGGCGAACACCGTCGCCGAGGTCTTCGGTTTCGGCGCGCGTGGGATCGAGACGGTATTCGATACCGGCCACCGGCCGGGGGTAGTCACGGCTGTAGTCGTGCGGATTGTCCAGCACGACCCGCGCCGGCCGGCCCCGCGGACCGCGTTCGACGCCGAGCACCGGATAGGCGTGCCCACCGACCAGGCCCGGCACGGCGTCGGTGTCCTCGGTGGTCGAGGTGAACCACTGGGTACCAAGGATTACCGTGGTGCCACGGCGGACCAGGTAATCGATACGTTCGGCGGCCCACTGTCGCACGCTGTCGTATCGGTCCGGCAGTTCCAGCGGGTTGCCGGGCCGCACATCCAGATTCGCGATGTACTCCAGGACCGCGGCGCGTTGCGCGCGCCAGTTCCGTTGCGGGGTATCCGGGAAGTCATGGCCCATCTCGTAGTCGAGCAGCCACTTGGAGGGCCATTTTCCGTTGACTTTGGTTATCGCTCGGGCGAATTCGATATCGGCGGCCGGTCCCAGCAGTTCCTGCAGCGTATCGATGTCGAGCGAGTACGGATGCAGGAAGTCTTCCGTGCGTGAGTGGAACGGGTGCCAGGTTCCCGATTCCGATTCCAGATATGCGCGTCCGAGGCGATCGGCGGTCACCGACTCGTCGTCGGTCAGCGTGTGGTAGCCGTTGCCGTGACCGAATCGCTTCGCGTACGCCTTTTCGATCAGCGCCGCCCACAGCGGCTCACCGCGACGGTGCCGGACGAAGTACCCGATGTCGTCGTCGGTGTCGACGTAGATCTGCTTGTCCACCCGAACCCATTCGGGCTCGTCGTTCTCGAAGAACCGGACGCTCACGGTGCCGTCGTCGTGTTCGTGGATCATGTCCAGGATCGCTTGCGGGTGGTCGATCGCCAGCGCCTTCAACGGGGCCAGCATCGCGCAGTCCCCGGCCATGCCCTGTCGCACATCCCCGGGCGCCGTCCGGAATCTACCGTCCACCGTGGTGCCGAACAGGGGATCGCCGCTGCGGTCGACGAGTTCGGGCATGCGTTCGGGCAGGAGTTCGCGTGGCGCCTGGAAGTCGAGCCATTCGGAGTCGCTGGGGCGTTTGATCGACCATGACGAGCCGTGCGGTATCGCGACCGCCGTCATAGTGGACGGAACAGCGACAACGGCCGAATCGCCGCGAGATGTGCTGCCCTGGAAGCGGATTCCGGACAGGGGCACGGACCACGTCAACGTACCGGAGGCGCCGTCGGGCCCGTCCGGCCGGAACGTGAAGTTCTCGTTCAGCAGCGCGACCGGAATATCGGCGGTCGTGCCGTCGTGGGTTCTGATCGTGTAACGCGCTTCGCCGTCGTCGCCCTCGGTCCGGACGACCGATTCACGTCCCTTCGTGCGGAGCCGGAACGATCGGCCGGTGCGGTCCACCACCGTCAGGAGCGGACGCCCGCTCGGGGTCTGCTGATCGGGCAGGTTGATCGGGATCCCCAGTGCGGGGAATTTCTTCTCCAGGTCCTCGGCGGAGAGTTGGTCCAGGCGCTCTGCGTCGGCGAGTTCGTCGGGCCGCAGGAGTTCCCGGCTGAATTTCGGCTCGAAGGCTTTTCGTTCCGGCGGCGCGCGCACGGCGCCGTGCTGTGCGGACAGTTGATCGGTGAGGTGGTCGCCGAGGTAGGAGCCGTCGCCGGGCTCGAAGCTCCTCGACGGCCTGGTCTGACGCGGAGCCTGGTGCTCGGAGTTCAACTGGCGGAACAGATTGCGTCCGAAGTAGGTGCCGTTGCGCGGCTCGAAGGCGGGTGTCGTGCGAGGAGGCGCCGGTGCGTGCTCGGCGTGCACGGAACCGGTCTCACCGCCCTCTTGGTCGGCCTCGCTGTCCTGCCATGCGTAATCCGATACCGACTCATCGCTGGTGACCGATATCGCGTCGTTCTCCGGCGCAGTATGACTCACCATATTACCCATGGGCGCAGCATGATTCAGTCCGAGGACGTTGCGCACGCCTTCGGCCAGCGAGCCGAATCGAGTGTCGTCGCCGGTGTCCGCTTCGATGACGCCTCGCTGCGAAGGCGGTGTGTTCTCCTGCGGCTCATCGGGGTTCGGCGTGGGGGAGGTGTCGGCCGGGGCGGCGCGCACCGACATCGACCGGAATTTCGGCAGATGCTCGAGCCCGATCCGAACCAGGCCACCCGGCCTCGCGACGGTCATATCCCGTTCCAGGACAAGAGGAGTCGGATCGGTCCGCCAGGAGGTCCCCGGCTTCTTGATCATGAAAGTGCCGTCCCAGCTCGCCCGGTACCTGGTTCCGTCGGGGTCGCGCCGGACCACCTCACCGCGGATGACCATCTGCTCGGTACCGTCCGGTGTCCGCGCGTAACGCTGTCCGTTCGCCCGCAATCCGTACAGTGTGCCGTCCGGGTCGCGACGGAATTCCGCACTACCGGTGTCGGGATGGGTGAAGATGTCACTGACCATGGCCAATCGGCCGCCGGGGCCGCGTCCGGCCTGGTCGGTGGTGACCCTCAGGTACTCGGTGCCGTCGGCCGGATCGATGCGCGACCAGATGCCGTCGCCGACCAGGGTGTAACCGGTCGGTCGCGGATCGAGCCGATACTCGATCCCGTCTCCCGGAGCTTGCTGGTTGCCGACGACATCCTGCGTGTGTTCGAGCAGGATCCCGGCCGGATCACCGGTGTGCGGGTCGTACTCCACACCACGCACCGAATACGGCTGATCGCCCAGCAAGCCCGGGACGTCGGGATCGTCGTCCTGTCCGTCACCGTTGTGGAACGGATGCGTCCCCAGCTCGACCGAGTTGCCGTTCCGCATCAGCTCGTGGATCTGCTGGGCGACCGCGCGTCCGGCGACCAGCTGTTCGTCGCCGAGCGTGCGCTCCTCCTGCGATTCGTCGTTCAGCACGTCGAAATACTCTGCGAGGGTGGCCTTCTCCGCTGCCCACCGACCGGGGAACCGCTCGTCGAGATACTGCCGGAACTCCTCGCCCGAGGCGGTGTCGGTCGCCGTCTGTTTCCATCGGTCGTAGGTTCCGGCGAGCTGGTCGGCGAACGCGCGGTCGGCGTCGGGGCCCAGCAGGCCGTGCAGCGTGTTCGCGTCGAACCACAGCGGGTGCATCGGATTCTCGGTGCGGTTCGTGTCACTCTCGGACGTGCGGGGAGGCGCCGTATCGTCGACGGTCGCAGCATGATTCACGTCGCCGGCGGGCATGGTCAGCGGATCGTGTTGCGTGACAACGCCGGACGAGATCGGCGCGGCCGTGGAGGCGGCGGCGGGCAGGGGGCCGTACGCGGCGTACGCGCCGAAACCGCTGGCTTGCAGGCTCGTGAACTTCGGCAGATGTTCGATGCCGACAGCGACCAGGCCGCCGCGGCGCGGGATCGTCATATCGCGTTGGGGGGCAACGGGGTTCGGTTCGGGAGACCAGGTCTGCGTGCCGGGTGGCCGCAGTACGGTCTCGCCCGAGACCTTGCTCCAGTGCTCGACGCCGTCGGGGGAACGCCGGTAGCCGCCGTCGGGCAGCACCTTGTATTCCGTGCCGTCCGGCATGCGAGCCCACCGTTCGCCGTTCCCGGCGAATCCGTACACCGTCCCGTCCCGGTCGCGGCGGTACTCGGTGGGGCCGGTGGGTGTGAAGAAATCGCTCACCACGTCGCGCAGCACGCCGTCGCGGCCGGCCGAACCGTCCTCGACCCGGAAGTAGTCGACCCGCTCGTCCTCGTCCCGGCGGTGCCGGACACCGTCGACGGCTTGGCCGTAACCGATTCCCTTCGGATCGAGCCGGTACTCCATGCCCGGCTGCGGTGCGAGGTAGAAACCGTTGTTGTCGTGCGGATTTTCGATCAGGATCCGCAGCGGGTCACCCCGCGGCGCGTCGTACTCGACGCCGACGACCGAGTACGCGTGCGACCCATACAGACCCGGCGCTCCCGTGCGGTTCTCCCGGCCCGGACCGTAACGTCCTGTGCCGAGCACCACGGTCGTATCGCGCCCCCGCATGTAATCGATGCGCCGGGCGATCTCCTGCGCCGCGATCCGGTAGCGGTCATCCAGTCGCAGCGTCGCGATCGGGACGGCGGTCGTGCCGGCGTAGTAGGCCTCCAGAGCCGCCTTCTCCTGCTCCCACCGGCCGGGGAACTTCGTGTCCAGGTAATGCCGAAGTCCCTGTCCGGCATCGGGCGAGGTCCGCCATGACTCGTAGGTGTCGGCGATGCTGCGGGCGAATTCGGGATCGCTGCCCGGACCCAGCACGCCGAGCAGGGTGTCGGTGTCGAGGTGGAGCGGATGCAACGGCATGTGCATGATCGACCGCATCGGCCGCCACTGGCCGGTCCGCAGCTCCCAGTACGGGCGGCCGAGCCGTTCCATGATCTGCGCGGGCGGTTCGAGCACGTCGCGGTACCCGTCGCCGTCGCCGAACTGCTGAATGTACGCCTTCTCGATCATGGCCGCCCACAGCGGCTCACCCGGTTGGTGCTGGATGAAATAGCCCTGCGTGGTGCCGGGTTTGACGTAGATCTGCTTCTCCACCCGCACCCATGTGGGTCGTCCGCCGGTGAAGAACCTGACCTGGACCGTGCCGTCGCCGACGTCGTGCAGCATGTCGACGATCGCCTGCGGATGGTCCGCGGCCAGCGCCTTGAGCGGTGCGATCAGTCCGCAGTCGCCGGCCGCGCCCTGCCGCGCATCCTGCGGTACCGGCCGCAGCACACCCGAGGGCGAGGTGCCGAACAGCGGATCCCCGTGCCGGTCGGCCGGTTCCGCGATCCGGGGCAGCACACTCTCGTGGGGACGGACCAGGAACCAGCCCGGACTTCCGGGCCGCTTGATCCACCGCGCCCCGTTGTTCGCGGGCCTGGTCACCAGGACCGGAAATGTGGACAGGACCGGGATCGCGACCTGGCGGCCCATGGTGTCGAAGCCGAGGATGCGCGTCTGGCCGCCCTTGCCGTCCCAGCGCAGGGTGCCCGTCGCGGCGCCCGGCTGATCCGGGGTGAAGGCGAAGTCGCTCAGCAGCGGATACGGAATCTGCCGGACCTGGCCGCCGGGCATCGGGAACTCGTAGTACTGGGCCCGGCCGGGCGGTGTGACCAGGGTGGCCCGCATCGCGCCCGCCGCGCCGAACCGGTACGTATTGCCCGCGAGGTCGGCCACGCGCAGCACGTCCTCGCCGTTCGCCCCCTTCTGCTCGGGCACCCGGACCTGCACACCGGGCACCGGGAGGGTCTGCGCGTGCCGGGCCGGATCGAGGTTCTGCCGGAGTTCGGTGGCGGGCACCTGCGGCGGCGTGAGCAGGTTCGGGTCGAAGGTCGCCTCGAATGTCTTGCGTTGCCGCTGCGGGTGATTCGCGTGACCGGGCTCGGATGCCAGCTGCGCGTGCAGGTGAGCACCGAAATAGGTGGGGTCCGCGATCGCTTCGGCGGCGGCGTTCGCGCGGCGCAGCGCGCGCTCGGCCCGCAGGTCCTGCGCGGGGTCCGCCGGGGCCTGTAGTGCGGGCCGCACGACCTCGACGCGGTCCACGCCCAACGCCGCGTGCTCGGCCCGCAGATAGTTCCGGAAACTCCGGAAGCTGCGCTGCTGGGTCGCACCCGAGACGTCACCGCTGCCGGTGCGGCGCACCTTGCGCGACCCCGAATCCGACGGCGGCAACCGGTGCGCGCTCGGCATCCGCACGGAGTGACCGTCCACGACGGCCTCGATCTCACCGTTCGGCGTGTGCAGCACAATCTTTGTGCCACTGGGGAATTCGTCCGAATCGGTGCGGGACAGGAAATCCGTGACCCCGGTGATGTCGCGCTGCTCGCCCGCGTCGGCCGGCCGCGTCGCGCTGCCGGCAGCGGCCGTGGGTACCGGGCGTGAACCATCCCGCCCCGGGCGCGGTGCGTGCCGGGTCTGCGCCGGTGCGTTGGTCCGTTCGTTCCGGTACAGCGCGTGCGCGGCGGGGCCGGACAGGCCGAGGAAGGAGAATTTCGGCAGGTTCACCAGGTCGACCGCGACGATGCCGCCTCGGGTCGGGGTCGTCGGGTGCGCCGGATCCCGGCGGTGCGGATCGAGTGACCACTCGGTGTCCCCGGGGCGTTTCACCCGTTTGACGCGCCGGGAGTCGGTCCGGTACTCGGTGCCGTCGCTGGTGCGCCACGACAGGGTGCCGTCCGGTTCCTCCCGGTAGATCGTGTCGGACAGGTCCTGGAAGTACCGGATGCCCTGCGGGGTGATGCGGTACTCGGTGTAGACGACCTCGTCCGGATCGTCGGGATCCTGATACGGGTCGCGGCGGTATCGGGTGCCGTTGGCGTACGTGCCGTACTGCTTGCCGTCCGCTGCCACGCGATGCCGGGTGCCGCCCGGTGCGATCGGGGTTTCCGGTTCCGGGTCGAGGCGGTACTCGAGGCCGGGGGCCGGTGGGATGTAGCGGCCGTTGTCGTCCAGCGGGTTGTCCACCAGGATCCGGATCGGGTTGCCGTACACGTCGCGCTCGACCGCGGCGACGGTGTAGTTGTGATGGCCGGTCAGGCCCGGCAGGGGATCGGAGTGGTCGTCCTCGGCCAGGTCCGAGTACTTGGCGATACCCAGCGTCACCGCGGTACCGCGGTGGAGCGCGTAATCGATCCGTTCGGCGACCGCCCTGGCGAGCGGATCCGCCGGGTTCGTGAATTGCCGATTTCGCGGCAGGCCGGTGGATATGGCGGAGAAATAGCTTGTCAGAGCCTCCTTTTCGGCATCCCACCGGTGTCTGTCCCCCGGGTGGTACCGGCGCAGGTAGTCGGCCAGGCTGCGGTCCAGGTAATCGCGGAATCCTTCGGGCGTGCGGGCGCTGGGGTAACGGTCGTAGACCGCGTCCTGCGCCGCGTCGGCGGACCTGCGGCTCCGGAAGCGGCGATCGATCCGGTCGAGTTCGCGGTTCCGCTTGCGGCGCTGGATGGCGCGGTCCCGCCGCCAGTGGCTGTAGCTGTCCGCCACCTGCCGGGAGAACTCGAAGTCGGCGTCGCCGTATCCGGCGAAGTTGGCGCTCACCAGTTCGTGCAGGGTGTCGACGTCGAACCGCATGGGGTGCAGGTAGTCCCCGTCGTCCACGAAGTGCACCGGCTGGCGGGCCGAGCCGTTCTCGGCCTGATAGAAGCCGGTGCTCAGGCGTTCGGCCATGACCGTGAGGTATTCGATGTGGAAATCGTGGAAGCCGTTGCCGCCGTTGAACCGGACCGCGTACGCCTTCTCGATCATCGCGGCCCACAACGGCCTGCCGGGCTGGTGCTGCACGAAATGGCCGGTATCGGTGCCCGGCGTCAGGTAGATCTGCTTGGTGACGCGCACCCACTCCGGCGTGCCGTCCACGACGAACCGGACGCTGACGGTGCCGTCCTCGTGGTCGTGGACGATCTTCTGCACATCCCCGGGGTGCGAGATGGCCATCGCCCGCAGATGCGATATCAGCGTGCAGTTGTCGGCATAACCCTGCGCCGCGTCCTCCGGCATCGGGCCGTACTGCCCGAAGAGCGGATCGTCGCGGCGATCGACCAGGCGCGGCACCTGGTTCATCAGCTGCGGGTCGTTGGCCGCGATCTTGTACTGCCTGGACCTGTCCGGGAACTTCAGCCACCACGAATTGTCGTGCCCGCGACGCGGTTTCATCACCAGTGACTTTTCGGGCGTGACCAGGAGCGCCTCCGGCCGGCCGCGGTCGTCGGTCGCGGCGAACCGGACCTGGCCCTCGCCGACGTTCCAGGTCAGCGTCCCCTGGCTGCTCCAGCGCGAGTTGCGCTGGAAGCGCATGGTGTTGTCGTTCGCCACGATCGGGATGTAGCGGCGGTGCCGGCGGCCGTCGGACTCCCGCACCTGGATCTCGTAGGACTGATGCCCGTGCCGGTCGACGATCTTCGCCTGCGCGCTGCCGGTGGGGTTCAGCCGGGTCCGCTTGCCGTTGTGGTCGAACACGACCAGGGTCAGCTCGCCCGTGGGGCGGGGGAAGGCGAACTCGACGCCGGGCTCGGGCAGCAACTCGCGCCTGCGTCTGGGGGACAGGTTGTGCAGGAGCCGGCTCTCGCGCAGCACCGGCGGCGTGATGTCCGGGGCCGGTTCGGTGGCGCGGGCGGGCCCGGTGGCCCAGCCTTCGGGTTCGATCCGCAGCCTGCTGAACAGGTCCGCGCTGTATGCGAGGTAGTCCATGCCCGAGCTGGCCGCCGACGCGGAATAGTGCGCACCGTCCTCCGATTCGGATTCCGACTCGGACTCGGATTCCTCTTCGGATTCGGACGCGGATTCGTCCTCGGACTCGGAATCCGTTGCGGGCTCGGTATTTTGGAAGCGCCTGCTCGGATAGCCGGATGATCCGTCGGACGTCCCGGCGGCCGAATATCTCGGGTGGCCGTACTCGTGGCCCGCGCGCGGGTCCATCTCGGGTTTGGGCCAGTCGTCCGGTGCGGTCGGGGTCGACTCGCCGAAGGCGAAGTGGGTGCCGGTGCCGCGGATCGACAGGATCGCGAACTTGGTCAGATGACCGGCGTCGACGGTGAGGGTGCCACGCGGGCCGTAGGTGAGGCCGTCGATGGTCTGCGACACCTCCGGGTTCGACTCCCACGGATTCGCCAGCTCGAGCGAGATGGCGCCGTCCGCACCGGAATGCACGTTCGACACCGAATAGGCGTGGGTCCCGACCAGACCCGGATACTTGTTGGTGTTCTGCGAACCCGCGCCGAACTGTTCGGTGGACAGCAGGATCTTGTCGCCGCGGCTGCGCAGGAACCGGATCAGGTCCGCGACGTGTCGGCGCGCGACGGAACTGGTCACGGTCTTCGCTGGATCGCTGACGTGGCGGAGATAGTCGAGCAGGGCGTCGATCTCGGCCCGCCAGTTCGCCCGATCCACCGGATTCAGGTGGTAGTTCAGGAAATTCCGGAAACGTTCGACCGAGTGTTCCCGGTTCCGGTTCCAGGTCGGCTCCAGCTCGCCGAGTCGCTGCGCGAATGCGAAGGCCGAGTCCGGGTCCGCGTGCGGGCCGAGCTGCTCGACGAGCAGCTCGTGCAGCGTGTCGACGCCGAACCGCATCGGATGCAGGAACGTCACCAGGTCGATGCTGCGCACCGGCTGGCGCACGCCCGAGGCGTTCACCTCGTACGGCGGCAGCAACTCCAGCATCGCCCGCGCGGGGAAGCCGCCCCGGATCGCCTGGAAGCCGCCGCGCCGGACCGCGTACGCCTTCTCCACGAGCGCGGGCCACAACGCGCGACTCGGGTCGTGCGCGGCGTAGATCATCCGGCCGTGCGCGTCGGTGAACAGATCCCGGTTGACCCGCACCCACCGCGGCGCGCCCCGAGGGGTGAAGAACCGCACCGCGACGCTGCCGTCCGGATATTCGACGATCATGTCCCGGATGGCCTGGGGGGCGCCCGCGGCGATGTTCTTCAGCGGCGCGATCAGATAGCAGTCCCCGGCCCGGCCCTGCGCCGCATCACCCGGCACGGGGCCCTCGTCGCCGAATACCCGACCAGCCGCCCGCGCGATCGTGCGGCCGAGACTCCACAGTTCGTGTTCCGAGACCCGGATGTTCCCGTCCAACACCGGTTCGCCGCCGATCCCGATGTCCAGGGATATCGACGTACCGGCCGGAATGTGCCTCGCGTCCTCCGGCGTCATCCGGCGCAGCCCCATGAACTTGTCGGCGGCGGCCCGGGAGGTCCAGGTGGTCGGCGTCCTCCAGCGGTACAGCCCGTCGGCGCCGGGGCCGAATACGGTCAACTCGCCCAACAGGTCTCGGTGTACCGAGTGGACCGGTGCATCGGGGTCGTCACCGAGCCACACCGTCAGCAGGTCCGGGTTCTCGGCGTTGTCGATGCCCTGCAACTCCTGGCCCGGAAAGACGGTCAGCAGGCGACCGTCGTGGTCCGCGATGGCCAGCCGGTCGTCCGGCACGGTGATCGTGGAACCGGGCATCGCCTGGATCGGCGGCGGATGGACCGGCTCGCCGAACGGCCGCACCGACACCGTCATATCGGCGTGGATATCGGGCCGCAGCAGCGCATATGCCTTCTGCGCCAACGCCGCCCACAGAGGTTCACCATCGGTGTGCCCGGCGTGCGTCGGCGCTCCGGACGAGTCGTGCAGCAGCCGCCGATCCACTCGCACCCAGTGCGGCCGGCCGTCGATGAAGTACCGCACCCCGACCGTCCCGTCGGGGTATTCGTGGAACATCTCGACCAGCGCCTGCGGATCGCGCTCGGCGATTCGGCCGAGGTTGTTCATCAGGACCCGCTGGTCCGCCCAGGCGCCCGGCCGTGCGTCCGATGCCCGCGGCACCGGCGTCGAATCGACCGTCGTGAACAGCGGACCGGTGTGCGTGACCAGCGTGGCGGCGGCCGCGGGTCCGCCCAGGCCCAGCGCGTGCACGGCATCGTCCGGGATCACCACGTTGGAAGCGAGATTCTCGATCCGCAGGCTGCCGGGCGTCCGCGCCGGGCGGGTCGCCAGCAACTCGCCGACGCCCAGCTCCACCACGCCCTTGTCGTAGTACACCAGCTGGGTGTACGGGTTGCCGGACCTGTCGCGTCGCGGCGTACCCGCCTGCGCGCCATCGGGACCCGCGGTCCAGTCGAGCCGGCCGAGCAGTTCGGTGCGCACCCACCGCGGCCTCGCGGACGGGTCCGAACTCACGCGGATCAGCGCATTGCCGTTGATGTCCCGGCCGTCCCACAGGATATGGTCCGCGGGGCCGACCACCACCGCTTGCCCGCCTCGGGCGATCAACACGGTGTTCCTGGTTTCTCCGATCGTATCCGCTTGCTGCACAGCCAGATTCGGTGGCGGCGTCGAGGAGTGTGAGTCGCGTCCGGCGCGAGGATCGGTGGTCCCGGTCGGTTCGGGTTCGTTCTCGAACAGCCAGCGCAGCTGGTTCTCGGCGGGGGCGTGTCCCTGGTCCACGAGATATCCGGGCCCCGGGCCTGCGTCCTCGGGGAAATCCTCCGGCTCGGCAGTGGGATGTGTCTGCGGGACAGCGGATTCCGGGGTGACCGTTTCCGGAGTGTCGGTCGGATGCGTGGTTGCGGCGGGTTCGGTCGTCGCGGGCTCGGCCGCGAGCCGCACGCGCCCGAACAACCGCCGCAACCGGGCGCGGAACCCTGTGGCGCGGGGTGCCCGTTGCGACGACAAGGGCGCTGCATCGGTTGCGGGATGGCTGCCATCCGACGTCGTGGGAGTTGATCTGCCACGCCACGACCGCAGCCCCCGCGGCATGCCGATCGGCATACGCCCGCTGGTCACGCCGCTGCTGGTCACGCGATCCGATCGGTCGTCGGCGGTGACCGAGTGCATGGCCGCCCAGGACTCGGTCCGGTCGGCCGGGAAGTCCGCGAATACCGGCCGAGGTTCCTCGCTCGTCGCGGGCGCGGTCTCGGGCGCGGTGGTCTCGTGGTCGGATCGGTGAATCGTCACGAGAGACGAATCCAGATGCGGTACGGCGGAATTCGCTGCCTCCACGGAAACGTGGAGGTCGATGCTCCGCAGCGCACCCGCAGTATCCGCGCGCCGGACGTCGGTGAATGCGGTGATCGCGGTGGCGAGCCGGTCCGGGACTTCGGTCGGTTGATCGGTGGGCTCGTCCGACCGGTTCTGCTGCACCGCACGACGTCCCGGATCGCCGATCCACAACACGGTGGCATGATTCGTCCCAGCCGGTTCGGTCAGCGAATGCTGCTGTGCCGCATCTATGATCGCGCGATTCATCGAGGAGACGCCCACGTTCTCCGGCGCGTGCCACCGCACCGCGTCGGCGGTGTCCACGTGCCCGAACGCGACCGTCGCGGCACCGGAACGCTCGCCCACGCTCTGCTCGAACGACAGCAGGTGTACCGGGGGCGCGGTGACGCCGGATCGCTGTGCGGCGATGCGTGTTTCGAGGTCCGCGGCATGCAGATCGGCGAGCGTGTTCTTCAGATCCCGCAATCGGCGCGTCGGTCCCCAGCCGAACCAGCTGCGGTTGACCAGGGCGCCGAGCCGGGCGATCTCGAGTTCGATGTACCTGCGGTTCAACGTATCCCGCACCGGCGCGGGAATGCCCTCACCGTTGCGCAGCCCGGGGAAGTCGGTGAGCAGCCGCGACTGGAATTCCGGTGCCAGATCCGCGAAATGCAGTTCGTTCCACCAGCTGTGGCCGTGTTCGCGCCACCAGTCCGCGCGCTCGGCTGCCGGAGATTCGACGTCGCCCAGACCACGCGGCTGTCCCGGCGGCCGGACGCGGTCGACCGGGCTCGTCGGTGCGCGATGCGCGAACAGCTGACTCTGCAGGGATTGGTCGACGGTGCCCGACCCGACGACGCCGCGCAGGCGATCCAGCTCGCGCCGCTCCAGGTCCAGATCCTCGCGCGCGGTTCGCAGGGTTTCGCGCGTCACCGGATCCCCGTGCCCGGAATCCGGGTGCGCGGCGGCGAATGCGTTCTCCCGCTGGGTGATCGCCTGGTTCGTCGCATCGAACCGGATCTGCTGCCGGGTGATCTCGGCCCGCTGCCGGTCCAGCTCGTTCGCCCGGTCGCGCGGCTGATCCAGGAAGTCCCGGCGGGAGAAGTTCGGATCGAGCAGAAGCCCCTGCCGCCGAAGCAGATCCAGCGCGACGTCGTTGTGCCACGGTTGCGGCTGATAGTGCCCGCTGGCGTCGCTCATCACCCGCAGCAGGCCGTCGCGCACGTCGAGCTCACCGGCCGCGGTCACGGTGCGCCCGCCCAGGAACGAGGAATGGTGCCGGACACCGAAGTCCTGGTCACCGGCATACAGGTTGCCGAACTCGTCCATCACGAATATCGCGCGGCCGAAACTGTCGTCCTGCGCGTTGTGCGCCCAGGTGGTGTCGAACGGCAGCCCGTCCACCGCCCGTCGCAACAGGCCGTCCTCGCCGACGAACAGCCGGTGCGCTTCGAGTTCCTCGGGCGTCATGTGCTCGACCGGCGTGTGGTAGTCGCGGGCGGGTGCCGCCGTCAGCGGTTTGGCGTCCGGGATCGCATCGATGCCGGTCATGGGGACGATCGGCCGGGTCTCGCCGATGTACTTGTAGAGCAGCGCCCTGCCCCCGAGCAGCGGAATCGCCGGGGAGGCCAGCATCCGGGTGCGCGGCGGCGGGATGTTCAGCGTCGCACCGGAGCGGGCGGCGAGTTCGGCGCGGTCGCGTGCGGTACTCACCGCCGTGAACAGATTGCCCTGCGGAGTGACGCCGATCTCGTAGCCGCCCTCGGATGTGCGGCGCACGAACACATTCGGGCTGTACAGCAGTGGCACCGTCGTGGACGCGGTCCCGTCCGGGTGCATGCTGACCACGTTCATGTTGAAGACCCGGGCGGCGATCTTCAGCGGCGCGTCCGCCGCCTCGGGCTCGGCCGAATTCCGATGCGCGCCAGGCTCGCCCGCCATCGTCCGGCGGGCCTCGGCCACCCAGTCGAGCGTGTCCTGCGACTTGTTCTGCTCGCGTTCCCAGTCCTCGTCGGACATCCGTCCGGCCTGCCGGATACCTCGGAATTCGGCGAGCGCGTCGCTTTCGGAGCGTTCCATCTCCGTCAGGCGCTGGTCGATCCGATTCCGGACCGCGGCGACGTCGGGCAGGTTCAGAATGCGGGCGATGGCCGCCATCAGCGGATCGCTGTCGTGCCGCACCGGTTGCCAGTGTTGCGGGACCGCCGGGGCCGCCGCGGCCGGGGTTTCGGGCTCGGCGGCGGCGGTTCGGTCCGAGACGACGAAATCGGCGGATTGTGTTGCGCCCAGGGTGGATTCGACCGTGGCACGCACGACACCGGTGTCGTCGTCGACGCCGGTGATCCGGAAGTGCGTGTCCAGGGGCAGCAGTAGATGGTTGCGGCCCTGCTCGTCGGTGGTGAGGCGGACACCTCGCGTACCGGGCGGGAGCACCAACTCCATCGGGTGCGCCCGGTCGCCCTCGCGCGCCGGGGGAGGTGTGTCATCGAGTGAGACGGTCAGGAAGCCGCGCTCGCGCCGCACACTGCCGATGAGGCTCCGCGGATCGAATTCGGTTGTGTCCCCGTGCCTTCCGGTCACGAAATTGCCGCGGACACGGATCGGTGCGGTCAGCCCGAGGTCACGGTCGGTCGCGGTGTTGAGCCGCGCGACGTGTCCCTGCACCACGTCCGGGTCGAATGCGTCGCCGATGTGCCTGATCAGGAAACCGGACCATTCGCGAACCTGCGAGACATGGTCCAGCATCCGTTCCCAGTGTGCCGCGGGATCCGCGCGGGACAACAGGTCTCGCAATATCTGCACTGTGCGCAGTTCTTCGTCGGTGGGACTCGGATTGGTCTCCAGCTCGCTGCTCAGCCGGTTCAGCTCGTTGCGCAACCCCTCGATGTCGGGGACCTTCGCGCGGCGGGGAACCAGCCGGCGCACCAGCTCGTAGTCCTGGTCCACCTCGGCGTACCACGCGGCGACCCGCTTGTCCCAGGCGTCGTCCTGCGAGGTCGATTCGGCGCGCAGCACATCATCGGCGATCGGCAGCGCCTGGTGCGCCGTCAGTGCGGTCCGCACTTCCTCCGGCAGATCCTCCGGAACGGTCGGCAGGACGATCCCGGTTCCGGTGTGTGCGCTGTTCTCCTCCGGTGCGCCGATGCGGGTGCGTCCCGGCAGTTCGGGGATGCTGTCGTCGTGGCGGCGGACGGGGCGGCTCGGCCTGCCGTCGGGGGTGTAGAGGACGGCGTGCACGCTGGCCCAGCCGGCGTTGCCGGGGGGCCTGACCCGGGCGACGTCGTGCACCCGGACGATGCCGTCGTCGTGGTGGATCATCCGGTAGGCGTGTGCGCCGACGCCGTTCGCGTTGACGGTGCGGTGTTCGCCGACGATCAGGGCTTGCGCTCCGGGACCGAGCAGGAACAGTTCCCGGGCGATCTCGTGCTCGTCCGGATAACCGCGCAACCGGCCGCGGCTGTACCACCGCAGGGCGCGTCGGGAGCGGCCGGGCAGCGACGACGGCTTCGTCGGGACGCGGATCTTGCGGCTGCCGGTCTCCCGTTTGATGCTGCCGAGGGTGTCGACGACGCATTGGAACGGGGTGTTCCCGGTGTACGTGTCCACCGACGAGTGGGTGCTGTCGGAGTAGACGGAGGAACCGTCGACGGAGGAACCGTCCTCGCGGGTGCTGCTCGTCGTGAAACGTCTGCCGAAAGCCGTTGCGCCGCTGCGCAGTAGGTTCAGCGGCCGCTGAAAGACGGTGCGGATGCGGCGGCCCGGCGCACTCCCGTCCGTCCGGATCGGCGTGGTCTGCTGCGTTGTGTCGATCGGCGTGTTCTCGAATACCGGACGTCCCGCGAGCCGGTCGGGGAGGCGCGGCAGGGGCCGTGCCGCGACATGCGTGTTCGGTGTGTACTGCGGTGTCGTGTCGAACGTCGCGGCCTCGGATATGCGTTGGATCCGCTCGTCGCCTCTGCGGCGCAGGGGCCGTGACGGGATGTGTGTGAACGGGTCGTCCCGGGTGGTTCGTATCGTCCGGTGTGGTTGCGTCGTCGGGGTGATCGGCGTGTTCTCGGAGACCGGGCGTGCCCGCAGGTTGTCCTTGCGGCGCAAGGGATGTGGCGGGATGTACGTGAACGGGTCGTCCTGCGTGGTTCGTGTGCTCTGGTGTGGCGGTGGTGCCGGGGTGATCGGTGTGTTCTCGAATACGGGGCGCGACTGCAGGTTGTCTTTGCGGCGCAGGGGCGGGGCGTAGGTGGTCCGCCGCGTCGTGCCGGTCGGCGTGCTTCCGAATTCGTTGATCGTCGGCAGTTGGGTGGTGGTGGGGCGCAGGCGTGGCCGCCGCACGGGCCGGAACGAGGCGGGTGCGAACGAGCCGTCGAGTCTGCCCGATCCGGGGACCGTCGTGTCGTGGCGTCCGATGCTGAACAGTGCGGTCTCGGACAGTTCGGGGCGTGACGCCCGCTGATCCGTCCGTGTCCGAACGGATCTGCCGCCGCGCACGGTGGTGCCGCGCGGGGGTCGGGTGAGGTCCGCTGGATCGCGGAAGGTGGTCTGTGGGCCGGGCTCCGTGGGCGCTGTTCGCCGCGGGGACCGCGGCGGGATGTCCGGCCGAGTCGTCGTCCGTTCGAACGGCGCGTCGTCGAATTCGGGAATCGCCGACAGCAGGCTGCTGGTCGTGCGCAGGCGGCGCGACGGTGTGCGCCTGAACGAGGCAGACAGGAACGAGCTGTCGGTGTGGAATGCATCGGCCTCGGATCCGGAGAACGAGGTGCCTCGGCGTCCTGAGCCGGAGGATCCGGTGTCGGACAGTTCGGTCTGCGAGATCGGGGGACCGCGCCGTGTCCGAGGGGCGCCGCGTCTGGTGATGACGCGCGGAGTTCGGGTGAGGCCCAAGGGATTCGGGAAGGGCTCCGAGCCGGACTCCGCGAGCCGGTCCCGCACCGGGGATCGTGGCCGAGTTGTCGCCCGCGTGGTCCCCGGCCGCCGCGGGGAGCGCGGGGGAATGGGCGGTTTTTCGGATCCGGGCGTGGATTCGTCGTCGGAGTCTGTGCGGAGCGTGTTTCGCAGGGCGGTGACGTCGATGGGGTCGGGTCCGGTTTCGGCGGACGGGCGCTGGGTCGACGGGGTTTCCGGGGTGTGGCGGACGACGGGTGTGTGTTCGGTTTCGTCGTCGGAGTCTGTGCGCAGGGCGTTTCGCAGGGCGGTGACGTCGATGGGTGTGTGTTCGGTTTCGGCGGACGGGCGCTGAGTGGACGGCTTCCGCGAGGTGCGGCGGACGAGGGGTGGGTTGGTGGTGGCGTCGTCGATGGGGTCGGCGAACCGCACACTCTTGTGCGGTGCGTCCGGCTCGCGCAGGCCGCCCGGCCGGCGCAATATGCCGGGTTTGGGCGGCCGTGTGGTCGCGGGCGGTAGGCCGATCGACATCGGCGCCTTTTCGCTGGTACCGGGCGCGAAGGCAGTGGCCCGGTGGTCCGTGCCGGTGGACTGTGACGTGCCGTCGCCGGATGACACGGTCTTGCTCTTGCCGGTGGGCGTGGTTTCGGCGCTCCACGGCGCGGCCGACGGGCGACCGGCGGGGAACGGATTGTGCGGATCCACTCCGGTGGTCTGATGCAGCCTCCGGTTCCAGGCGTACGACCCCCTGGCGATGGCGTTGTGAATGTCTTCGTCGGACGCTGCCGGATCGAGGGTCCGGAAGTCGGTGAATGCCCGTTCCAGCGTCAATTTCCGATTGGCCCAGAAGGGATCGGCGGGCATCCGCGACATCATCAGGTCGTCGGTCACCGTGATCAGCTGGTTCCGGAGATCGAGCAGCAGTTCCGCGCGCCGCCGCGCCGGCACATTGCGTGCGATCAGGTCCTGATCGAGTTGCGCCATGTAGTGCTGGCCGAGCGCGCGCCAACGCACGGCATCGGTCCAGCCGAGCGAATGCGCGGGTATGTCCGGAATCCGATCGGGACCGAATACCGCTCCCCGGACCTCGGCCGCGGTGGGATCCGTGGTCGTGCTGCCCGTGGCCACGGTGCTGGTGGTATCGGAGCTCGTGGTGGCCTTCGTGGTGTCGTCGGGGGTGATGAAGATGCTGGTCGCCGACGAGCCCAGCGCCGGTACGGCGAGGTAGTAGTGAGCACCATGGATCAGGGCGTTGACCTGGGGGTGCGTGGAATTTTCGTCGCCGAGCGGCGTTCCGGTGCCGTACTGCCGGGGAATGTAGACGTTGAGTCGAATCCTGTTCCGGTTCAGGACGGCGATGCTGGCCTGGGGGACCAGATAACTGGCTGCGCTGCGCCATACCCCTTGCCCGGCCAGCGCCCCGACCTGCTGGTAGAAGCGAGCCCAGAGCTGATTGTCGCGTCGTGCGGTGAACAGATCCCGGAACTCGTTGTATTGGAGATAACTCTCCGGATCCTCTCCGATCGTTTCGAGGATCGTGCGGAATTCGCGGGATTGATCGGCCACCGCGAATACCCGGTCGAAGCGGCGGCGCCGCACCGCGGTGTGCAGCGCGGAACCAGGCACGAGCAAGCGGGAGAGGCGCTCACGATAGAAGCCGGTCGCTGCCGCCAGGACGGACTCGAAATCCGCGAAGTAATCGTCGGGATTCCTGTGGATCTCCTGGACTATATCCGCACGTATTTCGAGGATCCGCTGATTACGTTCGCGTCTGCTCAGCACCTGGTTCGGGTGCAGGGCCCGAATCAGCACGTGGATGTAGCAATCGCCGTCCATCGGCATGCTCGCCCACCGGTATCCCGGCGGCGGAGCGACGCCTCCGTGCGCCTCCCCGGTCGGTTCCTTGGCTTTGGCCTTACCTTTCGTGTCTTTCGCGGGGTCCGAGGTCGACTTCGCGGCGTCGTCTCTCGTCTCTGTCTTCTTCTTCGCCGGATCGTCTGTCGCGTCCTTCGCCGGATCCGTTGTCGACGTCTTCGTATCGTCTTTCTTGTCGTCTTTTTTGTCTTCGGGCTTCAGTACGCTGCCGTCCTTCGGGTCGATGCCCGGTGGGTCGACATGCCCCGTGGGGTTCTCCATCGTGTTGAACTCGACGTTTCCGGAAACCCACAGCACACCCTTGGGACCGCCGACCTCGATGAGCGCGGCGGCACTGATGCGGTAACTCTTCGTATCGCCCTGTACACCGAAGCGGGCGTAGTTGGTGGACTGCCGGATCAGATTGCTGGCGTTGACATATCGGACGGTATCGCCGTCCAACGGGATGTTCGTCGGAGTGTTCTGGTTGGTGGCGTCCGCGTTGAGGTCGTTCGTCAGGCCGAAGGTCAACTTGTACTCGTAGGTCTCGCGATCGTCGTGTTCCACCGAATCCTCGGCGACGGAAATACCCTCGATCGATGTTCTGCGGTTGACCCGGACGAGCTGCGGCGAGAAGAGAGTCACCTTGAGATACCTGCCGCCCGTGGGGTTCTGGACGGAAATGGGCTCTTTGGTCTTCTCGGCATCGTCCAGAGCCACGCTGGTGGCCTCCTGCCCGACGGGCGTCTCGACGCCGTACCGGGCCAGCGATTGCAGCAGGCTCTGGACGCCCGGTGAGAAGCCCGGCTGCACGCTGCGCACGAGCGAGGGGTCGACGGCGCGCAGCGCGCGGGCCAGCTCGGCCCTGCCGTCGAAGTCGTGGATAAGCAGCGGGAGCGTCGGCTTCCAGGTCGGCCCGGCGAACAGCGCGCGCAGGTCGGCGGGTGGGTTGATGGAGATGACGGTGCTGCCCGGCGTGGACGGCGTGACGGGCTTGCCGGGATCGTCGGAATAGAGACCGGGCGTAATGCCCGTGACGGTGTTGTCGTCCTTGGTCTCGGAATTCTCGAAAACGATGAGAGCGTCGGCCGGCATCTCTATGTGGTTGTAATCGACCGGGGGCGGGAGTCTGGAGTCGTCGACCGCTTGCATCTGTGCTTCCAGGTCCGGGCCGAGCGTCGTGACCGGTATGATCGCCGACTCCGGCGTGATCACCGTGACCGGTACGATCGGCACGTTCAATGTGCCCAATGCGATGGGCAAGGGCGCGGGCGCCCGCGGTCCCCAGATCATGGTGCTCACGGATCGTCCCGCACTCGCGACGCCCTGTCCGAGGTAGGCCAGGCCGTCGATGCCCTTGGACACCCACGAGGCCACCGGCTCGGCCAGGGAATACGAGCTGACGTCGACGTTGACCTTGTAGGGCGCCGAGATTCGGGTGAGGCCGACCGAGCGGACCCAGGTGCGGTCCTGCCGGAACGATCTGCGGTGATCGCCGGACCCGCTCTGCCGGCCGGAGACGATACTGGCGTTCGGCTGGACGCCGTTGGCCAGGCCACCGGGGTTGAAATTCTCCCGGTGGTCGACGGTGCGGTAGCCGCCGACACCGGTCGCGCCGGGAATGTGCAGGGAGTTGCCGCCGCTGCCCTGGTAACCCCGAATGATGTCCAGCAGCGTGGTGTCCGGGAGAAGTTCGCCCTCTTTCTGGAGCTGTCGGAGCTCCTTCGAGACCGGTTTGCCGCTGTCGTCCTTGCCCAGGCGTGACGGATCGTGCGTCACGGTGAGCTTGACGATGATCAGGCGTGGAACGAACCAGGAGCGGTAGTAGAAGCGAAGGGTGTCCGTGGCGTTCGTGCCGCCGTTGATCAGGGCACGGAGCGCATCGTCATCGGTCGCCTTGGCGATACGCGGCAGGACGGTGGGTTGGTAGGTGGTCGAGCCGACCTTGGAGATGCCGCTGCCCTTCTTCTCCACTGCCTCGATCACCTTGTCGCGCAGGGCGTTTCGGGGGCCGTGGACGTCGACGTCGTAGGCGACGGCCAGGTTGAGGTCACCCTTGTTCCGGAAACTGTCGGGCGGGCCGTTACCGGCCTTCAACGGTTCCGGAATTTTCAGATCGGCACGGGCTTGGACGAGCGCCAGCAAATTGGGATGATGCCGCAATTCACTTTCCACGAGGTAGAACTCGACGGCGTCGGGTACATCGATGACGTAGGACTTCGTGCGGGCCCCGCCGGGGAAAACGTTCCGGATGGTGTTGCGGGGCGCGCCGGTGATGCTCATCAGGTATTTGGCGTCCGCGACGAATACGAACGCACCCACGTAACTGGTGACCGACGTGTCGTTGGTGGCCATGGCGCGGGAGGTGATGCGTTTGTCGCGGGTCGTGCCGCCCTGACCGCCGCCGGCCAGGGTGCCGTGGCCTTCGGAGTCCCGCCCGTAGTAGCCGATGGCCGATACACCGCCGTGGTCAGCGGGGTGCTCGGATTCGGCGAAGGCGGTGTGCGAGCTGGTCGTCAGCAGCTGTTCGGCCTCGAAACTCGGCTTGTACTGCACTCTGATGTTGCTGATCAGACCACGTACGTCGCCGGTGAAATCGATACCGGCCAGGGTGCCGGGAGCGGCGGTGCTCTCGAAGGGGTAGGAGGTCTGGAATATCGACGCGGTCAGATTGCTCGGCGCCAGCGCACTGTGGAAGACCTCGCCAACCGTCGAATCCGGATTCGCGGGCGGTTCGCCGAGCGTGGTCTGGCGGGTCCACTGGCCGACACCGATGGTCTTGCCCGCCAGCCAGCGGGCCGCGCCGAGCAGCGAATTGCCCACTGCGCCCCAGGTCACCGTCGGCTGACCGGTGTCGGACTCGTTCGCTCGCGCGGCCAGTGATTCCTCGGTCGGGAAGGTGCCGGGAATGATCGGGTCGGCATCGGTGTCCTCGGTCTTCGGGACCACCGCTTCGGGTTCCTCGTCGGCTTTCTTCGCTTCTTCCGCGGCCTTGGCACGGTCCTTCTCGATGCCTGCGGTCAGTTCGATGAGCGCCTTGTTGGCGGTCTCGCGGAGTATCTTGCTGCCGCCGGGGTCCTGCATCTTGGGGTTACGGGGCAGATCGGCCCGCTGCGTGAATGTCTGGACCAGCGCCTGGTCCTCCGGATCCTCCGGGTCGATGGCATGGACCGTGGGCTCCAGCGGCGGCGGTGGGGTGTCCGGTCTCTTGGACAGGGTGCGATAGGTGGGGAGTGCCACCCGGATCCGGCCGGTGCCGGCGCGCAGTATGCGACTGGTGGTGGTGCCGGTGCCGGCCGTGGTGCCGGTGCCGAGTTCGGCGGCGGGCTTGGTTTCGATGGCGGTTGCGGTGGTGTCGGTGGCGAGTTCGGCGCTGCTGCTCGGGTCGGTGGTGAGTTCGGTGGCCGCGGTAACGGCTTTGGTGTCGGTGGTGGGTTTGCTGTTATCTGTAGCGGATTCGACGCTGGGGTTGATATTGGCGATGGTGGCGGCGGCGGGTTCGTGCGTATCGAAGATGTGCAGCTCGTACTCGGTCGAGATGCTGAAGACCTCGCTACCGTCGTCACTCGGGGTGAAGATGTTCCGCTCGTTTATCTTCCAGCCGTAATCGCGGATATTCGGTGCCGAATAGTTGTGCACATAAGCACCCGTGATACGTGCGAACGGCTGCTCTCGGTTGCCGCCGCCGATGAGATTGTCGATCGAGAAGTTTCCGCCATAATTACGTGGCAACATATTCACGTACTGGTCGTTACCGGAAGAATTGCCACCGTTGTAGTTCATCGTCGGAACCTTGGGCAGCGACAGTTCGTGCTCGATGCCGTCGTACGGGTTCTTCGGATCCGTCATGCGACGCTTGGTCACGATCATGGCGGTGACCCTTCGCATGCCGGTCGGGGTGGCGATCTCGAAGGAGGGGGGTTTGGCGCCACCCTGGATACTCTCGTCCAGCATCGCCCGCGGACCGGCCTTCACCTGGTCGAGCGTGCGGTTGTTCTCCAGGTTGTCGCGGAGGAAACCCTCGTCGGACAGATATTTCTGGAGATCGCCGAGCAGCGGCTCGACACCTTCGACACTCAGCGGTGTCGTGGTCAGTCCGAGTTGCCGCAGGTACACGATTTCCGACGGTGGATACAGTGGCGTCTTGGGTTTGTCGCCGAGGGTTTTCAGCGTCGGCACCATCATGTTGATGGGATAGGTCTTCCCATCGCCCAGTGGCGTACCGGGGCCGGGCTTCAGCGGATGCCCGAAGTTCCGGACCAGTTCGACGTTGATGGTCATATCGGGCGTGACGTGCAGGAAATCGCCCTTGTGCCGCAGGGTGCGCGCCGTCGTGCCGCCGTGGTTGATGCCCAGGTGGTAGCTCGCCTGGTACCCCAACCCGGCTCTGGGGAGCGTGAACCGGAACCCGGGGGTTTCCTGGTAGCCGGTATCCGGGTTGGTCTTGCCGAACTTGAAAGCAGAGGTGAGCGCGAAGAGGAAGCCGAGCGAGTTGGCGACCCGCGTCGCACCGTGCACCGCCAGTTGCCGCACGGTGTAGAGCTCCGCGCGCGAATTCTTGATGGGCGGGCCGGTGAGCTCCCGGCCGCCGCTGAGGTCGACGCTGAATCGCAGATATCCGATCTCGGCTCCGCTATTCGAATACAGTGTCGGCGAATCCATCGCGCCGTCGCTCCACATGATCGGCAGGGCGCCGAGGAAATTCTCCTCGCGGAAGAATTCCCACAACCATTCGATCGACTTGTCGGAGACATCCTTGAACTGAGGTGCGAACGATTTGATCACGTCCGCGTAGATCTTGTCGATATTCGGAATATCGTGCGGTCCGTAGAGCGGGAATTCGCGCCGCAGCCGTTCGATCGGCGCGGGGACGGTGGCCGTGTCCGCCGGATTGATCGCCGGTAGTTCCCCGCTCTTGGTCATGTATTCCGGGAAGTATGCCTGCAGGAGATTCGGCGGGCGTTCGGTGATGGTTTTCCAGCCCTTGGTCATCTGCTCCGGGGCGCGCAGGTCGGCCAGACCGTCGCCGTCGCGCACCTCCCAGGTCGGATGGAGGTCGTAGAGCTCGTGCATGCCCAGGCTACGCAGCTTGGCGATCGACTCGATCTCCGAGGAGATACGCAGGTCGGTGGCCATCTCGTTGAACTTGCCGTCCACCTGTCCGGTCAGGCTCACCTTGTCGACCGCGCCCTTGTGTAACTGGCCGGACTGGGCATAGGACAGGGACCGGAGATTGGTATTGCCCAGCGTTCGCCGGATGTCGAAGACGGAGCGCTGGAAATGCTGGATTCGCGACACCTTCACGCCGTCGGTCGGCTTTCCCTTTTCCTCCGGCGGACCGAGGGCGTGCAGCGAAAGACGCAGGAAGACCGGATATCTCGTGCCCTCGTATTCCACCGGCAGGGGCAATCCCGACTCGCTCAGCAGACGTGACCACTCGTTGTTCAGCAGATCGGCGGTCAGCATCTGTTCGACGTCCGCACGGAACTTGGCGTTCGGGCCGCGACTCGCCTCGACCTGCCGAATGACGTGCTGCTGCAACCATTCCACGGTCTCCTGCGGAATCGGTCGGTAATCGATGAGGTTCTTCGCGCCCTCGTGCCCCTTGCCGAATTTCCGCATCGCCGGACTCAGGTAGAGCTGTTCGACATCGAATTGCCGTCCGAGATCCCTGCCGAAATAGGATTCGCCTTCTTCCGGGTCCGTCGACTTCTCGGTCGGTTTCACGGTCGAGGCCGGGTCCTTGACGGTCGCCTCGGCTTCGGAAACCGGCTTGCCGTCGGTGCCCCTCCGCAGTGTGGAACGGAGGGGGTCGAGCCTGCGTGATCCGCCGGTCGGGGTGGGCTCGCCCTCGCTGTCCTGGCTGTACTCGGAGGGGGAGTCGCTGTCGTAGAAGGTCGTGAATTGTCCCTTGCCCGAGGCGGTTTCGAGAGCGGGGTTGCGGATGGAGTTGTTTCGCCGGTGAGCAGAGCCGTCCCGGTAAGCGTAAGGGAAGGCTTGGCTGAAGGTCTCGGGCGAGTCCTGGCTGTATTCGGAAGGGGAGTCGGAATCGTCGCGGTTCGTGAGTTGTTTTTTGCCCGAAGGGATTTCGAGGATGAGGTTGGGGGCGGTGTCGTCCTGGCTGTATTCGGAGGGCGAGTCGGAGTCGTAGCGGTTCGTGAGTTGGTTGGTACTCGAAGGGATTTCGAGGGTCGGATTGTGGATAGTGTCGTCTTGGCTGTATTCGGAGAGAGAATCGGTTTCGTACTGGTTCGTGAGTTGTCTGTTGCTCGAGGGGATTTCGAGGCCGGGGTTGTGGAGGGCGTCGTCCTGGCTGTACTCGGAGAGCAAGTCGGAGTCGGAGCCGATCGTGAATACTTTGTTGCCCGAGGGGATTTCGATGGCCGGGTTGGGCGCGGTGGTCGATTTCTGGATGGTGGGTGGGGTGGTCTCGTGCGGGACGTCGTCCTGGCTGTATTCCGAGAGCGAGTCGGTGTCGGAGCCGATCACGAATACGTCGTTGCTCGCAGGGATTTCCAGGGCCGGGTTGTGTGCGTCGGTCGATTTCCGGGTGGTGCGCGGAGGGGGGTTGTGCAGGTCGCTGTCGAGCAGGAAGCTGTCCTCGCTGGACACGGAGTCGCTGTCGGAGCCGATCACGAACAGTTCGCTGTCCGACGGGAGTTCGAAGGGCTGGTTGTGCCGGGCCGGGTCGTGCAGAGCATCGTCGTCGCCGTGCAGGGACTCCGCGTCGCCGTCGTAGAGGGAGTCGAGGTCGGAGCCGTAGTCCGCCTCCAGCGCGAACGGGTCGTCCTCCGACTCGGACTCGGTGCCGGGGTTCTGCACGGTCGAGGAGTTGCCGGGGGGCGTGATCTGCGGTGTCTGCACGTTCCAGAGCGGCATCTGCTGCACGGCGGCTGCGGCGGCGTTGCTGGTGAAACCCCGGAAGAAGTCGACAGCGGGCAGCTCGGTTTCTTCGGTCTGTTCGATCTGTCCAGGCTGTTCGGTCAGCAGGCTCGGCGCGTACGTGTCCGGATCGGCGGATTCCCAGGGCTCGGCGGGCATGATCCGGACGGTTTCGACCCGGTTGTCCTGCATCACTGCGAGCAGGCCGTCCAGGGTCGTGGTTTCGATGCGATCGTCGAGGTGCCGCAGTTCGATCCCGCGCGCGGTGAAGTCCGCCCGCAAGTGGTCGCCGCCGGGCGTGCTGAACGACATCAGGGTGCCGGCGAGAGCGCCGCTGCGCCGCAGCCATTCCGCCGCGTTCTCCGCCGTGTAGTGGCGGACTACGCCGTTGTCCTCCTCGGTGTAGGGCACATCGTCGGCGTGCGAGCCGTTCGACGCCGAATGATCGGTCCCGGCCGAGTCGTTCGCGTCGGCCGGATTCTGCACGGGCTTCGAATTGTTCGTGTTCTCCGCCGGATTCGAATCCTCCGAGAGGCTCGGTGTCCGCTGATCGTTCGGCGTGACGGACCGCTGCGAATTGCTCTGCGGTGTCCGCGAAGATCGCACATCGAGGTTGTGCCGCAACTCGGACAGCGATGGCGAGTCGGCCCGGTGCGCCCCCGCGCCTCGGGGCGCGAGCAGCTGCTTCTCCACCTCACGCTGCACGTGGGGCACGGTCTCCTCACGCAACTGCTGTTCGGCCGCGTGCAGTTCGGTCTCGGCATTGCTGCGCTCGGTGCGGGTGACATCGGTGCTGTGCGCGTGATCCGCGGCGACTGCCTGCTCATGCGTCGTGGCCGCCTTGTAGTACCGCACCACCTGCGTGACGACGCCGTGATCGGCCACCTCGGTGTACATGTCCTCCGGTGACAGGAAGCGCCGGAACGATCCGGGGTAGCCGCCGTTCTTCCGGTCGTCACCGGAACCACCGCGCTGGGCGCGACCGCGGATCTGGACGTGCGCCCGATCGCCCGCATCCGGGCCGACGGTCGTGCGGGCGCGCGTGCCACCCAGCTTCAGCGACTCCTTGTCCGGTTTCGGGCTGGCACCGCGCCCATCGGTCTTGTGGCCGAAATGCAGACTGCCGGGCTTACCCCAGGCCTTGGTCTCGTCGTTGGCGAGGTTTTCGGCGTCGTCACTGTTTCCGTGCCGGTCGTACCATTGCGCGTCCCGCACGGTGTAATCGAGTGTGATGTCGTCGGCGACCGTCAATTCGGGCTCGCCGGTTCGGGCTCGCTCCTCGTTGAGCCGCGCGACCTCCGCGCGCACCCGGTCGTTGGTGATCTTGTCGACCCAGTCGACGACGCCGAATTCCTCCGGCTTCTTGTCCCGCCAGTTGTGCAATTCGGTCGTCTTGGTGATGCTGCCGTCGTCGCCGCGCTCGATGCGCACACTATCGCCGGAGATGTCCCGGTTGCTGTGCACCTGCCAGTGCGGCTGACCGCCCTGCTCCACTCCGGTCACGACGCCGTTCTCGTCGAATCGGAGCTTGATCTCCCCGTCCCGCGCGATCGCTTCCTGCACGATCGCCTCGGCCGACGCCTCGAGTTTCCCCTCCCGGGTTTTCAGGACGACGTCCGGAAGATCCTCGATCCGGTCCGCGTAGTAGTTCTCGATGCGCGGCACCGGTCCGATGTGGTGCTGGTCGTAGAGCGCGTCCTCCACGTGCGTCAACGTCCCGGAGACTCCCGAGGGCGAATGCAGGAAGCTGCTGCCGACGATCTGACCGAACCCCAGGTACAACGCCTCCGAGGAGTGATTGGCCTGGACCTCCACACCGGCCAGCACGTCGAGGTACTGCCCGATGTCCTGGAGCCGGTTCTCCCGGACGTCGGTGGTGCCCTTGGTCCGGTCGAGCATCAGTTTGTCGGTGTTCTTGTGATCGAGCAGTCCGACGCGCGCCGGGGCATTTCCCTCCGGATCGTGCGAGACGATGTAGTGCTCGTTGCGGATCATGCCCCAATTCGCCAGTGCCGCATTCTTGTACATCTCGACGTCGGGGTGGTCGCGGGTCAGGTGCGGCCCCGGCACCTGGTTCAACTTCTCGATCGCGGCGTCGGTCAGTTCCGCTCGCCACATGCCCTTGGTGCGCTCGGGCCGGGCGAAGTCCGCGTCGGTGAGCCCGTGCAGCTTCTGCGCGGCCAGGACGCGATGCGTCACCTCGGTGATGTGTTGCGCCCGCTCGGGCGATTCCGCCTGGGAACCGCCGGGCGTCAGCACCGCCTCCTGGCCGTCGAACATGGCGGCATCGAACTCGTCGCCGGTGTAGATGCCCTTCGGGAACGGTTCGAAGCTGCGGTCGACCTGGTACTTCGCGGCGGCCTCGTCCAGCGTGGCCTTCATCTCGTCGAGCTTCGGGCGGTCGTTGTTGAGCCAGTTGTGCAGCGCCTCGACTTCCTCCTCGGGCGCCTTGGTCGCGATGCTGTCCAGCATCGATTGCGCTTCCCGCAACGCCCGGAACTGGAAGTCGTTCTTCGTCCCGACGATGACGCCGTTCTCGGGCATCGGCCCGTCGTCGGTCATGCGGCCGACGTTGACCAGCGGAGCGCCGGTCTTCGGATGCGTGAACGCCTTGACCAGGTCGACCATCGATGCGACCAGATTGTCGCTGCTGGTGCTGCCGTACGAGGTGCCGTGCTCGAGGGCGTCGGTGAACAGCCGCATCGCCATCAGCATTTCCTTGCCCTGGCCGGTGCCCATATTGGCGGTGCGCAGCAGGAAGCCCAGCATCTGATTCTCGCGGGGCGCGAAACCCTCGGGGTGGTTGCGGCGCACGAACTCCGACAGATAGGTGAGGCGTTGCTCCGGCGTACCGGTTCGCATCAGCTCGCGCATCTGGTCGTCGGTCAGGCGCGAGACCGGGCTGTCGTGTTTGTCCGACAGCAGTTCCTCGTTGTGCACGGACAGTGCCGCCAGAATGTCCTTCGCCGAGGCTATCCGCTTGTTGTTCATGGCCTCGAACGTCTTGGCGCGCTCGGCCAATCCGGTGTCGAACGCCTCCTGATCGGCCTTGCCCGCCTGCCTCAGCGCCTCGGTCCGTTGGCGGATCACCTCCAGCCCGGTCCTGTCGAGTTCCTTGTCTGCTTTCGTGAAGGCGGCTTCGTTCGCGTCCCGCTCGGATTTGAGCGGGTTCAGGTCCAGTTCTTCCCGCTCGGTCAGTTCCTTGCGCAGTTGCTGCTCGCGGGTGCGGACGTCGCTGTCGAACCGGTCGCGGTCGGTGATCCCGCGCGTGCCCCGGTCGCCGCCCGAGCTGATCTTCTCGAAGAACCGGGCGATCCTGCTGCTCTTGCTGTGCGCATCGTCATGTTCCGCGCTCGCGCGGGATTCCTCGGTCCAGCGCTCGTTCATGGCCTTGTCCAGCGCCGCGCTGTGGTCCCCGGGTGCGGCTCGCAGCAGTGCCTCGCGTTCGACCAGTTCGCGGCGCACCTCGCTCGCGCGCGCGGCGATATTGCCGCGCAGCGCCTTGAGATGCTTGGTGTCCGGCTCGGATTCCCTTGTCGCCTCTTCGTATTCCTTCCTGGCCGCGGCCAGGTCGTCGCGGGCCTTCTGTACGCGTGCGTCGGCATCCTCGATGCTCTTGGTCAGATCGCCGTTCCGGCGCGCCTCGACGTCGGCGGCCCGCTGGTTGTAGGCATCTCGGCTGTCCATCCAGTTGGCGCGTGCGTCGGTCAGCTTCTTCTGCGCGGCCCGGAGCTGCTTCTCCGTTTGCTCGTGCACGGTGGCGGCATGCTCGTCCGCTTCCTGGATGCGCTGCTCGGCCTCGGCCTTCAGTACCGCGTACTGGTGGTCGACCGCGTGATCGACCGCGGCATTGTGATCGGCCTGGGCCTGCTCCACATTCGCCCGAGCCTCGTCGAGGTGCTTGTGTGCGTCGGTCAGGTCGGCATTGTTCGAGCGCTCGGCCTCCGTGGTCCGATTATGTTCGGCCTGAGTGGGTTCCAGCGCCCGGCGCTTGCTGTCGTACTCCTCGAGGGCGTCTTCGAGTCGCTGCCGGGTATCGATCACATTCTGATCCCGGCCGCCGCCCTTGCGGATCTCCTGCGCCAGCTGATCCCGGCGTTCCACCTCCCGCCGATCCGGCTTGCCGGCCGGGGTACGCGCATCCGAATCGGTGCGGGTGTTGTCGGTGCGCTCTTGCGTGGTCTCGGTTTTGCGGAGGTTCGCGTCCGCGAGGTCTTCTGGCCGGGGTTCGATCCGGGCCTGGATGACGGTCGTGCCGTTGTCGTGGTCGACGCCGGTGATCCGGTAGGTCGTGTCCCGAGCCAGCAGTAGGTGATGCGTGTCCAGGTGATCCCCACCGACGTAGACACCTCGTGTGCCACGCGGAATCTCCAACTGCATGCGGAATGGGCTGCTGGTCGCCGAGGCCGGTTCGTCACGCAGCGGCAGCTGCAGATAGCCGGGTTCGTGCTGGACGGTGTCGACCAGGTCCTGAGTGTTGCGGCCCGTGAACGGGTTACCGTTCTTGTCGACCAGAACACCCGGGTCGGTGAGGGGGCGATCGATGCGAATCGCCTGCGGCAGTGGGAGTTCGTGCCCTGTCGCCTTGTCGAGCAGGTCGATGTTGCGTTGAATGTCGCCGGGCTCGAAAGGCCGGTTCAGGTTCTGGCGGAAGTAATCGGTCCAGATGCGATACAACGCGGCGCGATCGCGGAGTTGATTCCACCGTTCTTCGGGGTTCTCGTGGGACAGGATGTCCTCGATGGCCCGCATCTCGCGTTCTTGATCAGGTGTGCGGTTCTTGTTGTCCCGCAACGTATCCCGCCGGTCACGCAACGAATCAGCGGGCACTTCGCGCAGGGCGGGGATATCCGGGGCGAGATGGTCCTTGCCGGTGAGCAGGCTCGCGGTCTGGTGGTCGGCGGCGAATTCGGTGTGCCGGTCGATGATGTCGTCGGGTGGGATGTTGCGGAGCAGGTCATTTACGGTGGCGATGTCGCGGTTGCCCTCCAGCGCCTCCCGCTCCTGGCTCGGCAGGTCGTCCCGGGTGTTCAACCTGTCGGCGGCGAAACCGTCGGCGTGCGTGAGGGATTCGAAGCTACGCACCTCGTCCGGATTCGCCCGGACCTGCTGTGAATCGTGCAGCGGGGAGCGGCTCTCGTCGGTGGGTGAGGAGAGCGGTGTTTCGCTCGAGCGCAGCGCCTGGTTCTGGCGGGAGATCGAGGGCGGTTCGGACCGGCGATTCGTCGACAGGGAGTGGTCGGATTCGGTCGGCATCGATCGGATCCGGGATTGTTCCGAAACAGAGGGTGTGGCAGTCGCTTTCGGTGCGGGTTCGGTCTTGGATCCCGCGGCGATGCGGGTCACCGAGCGCGATCCGTCGTCCAGGGAGGACAAGCTCGGGCGTGCGGAGGCCGGGGTTCGTGTCGTGGTCGAATCGGCGGACATCGATCGGGACAGGTCCTGTGCCCGGTTCCGGATCGGGATATCGGACTTGGGGATGCGTGCGGAGCTTCCCGTCGAATCCTGCGGCGCGAGTGGGGTGGACCGGCTCTGGTTGTGCTCGGTGGAGGTGCGGGTCGGGTCGGACCGGGTATTGGACTCGTCGGGAACTTCCTCGACGGTGGTCCGGTTTTGCGTGCTACCCAGATCGTCTGTGGGCGTGACGGTTCGGTTCTGCGTGGACGGGATATCGGATTCGTCGGGGACCTCTTCCACGGTCGCCTGGTATCGCTTGCGATCCAGATCTGCCGCGGGCGTGTTCCGCAATGGAGTGGACTCCGAGTCCTGCTGCGGCGCACTACCCTTACGGAACGGATTCGTGTTCCCGCCACGCGCGTTCGAATCCTCGACACGCGACTGCGGCCCACTGCGGTTACCGAACTGGTTCGTCTTCTCCTCGCGCGCATTCGAGTTCGGCACGCGCGGTTGTGTCCCGTTGCCCCGCCGGAACGGATTAGTGGTGCCTGCCTGCACATTCGAATCCTCGACATGTGACTGGTTGCCTTGCCGGAACGGGTTGGTGTTCGCGCCACGCGGAGTCTGCGCCGCAGCAGGATTCGTTTCGGTAGTGGTGCTGCGCGCGTTCTGCGCCTGCGTATTGCGCGATCGGCCGTTCGGGGAGTTGTCTTCCCGCGAGGGCGTCGGCTGCGGCGAATTGTCCCGGGTCTTCTCCCCGCCCAGATCGCTCGTGAAATTCGAGGTGCTCTTGGTGTCGAGGCCGCCGGAGTTCTTGTTGTTCGGCGAGGATCCGTCGCTGTATGCCGGTGGTTTGTCGTGCGCGCTGTAGGCGGGCAGCGTCTCGTATCCGCCCATCCCCGCGGTGAACTTGCTCTGGAAATGACCCATCACGCCGTGTACGCCACCGACGAGACCACCGCCGACACCACCGAGCAGGGCGGCCGGATCGAATTCCCACTGACCGGTCATCGCGCCGTAGGCCACGATGCCCGCGCCCGCACCGACGACACCGGCGGGAATACCGGAGCCGACCGCGACCAGACCGGCCTTCCACCAGTTCATTCCGCCGTTCTTGGCGACCCAACCCCCCAAATACTTACCGCCGAAGTGACCGATCGGCGTGGCCACACCACCGGAGATCGCGCCGACCGCGCCGGTGATGAACATCTGTTTGACGTTGAAGCCCTTGCTGTGTCCCTCGCTCAGTTCGATCCCCTGCGCCAGGGCATCGGTCCCGAGCCCGATCGCGCCCTGCTTGAGCACCTGGATCGCGGTCAACTTCCACAACGGCGTCGCTGCCAACCGCGACGCCCGCGCGGCCAGCGCGGCGGCCAGTCGCGAGGCGATCAACCGCATGATCCCCGCGCCCTCGGCCTCGATGAGCGCGACTCCCCATGCTCCCCACAATGTGGCCAGCGCGTAGGCGATTTCGGCGGCCATCACCGCCAGGGTGATGATGATCTGCAGCTTGGCGTACTCGGTCTGCTGTCCGCAGTCGAACACCGAGTCGGCGAGTTGTTCGAGCCCTTGGACGATCTTCTCGACCGAGTTGTCCCCGGAAAAGAACTGGTCGAACTGGGATTTCATCTGATCCGCGCCGCTACCGCTGTAGTTCTGCGACGCGGTGTCACACGCGGCGTGCAGCGGAGCGATGATCGCGTTCAGCGCGTTCGATGCATCGGTCCAGTCCTGGCTCAGCGCGAAGAGGGCGTCCTCATCCCCCTTCGGCCACGAGGATCCTGCGAGATACGACAGCCACTGCAGCCCGGCCGGAATCTCGATACTCATCGCTCACGCCGCCGAACCATCTGCCGTCGACGACGGGAGACGAACCCGGAAGCACCGTGACACGAGCACGCAGAACCGACACCCCGTGACATCGCAATGCAGGACCGCTCCCCGCGACGACCCACCCGATCAACGTCCGTTTGTTCGCAGTTCACTTCGAATTCGCCTGCTAATCAACAAGATTCGAGTCAACGACAGCCCGCCCGTCATGGTCTCCCATGGGCCGTACCTCGAGTTCGACCCCGACTTCGCAATTCCTTCCGCCGAACCTGCCACGTCCCATCCGCCCCACCAGTCCCATCCCGCCCACGCCGCTCCGATCAGATCCGCAGGCCCGATGGCTTACTCGGACCCACAAATGTGGAGGTGCAGCAGCACGTCATTGAAGCGGCGACCATGCTCAGGCATCGGAGACAGCTCGCCGCGGTATCCGTGTGACAACCGAAAGTTGTACTGCCGGAATCCCAGTCCCCGGTGAATGGAAGGTTGCATGCGTCGGAAGTTTTGTCGGCCGCCAGGGGAGACCGGCAGGCGAATCCTGTTGGACGGCACCGCGATTGTCGACGTCGGGTGGAAGTTCGCTGAAACAGATCTCGATGCCGTGCGGGGCGCCACCCTGGAGGATTCGCGGCTGAGGGTGGCGTTCGGGGATGCCGCAGAGAGGCAGATCACCCGGTAGCTCGCCGGAGACCGGAACTGATCATCCGCTGTACGCGCCAGGTCTCCGCCGCGGCACGCGCGCTCATCGAAGCGGCGACGGGCGCGGTGCGCATGCGCCACCGCAACTGCTGCCCGACGGTCTACTGCGAGATGCCGCGGCCGCTCACATCACCGACATCGAGTGGGATCGTGATCGCGCGGGCCGGGTGTGCGACCGGATCGGTGCATACGGTGTCGAGGCGCCACGACGTGATCGCGTCGGCGTCGGCGAGCCGTGGTCCGGATCATCTGAATGTCCCTCAGTGGGAGAGGTTTTCGCGGGAATCAGCGCCGGGAGGTTTGTTCAGAGCGATATTCGAGCAGCTGAGGTGTTTGCATCGGCAATGAGCTGGCAGGTCGCGTGGGCGTGACGCATACCGGGCGATTGGTGCGCCGACACGCTCCGGCAAGCGGCGCAGGAGTATGAAACAGCCTCTGCTGGAGCAAGCTCGATGCGACGGTGGGTTCAGGGCTGGGCGTCGGGAGACGGGGGAACTGCCTGAACCTCGATGGCGGCGTGGACCTTGTCGATGCCGCCTCGCAGGATCGCCTGCGGGACGAAATAGAAGGCGTGGTTCCAGTACCGCTTGATGATCTTGTCGAACACTCGCCGCGTCTCGGACTTGGGCAGCATGCGCGCCACCGCCTCGACCGGCTCCCCTTTCACTTTGCCCAGCACTCCGCACTTCTGGATGGTGACGCGCGGGGTGTTGTTGATCCGTTTGGTCTTCCACGATCCGTCGTCGGTGATGATCAGCAGCTTGTCGCCCTCGGGCACACCCCAGACCGGGGTCGGTTTGGGCTTGCCGTCCTTGGTGAAGGTGGTCAGCAGCAGATACCGCTCGCGGTACACATCGTCGAAGGTTGGCGCCATGGATCTGTTCACCTTTGCTGGTTCGATCACTCCTGGATGAGTATTCCTTTCAGCAAACTATAATTGCCGGCAATGCCGCAGCGCTTCCCCGGCCCGGCATTGTGGCGCTGTCGAGCTTCGATGTCGATGCGCCCGAGTATGATTCGAACCACTGATGGAGCGGGCCATACAACGGCGCCCCCCGGCCCCGCTGACCGACCCGGACCGGTTGCGCCGGTGGCATGTTGCACGGGCCGGCCTGTTCGGGTCGCTATCCGACAGTGAGTTCTGCGCGAGTGCCTCCGAAGCGGCCGGAACAATGATCCAGGATTTCTTCACCAAGGTGCCAGGGGGCGCGTTATTCGCGGTCGGTCGGCAGCAGCAGGCCGGTCTCCGGGTCGTACCAGCGATAGGATTGCCGGGGGAAATGGAGTGACAGCACAGTGCCGGGCTCAGCTCGGAAGGCCGGTGTCGCTTGAACTTTCACTGTCTGTCCGGCGATGGTGGTGGTGAGCAGGGTGGCGGAGCCGAGAGGTTCGAAAACCTGGAGTTCGGCGTCTACCGCGTGGTCGCGGTCCTCGCCGTTCACGACGATGGACTCGGGGCGTATGCCGAGCTTGATCGCCTTCCCCGCGAACGTGGACAGGGCGGCGGGTGCGGGCAGTGATTGGCCGCCCAGGTCGAGATGGGGGCCGGACTCGTCGGCCGCGATCGTCCCGGTGAGGAAGTTCATGGGTGGGCCGCCGAGGAATCCGCCGACGAATTCCGTTGCGGGAGCATCGTATACGGCGGTGGGGGCGTCGCACTGAACCACCACGCCCGCGCGCATGACCGCCACCCGGTCGCCGAGCGAAAGCGCCTCCACCTGGTCGTGCGTGACATAGATCGTGGTGGTGCCGAGTTCGGCGACCAGCTTCTTCAACTCGGCGCGAAACGACATGCGCAGCAGCGCATCCAGATTCGACAACGGCTCGTCCATGAGCAGGACGTCGGCGTCCATCACGATCGCGCGGGCCACCGCGACCCGCTGGCGCTGTCCCCCGGACAGCTTCGCCGGATAGCGATCGAGATACGGTGTGAGCTGCAGCAGTTCGGCAGCCCAGGCGACCTTGCGCCGTACCTCGTCGCTTGACACCCCGCGCATGCGCAGCCCGAAACCGATGTTGTCGGAGACCTTTTTGTTGGGGAACACCGCATAGGACTGGAAAACCATGGACAGGTTGCGGCGTCGCGGTTCGAGGTAGGTGACGTCCCGGCCGCCGATCACGATCTGCCCCGAGTCAGGCACCTCCAGTCCGGCGATCATCCGCAGCAACGTTGTCTTGCCGCAACCGGAAGGCCCGAGCAGCACCACGAATTCGCCGTCGGCGATCGCGAGTGACACGTCGTCGGTGGCGCGGGTCGTACCGCCGGGATATGTCTTCACCAGGTCGTGCAGGACCACCTCAGCCATCGCAGATCCCTATCGTCGGAAGGTCTTTCATCGAAGCGTCGTCCCCCACATATTCACCAGATACCGGCGCATCGCCAGAATGAACAACAGCGCCGGGATGATCAGCGCGAACCCGCCCGCGAAGCGGTACGGCGCCGACGCCTCCGACAGGGAGGTGAGCACCTGCGCCGGCAGCGTGCGGTGGCTCAGCGTCACGATCGTCGCTCCCAGGATCTCGTTCCAGGACAGCACGAAGGTGAAGATCGACGAGGCCGCCAGCCCCGGAAGCGCCAGCGGCACCACCACTTTGCGGGCGGCCTGCCACCGCGTGCAGCCGAAGACCTGCGCGGCCTCCTCCAGATCGGCCGGTACCGCGACGAAGATGCTCGCGGTGATGAGCACGGTGGTTGGCAGGGCCAGTGTGGTGTGCACGAGCGTCACCGCCAGCACGGTGTCGTAGACGTGGGCGTGCAGGAAGATCGTCGCCAGCGGCACCGACAGCACCACGATCGGCAACGCGCGGACCAGCAGGATGAACACCTGGTAGGTGTCCTTACCGCGGAACGCGTAGCGCGCCAGCGCATATCCCGCGGGCGCGCCGATCACCAGCGACCAGAACACTGTGTAAAGCCCGACCAGCACCGAATTACCGAATGCGGGCACGGTGCCCGTCGCCCGGAAGAACGACGACAGCGTTTCGCCCGAAAAGTGATCGGGGATCAACGGTTTCGGAAACTTGTCGAGGGCCTCGCGCGAGGACACCGCCGACAGCCCGATGAGCACGATCGGCAACGCCATGAACACCGTCACCGTAATGCATCCCAGCTGGACGCCTACGGCCCGCCACCGCCGCCTCCGCAACGGTGCCCGGTCGACCGGCGGGAGGACGGTGTGCGACTCGGCGGCAACGGTGTTCGGGATCGCCTCGCTCATCGTGCACCTTCCGGCTGCCGCACGGACCGCAGATACAACACCGCAGTGCCGAGCGAAATGGCCAGCACGACAAGGGAAACGCAGCTCGCCACCGCGGGATTCTGTAGATTCGAGTACCACTGATAGGTCTCGCCGACCAGCAGCGGGAAATCGCGTCCGGTCAAGGCCTGTGCGACCGCGAAGGCCTGCAGTGCCAGGATGGTGCGCAGGATCAGCGCCGCCTGCAGGCTCGGGCCCAGCAGCGGCAGTGTGACGTGCCGCAGCCGCTGCCACAGGCTCGCGCCGAAAACTTGTGCGGCTTCGTCGTAGTCGCGTGGAATCATCTGCACTCCGGCGACCACGATGACGAACACCAGCGAAGTGGCGCGCCAGATCTCGGCCAGCACGACGGCCAACAGCATGGTGCCGGTGTGCTGGTAGCTCAGCCACTGCACCCCGTCGTGGGACACCCCGAGGCATACGAGCAGCGAATTCAGGTATCCGCGATTGGCGAAGATCGACAGCCACACCAGACCCGCGGCCAGTTCCGAGATCGCCAGTGGCAGGCACCAGAGATAGAAGTGCCCGCCCGCGAATCGCGGCCGGGCCTGCAGCAGCAGCGCCATCCCGACAGCGAGCATCAGCTGGATCGGGACGACGATGACGAGCAGCAGCAACGTATTCCGCAGCGCTTCGAGGAAGTACGGGTCGCCGAACAGGCGCTGCCAGTTGGCGAGCGTGAACCCGTGACCGTTTCCGAAGGCGGCCAGCACGCCCTGTACCAGCGGCCAGCCGAACAGCGACGCCATCAGCACCAGCGAGGGCAGCAGCAGCATCCACGGGGAGCGCAGTCGTGCGGTCATGGCTACTCCACCCGGCACAGTTCGGCGGCCGGGTCGGGGGCCCAGCACGGTACGTTCAGGTCGTCGAGGATGCCTTGCAGCACCCGGGCCTGCTGATCGAGTGTCGATCGAATATCGGCCCCGTCCAACACGATCGAGCGAAAACTGTCTTGGAACACCTTGCTCACCTCACCCTCGCGCCGGCCCAGGCCCACCGGCGGCAGCGAGACGATCGCGCCGGGTGCCTGCTGCTGACGTTGCACCGCATCGGCCTCGAGTTTTATCGCCGGGGGGAGATCATGCGGGATCGCCGCGCTGACGGCAGGGAAGAAGCCATTGGAGCGCAGCAGCGCAATCTGCTTGTCCGGCTGGGTGAATGCGGTGATGGTACGCTGCGCCAACTCGAAATCCGGGCAGCCCTCGGGAATTGCCAGCCCGGCCAGCACGGCCATGTAGCCCAGTCCGTGCTTGCCGCGGGGTGCGGGCATCATTCGCCAATTCCGGGGATCGCGTTCGGGCGCGTGTACCAAGCGCACAACGTGATCCCAGGCCATGCGCACCTCGCCACTCTCGAGCGGCTCCTGCATGAAGTCGTAGGTCGTGCTCGCCGGGACGCAGTTGGCCCACAGCTCACGGAAGTACTCCCAGGCGGTTACGGCCTCGGCGGAACGGAACGTGGTGATCTGACCGCTGGTGAAGGACGGCAGCAGATAACCCTGAGTGAACCTGTGCAGCAGCCCTTTCGGGCCCGCGGGCAGTCCCAGCATCGGGCGGTTGCCGTTGGCGCGGCGGGCTGCGACGGCCCAGTCGAGGAATTGGTCGTAGGTCAGCGCCTCCGCATCGGCGCCGGAGGGTAGGTGCTCCAGCGCGTCGGTGTGTGCGGCGAGCACGTAACTCGCGGTGGCCCAGGGGATGTACCAGGTGCGATCGGTGCCGGACTTCGCGAGTTGCAGGTAATCCGGGGACCAGCCGCGGTTTCCGAGATCGATGAGCAGGCTGGTCAAGTCCCGCAGGTATTTCGGGGCCAGCGGGGCCAGGTCGCCGTGCAGACCGGCGAGCAGCCCGATTTTTGTCGAACCGGCCCCCACCTGGCTGCGCACCTGCGTCGCGAACGAGCCCTCCTCGACGGTCACGTAGCTGACACCGGGCGCGGTCCGGCCCAGCAGGGCCCGGAAGCGTTCGGCCTCGTCCGCGGGCCGAAACTGGGTGGACAGCAGGATCATTGCGCCATCGCCGGTGGTGGCGAAGCCGGTACATGCCGCTGCGGTGAGCGCCGCCGCGCCGATACCCGCCGCGTGCAGCAAGGATCTGCGCGTCGTCCCCAGTGGTGGCATCCCTTGCCCCTTGCAGCGCTGACAGTGACCTACGGCACGTTGCCAGGGTGGAACTTAAGTGGCGCAAGGGTGATTGTCAAAGGAACCGGAAGGAAGGAACATGCTTGTTACATCCGGGGCAACGACCATCGTTGCGCGGCATCCTGCCCGGTGGCGAGTACCACGGCCGCCGCGTCCGCGGCAGGCGTGCACGCGCGCCGTGGCATGCTGTTCGGATAGGTCATCGCCACTGCGGCAGCGGCTTTCACCGCCGCCCTGCTGTGCGGACCACCCGGCCCGGATCGAAGAGGGCGATCTCGGGAATCGCGTCCACCAGCGTGTCGACCTTGGCGGCGAACATCTGGGCACCGAGTTCGGCGGTGGCGCCGGTGGGATCGCCGATCACGCCGGATTCGGCGAAATCGTCGGCGAGCCAGCCGAATCGGACCGACTTACCGAAGCCGACATGCTTCAGTCCGGAGATCGCGTGCGGCACAGCGGGTTTCGCTTTGGTCATATCGACCAGGTCGGGCCGGAGGTGCAGCATGAGCGAGGTCTCGGCCCATCCCGCGTGGATTCCGAACCCCTCCTCGGTCGGTCCCGGCTCGGCGGGTGAGCCGTGCAGGAAGGTCTGCAGGTCGAAACGGCGGCGCAGTTCCCGCAACGCCACCTCGAGCAGGGCCGAATTGCCGCCGTGGCAGTTCACGAACAGCAGTCGCCGCGCGGGCGTCGCCGCGATGCTGCGACCGAGGTCGATCACTGTGCGCAGCAAGGTCTCCGCCTCCAGCCACATCGCCCCCGGCAGGTTGGCGTGCTCGTCGGACTTGGTGTAGCCGAGCGCCGGCAGCAACCACACGTCGTGTCCCGCGGCGGCGGCGCGTTCGACCGCGGCGCTGGTGACCGCCTCGGCCACCAGTAGATCGGTGCGCAGCGGCAGATGCGGTCCGTGCGGCTCGATCGCCCCGGTCGGCAGCACCAGGATCGAATCGCGGTGCAGCGCAACGGGAACCTCGGCGGTGGTGAGGTCGAAGAAATGTCGTGTGGATGTGGTCATTCGTGCCACCTTCCCGGATTGAGCAGGCCCTTGGGGTCGGTCGTGCGGGCCAGTTCCCGCACGCGGTCCGCGTCCAGGTCGACGTAGGACTGATGTGGCGAATGCACCGACACACCGAGTTCGGCCAGGGCGGGCACCCCGGCGTAGACCTGCTCGGGATCGCGGTAGATGCCGTTGAGCATCCCGAACATGGTCCCGTGTCCGGTCTCGAGGTGCAGCATGCCGCCCGGGTAGACCGCCTCCACCTCGCGTAGCCGGGTGACCAGTGCCTCGCCCTGGCACTCCATGTGAAAGTAGGTGTCCGGCACCGCCTTCTGCAGCCACCAGGTGGGGTGGTTGTAGGACAGGGTGCTCAGCCGCATCGTCTGGGCCAGCCCGGTGCGCACCGCCTCGATGCGGCCGCCGGCGGCCACCAGGACGTCGATCGTCTCGTCCAGTGCGGCGGCGTCGATGATGCCGCGCACGCTCGCCCGGCCCGGCGCGAATGCCGGATCCGCGGGCAGCGCCTCGACGACCGTGGCGCAATCGGCCGACAGCAGACGGGGTTTCGGCTCGATCGCCGCGGCCCGCATCGCGGCCGGGAAGGCCTCGTAGTGCGAATCGAAGCTGGCGTACAGGCACTTCCAGTCCTGCAGCGGCTCGATGCGCACGGTGGCCGCGACGATGATGCCGGCCACGCCGTAGGTGTGCACCATCGGCTGTGCATCGGGCCCGGTGAGGTGAACCAGTTCGGCGTCCTCGTGACCGTAGACCACATCGACCGATTCGACGAAACCCATGTGGTTGCGGCCGTGCACGATCGTCCCGGTGCCCGCCGAGCCGCCCGCCAGGAATCCGCCGAGGGTGGACTGCGCGGTCGACGGATACATCCACAACTGCCGTCCGGCGTCCCAGGCGGCCTGCTCGAGGTTGATCATCCGGGCACCGGCCTCGGCGGTCACGGTCGTGTCGGTGAGTGCGCCGATGGCCGACAGCGAGGTCATATCCATCACCAGGCCGCCGTAGCGGGGCACGACCTGACCGTAATTGCCGGTGCCCTTGCCGCGGGCGGTGATCGGGACGCCGTGCCGCACCGCCGCCCGCACTATCGCCGGAACCTGGTGCGCTGCTTTGGGATAGCACACCACGTCGGGGCGGCCGAGCGGTTGTGCGGACAGGATCGGGCTCATCGTCGAGCCGTCGCGTGCGGCCCGGTCCAGCGCGCGGTCCAGGGTGCTGACCCCGCGCGGGCCCAGCAGTGCCAGCAACTCGTCGATCAGGGCGTCGAGTTCGTCCGGGCCGAACCGCGGGCGAGCGGGCAGGGTGGCGGTCACGACTCCACCTCGCCGACGCCCGATGGTGTTGTGCCCGAGGTTTTCTCGCTGCGCTCGGTCATGAGGGAATCCGATCTTCGGGTCGATGAACCGGCAGATGGTGAACTGATCGGTCGTCGGTGTCGTTGCGGCCGAACCAGGGGTGGGTGGACAGGGTAGCGGTCATGACTTCACCTCGATGGTGTTGTGTCCATGGCTCTGTTGCTGCGCTGGGTCACGAGGGGAATCCGATCTTGGTGTCGATGAACCGGTTGGTGGCGATCTGGTCGGGCGTGAGTTTCGCTGGGACGCTGACCTTCTCGGCGGCGTAGACCGGCCGGGTGATGTCGATGATGTGCTGTACGCGGGCAGGATCGAAGCCGCCGGCGGCGCCGTTCTCGTTGCCGACGATACCGAGCTTGCGCATCGTGGTGGTCGCGTAGTCGGCCTCGCCGGAGTCGTAGACCCAGCCGGTGTCGTACTTGGCGGCCGCCTCCACGATCAGGGCGTTGACCTTGGCCGGGTCGGCGAAGTAGTCGACGTCGGCCTGCTGCATCACCGGGACCAGCTGTTTCAGGCAGGCGGCGTCCTTGTCGAGATCACCCGAGCGTATTGCCAGTTCGGACGCGTAGATCGGGTATCCCGCGTCGTTGATCAGCTGATAGGCGACCGGCTTGCGCCACTGGGCGATCTTCTGCTGGTACAGGTACGGCTCGGCGCTGGCGAAGCCCTGCTGGGCCTTCTTGCCCTGGGCGGCGACGAAATTCGCGGGTGTGCCGTCGTAACTGCCGTCCACCTGGGCCTTGTCGAGAATGCCCGCGCCGAGGAAATAGTCCATGAACGGGGTGCCCTGGTAGTACAGCACGGTGGCCTTGGCGGCCTTCAGATCCGCGATGGTGTGCACGTTCGGGTAGGTCGCCGGATCCCACATGATCATCTGCGGGTTGATGCGCAGCGGCGCGAACACCCCGGTGGTCGGTGTGGTGGCCGCGGTCTGCACCGAGTGGTCGGTGTCGGTGTACCCGAACATGATCGAGGTGTCCTGGTACATCTGCGAGGTGACCGACTGGAAGCCGATCGCGGGGCCACCGGCCCGGATCTCCAGGTCGACGCCGGTGTACTGCCCGTGCGCGAACAACGGACCCACGATCCGCTTGGCCGCGGCGTCGATCTTCGGATCGGGGCCGAGCATTTCGTAGGTGAAGCCATGTTCGGCCTCGGGGTTCCAGTCTGTCTGCACGACGATCTTGGCCGGGCACACCTGTTTCAGGTTGATCGGGCCGATCGGTCCGGTGTAGCCGGAACTTGCTGTGGCACTGCTGCTCTGGCCGCATCCGGTCAGCGCGGTCAGGCTCAGCAGAACCGCGGCAGCACTTGCGCCGACAGCGCGCGGCAAGGAGATCTTTCGCATGGGGGTCGCTTCCGGGAGTGAGGGAACGGGTCAGTGGCGGGCGTCGTCGTACCAGGCGCCCACGATCCTGCGGCCGAGCCAGCCGAACAGCACGAACACGACCACGCCGAGGGCCGAGGCCAGCAGGATGGCCGCGAACAGCTGCGGTGCCTGCAGCCGGGAGCGGTAGTTGTCCAGCAGGATGCCGATGCCCGGATCACCCTGCTTGAAGAAGAAGTCGCCGACGATCGCGCCGACCACCGACAGGCCCGCCGAGATCCGCAGACCGGCGAAGATCGCGGGCATGGCGGCCGGGAACTCGAGCTTGCGCAGCACGGTCCACCGGCTGGTGTTGCGCAGCGCGAACAGCTCGCGCAACCCCTTGTCCACCGATTTCAGGCCGAACAGGGTGTTGGAGACGATCGGGAACAGCGCGATCAGCACGCACACGAAAACCCTGGAGATGAAACCGAATCCGAACCAGAACCCGATCAGCGGCACCAGCGCCAGAATCGGGATGCACTGCATGACCACCGCGTACGGGAACAGCGCCGTCTCGGCCCAGCGCGCCTGCGCCATCAGCACCGCCCACACGATGCCCAGCACGACGGCGATCACCAGCCCGACCCCGGCGACGCTCGCGGTACGTCCCAGCGCCTGCCACATCTCCTGGGCTTGCGGGCCCAGCAGCCCGTCGGTGATCACCTGTTGGGGTGGAGGCATCAGGAACCGGCGCTCGGGGGTGAGCAGCGCGTAGCTGATCAGGTACCAGACGCCGATCACCAGAGCGAGCACCGCGAGCGGGGCGATCACTGTGCGCAGCCGCCGCGGGGTCGCGCGCGCGGGCTCGGACGTCCCGTTCTGTGTCGATGTTGCAGAAGTAACTGGGGCGGAACCGCTTTCGGTCGATCCCTGGATGGAGGGCTGGTTCGGTGAGTTCGGCCCTGGTAGCAGCGCTGTCGTTTCGGCCGACTCCTGAATAGAGCCGTTGGGTGTTTCGGGCTGCGGCGCTGTTTCGGGAACAGCATCGGCAGTGGGTGTTTCGGTCGAGGCATCGACGGTGGATCCGGTGTTCCCGGCTGGCTTCGGCCTCGCGCTCTGTGGCGTTGTTGCGGAACTGGTTGAGGCGTTGAGTGTTTCGGTCGGCTCCTGTCCAGAGCCGTTGGGTGATTCAGGCTTCGGCGGCTGCGGTTCCGTGTCGGAAGCGGCGGCGGTCGGTGTTGTGGTGGGGGCCTCGGCGTTGGCTTCCGTTGGCGGGGTGCGGATATCGGAAGCTGCTGGGGAAGTGTGAGTTTCAGTTCTCATGCGTGAATTCCTCGCAGTGACTGCGAGACTCGGCTCGCCAGGTCGGTGAAGGCATGCGTGTAGCGGATTTCCGGTCGACGCGGAAACTCGAACGGGACCTCGAATTCGGCGACGATCCGGCCCGGGCGCGGTGACATCACCGCGACGCGGGTGGACAGGTAGACAGCCTCGGCGACCGAGTGGGTGATGAACAGTCCGGCGAATCGGCGGGCGGCGAACAGTTCGGTGATCTCGTCGCCCAGGCGCTCGCGGGTGATCTCGTCCAGTGCGCCGAAAGGTTCGTCGAACAGGAACAATTCGGGATCGACGCTGAGTGAGCGGGCCAGGGACGCGCGCATCCGCATGCCGCCGGACAGCATGCGCGGCAGGTGGTCTTCGAAGCCGGTGAGGCCGACCAGCTCGATGGCCTCCTGGGCGCGGCGGTAGCGCTCGGCCCTGGGCACGTGGTCCAACTCGGCCAGCAGGGCGATGTTGTCGCGGACCGTGCGCCAGGGCAGCAGCGTCGGATCCTGGAAGACGTAGCCGATCCGGTTCGCGCCAACCTGGGCGTAGCCGCCGGTGGCGGACTCCAGTCCGGAGGCGATTCGCAGCAGGCTCGACTTTCCGCAACCCGATGGCCCGACCACGCTGACGAATTCGCCCGCGCGCACGGTCAGATCGACTCCCTCCAGGGCGAGAGTGCCGTTGGGATAAGTCAGTTGGGTCGAGGAAAAGCCCAGGACCTCGGTGCCGGGGCGCGGTGACGCCTCGTGCATGGGCGGGGCAGGGGACGGCGAGCCGGCGGAGTTCGTGGATCCGGCCGGGTAGGTGAGCTGCGAGGTCGGTGAGCCGGTGCGGCTCGCGGGTTCGGCGGGGTGGGTGAGTTCGGAAGACATCAGACCTCCAGTGGGGCGACTTCGGCCGTGCGGTACTCGGTGCGGCCGATCGAGATGATCGCGCCGTCGCGGATGACGATCCGGTCGGCCGGCGCGGTGGCGACGACGTCGAGCAGGCTGGTGCCGCGCACGGCCAGAAACTCCGCGCGCGCACCGGGTTTCGCGCCCGCCTCGGGCAGACCCAGTACGGTGCGCGCACCGTCTGTGACCAGGTGCACGGCCGTGCGTGGCGGAACGTGTCCGGCCGCGATCAGCAGGGCGGCGGTCTCCAGGGCGTCGCTGCGGCCCAGCGGGTTGAACGGGTCGCGCACGTTGTCCGCGCCCGCGGCCACCGGGATCCGAGCCTCGAGCAGCGCGGTGAGCGCGGTCAGCCCGCGCGGTGTGGCGATCGGCTCGTCCCGGCCTTGCAGGTACAGGTTGGTCAGGGGCAGGCTCACGATCCCCATGCCCGCGTCGGCCAGCAGCGCCAGCACGGGTGCGAGTTCGTGGGCGGGCAGGGTGCCCAGGCGGCAGCAGTGCCCCGCGGTGCGGATGCGGTCCGCGGGCCAGGCGGCTACCCGCCGGGCGTAGTGCGCGAGCGTGTGGTGGTCGCCCCGGAGGAATTCGTCCACGTGTAGATCCGTTCCGACACCGCGGGATTCGGCGAAGTCGAGCAGCCGGGTGAGCTCCGCGGCGGGGTCCGGTGCGAGATGCGGTGCGCCGCCGAGCAGATCGGCCCCGGCCGTCAGGGCCGCGTCGAGGGTGACGGCATCGGCGCCGGGCGGCGCCAGTGCGACGATCTCGATGTCGACCAGGCCGCGCAACTCCCGGCGCACTCGGTCCACCGCCCGGATGCCGCGCAGCGGGTCCAGGCCGCCGAGGATGTCGGCGTGGGTGCGGACCGCCGTGGTGCCGTTGCGCAGCAGGGCCAGGGCGGCGGCGGTAGCACGCCGATGAAACGACTCCTCGTCCAGCTCCGGGCTGCCGCGCCGCCACACCTCGATCGCGGTGGCCAGATCCGCGTCCGGCGGCGCGAGCACATCCCAGGACAGGGCCTTGTCCAGGTGGGCGTGGGGTTCGGCGGGCGCGGTGAGCAGGACGAAACCGGTCAGATCCAGGGTCTCGGGGTCCTCGTGCGGAGGCCGGGACGTACTCGGCCGCACCGCGATGACCCTCGCGTGCGGTCCGTCGTGGTCCAACTCGATGTCGACCACCGCGCCGTCCGGGGTCCTCGCACCACAGATCCGCGAAATGCGGTGCGGTAGATGATGATCCATGGAGATCCTTCGCTGAGCGGGTGGTGGTGGCTCGCGGCGTGGCTGGTCGGCGAGGCGTAGCGGAACAGGTAATGTTGATGTGATCAACATTCAGTACTATTCAGCCGGGGTGTTTCCGGTAGATGAACCACCTAGCTACGGTCTTGTTAATTCGTCCCTCGCTCGGGCGAGATTCGGCGAACCCCGGCGAGAGACGAGGAGGGAAGGTGCGGGATATGAAGGCGCAGAACGGATCCGGGCCGGACGACACGGATCCCCGGGTGCTGCTCGGCGCCGAGATCCGCCGGCGGCGGCGCGAGTCCGGGCTCACCCTGGTCAGGCTCGCCGAACAGGCACAGATCTCGCACCCGTTCCTGAGCCAGCTCGAACGCGGCCTGGCCCGGCCCAGCATGCTGACCCTGGCCCGGATCGCTGAGGCGTTGGGCAGCACGCAGGTGGAGCTCATGCTGGCCGCCGACACCGCCGGTCGCGGTGAATCCGCGGAAACGGCGCAGTCCCAGGTGATCCGGTCGCACGAGGGCGTGCAACTGCCGCGCGGCATCGCCCGATCGGGCCAGGAGGAGGGCTCGACCCGGCTGCTGGTGCACGGCCGGGCCGCGTTCTATCCGCAGGAATTCGTGGACGTGAGTGGCGATTTCGGCCCGTACTTCGTGCACGACGAGGACGAGTGGGTGTACGTCGTGAACGGGGCGATCGTGGTCGATCTGGGCGATCACGGCGACGCGCGGCTCGCGGAGGGGGACAGCCTCTACTACACTGGCGGCACACCACACCGGTGGCGTGTGGTGGACGCCCCGCAGGCCAGGCTGATCGTCGTGAAAGCGGCCGGGCGCGAGGCGGATTCCCGTGGCTGGGACAAATAGTCCGGCGGGGCCCCGACTTTCGGGAGCACCCGATGATCATCTCGACCTCCGCCGATGCGGCCCCTATCGATGTCGTCGTGCGCGAACGGCACTGCGTGGCACGCGATATCGATGAATTCACGCTCGCGCGCCCCGGCTCCGGCGCTCTCCCTGCCTGGGAGCCCGGCGCCCATATCGACCTGCTGCTGTCCGATGCGCTGGTCCGGCAGTACTCGCTGTGCTCGGATCCCGTCGACCTGTCCACGTACCGGATCGCGGTGCTACGCGAACCGCACGGGCGTGGGGGTTCGGTTCGGGCGCACGAGCTGCTCCGGGTCGGAGCGCATATCTCGATTCGACCGCCGCGCAACCACTTTCCACTGGTCCGTGCGCTCGGCTACGTCTTCGTCGCCGGCGGGATCGGGATCACGCCGATGCTGCCGCTGGTGGCCGCTGCCGCACGCAGCGGACGGCCCTGGCGGATGGTGTACACCGGCCGGGACGGTGCGAACATGCCGTACGCCCGGGAATTGCGTGAGCGCTACGGGGATGCGGTCACCCTGCACCATTCCACCCGCGACGGGCGGTTCGACCTGGCCTCCGACCTGGCCGGATCGTCGCCGGGAACGGCCGTGTACGCCTGTGGTCCGACGAGTCTGATCGCCGCCGCCGAGGCCGCCTGCGCCGGGCTCGAGTCGGTGGACGTGTTCGCCGAACGATTCACCGCCGCGGACCTGCGCGCCGCCGACTCGCGCGCCTTCGAGGTGTCCTTGGCGGTATCGGGTCTGACCCTGAGCGTGCCCGCCCGTCGAACGATCCTGGAGGTGGCCGAAGCCTCCGGTGTGGTGGCACTGTCCTCGTGCCGCGAGGGAACCTGCGGCACCTGTGAGACGGGTGTGGTGAGCGGGGAGGTGGACCACCGCGATTCGGTGCTGACCCCGCAGGAGCGGGCCGAGAACGAGTCCATGATGATCTGCGTATCCCGATGTGCGGGAGAACGTTTGGTGCTCGAGCTGTGATGTCCGACCGGGATATCCGCCGCGCGTCCAGCTCCGGCGGCGGTTTGCCGAGCTAGCGCGGGTCGGTCTGTGTCGAGGCGAAGGCCAGGAGGCTGTGATCCTGTCCGGGAGCGGCCACCAGGCACAGGCCGATCGGCAGGGTGTCCGCGCGCACTGCGGGGACGCTCAGCGCGGGCAGTCCGGCGAGGGAGGCCAGGCAGGTCAGACGTAATGTCGCCTGCCGCACCGACTCCAGGAGTGCGGGGGCGGTGTCGCGGCGCGGCGCTGCCGAGGACGCGGACGGCAATGCCAGGACCGTGCCCGGGGGCAGTGATCGCAGCAGTTCCGCGCGCATCGCATCCAGCAGTCGCTGGGCTGATTGCCTTGTGGCGCTGTCGATATCGCGTCCGGCGTGGAAGCGGGCGGCGATCTCCGGGGAGAGCGCGTCCGGATGCGCGGTCAGGAATTCGCCGTGCGTTTCCCATGCCTGTGCCGTCTGCTCGGTGCGAAACGCGGTGAAGACGGCGTCCAGTCCGCCCGAGTCCGGGTAGGTGAGTGCACCCGGGACCGGCGGTGGCAGCACGGTTCCGGAGGCCGCTCCGTGCAATGTCAGTGCCTGTACCGCGGCCCGGAACGATTCTCGTGCCGCCGGATCGAGCAGTTCGACCAGCTCGGCGGCCACGACCACGCGGGTGATCGGCTCGACCGATTGCGGCGGGAGCAGGGCCGCACCCGCCCGGGCCAGCAGACCGGCGTCGCGGGTGAGCAGTCCGACGCTGTCGAAGCTCGGCGCCAATCCCACCAGCCCGGTGCGGTCGATGACACCGTGCGTGGTGCGCAGTCCGTAGAGCCCGCAGTACGAGGCGGGGACGCGGATCGACCCCGCGGTATCGGTGCCCAGGCCGATGTCGGCGAGCCCGGCCGCGACCGCGGCGGCCGGACCGCTGCTCGATCCGCCGCTGATACTCTGCGGCGCAACAGGATTGGGGGTATCACCGTAGTGCGCGTTCGAGCCCGACAGGGAGAAGGCGAGCTCGTCGGTGTGCGCGATGCCCGTGACGTCGGCCCCGGCCGCCAGCAGGGCCTCGACCGCGGCCGCGTGCCGGGACTCGACCGGAGCCTCGGACAGCCACACCGGATTTCCGGCGCCGATCGCCTGCCCGGCGACGGCGAACAGATCCTTCACCGCGACACGGGTATTCGTCAACGGGCCGTCACCGCCGCGTGCGAGCGGCTCGGGTCCCGGTGCGACACGCCAGATCGGGTCATCGGGTGACGTAGCGGCGGCCACGGGAGTCGGCGCGGCGGAGACATGGGCCACCGTGATCGCCCAGCGTCCGCCGCTGCGCTCCCAGACCTGAGTTTGGATGCCGCGCAACCCATCCGCGCGCTGGGTCCGCGCCACGATCACCCGCGCGTCGGGACCGAGCGAGCGGGTGTGCACCTGCAGCAGGGTGCGTGCCGGTGCGCCGCTGCGACCGGCCCGGAACGCGGCGATCGCGTCGTGGCCGACCAGCATGTCGCCGGAGTCGCCGCGCAGGGTGCGGGGGCCGTCGGCGAACGCGACGTCCAGGGCGGGAACGTCGTTGGCCATCAGGGCTCGTTCGTATTCGGCGAAGGCCAATCGCAGGTCGTCGTCCAGATCGTCGAAGGTCACCGGTCGGACTGTACCGATAATGTTGATGTGATGAACATTTCGCGTGTAACAGTGCCGTGAACCTTCGTGCCGGGATCGACTGCCGAGCTGGTCTTCTGGTGATCCGGATCATCTGGCGCACAAGCTTTACGTCGAGGAAATACCTCGCCGCTACGGTGGAAAATGTAACTGTGATCAACATCGGTGAGGTGTGATGAGGCCATCGGCTCCGGCGTCGTGCATCGACGCGCACTCGTGGTTCGACGTGCGAGAGGTCGGGCAGGACATCCATATGATCAACGAGCCGGGCCATGCGGCCTGCTACCTGGTCATCGGAACCCGCTCGGCGCTGCTGTTCGACTCGGGATTGGGGATCGCGCCCATTTCCGAGATCGTGCGGGAGCTGACGAATCTGCCTGTGCTGGTGGTGTCCTCGCATCACCACATCGATCATCGGGGCGGCAATGCTGATCTGGCGGCGCAGCTGCAGGTGCAGGATTTCTGTGCCCATCCCGCCGCGGTCGATCGCGGATCCGGGTGCGCGCACGAGGCGGCGGATCGGGAATTCCTGCGTGCCTATGCGCGGGCGATGACCGACGTGGTCGCCGAATTCGGCCGTTTCGCCGAGTTGGACGCCCGGTACTTCTTCAGCCTCGCGCGTGTCGGTCATCCGCGCCCGCTGCCGGACCTGACGGGGTGGGCGGTCGGGGCTACGCAGGTCACCCGGACCCTGGCCGATGGCGAGACCATCGATCTGGGTGGGCGAAGCCTCGAGGTTCTGCACACGCCCGGGCATGCCCCGGACGCCCTGTGCTTGTTCGAAAGATATTCGGGCATATTGCTTTCCGGTGACACCGTGCTGTCCGCGGCGCATTGGCTGCACGGTCCGGGTGCGGACCCGGTCGGTTTCGCCGCCTCGACGCGGCGTCTGGCGCAACTGCCGATCACTCGAATCCTGGCCGCGCACAACATCGTCTGCGAGCTTCCCGGCCGTGCTGCCGGTGAGGTCGCCCGGGCCGCGGCGGCTCTGCTGGAGGGAACGACAACCGTCACAGCCGGATACGACATGCTCGGCCATCCGGTGACGCGCCACGACTGTGGACCGGTCACCCTGCTCACCCCGCCGAGCGTCTGAATCATGTTCGCGCACAGTCGAATCCGGAGCACAGCACCGTTGGAAAGGATGTCGACAGACGCTCACCCGGCTGCCATCCGCACTCCGGCACCAGCGTTTCGCCCGGATTCACACGGCCGCTCGGGTCGCGGGTGTCAGTCCGTCGAGGCGTAGCCGCCTGCTCGCCTCGGCCGCCAGCGGGGACAGCGCACGGCGCCCGTCACTGACCATCGTGCCGCCCACGTAGACGCCGACGAGATTGCGCAGCCCGCAGGAAAGTACGTACGCGTCGACCGGTCGCCACAACGGCCCGACGTCGGGAGCGGTGGGATCGACGAGCACGAAATCGGCCAACTTGCCGGGCTCCAGACTGCCGACGCGGTCGTCGATGCCCAGGATCCGGGCCGAACCGAGCGTGTGCATCTCCAGGACGCGCCGCATCGAGATCGCGCTCGGATCCTGGGTTCTCGCCCGCACGCTGTACGCGCCGATGCGCATGTTCTGCCAGGGATCGGCGAGGTCCGAGCACGCCTGATCGTCCAGTCCCATGCCGATCTCGATGCCCGCCCGTTCCAGCGCCGGGATGTCCGCCACACCCGAGCCCAACCGGCCGTTGGCGGCAGCCTGCCAGCTCATGCGTGCGCCGGTCGCCGCGGTCCGCGCGATGAATTCCGGTGTCGGGTGCACGAAATGACCGAGGATGAAATCCGGCCCGAGCGCACCCGCGCTGTCGTACCAGTCGAACTTCGCCCGCTGGCGCTCGAGCGCCACCGACGTCTCCAGGAAATGCGCCTGGTTGACGACGCCGAACTCCCGCATGAGCGCCACCTCGTGCCGCGCGGAGTCACGGTTCTCGGCCCACTGGACCCCGCCCATGACCGCGGCTGCCAGCGCGTAGCGACGGTCCAGTCCGAGCACGTGGTCCACCGATCCGCGGAATCGTTCGCGGATCTCGGCGAAGGTGCCGATGTCGGAGTCCGGGCGGGTGGCGTTGACGAACCGGATTCCGGCGTCGTATTTGGCGTCGATCTGGCGCAGGATGTGCTCGAGCGGCCGCAGGTGCGTGCCGGGTTCGGTGCGGTGACCATCGATCATGTCCGCCCACGGTTCGCGCGGGTCGGTGAAGTCGAACGCCGTGGTGACGCCCGCGTTGAGGAAGTCGAACGCGCCGTGCAGCGTCGCCCAGTAGATCTGGTCGAGGGTGGCTTCGCGCGCGGCGCTCATCACCACGTTCGCCCAGTCGTAGAGCTGGTCGTCGGCGGCGAGTCCGCGAAGGCCCGAGGTCCACAGGTGGCTGTGCGCGGAGACGAAACCGGGCGCCACGAACCGGCCCGCGGCGTCGAGCAGGGGAAGATCGCCGTGGACCGGAGTGCCCTCGCCGAGTTCGGTCACGATCCCGTGCTCGATCCGTAGCCAGCCGTCGTCCAGGTAGTAGGGCAGGCCGGACTCCGGCGGGGCGCCGGTGATCAGCCGGGCATGCGTGATCAGCAGCGACGAAGTCAGTCGCGGAGTGTGTTCAGACATCGGACTCTTCCAGCATGGCGACGACGTCCTGCCATGCCGCGGTGAAACCGAAGCACTGACGCACGTTGTAGACGGTGGCCTCGAGACAGAAGGCGGGCGAGGAGGTGGTGGCCGCGCCCTCGACGAGCACTGTGTTGTAGCCGAGACAGGCGGCATCGGACAGTGTGGACAGCACACATTGGTCGGCGTTGACACCGGCGAAGAACAGCGTGTCGACTCCGCGCAGGCGCAGCACGCTGTCGAGTTCGGTGTCGAAGAAACCGCTCATCCGGTACTTCGCCACCTGGATGTCCTCGTCGGCGACGGTCAGCTCGTCGACGACCGCGGCGCCCCAGCTCCCGGCCGTGAGGACCGCCTCGCTGCGCCCGACCGGATCGCCGATGCCGCCGCCGGATCCGTCCGGGTCGTACACGTGGATGACGTTCGCGGGCAGGTTCGCCAGATCCGGCCGGTTGCCCCAGTTGAGCCATACGACGGAAACTCCAGCGGCACGGGCTGATTCGGTCAACGCCAGGCACGGCTCGATGGCCGCGCGAGGACCGGAAACATCCACACCGATGGAGCTCAGCCATCCTTCGGGATGGCAGAAGTCGTTCTGCATGTCGATCACCACGACGGCGGCTCGGCGCAGGTCCAGGCCGAGTTCCTGCGGCTGGGCGGGAAGGGTGCGGATGCGCGGCGCGGGGGCCGGGGGATGCAGGTCGACGTGTGTCGCGGAACGAAACCAGGACTGGCGCATCATGACTGCCGGAGACCGGCGAAGATCGCCTGCTTGTCCCGGTCGTCGAACGTCGTCGGGGTGCCCGTGGTCACCAGGTGCTCGAATCCGTCCGGGAGGGAACCCTCGTTGTCCGTCGTCATGATCGTGACCGCGTAGAGGCGCTCGGTCGCCGAGGTGTTCCGGATCGTGTGCGTCGAACCCTTCGGCAGCACCAGGACGTCACCCTGGGCGAGCCGCACCACGTGCTCGTCGCTCGTGGCCTCGGCCTCGCCGTTGAGGATCAGGAAGATCTCGACCGATTCGGGGTGGGAGTTCTTCGGCTGTGCTCCACCGGGCTCCCAGATCTCGAAGAACACGCTCGTGGGCGAGCCGTCGGCGGGACCGGTCAACGGCACGAGTTTGACGGGGTCGGTGGGCGCGATGAGGCGCGCGACGAGGTCGTCGACGTGTTTCACCACAGGTGCTTCGGCCAAGGGGAACTCCTCGATGGGCAAGTGTGCGACCGCGACTGCGCGCGTGCGATCCATGGTCAGACAGCGCCATGACGGCGGAATTACGCGACGTTTATGCCCGTGAAACGAAACGGCCGTGCGCTACCCGCGACGGACGGCCCGGCGGACCATCCCGTACTCCACGCCGTCCATCAGATGCAACTCGTGCGCCCGGTACAGGCGCGTGCCGTGCAGCGAAGCTCCCACCAGCGTGATCGATAGAGCCGGGCGGGCATCGTCGAGTGCCAGCACCTCACGCCACGCGCCCTCGGGGACCACCGCCCCGATCTTCGCGGACTCCCACTCCACCGACTCGCCCCGCAGCACCTCGACGATCTCGAAGACGGAGTATTCGGTGTCGAAGACGACGTCGTCGCGCCGCCGTGCGGGGATGACGTCCTCGGCGGCGATCCGGGGCGTGCCGTCGCCGAGCCAGCGCTTGACCACTCGCAGGCACTCCGATCCGGTCGGCACCGCGAGATCCGCGGCCTCGACATCGTTCACGGTGGACCATTCGACGCTGATGACGTCGACCTCGACCTCGAAACCAGCGTCCTCGAGCAGTGTCGACAGCTCGTAGGACTGGTCGATCCGCAACGCCACGGAGAAGGCGCTCACGTTGGGGAACGTGCCCTGGTGCGCCCGGCGGGCGACGAGCCCGTGCGCTTCCAGACCCACCAGCGCCTCGCGCACCATGGGCCGGGACACGCCCAGTCGCCGGGCCAGTTCGATCTCCGGCGGCAGGGGCGTCCCCCGCTCCGCCGCTTCACGGCAAATGCGCTGCAATTGCTCGTGGAGCGAATCGGATCCTGCCCTGTCTGCCATCGATGCTCCCGTTCGGTTGCCGCGGTACCTCTGGTGGTGAGAAAGCAGGGTAACCCGGCCGATGTGCCGGTGCTCGCTGAATCATCCTGTGACGCAACAGGAACGAAACCGCTGCGACCCGAGACCTTTACAACGCTGTCTTACCTTCGGGATGTGCTTCTCCCCGTACTCCCGGCGTCGTCACGAAGGTGCGCGTTCGAGCCAGATCTCACCGGCCTCCCATGTGCACGTGTGCACGCCGGGCAGTTTCGTCCCGGCTACAGCTGTGCGGACCAAGTTTTCCAGCACCGGCGCGATCGCGCTGCGGATGCTCGCCGCGTCGTCGCCGACCGGGGTGAGAAATCCGTAGGTCCGCGCGCCGAGCGCTCGGGCGGCAGTCGTTGCCGCGGCGCCCGCCTCGTCGGCCGAATGCGCGACGAGGCCGCACTCGAAATGCCGGACCAGGTGCTCGCCGGTCACCGCACCCCGGTCGACGTCACGGAAATCGGGCAGGTGCACCACGATGACCGACCGCCGCTCGTCCACATCGGACACGCCCCGGACGAAAGCGGCCGCCGTTCGCCGCTGCGTCGGCACCGCGGGCCCCGCGACGAAACCGATCGGCCCTGTCGTCTCCGCCGCCGCGGCCCGGCCCGCGTGCTCCGCGCCCACCCACCAGCGCCAGTCCACGAGGGTGAGGCCGGGCGGCGGCTCCGCGGCGCCGTCGGCGTACTCCAGCGGGACGTCGCTGAGGATCACCGACCGCACGGCGCTCTCCGTTGCGCCGAGCAGTTCGAGCGCCGCGTCGTAGTACTGGATGCCGTGCAGCACAACGACATCGGGTGCTGTAGGGCCGAGCCATGTACGAGGTATGTCACCGACCGCGGACTCGACGTCCAGTCCGGTCGCGGTGAGGCGGTCGACCGCGTGCCACGCGCCGCCGATCCATCCTTCATCCCGGTCCGCTGCCGGGACCGCCACTCCAACCCGCACTGACGACGCAGCCATTCCGCTGAACTCTCCACAATCCGAATCGAGGACGACCATGCAGACCGTGCTGCCCGTTCACTATAACTGTCCCAAATCCATGAAAATCGGTCCATGCGGCGGGGTTTTCGCAGACGGCGGCTGCGAGACCGCGCCGGAGAGCACGTGTGTATTCCTCGATCCCGGCCTGGCGGCGCGGCGTGCGGCGGACGAAACCGCGTTCCTCGCGGATCTTTCCGCGCCGGGCCCCGCCGGTGCGGGCAGCCGGTTCAAACAGCGCTTGGACTCGGGACGGTTCGCCGTGATCGCCGAGGTGAACGGCGCGGACAGCGCCGATGCGAGCACGTTCGTCGAAGCGGCCCGCGTGGTGTCGGACGTCGCGGACATCGTGTCGGTCACCGATCACTCCGGCGCCAACGTGCATATGGGAAACATTGCGGCGGTGGCGCACCTGAAGGCGGCCGGACTCGAGGTGATGCCCACCTTCGGCTGCCGCGACCGCAATCGGATTGCCCTACAAGGTGATCTGCTGGGCGCGGCCAGTCTCGGCGTCCGGGATGCGTTGCTGGTCACCGGCAACCATGTTCTGGTCGGTGACTCACCCTCGGCGACAGCGGTGTTCGATCTGGACAGCCCGCGCCTGCTGGCGATCGCCGACCGGCTGCGCACCGAAGGCCGATTCGACAACGGCCGAGCGGTGGAGGTCAAACCCGATCTGCACCTCGGCAGCGTGGCCCACCCGTTCGCGCCGCCACTGGGCGACCGCCCGCGGCAGGTCCTGCGCAAGGTGCGTGCGGGCGCGGATTTCATTGTCACGCAACATATTTTCGACCTGCCCCGCTGGCGGGAGTTCATCGCCGGGGTCAACGCCCTGCGCGGCGACGAGCGTCCCTTCGCACTGCTCGGCGGTGTCGCGATCATGCCGAGCGAGCCGATCGCGCGGGCGGTGAACGCGGGGCTGCGCGGGTTCTCGATCCCCGAACAGATCCTCGAACGGTTGCGCCACGCCAAGGATCCACAAGACACCGGCCTGGACATCGCCGCCGAGACCGTGCGGGAGCTGCACGAGACCGACGGCGTGGCGGGATGCTTGCTCGCCCCGGTCACCGGCAGGCAGAACGCGCTCACCGCGTCCGCCGAGCAAGCCGAGCTGATCGCCGAGGTGCGGCGTCGCGCGGGCGTGCCGGTCGATGCCTCCGCACAGACCGGAGCGGTCGCATGAGCGAACGATCAACACAGCGCGGCTCTACGCGCGACGAACTCCAGCGAGGTGGAGCCGTGAGTGCAGCGCAGCGGAACGAACCACGGGCACAGCGTGTCCCGCGTTCGACGGAGCCGAGCGTCGGCGAGGTGGAGTCGTGAGTGGGAACGCGCTCAACGGGAAGTCCGTGATGAGCGTGACCGGTCCGGTGGCGGCCACCGCCTTGGGCGTGACACTGCCGCACGAGCATCTGATCGCGAACGCGGGCACACAGTGGATCTACCCGTCCGACGTGGAGCAGCTCACGAAGTACACCCGGCCCTATCGGGCGGAGCTGCACGGGGCGGTCCAGCTGGAGCCGTTCTCCTACCGATCGGCGATGCAGCAGCTCGACTTCGAGGTCGCACGCGAGGAACTGGCCGGTTTCGCGGCCGTGGGCGGAACCACGGTCGTCGATCTGGGCATCCCCGGCTATGGCAGAGATCCGCAGGCGTTGCGCGCGCTGTCCGAACTGACCGGCGTCACGGTCGTGATGGGGTGCGGGGAGTACGTCGAACACTCACATTCGCCGTACGTGCGGCACTGTTCGGCCGAGGTGATCCGGGATGTGCTGCTCGAGGAGATCAGCGACGGTGCCGGTGCGACCGGCGTGCGTCCGGGTGTCATCGGCGAGATCGGCACCGGCAATCCGGCCACGTCGGACGAGCGCAAGGTGGTCCGCGGCGCGGCACTGGCTCAGCTCGAATCCGGACTGGCGCTGAACATCCATCGCACGATCTACCCCGATCCACTCGCAACGCTGCCGGTGATCGACGAGGTACTGGCCCTGGGCGTGGATCCGGCCAAACTGATCATCAGCCACTGCGACGAGCGCCCGGAGCCGGAATTCGCCTTCGAGGTCGCCCGGCGCGGCTGCTGGGTCGAGCTCGACACCTGGGGGATGGAACAGTGGGCCAGCTCCGCGCGCCGGGGTGACGAGTATCCCTTGCGATCGTTCGACCATCATCGCATCGACCTGCTGCTGTCGCTGCTGGACGCCGGTTTCGGCGGGCAGCTCCTGATGAGCCACGACATCGCGATGAAACCGCAGTTCACCCACTACGGCGGTTGGGGGCTGAGCCACCTGTCCAGCAACATCCGTCCCCGTCTGCTGGCTCGCGGCGTGGGCGAGCAGCAGTTCGACGAGCTGACCATCGTCAATCCAGCGCTCGCGATCGTGAGCTGACTCAGGAAGTAACCGAACCGGTCGGTGTGAAACGTCGGCGCAATTATCGCCGAACGATCGCGTTACACCGTCGTCTTACCTTGAGCCCGAACGAAGTTCACCTACCTCCGCAACCCGCAGCAGTCGGGTCAGGCGTCGAGTTCATCACCCACCGAGGAGATCACCTTGTCGAAGATACTCACCAGATTGCGTGGCGTCGCCGTTGTCGCGGCCGCCGCGGCTCTCGTCCTGACGGGCTGTTCGAGCACGGCAGGCACCGTTGCCAAGAGCGCGGACGGGCTGACCAAGGTCACGGTCGTCCTGGGCTGGTTGCCCACCGCCGAGAGCGGCGGGTTCTACGCCGCACAGCAACTCGGCTATTACAAGGCCGCGGGCCTGGACGTCACGATCGAACCCGGCGGCCCGCAGGTCTCCGGAACGCAGCTGGTCGCCAGCGGCAAAGTGCAATTCGGCATCACCGGTTCCGGGTCCAACGAGATCGTCGCCGCCCGCGAACAGGGGATCCCCCTGAAGGCCGTCAACGCGATCATGCAGGACAGCGCCACCGGCATGATGGTGCACGCGGACACCGGCATCACCAGCCTGAAAGACACCGCGGGCATGACGTGGCTCAACTCGCCGGGTGTCCTCGGCCCGGAGTGGGCGAAGAAGACGCTCGGCATCACCTTCGCCCAGCAGCAGTACACCGGCAGCCTCGCCAACTTCCTGCACGACGACAAGCTCGTCCAGCAGGGCATCGCCTCGAACGAGCCCTACGTCGCCCACGAACAGGGTGCGGCGGTGAAGTTCCTGCCGTTCTCCGACATCGGCTTCAACCCGTACAACACGGTCACCTACGTCACGGACAACTTCCTGAAGACCCAACCGGACATCGTGAAGAAGTTCGTGTCCGCGAGCAACCAGGGCTGGCGTGACTACGTCGGCGACGTCAAGGTCGCCACGGACGTCAACAACCATCTGACCAAGGACGTCGACAAGACGTTGGACGCCGCGCTGGTGTGGTTCGAATGGGACGCGCAGCGCAAGTACATCCTGGCGGGCGACGGCGCGAGCAAGATCGGCGCGATGAGCCGGGAACGGTGGCAGGCGATGATCGACCAGATGAAGAAGCTGGGTGTGGTGAAGAAGTCCATTTCGGTCGACGATGTGGCGGACTTCGGCGTGACCGGCGATCTCGCGCCCGCCGCCGAGAAACCGGTCGCCCCGAGCGGTTCCTACGACCCCATCACGTACTGATGACGACCAGCGCCACCGAGACAACGAGTTCCGGGACCCGCGGACGGGCCCCGATGCTCGAGTTCCGCGGGGTGGAGAAGGTCTTCCGCAACGGCTACCACGCGATCACGCCCTTGGACCTCACGGTGAGCACCGGCGAGATCGTGTCCATCGTGGGACCCTCCGGATGCGGCAAGACGACGGTGCTGCGCATGGCCGCCGGGCTCACCGGGGTCAGCCGCGGCACGCTCACCCGGCACGCCACCGAGCAGGCGTACGTGTTCCAGGATCCGACGTTGCTGGCGTGGCGCAACGTCCGCAGCAACGTGGAACTCGTCGCGAAGCTGAAGAAAATGCCCAAGCAGCAACGTCGTTCGGCCGCGCAGCGGGCGATCGAGACGGTCGGACTGACGGACTTCGCGAGTGCGCTGCCCCGTCAGCTGTCCGGCGGGATGAAGATGCGGGTCTCGCTGGCGAGGGCGATCACGAGCGCACCGAAGATCATGTACTTCGACGAGCCCTTCGCGGCCCTGGACGAATTCACCCGCGCGCACCTGTCCGACGTCCTGCTCGATCTGTGGCGGTTGCAGGACTTCTCGGCCCTGTTCATCACGCACTCCATCGCGGAGGCGGTGAACATCGCGCACCGCGTGGTGGTGATGGCCGCCCATCCGGGCCGGGTCGAGCAGGTCCTGACGTCCCCGAGCCCGCCCACGGCCGACCCCGCAGCGCCCCGTGATCGTGACGCGCTGGCCGAGATGGAACGCGAGATCGCCGGCATGCTCGCCGGTACGCAGTAGAGGAATGGTTCGATGACACGCTCTGTCCCTGTGGCGCAAGAGAATCCGGTCACCGCCGCGACCGTGCTGGAACCAGCGGCGGAAGATCCTGACGTCGCCGACGACCGGGAGCTGGTACGGCCGCCGCGGCGCAACCGGGCCAAACAGCTGGCCCGCATCGGAATCCCGGTGGTGTTCGCGGTCGCGGCGATCGCCCTGTGGCAACTCGTGGTCAAGGTGACCGGACAACCGGCCTATCTCGTGCCCGGGCCCCTGGACGTCCTCGATGCACTGCGAACCGGCGCGAGCGACCTCGTCGAGCCGACGATCGTGACGATCGAGGAGGCATATCTCGGATTCCTGCTCGCCGCGGTCAGCGGTTTCGCGGTGGCACTCGTCATGGCGCGGTGGCGTGTCGCGGAGCTCGGTGTCTACCCCTACCTGGTGATCCTGCAGACCGTGCCGATCATCGCGGTCGCGCCGATCTTCGTGGTCTGGTTCGGCGCGGGCAATGCGACGAACATCATCATCGCGGCCATGCTCGCGGTGTTCCCCATCGCTGCGAACACGCTGCAGGGACTGCGCTCGACCGACCGGAACCTGGTGCAGCTGTACCGGATGGCCGGGGCGCCGCCGCGCACTCAGCTGTTCTCCCTGCGGATCCCGCACGCCGTGCCGCAGATCATGACCGGACTGAAGATAGGCGCCAGTTCGGCCGCGATCGGCGCCATCGTCGGCGAGTTCGCCGCGGGCATCGGAGGCGGCGCCGGTGGCCTCGGCTACGCGGTCACCCGGTACGCGAACCAACTGCAGACTCCGCAGCTGTTCGCCGCCGTCATCGTCGCGAGCGTGATCGCCCTGGTCCTTTTCGGCCTCGTCACGCTGATCGAGTGGCTGCTGCTGCACCGCTGGCACGAATCAGCGACCCCGCAGGACGAGTGAGGCATCAGGAGGATCACCTCCCGAATGCGATGACCTCGGCCATGTGGGTGCCGAGCAGCTCCGACAGCGCCGACTGGAGATCGTCGACGAATTCGGCGGGGTCGGGGGTGGGGATGTCCTGCCAGCCGGGGCCGGCCAGTAGGACTCGGGCGCCGCGTTCGGCGCATTTGCGCACGGCCGAGAGGAGGGCGGTGGATTCCTGTTGCGACCACAGCACCACTGTCGAGCCCGGCGCGGTGCGATCGAGGGCGTCGCCGAGGGCCGGGGTGGGGACGTTGGGGCCGAGCATATTGGCCGCGACGCGGCGTTCGGCGAGTGCTGCGCGCAGGACTTCGAGTGGCAGGGAGTGCGCTTCGCCGCTGGTGCAGGCGAGCAGGACAGCGGGCGCGGATGTGTCGGTCGAAGGGGGGATCGCGCGGTGCAGTGCGGCGGTAATGCACCAGGAGAGTACGTGTTCGACGTCGATGCAACCTTCGCCCGCGCCTTGTCGCTGGACTATGTCGGCGAATGCCGGGCGGCACAGTCGATCCCAGGTGTCGACGACGCCGGACGCGCGAATGTGGGCCAGCAGCAACGACTGTACGGTGCCTGGGTCGGAGGCGAAGGCGGCCTCGACAAGGGAGGCGTGGTCGCCGGCGACGGACAGCGGACCGCGCACGGACTCGGCCGCTCGCGCCGGGCTCGATCCGCTTCGTACGAGCAGGACCATGCGTTCGAGCCGGACGATATCGGCCTCGGAGTACAGGCGGTGCCGACCGCGCCGATGCTCGGAGGGGCCGATGCTGTAGCGCTGATTCCAACTGCGCAGTGTCGCGGTGGGAATGCCGATGCGCTCTGCGACGGTGCGTACCGAGAATCCGGTCGCGTCGGTGTCGGGGGGCGAGTCATCGGACATGACGATCATTCTGCCTTTCGCGGGCCGGGACACCGCAACATCGCAGTGTTGCGGCGGCCGCGCCGTTGAGGTGGAGCGTGCGGCGATACCTACAGTATGCATCGATTATGCATCGATTGCTGTAGGATTGGGAAGGTCGTCACGTTCATGCCCATCGAACGAAGGAGTGGTGGGCGCTCGGGGCGGTATTCGCTGCAACAGCGATGCGTCGAGCTCGGTGCGAGTCACCTGCCATCGCAGGTTCGGCGAGCGGAGGTGCGCAGCGATGGGCGTGTCGGTAGCCCTGTTCACCCGCGATCTGCGTGTGCACGACAATCCGGCGCCGATCGTGGAAGTGCCCGGCAGGTAACCGATTCGGTGATCAGGAGACGGTATGCGATGTGTGGTGTTCGGTGCGACCGGCTACATCGGCGGCCGACTGGTACCCGAGCTGTTGGCCGCCGGCCACCAGGTGCGGGTGTTGGCCCGCACACCGGCCAAACTCGACGACGCCCGCTGGCGCGACCAGGTGGAAGTCCTGCGCGGTGACGTGCTCTGCGTCGACGATGTGGCCGCGGCGTGCGCCGATGCGGATGTGCTCTACTACCTGGTGCATTCGCTGACGCGAGCGGATTTCGACGAAATCGACCGCCAGGCGGCGACGCTGGTGGCCGAACAGGCGGCGCGGGCGGGGGTTCGCCGGATCGTGTACCTGGGCGGCATCGTTCCGCCCGGCCAGCGGCTGTCCCGGCACCTGTCCTCCCGTGCCGAGGTCGGCAGAATTCTGCTCCAGGGGTCGGTACCGGCCATCGCGATGCAGGCCGCGGTGATCATCGGATCGGGTTCTGCCAGTTTCGAAATGCTGCGTTATCTCACCGAACGGCTGCCGGTCATGGTCACCCCGCGCTGGGTGCGCAACCGCATCCAGCCGATCGCGGTGCGGGATGTGCTGTACTACCTGACCCGTGCGGCGGGACTTCCGCCGGATGTGCGGGGCGCGTTCGATATCGGCGGCCCGGACGTCCTGACCTACGAGCAGATGATGCGCGACTACGCGGAAGTGGCGCGGCTGCCGCGGCGGGTGATTCTGCCGGTCCCGGTGCTCACCCCGTGGTTGTCGGCGCAGTGGGTCAATCTGGTCACCCCGGTGCCCAGGGCGATCGCGGTGCCGTTGATGGAATCGCTGGTCAACGATGTGACCTGTGCGGATCACGCCATCGCGGAGCACATACCCGATCCGGCGAGGGGGCCGATCGGCTATCGCACCGCGGTCGAACTGGCGCTGGCGCGCATCCGCGACCTGGACGTCCCCACCCGCTGGTCGGATGCCGACCAACTCGGTGGTGAACCGTCCTCGCCGCTACCCACCGATCCCGCATGGTCGGGCGGGTCGGTCTACCTGGACGTTCGAGAACGGCACACCCGGGCCGATCCGGCGACGCTGTGGTCGGTGATCGAATCCATCGGTGGCGAACACGGCTGGTACTCGTTTCCGCTGGCGTGGTCGTTGCGCGGCTGGATCGACCGCGTGGCCGGCGGCGCCGGACTGCGCCGGGGGAGACGGGACCCGCACCGGCTGCACGCCGGTGAGGCGCTGGACTGGTGGCGAGTGGAACGCATCGAACGGTCGAACACCCTCGTGTTGCGCGCGGAGATGCGGGTGCCGGGGTGGGCGTGGCTGGAGCTGAGCGTCGATACGGATGCGCGTGGCACGGTCTACCGGCAGCGTGCGGTGTTCGAACCGCACGGCCTGGCCGGTCATCTGTACTGGAAGGCCATCGTTCCCTTCCACGCGCTCGTCTTCGGCGGGATGACCCGCAATATCACCGGAGCAGCCGAGGAGGCTGTGGCGCAACCGGTTTCGTAGCCGTGGGCAGGGCGTACCGGCACCACAGCGCGCGGGCCAGGCCGCGGCTGCCCACCGCGGCGCGCCGTGGGGTACCGACGCGGGCACGGTGCACGAAGATGTCGAAATCCAGGTCTTCGATGCGATCCAGGATCTCCGAGTACAGGGTCAGCGCGGTGCTCACGCACGGCCGCGACCGTGCCGCGAGCAGGGCGATACCGGTGCGGGCCTGGTTGTAGACGTCGCGGGTGTACGCGTGCTGGGCCATCAGAGCGTGCCGGACACGAGCGTCGGTGCGGCGATGCGCCTGACACCACTGCAGCAGATCCCGATCGACGGCGTGCGCGGCCAGTTCGTCCGCCGGCAGATACACCCGGTCCCGGACCAGGTCCTCATCGACGTCGCGCAGAAAGTTGGTCAGCTGGAAGGCCTTTCCGAGCGCGGCGGCGTACGGGGCGGCCTCGTCGACCGGGCATACCGTGCCCAGCACCGGTAGCACCTGTAAGCCGATGACTTCCGCGGAACCGAACACGTAGTGGTCCAGTGCGCGCCGATTCGGATAGTCGGTGACGGTGAGGTCCATGCGCATCGAATCCAGGAACGAGGCGAACAGTTCCGGAGAGATCCGGTAGGAGCGTGCGGTGTGCAGGACGGCCGGCAGGACCGCGTCCGCCTCGGCGTCCTCGGCGATGAATTGCCCGGCGAGCGCATCCAGTCGCGCCGCGCGCTCGGTGACCGGACGGCTCGGGTCGATGTCGTCGAGAATGTCGTCGGCCCGGCGGGCGAAGCCGTACAGCGCGTGGATCGCCGGACGCTGATCGGGGGCCAGCAACCGGGTGGCGAGGAAGAAGGTCTTGCCGTGGCGTGCGTTGAGCGCCCGGCAGGCCCGATAGGACCGCTGCAACTGGGCATCGGTGTGGCCGGTGTCGACGAAAACGTTGGGGGGCATGAGTTTCCGATCAGCGGATGATGGCGGCGGTCGGTGTCGAGCGGGCAGGTCGGCGTGCGGGCCGGGCAGAAGGTATCGGTCCGGTGACGCGGTCGGCTGCGAGTCGGCCGGAGATCAGCACCGGTGGTATGCCCACACCGGGTACGGTGCTGCCGCCCGCCAGCACCACGTTCTCCAGTCCGCGGATCATATTGGCCGGACGGAAGGGGCCCGTCTGAGTGACGGTGTGCGCCAACGCGAACGGGCTGCCGGCCAGCATGCCGCGCCGGGCCCAGTCAGCGGGCGTGGTGATGTGCAGCAACCGGGGATCGGACAGCGGGATCGGCAGGCGGTCGCGGACGGTGGTCAACATCTCCTCGGCGTAGGCGGGACCGAATCGGTCCCAATTGATCGGTCCCCGAACGAGATTGGGTACCGGAGCGAGGATGTAGAGCAGGTCGCGACCGGGTGGGGCGAGGGTGGGATCTGCGGCGGTGGGCCTGGTGAGCAGCAACGACGGATCGGTCATGACGCTGCCGCGGGTGATGATGTCGTCGAACGCCTCGTCCCAGGCGCGACCGAACAGCAGGTGGTGATGCGCTGCCCGGGGCATCGCCTCGCATCCCACGTGCAGCACGACCGCGGACGGCGCCGCCGTGGGACGCCGGGGGCGGCGCGGGGAATGGCCGGTCAGCCGGTAGGTCTCGGACAACTCTGTGGTGAGCACGACCGCATCGCATGCGATGCGGTCGCCGGTCGAGGTGACGACCTCCCCGATCCGGGAGCCGGTGCGTTCCAGGCTGGTCACGGCGGTGTCGTAGCGGATCGTCACACCGGCGTCCTGCGCCGCGGCGGCGAGGGCGTCGGGCAGCGCCCGCATACCGCCGCGCGGGAACCAGACGCCGGCGATCGTGTCCATATAGGCGATCACCGCGTATGCCGCTATCGCCCGGCCGGGTGCGACGCCGGCGTAGAGCGACTGAAAGGTGAACAGCCGCCGCAGATCCGGGTCATCGATGTGCGCTGCGACCGCGCGGTCCCAGCGGCGGAATCCACCCAGTGCGGCCAGCCGGGCCAGCGAGGGACGCAGCGCCGACAGCGGTGAATCGAAATTCGCGGCGATGAACGAGTCGAATTCGGTGTGGTAGAGCCTGGTCAGCCAGGTGCGCAGACGCCGGTATCCCGCTGCTTGCCCGGCCCCGGCGAAATCGGTGATCGCGGCGGCCATCCGATCACCGTCGCGGTGGACCTCGAGGTGTCGCCCGTCCGCGAAGTGGGCGCGATAGGCCGGATCCACCGGCACCAGCGACAGACGATCGTCCATACGCTCGCCGACGGCGGCGAATGCCTCCTCGACCAGGTGCGGCATCGTCAGCACGGTCGGGCCGGTGTCGAGGCGGTAGCCGTCCACGTCGAGGCGACCGGCGCGCCCGCCGGGGACCGAATCGCGTTCCAGCAGTGTGACTTCACGGCCGCGGCCGGTGAGATGCAGCGCCGCGGACAGTCCGGCCAGGCCGGCTCCGACCACGACGACGCGGTCGCTACGACCTGTGGTCGTGCGCATGGGGCTTCCTCCTCATGAGTGGGGGGTGACGCAGATGAGTCCCATACCGTCGAGCACGCGCCGCATCGGCTCGGGCAAGGTCGCGCCCTCGGTGATGCGCCGCGCCTCGCCGAGGCGATCGCCGATCATCTCCTCGATGCGAGCGGGCGCTCCGGATGCGGTGATCAGGGCCCGGAGTCTGTCGGTGGCCTCGGCATCGACGACCGGCGCGGACAGCAGCGTGTCGAGTTCGCGCCGGGCGGCGGGTGCGGCGAACTGCCGGGCGGCGATCACGACGGTGGTCGCCTTGTGCTGGGTCAGATCTCCGTCACCGGGTTTGCCTGTGGCGGCGGCGGTTCCGAATACGCCCAGCAGATCATCGCGCATCTGGAATACCTCGCCCACCGCGTGCCCGTACCGGCTCAGCGCCGACAGGGTGGCCTCGTCGCATCCGGCCATCGCCGCGCCGAGTTCGAGCGGGCGGCGCACGGTGTAGTTGCCGGATTTCGCTCGTGCCAGCGCCAACACCTGTGCGAAATCCGGATCCGTGCGGATGTCGTTGAGCAGGTCGCCGAACTGGCCCACAGCCAGCTCGATCCGCATCGCGTCGAAGCGGGGCCACACGCGGTGCAGGCACTCGGGACGAATCCCGCTGTCGCGCAACATCTTGTCCGCCCACACCAAACAGATGTCACCGAGCAGCACGGCCGCCGATTCGCCGAAACGCGCTGCGTCGCCGGGCATCCGCCGATCCCGGTGTGCGTCGGCGAAGGCGGTGTGTCCCGTGGGCGCGCCGCGGCGCAGCGCCGACTCGTCCATCACGTCGTCCTGGATCATCGCGAAGGCGTGGACCAGTTCCAGCGCGGCGGCGGCTCGCAGTGCGGCGGCATCGGGCGCCTCGCCGCACAACCAGCCGATGTACATGAACGTCGATCGCAGGCATTTGCCGCCCGCCACGTATCGGCGGGCGATCTGGTCGAGCGCGATCCCGTGCACGGCGCCGATCCGGTTCTCGCGCAGAAATGCGTCCAGTTCGGTCAGAACCCGATCTCGCACCGCGATACGCCACCACGCGACGCCATCCGCGGTGTCCATCGGATGGTCAGTGAGAAGCTTTGCGGGAGAACATAATTGAAGCCAGCTGTCGACGGTGGCGCGCACGTCCGCTCCTCGGGTCGGCGTTGCAGCGATATGGGTGCCGGACGGTTCTCCGAGGTCGGGAGTGGGCTGGTCGGATGCGTTTCGGCCCATTGGGGTCCTCCCTCGACGTCTGAATCCAAGACTACAGCAATCGATGCATGAACGATGCACAGCGGATGGAAATCATCGGCTTCGGCCAGTGGTGGTATCGAGGTGCGGCGAGGGCTCGTTCCTGGTTTGGCCAACCCCGGTCATCTGCTGCCGAGTTGGCAGCGTGTGCCTCCGGTTCGCCGCCGGAGAGCATGTACGCATCGGTTATGCATCGAAATGTCCAAATTTCTGCTGAGGCGAACCGCCGAAGCAGGCCCTCGGGTTTCGCTCTCTCGGCATGGTGGCCGCCGAAGTGCGAGGGCGATCGGCAGGTAGGCGCGTAGTCTCGAGTTCGCCGATCTGTCGGTGAATGTCTGGTTGTGCCGCCTTCCATCGTGCTCCGGGGAGTCGATATGGAACCACTGACCGAGCAACTACGCCGCGACCGCGCCCATCGGGCGAGCGCCGTCGCCGCCACACTGAGTGCCCGAGACATCGACCTCGTGGCGGTCACCTGGGTCGACACCAGCGGTATCGTCCGCATGAAAGCCGTTCCGGTGGAACGGTTCTCCCATGCCGCCGCCTGGGGTATCGGAGCCTCGCCGGTCTTCGACGCCTTTCTGGTCGACGACTCCATCCTGAGTGACCATGTCGCCGGTGGCCCGGCCGGCGACCTGCGGCTGTACCCCGATGTCGAGCGGGTCACCCCGGTGGCCGCGCTCCCGGGCTGGGCGTGGGCGCCCGCGGACCGCTACGCGCAGAGCGGCGCGCCGCATCCGCGTGACCCCCGGTTGTCGCTGCGCCGGCTCGTCGCCGAACTGGCCGACGACGGCTACGAATTGTGCACCGCGATCGAGTTCGAATGGACCGTCGCGCGCCCCGACCCGCTCGACCCCGAGGCTTTTCACCCCGCCACCTCGGCGCCCGCCTACGGCATGGCCCGAGTGAGCGAGCTGGCTGCCTACCTGCGCGACGTGGTGTCGAAGTTGCGTGACAGCGGCGTCGCCGTCGAGCAGATCCATCCCGAATACGAGGTCGGCCAGTTCGAACTATCCGTTGCCGCAGGCGATCCCGTCCACACCGCTGACAACGCGGTGCTGGTGCGCGAGGTCGTCCGGGCCGTCAGCGGCGCGCACGGGTTGCGGGCCACGTTCAGCCCGATGGTCGTGCCCGGTGTCGTCGGCAACGGCGGCCACGTACATCTGAGTCTGTGGCGTGAGGGCGTGAACCGGATGTGCGGCGGCCCCGGGCCTTTCGGAATCGGTGCGGAAGGGGAGAACTTCGCCGCGGGGATCCTGGAGCACCTGCCCGCCCTGCTCGCCGTCGGCTGCCCGGCGATGGCGAGTTATCTGCGGTTGCAGCCGAGTCACTGGGCCGGTGTCTTCCGATGCTGGGGTCTGGAGAACCGGGAGGCCGCCGTACGGTACATCACCGGAAGCGAGGGCGAACGCGAGCACGCGGCCAACATCGAGGTCAAGACGTTCGACGCCGCCGCCAACCCCTACCTGGCATTGGCGGGCCTGCTGGCGGCGGGCCGGGCGGGTCTGCGTGCGGGCGCGACCCTGCCCGAGCCGGTCGACGGGGACCCGGCCCGGCTGGACTCCGCCACCCGATCCGCGCGCAGGATCACCCGGTTGCCGACGACCCTCGCGGACGCGGTGGCCGCGTTCGCCGCCGATGACGTGCTGTGCGCGGCATTCGGCGACGAACTCGCCGACACCATCGCCAGTGTCCGGCGCGGTGAGATCGCACTGTTCGCCGACGCCTCGCCCGAAGAGATCACCGACGCGTCCCGGTGGAGGTATTGACCCGCCCGCCGTTGAGCGTGTTCGACCGCACGCGCGGGCATACTGGCGTGGGTGAGCGATCAACAGGGCCTCCCGTCCTTCCACATCGACCGAATCGACCACCCTGAGCAGGACCTGATCGTCCGGATACTCGACAACCAGGCCGCCTTACCGGGTGTGGTGCGGATGCGCGAGTGGGCCCGTGCCGCGCTGGCCCTGCACCCCGGGGATACGGCCGTCGACCTGGGCTCCGGCACCGGAACCGAGGTCGTGGAGATGGCCGCCCTGGTGGGCGAGGCCGGACGGGCCGTCGGTATCGATCCGAATCCGGCGATGCTCGCGGTGGCGCGCGAGCGCGCCGCGGATGTGAAGGCCGAGTTCATCGAGGGATCGGCCTACGACCTGCCGCTGCCGGACGCCTCCGCCGACGCGGTGCGCTGCGAACGGGTCTATCAGCACCTCGACCATCCGGCGAAGGCCACCGCCGAGATCGCGCGGGTGCTGCGACCGGGCGGACGCGTGGTGTTGATCGATAGCGACTGGTCCACCGCGATCTTCCATCCCGGCGATCCGGAAGTGATCGCGGCGTTGCAGCAGCGGATGGAGACCAACAGCCCGAATCGCAACTCCGGCAGGCATTTGCGCGGCCGACTGGTCGAAGCGGGGCTGGTGATCGACGACGTCGGTTCCGAGGCCGTGATCTGGGAACCGGAGTCGATACTCCCGATGTACACCGCGGTCACCGAACGGGGCCTCGCCGACGGGCTGATCACCGCTGCCCAGCGCGAGCGCGTCCTGGCCGACATCGAGCGTGGCACCGAGTCCGGCGACTATCACTTCTCGGTGACCATGTTCGCAGTGGTGGCGCACAAGCCCTGATATTCCTCGGCGCCCCGGTTCGGCGCGCACGAGTGATCAGATGTTCCGGCTCTCCGAGCCGAGCATCCAGGCCTGTTTCTCGATGCCGGCGATGATCTGGTGCAGCAGATCGGCGGTGGTGGGATCCTCGGCGTCCACCTCGTCGCGGACCGCGCGGAGTGCGCCGGCGGTGCGGTGGAGCTGGTCGGTCATCAGGTCCACGATCGTGCTGGTGTGCTGCTCGCCGGGCGGCAGCTGTGGCAGGTCGGTGTCGGCGGCGACGGTGGTGGGTCGCCCGTCGGGCACCGCGTGCACGGCGCGCATGCGTTCGGCGACGGTGTCGGCGGATTCGCGGGCCAGATCGACGATCTCGTCGAGTTGCAGGTGCAGATCGCGGAAGTTGCGGCCGACCAGATTCCAGTGTGTCTGTTTTGCGTTGAGCTGCAATGTGATCAGATCGATCAGAATGCGCTGCAGGTGGGCGCTGAGCCGGACCGAGGCGCGGAATCCGGCGGCGGTTTGCATGGTGGTCATGATGGGCTCCTGTTCGGTCAGTCGGGCCAGGGTGAGTTCTGGATGATGTCGACGAAGTCGGTGTGCCGGTGGCTGGGCACGAAATGGGTCAGGACGTCGTCGTTGACCGTGCCGAACGCCGTATCCGGTTTGGGCGCAACACCATTGGTGAACGCCCGCAGGATGTCGCGTTTGAAGTCCGGCCGCGGATGCAGCGCGGTGATCGCCCGGCGGTCGACCGCGTCGACGTCGTGGTAGCCGATGCCGAGCACGTCGTACTCGACGCCCGCGGTCACGAGCGCGATCTCGGGCTCCATGAATTCGGGAACGCCCGGGGTGGTGTGCAGGGCGATGGCCGTCCACACGCGGCGGATGCTGTCCTCGGGGACGTCGTGGCTGCGCAGGAAGCGGCGGGCTTCGTCGGCGCTGTCGACCTCGAAGCGGTGTCCGCTGTGGTGGAACCGCTCGTTCAGTCCGATGTCGTGGAACATCGCGCCGATGTACAGCAGTTCGGGGTCGTAACTCAGGTTGCGGTTGCGGCCCCGCAGGCTGCCGAACAGGTAGACGCGACGGGAATGGTGGTAGATCAGCTCGCTGGTGCTCTCGCGGACGATTTCGGTGGTTTCGCGGGCGAGCCTGGTGTCCGGGATCGTGATCCCGGCGACGGATTCGTTCGTGAGGGTCATGGTCTACACCTTCGGTGTCGAGATTCGGCTCAGCTGTGCGGGTTTCGGACGTTCTTCTCGATCCGGTTGCCGATGTCGGCGTCGATGTTGCGCCAGTACCGGAAGGCGCGCTCGAGCACGGGCTCGCTCACTCTGGCCGCGAGATGACCGGAGACGTTGTCCACCAAGCGGTTTCGCTGAGCATCGTCCATGACGTGGCGCACCAGCTCCCCGGCCTGGCCGAAGTCGTCGTCGGCGGGGTGCAGGGTGTTGGCCGCATGCACCATCTCGCCGTCGACGTACCAGCCGTTGTCCACCGGGCCGGTGGCGGCCGCGCTCGGTCCGCCCTTGGAATTGGGTGCGTACACCGGGTCGGTGGCGTAGCGGTAGCGCATGTGCCCGGCGGTGCTGTAGCTGTGCGATGGGGCGAGTGTGCTGTTGACCGGAAGCTGGTTGTAGTTGACGCCGATCCGGGCGCGGTGTGCGTCGGGGTAGGCGAACATGCGTCCCAGCAGCATCTTGTCCGGGCTCGGGCCGATGCCGGGGACCATATTGCTCGGTTCGACGGCCAGTTGCTCGATCTGCGAGTGGTAGTCCTGCGGGTTCCGGTCCAGCACCATCCGCCCGACCTCGTGCAGCGGATAGTCCGCGTGCGGCCAGACCTTGGTCAGATCGAAGGGGTTGAACCGATAGTCCGCCGCGTCGGCGTAGGGCATGATCTGCACCTTCAGCGTCCAGGTCGGATGGTCGCCCCGCTCGATCGCGGTCCACAGATCCCGGACGTGGAAGTCCGAATCCGATCCGGCGAGGGCATCGGCCTCGGCCTGGGTGAGGCACTCGATGCCCTGATCGGTGATGAAGTGGTACTTCACCCAGAACCGTTCGCCGGCGGCGTTGACCCACATGTAGGTGTGGCTGGAGTAGCCGTTCATATTCCGCCAGCTGCGCGGGATGCCACGGTCACCGAACAGCCAGGCGACCTGATGCGCCGACTCCGGGGACAGCGTCCAGAAATCCCATTGCATGTCGTGATCGCGCAGGTTGTTGTCGGCGCGGCGCTTCTGCGAACGGATGAAGTGCTGGAACTTCATCGGATCGCGGATGAAGAACACCGGGGTGTTGTTGCCGACCATGTCGTAGTTGCCCTCGGGCGTATAGAACTTCAGCGCGAAGCCCCGCGGATCGCGCCAGGTGTCCGGGCTGCCGTGTTCACCGGCCACGGTCGAGAACCGGGCCACCACGCCGGTCTCCGCGCCCGGCTGGAACAGCACGGCCTTGGTGTACGCGCTGACGTCACCGGTGACCTCGAACCGGCCGAAGGCGCCGCCGCCCTTGGCATGTGGCTGCCGTTCGGGCACGCGCTCGCGGTTGAAGTTGGCCATCTGCTCGATCACGTAGTGGTCGTGCAGCAGGATCGGGCCGTCCGGACCGGCGGTGAGCGAATGCTCGTCGGAGACGACCGGAATGCCCGCCTCCGTGGTCGTGCGGTGCGTCTGCTCGGATGTCATCGGATCATCTCCTCGATCGGTGTGGACGAATACCGTGCATGCAGCTTCTCGCGCTGTGCAGCTCCCGCGCCCCGCGATCCGCGCCGGACATCCCACAGATCAGGACGTCGGGCACGGACCCGAGAACCCCGGCGGGCGGGTCTGCAATCCCCCTTTCCTGCCCCACCCGGTTGGGACGTTCCCGCCGGAACCGGAATCGAAGCGGCGGGGCACAAGAGCAACTCGCCGGACAGATGGTGTCAGGCTACTCTGCAGCTACCATTCGGGTCACTCGCGCAGTGCGCTGTGGAAGCGGTGCCGGTAGGCGCGCGGGGAGACGCCGAAGTGGTGCAGGAACGCCCTGCGGAGGGTTTCCGAACTGCCGAATCCGCTGTGTTCGGCGGCAGCGGTCACCGATTCCCCGGCGTCGAGCAGATCCTTGCCGGTGTTGAGCCGAATCAGCTCGACGTATTTCGCGGGGGTGGTGTCCAGTTCGTCGCGGAACATCCGGGTGAGGTGGCGCGGGCTGAGGTGGACGAGCGCGGCCAGGGCGGCGACCGAATAGTCGCCGACGGGCTGGGCGGCGATGGTGGCGCACAGTTCGTGCAGTTGCGCGGTCCGCGGTACCGGGGCGCGCATCGCGGGGGAGAACTGCGACTGCCCGCCCGGCCGTTGCAGGAAGACCACCAGCGAACGCGCGACCTCGCGGGCCAACTCGGGACCGTGGTGACGTTCGACCAGAGCCAGCGACAGGTCGATACCGGCGGTGACGCCCGCACAGGTAAGGACGGGTCCGTCGGTCACATAGATCGCATCGGGTTCGACCCGGATGGCCGGATAGGCACGAGCCAGCGTGCCGGCGTGTTTCCAGTGGGTGGTGGCCCGGCGGCCGTCGAGCAGACCCGCGGCGGCCAGGATGAACGCGCCGGTACAGATCGAGGCTGTCTGCCGGGCCTGTCTGTGCAGTGTCGCGGCCGCGGCGGTGAGCTGCGGATCGATCGGGTGGGTCGGCAGCGCGTCGCCACCGGCCACCATCGCCACATCGAGGTGCGCGGCCTCGGCAGCGGTCGTGTCGACACTGATCCGCAGGCCCGTCGAGGTGGACACGTCGCGGCCGTCGGGCGAACACATCACCAGCCGGTAGTGCGCGCCGAATCGGTTGGCTTCCTGGAAGACCTCGCTGGGACCGGCGACGTCGAGCAACTTCACCCCATCGAACGCGAGGATGCCGATCCGTCGCTCGGTGTCCACCGATCTCTCCTCACGTTCAGCGGTTCCTGGGCCTCGCCGCCAGTGCACGAGATTTCCCGACCGTAGGGCCCAGGGCTGCATTTCGCACTACCGCCAGCGGTTTCGGGCACGAATCAGAATGCGGGCGGCTACGGCGTGGGCGTGCGACGAGCCGTCTCCAGTGGGTAATTTCGCCGTCAACCATCCGGGTACGGTGGGGGAGTGGAGGTATCCGAACCGCAGTGGCTCGAGCCGGAGCAGGCGCGAACGTGGCGGGCGTATATCGACGCGTCGCGGCTGCTGCAGGGAGCGATGGAGCGGCAGTTGTCCCGGGACAGCGGGATCGGGTTCGCGGACTTCGAGATTCTCGTCGCGTTGTCGGAGGCTCCCGATCGGCGATTGCGGATGGCCGAGGTCGCCGACCGGATCATGACGACCCGTGGGGGAGTGTCTCGTGCGCTGGCCCGGTTGGTTCGCGCCGGGTGGGCCGAGCGGGTCGACTGCGAGGACGACGGCCGTGGCGTGTGGGCGGTATTGACCGCGGCGGGCTGGGAGAAGTTGGTCGAGACCGCTCCGGGGCATGTGGAGACGGTTCGCAAGCACCTGTTCGACGCCCTGACCCCCGACGAGGTGGGCCGGCTCGGTGATGTCCTGTCCCGGGTCGTCGAGCACATGGATCCCGCCGCCGCCCAGCGTGCCGTCGGCCGACCTCGGGCCTGACCGCATCGGTACGCTGGCGCACGTGAGCAACGTCGAGGCGGAGCCTGTCGAACTGCTGTGTGGCCCGGGCTCGCCCGATGGCCCGGTCGAAGTGATCAGCCCGCGTGCGGTTCCGCTCGGCGGTCCTCGCGCGATGACCGTGCGACGGACCCTGCCCACTCGCGATCGCAGCATGGTCGGCGCGTGGTGCTTCGCCGACCACTACGGACCCGATGATGTCTCGGTGTCCGGCGGCATGAACGTCCCGCCGCACCCGCACACCGGATTGCAGACGGTCAGTTGGCTTTTCGAGGGCGAGATCGAGCACCGCGACAGCGCCGGCGTCGAGGCGATGGTGCTGCCCGGCGAACTCAACCTGATGTCGGCCGGCCACGGCATCAGCCATTCGGAGGTGTCCACCGCGGCGACGACCCGGCTGCACGGAGTTCAGTTGTGGGTCGCTCTGCCGGACTCCGCGCGTGAGGAACCGCACGGGTTCCAGCATCACGCGCCGACCTCGGTCGCGGTCTCCGACGGCGTCACCGCGCGGGTGTTCCTCGGTGCGCTCGGCGGGGAGTTTTCGCCGGTGATCACCGCGACCCCGTTGCTGGGCGCCGAACTGATCATCGCCCCGCGCACTCGAACCAGCTTGGCCGTCGATCCGTCGTTCGAGCACGGCGTGCTGCTCGACACCGGCGCCGTCAGCGTTTCCGATGCCGCTCTGGCAGTCGGGGATCTGGCGTTCGTCCCATGTGGTGCTGCGGAACTCGAGTTGCACAATCCGTCGCCCGACCCCGCGCGCCTGATCCTTCTGGGCGGGGAGCCGTTCGGCGAGGACATCGTGATGTGGTGGAACCTCGTCGGCCGCAGTCACGAGGAGATCGAACAATTCCGGGCCGAATGGGAGGCGCGGACCGGGGCCGCCGAGGATCCGGGACGCTTCGGCACCGTCCCCGGCTGGAACCCCGAGGACGCGTTGCCCGCTCCGCCGATGCCCACCACCCGCCTGAAACCGCGCAAGAGGAGGAATTGACCGGATATGAGCGAGACCGTCACCCGCAACGACTCCCTGCACAGATACGAGATTCTCGTCGACGGCGAGTTGGCCGGCTTCACCGAGTTCAAAGATCGTGACCGGCAGCGGATCTTCTACCACACCGAGGTGTTCCCACAGTTCGGCGGCCGCGGACTGAGTACCACGCTGGTGTCCGCCGCCCTCGATGACGTCCGCGCCGGAGAGTTGCGAGCTGTGCCGGTGTGTCCGGTCGTCGCGGCCTTCCTCGACAAGCATCCCGAGTACGCGGATATCGCCGACAAGGTCACCCCCGATGCCTTGACCTTCGTCGGGGCGACGTAGACCCGATCCATACGGCCGGACGCCGGGTCGGCCGGTGGGCAGAGAAGTGCGAGCCCGCCGATCGACCCGGCGTCCGTGTTCGGGTGGGTGTCAGCGGCGCAGCCGGTTGGTCGCGTCGACGAGGTTGTCGAGCAGGGTGGTCAGTTCGCCGGCCCGGCGCTCGATCGGTGCGAAACCCTCGGGCCCGAAGTCGCTGAACAGGCCGAGGGCGACTTGGCTGCGGATATCCACCATGTGGAAGTTGGCGACGATCTGGCGCCACTGTTCGACGGCGCGGATACCGCCGTCGGCGCCGTAGGAGACGAAGCCGACCGTCTTCTCGGCCCATTCGGAGCCGAGGGAGTCGAAGGCGTTCTTCAGCGCGCCCGGGACTCCGTGGTTGTACTCGGGGGTGACGAACACGAATCCGTCCAGGGCGTCGATCGCTGCGCTCCACGCCGTGACGGCCGGTTCGTCGTACTGTTTGTTCGCCGCGCCCGGCACTGTGCTCGAGGTGAGGATCGGCACGTTGAATTTCTTGAGGTCGACCAGGGTGAACTCGGCGTCGGTGCGCTGCGCCGCGGCGGCGTGCACCCAGTTCGCGACGCCCTCGCCGGTGCGTCCTTCGCGGACGGAGCCGATGACGATTCCGATCTTGGCGGTCATATGGGGTTCCCTTTCGCTCGATGATTCGGACTGCGGTCCGCTATCCCTGTTGACGCCTGAACACTACAGAATGGTTGACTAGGAAACTACTTGGGGTACCGTGGAGAAATCGGCCCGGGAGCGGGCGGGAGGAGCGGGAGAGATGAACGAGACCGAGCAGCGGCGTTCCGCGGACCAGGAAACGATGCGTGCGCGGCTGCGGGAGAAGTACATGCGGCCGCACGACCAGGCTCCCGCATCCACGGCTCGCGGGCTGCACCACACGGCACTGGTCTCCTCGGATGTCGAACGGACCGTCCGGTTCTACCAGGACCTGCTCGGATTCCCGCTGGTCGAGCTGATCGAGAACCGCGACTACCCGGGGTCTTCGCACTTCTTCTTCGACATCGGTAACGGGAATCTGTTGGCGTTCTTCGACTTTCCGGGTCTGGACCTCGGTCCGTACCAGGAGGTTCTCGGGGGCCTGCACCACGTGGCGATCAGCCTCGAACTCTCGCAATGGGAGACGCTGCGCGACCGGCTGACCGATGCCGAGGTCGAGTTCGTCGAGCACAGCGAGGTGTCGATGTACTTCCGCGACCCCGACGGCGCCCGGATCGAGCTGATCGCCGACCCGCTGGGGCAGATGTACGGAAGCCGGATCCTGTGAGCGCGAAAGGTACCGATATGCAGTACGCCGAACCATCCGTCGACATCCGCCGCGCGGGCGAGCGATTCGCCACCGACGCGGGGTGGCTGGACTCGAAGCATTCGTTCTCGTTCGGCGGCCACTACGACCCCGACAACACCCACCACGGGTTGCTCCTGGTGAACAACGACGACATCGTGACGCCGGGAATGGGATTCGAGACGCACCCGCACCGGGACATGGAGATCGTCACGTGGGTCCTGCGGGGGTCGCTCGTGCACCAGGACTCGATGGGTAATTCGGGGGTGATCTACCCGGGACTCGCGCAGCGGATGAGTGCGGGTACGGGCATCCTGCACTCGGAGAAGAACGACTCCTGGCGTCTGTCCGCCGCCGATTCCGCACACGCGGCCCGCCACGAGGATCCCGTGCATTTCGTCCAGATGTGGGTGGTGCCCGACGAGGCCGGAATCACGCCGTCGTACGAGCAACTCGAGATCGACGGCGAATTGCTTTCCGGCGGGCTGGTTCCCGTGGCATCGGGCATGCCCGAGCACGCCGACCACGCGGCGATCCGGATCAGCAACCGGTACGCCACGATGCACGTGGCGCGGATGCAGCCGGGGCAGGATCCGATCACGCTCCCGGACGCGCCCTTCCTGCACGTCTTCGTCGCGCGGGGGCAGGTCGCGATGGAAGGCGCCGGAGTCCTGGACGAGGGTGACGCCGTTCGGCTGCGCGGCGGCGGACAGGCGCTGACCACGGATACGGGCGCCGAGGTCATCGTGTGGGAGATGCATGCGACGATCGCCGCCTGATTCCCCGCCGGGGACATCGGCGGAAAATCATTTGCCCGGTGTGGGAGTGGTCGGTACCGTCATCCGCACCGTGACAGTGCCCGAGGAGGTGAGACCCATGAACGTTGTATCGAAGTGGGAGCTCCCTCTCGACGTCACGGTTGGGCGAACGATCTAGCTGTCGCCGGGAGCGCCTGTCGTCAAGGCTGCTCCGAAAGGGCGATAAATGTGAACTCTGTAGATTTCACGTCCGGTTTCAACGGACACACCACCGTCATTACGCGCGTCTCGAAGACGCAGTGGCAGGCGGTGAATCGCGGTCTGCTGATCGGGTCGGGTGATGTTTCGCCGCGGCCCGACGGTCGGCTGTTCGTCAGCATCGACACCTGGGTGGACGAGGTCTTCGCGCCGCTCGCCGCCGCGATGTTGGCAGAGCTGCCCAGACCGCTGTACACGGTGCTCGACGAGGCCGATCGGAACTTGGCAACCTGTTGGGAGAGTGCGGGTTTCACCACCCGGCGCCGAGAATGGGAATGCCTCGTGCCGACCGATCTGCGGCTCACCGGGCTCGATTCGGTGGTCCCGCCGTCGGGTACGACGATCGTGGCCGCCGGTGCCGCGGTGGAAACCGCACTGCGCGAGGTGGATCGAGCTGTTCGCGACGAGGTGGCCGCGACCGTCGGGTGGCGGGAGATGCCGGCCGAGGTGCTGCCGCGCGCCGGGGGCGACACCCTGGTGGATCCGTCCAAATACGCGGTGGCGGCACAGTCCGATCGATATGTCGGACTGATCCGTGTCGTGCAGGTGACTCGGCTGCCGCGGATCGGGCTGATCGCCGTGCGGGCCGATCAGCAGCGGCGCGGCATCGCGCGGGCGCTGCTGGCGCACGCGTTGGGTGCGCTACACGAGCGCGGGATACCAAAGGCGACAGCGGAAGTGAACGAATCGAACAGTGCCGCTGTCGCGTTGTTCGACGGTGTCGGAGCTCAGCGTGTCAACAGCAACCTCGAGCTGGTGCTGCGATGAGTAACAACGGGAAGGGAATCGAGATCGAGGGCACCGTCATCGAGTGCCTGCGCAACGCCACTTTCACGGTGGAACTCCGCAACGGGCACCAGGTGCTCGCGCATATCAGCGGGAAGATCCGGAAGAACTACATCAAGATCCAGCTGCAGGATCGGGTTCTGGTGGAGCTGAGTCCGTATGACCTCACCCGCGGCCGGATCCTGTTCCGGTACCGCAATTAGTGCTGGATGTGCCGGACTCGCACCCGGCAGCCCCTGCCCGCGACGACCGGATGCGTTCCGGTCGTCGCGGGGGCGGCGTCCGTCGATCTCACTCGAATTCTGCTGCCTCCCGCAGCTTTCGGAATTCGACGGCCAACGCATCCAAGGTGTAATGGGCATTGAGACCGCTCGGGTTGGGCAGCACCCAGATACGGGTGCTGCCCACTGTCTCGGATTGTGGTCCGACGGTGGTCTTCGGTCGGCCGAACGCGGTGCGGTAGGCGCCCAGGCCGAGAACGGCCAGGATGCGTGGGTGGTTTTCTCGCACTCGTTCGGTGAGCGCGCGGCCGCCGTCGCGCAATTCCTGCGACGTGAGTTCGTTCGCTTTCGCCGTCGTGCGCGCGGCGACATTGGTGATGCCCAGCCCGAGCGCGAGCAGTTCTTCCTGCTCGTCGGGACGGAACAAGCGCGGAGTGAAGCCGGACCGGAACAGCGCGGGCCAGAAGCGGTTTCCGGGCCGGGCGAAATGGTGACCGGTCGCCCCCGACCACAGGCCCGGATTGATCCCGCAGAACAGAACCCGCAGATTTGGCGCCAGCACATCGGGAATGGTGCGGCCCTGCGCTGCGGCCAGCTCTGCCGGTGTGGGGCGGTACGCGGCGGAATGTGGCATCCGCCCAGTCTGCCTGAACATGCCCGTCCGCCTCCGGCGGTCATCGGTCGGCCGGGATCGGCGGGCCGACACGATTCGGCGGGTCGTCGCAGATCCGCGGAATTGTGCTGGTCCGGGGGTATCTTTCGGAAGTCGGTGCGGCCTCGACCCCTGCCGACTCGTTTTCGTGCTTGGCGGATTACCGGAACTCTCCACAGCTGCACAATCTTCGGTTCGAGTACAACTCCTACAGGGCGGGTGTGTTGTCGTGAAACGTGTACGGAGCATTGCGGTCTCGATGGTGATGGGTTGTTCGCTGACGCTCGGGCAGGTGCCCGCCGCGGTGGCCGACCCGTCCGAGACTCCTGCGCCGTCCACTACCGAACCGGCGGCTCCGGCTACACCCGGTTCGAGCGTGTCGTCGACCCCCGAACCGGGCGCGCGATCCACCTTCGATCAGGCTGCGCCGTCCACGCCGGATCCCGCTGTTCCCGCCACCTCCGCTCCGGCTGCGCCCTCCGCCGCTGATCCGACCGCGCCGCCTGCCGCCGCACCGACTCCTCCTGCCGCGCAGTCGGTTCCGGGGCCCTCGGCGTTCCAGAAATGGATCGATGACCATATTCCGGCACCGTCGTCGGTGCTGCCGAGGACCGGTTCCGCTGCCGCCGCGGCCGATGGAACACCGGACGGGTTGTGGAAGGCGATTCAATCCAGTCCGACCGGAGATCCGTTCTTCGATGTCGCACCGGCGAACCTCGCGCAGTACGCACCCGGTGACATCATCCAAACGCGTGATGTCACCTGGCCCGCGGTGCCGATGGTCTTCCTGACGGTGCTGACGCCGGTTCAGCACGCGGTTCAGCTGAAGTTCCGCACCACGAACTCCGCGGGCGCGCCCTCCTTCGGCACTGCGACGCTCCTGTTGCCCTTCAACAAGTGGACCGGGCCGGGAAGCCGCCCGGTCCTGCTGAACGCGCCGCCGATCAACGCGCTCAACCGGCGCTGCACACCCGGCTATGTGTTCTCCCACGGATACGACATCACCGCCGGCAACGGCAACGATTTCGTCCCGTCGCCGACCATGTGGGCGGCGAGTCAGAACTACGCGGTGGTGATCCCGGACCACGAAGGTCCCTTGATGTCCTACGCCGAGCCGACCGTGGCCGGGCACATCATGCTCGACACCGTGCGTGCGGTGCGCCATCTGATGCCGGATCAGTTCGGTGAGAGCCGATTCGCGATGACCGGCTACTCCGGCGGCGCCATCGCCAGCTACGCGGCGTCGATGTTGTCGAGCGAATACGCTCCGGAACTGAGCCCCTACCTGGTCGGCGCCGCGATGGGCGGCCTGCCCGTCGACTACGAATCCTTCGCCAAGACCTTCGACGGCACCTACGCCTCGGGACTGATGCTGACCGTCACCCTCGCGTTGGCCCGAGAACATCCCGAAATCCTCGGCCGCATGAATCATTTCGCGCAGTGGGCGGCGATCTCGCCGCTCAAGGACGTGTGCAGCTCCACCATGGCGGACATCGGCGTGTTCGTACCCTATGCGGCCCTGGCGAACATGCGCGACCCGCTGCACACCGAATTCGCCGACATGCTGTTCCGGCGATTGAGCCTGAAGGGCAGGAAGGCGAGCATGCCGATCTACGTCTACAACGGCCTGCACGACCCCTGGATGCCCGTCGCGAATGCCGAGACGTTCTTCGGTGAACAATGTGCTCTCGGTGTTCAGGCGACCAAGAGCATCGTGGGCGGTGAGCACATTCTCGGCTACTTCAACGGGTTCTTCGGGTCCACGCATTGGCTGGGCGAGCGGTTGTCCGGTGCCCCGGCGGCCACCAACTGTGAAGTCGCGCCACAGTCGAATGCCGTACCGCAACAGAGCAACTCGTCCGATCCGACCAGTAGCGCCCCCCGCCCCGAGACGTCCCCGGGGCGGTGAGCCGGACCGCCGGCACGCGCGAAGTCGACATCGACCGGATCGAGATGCTCACGCGGCCAACGGTTTTGGTGTGCTGACACGGTCCTCACGGTTGCCCGTGCGGGTCGAGCGCGACGAGCGCCGCGGTCAGCGCCTCGACGTCGATGCGCGCGCTACGGCCGTCGGCCACCACGACGTCGCCGCCCACCAGCACGGTGTCGACGATGCGTGGTGTGCCGCAGGTCAGCAGCGTCGCGCCGGGGTCGCTCACCGGTAGGCAGGCGAAGTCCCGATCGAACCGCAGCAGCGTCAGGTCGGCGAGGCGTCCGACGCTCACCCCGCCCGGCGTGGATGCGCCGGGCAGCCCGAGTGCCCGCGCCGCGCCATCGCAGGCGATCGCGAGCATCGACCCGATGTCGAACAGATCGGCCCGGCGCGCGTGGGCGCGCTGGACATATGCGCCCGCGCGCAGCGTTTCCAGCATGTCCTGCCGGTCATTGGATCCGGCGCCGTCCACGCCTAGCCCGACGGCTACCCCGTCCGCGAGCAGTTCGCGGACGGGGGCGACTCCGGAGCCGAGACGCATGTTGGACACCGGATTCCACGACACGGCTGCGCCTCCGGCGGACAGCGCCCGGCGTGCGTCCGCGTCGAGTTCGACGCCGTGCACGGCGAGCAGGCGCTCGCCGATCAGACCGCCCGCGGCGAGATAGTCGATCGCGGACAGACCGGCATTCGCGCGGCACATCGCGTCGTCGGTGCCCGTCTCGGACAGGTGGATCATCACGGTGAGGTCGCGATCCCGGGCGAATGCGGCCGCGGTCCGCATGCCCTCGATCGTCATCGAGCGGGCGTTCGGGACGGCCAGGCCCAGCGTGATGCGGTCGCCGGCGCCAGCGGCGAGCCGGTCGGTGTCGGCGAGCGCGGCATCCAGCGGCTGGATCAGCCTCGGGTCGAAACCCCAACGGCGAGTAGGATCTTCGCGGTCGGCAATCCCCCGGCCCAGGACGGCCCGCACCCCGACGTCCGACAGCGCGGCGAGTACCGCGTCGTGTACCTCGGGGTCGGGATGCGGCCACATGTGCTCCACGAGGGTCGTGGTGCCGGACAGCAGGCCCTCGAGTGCGGCGGCTACGGCGGCGAGGTATGCCCGCTCGGGGGTGACAGCGTTCATCGCCTCACCCACCGCGAGCAACCACTCCAGCAGCGGGCGGCCCTCGCCCACACCGCGGCACAGCGACTGTTGCACGTGCGTATGCGTGTTGACGAAACCGGGGATGAGGTGGCCGCCGACGCCGTCGAGCACGCCCGGCCCGGCGGCGCCCGGGACGTGGTCGCGGACCTCGGTGACGACGCCGTCGGTGATCAGCACGTCGGTGTGCGGACGCCAGGCGGCTCCGGTCCACACCGTCACGTCGGAGATGGTGTCGATCCGCGTCGGCGCGGCGTCCGGCCGCAGCATGACGGGTCTCACCGGATGCCGATCGAGCGGTCGCCGAACTGCGGGTCGAACAACGCGGCGGAGTCCACCTTCGGGTCCACCTTGGCGCCCTGCGCGGCGAGCAACGGTGCCAGGTCGCTCACGAACGCCTGTACGCGCGCGGGGTCGTAGGTGCCGACCGAGCCGTTCTCGTTCGTGATGATGTTCTCGGACTTCAGGATTCCCGACGCGTACTCGGCCTCGGCGAGCGAGTACGTGGAGTAGGACGGGTCCTTCGCGACCACGTCGGCGATCAGCTTGTCGGTGGCCGTGGGCGCGGTGACGAAGTCGGCGTCGGCCTGCTGGACGATCGGCACCAGCTTCTGCAGGCACGGCGTCAGCTGGGCGAGCCGGTCGGCGCGGACGGACAGGTTGGACGCGTACGGGTCGAAGCCCAGCTCCGAGAGCAGACCGTGGGCGACGGGCTTGTTCCAGGCCGGGGTGTTGTGCTCGTACTCCCACGGCTCCGCGTCCGCGTATCCCTGCTGGACGATCGACGAGTCGCCCACGAACCGTGCGGGGCTGCCGTCGTAGCTCTTGTCGAGCTGCGATTTCGTGACGTACCCCTTGGCGAGCAGCCAGGTCGGGAACGCCTGCTCCTTGGACACCACTACGGTGGCGTGTGTCGCGGCGAGGCCGCGCAGGGTGAGCCCCGGGTGCTTGGCCGGGTCCCACATCAGGATCGCCGGGTTGTGCGTCAGCAGCGGTGTGACCCCGACGACGCGCTGATCCGCACTGGCCGAGACGATCTGGTCGCCGTGCACCAGCCCGAGGTCGATCGACGAGTCGACGTACATCTGCGATGCGACCGACTGGAATCCGATGGCGGAGCCGCCCGACTTCAGCCGCAGCTTGATCCCGGTGCTCTTGCCCTGCGCCACCAGGGTTCCGGTGACCGACTTGGTGGTGGTGTCCACCGTGTAGTCCGGTCCGAGCAGTTGGAACATCCCGCCCATGTCCGCCTGCGGCTGCCATTGCAGCTGCACGGTGAGCGTATCCGGGCAGACGCCGGTGAGGCGTTGCGCGGCGGGCGCCGGGGCGAGCGAGACCGAGGGAGCGGGGGTGGTCGACGAGCCGCACGCGGTGAGGGTGCACAGGCCCGCGGTCAGCGCGGCGGTGAGACCGGCCGCGCGTCGCGCGATGCGGTTGTGGAATGGGGACATCTGTTCTCCTGCAACGTGATCGGGAGTGGGTTCGAGGAACCGGAGGCGGTCGCGGATGTGGTGGCCCGAAGAGGCGAGCGGCGTCGGGGGGCGTCTACACGGTCGCGCACCGGACGATGGTCCACAAGCCCGGACGATGCATGTAACAAGATGTTCACGGCGTCGTTCACCCAATAATTACATGCAATCGAGAAGCTTGATGCACAACGCCAGCCGAATCTGCCCGCAGATTGTTCCCACATCGGAGGTTCCCTTGCCATCCTTCGCCCCGCTGGTCGACACGCGAAACGATGTCGACGCGCGACACCTGAGAGCGGACGACCAGGTGTCGTTCCACGAGGTGTCGATGACCTACCCGACCGGGACCACCGCGCTGTCCTCGGTCTCGCTGTCGGTGCGACGCGGCGAGTTCGTCGCGATCGTCGGGCCTTCGGGCTGCGGTAAATCCACGCTGCTGCGCCTGGCCGCCGGATTGGAGCGGCCGTCCGGCGGCACGGTCGCCGTGGACACGTCGTCGGTCGCCTTCATATTCCAGGAAGCGACGCTCCTGCCGTGGGCCTCGGTGCGCCGCAACGCATCTCTGCTGGTCGAACTCGCCGGCATGCCTACTGCCGAGCGCCGCGCGCGGGTCGATGCCGCGCTGGCCGCGGTCGGGTTGCAGGACTTCGCCGACCAATTGCCCAAGGCGCTGTCCGGCGGCATGCGGATGCGGGTGTCGCTGGCTCGTGCGCTCGCGCTCGAACCCGAATTGATGCTGCTCGACGAGCCTTTCGGCGCGCTCGACGAGCTCACCCGGCAGGAGATGCAGCTCCAGCTGCTGGACCTGTGTGAGCGCGGTGGTTTCACGGCGGTGTTCGTGACCCACTCGGTGTCCGAGGCGGTGTTGCTGGCCGACCGTGTGGTCGTGATGTCGGCCCGGCCCGGCAGGATCGCGGCCGAGATCGAGGTCGATCTGCCGCGGCCGAGAGGTGCGCGCGGCGACGGCGGATCCTGGGGTGCGGAGCTGCGGTTCGCACCCGAGTACACCGATACCGTCGCGCGGATCTCGGGGCTGCTGCGAGGTGTGGCATGAGTACCGTGCTGAATCTGCCGATCGCGCCGGTCGCACAGGCGAACCCGGTCGCCTCGCGTCGGCTCGCGGCCCGGTTCGGGCGCGGGTCGGTGGCCGTGGCCGCGCTGGCCGCGGGTGTCGGGCTCTGGTACGCGGTCTCCTATCTGGTGCTCAGTCCGCAGCGCCGGTTCCTGCTGCCGCCTCCGCACGCGGTGCTGGCACAGTCCCTGCTCGACTCCGTGCACCTGCGTCCCATGCTCGTTGCGCTGGGGGTGACCGCCGAGGTGGCCGGGATGGGATTCGTGGCCGCGGCCGTGATCGGCGTCGCCGTCGGCGCGCTGATGAGTCAGACCTGGTGGCTCGAACGGGTGATCTTCCCGTATGCCGTTGTGCTGCAGGTGGTTCCGATCCTCGCGATCACCCCGCTGCTGGGCCTGTGGTTCGGCTACAGCACCACCTCGCGGGTTGCCGTGTGCGTGATGATCGCGCTGTTCCCGATCATCACCAACACCCACTTCGGGTTCCGTTCCGTCGACGCGGGACTGCACGAGCTGTTCACGCTGGGCCGGGCATCGCGCCTGCAACGCCTCGTCCGGCTCGAGCTGCCCGCGGCCTCGCCCGCGATCCTGACCGGGCTGCGGATCGCGTCCGGCCAGGTGATCATCGGCGCCATCATCGGCGACATGTTCTTCGCGCAGGGTGAGCCGGGCATCGGCACCCTCATGGACGACTATCGGGCCCAGCTGCGCTCGACCGACCTGATCGCGGCGATCGTGCTGGCCGCGGCGTTCGGCGTGGCCGTCTTCGTCGTCTGCTCCGTGGTGTCCCGGCTCGCGGTCGGGCGCTGGCACGGCTCGGGGAGTGTGCGATGAGCGAAATCACCACTCTCGACGGCGATTTCGTCGTCCCCACCGTCGACCTCACGCCCTACCTCGACCCGGCGGCCAGTGCCGCGACGGACGCGGCCTGCGAAGCGGTCGCGGCGAGTATCGATGACGCCTGCCGCACGGTCGGCTTCCTCCAGGTCGTGGGGCACGGTGTGTCCGCATCCGCGATCGACGGACTGGCCGAAGCGATCGATGGCTTCTTCGGTGCGCCCGCGCAGCGCAAGCGACAGCTCCATCGCCCTGGTGAGAATCGCGGCTACACGCCACCGAAATCGGAGTCACTGAGCATGAGTCTCGGTGTGGCCCCGGCGAATCGGATGCACGACTACTACGAGTCGTTCACCGTCGGGACCGAGGCCGCCGCATATCCCGGGCTGGACCTGCCCGAGGCCGACTACCCGGCGAACCGCTGGCCCGACGTGCCGGGCTTCCGCACCTCGGTGGCGGCGTACCTGCGCGAGGTGACATTGCTGTCCCGGGCGCTGCTGCGGGCCTGCTCGGACGCACTGGGGCTGGGACCGCACCATTTCGACGATCTCGTCGACCACTCCATCGACACCCTCAAGATGAACAACTACGCGTTGGCGCCGGGCGCGATCGAGCTGGACGGGCCACTCACCGGAATGGGCGCGCACACCGATTTCGGGATCCTCACCGTGCTGTGGGCGGACCGCGTCCCCGGGCTGGAGGTGCTCGGACCCGACGTGGTGTGGCACCCGGTGTCCCCGGCTCCGGGAGCCTTCCTGGTGAACCTCGGCGATGCCTTCGCGCGCTGGACGAACGACCGGTGGCGATCCACCCTGCACCGGGTGGACCCGCCGGTGGTCGACGGCCGGATCGAGCGCCGCCGGTCCGCGGCCTTCTTCTTCGACGGCAACCACGATGCGGTGATCGAGCCGCTGCCCGGCACCGTCGAGCCGGGGGCGGCGGCCTACCCGCCGATCACCATTGCCGCACATCTACAGGCCAAGTTGGCCGGGATGAAGCTCGGCACCGCGCCCGCGGGGGCCGACCGCGAGGCCGCCCGGGTGCGCGGCGCCCGCACCTGACTTCGACAAGCCTTGCCCGACAGGAGAAGACACACGATGACCGAGCAGTACCGCATGCAGGAGCTGGACCTGGAGAGCCGGATGGGCGGCCCGGGAGTGGAGACGGCGCGCAGCGTCCCGCGGATCGATCTGACCGACCGCGAGGCACGGCGTGCCGAGATCACCGATCAGCTGTGGTGCGCCGCCACCGAGATCGGCTTCTTCCAGCTGGTGAATCACTCGATCCCGCAGCCGCTGGTGGACGCGGCGTTCGCGCGTGCCGCGCAGTTCTTCGCATTGCCGGAACCGGCCAAATCCGCACTGCCACTGGACAAACCGAACAACGCGGGGTGGGAGTACTCGAGTCAGGTCCGCCCGTCGGTGGGCACTCCGGACCAGAAGGAGTCGTACCAGATCACCCGCCCGCACATGGCCGGGCTGTGGCCCGCCGAGCAGGAGCTGCCGGGGTTCCGGGACTTCATGTTGGAGTTCGAGCGGCACTGCTGGGAACTCGCGATGTGGGTGCTGTCCTGTTTCGCCGACCGGCTCGGCTTCGATCGCGAGTTCTTCGCTCGCGCACACGATCCCGGCTCCGCGGAGTACCAGTCGACGCTGCGGCTGATCCACTACTACGCGCTGCCCGACGAGCTGCGTGGTCGCCCCGGCACCTGGCGGGCGGGCGCGCACACCGACTTCGACTGCCTCACACTGCTGTTCCAGCGCGACGGGCAGGCCGGCTTGCAGGTCTGTCCCGGCCGCGAGGCGGACGCCCAGGAGTGGACTCCGGTCGTACCGGCCGACGACGTGATCACCTGCAACATCGGCGACATGCTCATGCGATGGAGCGACGACGCACTGCTGTCGACGTTCCACCGGGTCCGGGTGCCCGGCGCGGGCGAGTACGCCGGGTCGCGCTACTCGATCCCCTTCTTCGCCCAGGCCGACCGCGATGTGGTGATCGCACCGCCGCGCGGCACCTACCCGCCGATCACCGCGGCCGAGTACCTTCGACAGCGGGTTGCCGCGAACTACGCGGGCCGCACAGCGTGAGCGCGCCGGTCGAAGCCGGGCGGGGGAGGAGGACGTCGCTGATGGGCGATGGTTCGGACTCCCTGCTCGGGGAGGCGGTCTACAAGCAGCTGTTGGACCGCATCTTCACCGGCGAACTGCCACCGGGCGCGCCGCTGAGCGTCCCCGCCCTCGCCGCCGCGCTCGATGTGAGCCGCAGCCCGGTGCGCGATTCGGTGCAGCGGCTCGTGGCCGACGGGCTGGCGGTGCACACCCCGCACGCGGGGGCGCGCGTCGCGCACGTCGACGAGCGCGAAATCGCCGACGTGCTCGCTGTGCGGGAGCTGCTCGACGGATACGCGGCGCGGGAGGCGACGCTGCGGGCGTCGGCCTCGGACGTGCGGCGACTGGCGGCGCTGGTCGAGGGGCAACAGGCACGGCTGGCCGAACCGGCCGACGCGCTCGCCGAGGCGCGCCACGACCTCGAATTCCACACCGCCGTCCGTGATCTCGCGGGCAACCGGGCGCTGAGCGATGCGCTGCACCGGCTCGACGCGAAGGCGCACCTGTACAACACCGGGCTGTGGTCGGACGAGGCAGGACGTCGATTCGCGGTCGCCGAGCACGTCGCGATCGCGCACGCCATCGAGATCGGGGACGCCGCCTGTGCCGAGCGGGCCGCGGCCGCGCACGTCGCGGCGCTCGGCGTGCGAATGCGTCGGCTGGCGCTGGGATAGCACCGAAAACCTTTGCGGCGAAACATGGTTGGTTCGAAAATTTTACCTGTGTGACGACATCGGGGCCGCGCGATGCGGGACCATCGGACAATGACAGCGGTCGCCAAGCCCATGCAGTATTCACCGGGGATTTTCGACGGCTACCACGTCGAGCAGCACTCGGATGCCCACGACGAGATGTTCGACCGCGCGGGGCGGATTCGCCAGCCCTACCGCGGTGTGCACAAAGGATTGATGCGGATGGACGTCGGTGAGCTGGTGTCCCGTTCGGATGCCCTGGGCCGGGCGTTCATCGATCAGGGCATCACCTTCTCCCTTTCCGGACAGGAACGGCCTTTTCCGCTGGATCTGGTGCCCCGGGTGATCGCGGCGACGGAGTGGTCACTGCTGGAAAAGGGTTTCGCACAGCGGGTGAAGGCTCTGGAGATGTTCCTGGCCGATATCTACGGTGAGCAGAATATTCTGCGGGATCACGTGATACCGCGGCGGCTGATCACCACCTGCCCGAATTTCCACCGCGAGGCGATGGGTATCGCACCGCCCAACGGCGTGCGCATCCACGTCGCCGGAATCGATGTGGTGCGTGACGAAAAGGGGGTGTTCCGGGTACTCGAGGACAATCTGCGCTCGCCGTCCGGGGTGTCCTATGTGATGGAGAACCGGCGCACGATGGCCCGGGTTTTCCCGGACCTGTTCGCCTCCCATCGGGTGCGTCCGGTGGGGGACTATCCGAGCCATCTGCTGCGGGCGCTGCGCGCTTCGGCGGCCACCAATGCCGCCGATCCGACCGTCGTGGTACTCACGCCCGGAGTGTTCAATTCCGCCTATTTCGAACATTCGCTGCTGGCCCGGCAGATGGGCGTGGAGCTGGTCGAGGGACGGGATCTGTTCTGCCGCGACAATGTGGTCTACATGCGTACCACGCACGGCGAACGTCAGGTCGACGTGGTCTATCGACGCATCGATGACGATTTTCTCGATCCCATGCACTTCAATCCGGATTCGGTGCTGGGTGTCGCAGGAATCCTGAATGCGGCGCGGGCGGGCAACGTGGTGATTTCCAGTGCGGTCGGCAATGGTGTCGCCGACGACAAACTGGTCTATACCTATGTGCCGACCATGATCGAGTATTATCTCGGCGAGCGCCCGTTGATTCCCAACGTGGACACCTTCCGCTGCTGGCTCGACGACGAACGTGCCGAAGTGCTCGACCGGATCGAAGAATTGGTGATCAAACCGGTCGAGGGCTCCGGCGGATACGGCATCGTCTTCGGGCCCGATGCCTCCCCGCGGGAACTCGAGATCGTGCGCGGCAAGATCCGCTCGGAGCCGCGCAATTGGATCGCCCAGCCCGTGGTCCAGCTCTCGACGGTGCCGACCAAGATCGGCGACTCGCTCTCGCCCCGGCACGTGGATCTGCGGCCGTTCGTGGTCAACGAGGGCAACGACGTGTGGGTGCTGCCCGGTGGTCTCACGCGGGTCGCGTTGCCGGAGGGCTCGCTCGTGGTCAATTCCAGTCAGGGCGGCGGCAGTAAGGACACCTGGGTGCTGTCCTCGCGCACCATCGGCGAGCGCGAGGAGGCCGCCCTCGAACTCGTGGGTGAACCCGAGGTGACCGATCACGCCGACCAGAGCCCCGCCCTGGCGGTCACCCAGTCGCAGCAGCAACAACAGCAGTAGGAGGCGTGATGCTGGCGCGGAACGCGGAATCACTGTTCTGGATCGGCCGCTATGTCGAACGAGCCGACGACACCGCCCGGATCCTCGACGTCACGGTGCACCAACTCCTCGAGGACGTCACCGTCGATCCGGACCGGGCGGCCCGAAAACTGTTGCGGGTACTGGGAATCGACCTGCCCGACGGGCAGCTCGACGTCTGGTCGCTGACCGAACTGGTGGCCTTCGACCATGGCCAGCCGGCCTCGATCGTCGCGTCGATCTCGGCGGCCCGGGAGAATGCCCGGGGTGCGCGGGAGGCGACCTCGGCCGAACTGTGGGAATGCCTGAACACCGCCTACAACGGGCTCGGCGGCGCGATGCGCGCGGCCCGGGATCTGGGACCCTACGAGTTCTTCCGCTACGTCGAGGACCGCGCGGCGATGTTCGCCGGTCAGGCCGACTCCACCCTCAGCCGCGACGACGGGTACCGCTTCCTGCTGCTCGGGCGTCTGCTCGAGCGCGTGGATATGACTGTGCGCCTGCTGCTTTCGCGTGGCGGCGAGCCCGCGAATTCCCCCGCGTGGGTCAGTGTGCTGCGTTCGGCCGGGGCGCACGACGCGTATCTGCGTACTCATCGCGGAGTGCTCGACGCACGCCTGGTGGCCGAGTTCATCCTGCTGGACCGACTCTTTCCCCGTTCGGTCTTCCACTCGGTGCAGCTGGCCGAGACCTGTCTGCACGAACTCGACCAGGTCCCCGGTAGCCGGGTCGGGTCCCGCAACGAGGCGCAGCGCCTGCTCGGCAGGGCCCGCAGCGAACTCGAATTCCTCGCTCCCGGAGTCCTTCTGGAAGCACTGCAGACCCGGCTGGCCGATCTGCAGCAGACCTGCCGAGAGGTCAACGAGGCCATCGCCCTGCAGTATTTCCATGCCGCGCCGTGGGTCGCCTGGACCGACGCGCGCCACCGCTTCGGCGCCACCGCGGTGGTGGACGGGGAACTGTGAGAGAGGAACAGCCATGGGCCGGCGTATGAGGGTGGTGCACACCACGGGTTTCGCCTACGACGACGCGGTCACCCGCTCCTTCAACGAAGCCAGGCTCACGCCGCTGACCGACGGTCGGCAGAACGTGATCCTGAACCGCATCGAGACCATTCCCGCGACCCGTCCGTACCGTTACACGGACTACTGGGGTAGCGCGGTCACCGCCTTCGATCTGCACGTCCCGCATTCGGCCCTGGCGGTGACCGGACTCTCGGTGGTGGAGACCGAGTCCGGCACCGCTCCCGCGGGACCGCACTGGTCCTGGGCGGAACTGCATTCCGACGACAACCTCGATCTCTACGCCGAATTCCTCGTTCCCACCGGGTATGTCCCCGCCGACAGCGAACTGGCCGGTGCGGCGGACGAACTCGCGCGCGATGTGGATCCGCCCGAGGCGGTCCTGCGCGCGGCCGACTGGGTGTATTCGCAGATGACCTACGTCCCGGGCACCACCTCGGTGCACACCTCCGCGGTGCAGGCGTGGACCGATCGCAGAGGCGTATGTCAGGATTATGCCCACCTGACCCTGTTGTTGTTGCGCGCCATGGGAATTCCCTGCCGGTACGTTTCCGGCTACCTGCACCCCGACCCCGACGCCGGTATCGGTGAGACCGTCGCAGGCCAGAGCCATGCCTGGATCGAGGCGTTCACCGGAACGTGGTGGGGCTACGACCCCACCAACGCCACCGACATCGATGAACAGCACATCTCCGTCGGCGTCGGCCGCGATTACGCCGACGTCCCGCCCCTGAAGGGGATATTCCACGGCGGTCGTTCCACCGATCTGGATGTGATCGTGGAGATCACCCGGCTCGCCTGAGACGAGCCGGGTGGAATCGAACGAGTTCTACTTCAGCTCAGGGTGTTCGGCGTAGAGCTCGCGCAGCACGGACAGGTCGAACAGCTGCTCGGCTTTGATATCGATCTTGGCTTTGGACAGAGCCTCGATGTTCTGGGCGATCAGATGGTCGGTCATGGAGAGCAGGCCGTTGGCGTCGGTGTCGCCCGAGACGACCAGATCGCTCTGCGCCTTGGCCTCGTCGGTCTGCTCGCCGAGGTCGAGGCGCTGATCCTTGCCGTAGACGTCGACCGCGAGATGTGCGCTCTGCGCCGGGTCCGCGACCGCGGCCTTCCACCCCTTGATCTCCGCGGTGAGAAAAGCCTTCAACTTGTCGCGCTCGGAGTCGATGGTCTGCTGGCGCACGGTCAGCGTTTCGGCGGTCAGCGGCAGGCCGTAATCGGCGAACAGGAAGTGCGCGGTCGGAAAACCTTTGGCCGCCAGGGTGATCGGCTCGTTGGTCACGTAGCTGACCCAGCCGTCCACCTCACCGTTGGCCAGCGGGGTCGGGTCGAATTGGGCAGGCACTATCCGAACATCGCTGGGCGTCATGCCGTTCGCGGCGAGCAATGCCTGGAAGATCAACTGATTGGTGTCCTGCACGCCGATCTTCCGGCCTTTCATCTCCGTCGGCGAGGTGATCGGTTTCGCCGCCGAACTCACGATGCAGAACGGATTCTTCTGATATGTCGTGCCGACGATCTTGGCCTTCAGCCCGTCCAGAACCGCCGGCGCGGTCGTCTGCGGCGCCGAGGTTCCCAGCCAGATCTTGCCGGTGTCCAGGCCCGCCTCCACCGAGGTGCTGGCAGCGCCTCCGGCGATCAGATCCACGTGCCCGAATCCGGCGTCGCGGTAGTAGCCCTTGCTGTCGGCGAAGTACTCACCGGCGAATTCGATGTTCTTCAGCCAGGACAACTGGATCGCGACGGTACCGTATTTCGACCCGTCGGCGGTGGTGCCGTTGTTCCCGCCCGACGAGCTCTTACCGCAGGCCGCGAGTACACCGGAGCCGCCGAGTGCGACACCGGCGAACGCGGAGAAGCGCAGGAAGGACCGGCGGTCCAGGGATGGAAACTTCTGGGCCGACGAGAGGCCGCTCATGCGTGTCATGTCGGAAATGTAAGGTGCTTCGATTTCGAATACTTTGCCGCTGGATAAATTAGGCCGCCGGACCGAAACGAGCCAGGACCAGGTTCTCCAGCACGCCCACGATCGCGTACAGCAGGACCGACACGATCGTCACCAGCACGATGGATGCCCAGAGCTTGTTGTACTGGAAGGTGGGGATGGCGCGGATCAGCCCGGCGCCCAAACCCGTTCCGCTGCCGAGCCACTCGCCCAGCAGCGCACCGATCAGCGCGCCCGGCACCGAGACTCGGGCCGCGGCGAACACCGACGGCAGCGCGGCGGGCGCCGCGACCATCCGCAGCCGAGTCCAGCGCGAACCGCCGTATACGGCAACGAGTTCCATCGCTTGGCGGGAGGCCGAGCGCAGACCGGTGATGATCATCACCAACGCCGGAAAGAACACCACGATCCCGGCCAGCGCCGTCACCCCGAGGATCCCGCGCCCGAAGACCAGCACGATGATCGGCGTCAGCGCTACGAGCGGGACCGACCGCAACAGCATCGCCACCGGCATGAGCGACTGCTCGACCGTGGGCAGCGTGACGAACAGCGCCGCCACCGCCAATGCCGCGGCCATCCCGCCGCCGAACCCGACCGCGGCATCGCGCAGGGTGATTCGCAGATCGGACAGGATCGCCTGGCGGGCGGTATCGGCGCCGGGGCCGGTGACCAGATAGTTCCACACGTCGCCCGGGGACTTGCCGACCCGCGGCCCGACCTGCGGGAAGGCGTTCAGGAACGCGTACCAGATCGCCAACATCAGCATCAATGAAACAACCAGCGGGAGCAAGAATTTCACGATCCGCCACAGCGCGTTCACGAGCGCACCTCCTGTGCTGTCCAGGGCGCCACCAGTCGCGCCACCAGGGCCACCGCCGCATAGCCGATCCCCGCGAGTGCGGCGGCGGCCAGGGCCATACCCCAGGTGCGCGGCACATTGTAGGAGGTCTGAGCCGCGGTCAGAGCGACGCCGATGCCGCTGTCGATGCCACCGAGATACTCGCCGATGATCGCACCCAGCACCGCCGAGGGCGCGGCGATCTTCAACGCCGCCAAGGTATTCGGCAGCGCGGCGATGAGCTGCACGCGCCGCAGCTGCTGCCAGCGCCCGCCGCCGTAGGCTCGAACCAGATCCAGGCTGGTGCGGTCGGCCGAGCGCAGGCCCGACACCGTGCCGACCATGGTGGTGAAGAAGCAGTACATGGCGGCCAGGAAGACGGTCGGCGTGCGGCCGCCGAAGACCACCAGGATGATCGGCCCCAGCGCCAACAGCGGTGTGCAATAACTGAGTATCGCCAGCTGGGTGGCCAGCGACTCGATCGGCGGAACCAGCATCACCAGGATCGCCAGCGCGATCGCCAGCCCGTTGCCCCACGCGAACCCTTGCAGCGCACCGGAAGCCGTGACCCGGAAGTTCGGCCCGTAGAGGGCCCAGCCGTCGGTGTACATCGTGTGCAGCACCCGCCACGGGCTCGGTATGGTGCCACCGTCGATGTGGAGGTCGGCGAGCAGCCACCACAGCGCGACCAACAATGCCAGTCCGAGCAGGCCGCCGACGCGCCTCATCGACCGGCCCCTGGAACATCCAGGGCGGCTTCGGCTTCCGCCTCGATACCACCGTGTCCGCCGCGACCGAACAGCAGCTCGGACAGGTAGTCGTGCAGCCGATGGAATTCGGGACTGCGCATCATCTCCGGTGTGCGGGGCCGCGGCAGGTCGATCTTCACCGTCTCCACGACCCGGCCGGGCCGGGTACTCATCACCGCCACCACGTCGGACAGGAACACCGCTTCACCGATACCGTGCGTGACCATCAGTGTGGTGGCGGGTTTCTCGGTCCAGATGCGCAACAGTTCCAGGTTTAGCCGCTGCCGGGTCATATCGTCGAGGGCGCCGAACGGCTCGTCGAGCAGCAGTACGCTCGGCTCGAGCACCAGTGCCCGCGCGATCGAGACCCGTTGCCGCATGCCGCCGCTGAGCTGCGCGGGCTTGGCCTTCTCGAAGCCTTCCAGTCCGACCAGCGCGATCAGATCGGCGATCGTCGCGGGATTCACCGCCAGCCCCGCCACCTGCAACGGCAGTTTGATATTGGATTCCACACTGCGCCAGGGCAATAACGCCGAGTCCTGGAACGCGATCCCGAATCCGTGCCGCCGCCGCAGTTCCGCCGGTGTCGCACCGTCGATGCTCACCGCACCCGCGGCGGGTGTCTCGAGTCCGGCGAGGATCCTGAGCACCGTCGACTTTCCGCACCCCGAAGGGCCCAACAGGGAGGCGAATGCGCCCTGCTCGGTGTGCAGGTCGACCGAATCCAGCGCCGACACCGTGCGCCGTCCCGCTCGAAACGTCTTGCTCAGGCCGCTGATGTGAATCCCGGTGCCCGCGGCTTGCTTGGTCATGCGGCCACCCTAGGAGCGGTCGGTTGCGCTGATATTGCGAATCGGCACACCATATTTCGACCGCATTACGGTGCTGTTCCATCGCGCCCCGCCCACAGCGACACCGCTGCGGGCGGGCGCACCGATCGACGAGCCGCTGCCTCCGAGGCCGACCGGTACCGGGGAAACGTGTGCGACACCATCCGGATCGGTTCAGCGATCGGTCTGTTCGTGGGCTGCCGCCGCGCGCAGCACGGTGGCATCGGCGAGGTGTCGCCCGATGAGCTGGATGCCGATGGGCAGGCCCGCGGCGGTCGTGCCCGCGGGCAGGCTGATCGCTGGCTGGCCGGTGAGGTTGGCTATCGGGGTGAAGCCCTGCCAGGCGGTCGCCGATACCGCCCGGCCGTCGATTTCGGTGGGACCCTCGATGCCGAGCGGGAAGGCGGGGACGGCCGCGGTGGGCGTGAGCAGCAGGTCGAAGCGGCTCATGAGCCGGGCCATCCGGTTGACCACGGACTTGCGCATCAGGTTCGCCTGGGTGAAATCCTCTGCGGTCCAGTCGGTTTCCAGCATGGCCACCAGGTGCGGGGATATCCGCTCCCGGAATTCGGGCAGCAGCGCGCGCATGCCCACCAGATCGGTCTCGGCCATGATCAGTGCCGTGAAGTGCTGTGCCGGATCCTCCCAGTCCGGTACGAATTCGGTTACCACACAGCCGAGTTCGGATTCGAATACGGCAGCGGCGCGGTCCGCCGCCGCGCGCACCTCCGGATCGACGGTGAGGTAGCCGAAGTCGGCGCTGTAGCCGATGCGCATGCCGCGGATGTCCGGATCGCGGACGGCGGCCTGCCAATCGAGGTCACCGGCGGGCAGCGTGTGCCGGTCGCGTGGATCGGGCCCGGCCAGCACGGTCATCGCCAGGGCGATGTCCGGCACGGTGCGCGCGATGGGACCGATGTGTTCGATGCTCTCCCATCCCGAGACGCCCGGATAGCGCTCGTCCCGGCAGCCCGGATACACCGGCACTCGTCCCATAGAGGGTTTGAATCCGACCGTTCCGGTGAGCGCTGCCGGGATGCGGATCGAGCCGCCGCCGTCGCTGCCGAGGGCGAACGGAACCATGCCCGCCGCCACCGCGGCCGCCGATCCGGCGCTGGAGCCACCGGGGGTGCGCGTGGGATCCCACGGGTTGCGGGTGGTCGGGAACAGCGGATTGGCTCCCGTTGCGCTGTAACCGAATTCGCTGGCATTGGTCTTGCCCAGGCTGATCGCACCGGCGCCGTCCAGCCGCTCGACGCAGATGTCGTCCTGCTCGGGGACGAAATCGGCGTACACCACGGAACCGGAGGTGGTGCGAATTCCCTTGGTGCAGATCAGATCCTTCACCGCGTACGGGATCCCGGCCAGCGGCCCGGCCGTTCCGGCGCGCAACTCCCGCTCGGACTGCCGAGCGCGGTCCCGGGCGATCTCGGGAGTCGGAGTGCAGAAGGCGTGCAGTTCCGGGTCGGCCTCCGCGACGCGCGCCAGAGCGTCCTCGACGATCTCGACCGGGGACAGTGCACCGGTGGCGAGTCCGCGTGCCAGTTCGGTGGCGCTCGGCTGTGTCGTTCGCGTATCGATCATGCCTGTGCCACCTGGGTTTCGGTGACCAGCGCGGCGACGGTTCGCGGCCGGCGCAGCTTCTCCATCGCGGCGTACACCAGTCCGGCGGCCACGATGCCGATCACGGCGTCGACCGAGCCCGGCACCAGATAGTGCGTCACGGTGGCGACCGCGGCGCCCAGCGCCCACGCGGCGAAAGCGGTGGGGCGGAAAGACTCTCGTCCGATCGCGCGGCGCAGCACCAACTGGTCGACGATCAGGACCGCACCGATCGGCGGGACGAAGATGCCGAGCAGATTGAGCCAGTCCAGGAAGTGGCTCCACACACCGGTGAGTGCGGTGACCAGGCCGACCACGCCGAGGATGACCGCGACCGGCCGCATCCCGAGGCGGGTGATGCCGGACCAGCCCAGCGCCCCGTTGTACAGACAGTGCGAGGCCACGGAGCCGAGGTTGATGTACACGAACGCGATCGCGATGCCGGTCAGCAGCGGGCCGTGCCCGGTCAGCAGTCCGAGGAAGCCGCCACCGTCGGTGGCCGGATGTGCCGATCCGCCGACCGCGACCACCAGGCCGCCGATGGCGTACGCGATGAAGTTCGAGATCGGGAAGGCCCAGAAGGTGGCCCCGACCGCGGCCCGGCCGTTCTTCGCCCATCGGGTGAAATCGGCTGTCATGGTGCCGGAGTCGGCGAACCCGGCCACGACGATGCTGACCGCCGCGCCGAACGACAGCGCGGTCCCGCCGCCGTGGTAGCCGAGCACCTGGTGCACGGTCAGCCCGTTGCCGGACGCCCCGAACCACAGTGCCACGGCGGCCAGCACCACGAACAGCGGCGCCGCGATCATCCCGAGCCAGGACAGCGCCCGGATGCCCACGATGGTCACCAGGGTGTACAGCACACAACCGGCCGCGGCGGCCAGCAGTGCGGGCCAGCCCAGCGCATCGCGCAGAGTCGTTCCGGTGAGCCCGATCTGGAAGGAGAACCAGCCGATGACGACGGTCGCGAGGAAAGCCGCGGCGATCCGGCGGCCGGTACTGCCGAAGGTGGCCGCGGCCTGAAGCGAGAAGCTCTTGCCGGTGCGTCCGGCGATGTAGCTCAACGCACCGACGTAGCCGAACAGGATGAGGTTGCCCAGCAGCAGCGCGGCCAGGCCCGCGATGACGCCGAGGTTGTAGACGATCACGCCACCGAAGACCGCGTTGCCCAGGTTCATCGGGAACCCGAACCACACCGCGGCGATGGACAGCGTGCTGCGGCGGGCGGTGTGGGGAACGGGTTCGTGCTCGTATTCCTCGGCCAGTTCGAGGTGCGGCTCGTGGGAGTTTGCGGACATGACTACTCCAGCGGAAGAGAGGGGATGCCTCCGGCTTCTTTGGTATTCCAAATAGCCGGACAGCACTGAGATTCGGGGGCGTCGCGCCGGATGTCAACCGGTTCTCCCGCCGATGTCCTCGTCGCAAAAATTGCCATCTACCTGTACATATGACTTTTTTGGACGAACCGTGCGAGCAATTTGGAATACCAAACTTAACGCGCCGTTTTCCGGGGAAACAGAGTGAGAACCTGTCTGTAACAGGTGCGGCGATTTGGCATACCAAACTCGGTGCGAAGGTCCGGTTCAACGCATGAAGGAGTGACACGTGTACCGAGTCGGGATGATCGTTCCCTCGTCGAACACCTGCCTGGAGCCGACGACGTCGCGGATGTTGTCCGAGATCGACGGGGTGTCAGTGCATTTCGCTCGCGTACCGGTCACCCGGATCGGACTCGACCCCGCCGCCGACAGGCAGTTCGGCACCGAACCGATGCTGGCGGCCGCGCGGTCGCTGGCCGACGCCGGCGTGGACATCATCGCCTGGAACGGCACCGCGGGATCGTGGCTGGGAATCGACCACGACCGCGCACTGTGTGCCACGCTCGCGGAGGCGACCGGAATCGAGGTCACCACATCGACTCTGGCGCTGCTGGAAGCCTGCCGCGCCTACGGTGTCACCCGTCTCGGGCTCGTCGTGCCCTATACGACCGAGGTGACCGAACGTATTCGCGCGGTGTATCGGGATGCGGGAATCGATTGCGTCACAGCGGAACATCTCGGTCTCACCGACAACGCGGCGTTCGCCGGGGTGCCGGAGGCTCGGGTGCGCCGGATGGTGACCGCGGCGGGGACCCGCGACGCGCATGCGGTCGCGGTGGTGTGCACGAACGTCTTCGGGGCCGCGGTGGCCGCGGGCGCCGAGGCCGAGTTGGGTATTCCGGTCTTCGACAGCGTCACCGCGACGTTGTGGCGGACCCTGCGGGCCACCGGGGCGAGGGTATCCGGCTGGGGGGACCTGCCGTGGGCGGGTAACGTGCGGAACGAATTTCAGCGCACGGTCGAGGCGCTACTGGACGCGACCGGAGCAGACCGAACCACCTTGCGCATCGATCTGCCCAAACTGGGGCTGCAGGTCGATCTCACCGCTGCCGAGGCATTGCGTGACGGGGTGCGTTCGATCCGGCGGGATGCCTCGCTCGACCAGCGTCGGCTGAACACCGTCGAGTGGCTGGAGAAACATCGGGAGCTGTTGGTGCAAGACCACTTCCGTGACGATCCGCAGCCGCCGATCGCGCTGCGGGAGGTCTACGGCGTGCGGGCGCAGATGCTCGGGCCGGTCGTGCGCGACGAGGCCATGGCGGGATGGCTGTCGGTACACAGTCTGTGCGAACGGGAGTGGGGCGAGGCGGACCGCAAATCCCTGAACGTCGCGGTGGACGCGATTGCGCAGGTCCTGGACGACGCCGAGATCGCCACGCGCTCACTGCGTCCGGTCGTCACGGAATAACAGGTTCAAGGCGATGGCCCGGTTCTCCCGCACATGGCGCAACGCGTGGTCGGCGGCGATCTGCGCATCGCCCGAGGCGATCGCCTCGTATAGCGCCCGATGCTCGCACCACAACTGGCCCGGGTCGTCGATCTGCTGGAACAGCCACCGCAGCCGCCCCTCGAGCGGCCGCAGCAGGTCGGCCAACAGCCGATTACCGGCCATATCGATGATGTGCCGGTGGAATTCGGCGTTGGCCCGGCTGATCCGGTCGGGATGGCCGGACAAGGTCGCCCGCCGCGCCTTCTCGACCAGGCGCTGCAACGTGCGCAGGTCGCCGGCGTCGGCGCGCAGCGTAGCCTCGCGGGCCGCGTATGTCTCCAGCGCCTCCCGGACACCGAACAATTCCTCGACATCACGCTGCGAAATTCGTTTCACCACGATCTTGCGCGGGGACAGCACCTCCACGAAGCCCTCGGTGATCAGGGTCTGGATCGCCTCCCGGACGGGAATCCGTGACACGCCGAACTGCTCGGCGAGATCGCGTTCCACGAGCCGGTGCCCCGGCTCGAACTGCCCGGCGATGATCCGATCCCGCAGCTGTTCACAGACCTCGTCGCGCAGTCGCGTCCATTCGAGGACGGTCGCGGTCTGCTCCGTCGTCACTGGATCACCTCATCCGTCGAATCTCGGTATCGCCCTGTTGTGTCGGGTTGCGGTATACCAAAGTGATGCCACACTACTCGGCCGCTCGCGATCAGGCGGCTCCGGCGATCGTGAGCTGTGCTCCCGGGCGGGTCCTCACCGGTGCTGACCATGTTAATCCCTGATTAAGGTATACCAAGCAATCTTGACCGGGGATGCTCCGCTGGGCAGGCTTTGGTATACCAAACTGGTTCTGACGGGAGGCTATCGTGCAACGAGTGCGCAGAACCGGGCCGCCGCCCGGGAACGGGGCGACGCTGTGATCGAGGGACGCATACCGGATCTCGTTGTCACCCATGCCCTCGCCGTCGACGCGACTCATGCCCGACCCGCGCACATAGTCGTCGATCGCGGGCGTATCGCGGCGGTCCTGGACGCCACGGAGCCGATCCCGGTGGCGACCCGGGTGATCGAGGCGGCGGGCCGCGTCGTCATCCCGGGCGGCGTCGATGGACACTGTCACGTCGCACAGATCACCGGCCGCTACCGCACTCTCGACGACTATGCGCTCACCTCCCGCGCCGCGCTGTGGGGCGGCACGACCACGATCATGGACTTCGGCATCCCTCGTGACGGCACCGAAACCCCGCTCGCCGCGGCTCGCAACAAGCTGGAGCTGGCCCGGCAGGCCCGCTGCGACGTCGCGTTGCACGCGTGCGTGATCGACTGGGACCCAACCATTCCCGGCCAACTGGCGGAACTGGCGGGTCTCGGCATCCGATCGGTCAAGGTGTACACGACCAATCGCGGGACGACGATGGCCGACGACGACACCGTCCTGAAGGTCATGCGGGAAATGGCCCGGCTGGATGGCCTGACCTATGTCCATGCCGAGCACGACGCGATGATCGTGGACTGCACCGAGCGCCATGCCGCCGCGGGGGAGGCGGGAATTCGGCATCTGCACCGGACCCGACCGGAACTCGCCGAGGAGGCATCGGTGCGCGAGGTGCTGGCCATGGCCGAATATATCGGTGCGGCAGTGTATTTCGTGCATCAGTCCACGCCCGGCGCGGTCGACCTGGTCGACGCGGCGCGGGCGGGTGGGCTCGATGTGCACTCCGAGACCTGCCCGCACTATCTGGCACTCGACGAACGCGTCTACTCCGGCGAACTCCCGGAGTGGTTCGCCTGCTGTCCGCCTATGCGCTCGCCGGAAACCGTTGCGGCGCTGCGCGAACGTTTCGCTGCCGGAGCGATCGATACGATCGCCAGCGATCACTCCTGCTACGACCTGACGCAGAAGCGCGAGCGCCGCGACGATATCCGCCAGATGCCACACGGCCTGCCCGGAGTCGAGACGCGGATGCCGGTCACGTTCACGATGTTGTCGGACGCGTTGGGTGCCACCTCGGATCCTGCCGTGCTCCAGCGATTCGTGGAGGTCTTCGCCGCGGCCCCGGCCCGGATCAACGGGCTGCCTGGCAAAGGGGCCATCGCCGTCGGCTACGACGCCGATCTCGTCGTCTTCGACCCGGACCGGACTCGTGCGGTCGTCGCGTCGGATCTGCACATGGGCACGGACTTCTCGCCGTTCGATGGGCAGGAGTTGCGCGGATGGCCGCAGATCGTCATCGCACGCGGGCGAGTCATGCTCGACGACAACGGATTCCACGATCCCGGACCGACCGGGCAATTCGTGCGACGTCGCGGACACCGGGCAGCCGACAATGACGCCGGGTCGCCGGAGCGCGTGGCTACGTTCCGGCGAGAATCTGGAAACTCGCTGGTGTGAGTGCCGTAGTGCCGGTGAGGTAATCGGTGGCGCCCGAGAAGTATCGACCGGCCCACCCGACGGTCAGTTCCCGCAAGATGGACGTATTACCTGGTTGTGGTGTCCCGCAGAACAATTCGGCCAGAGGATCGGTGGTGCCGCCTTCGGCGTCGGTGTGCTCGCCGGTGGTGAGGCGGACGCCGAGGACAGGGCGATGCAGGTGGGTTTGCAGGGCGGTGGTGCCGCTGCCGAAGTTGTTGCAGGGGCCCGGCGGGCCGGAGACGCTGAGGATCGGGAGTTCGGTGGAGGCCAGATCGGCGAGGGCGGTGTCGGTGTTCGCACCGAGCAGGGATTTCACCGGGTCCAGCAGAATCAGGCCACGCAGATTCGCCCACGCGCTCGGATAGCTGGTGTGCAGGCGGTGAGCGACGTATTCGACCGCCTCGCCTCCGGCCGAATGACCGATGAAGACGAACTGCTGCGGGTGCGCGGGCGGGGTGATTCCGGCGCGTTCGGCCGCGGCGTCGAGCGCGGTGGCCAGCTGTCCGGCGGGATCGGTTGCGGTGCCGAACAATCGAGCCACCTGGTCGAGGAACGGCGTGTTGTCACCGAGGTTCTGCAGGGTGCACCCGTCGAGGTTCAGGAACGGCAGGCTGGGAGTGAACACGAGATACCCTGCCGCGGCCAGGGTTCGGGCGAGACCGGCCACGTTGGTCTCGGCGCGGGCGAAGCCGTGCTGTAACCAGACCAGGCCGCGAGGTATTTGGGACGGGAGATACCACGCGGCGTCCTGACGCAGGATGCGTGCCGCGCAAGGCAGATCGATCGATCCGGGTAATCGAGTGGTATCCGCGGCGGCTGGGGTGAATCCGGCTGCGGTGAGGCAGCCCGCGGTGAGAAGGATCAGGGTCGAGGCTCGAAGGTTCATCGCGACTCCACATGCGGGACAGGCGGTTTCCGATGGTGACTGCCTGTGCCGGGCGGGCCGGAGACAGAATCACGCGGTCGCCGGTGTGTTTCTATGTGCGAAACGACGTTTCGCACATAGAAATTGTACGGCGAAACATGGCCTGTGTGCAGGTGGACGCGAGATTCGGCCGACGCGGCCGTCGTGCATCAGTGCTCGCGCAGCAGCCGCCCGGCTCCCTCGACGCGATCGTCGATCCCGTGCTCACGCAACGCATGCCACAGCGTCGCGGCATTGATCGCGATCACCGGTTTGCCCAGCTCGCGCTCGAGCTCGTCGGCCGTCGCGACGAAGGACAGATTCGTGCCCACCTGCACGATGGCCTGCACCTGCGGGCCGTCCAATTCCGCGACCACCGCGCGCAACCGATCGGGCTCGACCCTGGCGATATCCATCGCGGTCGGGCAGTGCAGTCCGGTGATCGCGGCGACCTCGAAACCGGCCTCGCGGAAGAAGGTGCCGACCTGTTCGTCGGCGATCGGCTGATACGGCGAGAACACCGCGATGCGCCGACATCCCAACGCGTGCAACGCCGCTCGGCACGCGCTCGCCCCGGTCGTCACCGGCAGGCCGGTGCTGTCCCGCAGGCGCTGCTCGAATGCCGCATTGCCCGCGACGCCACCCCAGAACGTCTCCGCGGACATGCCCATGACCATGCGATCCGGTTCGGCGGTGAGGGCATCGCGCACCGCGGTATCGATGGAGGCGCGGATCTGGCCCAGCAGTGCCCGGAAATCGTCGTCGTCGCCCATCACCGGATCCGGGATGTACATCGAACCGGCCCGGTAGCTCACTCCGGGCAGTCCGGCCCGCCAATAGTCGTGCTCGACAACAGTATTCGTACTGGGCACGATGACGCCGAAGACGGCGCGGGGTCCCACGGTATTGGTCATGTCGAACTCCTCGGCGGCTGGCGATTCCGGTCAGGGGCGTTGCGCCGGAATGCGGTTCAGGGCATCGCCGACCGCCCGATGTGCCCGTTCCCGATCGGCGGGACCGTCCAGCAGCAGCACGTCGACCAGCAGCGGGGCCACGATGGTCATGGCGATCTCCTCGATCGCGGCCCGATCGCGCACCCCGGCCGCGGCTACCGCGGCCCGGAAGGGCGCCAGCAGATCGGTGACGTAGCGGTGCCGCAGTTCGACACAGTCCGGATCGGTGGCCGACGCGGTGACCAGGGCACGCAGGAATGCGGCAACGGGCTTGTCGCGCAGGCGATCACAGAGTGAATCGACCTCCGCGTGCAGATCCGCGACCGGATCGCCGGTGGGTGCGGGGGAGGGGTGCGGCGCGACGGTGATCAGTGCGGCGAGGAAATCCTTGGGCGTGGGCCAGTGGCGGTAGATGGTGGTGCGGGCAACGCCGGTCATGCCGTGCAGTCGCTGCGGGGTCAACGCCGCGGCGCCCTCGGTGAGGATCAGCTCCAAGGCGGCGGTGAGCACGATCTCGGCGGTCTCGCTGGCCGGTCCGGCAGGGCGTCCGGGTCTGTTCACCTGATAAACGATACATCTTGTGTTGCTTATTGGTAAGCGCTACATTCTGTATTGGAAACACCGCTGCCGCAGGAGGATCCATGCGCCCGCACGTCGAACTCATCGATGCCGAAGACCTGATCTGGCATCCGGCCGAATTTCAGCACGCCACCGGAAGCGCCGAACAGCGCAACCTCAGCTACGACGAGGAGGACGGCTCGGCCTCGCTGAAAGTCGGATTCACCAGCGACTGGTCCCGTCCGGCGGGGGTGCATGCGGCCGAGACCGAATGGTTCGTGCTGTCCGGACGAATCACCCTGGGCGAGAACGAACTCGGCCCGCAGGGATATTGGACCGCGCCCGCGGGCGTGTGGACGCCGCCGCTGTGGGTCGAGGCGGGCACCGAGATCCTGCTGTTCCGCGAACACGGCGGCTGGCAGTTCGAGCCGACCGGCGAAGATCGCGAATTCGTCCGTCCGGACCAGAAACTCGTCGTCCGGGACACCGCGGCGATGCCGTGGATCGATGTGAAGGACGGCAGTCCCATGCGCTTCGATCTGGGTGGCACGCCGGTGCCCGGTTTGTACATCAAACTGCTGCACCGGGATGAGCAGACCGGGTTCTACACCCGCCTGATCAAGGCCAAGCCCGGCTGGCGGGAGGTGCCGCTCGCGCACCATCCGTGCAGTGAGGAGGCGTACTGCCTGGACGGTGGTTTCGAGTACAACTTCGGGTCCATGTGGCCGGGTACGTACTTCTGGCGGCCCGCCTTCATCCGGCACGGCGATTTCACCGCCGATGCCGAGCGGGGATGCACCTGGATCATCCGGTCCGATGCGGATCTCGTCGACTGGTACACCGAGGATGCGACGGTCACCATGTCGGGCACCGCGACCAACTGGGGTCCGGAATTCCCGGACACCCTCCCGCCGAAGTTCATCGAACCGGTGCGGTCGGCATCGATCGGCGCATGGGCGAATCCGAGCCGGCAGTGATTCGGTGTGGCCCCTCCGTCGCGGCGGAGGGGCCACGGATCGCTCAGTGCTCGCGCAAGAGCGATCCGGCGCCCTCGATGCGATCGGTGAAACCGTTGTCGCGCAGCGCCATCCACCAGATGGCGGCATTGATCGCCAGCACCGGCTTGCCGAGCCAGCGTTCGGCCTCGTCGGCCAGTCGCACCATCGACAGATTCGTGCCGCACTGCACCAGCGCGTCCACATCGTCGCCGTCGACCTCGAGCAGCGCCGCCCGGAGTTCGTCCTCGGTGACGTGGGCGATGGAAACCGCTGTGGGACAGCGCAATCCCTTGATTCGGCGAACCTCGAAACCCAGCTCGCCGAAGAATCGCACCACATTCTCATCGCCTACGGCCTGATAGGGGGTGACCACGCCGATGCGGCGGGCCCCGGTGTGTTCGAGTGCGCGGCGGCACGCCTCGGCTCCGGTGGCGACCTGCAAGCCGGTCACCTCGTGGATCTGCCGGACGAATCGGCGGTTGCCTTCGACTCCGCCCCAGAAGGTTTCGGCCGACATGCCCATCACCATGTAATCCGGTTCGCAGGTCAGCACCCGTTCGCAGGCGGCGACGATCTCCTCGCGAATCTGGTCGAGCAACCGTTCCATGCCGGCGTCGTCGCCCATGTCCTGATCGCGGATATGGATCCGGCCGATGTGCGCGGTCACGCCCGGCACCGCGAGCCGGGTCAGATCCGCTTCGACGACGGTATTGGTCGAGGGGGCCAGCACTCCGAACTTGGCTCGCCAGCCGAGTACATCGGGCATGGGAATTCTCCTCTCGTGCGGGGGATCGCTCAGGCCGCGAACGGGTCGCGGGTGTGGAACGGCGCGGCGGCGAAACGGCGGATCACCTTGCCCGTGGTGAGCCAGGACACCCGGGCTCCATTGCGAGTGTGAGTCATCGCCCGCTCGGCGAGCCAGGGGGCGACGGTGTCCACCGGATCGGCCAGAATGGTGAAAATTCGCCTGGCCTCGGCCAATTCGGCCGGATCGTCGTATCCGTGGGTGAGCAGGTCCGTGGTGACCATGCCGGGACTGAGGACGCCGACCGACACTCCGTCCGGAACCTCCTTCGCCAGTGCGGCGGTGAGGTAGCGGACCGCGCGTTTGGTGGCACCGTAGACGCCGAGCCCCGGTACCGTCCGCCCGTCGCTGCCCAGGCCCTCCATATTCCAGACGTGCCCGCCCCGATCCCGCATACCGGTGATCGCCACCGCACATCCGTTCAGGACGCCGATCAGGTTGGTGTCGACCACCTTTCGCGCCTCGGCCGCCGGTAGCTCCCACAGGGGCGTGCGGGTGTGCGATACGCCGGCATTGTTGATCCAGATGTCCACGCCGCCGAATCGTTCGGCCGCCGCATCCCACAGTGCGCGCATATCGTCCCGGTCGGTGGTGTCGGCGGCGGATACCACTGCCTTGTCGCCGAATTCGCCGCGCACCAACTCGATTCGCGCGGGATCGGTTCCGCACACCGCGACGTGATGCCCGCGGGCGAGTAGCGCGCGTGCCATCCCCAGGCCGATGCCTCGGGTGGCACCGGTGATGACCACGCTGCTCACTGTCGCTCCAGCACGCCGTGCATGACGGCCGCGAGCCGGTTGTGTTCGAACAGTTGATACGCGACCGCGATCGTCGATCCGGCGCCCATACCCGGTTCGGCGTCCATCATGAATTCCCGGCCGATCGTCCGGCGGCCGTCGGCGTAGTGCAGGCGGACGAAATTCGCACGGCCGCAGGCGAGTCCACTGCCGTAGGCGTCCGGGCCCTCGTGGAAGGAGCGGGCCCCGTCCCGCCGCACGGTGAAGCGGAGATCGGATTCGATCGGTCCCGCCAGGCTCAGGCGATGTTCGGCGGTGAGCAGATCACGCGGGGCGACCGTACGGGTCATCCGCGACTTGCCGATGCTCTGCTGATCGGCCGACCACAGTTCCAGATCGCCGGCGTAACAGCTCTGGTCCTTGGTCGGAAAGGTGAATGTCACGCCTCCGCAGCGAGTTTCGGTGTCGATTCGCTGTTGCGCCAATGCCGGATCGCGGGTGTAGAGACCGGTGAAGACCCCGACCATCGCCGGGCCCTGATACAGCACCGACGAGTAGATCTGCGTGTCGGCGACGGTCTGATTCCAGGTGTTCAGCGAAACCTGCCAGCCGGGGCCGTAATAGTTCGCGTCGACGAAACCGCCATAGGGCTGGCCGGATCCGTAGAAATCGGGCCCGGTGTAGATCCGGTCGCCATCGGAGTCCAGCACCCCGAATTCGAACGGCGCGCCGAGGGCGAATCGCCCGGCCAGTTTCCCGCCGCCGGTGAGCCCGCCGTCCATGTAATACGTCGTCTGTCCGTCCTCGAAGACCGAGGACCGGCGGATGTCCTCGAAACCCAGCCACACGCCCTCGGCGTCGAACAGGGAGGGGCGGCCGACCCATTCCCCGGCGATGCGCTGCTGCCATCGGCTGGGTGTCGATTGCGCACTCATCGTGCCAGCTCCCGGCGGATCCGCTCGGACTGTTCGACGCCCAGTAACCGGGTCACCTGCTGCCACACCGGGTCTACCTCGGGGCTGAAGATATTGGCCCGGTTGGTGAGATCGCGCGCCGGGAGGTCGGCTTCGGGGGCTGGAACTCCCTTGTCCAGCAGGGAGATCCAGTGCTCCAGGTACGCCTCCACCGTCCCGCCGAGTTCGCCGAACGCCGATTCGGTGGCCCGGCACACCACCATCCACGGCGACATCATCGCCCGCTGCCGCGGACCCACGGCCGCGGCCGAGACGCCTTCGATCTGCCAGGCCGCATCCAGCAGGGGTGTCAGCGGCAGATAGGCGGCATCCAGATAGGCCAGATTCACCGCGAGGTCCGCACGTGGAACGAGGTCCAGATGCATGGCGTAGTACTCGCCGTGGTGGACCGCATCGAGCGTGAAATGCGGTACGGCGGAATCGGGTTCGGTGAAGGCGAAGATCATGTGGCTGTCCAGGCCGATGGGCGGCACCACCAGATCGACGGTCACCACCTTGTCGATCGGTCCGCCGCGGGCGACCCGCAGCCTGCCCACCGGCTCCGGCGACATCGCACTGGTCAGCTCGGCATCGTCGGCGACGCTGCAACCCAGTGCGCTGGACAGTGTTTCGAGAGTTCGGTTGCTCAGGTCGGCGGTCCGGCTCATCGTGGGTCTCCTCCTTGGCGGGCCTTGTGCACCCAGGCGGCGGCGAGTTCTGGGTTGTCGTGGCGTGCGGGCGAGGCCAGGACGGTGGCCCGCCGACGCGGCGAGTCGCCGATGACGACGTCGTCGCCGCCGACCCACCAGCCGTCCTTGATCAGCTGGGCGCGGCGGCGGCGATAGGCGACCTGCAGGGCATCGCTGCGCACATGCAGTTCATCGGACAGATCGAACGGAAGTAGTTCCGGGCGTTGGGATTCCACTACGGGTCGGTCCTGCAGCAGGATCTTCTCGATCCGCTTGCGGGCGTTGCTGTCGGCCCACGCACCGGTGAAGAAATTGCGGAAGCCGAGAATTTTGATCAGCGTGCGCTCCTGGGAGAGCGGGATGTTGAAGTCGTAGAGCAGCAGATCGCCGACCGGCAGTCGCACGTGCAGTTTGACGATATTCGGCAGATACCAGGCATTGGTGACGGTGACGAACTCCGGCCGCGGCTTGCCGCGGAACAGTAAGCCCCACAGGCCCTTCGGCGGGGGCGGGCTCAGCGGAATATCCGCCTCCGCCGACCAGTCGGTCTGGCGCACCCGGAAATCCGGAATCTCCGGCCGGTCCGGATTGCCGAAGGCGGTGCCGTGTACGAACGGGGTGTGCGAGGCGTCCACGACGTTCTCGAAGGTGCGTTCGTAGTTGGCGTCCACCACCATCTCGTACTGCACGGCCCGGAAGCCGGGATCGCCCCACTGCGGAATCTCCGGGATCGGCGGCCGCTGCTGTTCGGGCAGATCGCCGAGGAACGCCCACACCATGCCGTACCGTTCCACGGCCGGATAGGCGTCCACCCGCGCCTTGCGGGGGATGGCGCGTTCGGGTGCGTTGGCGGGGATGCGCACGCAGACGCCGGTGGAGTCGTAGCGCCAGCCGTGGTACGGACAGGTGATGCAATCTCCGCTGACCGTGCCCATCGACAGCGCGCCGCCGCGGTGCACGCACAGGTCCGACAGGCAGATCGGGGCGCCCGATTCGGTGCGGTAGAGCACGAAATCCTGGCCCAGACAGCGCACCCGGCGCGGCGTGCGGCCGAGCTTATCCGCGAATTCGAGTGCGTACCAGAAGTTCTTGAGCACCGTGATCTCCTCAGCGCCGCTTCAGCAGCAGTCCGTCGTCGAAACCCGCCAGCTCGTCGCGGGAGGTCGCCGAATCCTTCAGGTGGGCGTCCAGGAACAGCGTGGTCAATCGAGCGAACGGGATCAGCGCCTCGGTGTCGGCGGCATCGTCCAGGAAGGCCCGGGCGGCGGTCGGGTCGGCGTCGGCGATGCCGAAATGATTGGCGCCCGGCACGATCGCGAGCAGGTGATCGCCCTCGGGCAGGGCCTCGGTGAAGGTGCGGGCCACCGGATCCGGCCGATCCTGCCGTTCGCCGTAGCGGTCGGCGCTGCCCTTGATCACGCCGTCGTTGCCGCCGACCCCGAGCAGGACCGGACAGCTCACCTGAGCCGGAAGCACGGTACCCGGATCCCAGCCCAGCATGGTCGCGACCATGGTGTGCGCGCCCCAGGCGAAGACCGCCCGCACGGCGGGGAAGAAGCGCGCGGACTGCAATACGACGGTGCCGCCCGCGGAATGCCCGCCGAGGGCTATCCGATCGAGATCCAATGCGCCGCAGAGAGGTTCGATCTCGTTGAGCTCGGCCAGCGCGTCGAGCACCGCCGGGATGGTCGGACAGGTGGGCCGGGTGCCGTAGGCGTCGGGGCGAGCCGCTGCCAGATCCACGCCCGGCGTCAGCCCGCGCTGTCCGCCGAACAGATCCGCCACGCGATCGAAAGTGACCACGACATAACCGGATTCGGCGATGGCGGTGGCGAAGCGGCGATAGGAGTCCTGCCCGACATTGACACCGGACAGGAACAGCACCACCGGATAGGGTGCGTCGGCCGGATCGGGGGCGAAGACGCCGGTGAGCCGTTCGGCGTCGTCGCCGGACGCCACGGCGGGGTAGTAGACCTTCAGATGTGCGGTGTCGAACGGTGCGTCACCGTCGGTGCGCGCCGACCACCACAGCGAGCGGATCAATCGCATACGCCGCTCACCTCACCGGCCGCGGCAGGACCCGGTCCCCGCCCCACAGGGCGCGCACGAGACGCTGGGTGAGCTCGGCCCCGAACATGCGCTCGCCCATGACATTCGCGGGATCGCGCTCGGCGATGTTGCGGCGGATGCGCAGGTCCCGGTCCGCGAGGGCGGCACGCTCGTCGTCGGGGACCGGTTCGGCGGCATCGACCCAGCCGAGCCACTGATCGACCTTGGCGGTGAGCAGTTCGGCCACGGTGTCCAGATTCGGGCGGGTCGGCGGGAACGAGTAGCAGTAGGCGACCGGGGACAGGCTGGTGCGGATGAATCCGGTGCGACTGGTGAACCAGGTGAAATCCGGGTGATCCTCCTTGAAGCTCAGCCACGGTTCGTCGGCCTCGGCGTAATAGCTGTCGTAGTAGTCGCCGTCGCCGACCAGATCGCCGCGCGGCACCGCGTCCACGTAGAACCAGCCCTGCGGCCACAGCAGCAGCGCGGAGGCCAGATGGGGTACGCGGACCTGCGGGCCCAGCCATGCGGTGAGATGCATATTCACGAAACCGGTTCGGGGATCGCCGATCCAGGAGTGCACCAGCCAATCGATCTCGGGTCCGGTGTAGGCGGCGAGGCGGCCCGACGGGCCGGTGTTCGGATCGCCGTAGGACTCCAGATCGGTGGTGCACGGATCGCGGGTCAGTTCGAATCGGTCCGCGATCTTCGCTGTCAATCCGGCCAGCAGATCCTGCCATTCGGTGAAGGTCTCGGTGACGTCGACGCGGGGGTTCTCATCGACCATCTGCTCGACGTGTTGCAGGGTTTCGTTCATGGCAGCTCCGGTTCGGTTGTCGCGGTGGCGGGTTCGCGCAGGAGGGCGGCGAGGGCGGCGGCGGGGCGTCCCGCCACCAGATCGGTGCCACGCGAGACGGCACGATTCACCGCCTGTGCGGGTCGCACGGCGGCCCGCACCCGGGTGGCCCCGGGCGATGCGGAAATCACTTCGGGATGGCTGATCACGCCGGTGAACGGGCCCTGCCAGGCCGTCCACAGGGTGAAATCGGGGCTCAGCGCACAGATCGACGCGGCCAGCGAACCTGTCGGATCTGCCGCTGCGGCAACGATGTTGAGCCGATTCTCGGCCGCGCGCTCGGGCAGGCCCAGCCGGGTTTCCCACGGTTCGCCGGGGCTGCGCGGGACGGCGACGACATCGGCGTCGGCGAGGGCGGCCGAACGGAACGTCTCGGGGAACAGGGCGTCGTCGCCGAGAACGAGAGCCAATCGCCCCCAGGGCAATTCGAAGATCTCGAGCTCGGTTCCGAGTTCGGTGAGCCAGGGGTGGCGCTCGGTGTGGTGCAGCTGTCGTCGACGGCCGATGATGCCGGTCGCGTCGACCAGAAGCGCGACATGCGCGCCACCCTCGCGGATCGACAGGACCGCGTGCGCGGTGGTGCCGCGCAAGGCGGCGGCGACTTCGTCCACCTCCCCGGACAGCTCCGGCAGAACGATCAATTCCGCTCCGGCACGGGCTGTTTCGGCGATCACGTTCGGATCGGCGAGGGTTGCGGCAACCTCGAGGGTCTTCGCGCCCGCCGGGGCGTGCCGGGCGGACCGAGCCGCCTGTGCGGTGTAGATCGATGGTCGCCGGGCGGCCAGGACGTCGGTGCCGTCGGGGCGACGCTTGTCATCCGCGCGTGTGATGTCGATATCCGCGACGATCACCGCCTCACCCTGCCGCGGCGCGCGGGCGACGACGGTGCCGTCGGGGGCGACGATCTGGCTCTCACCCGCACCGTGCAACAGATCCGGGGGGACCCCCAGACGTGCCGCGATATCGGGCAGTCGGTCCGCGGGCAGCAGCGGGCCGACCTTGTTGGCGGCCACCACCCACACCTTGTTCTCGGCCGCTCGCACCGGAACGTGCAGGCTCGCTTCATCGGTGGCGAAGGAGTTGAGACTGTTGAGCAGCATCTGCGCGCCGCGCACCGCGAGTGAGCGGGTCACCTCGCAGATGACGCCCTCCATGCAGGCGTACATGCCGATCCGGCCGATCGTGGTGTCGATAATCGCCGAATCGGTCTCGCCGCGATCGAGGTGATCGTTCTCCGCGCCCATCAGGATCTGCTTGTCGGACTGTCCCAGCAGCGCGCCGTCCGGGCCGAACAGCAGACCGGTACCGGTGGTGCGACCGTTCTCGCGGGCGAGTGTGACGCCGATCTTGACGTACATCCGGTGCCGCGCGGCGCGGTCGGCGATTGCGGTCAGGAATCGATCTTCGAGCCGGCACGCCATTCGGTGCGCATGGGCGCGGTCGGCGTACCACGATAGGTGGTTACAGAATTCGGGCAGCACCACCAGGTCGGCCTCGGCCGCCGCGGCGGCGTCGACGACGCGCAGGCAGGTGTCGAGGTTGGCCGCGACATCGGTCCCGGCGGCGAGCTGGGCGGCGGCGACTCGCGTCATCACGCGCACCTCCAATCGAACGCGTTTCGGAGAACGAAACGACGTTTCCAATAAGTGCGATTCTGTACCGGCGGTGCGGATCTGTCCAGCCGATGACGAAGATTTCCTGCCGTCATGGTTGCCGTCGCGTGAAAATCCGCTGTTTCCAAGCCGTTACGCGCTCGTTCGCGCTTGACAGCCGCGGTCGGCGACGGTTCAATATGGCAACTGCGAAACCGTGTTTCCTTATGCGAAACACGTGCTGGAGGTGAGAGATGACCACACCACCGCCGGCGGGCGCGCGATCCGGAATCGAGCGCGCCGAGCTGCCCCCTACGCGCCGGACCTGGCTGCCGGCCCTCGCCGCGGCGACGGTCGGCCCCATGGCGGGTGTCGAGATCGCGCTGCTGAGTGCGCCACTGGGCGGTGTGGTCGGTGTCCCCGGAGCCGTGGTCGGGTACATCGCGGTGACCGCGGGCGTGCTCGGCGGGCTGCTGGTGCTGCCCACGTGGCGTTGGCGAGTGCTCGGCACCGGACGACGCGCCGGACCGATCGCGGTGCTCGCGGGCGTGGGAGTGCTTGTGGCGGGCCTGTTCTCGTCGATTCCGGTGTTCACCTGCGGGGTGCTGATCGCCGGTGCGGCGGCGGGACCGCTGCTCGTGGTCACCCGCGCCGTGGTCGGTGTCCGGATGTTCTACGGGATGGTGTGCGCTGCGTCGATTGCGGGCGCGGTCGTGGCCGGGGTGTGCAGCATGCGGCCCGGGGTGGCGCTGGTGGTGGCCGGTGCCGTGGCGATCGTCGCCGGAGTGGGTGCGGCAGTGGCGAATCCGGTGCTGGAAGGCGCTGGCGCCGGGCTCGGTCACGCCGGGCATCCGCGCTGGATATGGCCGGGTTACAGCGCAATCGGGTTCGCACTCGGTGGGACGGTGTTGCCCGGACTGCATCTGCTGCTGTTCCGCTGGAACATCCTCGATACCGGGCGGTCCTTCTTTCTGGCTGCCGCTGTCGTTCCGGCCCTGCTCGTGGCGCTGGCACCCGGCCACCGGATTCGCGCACTCGCGCCCTTGCTGATTCTCGCGGCGGGCGGCGGCGTGCTCGTCGCGACCGCGCCGAGCGCCTGGCAGACGACGATCGGCATCGCGGTCACGGCCACGGCCGCGATCCGATGTCTGACTGTGATGGATCATGCAGCGCGCGAGGCGATTACGAGATCGGGGCAATCCCTGGCGGCGGCCACCGCGCTGGTATTCGCCCTCGGCGGTTTCGTCGGCCTGGGGGCCGTCCTCGCGCTCGGTCGCCTCTGGGGTTCCGGTTCGGCGTTGACGCTGTCCGCTGCGCCGGTGCTGCTGGCGGCCCTGGTCGTCGTGTGGTGGACCGCATTCGGCCCGGAACGTTCGACCGTATCCCGACCCGCGGGAATCGCCGCCGAAGGAGGCACATAATGAGACGCGTACTGCTGGCGGGCGCTCTGGTCCTCACCGTCGGTATCGCGGTGGCGGCACCGGCCGCCGCGGACGGCGCTGCCACCCTGCACGTCGACGCCACCACGAGCTTGCGGGACGGTCAGCGGGTCACGGTGAGTGGCAGCGGTTTTCAGCCCGGATTGGCCGCGGTGGCGGTGGGTCTGTGTAAACAGGGCTACACCAATGGTCTGACCGACTGCGATCTCGACGGCGGGGCCACGTTCGTGAACATCGCCGCGGACGGGACCTTCGGGACCCTGACGCTCACCCTGCGTGAGCGGTTCAAGAGTATCGATTGCCGCACGCAGCAGTGCGTGATCGCGGCCGCGCCGCTGCCGGGCACCGAACCGGCCGCGGTCATCGCGGCCAATACCGCGCTCACACCGGTGGTTTTCGTGGGCTCGCAACTCGCACCACCCGCGGCGGCTCCGGCGGAACGGACCGTGACCGCCGCGCCCGCCGATACCCGCGGGCCCTCCACGGTGTTGTGGTCGGTGACGGCGGCATTGCTGGCCGTGGTCGCCCTCGTCGCTTTCGCCGATCGTCGGCGGTTGTAGAAGTCCAGGAGGACAACATGTTTCGAACAGGAATGGTGAGTGCGACATTCGCGGGACTCGCCGCCGTCGCGATGTTCGGGGCCGCGCCCGCGGAGGCGGCCACGATCGCGGTGAGTCAGTCCGGTGGCGTCGCGGTCGGCCAGAGCGTGAGCGTCTCGGTGAGCGGCCTGGCGCCGAATCTCGCCTCGGTCGCGGTCGGTCAGTGCAAGGCGAGGATCGCCGGACCTTCGGATTGCAATCTGCAGGGCTCCTTGCTGGGCAAGGCCGACGCGCAGGGCAACTTCCGGGCCGGGAGCATCACCCTGGTCGGCTCGATCGGCGGCGTGAACTGTGTCGCGCAGCCGGGTGTGTGCACCATCTCGGTCACCAGCCTCACCGATCCGCACAACATTCTCGCGTCGGTGCCCCTGACCTTCCGATGAGTTCGAGTCCGCAGATCGAAGTGCTGCCGGGTGCGGCGACGGTGCCGCACCCGGCAAGTTCAGCGCGGGTACGCCCCGGCGGGCAGGCCCTCGCCGCCGTCGCGGAATGCCGCAGGCAGGTGGGTGACGGTGGTCTGTACGTATTCGCGCAACCCCTCTTCGGCGTATTCGCGGCCGTATCCGCTGCGTTTGGTGCCGCCGAACGGGGCGCGCAGGGACATGCCGGTGCGGTTGTGGGTATTGACGAAGACGAAGCCCGCCTCCACTCGCGCCGCGAAGGCGAAGGCACGTGACTCGTCGGCCGACCACACCGACGCGCCGAGACCCAACTCGGAATCATTGGCGCGGGCGAGTACTTCGGCCTCGGTGCGGTAGGTCAGTAGCGGCACCGCGGGCCCGAACTGTTCGTCGCGGACCAGCGCCGCGTCGTCGGGCAGATCCAGCGCGAGCACCGGATCTACGAAATATCCCTCTCCTACAGGAGATTTCGCGAGCCTGACCACGCGGCCCAACCGATCGGCCTGGGCGACGAGTCCGCGGACCCGGTCGGCGGCCGCGCCGGTGATCACCGGACCCATCGTCACGCCTTCGTCGACGGGGTCCCCGACCCGCAGAATCCGCCGGGCCGCAGCGATATACGCGTCCAGGAACTCGGTTGCGCGGTGTTCGGGTACATAAAGGCGCTTGGCGGCCATGCAGACCTGGCCGGAGGTGGCGAAGGAGGCGAGCACGAGCCGTTCGTAATCGTCCGGCCCGAGCGCGAAATCGTCCAGGAATACCGCCGGATCGTTCCCGCCGAGTTCCAGGACAACGGGTTTGAGGGCTTGTCCGGCCGCCGCGGCGATACTGCGCCCGGCCCTCTCGCCGCCGGTGAAGGCGATCTTGCCGATCGCGGGATGAGTGATCAGGGCCCGCACCAGTTCGGGGCCGCCGTGGACGACCGTCGTCTCCGGGAGCATCGCGGCGACCGCCGATACCGCCAGGGGAGCGAACGGTGAAGGTTTGAGTAGCACCGTATTTCCCGCCGCCAGGGCCGGGCCCAGCTTCAGTACCGAGAGGATGATCGGCGCGTTCCACGGCGTGACGGCGGCGATCACGCCGAACGGGCGGGGTGTCAGCCGCAATCGACCCTGCGCGTCGTCGGTATCGGTTTCGGCGTAGATCGCGGGCGCTCGTTCGCAGACCCAGCGCAGATAGGTTGCGGCGAAGGCGATTTCACCGCGACAGTCCGCGACCGGCTTACCGGATTCGCGGGCCAGGAGCATCGCGAGCGTATCGCGTTCCGCGGCAATGCGTTCGGCGCCCTGCAGAATAAGCTCCAGCCGCTCGGACAGCGGCTGCCGCGACCACAGCCGGTATCGCCGGTCCGCCCGGCGCACGAGTACATCGACCGCATCGGGTGCGGTGACCGGAACCGAACCCACGATCTCGTACGGACGCGCCGGATTCTCGCGGTCGATCCTCACGTCGTCTCCAGTGAATCCATCAGACACGCCCGCCGCAGATAGGCGCGCGCCGCGACCGGGTCGGCCGCCAATTCGCGTAGCCCGCGCCGATATTCGGCATCGTGGGTGCGCAGCCGCGACCAGTTGGCGCGACTGGTGCGCTGCACATGCTCCACGGCGACCGTGCGACGTCGGCGGGCAGCCTGTTCGAGGACGTCGTCCGGTGCGCCCGCCAGCACATCCGCGAGTGCGTGCGCCATCCGCACCGCATCGTGGATTCCGCTGTTCATGCCCAGGCCGCCGAGCGGATTGTTCACGTGTGCGGCATCGCCCATCAGCAGGACCCGGCCGTCGCGGAAACGCGGCGTCACCCGCTCGTGCACGTGGTACAGGGAGGCGTGGGCGATGCGCCACGGCCGTCCCAGATCCGCGACCCCGGCCAAACGCTCAGGCAGACGGCGCAATTCGAGATCGTCCGCGGTGCCCGCAGGCGTGGGCAGCAGCACTCGCCAGTGATCGGGGGTGCGCAGCATGACCAGCCATTCCTGCGGGTCGAATACGTAGTTGATGAGGGCGATCCCGGGCAGCACCGCATCGAGTTCCTCGTCCACTGAAGCAACCAGGAAACGCTCCGGATAGGTGCTGCCCTCGAAATCCGCGCCGATCCCGCGCCGCACCGCCGAATGCGCTCCGTCGGCGCCGATCAGCCACTCGCAATGCACCGCGCCACGCGAGGTCGCCACGCGCAGCCCGCCGGACTCGGCGCTCACGCCCTCGACGGTGTGCCCGAATCGCACCTGTGCCGAACCGGGCAGGGCGTCGAGCAGTATCGGGGTGAGTTTGCTCTGTTCACACTGCACGCGGAAAGGGAATTCGGTGTCCTCGGACAGCACCCCGAGATCCAGCGTCGCCACCGGATCGCCGCCGCGCTCGCGATACTGAAAGGTCCTGGCCACCAATCCTTCGCGCATCAAATCGGGCGTGACGCCGAGATCCCGGAGCATCTCCAGCGTGGGTGGGTGGAATGTCGAAGCGCGCGATTCGCTCGCCAGCGCGGATCCCTGTTCCAGGACCGTCACCTCCACGCCGCGCCGGGCCAGAACCAGTGCGGCCGTGAGCCCGACCGGGCCCGCACCGGCGATCGCGACGGTACTCATGAGGTGTGCAGGGCGAAACGCCCCTCCACGCCGACGACCCGGGCGCCGGTGAAGAACCGGAACGTCTCGGCCGTACCCTCCTCGCCCAGACCCGAGACACCCCACGCCGGGCGCGGCGTCATCAGATGCAGGCTCATGATCGACGACCCGTTCACCTTTACCTCACCGGCCCGGATCCGGCGTGCGACGGTGAGCGCGAAATCGGTATCCGACCCGCACACATAGGCTTCCAGGCCGTAGGGGACCGCATTGGCCAGCTGCACGGCATCCTCGACGTCGTCGTAGGTGACCACACCGGCGACCGGACCGAAGATCTCCTCGGCGGAGTCGCCGTCCAGCAGAGTCGGGGCGAGGAAATTCCCGTCTGCCGGGACGTCGCCGAAAGTGCGGAACGAACGCCCGCCGATCGCCGCGCGGATCGTGGCCAGGTGCCGGAAATGCACGAGCGGGCCCAGATCGGTGTCCGGGGCCAATGGGTCACCGGCACCGAGGGATTCGAGGCGGACACCGATCGCCTCGGTCAGCTCACCGGCGCGCGCCGCGGGGACGATCAGCCGCCCGAGGGCCCGACACCACTGACCGTTGAGCGTGGTGAGCAGTTCGGCGGCCAGCCGCGCCGCGGTGTCCGAGTCGGCGTCGGGCAGTACGACCAAGGGGTTGTTCCCGCCCAATTCCAGTTGGCACGGCCGGAACAGCGGCGCGGACGCGGCCGCCACCGCGCGACCTCCCGGCACCCCGCCGGTGAACGAGATCGCCTTGATCCGCGGGTCGGCGACCAGCCGCGCCCCGGTGTGCGCGTCACCGTGGACGAGCTGGAACATTCCGGGCGGCACCTGATCGGCGATCACCTCGGCGAGGAGCATCGCACTGTAGGGGGCCAATTCGCTCACCTTGAGGATCGCCGGGCAGCCCGCGGCGAGAGCGTTGGCGACCTTGTGCGCGGCCATCGGGGCGGGCGCGTTCCACGGCACCAGGCACAGGGCCGGTCCCAGCGGCAGCCGGTGGACCTCGACTCCGTCACGGTCGTCGCGCGCCGCACCGCCGCGAATCTGCCCGGCGGCCAAGCGAAACGAGCCCGAGACGATCGCGCCCAGCAGCCGAGTCTGGCGCAGCGGCACCCCGGTGGCGAAGGCGTCGAGCCTCGCGATGCGGTCGAGGCGTTCGTCGAGTGTGTCGGCGATCGCCTCCAGCGTCTCGGGATCGATTCGCCCGGTTGCACTCTCGGCTACGGTGAGTGCGCGATCGAGCCGGTCGGCGGAGGAGGCAAGGGCCGGGCCGAGCGTTTCGCCGGTCGCCGGATCCTGCAGCGCCACTTCGAGTTTCACGCCCGGCGTGGCCCATTCGCCGTCGACGAGTTCACGCACGTCGGGTAGGTCGAGCGTCATTTCGCGGCCTCGGCCGGGGCGGTGGCGAACAGTTCGTTGGCGCGTGCCTCGGTGACGATGCGAGCCACTTCCAGCACACCGCGTTCGGCGGGGAAGGTCATGACCAGCCCCATCGCCAGATCGCGCAGCGCGCGCCCGGCGAATCCGCTCATCGACGCGGCGGACGTGCCGCCCGCCTTCAGCGCACCCAGGGCGACCTGGAAGCACGCCTCGGTCACCGCGCCCTTGCCCAGTCGCCACTGGGTGAAGACCTCGGACTTCGGTTTGAACGGCACCTCGGCGGTCTCCACCGCGAGCTGATAGCGCAACCACAGATAAGCGGTCTCCAGCTGACGCGTCATCTCGCCGAACAGGACCTGATGCACCGGCGCCGACGCGATCGGCTCACCGGTGTCGGCGAAGGTGCGCGTCGTTGTCGCGGTGAGGGTCTCGTCGTAGACACGTTGCGCACAGCCGGTGTAGACCGCGGCGATGGCCAGCTGATTGCCCACGAAACTGCCTCGGCTCATGGTGAGCATCCGGGTGAACGCGCCGGGGATGCCGAGCGCCTCGTCATCGGCGACGAACACCCCGTCCAGGCGAATGCCGTTGTTGGCGGTGGCGCGCATGCCGAGTCCGTCCCACGGCGCGCGCACGCTCACTCCGGTGGCGTCGCGCGGTACGAAGAAGGTGGCCAGACCCTCGGCGGTCTCGTGACCGGCCAGTTTCGCGGAGGTCAGATAGTAGTCGGCGACACCGGTCGCGCAGCCGAAAGACTTCTCGCCGTTGAGGATCCAGCCTCCGTCGGTCTTGGTCGCGGTGGTCGCGATGGTGATGTTCGCCGACGAGGTCTTCACCGACTCCGAGGCGAAGTTGGCCAGCCACACCCCGTCGGCCATCCGGGTGAGCACCTTCTCGGCGAAGGCGCGCACCACAGGTATCTCGGCGTCGTCGAACAGGCCGGCGTCGATCGCCTCGAGCGGCAGCAGCCCGCGCGAGGCGCTGGTGTTGTGGAAGAAGTAGGCCAGCGCGGTGGACGGGCAGGCGGTGCCCATGGCGTAGGTCGCGGCGGCCAGATCGCGCAGCGTGCCGCCGAGTCCGCCGAATTTCTCCGGCACCACCAGTCCGAGCAGCCCGGAATCGCGGAGCAGTGCGATGTGGGAGGTGGGGAAGGTGGCGGTGCGGTCGGCCTCCTCGGCCGCGGCGCACAGGGCGGGTAGCACGGACTCGACCCGTTGTGCGCGTTCGCGTTCCGCGTCGGTCATATCCTCGACGAGTCGTTCTCCGATCATCGGGCAGTCCCCTCGTGGTAGGTCCGGTGGTGATGGATGAGTGGGGTGGCCGGGGGTGCGAATCCCGCTGCGCTCCGTTTCGGCAGTGGAAACGATGTAACGCACAAGGTAACGCTGACTGCCTGGTGGCGCAAGTGGAACATGCGGCGATGGCGTTTCCCATGGGGAAATCTGCGGCCTAGACTGGCTGCGTGACCGTCACCGAATCCGACACCCAGAGCCGGTCCATCGCCTCGGTCGAGCGCGCCATGGATGTGCTGCTGCTCTTCGGCCGCAGCGGGCGGCCCGACCTCGGCGTCACCGAGATCGCCAACGAACTCGGCATCACCAAGGCCGCCGTGCACCGCATCCTCACCGCCCTGCGCAGCCGCGACCTGATCACCCTCGAACCCACCACCCGCCGCTACGCGCTCGGGCACGCGGCGATGGCGCTGGGCCGGGCGTATCTGGCGCGCACCGATCTTCGCGTGATGGCCGGACCGGAACTGCGGCGCCTGGCGACGCTGACCGGGGAAACCGCGACTCTGTCGATCCGGCGCGGCGATACGCGCATGTGCGTGGACCAGGTGGTGCCGGATCAGGAACTGCGAATGGAAGTCGCGCTGGGACAGCCGTATCCGCTCTACGCGGGTAGCTCCTCGAAGGTCATTCTCGCGCATCTGCGCCCGCAGGAGATCGACGAGTACCTGGACCGGCACGAACTCACCGCCCTCACCGACGCCACGGTGACCTCGCAGCGCACGTTGCGCACCGAACTGACGGCCATCCGCGAACAGGGCTATGCGATGTCGCTGGGGGAGCGGCAGATCGGCGCCGCCGCGATCGCCGCGCCGATTCTGGACCACGACGGCGGGGTGGTGGCGGCCATCAGCGTGTGCGGTCCGCTGCCGCGGTTCGAGCCGCGGATGCAGGAATGCGTGCCGCTGCTGGTCCGCGCATCGGGCGCGTTGTCGACCCAATTGGGTTATTCCGGTTAGAGATTCGCTCCCGGTTTGAACACGCCCAGCGCCGCCGCGGCCAGGACGCTGCCCCAGATGACCCAGACGTACGGCAGGCAGCCGTTCACGCTGCGGCGTAGCGCGTCCTCCACCTCCGGGCTCGAACCTTCGGTCTGAAGCTTGCCGAAGGCAGGTCCGAAGGGGCGCAGGGTCATCCGGATACCGAGTCCGGCGGCAAGGGCGGCGGTATACAGCAGGATCTTGCCGCCCAGCCAGCGCGGATTGGTGACCACACCGAACGGATCGTGCGCGAGCAGCGTGTAGCACCCGGTCGCGACGAGGACGGCCACCAGCACGATCCGGATGCTCAGATCGGCGCGATGGACCAGCACGATGCGGCCGTGCGTGCGATGCGCGGTGATCGCCAGAGCCAGCCAGACCGCCGCGAACAGCCACACCAGCAGCACCGACCACCACGGGAACAGCGCGATGCCGAACAGTCTCGCGCCGTGCGGGTCCAGCGCCATCAGCGTGAAACCGCTGGGCAGGAACAGGATCAGGCAGATCTTCGGTCCGAGGTCCAGGCCGCTCATGATGGCCAGTGCGGTGGCGCGGGCGGGCGGTGTGCGCAGCGGATCGATGACGAAGCGGCTGGAGTAGAAGACGCCGAGATCGCCGCCTAGCCAGAAGACGAACAGCACCAGATGCAGCAGGATCCACCAGCCGTGCGGATGCGGGCCCATAGTGTTCCTCACGATGAGAGCGACAAGTGTTGTGGTGGAGCGTTGTTCAGTTCTGCGGGCGGTCCAGTGCGGAGGTCGCGGCGGCCAGGTCGACCACGTCGGCGTACTTGGCGTCCAGATCGAGCAGATTGGCCTCGTGCAGGCGTGGATCGCGATCACCGCAGGCGTCCGCGACCACGAGGGGCCGAAAGCCGTGCTGTAGCGCATCGGTGGCGCTGGCGCGCACGCAGCCGCTGGTGGTCAGGCCGGTGACCAGGAGGGTGTCGATCCGCTGCGCGGTGAGGGTCGCCGAGAGGGAGGTGCCGTGGAAGGCGCTCGCATACTGTTTGGTCACCACCACGTCGCCGGGTTCCGGCGCGAGGTGCGTCAGGAACTCGCCCAGGGGGTTACCTTCTTCGAAGGCCGTGAGCGACGGTACTTTTCGGCGGAACAGACCGCCGTCGGCGCTGCCGGGACGATAGCTCACCCGGGTGAAGATCACCGGGTGTCCGCGAGTGCGGGCGTGCCCGATCAGCCGGGCCGCGGCCGCGACGGCCGCTTCGACCGGTGCGCGCAGCGGTGAGCCGTCGGTGAGGTAGGCGGCGCAGATGTCCACGACCAGCACGGCAGGACGCTCACCGGCGCCGAGCCGGGCGGCGAAGCCGTGACGGCGGTAGTCCTCGGCCAGATCCGACATGTGACATCCCCTCGGCCGCGCCGTTCTCGAATGGATACAATGTATCCCTCGGCGAAACAGTGGGCAAGATCGAGGACGTCCTTCCGCGCGGGATCACCCGACCGGCTCGGGTGACCGCCCAAAGCGGCTGCGGCGCATGACCTACCAGGTGTTGATGTGGCCAGGGGACCACATGCCGCTGTGCGTCTCACGGGTGACCGCCGGAACCCCGGGGACCGCGGACGGGTCGATCGGGTTCAGGCGTTGCAGCTCGCCCCAATCCTGATCCCAGTTGTCCTCGAGGTAGGTGGCCAGAGTTTTCGAGCGCAGCAATTGCTGGCTCCAGCCCAGTGGACCGCCGCCGACATGGCTCTCCCACATGGTGGTGTCGTTGGCGCCCAGCCGGTTGGGCAGGATGCGCCAGCCCGGCACCTGCGCGATGCCGTCCTTGTGGTCGAACGGACGCTGACACGGGAACTGCAGGCCCACAGCCCAATCCAGCAGCACCGGGCGGGTGGACCCGACCACGGTCTGCAGGGTCTGTGTGCGCGGGATGCGCGGCGGAGTCAGTGCCACCCACCGTTGCGGATCGAGGTTGTGATCCTTGGCCACGATGCGGATCACGTTCGCCTGCGCGGGAATCCGGTCCAGCGGCACCCGCAGATTGCGCCAGGACGGAGCCGGGCCGATATCGATCGGGGTGAGCTTGCCCAGCGCTCGTGCGTTCGTCGCGGAATCAGTGGTGCCGTATTCGATCTGCACCGGCTCACCGCCGACGTTCCGGCCGTCGGGGCCGACCGCCTGGATACGTCCGGCCGCCGCGATCGAGATGATGTCGCTGTGGTCGTGCTGCGCGGGCAGCCGGTACCAGCCGGTGACGAGGTCGGCCGGTTCCGTCTGATCGTAGGTGCCGAGTTCGGGCGTGGTCGCCGGATCGAGGCCGTAAGGCAGTGGGGCGCCACCGGTCTGGGTGCCGGTGTCGCCGTTCTTGCTGTCCGTGCCGGACTTCTTGTCGAAGGCCTTGGCGATGCTGGTCGACTCGCCCTTCTCGTCCGGGGAAGTGATGTCGCCGACCCCGTTCGGTATGAATCCTCGCGCGCCCGTGGTGAATGCGGCGAACTGGTCACCGATCAGCGGCTGCATCATCGATGCGTTGGGATCGGGCTCGACCAGCACCTTGTTGGCCAGTGCGCACGGATTGCCCAGAGCGGCGTGGAAATTCGAGGAGGCCAGCGAGAAGCCCGGGTGCTGCGCCACCGCGCCCGCGGCGAACGAGGCGACCTGGAACACCACCAGGATCGCCGCGGCCGCGGTCAGCGGCGGGAACTTCGCCAGCCGCCAGGCGCGTGGTGAGACTCGGTGCGGCGTACCGGGTTTGGGCGCTCGCACATGCCACCAGATCGCCAGCAGCAGGCACAGCGCGGCGATCGCCAGGAATATCGTGCTGAAATCGGTGCCGTGCACGGACGGTGACTGGTCCCACCACGGGATGCCGAAACTCGACACCCACCACCACTCGTTGACGCTGGTGAAGATCTGCGCCAGCGCCAGTGACACCACCGCGGCGAACAAGGCCCGGTTGCGCGGCGAGCGCATCACCCGCGGGCCCACCGCGACCGCCGCGAGCACCGCCACCGATCCGGCCAATCCGGCGTACACCCCGTTGTGGTGGGTGAATTTCGTGGGGCAGACCGCCATGAGCACCATCGCCCCGAGCGTCACGCCGAGCAGGCGCCGCGCCGGTCCGGCCGCGGTGAACGGGATGCGGCCGCCCTTGCGCAGCAGGACCAGGACGCAGACCAGCAGACCGAGCCACATGGCGACCATGCCGAACCGGCGCGCGATCGAGCCGTCGGCCGAGGGCATGAACAGCCACTGGTAGTTGAGGTATTCGTTGTACCAGGGGTCCGACGGGCCGACGATATTGTGCACACGCTGCATCTCGCTCATCGCCGCGAGCGGTTCGACGGCGAACGCGAAGGCCAGCACCAGCATTCCGGACGCGAGCAGCGGAGCCAGCAGCGCGCCGTACGCGCGGATCCAGGCAGTCCACGACACGTGGGCCCCGGCGGGGGCGCCGGCCAGTCCACGAGCTCTCGGTATGCCGAAAGCTACCGCCGTACGCAGGCCGGCAAGCAGCGGCGCCAGACAGATCACCCCCGAGGGCGCCGCGGTGAAACTGAACGCGCCGACGAGAATCGCGAGCGCGTACGGCAGCAACCGGTGCGTCGCGATGGCGCGCTCCACCAGGCACCAGGTGAGCAGGACGCATACCGCGACCACCGGCTCGGGCCGCAGCCCGTTGTTGTAGGGCAGCCACACGGCCAGGAAGCCCAGCGCGCCGGTCCACACCGCCACCTTGTCGTGGCGCACGGCCGCGCCCAGGCGCGGAATCACCTCCCGGCTCAGCGCCAGCCAGGTGACCACGGCCGCCAGCAGCGTCGGCAGTCGCATCCACGGACTCGCGACGCTGATCTCGGACATGTGCGCGATGATGTCGTACGGCGGTGTCCCGACCGGGTTCTCCGGCACGCCGAAGAACCGGAAGTAGTTGGCCATATAACCGGACACCAGCGATGTGCGCGCCATCCCGAACTGGTAGCCGTCGTCGGAGGTGGTGGCGCCGATGAAGTGCCACACCAGCAGCGTCCCCAGCACCACGACGTCGACACCGGTGACCCGCCACCATCGCTGCGGCAGCAGCCGCCGCAAACCCCGGCCGTCCCTTCGATCGATCCGGTGCAGCGCCAGCAGCGCGATCAACGTGAACACCACGGCCAGCACCTCGGCCGCTCGCTTCAGGAAGGTGGGCGTCACCGAGAACCGGCTGTCCACCTGCGCGACGACCGCGGCACCGTCGGGTGTGGGCAGATCGCTGAAGATCCCGACCACCTGCGGACGCCAGTCTCCGGGCGGCAGCGTGGTCGCGTCGACATCCGAGCCGTGGACGGTGATCCTGGTCGAGGACATGTCGGCATGCACGGTCAGGGTGCCGCGCCCGATCGCATCGACCGGCACGTTCAGCAGTGACTGGTTGCGCAACACCACCTCGAGCTGGGCGGGTTTGCCGTCCTGTGCCGGCCGCACGCGCGCGACGAACCCGTACTTCTCCAGCTGCGGCGCGCCGTCGGGCAGGGTCGAGGCCAGTACGCCACCGTGCGCGCTCAGTTGTGCCATCGATCGGCCCGGGATGGTCGCGTCGAAGGTCAGCGGCGCGTAGGTGACCAGCGGTGCGTCGACGCTGCGGGCCGAATCCTGTTGCGGCCACGACAACGTCGTGTGGTCCACCTGTACCGGCAGCAGTGGCACCGCAACGGCGCACAACGCGCCGAGCAGTCCGGCGATGAGGGCGACCGATTTGGCCCACTTGCCGTGCAAGCCACCCGCGATTCGGGTTTCCGCACTCGCGGCATGCGTCCTGTCCGCCCTCGTCATCGTGTCGACCACGGCCGCCGATGCTAGTGTGACGCTTCTGTTACCCGCGATTTCGCCCACTGTTTCTCAGTCTGTGCTCAGGGACGGCGGCTCGATCTTGTCGGCTGTTCCGGGCCGCCGAGTGCGTTTGCCGAAAAGCCTCACCATCGCGAGTCCGAACATCCTCCGGACCAGGACTGCATCGCACCGGACCGCCGCCGCGGGGGTGCACCCGAATGGCTTCGACCCGAGGACACAGGCGGTAATGAAACGGCGCACACCGCGACCGCGGTCGCCGCCGCGCCGGTGACGCGACGGGCGGAATGTCCGATTCCCCCGGTGATTGCCGCACCATTGCTGAAACCGTCACGCCACCGGAATCGTCACGCGCGACCGGTCGCGCGCGCATCGAAGATTCGTTTCGCGACATCCTCCGGGTGCGGCATCTCGGCGATCGCCTGCGCGAGGCGCCGGGCCCCGGCACGGTAGCGGTCGTCACCGAGCAGAGTCGACAGGGCCGGGCCCGCCTGCTCCGGTGTCTCGATCAGGACAGCGGACTCGTGCGCGACGGCCCGAGCGGCGTTGGCGGGCTGATCGGCGATCTGCGGCAGCAGGATGCTCGGCGTGCCGTTGGCCAGCGTGGCCAGCAGCGTGCCGCTGCCCGCCGCGCCCACGACGACATCGATCTCCGGGAGAACCTCGGCCAACGGCGCGAAGCCGATCGCGTGCACGTGCGGCCGGTCGACCGCGGTATCGGCTGCGGTGGTGACCAGCACCTCCGCACCGGCCTCGACCAGGGATTGCGCCAAGGCGTCGAACAGTTCACGGTCGCCGACGCTGGTACCGGTCGTCACCAGCACACGCGGCCGATCACCTGCGGGCGGCAGGGTGAGCTCCGTGGTCAGCCCTGGGACGGCATCGCGATGGGCGACCGGGCGGATATCCATCCGGTCGGATTCGGCAGGCGGATCGGTCGGAACCCGCATGGCCAAGGGATGTGGATCGAGGAGCGCGCTGCGGGTCCTCGGTGTGAGACCCCGCTGATGGTGCTGCTGTTCGGCTCGCTGCGCCAAGGCGTCGGTGAAGATGTCCGGCAGCGGCGCGCCGACCGTCAGGCCGAACCACGGCAGGTCGAGTCGCGCGGCGAGCAGTTGCGTGACGTAATCCATCGTCTCGCAGACCAGAACGTCGGGTGCGAAGTCCTCCGCCGCGGGCAGTGCCTCGTCCCAGGTGAGATCGACCCGGACCCCGGCGAACAGTTCGGCCGCGCCCGCACCCGGGTGTCGGGAATCGACCGTGGACCGGGCGGCGGTCTCCATCGCGATCTGCTCGAAACTCGCCCCGGCGGGACGTAGCGTCCGCTCGTGCAGGAACGGGGCCATATCCTTCGCGGTCAGGAAGGCCACCTCGTGCCCGGCCGCCACGGCGGCGTCCGCGAGCGGCAGGAGCGGCAGCACGTGGCCGGGGACAGGGGTGGATCCGAAGAGTATGCGCATGCTGACTTTCGTTTCGTGGTCGTGCGGAGGAATTCGGATGCCGATGTGCCCGAAGGGATCAGGACACCCGGCTACCGCCGCCGGGATCGTGTTCGTCGAGGATCGTCCGGGCGACGGTCTCGGCTGCGGTGCACTGCCGCGGGACGGTCCGCACCGCCGGATCGGACTTGCTGACCTGCTGGGTCAGGTTGACCAGCAGCGGCTGCGGCGATCCGGTGTCGACGACGAGCATGCACGCGGTCTTGGTCGTGCCGCTGTCCAGACCCGCGACCCAGCGACTGCCCACCCGCACCGCGTAGTACCGGCCGTCGATCAGGAATCGGTCGAACGATTGGGCGTAATCCTTGTCGACCATGGTCGCGGTGATGCCGCTGCCGTCGTCGTCGGGATAGTCCCGCCGCCAGAACTTCCCGAACGGTGTCGCCGTGGTCATGACGCTCACGACGTTCCCCTGCGCCCCTTCCGCCCAGCAGCCGTGGCCCGGCACCATCGTGGTGGCCCGAATCCCTTGCGGCACATCGGCGATCTCGTACAACCGCGGCGTGAACGCGGCACATTCGGCCCCGGCCGCGAACACCGGCGCACGGTTGGTGCGGAACTGCAACGCGGTGTCCTGCAACGAATTCGGTGTGAGCGTCTCGGTCCGCGGACCGGTCGGCGAGCTCGAACCGCATCCGCCCACCGCCAGTACCGTGCCGATCGCGATCAGGGCAGGTGCCAGGATCCGCGGCGAGAACGCCGGACAGGTAGCGGAGCTGCCGCGTTCCCGCGAGCCGGTGCCGGTCTTTGCCATGATGTCCGAAACCCTACTAGGACACGAGCGGCCTTGCCCGGTGGCGGGTTTCGGCGTCCGGGTCAGTCGGCGTCGACCAGCAGGACCGTCAGTCTGCGCGGACCGTGGACGCCCTGCACGCGCTGCAATTCGATATCACTGGTGGCCGACGGGCCGCTGATCAGAGTGAGTGGCCGGGCCGGGCCGAGTCGGGCGAGCAGTTCGGGGACGCTGCGCACGATGCGATCGGTCGGCAGCAGGCAGATGTGGTGGTCGGGGATGAGAGTCAGGGCGCGGCGGCCCTGGCCCGGTCCGGCGTCCAGGGCGATGGTGCCGGTCTCGGCGCAGGCGGCCGCGCAGGTGGTGACTACTGCGTCGATGGCGTCGAGTTCGGTGGTGCCCAGGACGGGATCGTCGCGGCGGGCGTGCCCGGGCGTCCAGGATTCGGCCAGGTCCGGCGGTACGACACAGCTGTGGCCGTCGAGCACTTCGGTCAGTACATCGATCGCGGCGGCCGTCGTGGTGCGGCGCACGTGGGCGCCGTAGTCGGCGAGACGGTCGGTGAGCAGGCTGATCAGGTGTGCCGGATCGGTTTCGCGGGTGCGCTGGTAGTCGCGTTGCGGCGGTGGTGTTTCGGTCTCGCCGAGGGCGGTGCGGATGCGCGCGAGCATGGCGTCGCGGGTGCTCATCGGTTCTCCCACCAGGTGCGGAACGTTTCGGACGGCGGTGCGGGCAGGTCGCGGGCGCTGGTCCACGCCGACATCGGCGGCGGCAGAACGCTGATCGCGCCGCGGCGATTGCGCAGCAGCCGCCCGACGCGCAGCAGCCGCGTCGCCGCGGTGAAACGGCGCGACGAGCGCATCACCCAGGACGCGGCGGCCATACCGGCCGATTCCGCGGTCGGCGTCCGATGCGCGGCCGTGGCCTGCGCACGCAGATGCACCAGGATCGACGGGATATCGATGCGCACCGGACAGGCATCGAAGCACGCGCCGCAGAGTGTGGATGCATAAGGGAGCGAGGGGTTCTCGGCCACACCGGTCAATTGCGGGGTGAGCACCGCGCCGATCGGGCCCGGGTACACCGAGCCGTAGGCGTGCCCGCCGGTGCGCTCGTACACCGGACACACATTCAGACAGGCCGAGCACCGAATACAGTGCAGCACTTCACGTCCCACCTCGTCGGCGAGGGTGTCGACGCGGCCGTTGTCCAGCAGCACCAGATGGAACTGCTGCGGTCCGTCCCCGCGATGTACGCCGGTCCACAGCGAGGTGTACGGATTCATCCGCTCGCCGGTGGACGAGCGCGGCAGCAGCTGCAGGAAGACCTCCAGATCCTGCCAGGTGGGCACGAGTTTCTCGATGCCCATGACGGTGATCAGGGTGTCCGGCAACGTCAGGCACATCCGCCCGTTGCCCTCGGATTCGACCACGGCCAGCGTCCCGGTGTCGGCGACGGCGAAATTTGCTCCGGAGATCGCGACCTTCGCACCGAGCATCGTGCGGCGCAGATGGGTGCGGGCCGCGGCGGCCAGCGCGGGCGGGTCGTCGGTGAGATCCGGGTCCGCACCGGGCATCTGCGCGCGGAAGATGTCGCGGATCTCGCTGCGGTTGCGGTGGATCGCGGGCACCAGGATGTGCGAGGGGCGATCGTCGGCGAGTTGCACGATGAGTTCGGCGAGATCGGTTTCGTGCGCGGTGATTCCGGCCTCGGCGAGCGCCTCGTTGAGGCCGATCTCCTGGGTGGCCATGGATTTCACCTTCACCACGTCGGATTCGCCGGTGGCGCGGACGAGTTCGGTGACGATGCGGTTGGCCTCGGCCGCGTCGGCGGCCCAGTGCACGATGCCGCCGCGCGCGACGACGTTGCGCTCCAACTCGACGAGCAACTCGTCCAGATGCGCGAGGGTGTACCGCTTGATCTCCTGACCGTTGCGGCGCAACTGTTCCCAGTCCTGGACCTCCCCGACGACCGCGGCGCGCTTGGCGCGGATGGTCGCGGTGGCCGCGCCGATGTTGTGCCGCAGCTGCGCGTCGGCGACCGCGCGGCGGGCGGCGGCCGGGAACGGCGCGGATCCGTGCAACGGTGATTCACCGAAGGGCGTCGGCACGCCGAGGAAGGTCGAACTCATACCGGGGCCTCCTGCCGGGTCGCGGCTGTTGTGTGGCGAATCATGCTGTGGCCGCCAGGATCTCGGCCAGATGCAGGGTGCGCGTACCCGAACGCAAGCGGCTCAGGCCACCGCCGATGTGCATCAGGCAGGACGAATCGGCCGAGGTGCAGGTGTGCGCGGAGGTGTGCTGGACGTGCCGCATCTTGTCCGCCAGCATCGCGGTGGACACGTCGGGATTCTTCAGCGCGAACGTCCCGCCGAAACCGCAGCACTGGTCCGCGTCGGGCAGTTCGACGAGGTCGAGTCCCGAGACCCGGCGCAGCAGCCGCAGCGGCCGGTCCTGCACGCGCAGCATGCGCAGCGAATGACAGGTCGGGTGGTAGGTGACGCGGTGCGGATAATGCGCGCCGACGTCCTCCACGCCCAGCACGTCCACCAGGAACTCCGATAGTTCGTAGGTGTGCGCGGCCACCTCTTCGGCGGCAGCCGCCAACCCGGCGTCCCCGGCGCGCCGGGCGAGCATGGCGTGCTGGTGCCGCACCGAGCCGACGCACGAGGCCGAGGGCGCGACGATCGCGTCGTATCCGGCGAACGCGTCGGCGTGGTTGCGCACGAGAGGCATTGCGGCGCCGGGATATCCGGTGTTGATGTGCATCTGGCCGCAGCAGGTCTGGGCCGGGGGCACCACCACCTCGTGTCCGAGGCGCTCCAGCAGGGTGACCGTGGCCCGGCCGACGTCGGGGAACATCGCCTCGACCAGACAGGTGACGAACAACGCGACTCTCATGCGGCTCTCTTCCGCGCGAGGGCGGTGACCCGGTCCAGCGCGGTCCGCCAGGCCGGGTCGCCACTGGGCCGATAGTGGGCGGGTGGATGCGTCCGTGCCACAAGGTACCGCGCGTGGCGCCAATCGGGCAGCACATCCGCGGCGATGGCCTGGGCCAGCAGATTGCCCAGCGCGGTGGCCTCGGCCGGGCCCGCGGCAACCGGACGGTCACAGGCATCGGCGGTGGCCTGGCACAGCGGAGCGTTGTGCACGCCACCGCCGACCAGGTGCACGACCTCGACGTCCTGACCGTGTACGGCGACCGCGTCGGCCACCGCGCGGGCGTGCCCGATCGCCAGGCTGTCGATGATGCAGCGGGTGAATTCGGCGGGGGTGCGCGGTGCGGGACCGTCGCAGTGCGCGGCGATACGCACGGTCATCGGCGGCTCGCCGGTCTGTGCCGGAGCCAGATAACCGGGATCGTCGACGTCGATCAGCGTACGCAGCGCGGGCAGTTCGGCAGCCCGCGCGACCAGAGCGCCGGTGTCGGCGCCCGGCCATTCGCGCAGGCATTCCTGCAGCAGCCACAGACCCATCACGTTGCGTAGGAAGCGGATTCCGGCAACGCCGGTCTCATTGGTGAACCCGCGCTCGCGCGCCGCCGGTGACAACAGTGGCGCGGGCCGTTCGAGTCCGACCAGCGACCAGGTCCCGGTGCAGATGTAGGCGAATCGGGCTTCCTGCGCGGGCACCGCGGCGACCGCGCTCGCGGTGTCGTGCGAGGCGACCCGGACCAGCTCCAGCGCGTGACCACCGATCGCATCCCGCAACGCGGGCCGCACCGGGCCCAGGGCTGTGCCCGGGTCGCTAACCGGTGCGAAAAGCCGTTGTGGCAGGTCGAGCCGGTCGATCAGGTCCCGATCCCAGTCCTGGCCGGTGGCGTGGAACAGCCCGGTCGTGGAGGCGTTGGTGCGTTCGGCTCCGATCCGGCCGGTCAGCCAATAGCCGAGCAGATCGGGGATCAGCAGCAGATTCCGGGCCACGGCCAGACGTTCCGCGGATTCGGCGCGCAGTTGGTGGATGGTGTTGAACGGCAGATCGGCCAGACCCGTGCGCTCGAACAACTCCGCCGGATCGATCGGCGGGGGAGCCGAGGGGCGCGGGTGACGATAGTGATACGGCAGCCCGAGCAGTGCGCCCTCGGCATCGAGCAGACCGTAATCCACTGCCCAGGAATCGATTCCGGCCGACCGGACCGGCCCGGCCGCGGCCAGGCCGGCGCACAGTTGCTCGAACAGCGCACCGAGATTCCAGTGCAGTCCGTCCGGCAGCGACAGCGGCCGGTTGGCGAACCGGTGCACCTCGCGCAGTTCGATCCGGTCGGCGTCGATTCGCCCGCGCACCACCCGGCCGCTGGCAGCGCCGAGATCGACTGCCGCGAAGACGTTCTCGCTCATCGCAGGAATGCGGCCGCCACGCCGCCGTCCACCGGGACGTGCAGACCGGTGGTGTGCGACAGCTCTCCGGCGGCGAGGGCGAACACGGCGTTCGCGACGTGGTCGGGCAGCACCTCGCGCTTGAGGATGGTGCGCTGGGCGTAGAACGCGCCGAGGTCCTGCTCGGGCACCCCGTACACCGCGGCCCGCTGCGCGCCCCAGCCAGCGGCGAAGATACCCGAACCCCGCACCACGCCATCGGGATTCACCCCGTTCACGCGGATGCCGTACTCGCCGAGTTCGGCGGCCAGCAGCCGGACCTGGTGCGCCTGATCGGCTTTCGCCGATCCGTACGCGAGATTGTTCGGTCCGGCGAACACCGCGTTCTTGCTGACGATGTAGACGATGTCCCCGCCCATACCCTGAGCGATCATCGCCCGCGCGGCCTCCCGCGCGACCAGGAACGATCCGCGGGCCATCACCGAATGCTGGACGTCCCAATCGGATTCGGTCGTCTCGAGCAGCGATTTGGAGATCGACAGCCCGGCATTGTTGACCACCAGATCCACGCCGCCGAAGGCCAGTGCGGTGGCGGCGATCGCGTCGCGGATCGCCGCCGGATCGGTCACATCGACGGTGACCGGCACCGCGACATCGGCGGATCCGATCTCCGCGGCCACCCGGGCGGCGGCCTCGCCGTCGCGATCGGCCACCGCCACGCAGGCGCCCTCGGCGGCCAGGCGCAGCGCGATGGCCCGGCCGATGCCCGAGCCGCCCCCGGTGACCAGCGCGATGCGGGTGGCCAGCGGTTTCGGCTTCGGCATGCGCGCGAGTTTGGCCTCCTCGAGCGCCCAGTACTCGATGCGGAACTTCTCCGATTCATCGATGGGGGAGTAGCGCGAGATCGCCTCCGCGCCGCGCATGACGTTGATCGCGTTGCGGTAGAACTCGCTCGCGACCCGGGCGGTCTGCGCGTCGCGCCCGAAGCTGAACATGCCGATGCCAGGCACCAGCACGATCGCCGGATCCGCACCGCGCATCGGCGGCGAATCGGGTGTCGCGTGGCGCTGGTAGTAGGCGGCGTACTCCTCGCGGTAGGCGGCGTGCAACTCGCGCAGCCGGTCGAGTACCTCGCCGAGCGGGGCCTCGGCGGCGGTGTCGAGTACCAGCGGGCGAATCTTGGTGCGCAGGAAGTGATCCGGGCACGAGGTGCCCAGTGCGGCCAGGCGCGGATGTTCGGCGCGGGCCAGGAAGTCCAGCACTGCCTCGGTGTCGTCGAAATGCCCGATCCGGGGGCGGTCGGTGGAGGCCAGCCCGCGGATGACGGGCGCGAGTTCCGCTGCGCGCGTGCGGCGTCGGTCCTCGGCCGAGGGGGCGAACTGATCGACGAGCGCCCCGAACGGTTCGGATCGGCCGCGCGTGCGAATGAATTCCTCGGCGACGTGGATGATCTCCAGCGAGTGCGCCTCGCACTCGGCCGAGCTCTCACCCCACGCGGTGATGCCGTGGCCGCCCAGGATGCACCCGATGGCCTGTGGATTTTCGCGCCGGATCGCGGCGATGTCGAGTCCGAGCTGGAATCCCGGACGTCGCCACGGCACCCACACCACCCGGTCGCCGAAACACTGCTTGGTCAGCGCCTCGCCGTCGGCGGCCGTCGCCAGCGCGATACCGGAGTCCGGGTGCAAGTGGTCGACGTGCGCGGCCTCGACCAGCGCGTGCATCGCGGTATCGATACTCGGCGCCGCGCCGCCGCGCCCGTGCAGGCAGTAGTCGAAGGCCGCGACCATCTCGTCCTCGCGGTCCACGCCCGGATAGCTCGCGGGCAGTGCGCGCAGCCGGTCCATCCGCAACACGGCGAGCCCGGCCTCGGTCAGTGTGCCCAGATCACCACCGGATCCCTTGACCCACAACAGCTCCACCGGTTCGCCGGTGACCGGATCGATCTCCGCACCCACCGCGGAGGTGTTGCCGCCCGCGTAGTTGGTGTTGCGCGGGTCCGCTCCCAGCCGGTTGCTGCGGTCCAGCAGGTCGCGCACGGTCTCGTTGCTCATGTTCAGGCTCCCCAGCCCGCGGCCACGCCGCCGGCACGTTCGTCGATGACTTTCTCCAGATAGCCCGAACGCCGGTAGGCGGCGACCGGGTCGGGGTCCAGCCCCATCTCCACGCGCAGGTCGGCCAGCAGCGGCCGCACGTCGGTGTTGTACGCGTCCATCAGAATCGCGTTGGCCCCCAGGACATCTCCCTCGCGCTGTGCGAGGGCCAGGGCGTCCCGGTCGATCAGCAGTGCCTTCGCGGTGGCCTCCTGGACGTTCAGCACCGAGCGGATCTGCGCCTGGATCTTGGGCTCGATGTTGTGGCACTGGTCGAGCATGAAACCGATGCCCGAGGCCGGTGTGACCACGTCGGCCGCGACGATCTCGTTCATGATCCGGAACAGCTGGAACGGATCGGCCGCGCCGACCATCAGATCGTCGTCGGCGTAGAAGCGGGAGTTGAAGTCGAACGCGCCGAGTTTGCCCTGTGCGATCAGGAACGCGACGATGAATTCGATATTCGTGTGCGGCGCATGATGTCCCGTGTCGACCACCACCTTCGCCTTCGGACCCAACCGGAGGGTGTGCGCGTACGCGGTGCCCCAGTCCGGCACGTCGGTGGCGTAGAAGGCCGGTTCGAACAGCTTGTACTCCAGCAGGATTCGCTGCTCACCGGTCAACGCGGCGTAGACCTCGTCCAGCGCGTCGGCGAGGCGGCGCTGCCGATCGGTCAGATCGTCCTGGCCCGGATAGTTGATCCCGTCCGCGAACCACAGTTTCAGCTCCTGGGACCCCGTCGCGTCCATGATCCGCAGGCAGTCCTTCAGGTGGTCGATCGCCTTGCGTCGCACGGCCGGATCCGGGTGGCAGACGCTGCCGAGCCGGTAGTCGTCGTCCTGGAAGGTGTTCGAGTTGATCACACCGATCGAAACACCCAGTGCGGCAGCGTGTTCGGCGAGCTTGCCGTAATCGTCCACGGTGTCCCAGGGAATGTGCAGTGAGACCAGCGGTGCGACGCCGGTGTAGCGCTGCACCTGTGCGGCATCGGCGATCTTCTCGAACGGATCGCGCGGCACGCCCGGCTGGGCGAACACCTTGAACCGGGTGCCCGAGTTGCCGAATGCCCAGGACGGCAGTTCGATCCGCTGATTCCGCAGTGTGTCGCGGACGCGCTGGTCCGCACGTGGTTCACTCATCACCCACTCCTGATGAAACGTTTCAATATGTGATGGAAGCTACAGCACCGCGAAATTGGGGTCAAGGTTCCGCCGGAGGTTCGATGGCCGACAAGATCGCCGAGACCTGCGATCTCGAGAACGGAGGACGCAGTCGCCGGAAGTTGTTGACGTGAGAGCGGACGCGCCTCTATGGTGATCCCGGTAACAATCTGAAACGTTTCACTCGGAGTATGTATGGGTGACAAATCTGAGCGCGTCTGCTTCGTCCTGGAGCTGCGGCCGGAGCGAGTCGAGGACTATCTCGCCGCACACACGACGGTCTGGCCGGAGATGCTCGACGCGCTACGCGAAGCCGGCTGGTCCAACTATTCGCTGTTCCTGCGACCCGAGGACGGTCTGGTGATCGGTTATCTGGAGACCGCCGACTTCGCCCGCGCGAGCGCCGCGATGGCAGCGAGCGAGGTCAACACCCGCTGGCAGCAAACGATGGCCGAATACTTCCGGGCACCCGACGGTGTGCCGGTCGACGCCTCGATGCGGCAGCTCAGCGAGTACTTCCATCTGGACTGATCCGTCCCCGACTCCCGTACACCGGCCCGGATGTCGCCGCTCGGCGACCTTCCGGCACCATCAGCAACAGAGGAATCATGAAGTTAGGCGCACGCTCCACGACGGGCTGGCGGGCCACCATCTCCGTCGCCATGTCCAATTACATCGAGGCCGGATCGATCATCGCGATCGCGACCAGCCTCACCTTCTGGCAGCACGCCTACGGCCTGAGCAATCTGGCCGTAGGTCTGCTGGCGGCATTCAGCGCGAACGCGTTCGGCGCGGCGATCGGCGCGGGCCTGGGTGGTCCGCTGTGTGATCGCTTCGGACGCAAGGCGATCTACACCTACGACCTGCTCGTCTACATGGTCGGCGTGCTGATCGCGGCCTGCGCGGTCAATTTCGGGATGCTGCTGGCGGGCTTCCTGATCACCGGGATCGCGGTGGGTGCGGGTGTGCCGGCCTCGTGGACCTACATCGCCGAACAGGCGCCGACCACTGCGCGAGCCCGGCACGTCGGCACTGCCCAGCTGGCCTGGTCGCTCGGCCCGCTGATCGGCTTCGCGCTGGCCGCGGGCCTGGCTCCGCTCGGCCTGGCCGGTTCGCGGCTGATCTTCCTGCACCTGTTCGTGGTGGCCGCGGTGGTGTGGTGGATCCGGCAGGGCCTGGCCGAATCTCAGATCTGGACCGAGGACGCCGAACGCGGCAGTCAACCGTCCTCGGCGGGCGATCGCGGGCTGCGCGGGCTGTTCTCGCGGCGAGTGAACATCACCGCACTGCTGATGTTGATGGGCGTCTACGGATTCTGGAACACCGTGGCCGGGCAGGCGGGCATCTTCATGCCCCGGGTGTACGACAGCGCCGGGGTGCACAGCGCGGTGCAGCAGGATCTGCTGCAGGTGCTGGTGTGGGGATGTACCGTGCTGGCAACGTATTTCGGCTTCATGGCGTTCGCCGACCGCATCTCGCAGCGGGTGCTGTATCTGGTGGGTGCGGCACTGGGTGTGCTGGCGTGGTGCGTGCTGGTGTTCTTCACCTCCGCGGGCATGCCGACGCTGCTGACCTTCGCCGTGCTCTGGGGCATCTCCAGCGGGATCGGCGCGCAGGCGTTCTACAGCCTGTGGACCAGCGAACTGTTCGCCACGTCGTATCGCGCCAGCGCGCAGGGTTTTATGTTCTTCGTGGTGCGCGCGGCGACCGGCCTGCTCAGCTACTTCTTCCCGACCTTGCTGGCCGCCACCGGCCTGACCTCGGTCGGACTGCTGCTGATCGGGTTGCTGGCCCTGGCTCTGCTGATCGGTACCGTCTGGGCTCCGCGCACCCGGAACAAGACCTTGCGCGAGATCGAACTCGAACGGTACGGGCGGACCACCGATTCGGGCGATCCGGTGCCGGTGCACGGCTGACGCGCCGGGCCGCGGCCGGGCGGAATGCCCGGCCGCGGCGATTATGCTCGCATCGTCACGGGAAGGACACACCATGGCGGTGAGCATCAAGGAGGTGGCCCGGCGCGCCGGAGTGTCGCTGGGCACGGTCAGCAATGTGCTCAACCGGCCCGACCAGGTCTCCGAGGCGACCCGGGAGCGGGTGCGCCGGGCCATCGCCGAAACCGGTTATGTGCGGAACGATTCCGCGCGGCAACTTCGTGAGGGGAGTAGCCGCACATTGGCCATGGTGGTGCTGGACATGGCCAACCCGTTCTTCACCGACGTCGCACACGGTGCGGAGGAGGAGGCCGCCGGACACGGCGCGATGCTCGTGATCTGCAACAGCGGCGACGATCCGCGGCGCGAGGAACGTCATCTCGAGCAGATCGCCCAGCAGCGGATGCGCGGGGTGCTGATCACCCCGGCGGACGGTGACGGCGAGCAGGCCCTGCGCACGCTCGCGGCCCAGGGCGTTCCCGCGGTGCTGGTCGACCGGCACAGCGACCGGCCGGACCGCTGCTCGGTCTCGGTCGACGACGTCCTGGGCGGACGGCTGGCCGCCGAACATCTGCTCGGCGCGGGGCACACCCGGATCGGATTCGTCGGTGGCCCGCAGGCGGTGACCCAGGTGAGCGAACGTCGTCGCGGCGCGGCCGAGGCGATCGCCGCGGCGGACGCCCGCCTCTACGATATCGCCACCGCCGCAATGACTTTCGAAGCCGGACGCGATGCCGCCGCCGCCCTGCTGGACACTCCTGACCGCCCGACCGCGGTGTTCTGCGCCAACGACCTGCTCGCGCTGGGCGTCCTGCAGACGTTGACCATGCGCGGTCTGGCGGTACCCGACGACATGGCGGTCATCGGCTACGACGACATCGATTTCGCCGCCGCGGCCGCGGTTCCGCTCTCCTCGATCCGTCAGCCTCGCGAAGAACTCGGCCGTGCCGCCGCACGCCTGCTGCTCGAGGAGGCCGCGGGGGACGGCACGCACCGGCATCAGCACGTCGTGTTCGTACCGGAACTGGTCGCGCGACGCTCGACCGTGGCCTGATGCCCGTCCGAGGCGCGGTCGGGAACCTATTCGCTGTCCTGCCGGGCGAAACGCTCCCGAATATCGGGACGTTCGCGCAGATGCTCGGGATACCCGGGGCCCATCCGCAGACGTGAATCATCGATCGTCATCGGTTCGTCGCAGTGCTCACAGACGACCTTGACCTGGGTGTCGTGACCGCATGCGGTGTGGTGCACGGTGATCGGCGCCCCTTCCGCACCGGCCAGCCAGCGATCGCCCCAGCGGTTGATCGTCAGCAGCACGCTCCAGAAGTCCGCGCCCTTCTCGGTGAGCACGTATTCGTACCAGACGGGATCGCAGTGGTACGGGCGCTTGTCCAGCAGGCCCTCGTCCACCAGACGGCGCAGCCGGTCGCTGAGCGTGTTGCGGGCGATGCCCAGTTGTTGCTGGAAGTCGTCGAAGCGCCGGATCCCGTAGAACGCCTCGCGCAACACCAGCGGTGTCCACCGGTCGCCGAGCAGATCCATCGTCCGGGCGATGGAACACGGCCAACGTGCGAACGACGTGCGCTTCATCCTGCGAGGATACCGGTTTCATCATGAGACCCCGCAGCTGACGAGCGGTCCCGGCGGCGTATGCGGGGGTAAGGGAGCCGGGTAGGCATCCGGCCGGACGAACAGGCCGCGGACCTGGCACTTCGGGTATCACTCGATGCCGAATCGGTGTTCGACGGGTATCGTGCGCGCGGCATAACCTCCTGTGACACCCACCGACGGGTGACCCGGACCACAACCGTGGCCGGGGATGCAGGAGGACGAGAATGCTGAAACCGGAATCCGGAGACCTCGCCGCGGCGGGCCCGGTCACACCCGCGGGCCCGCAACGGTCGCGGCGGATCCCCACCCGGTTCGTCGTGCTGGGACTGTTGTTCGTCATCACGGTCGTCAACTACGCCGACCGCAGTTCGCTGTCGATCACCGGTACCAGCGTGCGCGAGAGCCTGGGCTTCTCCGCGGTCCAACTCGGCTACATCTTCTCGGCGTTCAGCTGGGCGTACGTGGTCGCGCAGCTGCCCGGTGGCATGCTGCTGGACCGGTTCGGTGCGCGTCGGGTGTACGCGTGCAGCCTGGCGCTGTGGACCCTGGCGACCGCGGCGACGAGCCTGGTCGGGCTGATCAACGCGCGCGTGGTGGTGGCGCTGGTCGTGATGTTCGCGCTGCGACTGCTGCTGGGTGTCTTCGAATCCCCGGCGTTCCCGGCGAACGCCCGCGTCGCGACGATCTGGTTCCCGACCGCCGAACGCGGTCAGGCCACCGCGGTGTTCAACTCCGGACAGTATTTCGCCACCGTGCTGTTCGCGCCCGTCATGGCTTGGATCACCCACGAATTCGGCTGGCGCTGGGTGTTCGTCCTGCTCGGTGCGCTCGGACTGGCCATCGCGATCCTGTGGTGGGGCTGGATGTACCCGCCGCGCGAACACGGCCGGGTCTCGCCGAGCGAACTCGACACGATGAGCAGCGGCGGCGCGGTGGTCGACATGGACTCGACGCCGTCGACGGCCGCGCGGATCCGCATCGACCGGGGGATGCTCGGCCGCGTGCTGTCGATGCGTCCGCTGTGGGGGATCTCGGTGTTCCAGTACGCGGTGAACTCGCTGAGCTATTTCTTCATCACCTGGTTCCCGATCTACCTCACCCAGGCCCGGCACATCTCGCTGGTGCACGCGGGATTCATCGCCGCACTGCCCGCCCTGGCCGCGTTCATCGGCGGGCTGTTCGGCGGCTTCATCTCCGATTTCCTACTGCGGCACGGGGTTTCGCTGACACTGGCGCGCAAGCTGCCCGCCGCGGCTGGACTCCTGCTCGGGACCGTGATCGCGGTCGCGGACTTCACCGACAGCACCACCATCATCGTGCTGATCATGACCACCGCGTTCTTCGGCAAGGGGATGGGCTCGCTGGGCTGGGCGATCACCACCGATGTCGCGCCGACCGAGGCCGCCAGCATCTTCAGCTCGCTGACCAACGGACTCGGCAACATCGCGGGCATCGTCACCCCGATCGTCATCGGGTACATCGTGCAGACCACCGGATCGTTCAACGTGGCGCTCTGGTTCGTCGCGGCGCACGGTGTGCTCGCGGTCGTCGCACTCGTCGGGATGGGGCCCATCCGGCGGCTGAGCTTCGGCGACCGAGCCGAAGTCAGCGCGTGAGGACGGCCGTGGCGAGCGTGCGGCGCAGCCGCCACGGTAGGGCGCGGAACAGCGACGTCATCGCGGCAGCGGTGCCCGGCAGATCGTCCGAGCCGGACAGATAGGCGCGCTGCGTCGCGGTCGGCAGCGCGAAGAAGGTGTCGAAGAAGACCGGAAGATCGGCCGGTGGGAGGGCGAGCAGCGCGCGCAGCCCGGCCTCCCGGGCCAGATGCACCGCACGCGCCGAGGCGGATCCGGTGGACGCGCCCGTGACGACTGCGTCCGCGGCGGTCAGTGACGCTGCGACGCTGTAACCCGTTGCGGGGTGCAGCAATCCGCCCGCCGCGCCGAACCGGCCCGCGCCGGGTCGGCCGCCCTGGAGCGGGAAACGAACCCGCTCGACCGGTTCGCTGCCGTCGAATTCTATTCCGCGGCAGCGCATCCGGGCATGCAACCGGTCGCGCAGCCGAGCCGGATCCAGTGCGGGGCGTCCGGCCAGGCAGGTCTCTTCCAGCAGGATCGCGGTCTCGCTGCGGGGGACCGCGTACAAGAACGAACGCGGCTCGTCGGGGGTGGTGCCGTTGTCGGTCCGCCAATCCATGAACAACGGCTCGTCCCACCGGTCCCGGGGCAGCACAACGCCGTAGGCGGTCTGCTCGGCCCGGTCGGGGGACCGGGAAACGCCGCGCGCGTCGATCACCCGCCGGGCGTGCAGCACCTCGCCGCCGGACAACCGCACCGACCGCGGGATTCGTGAACGTGGCGATCGGATGATCTGCTCGACCCGATCGCTCACCACGGTCGCCGCGCCGATATCGAGCGAATCCTGTAGTGCGGCAGTGTCGAAGACCGCATAGGCCCGATCGATCTCGAATCGCCGCGTACCCCACGCGACCGGCCGGGGCACCGTGGCCGCGATCGCGGCAGTGCGGATCCAGCCGGGCAACTCGTCCGCCCATGCCGCGTAGGTCGCGGTCCAGCGCCGCGTGGGCCGGGGATCCACGACGGTGACGGTGAGCCCGCGAACGATCGCGCGATGCGCCAGCGCACGCCCGGCCGGGCCGAGGCCGCAGATGAGGAGATCGGAGGTCACACCGAGTATTGGATCAGAGAATCTGCGTGGCAACGTGTCACGGTGCTGCGGTAGGGTTTCCGCGCATGCCTGGGGGGACGACCGCGACAGGGCGCTACGGCGACCCCGGGTGCGGAAGGAGGCAGCGATGACGTATCCCCCCGGCTCGGACCCCTACGGGAATCCCACGCCACAATCGCCCGACTCGCCCGGATGGGGACAGTCCGGCGGATATCAGCAGACACCCGATGCCGGATGGGGGCAGACCGCCAACGCGTACCCCGTCTACCAGCAGTCGCAGCCCGGTTATCAGCAATCGGCCTATCCGCCGCCCGGCGACCCGCAGCAGGGGTGGCCGTCGCAGCCGCAGCCCGGCTGGTCGGCTCAGCCCGGATATCCCGGGGGATTCCCGCCGCCGCGCCGCAACAACACGGCTCTGATCGCCGGTGGCGTCGCCGGTGTGGTGGTGCTGGTGGTGGTCGCCGTCGCCCTGGTCGTCGTGCTCAATCGGCATTCCGGCGACGACACGTCCGCGAGCCCGTCCAGCCCGTCGCTGGTCTCGGCCACGAGCAGCTCGTCCACGACGACCACCACGACCTCGTCGGCGGGCCCGTCCGGCGGCCGGTTCAGCTACACCGAGTACTCGCACGACTGGAATTTCACCCTCGGCGCGGTCCACCTGCATGCGGACTGGGTGGAGGGCCGGGACCATTCCAGCTGCTCCGATATCGAGAACAACGGCAAACTGACCGGTCTGGGCTGCCAGTACGCGGCGGAGATGGTGTACAAGGCCGAGAACGGCGGCGTCATGCTCACGCAGTACGTGCTGGGCACCACCGCCAGCGAGGACTCACGCAAACTCGCGACCCAATACGCCGACGACGACCTGAAGATGCGACCCGGCAGCTATATCGCCCATTTCGCCGTCGGCAAGTGGCAGACCAAGTCCCAGGGCAACTTCGTGGTGCTCACGGTGGTGACCGCGACCAGCGCGGTCACCGAGGACACCGCGAGCAAGTACATGCACTACATGGAGGCCGACATGGCCAGCGCGCTGTTGTTCCGCTGACCCGCCGGTACCCCTCAGAGCCCGCCGGTGGCCAGCAGACCGCCGTCGACCCGCACGACCTCACCGGTGATCCAGGCCGCTCGATCCGAGACGAGGAATGTGATCAGTGCGGCGACGTCCTCCGGATTGCCCAGGCGCTTCATCGGATACGCCGCGGCCGCGGCGTCCTCGTCCGCGGAGTAGAGCGCGTCGGCGAACTTGGTCTTGACCACCGCGGGCGCCACGGCGTTGACCCGGATAGCGGGACCGAGCTGCCAGGCCAGTTCCTCGGTGAGCCGGATCAGCGCGGCCTTCGACGCGCCGTACGCGGCGATCACCCCGCTGGAGCGGATCCCGGCGACGCTGGCGACGTTGACCACCGCACCGCCGTTGACGCCCATCCACGCCCGGTACGCCTCCTGGACGTAACCGAGCGCGGCGACGACGTTGACGTCGAAGATCTTGCGGACCGCGTTCAGATCGGCCTCCATGAGCGAGCCGTACACGGGGTTGATGCCGGTGTTGTTGATCAGGATGTCCAGCGCGCCGAATTCGGCGATCGCGGTGGCCACCGCATCCGCTCGCGCGGTGTCGTCGCCGGAATTGCCCGCCAGCGCAACGACCTTTCCGGCATGGCCGAGACCGCGCAGTTCGGTGGCGGTCTCCTCCAGCGGTTCGGCTTTGCGGGCGGTGATCAACACGTTCGCGCCCTGGGCCAGCAATTCGGCCGCCACCGCCTTGCCGATGCCGCGGCTCGCGCCGGTGACCAGCGCACTCTTACCCTTCAGGTCATCGCTCATAACCTCGCACGCTAGCCGATGACCGCGTGCGCCCGATAGGTCCGGCCCCATCGGCGAATCGCGGGTGACGGCGCGCGGCACATCGATCGGAGCGAGGTTCCGGCGGGCCCGCCGGACGGCCGTAGTGGTGCGCGTTACGGCGGCCGATCGGCAGGGTGCGTAAAATCGGAGATTCTCGTGCGTTCTGTCGACGCACATCCGAGCTATCACCCCGTGACCGTACGACTATTTTGCTGAGGAGACTGTTGTGATCACCGCGACCGACCTGGAGGTCCGGGCCGGAATCCGCACACTGCTGACCGCGCCCGGTTCGGCGCTGCGGGTGCAGTCGGGCGACCGGATCGGGCTGGTCGGGCGCAATGGCGCCGGTAAGACGACCACGCTGCGCATCCTGGCCGGTGAGGGGGAACCCTATGCGGGCACGGTGACCAGGTCCGGCGAAATCGGTTATCTGCCACAGGATCCGCGCGAGGGCAATCTGGACGTGCTGGCCCGCGACCGGGTGCTGTCCGCCCGCGGCCTGGACGCGCTGATCCGCGATATGGAGAAGCAGCAGGCGCGCATGGCCGAGGTGGCCGACGACGCCGAACGCGAGAAGGCGGTGCGCAAGTACGGCCAGCTCGAGGACCGGTTCTCGGCCCTGGGCGGCTATGTCGCCGAGAGTGAGGCCGCCCGGATCTGCAACAGCCTGGGCCTGCCCGATCGCGTGCTGAACCAGCAGCTGCGCACCCTGTCCGGTGGGCAGCGTCGGCGCATCGAACTGGCCCGCATCCTGTTCTCCGCCTCGGACGGTTCGGGTGGCCGCAGCGATCGCACGCTGCTGCTGGACGAGCCCACCAACCACCTCGACGCCGATTCGATCACCTGGCTGCGCGGATTCCTGCAGAACCACGACGGCGGCCTGATCGTGATCTCCCACGACGTGGATCTGCTCGCCGACGTGGTGAACAAGGTCTGGTTCCTGGACGCGGTGCGCGGCGAGGCCGATCTCTACAACATGGGCTGGAAGAAGTACCTCGACGCTCGCGCCACCGACGAGCAGCGCCGGGTGCGCGAACGCGCCAATGCGGAGAAGAAGGCCGGCGCACTGCGCGCACAGGCCGCCAAACTCGGCGCCAAGGCCACGAAAGCCGCTGCGGCACACCAGATGGCCAAGCGCGCGGACCGGTTGCTCGCGGATCTGGACGAAGTGCGCGTGGCCGACAAGGTGGCCCGGATCAAATTCCCGGAGCCCGCCCCCTGCGGCCGCACCCCATTGATGGTGACGGACCTGACGAAGCTGTACGGCTCGCTGGAGATCTTCACCGGCGTCAGCTTCGCCGTCGACCGGGGCAGCCGCGTGGTGGTGCTCGGGCTCAACGGCGCGGGTAAGACGACCATGCTGAAGCTGCTGGCGGGAGTGGAGACTCCGACCGCGGGCGGGGTGGAGCCCGGCCGCGGCCTCAAGGTCGGCTATTTCGCCCAGGAGCACGACACCCTCGAAGACAACGCCACGGTCTGGGAGAACATCCGGCACGCCTCGCCGGACGCGGGCGAGCAGGAGCTACGCAGTCTGCTGGGCGCGTTCATGTTCTCCGGTCCGCAGCTCGAACAGCCCGCGGGGACGTTGTCCGGCGGTGAGAAGACCCGCCTGGCCCTGGCCGGACTGGTCTCCTCGGCGGCGAATGTGCTGCTGCTGGACGAGCCCACCAACAACCTCGACCCCGTCTCGCGCGAACAGGTGCTGGACGCGCTGCGCAGTTACGCCGGCGCGGTGGTCCTGGTGACGCACGATCCCGGCGCGGCCGAGGCACTGAACCCGGAACGGGTCATCATGCTGCCCGACGGCACCGAGGACCACTGGTCGCAGGACTACCTGGAGCTGATCCAGCTGGCCTGAGCTAGGACAGGTTCTCGCGGGCCTGTTCGTAGCCGCCTTCGAGGATGTCGCCGGGCCCGTAGACGGTGTGCACCACGCCGGTCTTGAAGGTGGCCGAGCGCAGCAGGGTCAGTGGCAGCGGCGTATCGGCCTCCTCGAACAGGCGCATGCCCGAGCGCATCGCGATCGGGTGCACGAGCAGGTGCAGTTCGTCGATCAGCTTCGCGGACAGCAACTGTCGCACGACCGATACCGAACCGCTCAGGCCGATATCGCCGCCCGGCTCCTGCTTCAGCGTGGTCACCGACTCGATCAGATCGCCCTGCAGCACCTCGGAATTGCGCCACTGCAGGTCGATGTCGCGGTGGGTGGCCACGATCTTGCGGATGTCGCCGAAGTGCCGGGCCATCTCGGCGTCCGGGCCGCCCGCGTGCTCGCGCTCGGGCCAGGCGGCGGCGAAACCCTCGTAGGTCGTGCGGCCGAACAGCATCGTGTCGGCGGTGCCCATCTGATCGCTGACCGCGGCGCCCATCTCGTCGTTGAAGTACGGGAAGTGCCAGTTCTGCGGGTCGGCGACGACGCCGTCGAGCGCGATGAACAGTCCTGCGGTGATCCTGCGCATGGGGGGCTCCTGAAGTTCGTTCGGTGTGGTCTCGGTTGTGCAGACGGCGTACGACGCCGAAAATTGTCGCCGATGCCGATTCCGGACAATTTCGTGAGGTTGATCACATGGAAGCGTTGATCACTGCATGCTTGTAGTTCTAGCCTTGAATCAGGCTGCAGGGCGACCGGAGGAAGCCATGAGTGACAGGCCCACACAGGGGAAGTCCACGCTGGGTAAAGGGACGCGCGTGACCGGAAAGTCTCGCGACCGCTTGCAAACCCAGCTCAAGAAGCAATACGAGGCGGGGGCGAGTATCCGCTCGCTGGCACGCGAGACGGGCCGCTCGTACGGGTTCATCCACAACGTGCTCGTGGAGTCGCATGTGCAACTCCGCAGCCGTGGTGGCGCGAATCGCCGGAAGGCCGGGGCGAGTAAGTAATTCGCTCCGCGAGGCGCTCATGCTCGCGGCACGCTTGCGTCACCGAGCACGAGATACCCTGCGAGACTGCGGAATATCGGCAGGCCGGTCTTGATCTCGAGATACGCGAACTGCCCCTGGGGGTTGACCTCCAGGAAGTAGTACTCGCCGTCGGTCCCGAGGCGGATGTCCAGGACGCCGAAGGTCAGTCCGAGCGCGCCCATCACGGTGGCGATGGATTTACTCACCGTGGCGGGCAGTCGTTCGGGGGTGAAGTCGACCGAGGTGTCCAGGCGCGAATCCACGCGTCCCACACCGGATTGCGAGTCGATGCGCACGGTCCACTCGACCCCGTCGATCCAGACCACGCGCAGATCGCAGTCGGCCTCGACATAGTCCTGGAAGGTCGTGGGCGCGGAGCGGATCGTTTCCAGGCGGGTCAGGTCCGCGGGCGTGACCACCCGGGTCTCGGAGAATTCCGCGCGTCCGGTTCCGGTGCGCTTGTAGACCACCGGACCCGGCCGTGAGCCGACGAAGCTGCGCGCCTCGTCCGGATCGTTGGTGACCAGGGTTTCCGGGATGACGAATCCCGCGCGGCGTGCGGTCTCGAGTTGCACGATCTTGCGGGTCGCGGTGCGGTCGGTGCCGGGATCGTTGACCCAGACCGCCGGAATCGACCACAGCAGTCCCTGCAGGAAACCGTCGCACTCGGCCTGCCGGTAGTCGTCGTCGGCGCGGCGCACTCCACTGGGCACCACGGCCTGATGCGGCCGCCGCCACCACACCGAACCGACCTCGTCCAGGCCGCGCAGGTTGGACAGCGAGCGCGCGGTACCCGCCCGGTCGAGCCGGAAACTGCCGGTCTCGCGCGGGAAGTCGCGCATGTCGAGACGAATCGGGTTGACGCCGTGGTGCTTTCGGAGGGTCGCAGCCATCGCGTCGGCGTGCAGGTCATCGGCTTCGGTGACGATCAGCACGGACCCCGTCGCGCGGGCCATCGGAGGCGGAACCTCTCAGTCGAGGCTGTCGCAGGTCATCGCGTCGTCGCTGAGCGCGAACGAGCGAGTCTGGCTGCGAGTCATGGTGACACCGCCGACGGCGGGATCGGTCGGCAGCTGCAGATCGCGGGCCCAGCGTTCGGTGAGGCGGGCCAGCAGATCATCGCCGCGGGCGGGAGAGTGCTGCTGCGGCAACGTCATCGGGCGGTCGGTGAGTTCGATGCGCAAGCGCCGGGTGAAGTCCGCGGTAGCGCCCGGCCGGATGCGCACCTGCACCGGCCGCGCGGCCGGATCACCGTCGCCGTACGGCATCCGGGATCCCACCAGATCGATGCCGAGAACATCTGCTCGATCGAAGGTCCACGTGCCCTCGCTCACGCGCACGCTCACCGCCCGCGTCGATTCGGCTATCAAATAGCCGGACAGTAGCGGCGCAACCTCCTGGCTATCTTGATGCGATCCCGGGGAGGTGGACACAGGGGGATGGACAGCGTCAGGCATGGGGCTGGTCTCCGATCTGCTCGCGGTTTGCCACGGAAGCCGAGCGTGCCCTGGATCATATCGCGACCGGCCTGCTGACCGGTCGGCAACGAAAGATTTCGGGTGCCCGCTATTCCGTTGGCAGCGACGCGGAATGTGCTATCGCCGAGAGTCTTTCGGTTGACCGCTCAACGCGTTACAGACCGAGGACGTCCGCGGACTCGGACAGTTCGCGGAACCGCTCCCGCGGATTCGGCACGAGTTTGCGTGCGGTGAGATCCATCAGACCGGTGACGACGCGGAACTCCGCGGATACCGTCCCGTCGAGTTTCCGGATCTGCTGATTGATCCGGAATGCCTTGCCCTCGCCCCATTCGAATTCACAGGTGATCGTGACCTCGTCGCCCAGATGCAATTCGCGCAGATGCCGGACGGTGGATTCCAGAATCACCGGGCCCAGTCCGGCATGCAGCATCTTGTCCGGAACCAGACCGGCCGCGCGCATCGCCTCCCAGCGGGCGTGCTCGGCGTACTGGTGGTACACGGCTTGATTCATATGGCCGTTGACATCGAGCTCGTAGCCGCGCACGGTGACGGGGACAGCAAAGGTCATACCTTGGCGAACGTGCGGTGCATGCCCGCTATTTCCGGTCCGGAAGTGGTATCGGACACGATTCGCCCAGACCGGTCGGAATTCCTTTCATCCGGCCCGCACGGCGATGACAGTCCGTGCATGTCGGCATTCAACGCAATGACGCAATGCGTGCATTGTTGCATCGAGTGCCATCGCAGGGCTGTTTCGCCGCTCAGCCCTTGCGGCGCACCGAGGCTTCGACCAGGTCGAGCACGGCCGTGAGATTGTCGTTGGTATGTCCGGAGGCGATGCGGGCGATGAGCCCGTCGAGCACCAGATCCAGATAGCCGAGCAGCACGTCGGTGGGCACGTCGTCGCGCAGCGCGCCCGCGGCCTTGCGGCGCTCCAGGCGAGCCAGCGTGGCGGCGGTCAACTCGGCCGAACGCTGGGTCCAGCCCGCGGCGAACTCCGGATCGGTCCGCAGCCGCCGGGCGATCTCCAGCCGGGTGCCGAGCCAGTTGTACTGCGCCGGATCGGCCAGCATCTCGCGCATGACCTGCACCAGACCCTGCGTGGCGGCGATATCGGCCATCCGTTCGGTGTCCTCCTGGGCCAGTGCCAGGAACAACGCGTCCTTGTCGCGGAAATGGTGGAAGATCGCGCCGCGCGACAGGCCGATGGCCTCCTCCAGACGACGTACGGTGGCGCCCTCGTAGCCGAATTCGGCGAAGCACCGCCGTGCCCCGTCCAGGATCTGGCTGCGCCGGGCGGCGAGATGGTCCTCACTGACCTTGGGCATGGGCTCCTCCAGCGAAAATACAGCGCCCTGCGCCGGGATCGACCGGGGCAGAGTTCAACGGTACAAGGTCGGAGCGGGTGCATCTGCCGATGAGATGTGCACCCGCCCAACCCCGTTGGGAAGCGAGTCGTACCAGCGGGTGGCGACCGGCCCGTCGTTCGACGGTCGAAACACGGGTCTCGACCGTCGAACGACGAGCCTCGGGAGGTCCTACGCGTTGATCATGTTGCGCAGGACGAACTGCAGGATGCCGCCGTTGCGGTAGTAGTCCGCCTCACCGGGGGTGTCGATGCGCACGACCGCGTCGAAGGTGACCTTGTCGCCGTTCTCCTTGGCGGCGGTCACCTTCAGGGTCTTCGGCGTCTTGCCCTCGTTCAGCTGGGTGATCCCCTCGATGTCGAAGGTCTCGGTGCCGTCCAGCTTCAACGACGCGGCCGACTCGCCGGCCGGGAACTGCAGCGGGATGACGCCCATGCCGATCAGGTTCGAGCGGTGGATGCGCTCGAACGACTCGGTGATGACCGCACGCACACCCAGCAGGCGGGTGCCCTTGGCGGCCCAGTCACGCGAGGACCCCGAACCGTACTCCTTGCCGCCCAGCACGACCAGCGGGATGCCCGCGGCCTGGTAGTTCTGCGAGGCGTCGTAGATGAACGCCTGCGGGCCACCGTCCTGGGTGAAGTCGCGGGTGTAACCGCCCGAGACGTCGTCCAGCAGCTGGTTGCGCAGGCGGATGTTCGCGAAGGTACCGCGGATCATCACCTCGTGGTTGCCGCGCCGCGAACCCAGCGAGTTGTAGTCCTTGCGCTCCACGCCGTGCGCGTCCAGGTACTGCGCGGCCGGGGTGCCCGGCTTGATCGGACCGGCCGGGGAGATGTGGTCGGTGGTCACCGAGTCGCCCAGCAGCGCCAGCACGCGCGCGCCGGTGATGTCCTCGACCGGGGCCGGGGTCATCGACATGCCCTCGAAATACGGGGCCTTGCGGACGTAGGTCGAGTTCTCGTCCCAGGCGAAGGTGTCGCCCTCGGGGGTGTTCAGACCCTTCCAGCGCTCATCGCCCTCGAAGACGGTGGCGTAGGACTTGGTGAACATGTCCCGGCTGATCGCCGACTTGATGGTGTCGTCGATCTCCTGGGGCGAGGGCCAGATGTCCTTCAGGAAGACGTCGTTGCCGTCGGTGTCCTTGCCCAGCGCGTCGACCTCGAAGTCGAAGTCCATGGTGCCCGCCAGGGCGTACGCGATGACCAGCGGCGGGGAGGCCAGGTAGTTCATCTTCACGTCGGGGGAGATGCGGCCCTCGAAGTTGCGGTTGCCCGAGAGCACCGCGGTGACCGACAGGTCGTTGTCGTTGACCGCCTTGGAGATCTCCTCCGGCAGCGGGCCGGTGTTGCCGATACAGGTGGTGCAGCCGAAACCGCCCACGTAGAAGCCCAGCTTCTCCAGGTACGGCCAGAGGCCGGCCTTCTCGTAGTAGTCGGCGACCACCTGCGAGCCCGGGGCCATGTTGGTCTTGACCCACGGCTTGGAGGCCAGGCCCTTCTCGACCGCGTTGCGCGCCAGCAGCGCGGCGCCGATCATGACCGACGGGTTCGAGGTGTTGGTGCAGGAGGTGATGCCCGCGACCACCACGGCCCCGTGGTCGAGCACGAAGTCACCGCGCTCGGGATCGGAGACCCTGACCGGCTTGGACGGGCGGCCGGTGTTGCCGTTGGAGGCATTCGGGATGACCGCGCCGTCGTCGGCGAAGCTCAGCTCGGCCGGATCGCTGGCCGGGAACGACTCCTCGATGGCCTCGTCCAGCTTGGAGTGCGGGGCGGCCTCGGGGTCGTCGGTGTAGTTGTGGATGTCCTTGCGGAAGGCAACCTTGGAGTCCGACAACAGGATTCGGTCCTGCGGGCGCTTCGGGCCGGCGATGGACGGCACCACGGTGCCCAGGTCCAGTTCCAGGTACTCCGAGTACGCGGGCTCGTTGTCCGCGTCGTGCCACAGGCCCTGTTCCTTGGCGTACGCCTCGACCAGCGCGAGCTGCTCGTCGGTGCGGCCGGTCAGGCGCAGGTAGTTGATGGTCTCCGCGTCGATCGGGAAAATCGCTGCGGTGGAACCGAATTCGGGGCTCATGTTGCCCAGGGTGGCGCGGTTCGCGAGGGGCACCTCGGCCACGCCCTTGCCGTAGAACTCGACAAACTTGCCGACCACGCCGTGCTTGCGCAGCATGTCGGTGACGGTGAGCACCACGTCGGTGGCGGTGACGCCGGGCTGGATCTCACCGGTGAGTTTGAAGCCGACCACGCGCGGGATCAGCATCGAAACGGGCTGGCCCAGCATGGCCGCCTCGGCCTCGATGCCGCCGACGCCCCAGCCCAGCACGCCCAGGCCGTTGACCATCGTGGTGTGCGAGTCGGTGCCGACGCAGGTGTCCGGGTATGCCTGGCCGTTACGGACCATGACGGTGGGGGCCAGGTACTCGATGTTGACCTGGTGCACGATGCCGACGCCCGGCGGGACGACCTTGAAGTCGTCGAAGGCGCCCTGGCCCCAGCGCAGGAACTGGTAGCGCTCGCCGTTGCGCTGGTACTCGAGGTCGACGTTGCGCTCGAGCGCGTCGGCGGTGCCGAAGATGTCGAGGATGACCGAGTGGTCGATGACCATGTCGGCGGGGGAGAGCGGGTTGACCTTGCTCGGGTCGCCGCCGAGGGCGGTGACGGCTTCGCGCATGGTGGCGAGGTCGACGATGCAGGGCACGCCGGTGAAGTCCTGCATGATCACTCGCGCGGGGGTGAACTGGATTTCGGTGTTCGGCTGCGCGGAGGGATCCCAATCGGCAATGGCCCGAATGTGATCCGCGGTGATGTTGGCGCCGTCCTCGGTGCGGAGCAGGTTCTCGGCGAGGACTTTCAGTGCGTAGGGGAGTTTTTCGGTGCCGGGCACGGCGGAGAGGCGGAAGATCTCATACGACCGATCTCCGACCTCGAGGGTGCCCTTTGCGCCGAATGTATCGATGGTCGTCATACGTTCAGCTCCACTCGTCGGTGAGGTGGCCGTCGGCGGGGCTGTGCCGACGGCTCCGGTCGAGGGCCGATAGCTGTGCGCCCTCATGCTGCCTAGGCTAACAGTACGCTTGTCCTGTGAAACATGCGGGGGCGCACCGCGCGGCGTGCCCGCAAACATCATGCACCGGTCGCGTACTGTGCATCCATGCGTTTCGGCGCAGCCTCGCTTCTCGTGCCCCCGCGGCGCGAATCATGTGACATGTGTTTGGAAGCCAGTCGCCCCGGTTGGCGACTCGACGAGACCGGATGGAAGATGACCGTCACCTTTGCCTCGGTTGGTACCCCCAGGGCCGCGGAGATTCCGCCCGAGGTCGATGTGCACACCATCCTCGCGCAGTTGGCCGCGGATCACGTCTCCGTTCCCAAGGGTGACGATCCCTCGGATCTGGAGTCCGTGGTCGCCGATACCCGGGATCAGGGGATTCCGCTGACTGTGGTGGTTGTCCCGGGAAATCCGTCGCCGGATTCGAGTCTGCGCGACCTGGCCACCGTGGTCGGCAAGTCCGAGCACGGCACGGTCCTGGTGCTCAGCGACGACTGGGCGGGAACCTACAGCGACACCTACAGCCGCTACCGCCTGGAGAAGGCCGAGGACATCGCCAAGAACCGGCACGGCGGGCACAGCGTCGAGGCGACGCGCGCCTTCGTGCAGAGCCTCGAGACGAACGGTCTGGTCTCGTGGCCGGTGTTCACCTACGTGCTGTTGCTGGGCCTTCTGGTGGTGACCGGCGGGTTGTATCTGGTCAAGCGCCGTCGGTCACAGGTCGTGCCGGAGCATGCCGCGGGCGATCCGGTTCACTGAGCCGGTCGAGGTAGTCCGGATCGGCGTCGTCGGCCGCGGAAGATCCTCCGTTCTGGTCGCTCGTCGCAGTGACGACATTCGTTGTTCCGCCCGGTTCGGGCGTGGATGTACCGGCTCCGGGCTGCCGAGCCGGAACGGCATGTCGCTGGAAGACGCGCCCGGCGCTGTGACGGCACGTACCTGAACTCGCCGTTTTCGGGAGAAATCGGGCGAACGGTCGGTTTTGTCCGGGGGATTGCTGTCCACCTTCCAGTTATCTGCAAGCAATCGCCAAATTACGCGAATGTGATTACGTCGTGTGTGTTCTCTCCGAGACGTATGTGTCGTACGGTTTCGAATGACACTCTTGGGGAAGAAGTGTCACAAGGGTATACAGCGACCGTTGATGAGCAGGGGTGTCGCTGATACTCGTGGGGTGATTGTCTATGCCTATCACCCCACGTGAAGGTCCCGGTGACGCTTCGCTACCCGGGAACGCGGTGTGGATCCAGGGAGGTGGGTGCGCGTGGCCGGGACAACACGAGGGGGGTCGTTCAGGATCGCTCTGGGATTGCTGGTGTGCGTCGCCACGGTGATCGTGGTGACGCCGGTCGCGGGAGCGGTGCCACCGCCTCCACCCAACCCGAGCGACAACGACATCGCCGCGGCCGGGGCCCAGGTGACCAACGGGGTCAACCAGGTCGGCGCGCTGATCAACGATGTGGCCGCGGTCGGGCAGCAGATCCAGCAGCTGGACTCGGTCGTCGCGCAGAAGCGCGAGGCGGTGAACAAGGCGCTGGTGGATCTGCAGTCGGCTCGGGAACAGGCAGATGCGGCCGCGTCGGCGGTCGCCGGAACGCAGCGCGCGCTCGTGGCCTCGGGGACGGCGGTCGATCAGGCCCGCATCAGTTTCGACAAGTTCGCCGAACAGGCATATATGAGCCCCGGTTCGGATTCGATGGTCAATTACCTGTCCGGCGGCAGTCCGGCTCGGTCCCTGGAGCGAGCACAATTGTTGAGCGTGGCCTCGACATCGCAGGACGCCGCCCTGAACGGCATGCGGCGCGCGCAGATCGAGCGCGCCAACGCCGATTCGGCCGCGCGCCGGGCCAAGCAGACCGCCGACGCCGCCGCGGCCACCGCGGAGGCGAAGAAGACCCAGGCGCAGAGCGCGGTGAGCGCCGCCGAGTCGGCGGTGAACGAGCAGACCGCCCAGCGCGACGCGTTGCTGAAACAGCAGGACGTGGCTCAGCAGCGCCTGGACGCGGCGCGACAGCAGGTGTCGGGCCTGCAGGGCGAGCGCGCGGCCTATGAGGAGTGGGACCGGCAGCGCCGGATCGAGGAACTCGCCGCGGCCGCCGCGGCCGCCAGCGCGGCGGTGCGTGCGGCGTCGGATGCGGCAGCGCGTGAGCGCGCGGAACAACTTGGCGACGGCAAACGTCCGCACACCCAGCTCGACGACGATCCGCCACCGCACAAATCCATGCCCAGTGCGCCGTCTCGTCCGGACGGGACGCCCGCGGAGCTGATCGAGATGGTGGTCGACCGCGCGATGTCCCAGCTCGGCGTCATCTACGCCTGGGGCGGCGGCAACGAGGACGGACCCACCAAGGGCATCCGCGACGGCGGTGTCGCGGACAGGTACGGCGACTACAAGAAGACCGGTTTCGACTGCTCGGGCCTGATGGTCTACGCGTTCGCGGGCGTCGGCATCTCCCTGCCGCACTACAGCGGCTACCAATATCAGATGGGCACCAAAGTGCCTGTGGCACAGCGGGAACGCGGCGACATGCTGTTCTGGGGACGGAACGGCAGTGAGCACGTGGCGCTGTATCTGGGCAACGGCAAGATGATCGAGGCGCCGGAATCCGGTGAGGTGGTGCGGGTTACCGCCGTGCGCACGAGCGGGATCATGCCGAACGCGATACGCCTCCTGTCCTGAGGATCTCCCGAGCGCCGGGGCCGCTGCTGTGGCCGGCGTCCGAACCGTTGCCGCATGCGATGGCTCCACCCAGGTGTGCGGTTGACGCAATGATCGGGCCGGTCGGCGCGTACGGTGTCGGGCAAGGTGTGGCCGCGGGTGAAACCATGCGGAGCGCGGCCCGGAAAACCGTCCGGTGGGCGGCGAGCGTCCGCAGGTAGGCCCGGTGACAACACGCAGCCCGGTTGCGGCACCATGGGCCGGAACCTGGAATAGTTGTGGCAGCACGCACAAAGACCAATGCGAAAGCGGGGAGTTTGGTGACTTCGACTGATGGTGCAGGCGCAATGGATTCGGTGAAGGATACGCCCGAGCCGGCGCCGAACACCCTCGAGCGCGATGTCCAGACCCTGGAGAAGGCGATCTACGAGGTGAAGCGGGTCATCGTCGGCCAGGACCGGCTGGTGGAGCGGCTGCTCGTCGGCGTGCTGGCTCGTGGTCACGTGCTGCTGGAAGGCGTTCCCGGTATCGCGAAGACCCTGGCGGTGGAGACGTTCGCCAAGGTCGTCGGCGGTAGCTTCTCGCGCGTGCAGTTCACCCCCGACCTGGTGCCCACCGACCTGGTCGGTACCCGCATCTACCGGCAGGGCCGGGAGGAGTTCGATACCGAACTGGGCCCGGTCGTCGCGAATTTCGTGCTCGCGGACGAGATCAACCGCGCTCCGGCCAAGGTGCAGTCGGCGCTGCTCGAGGTGATGGCCGAGCGGCACGTGTCCATCGGCGGCAAGACCTACCCGATGCCCGACCCGTTCCTGGTCATGGCCACGCAGAACCCGATCGAGAGCGAGGGCGTGTACCCGCTGCCCGAGGCGCAGCGGGACCGGTTCCTGTTCAAGGTGATCGTCGACTACCCCTCGGTGGAGGAGGAGCGCGAGATCATCTACCGGATGGGCGTCACCCCGCCCGAGCCCAAGAACGTCCTGCACCCGGAGGAGCTGATCCGGCTGCAGAAGCTGGCCGCCACCACCTTCGTGCACCACGCGCTGGTCGACTACGTCGTGCGGGTGATCGCCGCGACCCGCAACCCGGCCGAGTTCGGGCTCGACGACGTCGCGGGCTGGGTCGCCTACGGCGCCTCGCCGCGTGCCAGCCTGGGCATCATCGCCGCGGCCCGCGCGGTCGCGCTGATCCGCGGCCGTGACTACGTCGTGCCGCAGGACGTCGTCGAGGTGATCCCGGACGTACTGCGCCACCGCCTGGTGCTGTCCTACGACGCGCTCGCCGACGAGGTCAGCCCCGACGACGTGATTCGCCGGGTGCTGCAGACCGTCGGCCTGCCGCAGGTCGCTGCCCAGGCCAACGCGCCCGCCCCGGTCCCGGCCGCAGCTCCGGCCGCGCCGATGCCGCCGTCGGCTCCGCACGGAGGTGCTCCCGGACCGCAGCAGGCGGTTCCGCAGCCGCCCGCTCCGTCGGTGCCGAACGGCCAGTCGCACCGTCAGTGAGGCGCGGGGTGCAGGATTCGGTTGCGCCGGTGACTATTTCGTCGAACACTCCCTCGCACGCCCCGCCCTCCTTCCGGGGTGGGGACCTGCGCGATCCGCGGTTGGCCGCGGCATTGAAAACGCTCGAACTGACCGTGCGGCGTCGCCTGGATGGTGTGCTGCACGGTGACCACCTCGGCCTGATTCCGGGTCCCGGCTCGGAGCCCGGCGATGCCCGGCTCTATCAGCCGGGTGACGATGTGCGCCAGATGGATTGGTCGGTGACCGCTCGCACCACCCACCCGCACGTGCGGCAGATGATCGCGGACCGTGAACTCGAGACCTGGCTGGTGATCGACCTGTCCGCCAGTCTGGATTTCGGCACCGCCGGCTGCCAGAAACGTGATCTGGTGATCGCGGCGGCCGCCGCGATCACCCATCTGACCAGCGGTGGCGGTAATCGGATCGGTGCGGTCGTGGCCACCGGCGATCGTCTGGTGCGCCTGCCCGCCCGCAGCGGACGGATGCACGCGCAGGCGATGTTGCGCAAGATCGCCACCACACCGCGCGCCGCGGACGGCGTGCGCGGAGATCTGCGCGGCGCGATCGAATCGCTGCGTCGCCCGCAGCGCAAACGCGGTCTGGCCGTGGTGATCTCGGACTTCCTCGGGGACCTGGACTGGGAGCGGTCGCTGCGCGCGGTCTCGGGCCGGCACGATCTGCTCGCGGTGGAGGTGCTCGATCCGCTGGATCTGGATCTGCCCGTCGTCGGCGATGTCGTGCTGCACGATCCGGAGACCGGCCATACCCGCGAGTTCACCGTAACCCCTACGCTGCGAGCCGATTTCACGCGAGCCGCGCAGCTGCATCGTCAGCAGGTGGACGCCGAGTTACGCGGTTGCGGTGCGCCGGTGATGCACTTACGCACCGACCGTGACTGGATCTCGGACGTCGTCCGGTTCGTGTCCACCCGGCGCCACACCTTCGGCGCCCCGACCGGGCAGGTACCTCTTCAGTGAGTATTTCGCACTTCACCGCGTCGATCTGGCTGCTGTTCCTGATCGTCATCGCGCTGATCGCGCTGTTGTACGTGGCAGTCCAGCGCCGCCGCAAGCGGCACATGCTCCGCTTCGCGAACATGGAGCTGCTCGAGGGCGTGAGCCCGAAGGGGCCCAGCGCGTGGCGGCACGCCCCGGTAGCGCTCATGCTCGCCGGGCTCGTCCTGCTGACGGTCGCGGCGGCCGGTCCGACCATGGCCAAGAAGGTGCCGCGCAACCGCGCCACCGTGGTGCTGGCCATCGACGTCTCGCTGTCGATGGAAGCCACCGACGTCAAGCCCAGCCGCATCCAGGCGGCGAAGGAGGCCGCGGGCCGGTTCATCGATTCGATGCCGCACGGCATCAATCTCGGGCTGGTCAGTTTCGCCGGTACCGCCTCGCTGCTGGTCAATCCGACCACCAACCACGACACGGTCAAGGCGGCGGTGAACAATCTGCAGCTCGCCGAGCGGACCGCGACCGGCGAGGGCATCTTCACCAGCCTCAGCGCGATCGACACCCTGGCCACGGTGCTCGGCGGCGCGTCCTCACCGCCGCCCGCGCGCATCGTGCTGATGTCCGACGGTAAGCAGACCGTGCCGGATGCGGACGATATCGACAATCCGCGGCACGAGTTCGTGGCCGCGCGACTGGCCAAGCAGAAGGGCGTGCCGATCTCGACGATCTCCTTCGGCACCCAGTGGGGCGTGGTCGACATCCCGGACGGCTCGGGCGGTTCGAAGGGCCAGCCGGTGCCCGTCGACGACGACGCGCTGCACAAGGTCGCCGACCTGTCCGCCGGACAGTTCTTCACCGCGACGTCGCTGCAGGAACTCAACAACGCGTACGACAAGCTGCAGAGTCAGATCGGCTACGAAACGGTCGTCGGCGATGCCAGCCGGCCGTGGCTGCTGCTGGGCCTGCTGATCAGCGCGGCCGGTGTCGTGACGGGTCTGGTGTACCGCCAGCGACTGCCCTGATCCGGGTGGGTGTTTCTTTCGTCGGGATCGGATGAAATCCGTTGTGGCGGAGGCTGTTCTGCCGCCTCCGAGGACGTGGACAGTGGTCTGTGCGCGTGCTAGCCTTCGTCACGGGGAGGGGTTCGACTTCCAATCCTGTGGCCTCGCCCCACTACTCGATGGATGCGTGCCCGGGTCGGCGCGCTGTATGGGAGGGGAACAGATGAAGAAATTTCTGACTGTGGTCGCCATGGTCGGTGCGACGACCATCCTCGGAGCCGGCGTCGCGTCGGCGGATTCTCAGATCGGGCAAGAGCCGAGCAAGGCTGCCTGCGAGCAGGCCGTGAACAGCGGCAAGTACAACGCTCAGAATCAGGGTGGACTGTACTGTAAGGACGACGGTTCAGTGTGGACGACCAATCGGGTCTGATTCCTGAATGGCATCGTCACCTCGTCGGCGACCGGTTCGTGACCAGCACGGGCCGGTCGCCGACGTATCGGCGGCCGAGTGGCCGTGCCGCCGTGGCCTGGTGAGGCCGCACCACGGCCCCGAGGTAGGCAATGGCCGACCGACGCGTTAAGTTTGCCTCTATGCCTACAACTTCCAGGTCGGTACTCGTCACCGGTGGCAATCGCGGCATCGGACTCGCGGTCGCGCAGCGGCTCGCTGCGGACGGACACAAGGTCGCGGTCACCCATCGTGGTTCGGGAGTGCCGGACGGGCTGTTCGGCGTGAAATGCGATGTGACGGACGCGGAATCGATCGATCGCGCATTCGGCGAGGTCGAGGCGCATCAGGGTGCGGTGGAGGTGTTGGTCGCCAACGCGGGCATCGTGGACAACACGCTGCTGATGCGGATGAGCGAGGAGCAGTTCTCCCGAGTCATCGACGCGAACCTGACCGGTGCGTGGCGGGTGGCCAAGCGGGCCAACCGCGCGATGCTGCGGGCGCGCTGGGGCCGGATCGTGTTCCTCGGCTCGGTGGTGGGCCAGATGGGCATGGCCGGACAGGTGAACTACGCCGCGGCGAAGTCCGGCCTGGTCGGCATGGCCCGCGCGATCACCCGCGAGATCGGCTCGCGCAACATCACCGCCAACGTCGTGGCGCCCGGTTTCATCGACACCGACATGACCCGCGAGGACATGACCGACGACATGAAGGAAATCGCCCTCAAGGCGATCCCGGCCGGACGCATCGGCGCCCCCGAGGAGGTCGCCGCGACGATCAGCTTCCTGGCCTCCGACGACGCCTCCTACATCTCCGGCGCGATCATCCCGGTCGACGGCGGCCTGGGCATGGGCCACTGAGCTCGCCCGAACCCGCTACACCGTCATACCCACGCAGACTTTCAACGAGGAGAACCGACAACTCATGGGCGGATTGCTCGACGGCAAGACCGTACTGATCACCGGGATCATCACCGATTCGTCGATCGCGTTCCACGCGGCCGCGGTCGCGCAGGAGCAGGGCGCGAAGGTGATCATCACGGGCATTCCGGAGCGGCTGCGGCTGATCGACCGGATCGCCAAGCGGCTGCCGCAGGAGGTTCCCCCGGCGATCGGGCTGGATGTGACCAGCGAGGAGGATCTCGCGGGTCTGGCCGACCGGATCCGTGAGCACGCACCCGAAGGCGTGGACGGCGTGCTGCACTCGATCGCCTTCGCCCCGCGCACCCTGATGGGCCCGGAGGCGCTGCCGTTCCTGAACGGCCCCGGCTCGGACGCGGCCAAGGCGTTCGAGATCTCGGCCTGGAGCTATGCCTCGCTGGCGCGCGCGGTGCTGCCCGCGATGAACGAGGGCGGTTCGATCGTGGGCATGGACTTCGATCCGCGCACCGCGATGCCGTACTACAACTGGATGGGCGTGGCCAAGGCCGCGCTGGAATCGGTGAACCGGTACGTCGCGCGTGAGGTGGGCGAGGCCAAGCGGGTCCGCTCCAACCTGATCGCCGCGGGTCCGATCAAGACCCTCGCGGCCAAGGCCATCGCCGGTACCGCGACCGACGACGCCAAGCAGCTCAACATGCTCAACACCTACTGGGACGGCGCGTCGCCGATCGGCTGGAACGTGGACGACCCGACCGTGGTGGCCCGCTCGATCGTGACCCTGCTGTCGGACTGGCTGCCCGGCACCACCGGGTCGATCATCTACGTCGACGGCGGCGCGAGCCACAACACCTGGTTCCCCGAGAACTTCTCCGGGAACTGAGTCCCGTCGCCGCTATGGGATTCGACGCGGTTCTGCTGCTGTCCTTCGGTGGTCCCGAACGTCCCGAGGACGTGATGCCGTTCCTGGAGAACGTCACTCGGGGCCGGGGCGTGCCGCGCGAACGGCTCGAGGAGGTCGCGCAGCACTATCTGCATTTCGGCGGTGTGTCGCCGATCAATGCGCTCAACCGTGACGTCATCGTGGCGCTCGAGGCCGAATTCGCCACGCGCGGTATCGATCTGCCGGTGTACTTCGGCAATCGGAACTGGCATCCGATGGCGCAGGACACGGTGGAGCGGATGCGGGCGGACGGTGTGCGCAGTGCGTTGGTCTTCCCGACGTCGGCGTGGGGCGGCTACTCGGGATGCCGTCAGTACGACGAGGACATTCTGCGCGCCCGCGAAGCGGTCGCGGACGCACCGGAACTGGTGAAGTTGCGCCAGTACTTCGATCACCCGCTGCTGATCGAATCCTTCGCGGATGCGATTCGCGCTGCGCTGCAGGACATTCCGGCGGGCCGGCGCGAGGGCGCCCGGCTGGTGTTCACCGCACATTCGATTCCCGTGTCCGCGGACGTCTCGGCCGGACCGCCGGACGAGGGCGGGAAACTCTACAGTCGCCAGGTCGCCGAGGCGGCCCGGTTATGCGCGGCGGCAACAGGATTCGCCGAGTACGACGTGGTGTGGCAGTCCCGTTCGGGCCCGCCGCAGGTACCGTGGCTCGAACCCGACATCGTCGACCACCTGGACGAACTTTCGGCCACCGGCGTCGACGCGGTCGTCCTGTGCCCGGTCGGGTTCGTCTCGGACCACCTGGAGGTGGTCTGGGACCTGGACAACGAGGCGCACCAGAAGGCCGGTGAACTCGACATGGCCTTCGCGCGCGCGGCTACTCCGGGAACGGATCCACGCTTCGCCCGGCTGATCGCCGAACTCGTCGAGGAACACCTCACCGACGTGGCCCCACGTCGTCTGGGCACGGTTCCGGGTTACGGCTGCACCCTGAACGGTGCGCCGTGCGCCGTCGGCTGTTGCGAGCCGCCGCGCCGTACGCGATAGCGCGCGGGTCGGGCGCTCGGCCCGGCCGTGCGCGTACTCGACAGGCCACCCGGCCGGAAGTCGAGCCGCACCGGCGCCACGGGTGGGATTCGGTTCTCACCTTCCGGGACGCTGCGCGGGCGTTGTGCCCGCCGCGTACCGGATCATCCCGTCCGAGGTCGATTCGGTGACGTCGTTACTTCGCCGGCGCTTGCGCGTCGAATCGCGAACTTGACGTTGCTTACCTTGACCTTGTCGTTCACGTTGACCTTGCGCACACCGACATCGTCGGCGTGGACCTTCTCGACAGTGCAGTCGAACCTTGGTGAACTCTGTTGTGCTGCTGTCGAACTCTGATGTTGCTGAAAGCGTATGTCGGGTCCGGGGCCGCGGACCCGAGTAGGTCACTACTCGAATACCGTTGTGCCACGGGCTCGATCGATCCTCGTGGTACTCGCAGACGCGGGACGGCGCTGCCCGCCCGCCGATATTGCCTGTGCGCCGGTATTCATGGGATGTTTGAATGGTTGCGTCATCCTGGCGATTCGGGCCGCGCGGGTGATCGGTGAACGGTGGTCCGGAGTGGAAGAGGATGGTGGGCGCCGGTGGGTCCATGGCAGGCGCTCGAGCTGCTGGGTGTCGGTTTCGTCGCGGGCCTGGTCAGCGTTCTGGTGAGTCTGGCCTCGCTCGTATCGTTCCCGGCGCTGCTGGCATTGGGGCTGCCGCCGGTCGCGGCGAATGTCACCAACACCGTCGCGCTGGTGTTCACCGGGCTGGGCTCGACCGCGGGTTCGCGCTCGGAGCTCGCGGGCCGGGGCGCAGTGGTGTTGCGACTGGGTCTGCTGGCCGCGGCGGGCGGAACCGTGGGCGCGATCACGCTGCTGCTCGCGCCGGCGTCCTCGTTCCAGGTCGTGGTGCCGTTCCTGATCGGCGGTGCGTCGGTGTTCCTGCTCGCCCAACCGCGGCTGGCCCGCCTGCGGGCGGCCTACGACGGTGCGGATCGGCGGTGGCGCGAGCGCGGACTGCGGATCCTGCTGTTCGGCGCGGCGATCTACGCCGGATACTTCGGCGCCGCCGGCGGCATCCTCATCCTGGCGATTCTCACCGCCATGTTCCCGGGATGGACGCCACAGCAGGTCAACGCGGTGAAGAACACCGTCGGCATGTGCGCGAACGGTACCGCGGCAGTGGGATTCGCGATCTTCGGTCCGGTGCACTGGGCCGCGGTGATACCGCTGGGGCTGGGCTTCCTGCTCGGTGGCTGGGTGGGTCCGGCCTTCGCGCGCAGGCTGCCCAGTAACGCGCTACGAGTGATCGCGGCGACCTGCGGTATCGCCATGGCCGTGAAATTCGCGCTCTAGCAGCGGGATTCACCTGCCGATCGACGGGATCCCGGCGTAGATGCCCGGGAAACCGGCTTGTGCGACACCCTTACCCCAGGAAGTGATCCCGGCGACCGCGCCGTCGACGAGAAGTGGTCCGCCGGAGTCGAATTCGGCGGTATCGGCGGTGGTCGATCCGGCGCAGAAGTCGCGGGCCGAGTCGAATTCGGCACCGTAGGCGGCCGCGCAGGAGGCGGCGGGAGCCAACGGCACGGTGACCGTGCGCAGACGCACGTTCGAGTCGTCGGCGCCGGAGGTCGCGCCCCAGCCCACGACCGTGCCGGTGCTGCCGCGCGGCGTCACGACCCGGACCGTCGGGAGCGTGAGCTTGGTCTGCAAGGTCAGGACTGCGACGTCGTGGTGGTAACTCAGGTCGCCGTCGAAGGTCGAGATGCGGAACCCGGGATCGACGCCGATCGCCTTGACGCCCACGGAGGTTCCGTCCCGACGGGTCAGGTCGGCGCGGCCGAAGGTGACCGTCAGCGCGTGCGGGACGGGCTCGGCGAAGACCACGCAGTGCGCCGCGGTGAGCACCTTGTCCGGGGCGATGAGCGCGCCGGCGCAGAACTGGCCGCCGGGACGCAGGGGAAAGGCGGGGGATCCGATCGCACCGAGCCAGGGGTAGGCGGTGGCGGACACCTCCGTGCCGCCGACCACGGCCGAGGCCGGTGGCGTCGCGCAGACGGCGGTACCGGCTGCCGCGATCGCCAGGACCATGGCGGCGTTGCGGAGGAAATGCATGGACGCGACCTCGATATCTGCCGAAAAAGGAACCTGGTCCATTCAATCAGAATGCTCCGAGTGCCGGGCGGGACCGGATGCGGCGGATGTGTCGGTGGGCGGGGCTACCGTTGGCGCCATGAGCATCTGGACCGAGTTCACCGAGGCATCTCCGCGCATCTCGGAGGTGTTCCGGCGCCGCCACGCCGCCGCCGGGAATCTGTGCCTGCTGGCGACCACCCGCTCGGACGGATATCCGCGGATCAGCCCCTTGGAACCGCGGATCTTCGAGGGGGAGTTGTGGCTGGTGGGCATGCCGGGCACCACGAAATTCCAGGACCTGCGGCGCGACCCGCGGTTCTGCCTGCACACGGCCACCGTCGACCCGCAGGTCGGCGACGGCGACGCGAAACTGTTCGGCACCGTGCGCGAGGTGCCCGATGCCGAACTACAGCGCCGCTGGGCCGAATCGCTGTACGAGGACACGGGATTCGATCTACGCGGCGAGAAGCTCGAGCCGTTCTTCGCCGCCGACATCACCGGCGCCTCGGCCGTACTGGTCGGCGACGGGCATATGGAGGTGGTGATCTGGAAGCCCGGCGAGCCCGAGCGGGCCGTGGTCAAACACTGAGACCCGGCGCCGACCTCACGCGGTCGCGTGGATGGCGGCCAGGCGCGCGGCGCGGATGGCGTTCCACAGCGGGCGCAGCAGGGTCTCCTGGGCGGCCATCGCGCTGGCCGAACTGGGCGCCGAGGCAGGTTCGTGCTGCGCCACGGTCAGGATGGCCGCCACGTGGTCGGCGGTGTCGAGGATGCGCCGGGCGCGCAGCGGGATCGAATCGGGATATTCGTGGCGGGAGTATTCGGCCAGTTCGTCCTCGATGAGTTCGCGCGGATCGGGGCCGCCGGAGTTCACCTCGGTGGTCTGCAGGCGCGCCAGTGCGTCCGCGGCGTCGCGGACAGCTTGGCGGATGGCGTATTCGGCCTCGCCGAGGGGCATGTCCTGCTCCACGATCTGCGGAACGGGCGTGCGGTAGACGGTCCACTGCAGGGTGTCCTCGTCCACCCACTCCGGCACCAGTCCCATCCCGTGGTCGCCGGGCACGCCGACCAGGATCCCTTCCTCCGCCTCGAGGGCCGCCGCGGCGAATTCACTGCCGGTCGGCAGCCCCCGGACATCCCCGGGGACCGGCAGCATCAGCCGCAACCGAGCCTGCGGATCTCCGGACTCCTCACGAATCAGCTTGAGCAGCAACATTATTCCGGCGCCGCCGCCCTCCAGGGACTCGCCGCCGGGCCACGGCAGCCCGGTGTGGCCGCCGGTGACCGGATCTCCGGCGGCGACCAGCTGGCGGGGCGCCCAGGCGTGCAAGGAGTCCAGCACGTCGTCGGGCGCGCTGCGACCGGCCAGCCACGCGCCGGCCCACGCCGTCAGCGTGGCACTGGGAGAACACATGTTTCGAGCATAACTGCGCCGTTGCTTGTGAGCCGCCCGTGCCTGTCGGTCCGGCCCGCTATTGTGCGTGACATCCGATTGTCAGGGGGAGGCCATGGATCGCACCGATCGGTTGTACATACTCGTCGAGGACCTGCGCGCGGTGGCGTGGCGTCGCCGTGCCGTGCGTGAGCCGGCTGCGCGATATGCGGGGGTTCGTACCACAGAACGTGATGTCCCGGCCCTGCCGCACACCGAGGCGCGGATCCCGGCTTCTGCCGGGCACTCCGGCGGCCGCACCCCGGATCGGCGAATGTCGTTGCCGCCGTTGAACTTCTCGCTGTGCGAGATGATCGCGATCGGGGCGACACCGCGACACAGGCGCGGCATGCTGTTCGAGACGGCCGGTGTGCACGGAAAGAACATGCCGGACATGACGGACGAATCGGCCGGTGCCGCACGCGATCTCGCGGCCCGGGTGCGGGTGATCGAACCGATCGTCGGACAGCCCGTGGTTGTGCAGGCGGCGTGTCGTGCAGAATGCGGTGCGCCGACGGCACGTGCTCGAGATGTCTTGTATCGATCTATTCCAGGCGGTGAGCATGCGCGCGTCGGAGGTGCTGCTGCCGATGTGTGGCGCGAAGAGGTGGCATCGCCGCCTTGGCACCGGGGACATCGGGCAGGCCGCCCGGCGGGTTCAGGGGGCCGACATCGCGCGCGAATCCATGCCCGCGATGCGAGTGGTCGGCGAGGTCCGACAACCCGCACAGGCCGCCCGGCGGTGCGCTGGTATCCGCACATCCGCCGGCCGCCGATGGTAAAGGATTCGTCGTATTCATACCCGCGCCGCAGCGGTCCGACCGGGACTGCCCGCAGCAGGGGAGCCTCTCACCTGGCCGTACCGGGTCCGAGATGGTAATGGGGCGGCATAGACTAACGCTCATGTCGGCTGACATCTCGGGCGGTCCCAAGAGGCTGCTGCTGGCGGAGGACCATCCGATGGTGGTGATGGCGCTCGAGTCCGCGTTCGAACTCGTCCAGGACATCGACCTGGTCGAGACGACCAACTCGGTCGCGGCCACCCTGTCCGCGGCCGCCCGGATGCGCCCGGATGTCATTCTGCTCGACCGGCGGCTGCCCGACGGTAACGGCATCGACGCCATCGAGCGATTGCACGAGGTGTCCCCGGCGGCCAGGGTGCTGGTCTTCACCGGGGACGCGGACCGAGCCATGCGCGACCGGGTGATCGCGGCCGGCGGCGCGGGGCTGGTGCTCAAGACCGGCCTGTTCGACGACCTGCTCGAGAATGTACGTCGGGTCGCCGCAGGTGAGAACTGTTTCGACGTGGATCTGTAGATTCCGACGGCCCCAGGGGAAGCGGGGACAGCGATGACCACCGACACCGCCGCGGCGGATCGTGTCAACAGCAACGACGAGCGCCTTCAGCCATTGCTGGACGGCCTCAAGGCGGTACGCGACGGGAACTTCCGGCGGTACCTACCCGAGGTCGGTGATCCGGTCCTGGATGAGATATCGCTCGTGTTCAACGGGATGGTCGATCAGCTGGCCCTGTTCACCACCGAGGTCACCCGCGTGGCGCGCGAGGTCGGCACGGAGGGCAAACTCGGTGGCCAGGCCGCTGTTCCGGGGGTGTCGGGCAGCTGGAAGGACCTGACCGACTCGGTCAACGCGATGGCCGACAACCTGACCGCCCAGGTCCGCGACATCGCGGGTGTCGCCACCGCGGTGGCCAAGGGCGACCTGTCCCAGAAGATCACCGTGGACGTCAAGGGTGAGCTGCTGGAGTTGAAGAACACCATCAACACGATGGTCGACCAGCTCTCCTCCTTCGCCGACGAGGTGACGCGTATGGCGCGCGAGGTCGGCAGTGAGGGGCGGCTCGGCGGCCAGGCGAAGGTACCGGAGGTCTCGGGCACCTGGCGTGACCTCACCGAATCGGTGAACATCATGGCCGGGAACCTCACCGCGCAGGTGCGTTCGATCGCCGAGGTCACCACCGCGGTGGCGAAGGGCGACCTGTCCCAGAAGATCACGGTCGACGCGCGCGGTGAGATCCTCGAGCTCAAGAACACCATCAACACCATGGTCGACACGTTGTCCTCATTCGCCGATGAGGTGACGCGCGTGGCGCGGGAGGTCGGCACCGAGGGCCGCCTCGGCGGGCAGGCGCAAGTGTTCGGTGTGTCGGGCACCTGGAAGAGCCTGACCGAATCGGTGAATTTCATGGCCGACAATCTGACCGATCAGGTGCGTTCGATCGCCGAGGTGGCTACCGCGGTGGCGAAAGGTGATCTGTCGCAGAAGATTCGGGTGGATGCGCGCGGTGAGATCCTCGAACTGAAGGACACCATCAACACGATGGTCGATACGTTGTCCTCGTTCGCCGACGAGGTGACGCGCGTGGCGCGGGAGGTCGGTACCGACGGTCGCCTGGGTGGTCAGGCGGATGTGAAGGGTGTGTCGGGTACCTGGAAGGGCCTGACCGAGTCGGTGAACGTGATGGCCGACAACCTCACCGCGCAGGTGCGCTCGATCGCCGAGGTCACCACCGCGGTCGCCCGCGGCGACCTCTCGCAGAAGATTCGGGTGGATGCCCGCGGTGAGATCCTCGAGTTGAAGGAGACCATCAATACGATGGTCGATACGTTGTCCTCCTTCGCCGACGAGGTCACCCGCGTGGCCCGCGACGTCGGCACCCAGGGTCGCCTGGGTGGTCAGGCGGATGTGAAAGGTGTGTCGGGTACCTGGAAGGGCCTGACCGAGTCGGTGAACGTGATGGCCGACAACCTCACCGACCAGGTGCGCTCCATTGCCCAGGTCGCCACCGCCGTCGCCAAGGGCGATCTGTCGCAGAAGATCACCGTCGAGGCGAAGGGCGAGGTCGCGGCCCTGGCGCAGACCATCAACACCATGGTCGACACGCTGTCCGCCTTCGCCGACGAGGTCACCCGTGTCGCCCGCGAGGTCGGCACCGAGGGCATTCTCGGCGGTCAGGCACGTGTGCCGAACGTGGCCGGAACCTGGAAGAGCCTGACCGACAACGTGAATTCGATGGCGGGCAATCTGACCAGCCAGGTCCGCTCGATCGCGCAGGTCACCACGGCGGTGGCCCGCGGCGAGCTGTCGCAGAAGATCGACGTCGACGCGCGCGGGGAGATCCTCGAACTCAAGACGACGATCAACACGATGGTCGACACCTTGTCCTCCTTCGCCGCCGAGGTCACCCGCGTGGCCCGGGAGGTCGGCAAGGAGGGGCAGCTGGGTGGCCAGGCCGAGGTCGAGGGCGTCTCGGGAACCTGGAAGCGGTTGACCGAGAACGTCAACGAACTCGCCGGAAACCTGACCCGCCAGGTGCGCGCGATCGCCGAGGTCACCAGTGCGGTGGCCACCGGGGATCTGACCCGGTCGATCGCGGTCGAGGCCAAGGGCGAGGTCGCCGAACTCAAGAACAACATCAACGCGATGGTGCAATCCCTGCGCGAGACCACTCGCGCCAACGAGGAGCAGGCCTGGCTCAACACGAATCTGGCCCGGATCTCCGGTCGCCTGCAGGGCCATCGCGACCTGTCGGCGGTCGCACAGCTGATCATGAATCAGGTGACTCCGCTGGTCGGCGCCCAGTACGGCACGTTCTTCTCCATGGCGTCCGAGCGGGAGCGCGCGGTGCTGCGGCTGATCGCCGGATACGGGCGCATCGAGGACGGTACGGTCTTCGACCTCGGACAATCGCTGGTCGGGCAGGTCGCGCTGTCCAGGCAGACGATCATGATCGACCACACGCCGCCGGATTATCTGCAGATATCCTCCGGGCTGGGCGCCGGACGCCCCGCGAGCCTGATCGTGCTGCCGATCGTTTTCGAGGATCAGGTACTCGGCGTCATCGAACTGGCCGCGTTCACCCGGTTCACGGTGGTGCAGCGCGATTTCCTCGAACAGCTCATGGAGAGCATCGGGGTGAATCTGAATACGATCATGGCCAATTCCCGCACCGACTCCCTGCTCGTGGAGTCGCAGCGGCTGGCCGGGCAGTTGCAGCAGTCCAACGCCGATCTCGAGGAGAAGGCCGAACTGCTGGTCCGCCAGAACCGCGATATCGAGATGAAGAACTTCGAGATCGAGCAGGCGCGGCAGGAGATCGAGGAGCGCGCCCAGCAGATCGCCCTCGCCTCGAAGTACAAGTCGGAATTCCTGGCGAATATGTCCCACGAGCTGCGCACACCCCTGACCAGCCTGTTGATCCTGGCCGGGGTGCTCGCGCAGAACGCCTCGCGGAACCTGACGGACAAGCAGGTGGAATTCGCCAAGGTGATCCAGTCCGCGGGCAAGGATCTGCAGCAGCTGATCGACGACATCCTCGATCTGTCCAAGGTCGAGGCCGGGAAGATGGACATCCGCACCGAGCCGGTCTCGCTGCCGGAGCTGCTGGATTACGTGCAGACCACATTCCGTCCGCTGACCAGCCAGAAGGGGCTGGACTTCGATGTCGAGGTCGCGCCCGATGTGCCGCCGCAGCTGGAGACCGACGAACAGCGGTTGCGTCAGGTGCTGCGCAACCTGCTGTCCAACGCGGTCAAGTTCACCGAGACGGGGACGGTCTCGCTCCGGGTGTGCCGGACCGGCCAGCACCTCGCATTCTCGGTGAGTGACACCGGAATCGGTATCGCCGAGCAGAATCTGGAGACGATCTTCGCTGCGTTCCAGCAGGCGGACGGCACCACCAGCCGCCGCTACGGCGGCACCGGCCTGGGCCTGTCGATCAGCCGGCAGGTGGCGAATCTGCTGGGCGGGCAGATCAGCGCGGAGAGCCGGATCGGGGTGGGCAGTACGTTCACGCTGACGCTGCCGCTGACTCCGCCGCCGGAGATCGTCGCCGAGTCCGGAACCCGGCCCGAATCATCCATTCGCACAGTGCTGGTCGTGGAGGATCCGGTCGATCGCCCGCTGACCCGCCTGATCTCCGGTGTGGTCGCCGAACTCGCCGACAACGACGGCCCGGTCCAACTCGAATCGGTCGGCAGCTGCGAGCAGGCGCTCACCGCCGCCACGGCCTGCCAGTGCGTCCTGGTGGATGTGAACCTGCCGGGCGCGGGCACCGCGGAGTTCCTGGACGGTCTGTGTTCCCAGTTGTCGGCGAAAGGTGCTGCGGTGCTTGCCTATCCGGTCGGTGAACTGGATCGGGAGCGTCAGCTGATCGTGGAGGCGGCCGCGCGGACGTATCAGGTGGAACTGGTCGGCACGACCGACGAGTTCCGCGAGCGGTTCATTCTGATGCTCACCCATCCGCATCCGACCGAACTCGAACAGCAGGGCAGTCCCCGGCAGTATTCGGGGTTGCGCGGTCGCAAGGTGCTGCTCGTGGACGACGACACGCGCAACGTGCTGGCCATCGCGGGCATGCTGGAGCTGAACGGCATGAGCGTGGACCACGCGCCCAACGGCCGCAAGGGAATCGAGGCGTTGCAGGCGAATCCGGACGTCGATGTGATCCTGATGGATGTGATGATGCCGGAGATGGACGGCTACGCCACCACCGCCGCGATCCGCAAGATGCCGCGATTCGACCGGCTGCCGATCATCATGGTCACCGCCAAGGCCATGTCGGGTGATCGCGACAAGAGTCTGGCCTCGGGGGCCAGCGACTACATCACCAAACCGGTCCACGCGGAGGATCTGCTGGCCTGCATCGGCCGCTGGCTGAATGTGTCGACCGACGAGTGAGGATGCGGCTCAATCGGTTTCGGTCACGAAATCGATGAGCCGCTCCACCGCGCCGAGCAGCGGCGCCTCGAGATCGCGAAAGGAGTCCACCGCGTTGTAGACCCGCCGCCAGCCCTCCTGCGGTGTGCCCCAGCCCAGCCGGCGGCACACACCGGTCTTCCAGTCCTGCCCGCGCGGCACCCGCGGCCACTCCGCGATGCCCAGCGCCTGCGGTCGTACCGCCTGCCAGACGTCGATGTAGGGATGTCCGGTGACCAGGACGTCCGGGCCCAGGCCCGTGGTGAGCGTGGTCTCCTTCGATCCGGCGACCAGGTGGTCGACCAGGACGCCCACGCGATGCTGCGGTCCGGGTTCGAATTCGGTCAGCCGCGCGGCCAGATTGTCCAGGCCCTCGAGATGTTCGACGACCACGCCCTCCACCCGCAGATCGTGCCCCCAGACCCGTTCCACCAGCGCGGCGTCGTGCACACCCTCGACCCAGATGCGGCTGCCGCGCGCGACCCGGGCGCGCAATCCCTCCACCCGGGTTGACCCGGATGCCGAGCGAGTGGGACGTTGCGGTGTGGCGGCCTTCGGGCGCACCAGGGTCACCGGCTGTCCATCGATGAGGAACGCCGCTTCGCGCAACGCGAACAGGCGCACCAGCCCGTGCCGGTCCTCGAGTTTGACGAACTCGCCGTCGTAGGTGCGCTCGAAACCCACGACGGCGCCGCAGAATCCGGTGGCGGCGTCCTCGGCGACCAGATCGCGGTCGGCGCTGACCTCGGGCACCGCGCGCTTACGGGTGCGGGAATGGCCTGAGTAGATATCGCCGTACTCGTTCACCCGCTCGAAAATACAGTCTCGGCAACGTTTTGCGCGTCCTTGCCCGGTTGCGGACGTCCAGGACGGTTACTGTTGAGAGCGTGGCCGCTATCGTGTGGCTGGTCGCGGGCATCGCGCTCGCCGCCGCCGAAATGCTCACCGGTGACTTCACGCTGCTCATGCTGGGCGGCGCCGCACTGGTGACTGCCGGTGTGGCCGGAATCGCGGATACCGCGGTGGTCACCGACGCCATCGTCTTCGGGGTCAGCGCACTGGCGCTGTTGTTCCTGGTGCGTCCGATCATGTTGCGGCGCTTCTCCGTTCCGCCGCCGACGCCGACGAATGTGCACGCCCTGCCGGGCAAGACGGCCAAGGTGCTCGAGACCGTCAACGACGAAACGGGCCGGGTCAAGATCGACGGAGAGGTGTGGAGCGCCAGACCTCTGGACCCGTCCGAGGAATATGCCGAAGGGGAAACCGTGTACGTGATGAAGATCGACGGTGCGCATGCCGTCGTGTGGAAGGGGCCGTAAATGGTTGCACTGATCGTCGCCGTAGTCCTGGTCCTATTGGTCGCGGTGGTGGTGTTCAAGTCGATCGCGCTGGTGCCGCAGGCCGAGGCCGCGGTGATCGAGCGGCTGGGCCGGTATTCACGCACCGTGTCGGGTCAGCTGACTTTCCTGGTCCCGTTCGCCGACCGGGTGCGCGCGAAGGTAGATCTGCGCGAGCGGGTGGTGTCGTTCCCGCCGCAGCCGGTGATCACCCAGGACAACCTGACCGTGCAGATCGACTCGGTGGTGTACTTCCAGGTCACCAGCCCGCAGGCCGCGGTGTACGAGATCAGCAACTACATCGCCGCGGTCGAGCAGTTGACCATCACCACCCTGCGCAACGTGGTCGGCGGGATGACCCTGGAGGAGACGCTGACCTCCCGCGACCAGATCAACTCGCAGCTGCGCGGTGTCCTGGACGAGGCCACCGGCCGCTGGGGACTGCGCGTAGCGCGCGTCGAGCTCAAGGCCATCGATCCGCCGCCGTCGATTCAGGAGTCGATGGAGAAGCAGATGAAGGCCGACCGGGAGAAGCGCGCGATGATCCTCACCGCGGAGGGTAATCGCGAAGCGCAGATCCGTACGGCCGAGGGTGCCAAGCAGGCGCAGATCCTCTCCGCCGAGGGTTCCAAGCAGTCGGCGATTCTGGGCGCGGAAGGTGAGCGCCAGAGCCGGATCCTGCGCGCCCAGGGTGAACGCGCCGCGGCCTACCTGCAGGCCCAAGGCGAGGCCAAGGCCATTGAAAAGGTCTTCGCCGCAATCAAATCCGGTAAGCCGACTCCGGAACTGCTTGCGTACCAGTACATGCAGACGCTGCCGGAGGTGGCCAAGGGCGACGCCAACAAGGTGTGGATGGTGCCCAGCGACTTCGGTAAGGCGCTGGAGGGGTTCGCCCGCAACTTCGGCACCCAGGGCGAGGACGGCGTGTTCCGCTACGAGTCGAGTGCCGACGGCGCGGAAACCTCTGGCGGCGAGGACGATTCGGACGAGGTCGCCGACTGGTTCGACGTCAAGACCGACCCGGCCGCCGAACGCGCGGTGCGTGCGGCCGAGGCTGCCGCGGCCGCACCGGTGGAGGCGCCCTCGATCGGCCAGCGCGGCGCGCCCTCGCAGAGCGCGATCGGTCAACAGCCGAATCCCGCACAGTTCCAGCCGCAACCGCCGTCGGCGCAGTACCAGCCGCCGCCGGCCCAGTATCAGCAGCCCCAGCAGCCGCGCTCGGGGCAGGGTGAGTCCCAGGGCTGGCGCCCGCCGGAGCCACCCGCGCGGTAACGCGTCGTCCCGGTCCGGCGATACTCGAATGACGGACCGGGACAAGGCGGTTCGCGTACTGCCAGGAAAGCGGTATCCGGGGGATGATCGCACGACGAGCGATTCTGCAGGGCGGGCTCGTCCTGCCGCTGGCGGCCGCGTGCACGCCAGAAGTCCTGGGCGGCGATTCCGGTGCGGTGCGGATCGCGGTGTCCTGGAGTGGAAACGAGCTCACCGCCTTTCGCGCGGTGTTGGCGGGGCTGGCCTCCACGGGCGCGTTCACCGGCCGGGTGGAGGTGGTACCGCTCGGCGATGACATCAATACCGCGCTGAGTGCGGGCGGCCGTGATGCGCCGGATATCGTCATGCTGCCCGATCCGGGCGCGATCCAGACCTCGGCCCGCGCGGTATTGCGGGCGCTGCCCGAATTGCGCGCCGAGTCGATCTGGCAGCCCGACGGCCGTCAGGTCTATTCCGCGTCCTGGTACAACCTGCTGTGGCATGCGGATTGCGGTCGCAGCCCACAGCTCTACGGCGTTCCGTTCAAGGCGGCGAACATGTCGCTGATCTGGTTCGATCGCTCGGCTTTTCCGGGGTACGACTCCCGGACCTGCACCTCGACCGGAACCGATGGGCCCGAGCGGTGGTCGCTGACGGACTGGGGCGCCTATATCGAACAGTTCGCGCGCAGCGGCCGGCATCTGTTCGCGCTCGGTGCCGCGGACGGTTGGGTACTGGCCTACCACTTCGCGAATGTGCTGCGGGCGGTCGCCCCGAGGGCCTACGAGGCGCTGTCCGGACCGGACGTGTCGGCGGGAGAGTGCTGGCCGCCCAGGCGATCCGGGCTGCCGTCGCCGAACTGGAATCATCATCATGTGCGGGCCGCGCTGACGATGCTCGGCAAGATCTGGTGTGTTCCAGGGGGATTCGCGGGCGGTGTCGCCGAGCCGCTGCGGCGGCAGTTCCCCGATGCGATCCGCGACGTTTTCCAGCATCGTCGGGCGGCCATGGTGGTCGCCCCCGATTATGCGGAACCGATAGTGCGGGACTGCTTGCGGCGCACCGGGCGTCCCGACTGCAGTGTCGGCGTGATGGGCTTTCCGGGGTATCAGGCGTGGAACGACCATCCGCCGAATATCGGTGGCGGCGACGTCATGGTCATCACCGCGGATGCCTCGCCCCGGGCCGAGGATCTGGTCGCCGCGCTCGCGGCGGCGAATGCCTCCCAACCGTGGATCGCGCACTACGGCGGTTTCGTGCCGCCGAATCTGAACACCGCGACGCCCGCGTCGTACTCCGGTCTGTTCAACGGCGTCGCCGATCGAATGACCAGGTGGGACGTGTTCGACTTCGCCGATCTGGTCGGGCCGCGCGGGCGGCGAGACGGGTTGTGGCGCATCTTGACCCGCTTTCTCATCGACGTCGGTGATCGCGGTGAGCAAGCGGTGGGACCGGCGACCGAACGGGCCATCGGAGATCTCGAACGGACGTGGGAATGACCGTCGACCGGATCGAAGCCAACGGCCTCACGATGGAGCTCGCGCCGCGCCGCTTGTCGGGGCGGTTGATCGGCGGATGGTATCTGCGCGGCGTCGTCGCACTCGTGGTGCAACTCCCGGCTCTGGCGCTGGGGGCATTGGTACTGGTGCCGACGGGATGGTCGGTGGCGGTCGTGGTGTTCTCGCCCCGGTTTCGTTTCGTCACCATATGTTCCGCCGCGGTGATCTGCGCGGTGTGGACCTGGCGGCGGCTGGAGAGTCCGGCCGGCTCGCCCAAGCGCTGGTGGCGCAAGCCCAAGTCGGCGCAGGCACGTTCGCCGAAGCGCAAGACACCGAAGGCCCGATGGGTCCCGCGCTGGCCCGAGCTGTGTGTGTGGCTGGCCTGGCTCGGCGGCGCCATATGGGCGGCTGTCTATTTCGGTTCGCGAGGAAATTGGGGCTGGTCCCAGGTCGCCGGTGCGGGTGCGGTCCTGATCGGTGTCTGGTGGTGGCTCGGGCGGCGGTGGCCGGGGCGCTGGTATTGGGGTGTGTTGCTGCCCGCCGTGGTGGCGGTCGCGGGCATCATCGCCGCGATCGTGGCCACTGCGGGGAGCGAGGCGTACTGGATGACGCTGGTGTGGGTGGCGGCGACATTCGGACTGCTCGTGTTCACGGTGTGGATGGCCTGGTTGCTGCGCCGCACCTGGTGGCCGTGGTGGCCACTGATCGTGCCGTTCGGGGTCTCGGCATTCGTGGCGGGTCTGGCCTGGCGGTTGATCTTCGAGCCGATCGTGGACCCGGTCACCGATGTGCGATTCCAGGCGTTCCTGTACGCGTTGATGCTGGGTGCGGCCTTCGCCTGGATCTGGTTCGGCGCGTTGTTCGTCCTGTTGCGGGCCGCGGCGGCCAGCATCGAGTCCGATCCGGTTCGCCGCGCGTATCTGGAGCGCAGGACCGGGTTCCGTCGCTACTGGCGGCTCGTGGTGATGCTGAACCCGGTCATCATGATCGTCGGCCTGGTCGTGACCGTGGCCGCGGCGCGTGTTTTCGACATCATTCTCGTGGGCGTGCCCGGACCGTTGCAGTACACGCTGGACAGCGTGACTGTGCACTGGTGGCATCTGCCGTCCGACACCGCGGCCGATCATGTTGCCGCAGCGGCATTCTCGATGCCGCTGGCCCTCGTGGTCGGGGTGGTCGCCTGGTTCCTGCAGGTCGGCATCCGGCGGCATCACGCCCGGTGGCCCGCGGCGGGCGCGGTCGCGGTGCCGGTTCGACTGCGCATTCCGGTCTCGGGCGCGACCGGGTCCGGGTCGGGTCTGGCCGCACACGAGAGGTGGATCCTGACGTGTGTGCGGGCGGTGCGGGGCGGGATGGCGAAACGCCGGACCCCCGTGCGGTCCGGGTCGGCCGCGAAAGAGCCTGGGAATCGGCAGGATCCGCCGGTCGTCTCGGGCCTGGCCGAGCGACTGCTGATAGCCGTGGTGCGAGCGGGCCGCCTGTGTGCGCGAATCGGGGTGGTGCCGTTGGCGGCGCTGGCCCCGTTGGTGGTGTTGTTCGTGATGACGTGGGCGGGATTCGACGGCCCGGCGCTGGTCGGGGCGACATCGATCTGGAGCGATACCGAACTCTGGCGCGGGCTGATGGATACCGGCGTGGTCGCGGTGGTGGCCACGTTCCTGACCGTGAGCGCGGCGCTGCCACCGGCCTACTATGCGGCGACGCTGCGACCGGACAAAGTGCCCTCCCGTGTGCTGATGACGTTCCTGGTCGTCTTCGCGGTGCTGCCCGCCCAGGTCTACCTCGGGCCGATCCGGGCGATCATCAACCGATACGACCTGGCCGGGACGTCGATTCCGCTGATTCTGATGCATGCGGCGATCGGGCTGCCGATCGCGATCATGATCCTGCGCGGTGCGCTTCTGGCCCCGGCCGATGGTCCGCTGTCGGACACCCGCCGGGAACCGGCGAGTACCTCGATCATGGTGCGCAGCGTATTGCACAGCGCCGGACCGGCTCTCGTCGCGGTCGCGGTTCTGCAACTGGTCCAGGTGTGGAACGACTTCTTCATCGGGTTGCAGGTGCGCGGCGCGGACGCGAGCCCCTGGTCGCTGCTGCTGTGGAGTAACGCGCGCCAATTCCACGAGAGCACAGCGCATCTGGCCGCGGGGGCGCTGTTGTCCGCAGTGCCGCCGGTCGTGCTGCTGCTGGCGACCTGGCGACGATTCCTGGTGCCGGGATTGACCGGGGGAGCGCTGCGATGACGTCGGCAGAGGATTCCGTCGATTTCGGCCCGGACGAATTCGCCGTCGAGTCACCGGTACAGATCGTCGCGAAATCCTCGCTGTGGCAGGGATTCTTGCGGTCCGCGTCGGTACTGAGTACCTCGTTGCTATTGGAATTGATCAGCAAACTTCTGGAGAATCGCGTTGGGCAGAGTCCGACGCTCGCGTCGGCGTCGTCGTGGCTCAGCCGGATCGCCATTCTGGTGGTCCTGATCGCGGCGGCATATCTGATTCTGCGCCGACTGACCACGATGCAGGACCGGGTGCGCGTGCGGCGGGAAATGCGGTTGACCGCCGATCTGATTTCGCCGGGCCCGGCGGTGAAATCTTCGGCGCCGCCACCGGACCGGGAGACGAGACCGCTTGCGCGCCGGGAATATCCGACTCTGTCGGATTGCCAGCAGTTGTGGAAGGCCCAGGTGGTGCGGGTGCTCGACGCGCTGCCCTTCGAACAGTACGAGGCTGCCGCACTGTACGACCTGGTCTCGGCCGTCCTGACCGCCCGGCGGCGGCTTCCGCTGGACGAGGCGCCGCAACCGATTTCCGCGACGGCGGAGATCGACCGAATGACCCGGGCCGGAGTGCTGACCAGCGCCGCCGGCGACCGGATCGTGGTGCGGCGTGGGGTCGTGCCCCCGGTGCTGGTGCTGTGGGTGCTGGTGCAGCGGATGCTGATTCGGCAGGACGTGCGGCAATTCGGCCCGGTGCGTTCGGTGGTCATGTGGCGGGTACTGCCCGACGGAATATGTTCCAGGATCGACGAAGAGCCCGAATGGGACGCCGGACTGCCCGCGCTGGTCCGTCACCACGCGGATCTGGCGACTCGGTGGGCGGCCGCACTGAATACCCGCCGATTGGGCGGGGGTGCGCAGCGCTGGTTCGGTCAGGAGGCCGAGCATCTGCTCGGGTTGATCAGGGTGTGCGGCGGGATGCGCGAGCAAGCTGTGCGCGACGCGGCCGTCCCGGATCTGCTGCGCATCGCGGACGCCCTGGATCGCTGGTATGCCCGCAACGGCTGGAGCGCGGCGAAAAACGGCCTGGCGGAACAGGTCTCCCAACTCCTCACACCCGACGACCAGCCGGTGGAATACGAGTTGACGCAGCTCCGGCGAGCCGACCCCGACCGGAGAACCGACACCGGCGATCCGGCGATCGAATCATCCGTGTCCTGGCTGCATCGGTACAAGGCTCCGCTGATGGCGCGGCGCGATGAGCGCGAGGCGTGGAAACTCCTGACCGGGCAGTGCGGCCCGGACGAGGTGAAGCTGGCAGGCGCACTACTCGAGCGGGCGTGGCGGCGATTGCCCGCCCGGGACGCCGCCGGATCGGTCTGCTTGCTGGTCGACCTGGCGATCGTGCGGTTGCACGAGGGCAGACTCGAGGCCGCGCGGAACTGCCTCGCGGTGGCGCAGTCGCTGGCCGGTGACGATCGCGATCCGGCCGGGTTGGCGCACGTCTACGAAATCCTGGGCGTGCTGCGGTGGATTCGCGGCGAACCGCGGCGGGCCCTGCACGACTGGCAGCGGGCGCTCAGCCGCTTCCGGGATCTGAATCACGACCTCGGGACCGCACGCTGCCTGCAACACCTGGGATCGGCGGTCGCGGAGTTCCCCGAATACGGCGGGCTGCTGGTGGGCGGGGAGCCGTGGCGGGGTGAGGTGCTGCGGCAGGCCGGTGGCTGGCTGGCCCAGGCCGTGCGCATGCGCGAGGCCATCGGCCCCGATGCGGATACCGGACGCCTACCTGCGGAATTGCCGGCCAACCGGGCGCTGGAGAAGGTGCGCGGACGACTGGCGCAGGAGCCGGGTTTATTCGATCCGGAGCTGCCGTCGCCCGACGAACTGCTGCTCGACGGCGTCGACCGCTGGCCGCTACCGGCTCCAGAGGACGCCGGATCGCTCTCGTAAGGGCCTTTGGCAAGAAAGTTTCGGAGATCTGGATCACATTTTTGTTGTGATCTCGAACACGTAACGAACCGTTAATGACAATTGTGTAAGCCGTTACCTTTTCGATGTCATCCGTCGAAAATCGGCTCTAACCTCATGTATATGTTGACGGTATCGACTTGTTACCTCAACGTGATCTGCGGCGAATTCTCCGTTACCGTCGTCGGCAGCTCGAAACAGAGCTGAGACTCGAATCGCCGAACACCGGAAGCCTCGTCCCGTGATTCGAGTTCGCACCCGACATCCCTGGGGACGAGATCCGGTAACGCACGAACTTCCGGACGGCTGGGCGCAGGCAGGAAAATCCTATGCTTCGCAACCGCAAGATCAGCACGCTCGGACTCACCGCCGTCGCAGGCGCCCTCATCGCCGTCCCGTTCGGCCTGACCGCGAACGCTTCCGCGGCTGGCGGGCACAACTGGGATGCCGTCGCGCAGTGCGAGGCGAGCGGCAACTGGGGCGCCAACACCGGTAACGGCTTCTACGGCGGCCTGCAGTTCACCCAGAGCACCTGGAACTCCTACGGCGGCAGCGGCAACGCGGCCAACGCCAGCCGCGCAGAGCAGATTCGCGTCGGCGAGAACGTGCTCGCGGGCCAGGGCCCCGGCGCCTGGCCGGTGTGTGGCCGCTACCTGTAAGCAGCCTACCCGCGAGGGAACAGATTCATCACGGCCCTGTCATCCGGTATGTCCGGATGGCAGGGCCGTGGTCGTTGTTCGGTAGGTCTCGATGGCTCCCGCGGGTTCACCCTTCTGCGCAGGTGAGAGAATAGTTCGGTCACAGAACTATCTGGCCGAGAGGATGCGAAGACTGTCTGCCTACTCGGTAGCAGCATCGGTCCAGGGTCGACGCAATTCGCCGAGCTGTTGCGGGGATTGTGCACTGCGGTCGGATTCGGGTCACCCTCCGGATACCTCGATGATGTTCTGTTCTAGAATAATCACGTTGTGTCTGCGGAAGGGTCTGTGATGCTGTTCGTCGAGTCGGCTCGTCCCCGGTTCGTGCGTGAGCATTCCCGCGCCGGATGGCTCGCGGTGGGGGCGGTGTGTCTCGGGGCGTTCATGGGTCAGCTCGACGCCAGCATCGTCACCTTGACGTTTCCGTCCGTGCAGCACGAGTTCCGGGCCTCGCTGGCCGGGGTGGAGTGGGTGTCGCTGGCCTATCTGCTGACCGTCGTCGGGCTGGTCGTCGCCGCGGGGCGGATCGCCGATTCGATCGGGCGCAAGGCTGTTTATCTGCAAGGGTTCGTCGTGTTCACCGCCGCTTCGGCGGCCTGCGCCCTGGCGCCCGGCCTCGGCTGGCTGATCGGCTTCCGGGTGCTGCAGGCCGTCGGCGCGGCCATGTTGCAGGCCAACAGCGTCGCACTGGTGGTCACCAGCGTGCCGGCGAAACGGATGCGCGCCGCGCTCGGTGTGCAGGCCGGGGCTCAGGCTCTCGGGCTGGCGCTGGGACCGGCGATCGGCGGAATGCTCGTCGATTCGGTCGGCTGGCGGTGGGTCTACGGGGTCAACGTGCCGGTCGGCGTCATCGCGCTGATCGCGGGACGGTATCTGCTGCCGCGCACTCGGCAGCGCTCGGTCCTGCACGAATTCGATTGGCGCGGGCTGTTGCTGCTGATCCTGTGCACCAGCTCGCTGCTGCTGGCGGTGTCCTCGGTGTCGGGGCTGGCGGTCCCGGCGTGGGCGCCGGTCGCGCTGGGGGTGCTGGCGGCGGCGGCCGGGGCGGGGTTGTGGTGGTGGTCGCGGCGTGCCGCGGATCCGCTCATCGATCTGACGATGCTGCGCCCCACGGCGGTCAGCGTGGGACTGGTCGGAGCGTTCGCCGCATATCTGGTGCTGTTCGGACCGCTGGCGCTGTTCCCACAGTTGCACGGTGCGAGCGTCGCCGGAACCGGGCTGATCCTGACCGCGCTGCCCGCCGGATTCGCGCTGGCGGCTGTGACCGGCGGCCGGGTGCTTCCCTTGCACTGGCACGGGCGGCGCCGCGAACGTCTCGGCGCGGCGATGGCCACGATCGCACTGGCCGCGCTGCTGGCCGACCCGGCCTCGGCGTGGTGGGCCTTCGGCTGGCTGGGTCTGCTCGGGCTCGGTCTGGGCATCTTCATTCCCAGCAACAACACCGCCATCATGAGCGCGGTCCCGGCGGGCCGATCCGGCACCAGCGGGGGACTGGTCAATATGGCGCGCGGCCTGGGCACCGCCGGTGGCGTCGCGGTGGTGACTCTCGCCCTGCATCTGGATGGCAGTTCCGATGGCGCGGTCTCGGGATCGCGGATCGCGCTGGGCGGGCTGCTGCTGTTCGCGATCCTGGCCGTCGCCACGACGTCGACCGCGCGTCGGGCAGAATCCGGAAGATCATCTCAGCGTGAGGAGTCGCCGATGACCACATCCGCCGCCGAGGGCTCGCCGGTCACCACCGTGCGGCCCGACGAGAACGCCATCGCCGAGATCATCGCCTGCCTGCGCCGCGCGATGCGCCGCGCGGCGCGGGCCGCGGATCCGGCCAATACTCTCTCGGTCGCTCAGCTCGAGCTGCTGTCGAGTGTGTCCGAGCATCCGGGCGTGCGTCCCGGTCAGCTGGCGCGCCTGTTGCGCCTGGCGCCCAACTCGGTGACCACACTGGTCAACGGTCTGCAGGCGCAGAACATGATCACCCGCGCCCCAGGGGAGGACCGGCGCGCGGTCACCCTGACGCTCACCGACGAAGGCCGCGCCGCGGTGCGCGCCTGGCAGTCGACCAATACCGACATCCTGCGCACCGCGCTGGACGACCTGCACCCCGGCTGGCAGCACCTGCTGGCCGCGGCCATGCCCGCGCTGACCGAACTCACCCGTGCCATCGACACTCTCGCCGACCCCGTTCCGGCACAACGAGATTCGGAGACCACGGCACACAGTGGCCGAGTGCGCCGGGAACCTGCTACGAGTCCGTCGGAGGGGTAGCCGGGTGGCGAGTCCAGCCGGCGTCGAGGGCGGCGGTCTGCAGTGCGTCGAGTCCGAAGGCATCGACCGGGCCCAGGGCGCCGGTGTCGAGCAGGCCGCCGCTCAGGGCGGTATCGGCTGCCCAGGCCAGCATCGCCGCGGTGAACGTGTAGGGATCGCCGCCCTCGAGCGTGACGCTCGACAGAATCTTCCCGGCGTCATCACGAGCTTCCGCGACTACCCGGGACCGGGTGCGGCCGAGGGACCCGGCTCCCGGGCCGCCGGTGGAGCCCTTGACGATTCGGCCCAGCGCGCCGTCGAGCACCTGCTTCAACGCGCTCGACCTCGCAGCGATCGCGGCCAGCTGTGATCCGGCCCGCAGCCCATGCGCCGCGAGCAGCGGCAGGCCCAGGAAGACGTCGACCCGACGCAGTTGCGGATAGGAGCGAGTCAGCGCGAAATGTTCCGACCCGGGGATCGACACTCCCGTGCGTTCGGACCCGGCGACGTCGAAGGAACGCAGATGTGTGCCGGACACCTCGGTGACGACCCGACCGCCGCGCAGCGCGAAGCCGGGTTCGAACAACATCCCGGCCATGGAGGCCCGGGTGCCACCGCTCGTGCCGGGGTGATCCATGAAATAGCCGATGTCGGCACGGGTAGCGGCGGGCGCCGCGCGCAACGCCAGCGCGGCGGCCAGATTGCCCGGCACGTAGTCGAACCCGAACGCGGTCAGCAGCGCCGACCCGGCGGTACGGGCCTGGTCGTCGTGCTCGAACACGCTGCGGATGAACGGCCCTTCGCCGGTGGAATCGATGTAATGGGCGCCGGCGAAGATCGCCGCTTCCAGTGCCGGACGCCCGTGGCGCAGAAACGGCCCGACGGTGGTCACCAGGACATCGCCACGACCGAGCAGAGCGCGCACCGATGCGGGGTCGGTGACGTCGGCGACCGCGGTCGGTGCGCCGCCCAGGTCGGCGGCCAGTTTCTCCAGGGCGGCCGCGTTGCGACCGGCCAGCACGGGGGATGCGCCGCGTGCGGTGAGGACTTCGGCGGTCAGGCGCCCGGTGTACCCGGTCGCCCCGAACAAGACGATCTTCGGCATTGCCGTGATACCTGGCCCTTCTACTCGTTATCGGATATTCGCTGTTCGGCCGTGCAAAAAGACTGAGCGGCAGCAGGTTTCGTCGACCACGACGGTGCGCCCACAGCGTGCTACCGGGGTAGCCGGTCGTCCGGTGCCAGATGGGTGATGCAGAGATCGCGCAGTACGATACCGGGCTCGCTCGCGTGGATCGGCCGCACCGCCTTCAGCAGTTCCACCAGGGTCAGGTGATCTGCCGGATGGATTCCGTCGGTGGGATGGAAATCGACTGTGGCCGTGGCGGTTCCGGCCGCAGTAGTGGTGGCCAGGCGGTAGCGCAGCGGGACGCCGCCGACGCCGCGGGTGCGGATCGAGCGGTAGCCGACCCGCTCGCCGAGGGTGTGCACGGCACCGGAATCCTCGGCGTGGAACACCGGAGCTTCGGAACTCACGTCGGGAAAGGCGGCGGCCTCGAGCACCCGCAGACCGGCGAAATAGTAACCGGGAAGTGCGTTGTCCGGCACCGTGTTCCACGGATATACGCCATCCTCCGGCAGGTCGATCTCCTCGATCAATTCGATCCGGGTGATCTCCCGGGTCGCGGCGGCGAGCGACCGCGTCAGCCGGGCCGCGACCGCCGACTGGAACCCGCCGGTGGCGTGCAGGGTGGATGACCCGGCGCGGCACGCATCGCGAATCTCGTCCAGCGGCAATGCCTCGAGAGGCAGAGCGGTGACGACGTCGCGGCCCGCGCGCAGATGGTCGGGAATTTCGTCGAAGTCTGCGGACAGGTGCACCACGACCACGGCCGAGGACTGTTCCGCGACAACGACATCCGGCTGTTCGGAGATCCGTGAGGCGAGCGCACCACCGCCCAGCACCGCGACCGGAAGCGGGGAACTCATGCTGTCTCCAGACGGAGTCGAGGGCTCAGATCGGGCGTCGCGACACCGGGCGGCGCCAAGCACAGTTCCGGGATGACATCGACCATGGCCTTGACCGAGATATCGGTGACCGCGGACCAGTCACCGCTGTGGGTCTCGTCGTCCAACTCGTTGCGCATCTCGATCCGCGCCGGGCTGCCGTCCAGCGTGATCACATGTCCACTGGCCAGGCTGCGCGGATGGTCCGGGCCGAGATGGGCATTGCCCAACCCGACGTGCCAGCACTCCGCATTGGTCATGAACAACCGGTCTCCGATGTAGCCGCGGTAACTCATATGGATCGCGCCGACCGAACCGGGCTCGATGACGCTGCCGCCCGCCTCCACCCGCACTCGCGCGGGCACCGGGTAGACGTGTCGCTCCACCCGGACCTGATCCGCGCTCACGCCGAACAGCGCGTGCCCGACGTTGGCGAGCACCGCGTCGAAATAGAAGTGCTGCATCAGCGCGATGGCGTGGTTGGAATCGACCGCGCGCAGCGGCATGCCGAAGCCGAGGCTGGCCAGCCCGCCCCACATGCCGTCCGGCGCGCAGGACAGATCGCCGACCTCGAGGAAACGCACCTCCCGCACCTCGTCCAACAGCCCGGCTAGGCGTAACAGCAGTTGCTCGACCATGAGTCCCGGATGCAGGCCCGTGCCGTGCAGCGAGACTCCGCCCCGCAGGCATGCCGCCTGGAGTCGCTCGCCCGATGCCCGGCGCGGAATCGCACGGTCCACGAGTGGTCCCGCGAGCCTGTCCAGCGCCGGTCGAGCGAACCTGACCGGAGGTGAATCCACCACGCGCATCAGCGTTTTCAGTGCCGAGAGTGCCTTGGGCAACTGCGGTCCGAAGGCGCCGCCGGTCACTCGCATCTGCGCGACCGTGCGCAACACCCCCAGTGGTGAACGCGTTTCGGACAGCCACGTCGGCATGGCCGGGTTGTGGTAGGACGCCGCCGACACCACGTTCTTGCCCGACTCCAGCAGATCCAGCACATCGGCGTCCGCACCTTGCACCAGCGCGGGCGTGGTGGGCGTATGCACTACGCAATCCGCCTCCAGGGCAAGGATTTCCGCCTTCGAGGTGGTCGCGGTGATGCCTACCGGCGGCAGTCCGGCCAGTTCGCCGATATCTCGGCCGTGCTTGTGCGGGCTGAACACCTTGACCCCGACGACGTCGAACCGAGGCGACTCGAGCGCCGTGCGCAATGCTCGCCCGCCCATATCGCCGGGGCCCCAGATGATCAGTCGATGCCGACGCGTCACAGAGGTCTCCTTGCCGTTGGCGACATGTCTAGCACGTTAGGCTATGAGACACAAAGACTTCCAGTCTCTTACCGTCTCGCCGCTCAGCAGTCGGCCGGATCGATATCGCGCAGCGCGCGGGCGATCATCCGAATCGGCTCGGCACAGGTGCCGTACCGCCGGGCGGGATCCTTCGCCAGGCATTTGCGCAGAATCGAGCCGACCGCGGTCGGAATCCACGGGCGGCGGCGGGAGATATCGGGCGGTTCGGCAGATATCTGCGCATCGGCCAACCGGAAACGATTCATCAGCGGGAATGGCACCTGGCCGGTGAGCAACTCGGCGGCCGAACAGGCCAGCGCGTACTGGTCGGTCGCCGGTGTCATCGCTCCACCGCACAGCAATTCCGGTGCGGCATAAGGCAGTGAGCCCACCACGAAACCCTCGGGCGTGAGCTGCGGACCGGATCCATCGATCCGGCGGGCGGTGCCGAAATCGGAGAGTTTCACCCGCGCCATCATGTCCGGATCGGGTGCGAACGCACCGCCCTCGCTCAACGCTCTGGCATCGGCCGCGGTCGCCGGTTCGATTCGGCTCAGCAACATGTTCGCCGGTTTGACGTCCAGATGCAGAACTCCCTGGACGTGCGCGTAGTCCAGCGCGTGGGCAATGGCGGTGAGGATCGCGACCACCAGTGCGGGGTCCGGATCGGCGCGCGGTGCGGGCCCGCGAGCGGCGGCCCCGTCGATGTATTCGTGTGAGGACCACAGGCGTCCGTCGAATTCACCGTGCGCGAACATCTGCACGATATTGGGATGGTGCAGTTTCACCGCGACCTCGAATTCATGCACGAATCGCGCCCGCGCCGCGCTCGAACGGCTCGCGGCGGTATTCATGATCTTCAGCGCGAGTGGTCCCTGCCCGTCGTCGGCCAGATATACCTCACTGGTGCCGCCGAGGCCCAACGGCGTTCGAATGACGAACTCCGCGAACCTGTCTCCTGCGCTGAACAACACGGCCACAGCTTAGAACCGCCGGTGCCCGATTTCCCGCTGACGATCGCTCAGGGTTTGCGCCCCATTCCGGCCCATGCCCAGGCGGGGCCCACGTGCGGTTCGGCGTCGTACGGGAGGTCCTCGCCGAGTTCGGGGTGCCAGTCCTCCAGCGTGCTGACCCACGGCGGCATGAGATCGGTTCCGGCGAAAAGGTTTTCGACCTCGGACTGATTTCGCGTGACCAGGGTGAGCCCGCCCCGTGCGGCGGCGTCCACGGCTCGTGCGGCGCCGGAGGCGTTGAAGTCGCCGGTGAAATGACTGATGGCCAGGGAGCTTCCGGGTGCTACGCCATCGAGCAGCCGGGCGACGACATCGTGTATGCCGTCCGCGTCGTGGAAGTACATCAGCACCGAGATCAGCATGATCGCGATCGGGCGTTCCAGGTCCAGGGTGTCGGCCAGGCGCGGATCGCGCAGGATCGATTCCGGATCGAGCAGATCGGCGTGGATGAAGGCGGTCCGGCCCACGGGCGAGCCCTTCATCAGTGCTCGCGCGTGTGCCAGGACCAGCGGATCCTTGTCCACGTAGACGATTCGCGCGGTGCGATCCACCTCCTGGGCCACCTGGTGGGTGTTGCGTGCGGTGGGCAGTCCGGTGCCGATGTCGAGGAATTGGGTGATGCCCAACTCGGTGATCGCATAGCGCACAGTGCGGCCGAGGAAGACCCGATTGGCCCGTGCCATGCTGCGGATGCCGGGAATGTGCGCGGCGATCGCGTTGCCCAGCGTGCGGTCGGCGGGGTAGTTGTCCACACCGCCCAGCCAGTAGTCGTAGACGCGCGCTTCGTGTGCGACGGTGGTGTCGATCGTGGTCGGTAGGCGGCCATCGGTGTCGCCGTCCGGCATGCTGTCCCTCTCCGGTCTCCTGTTTGCGACGCAAGAGTATGCCGGTTCCGAGGCCCGACGGGCGCGGTTCGGCGAATTGTCGGGTTAGGCGCCGTGTGCGACGGGCGGGCTCAGGCGTCGGCGGGCTGTGCGGCCGAGGCCTCGGCGGATGCGGCCTGATCGGTGAATTGGCTTGCGCCCCAGCGGGCGTCGACAACGAGTCCGATGACGCCGATGGCGATGCAGACCCCGGACAGCACCAGCATCGCCGGATCGGTGCGACCGGTCAGCGCATCGCCCAGCACCACCACGCCCACCGTGCCGGGCATGATGCCGATCACCGTGGCCAGCAGGTACGGCACCATACGCACCGACGACAATCCGGCGCAGTAGTTGATCACCGAGAACGGCACCGGTGCGATCAGCCGCAGCGAGCCGACGGCCAGCCAGCCACGTCGGGCCAGTCGGCGATCGACCGCCCGCACCGCGGGATGGTGCAGCCGCTTGGCCACCTGGTCGCGATCGAGCGCGCGCACCAGCAGCAGGGCCAGGATGGCGCTGATGGTCGTCGCCCCGGCGGCGATGCCGACACCGAGCACCGGACCGAACAACAGCCCCGCGCTGAGCGTGAACACCGTGCGGGGGAACGGCGCGGTGGTCACGATCGCGTGCACCAGGAAGAACACGATCGGGAACAGCGGCCCGACCGAATGCGCCCAGTCGCGGATCTGCTGCGGCGCGGGATGCGGAGCCAGCAGGGCCACCGCGACCAGCACGCCGCAGAGGACCAGCAGCGCGATGACGCGCGGATTGCGGAGTCTGCTCAGCACCGAGCCAGAGTACCGGCCGGGCCGGTCCGGGCATGGAACGCCCGGTCGAACCGCAGGCGAACTCCGTGCGCGCGGCCGGGCCGCATAGTACGTGTGCGCGCGGAATCGCGCGGTGAGTTCGTGCGAACAAGGCACACAGCGTCGTGCGAAGGTGCTGCGAAGAGTTGGTCGGTGATCCCGGTGTCCGGTAGAGGTGGAAGTATCGACTCGAGTGGGAAGAGGTACAGCAGCGATGCCGAATGGATCGGATCCCGGCGCGGAACCGGTACCCGGGTACGCCGAGTGGCGTAAGGGTGTGGCCGGGGTACTCGCGAAGGCTCGCAAGGTGGACGCCGCGGAGTTCGGCGACGAGCCGGAGCGCCTGCTCGATGTGTCCACCTACGACGGCCTGACCGTCGCCCCCCTCTATACCCGCCGTGACGAACTGCCCGAGGCGCCGCTGCCCGGCGAATTCCCGTTCGTGCGTGGCGGCGATCCCACCCGCGACGTGCACCGCGGCTGGTACGTGACGGCCCGCTTCGACGGCTCGGATGCCGCCGCGGTGAACGAGGAGATTCTGGGCGGGCTCGACAACGGCGTGAGTTCGGTGTGGCTCGGCGTCGGCGAACGCGGCGTTCCGGTCGCCGACCTGCCGCGCGCGCTGCGCGGGCTGCTGTTCGAACTCGCCCCACTGGCCCTGGACGCGGGCGCCGACGCGAGTGCGGCCACCGCACAACTGTTCTCGATCCTGGACGGCTACGAGGCCACCGAACGCGGCGACATCCAGGTCTCCCTGGGCATCAGCCCGCTGACCAGCCAATTCAACGGCACCACCCACGCCGACCTGGACACTGCGGTGACGCTGGCCCAGCAGGCCGTCGCCCGACCGGAGACCATCCGCGCGCTGACGGTGTGCGGCGTGGCCGTGCACAACGCGGGCGCCTCCGACGCGCAGGAACTCGGCGCCGCGATCGCCGCGGGCCTGGAGTATCTGCGGGCGTTGACCGCCGCGGGCGTGCCCGTCTCGGATGCGCTCGGCCAGTTGGTGTTCCGCTTCGCCGCCACCGACGACCAGTTCGGCACGATCGCGAAGTTCCGTGCCGCGCGCCGCCTGTGGGCTCGGGTGGCGCACGAGCTGGGCGCGCCGGGCGCCGGTAACGCCCCGCAGTGGGCGGTCACCTCGGCGCCGATGATGAGCCAGCGCGACCCGTGGGTGAACATGCTGCGCACCACCCTGGCCGCCTTCGGCGCGGGCGTCGGCGGCGCGGATCTGGTGACGGTGCTGCCCTTCGATTCCGCACTGCCCGCCGGGGAACTCGATGTGTCCCGGGCGTTCTCGCAGCGCATGGCCCGCAACACGCAGTTGCTGCTGCTCGAGGAATCGCACCTGGGCCATGTGCAGGATCCCGGCGCGGGATCCTGGTACGTGGAGAGCGCGACCGACGCCCTGGCCGCGAAGGCATGGGAGTTCATGCAGGAACTCGAGGCCGCCGGCGGATTCCGCGCCGCGCTGGACTCGGGTCTGCTGGCCGAGCGCGTCGGTGAGACCCGCGCCTGGCGCGATCGCGATGTGGCACACCGCAAGACGTCGGTCACCGGCGTCAACGAATTCCCGAACCTGGCCGAGACCCCGCTATCCGAGGCGGCGCGCGAGCCCGCGACCGTGGCGCGGTACGGCGCGGCGTTCGAGGCGCTGCGCAACCGGTCCGATGCCTACCTCGCCGCACACGGCCGGCGCCCGAAGGCGGTGCTGATCCCGCTGGGCCCGGTGGCCGAACACAACGTCCGGGTCACCTTCACCGCCAACGTGCTCGCCTCGGGCGGTATCGAGACGACCAACCCGGGCGTGCTGGAGCTCTCCGGAATCGGCGCGGCCGCAACCGAATCGGGCGCGAGTGTCGCGGTGCTGTGCGGATCGGACGGGCGCTACGCCACCGAGGCCGCCGCGGCCGCGGAGCAGTTGCGCGGCGCCGGTGTGACCACGGTGCTGCTGGCCGGGCCCGAGAAGGCCGTGGCCGAAGTGCCGGACGCACAGCGTCCGGACGGATACCTGACCGCACGGATGGACGCGGTCGCGGCACTGTCCGGCCTGCTGGAGAAGCTGGGAGCGTAGACGATGACCATCAATCACGTGATCGGCAGTTTCGCCGACGTGCCGCTGGACGCGAGCGCCCAGAGCGCCGCGCAGCCCGGCGAGGAGCAGGTGCGCGAGTTCGTGCGCACCGCAGCCGAGGCGAACGGGTACACCCCCGAGCAGTCGGTGTGGGCGACGCCCGAGGGCATCGATGTCCCGCCGGTGTTCACCAGGGCCGACCGCGACGCCATCGTCGAGCAGGGCTATCCGCTGGACAGCGTGCCGGGCGTCGCGCCGTTCGTGCGCGGTCCGTACCCGACGATGTACGTCAACCAGCCGTGGACCATTCGCCAGTACGCGGGTTTCTCCACCGCCGCGGACTCGAACGCCTTCTACCGCCGCAACCTGCAGTCCGGTCAGAAGGGCCTGTCGGTGGCCTTCGACCTGGCCACGCACCGCGGCTACGACTCCGATCACCCGCGCGTCACCGGTGACGTCGGCATGGCCGGTGTGGCCATCGACTCCATCCTGGACATGCGGGAGTTGTTCGATTCCATTCCGCTGGACCAGGTCTCGGTGTCGATGACCATGAACGGCGCGGTGCTGCCGATTCTGGCGCTGTACGTCGTGGCTGCCGAGGAGCAGGGCGTCAAGCCCGAACAGCTGGCCGGAACCATTCAGAACGACATTCTGAAAGAGTTCATGGTCCGCAACACCTACATCTATCCGCCCAAGCCCTCGATGCGGATCATCTCCGACATCTTCGCCTACACCAGTGCGAAGATGCCGAAGTTCAACTCGATCTCGATCTCCGGATACCACATCCAGGAGGCCGGGGCCACCGCGGATCTGGAGCTGGCGTACACCCTCGCCGACGGCGTGGAGTACATCAAGGCCGGTATCGAGGCCGGTATGGAGGTCGACAAGTTCGCGCCGCGGCTGTCGTTCTTCTGGGCGATCGGCATGAACTTCTTCATGGAAGTCGCCAAGATGCGCGCGGGACGGTTGCTGTGGAGCGAGCTGGTCGCGCAGTTCGAGCCCAAGAACGCGAAATCCCTTGCGTTGCGCACCCATTCGCAGACCTCGGGCTGGTCGCTGACCGCGCAGGACGTGTTCAACAACGTCGCGCGCACCTGTGTGGAGGCGATGGCCGCCACCCAGGGCCACACCCAGTCGCTGCACACCAACGCCCTGGACGAGGCCCTGGCGCTGCCGACCGACTTCTCCGCGCGGATCGCCCGCAACACCCAGCTGCTGATCCAGCAGGAGTCCAACACCACCCGGCCCGCCGACCCGTGGGGCGGCTCCTACTACGTGGAGTGGCTGACCCACCAGCTCGCCGAGCGGGCCCGCGCCCACATCGCCGAGGTGCAGGCGCACGGCGGTATGGCACAGGCGATTTCGGAGGGCATCCCGAAGCTGCGCATCGAAGAGGCCGCCGCGCGCACGCAGGCGCGCATCGACACCGGCCAGCAGCCGGTGATCGGGGTCAACAAGTACCAGGTCACCGAGGACACCCCGATCGAGGTGCTCAAGGTCGAGAACTCCCGGGTGCGCGCCGAGCAGAACGAGAAGTTGCGCCGTCTGCGCGCCGAACGCGATTCGGGTGAGGTCGAGCGCGCGCTGGCCGAATTGACCAGGGCCGCAGCGTCGTCCGAGGGCGGCATGAACAACAACCTGCTGGCGCTGGCGATCGACGCGGCACGCGCGAAGGCGACCGTCGGGGAGATCTCCGACGCGCTGGAGAAGGTGTACGGACGTCATCAGGCCGAGATCCGCACGCTCTCGGGCGTCTACCGCGAGGAGGCCGGGAAGGTGACCAATATCAGCCAAGCGATGGCGCTGGTGGAGGAGTTCGCCGCCGTCGAGGGCCGCCGCCCCCGCATCCTGGTCTGCAAGATGGGCCAGGACGGGCACGATCGCGGTCAGAAGGTGATCGCCACGGCCTTCGCCGATCTGGGCATGGACGTCGATGTGGGCCCGCTGTTCCAGACCCCGGAGGAGGTGGCCCAGCAAGCCGCGGACAACGACGTGCACGTCGTCGGCGTGTCCTCGCTCGCGGCCGGCCACCTCACGCTGGTGCCCGCCCTGCGGCAGGCGCTGGCCGATGTCGGTCGTCCCGACATCATGGTCGTGGTGGGCGGGGTGATCCCGCCGGGCGACTTCGACGAGCTGTACGCCGCGGGCGCGGCCGCGATCTTCGCGCCCGGCACGGTGATCGCCGACGCCGCGGTCGATCTGCTTCGCAAACTGGCGGCCGGACTCGGGCACGAGATCGGCACCGGCGCGGGCGAATGAACGAGCCCGTCGCGAACGACGGCGGTGCGGAGTCCGTCGCATCGACCACGGATCGTCGTCGTTCGGCCGAGCCCGCCGACGGTGGGCAGCCGGGTGCCCTCGACGTCGGGAGCGCCGAATCGACTGCGGCACAGCGGCAGCGGCGCGAGGACTGGGTTCCCGCCGGGCATCCGCGGCTGACCTCGACCTCGGGCGTCGGCAACTCGACCGGCGGCACGGGCGGAGGTTCGGCCGCCGCACCGCGTCGCACGATCGATGTCGATCAGCTGGCCGAGGCGGTCCGCAAGGGCGAGCGCAGCGCGCTGGCCCGGTCGATCACCCTCGTCGAGTCCACTCGTCCGGATCATCGCGATCTGGCCCAGCGGTTGTTGCTGAAGGTCGGCTCCGAAGGTGCGGTGGGATCCAATCGCGTGGGCATCACCGGTGTTCCGGGCGTCGGCAAGTCGACGTTCATCGATGCGCTCGGCATGTACCTGATCGGGCAGGGGCATCGGGTGGCGGTCCTGGCGGTGGATCCGTCCTCGACTCGGACCGGCGGGTCGATCCTCGGCGACAAGACCCGCATGGCGCGGCTGTCGACCGAACGTGACGCGTTCATCCGCCCCTCGCCGACCGCGGGCACCCTGGGCGGGGTGGCCAAGGCCACCCGCGAGACGATCGTGCTGCTCGAGGCCGCCGGATACGACGTGGTGCTGGTGGAGACCGTCGGCGTGGGCCAGTCCGAGGTGACCGTCGCCAATATGGTCGACGTGTTCTGCTTCCTGACCCTGGCGCGCACCGGAGATCAGTTGCAGGGCATCAAGAAGGGCGTCCTGGAACTGGCGGATCTGGTCGCGGTCAACAAGGCCGACGGCCGCCACGAACTCGAGGCCAAATCCGCCGCGCGCGAGCTGCAGGGCGCTATGCGCCTGATCCATCCGCGCGATTCCCTCTGGCGCCCACCGGTTCTCACCATGAGCGGCCTCAACGGCACCGGCCTGGACACCTTCTGGGACACCGTGCTGACCCATCGCCGGGTACTCACCGAGGCGGGGGAGTTCGCCGAAAAGCGCCGCCGCCAGCAGGTCGACTGGACCTGGACCATGGTGCACGACCAGCTGCTGCGCCGCCTGGCCGAAAGCCCGGCGGTGAAAGCCATCCGGACCGAGGTGCAGGACCGAGTCCGCGAGGGATCCCTCACCCCCGCCCTGGCCACCGAGGAGATCCTGCGCGCCTTCGACGGCTGAGATCCGTTCAGCGCGAAGGCCGCTGGGTTCCGGTGCGAATCTAGTGCCTCGCGTGCGACTCCAACCCGAACAGCTGTGCGGCATTGTCGTAACAGGCGCCACGAAGCCAGGCGTCACCCAGCTCGAGACGATCCAGAGCGTAGAGCGCATGGGCGTACGGGTACGGAATGTTCGGGAAATCACTGCCGAACAGGATGCGGTCGCCCAGCGCGAGCAGACGGGTGCGCTCGTTCTCGGGGAACGGATCCTGCGAATCGAAGAAGTCCGTCAAGTTCATCGTGGTGTCCAGGTGAACCAGGGGGTGCCGCTCGGCGATGTCGAGGAACTCGGTGTAATCGGGTGCGCCCATGTGGGCGACGATCAAGCGCAGACGCGGAAAGCGTTGCAGCAGTTCGGCGATAGGTCCGGGTCCGGTGAATCTGCCGGGCGCCGGGCCCGAACCGCAATGGATGAGTACCGGAACGCCGGTCTCGGACAGGATCTCCCACACTGGCGTCAGCAGCGGATCGACGGGCGAGAAATCTCCGACCTGGATGTGCACCTTGAAGATTCGCGCTCCCGCCTCGATCGCGGACGCGACGTACTCGCCCGCGCCCGGCTCCGGGAAGAAGGTCGCGGTGTGCAGGCAGTCCGGGGTGCGGGCGGCGAAATCGGCCGACCAGTCGTTGAGCCAGGCCGCCATCTCCGGTTTGTGCGGATAGACCAGTGCGGTGAATGCGCGAACACCGAAGTCGCGCAACGTCTTCAACCGGACCTGCTCCTCGTCGCGGTAGGCGATCGGCCACGGCCGCCCGGTCAGCGGACCGGCGGCATCGAAGTACGCCCACACCTTGCGCATCACCGGCTCGGGCATGAAATGCGTATGGACGTCGATGATTCCGGGCAGGTCGAGCCGCCGCTGGAATTCGTGGACATAGGTCAGGTCGTCGTCTGCGTTCATACTGCGATCTCCACAACTTCTCGATCAGCGGTCCGGATACACCGTGCGGGCGAAATCTCCCACCCGCTCGATCAACCGGTCGAAGAAGACCGCCGGATCGGTGCCGATGACGATGTCCGCGTTGGGTTCCCGGCCCCACATCCCGGCCCAGTCGGCCACGGTGGTCCCGCGGGTGATCGTGCCGCCCAGTTCGACCTCGACCGTGGCCGCCCGGGTGCGGGCCAGGCCGGGGTCCAGCGCCACCGCCGCGGCGAACGGATCGTGCATGTGCGCGAGATAGCCCTGGTCGTAGTGGCGGTGAAATTCGAAGTAGAAGCGCACCGCGTCGGTCAGGAACCGCACGATCGGGTTGCTCGCCTTGGAGCGGGTGCCGGGCGTATCGGTTTCGGCGACCTCGCGCTCGGGAACGCTGTGCGCGCGTTCGGCGAGCCGGGCGAGATGATCCGGGACCATCTCGATCGTCTCGGTGATATCCAGTCCGCAGACCAGCGGACGCCGGTCGGCCGGTGCGGCGGCGAAGGCGGCGAAGACCTCCTGCCACGCCTCCGGATCCACGTGCACATTCCACTCGTTGGTCGGCGTGGTGTTGCCCGGATGGTTGAACGCCCCGCCCATCACCACCAGCCGGCCGAGCAGTTGCGGCAGCCGCGGCTCGATCCGCAGCGCGAGTGCGAGATTGGTGAGCGGCCCGGTGCACAGCCCGATGATCTCGCCGGGATGTTCGCGCACCAGATCCACCCACAGCTGCGCCCCGGACCGGGGCGAGATCCGGCGCGGGGGAAGTGGGAATTCGGCATAGCCGATGCCCTGCGGGCCGTGCGTGTCCTCGGTGGTCTGCAGCGGGATCGCCAGGGGAGTGTCCGCGCCGAGCGCCACCTCGATATCGGGCGCCCGGCAGAGCTCCAGCAGCGCCAGATTGTTCGTCGCGACCTGTGGCGCGGAGACGTTACCGGCCGTCGAGACGATACCCAGGAGTTCGGCCTCCGGGCTGGCGAGCACGTAGAGCAGTCCGAGGGAATCGTCGATGCCGGTGTCGACATCCATGATGATCTTCTGCCGCACCGGCGCAATCCTATCGGTGTGGTGCGGCGTGGTTGCCGAGGGTCGCCTCGGGCCGCATCCGGAAGGCGGGTCCAGGCGCCGGACCCGCCTGTCCGCAGCGTTCAGTACGTCGGCAGTTCGTAGTCCTCGGTCTTGCCGAAGAACATCTTCATCATCACCGGCCGCATCACCCGCGAGAACATCACCCGGTTGGCGGTTCGGCGCATGGCGGTGCCGAATCGACTGTGCGACAACATCATATCGATGCCGCCGCCCGGGAGCTGCTTCGCCTCGTCCAGGAACGGGGTCACCTTCTGCTCGTATCGGCCCAGCGCGCCGAGCAGATCGTCCGGGGTGGCGGCTATCTCGCCCGCGAGGACGTAGGCGCCGACGATTGCCATGGCGGTGCCCATCCCCGTCATCGGGGAGCCGCAGTATCCGGCGTCGCCGAGCAGGGTGACGCGTCCGGCGTTGAGGGTGGGCATATCGATTCGGGCCAGTTCGTCGAAGTAGAAGTCCTCGGTCGTCGCCATCCCCGCGAGAATCGTCGGGGCATGCCAGCCGTCGCCGTCCAGATGGTCCCGGATGAGCCGGTGCTGCGCGTCGAGATCGCCGCGCAGGGCGGGGTCCCGGTCGGTGAGAAGGGTGAGGATGGCCTTGGCGGTATCGGGGTCGCCGTCGGGCCGAAGGCCGACCGCTGCGCCGGGAATCAGCTGCATGGTGAACCATCCGGGCCGCACGTCCGGCGGCGTGGGAATCGTGAAGAACGACATGTAGCCGCCCAGATACGTGCTGAACTGCTCCTCCGGGCCGAAGGCCAGCCGCCGGGTGGCCGAGTGCACGCCATCGGCGCCGATGACGAGATCGAAACGTTCGGTGCGTCCGGAGGCGAAGCCTACTTCGACCCCGGAATCGTCCTGGTCCAGTGCGGTGATCCAGTCGCCGTACCGGTAGTCCAGATCGCCCGCGGCGCCGGCGAGTTCGTCCAGCAGGACCTGATTCAGATCGCCGCGGGTGATCTCGATCTCGGCCACCGGCCCCTTCCCGTCGAAGAACTCCATCGACATGTTCGCGTAGGTCCGCCCCTGCGTGTCGACATAGGACATGCCGAGTTCCTGGAGTTGGTACTTGCGGATACCGGGCATCAGGCCCATCCGCTCGGCGGCCTCGCGGCTGGGACCGCGCAGATCCACGGCCTGTCCGCCGGGCCGGGGAGCGGCGGCCCGCTCGATGACGGTGACGTCGATTCCGGCGCGAAGCAGTTGCAGCGCAACGGCATTACCGGCGATGCCGCCGCCGGAGACGAGGATGCGCGGGGTGTGCGTGGTGCCCATGATGTCGGTTCCCTGTCGTGTGGATCGAATGTCTTAGACAAATGTGCCACACGGTTGGCACATCTGTCTAGAACAAATGTCTAAGACGTTGTAACCTGGGCATATGGGTAATCGAGAAGATCTACTGGCGGCGGCGAAGAAGGTGATCCTCGAGCGCGGGCTCGCCAAGGTGACCGCGCGGGACATCGCCGGAGCCGCCGGGGTCAGCCTGGCGGCGATCGGCTACCACTTCGGCTCGAAGGATCGGTTGGTCTCCGAGGCCATCACCATGTCCGTCGGCAGCGAGATCGGCGACGGTATGGACGAGGCGATCCGGGCTGCGGGGGAGGGGCGTTCGCTGCCCGAATCCTTCGCGTCCACCCTGAACGGACTGGTGGACGTGGCATTCCGGCATCGGGAACAACTGCTGCTGAGCCTGGAGAACGGTATGCGCATCGCCCGCTCGCCGGACTCCCAGGAATTTCTGGCCGAGGCGACCGGCGAGGCGTACACCGAACTGTCCGGGCTGCTGCGCGAGGTGTATCCGGATCTGTCCGCCGAGCAGGCGCGGGCGGTCGCGAAGCTGTATTTCGTGCTGTTCCAGGGCATCGCGATGCTGACCCTGCTCGGACCCGACGGCGAGATGCTGCTGGGTGACGACCTGGAAGTCGCCCTCTCGGCGCTCCAGGGGAAATAGCCACCGAGTACCCTCGGCCCGACGGACGCTGGCATCGAGCGGGAGGAAACTGCGTGGCGGGACGAATTGTCGCGGGCGGCTGGTTGCGTGAATTGCGTGCGGTGCCTGATCCGCGCACGGTGCTGGTGTGCTTCCCGCCCGGAGGCGGTTCGGCGAGTGCGTATCGCGCTCTGGCGCAGCAGATACGCCCGGACACAGCGGTTTACGCGGTGCAGTATCCCGGCCGTCAGGATCGTCTCGCCGAGCCGCTGCTCACCGATCTGCGGGAGCTCGCGGACCGGATCACTCCGGAGCTGTCCGTCGGTGCGCCGCGACTGGCGCTGTTCGGCCACAGCATGGGCTCGACGGTGGCCTTCGAGACCGCCCGGCGGCTGGAAAACGCGGGGCAGAAGGTGATCCGGCTGTTCGTCTCGGGACGTATCGCACCGCATGCCTCGTATGCCGGTGCGATACATCAGGCTCCGGACGCGGAGGTGATCGCCGAGTTGGAGCGTCTGGCCAATGATCCTGCCTCCGTGGCGATTCTGCGATCGGAGCCGAGTCTGACGGAATTGGTGCTGCCCGCGGTCCGCGCGGATTACCAGGCCGTCGAGACCTATCGCTTCGAGCCGGGACCCGAGCTGCGGTGCGATGTCTCGGTGCTGCTCGGCGATGCGGACCCGACGGTGACCCCGGAGCAGGCGGGGGAGTGGCAGCGACACACCACCGGTACGTTCGAGCTGTCCACGTTCCCGGGGCGGCACTTTTATCTCGACGAAAAGGTCGCCGAGGTAGCGGATTTCGTCAACGAACGCTTGGTTTGAGCGCGCGGTGGTGCCGCGGTAGCCAAACGTATCCCGCCCACGAGAGCGCGACGGCGATCACGACCAGTACCCGCACGAGATCCAGTGCGTCACGCGGATAGAACACACCGGTGATGTAGTGATCGATGAACCCGCTGGCCGGTAGCGGGGCCTCGCCCGAACGTTCGCGCGACCAGTTCTCCAGGTGGGTCAGCGGGCAGGAGATGTTGAACAACACCGTGCTGAACCCCCAGCCGAACGCGGCCAGATGAGTCCAGATCGTCCATCGCCACTGCCACGCGAAGTAGCCGCCGACCACCACATAGACGACGAACAGGAAGTGCACCAGCACGGTGGCGTCAGCCAGCAAACGGTACATCATGTATTCCAGGGTAGGCGTCGATCATGGTCCTTCCGGCCGGGTGTGATCGTATTGATGCGTGCGATCCCGCGTCCGGTGGGCCGGTGCGCCGCGGCGCACGGGGAGCGGCCCGGGCCGGTGCCCGGTGGTGGCACAAGTGGTGAATTCCCGTGGAGCGGTCACCAGTTGGACGGTTCGAAATCCTTGAGGAAGCAGCCGTGGAGGTCCTCGCCGTTCTCGCCGCGCACGATCGGGTCGTACACGCGCGCCGCGCCGTCGACCAGATCCAGCGGTGCGTGGAAGCCTTCCTCGGCGAGGCGGAGTTTGGTGTAGTGCGGGCGTTCGTCGGTGATCCAGCCGGTGTCCACGGCGGTCATCAGGATGCCGTCGGCTTCGAGCATCTCCGCGGCGCTGGTGCGGGTGAGCATGTTCAGCGCGGCCTTGGCCATGTTGGTGTGCGGATGGCCGGGGCCCTTGTAGCCGCGGCCGAAGACGCCTTCCATGGCCGAGACGTTCACGACGTACTTGCGCCGTGCCGCGGCGGCGGCCATCGCCGGACGCAGCCGGGAGATGAGGATGAACGGCGCGACCGAGTTACACAGCTGCACCTCGAGCAGTTCGGTGGCATCGACCTCGGCCACGGTCTGCACCCAGCTGTTGGTGTGCGCGAGATCGGGGACCAGACCCCCGGCATCGATGGCCAGACCGCGCGAAATGCGTTCGGGCGTGGCCGATCCCGCGACGAGCGCCAGTTCGGTGACCTCGGCGGCGGTGAGTGCGGGGGCGAGTGAGGCGGTCAGCGCGGTGGGATGCGCCTGCATGGTCTTGCCGAAGCTGACCATGTCGGGGAGCTCGCCCACCGGCAGCGGATCGGCCTCGGCCTCGACCAGCGCGCCGTACGCACCGGCCGAGCGGCGCACGGTCTGCGCGGCATTGTTGATCAGGATGTCCAGCGGGCCCTGGGCGGCGACATCCTCGGTGAGCGCGACGACCTGCGCGGGATCGCGCAGATCGATGCCGATCACGCGCAGCCGGTGGATCCAGTCGGCGCTGTCCGGCTGGGCCTTGAACCGGCGGATGGCGTCGTTCGGGAAGCGGGTGGTGATCGTGGTGTGCGCGCCGTCGCGCAGCAGGCGCAGCGCGATGTACATGCCGATCTTGGCGCGTCCGCCGGTGAGCAGGGCGCGGCGGCCACGCAGATCGGTGCGCGCATCGCGTTTGGCGTGGCCGCGAGCGGCGCAGTCCGGGCACAGCTGGTGGTAGAAGGCGTCGACGCGGGTGTAGCGCTGTTTGCAGATGTAGCAGGGGCGGGGCTTGAGCAGCGTGCCCGCCGAGGCGCCGGAAGCGTTGGAGGTCAACGGGATTCCGGCGGTCTCGTCGTCGATCCGGTTGAGCGATCCGGTGGCCGTCGCGTGCACGACGGCGCGATCGTTCTCCGCGACGGCCTCGCGGGCGGCGACGCGGCGGCGGCGCTTGAGCATCTTGAACATGTGCCCGACCGCGCGCTGCACGCGCACCGAATCGGGATGGTCCTTGTCCAGATCGCCGACCTGATCCAGGACCCGCAGGCAGATGGCGAGTTCCTCGGGATCGATGGCGGCCTGCGGTGCGGCGGTATCGGTCGTCGGGTCGTGGTCGGCCATCGCGGTGCGGGTGGTTCCTTCGTGCGTGCGGATGCGGTCGGAACATTGTCGCATCAGTGCTGGTGTGCGCCTGCACACGGCCGCCCTACGGGGCATACCCGGGTTGTTGACATAATGCCAACAGTGGTCCACGCTGGTGCCGGAGGTCGGCGGGATGCCGATCGGGACGTGCGTCCGGCAGGTGAGAGGGCCGGACGTCCGCACGGTGAATCGGCTCGGTACGAGAGGTGAGACGAAGATGGCACGCGCGGCATGGAGCGACGACGAGGTCGAGGCGGTCCGGGAGCTGGCGAGAGATTTCTTCGCCAAGGAGGTCGTCCCGCACGAGGAGAAGTTCGTCGAGCAGGGCCATCCCGACCGTGAGCTGTACAACCGGGCGGGCGAGCTGGGGCTGCTGTGCGCGGCCATTCCGACCGAATACGGCGGTGGCGGAGGCACTTTCGCGCACGAGGCGGCCATCATCGAGGAGCAGTCCTTCGGCGGCGAGGGCGCGCTGGGCATGCCGGTGCACTCCTCGATCATCGCGCCGTATCTGGCGCACTTCGGCAGTGAGGAGCTCAAGCAGCGGGTGCTGCCCAAGGCGGCCAGCGGTGAGATGGTGCTCTCGATCGGCATGACCGAGCCGGGCACCGGCTCGGACCTGCAGGCCATCAAGACCCGCGCGGTGCGCGAGGGCGACGAGTACGTCATCACCGGGTCGAAGATCTTCATCTCCAACGGCTGGCTGTGCGACGGCATCATCCTCGCGGTCAAGACCGATCCGACCAAGGGCGCGGCGGGCGTCTCGCTGATCTTCGCCGAGGTCGGTGATGACACGCCCGGTTTCAAGCGCGGCCGGATCCTGTCCAAGATCGGCGGCAAGGGGCAGGACACCGCGGAACTGTTCTTCGACGGGCTGCGCGTGCCGGCCGGCAACCTGCTCGGCGAGGCCGAGGGCCAGGGCTTCTACCAGATGATGCAGTTGCTCGCGCAGGAGCGGCTGGTCACCGCGATCATGGCGGTGGCGATGATGGAGAAGGCCGTCGAGCTGACCGTGGAGTACACCAAGGGGCGCGAGGCGTTCGGCAAGCCGCTGTTCGCGATGCAGAACACCAAGTTCGAACTCGCCGAGTGCAAGACGATCGCGCAGGTGAGCCGTACGTTCCTCGATGACGCCATCAGTAAGCATCTTCGGGGTGAACTCGACATTCCCACCGCTGCCATGGCGAAATATTGGCTGACCGATCAGTTGGGTATTGTGGTGGACCGTTGTCTGCAACTCTTCGGTGGCTATGGATATATGACGGAATACCCGATCTCCCAGCTCTACACGGGCGCCCGGATCCTGCGTATCCTGGCCGGCTCGAACGAGGTGATGAAGGATCTCATTGCCCGCTCACTCTGAAACCCGACTCGCGGCAGCCGCCGAGGCCGATGCCCCGGCACGCCGTCGGCTCGATCCGGACGAGCGCCGTGCCCAGATTCTGGGCCGCGCCATCGAGATGTTCGGTGAACGCCCCTACGCGGCGGTGTCCACCGCGGAACTCGCGCAGCGCGCCGGGGTGGCCCGTGGCCTGATCAACCACTATTTCGGCAATAAGCGCGACCTGTATCTCGCGGTGGTGCGCCGGATGGTGACCCTGCCCAAACCGGACAATATGGTGCTGCCGAGCGGCACGGACCGCGAGCGGGTCGATGCGAGTGTGGCGTGGTTGCTCGACATCATCGGCGAACACGGCAGCACCTGGGTGAAGGTCACCGGGCACGAGGGCATCGGCGACGATCCGGAGGTGCAGCGGATCCTGGACGAGGCCGACGATGCGGCCGCGGCCCGGTTGCTGGACATGGTGGGCCTGAGCGGGTCTCAGCATTCGGGCGAACTGCGGGCCCTGGTGCGTGCCTACGGCGGCATGGTGAAAACCGCTGGGCGCGAATGGATCATCCGCGGCACGCTGACCCGCGAGCAGGTGCACATCCTGCTCGCGGACATGCTGTTCGCGCTGGTCACCACGTCGTTCCCGAAGATCGACCGCTGACCCGGTCCGCGCCGGCGCGGCCGGGCGTGCGGGAAGAACTCACTCCTGGGTGCGGGCGCGACTGGGCTGTACGCGGGGTGGCTCGTTCGGCATCTTCGGGTACTGCGGCGGCCACGGGGCGTCCATCAGGCCCGAATCCTGGTCTCGGGCAGCCATTTTCAGGAGTGGCTCGATGGACTGGGGAGTGCGGTCGGCCCACGGGTCGCCGAACTCGGCGACCCGTGCGGGCACCGTGGCGATGGTGAGTTCGTCGGGCACGACGGTGTCCAGGGCCTCCCAGGAGATCGGCGTGGACACCTGCGCGCCGACCTTGGGGCGCACGCACCAGGCGCCGAAAACCGTTTTGTGCGGGGCGTTCTGGTTGTAATCGATGAAAACCCGGCTGCCGCGCAACTCCTTCCACCATTGCGCGGTGATCCGGTCGGGATGGCGGCGTTCGAGTTCGCGGGCCAGGGCCACCGAGGCCGCGCGGACCTGATAGCCGTCCCAGCGCGGTTCGAGCGCGACGTAGATGTGCAGGCCGCGCGAGCCGGAGGTCTTGATCCGCGAATCGATGCCCAGTTCGGTGAACAGCGCACGGGTGCTGATCGCCGCCTCGCGCAGGTCGGCGAATCCGATGCCGGGGGAGGGGTCCAGGTCGATCCGCAGTTCGTCGGCGATGGCGAGATCACCGAGAACCTCGGTGACGGCCCGGGGTGTGGGAGTGTGCCCGGCGGCGGTGTCGGGCGGTCCGGCCGCTGCGTGGTTGGCCCAGACGTGAAAACCCAAGCAGCCCAGGTTGACCGCCCACAGGATGTGCGCGAGGTCCGCGGCGACGAGAGCGTCGCTGGTGGTGCCGTTGGGGGTGGCGACCTTGGTGGTCTGCAACCAGTCCGGGACCGAGGCGGGCACCCGCTTCTGGAACCAGGATTTGCCGCTCGCCCCGTCCGGATACCGCTCCAGCAGCACCGGCCGATTGCCGATGGTGCGCATGATCGGTTCCTCGATGGCCTGGTAGTAGCGCACCAGATCGAGTTTCGTCTCGCCGCGCTTGGTGAAGTAGATCTTGTCCGGATTGCTGATCCGCACGGTGCGACCGGCGGCCTCGATATCGATGGAGTCGCTCATTTGCGCGCCTCGGCGAAGATGTCGGCGAGCTCGGCCGGGGCGACCTGCTCGAGCTGGGCGTAGGTGCACGATTCGGGCATGCGGTCGTCCCGGAATCGGACCAGGCGGCCGCCGTGTCGCAGGCGTCCGGCCATGACGTGCTCGTAGCGGACCTCGGCGACCAGTTCGGGCCGCAGCGCCTCCCAGGACAGATCCTTGGTTCCGGTCCAGCGGCTCACCCCGCCGGGCATTTTCCCTTCGGCCTTCGCCTGGGCCGCGGCATCGGCCCACTGCCGCCACGGATGGTTCGCCAGGGCGTTCTCGCGCAGCGGCTGGAGTTCATCGACCAGCGCGGCGCGGCGGGCGGCGGTGAAACTGCTGGCCACGCCGACGTGATGCAGCGTGCCCTGCTCGTCGAACAGCCCCAGCAACAGGGAACCGACGCCCTGGCCGTCCTTGTGCCAGCGGAATCCGGCCACCACGCAGTCCGCGGTGCGCTCGTGTTTGACCTTGATCATCACCCGCTTGTCCTGCAGATATGCCAGATCACCGGCCTTGACCACCACGCCGTCGAATCCGGCGCCCTCGAAACGGGTGAACCAGTCGCGGGCCAGCACCGGATCGGTGGTGATCGGCGTGAGGTGCACGCGATCGAGCGAATGATCGACGATGGTTTCCAGGATCTTGCGGCGCTCGGCGAACGGCTCGCCGGTCAGATCCCGGTCGCCCAGCGCGAGCAGATCGAAAGCCACGAAACTGGCCGGCGTCTCCACGGCGAGTTTGTTCACCCGCGAGGCCGCCGGATGCAGGCGATTCTGCAGGGTGTCGAAATCCAGGCCGTGTTCGGTGACCACGACGATCTCGCCGTCCACCACACACCGTGGCGGCAGAGCTTGCGCGAGCAGGCTCACCAATTCCGGGAAATAACGGGTGAGCGGACGGTCGTTGCGAGAGCCGAGTTCGATCTCGTCGCCGTCGCGAAACACGATGCAGCGGAATCCATCCCACTTGGGTTCGTAGAACAGCTCCGGATCGCCGGGCAGCTCCGATGCGGATTTGGCGAGCATCGGTTTCACCGGTGGCATGACGGGCAGATCCACACGATCCTCCTGGCGGTGTTTTCGGCCTCCGCTTCGCTCCGGCGTGTTCGTGGCTCCGGGTACGAATCGGTGTCTCAACCTGGTAGACGATGCGGGCGGGGAAAATTCATCGCCCGCATCGTCAGGAAGATCGTATGTGGTGGTACCGACAGAATTCGGTAGCGCCGATCAGCCTTCCAGCCATCCGTGCTGTTCGGCGAATGCCGTCAGTCGCTCGCGGATGGTGACTATCTCCCCGGCGGTCAGGGCCGGGCTGGCATCGAGCAGCAGTTCGGTGATCAGGCGTTTGTGCTCGGCGGCGGTGAGTACGCTGGCGCCGCGTTCGCGGTTGCGATGGCGTGGCACGGGCGGCTGGCCCGCGACCAGGGTCAGATTGACCGCTTTCGGACCCCGATCACCTTCGGTCACCTCGAATTCGAAAACCCGTCCCTGGCGCAGTTCATCCTCGTCGAGCCCGATGTCGTTCACATGAACGAAGACATCGGGGCCGCCGTCTTCCGGCCGAATGAATCCGAACCCCCGTGAACTGTCGAAGGACACCAATTTCCCGATCGACACCTGCACCCGCTCCTCATTGCCGTCACTGTGCCGTCACTCTAACTGTCCCGCTGTTCGTTGTCGGTGGATTCACCGGTGGAAGAGAGGGCTTTCTGCAGTGAGTTGAACACCGTCAGACCCTGGCCGACCATGCCGTTGACGAGTTCGCTGACGCCGTCGGGTCCGTTCAGCACGGTCAGGTTGGCGTGCGAGAGGCCGACCGAGGCCTGCTTGACGATTTCGGGCAGCTGTTCGATGAGCAGCTGATCCAGGGCGATGCGGTTGTTCGACGCCGCGGCCTCGGCCTGGATGCGGGTGCGGTCGGCCTCGGCCTGTGCGAGCACGCGCACGCGTTCGGCCTCGGCTTCGGCGGGCTTGACCACCTCGGTCTGCAGCTGCTGTTCGCGCAGCTGGGCTTCCTTGCGGGCGCGTTCGGCCTGCGCGGTGAGCACCTCCTGCAGCGCGATGGCTTCGGCCAGCGGGCCGGCCTGGGATGCCTCGGCCTTGGCCTTATCGATGTCGCGCTGGTATTCGGCCTGCAGAATCGCGGTCTGGCGCTGGTATTCGGCCTGCTTGCGCTTGGAGGCCTGTTCGGCTTCGGCGGCGGCCTGCGACGCGGCGGCCTGGGCGATCTGGGCATCGCGCTGGACCGCGGCGTTGTGCGGGGCCGCGAGGGCGCCGATGTAGCCGAGGTTGCCGTCGTCGATGGACTGGATCTGGAACGAGTCGACCCACAGGCCGATATTGCTCATCTCCACCTTCGAGGCGACCAGCACCTCGTCGGCGAGCTTCTGGCGTTCGCGGATGATCTCCTCGACCGTCATCGAGCCGACGATCGAACGCAGATGTCCGGAGAAGATGCGGCCGGTCAGCACCGACATCTCCCGCTCCTGCTCGGACAGGAAACGCTGCGCGGCGTTGACCACCGACTGGGTGTCGTTGGCGACCTTGAAGGCGATCACGGCGCGCACATCGAGCTGGATGGCCTGTTTGGTGACGCAGCGTTCCTGGATCTCGGCCTCGTACATGGCCAGCGACAGATATCTGACCTTGCGGAAGAACGGCATCACCCACGCGCCGTGACCGGTGATCACCCGGAACGGCGCATTGTCTCTGGCCTTGCCCCCGCTGACGAGCATCGCCTCGTCCGGATCGGGCACGTGGTACCCCAGCACTGTTGTCTCCCTTGCTATCTCGACATTTCCCCACCCGGTGCGACGTCGAGCGGGAACCAGGGAACGACATCGACGATCCGGCCCGGATGCACCTCGACGATCAGGACGGTCGCGAACTGTTCGATGGGCTCGGTGGATCGTGCGATGTAGCTCTCTGTCCCCCCTCGGATCGCGACCAGGACCTCTCCGAGCATGCCTTCGCCGCGGATCGGCGATGTGAGCGTACCGGTCAAACCCTGCACCGGGTCGGTCATCGCATCGAACTCCTTACCGGGCAACGGTGAACCGGGTGTTTTCCCACCGTACCGCTCTGTATTGCCGAGTAGAACCGAATTATCGACCGGCGTGCCGACGTCCCCACTCGCGGAAAATTGACGCTGGTCATCCGGGCGTGTCCGTGCAAGGCTGAAACGGTGACCACACCTCCGGATAGTCAGGCCGCGCAGCCGGATCCGACCTCCGACAAGCTCGATGCGAGCGTGTTGAAGGTGGCCGGTGTCGTGGTGCTCGGCGCGATCATGTCGATCCTCGACATCACCGTCGTCACCATCGCTCTGCCCACGTTCCAGAACACATTCCACGCCAGCTACGCGATCGCCGCCTGGTCGATGACCGGCTACACGCTCGCACTGGCCACCGTTATTCCGCTGACCGGCTGGGCGGCGGACCGATTCGGCACCAAACGCCTCTACATGATGGCGTTGACCTTCTTCGTCCTCGGCTCGCTGCTGTGCTCCACCGCATGGAACATCGAGTCGCTCATCGCTTTTCGCGTGATCCAGGGCCTCGGCGGCGGCATGCTGATGCCGCTGGGGATGACGATCATGACCCATGCGGCCGGTCCGCAGCGGATCGGCCGAGTGATGGCCGTGCTCGGCGTGCCGATGCTGCTGGGGCCGATCCTGGGCCCGATCCTGGGCGGCTGGCTGATCGATGTGCACTGGTTCGGTATGGCCGGGTGGCACTGGATCTTCCTGATCAACGTCCCGATCGGCGCGCTGTCGCTGATCCTGTCCTACGTGGTGTTCGCCCCGGACCGGCCCGAACCGTCCGAGGCGTTCGACTTCGTGGGCATGCTGCTGGCCTCGCCGGGCCTGGCGCTGTTCCTGTTCGGGGTCTCCTCGATTCCGGAGAAGCACACCGTGCTCGCGGCGCGGGTGTTGATTCCCGCGGTGATCGGGCTGGTGTTGATGGTGGCGTTCGTGTTGCACGCGTTGCGAACCGACCATCCGCTGATCGATGTGCACCTGTTCCGGAACCGTTCGCTGACCTTCGCGGTGCTGACCATGGTGTTCTTCGCGATCGCGTTCTTCGGTGCGAGTCTGCTGCTGCCCAGTTATCTGCAGCAGGTGCGCGGTCTGACGCCGCTGCACGCCGGACTGTTGATCGCGCCGCAGGGATTGGGCGCGATGCTCACGATGCCGATCGCCGGACGACTGGTGGACAAGATCGGTCCCGGGCGCATCGTGATGACGGGTCTGGTCGTCATCGCGATCGGCACGCTGTTCCTCACCCAATTGCACGCCGATACCTCCTATCCGCTGCTGATGGCGGCGCTGTTCGTGATGGGGCTGGGCATGGGCTGCACCATGATGCCGGTGATGACCGCCGCCATCCAGACATTGACCCATGCGCAGGTCGCGCGGGGGACGACGTTGATGAACATCGTGAATCAGACCGCGGGCTCGATCGGCACCGCGGTGATGTCGGTGGTGCTGACGAACCTGCTGAACAGCAAGCCGTTGGCGCAGGCGGCGATCGCCTCGCACTTCAACCCGGCGATCGCCAAGCAGTTGCCGCCGGGCGCCCTGGCCACCGGATTCGATCAGGCCTCCGCGGCGTTCGCGCACACCTTCGTGGTGGCCGTGGTGCTGGTCGTGATCACGCTGATCCCGGCGTACTTCCTGCCGAAGGTCAAACCGCCCGTCCCGCAGGATTCGTCCGATGCTCCGATAATGATGGGGCACTGAGCGTTTCGGATCGAGCGCCCGCCTCCCGACACTGTCGGGAGGCGGGCGTGCCTGCGATGGAGTGCCTTTCGGGCGGCCTCGTGGGATTGCGGGAATGGAAGGACAGCGCATGGTGGCGCAGGAAACGGCCGGGCCGGATCTGACCGGCCGCACGGTCGTGGTGACAGGTGCGAGTTCGGGTGTCGGCGCCGCGGCGGCGGCGAAACTGGCGGCGCGCGGTGCGACGGTCGCGGTGGTCGGCCGCTCGCCGCAACGGACGGTCGAGGTGGCCGAGCGGATCGGAGCGGAGCCGTTCGTCGCCGATTTCGCCCGGCTCGACGACGTGCGGGAACTGGCGGGGCGGCTGCTCGACCGCTATCCGGTCATCGACGTGCGCCGGGCGCCCCGGCCGAGGCCGAATCGGTGTGGCATGCCGATGGTCGGGGCGTTCGCGCGGTCCTGACCCTCTAGCTCCCGATGCGGACTCCGAGCGCAGCGACCGCGTCACCGATCGCGGTGTCCAGGATCGACAGGCCCAGGGCGAGTTCGTCTTCGGTGGCGGTCAGTGGCGGGGCGATCCGGAAGACGCCGCCCATACCGGGTAGCTGCACGATGTTCATGTGCAGGCCCAGTTCGAGGCAGCGGCGGGTGACCAGGGCGCCGAGTTCGTCCGAACCCTGTTTGGTCTCGCGGTCCAGCACCAGTTCCAGACCGGCGAGCAGGCCGCGGCCGCGGATGTCGCCGACCACCGCATGCCGCTGCCCGAGCTCTTCCAGGCCCGCGCGCAGGATCGCCCCGAGGTGCGCGGCCCGCGCGTCCAGACCGTCGCGCCGCAGCACCTCGAGCACGGTGTTGCCGACCGCGGCGACCAGCGGATCGGCGACATGTGTTGTGAAGAACAGGAATCCGCGATCGTGCGCCCGCTGTTCGATCTCGGCGGAGGTGAGTACCGCCGCCAGCGGCAGTCCCGCGCCGAGTGTCTTGGACAGCACGAGAATGTCCGGCACGACGCCTTCGCGCTCGAACGCGTACCAGGATCCGGTGCGGCACAGACCCGTCTGCGCCTCGTCCACGATCAGCAGCATCTCGCGCTCGCGGCACTTGTCCCGCAGGGCGGTCAGGTATCCCAGCGGCGGTTCGATGATCCCGCCCGAGCTGAGGATCGGCTCGATCAGACAGGCCGCGAGGCTGCCGGTGGACTGGGCGTCGATCAGATCGAAACCCAGATCCAGCTGCCGTCGCCAATCCAGTTCGCCGGTGGCCGTGGTGATATCGGGCCGGTAGGCGTGCGGGACCGGCAGGGCGAAATTGCCGGGTGCGGCCGGGCCGTATCCACGGCGGCCCGCGCTGTAGGTCGCTCCGGCCGCGGCCTGGGTCATCCCGTGCCAGGACCGCGCGAACGAGACGATCTCGTGCCCGCCGGTGACCAGCTTGGCCATCCGGATCGCGGCCTCATTGGCCTCCGCGCCGGTGGTCAGCAGCAGCGCCTTCTCCAGTGGTGCGGGCAGAGTGGCGGCCAGTCCGGCGGCGAGATCGATGACCGGCGGGCTGAGCATGCCGCTGTAGAGGTGGTCCAGTTCGCCGATCTGGCGTCGGACGGTGTCCACGATCTCCGGATGCGAATGTCCCAGAATCGCGCTCATCTGACCGGAGGTGAAATCCAGGATCTTCCGGCCGTCCCGGGTGTAGAGGAAACTTCCGGCGGCGCGGGTGATGATCTCGCCGACGAAGTCCGCATGCCCGGCGTAACGCACGAGATGACGTTCGGCCTCGGCGCGCGCGGCCGGGTCCGGGGAAGACTCGAACGCCCGGGTATCGGAGGTGGAGGAACTCATGGCCTCGACGGTACGGGTCGAGCAGGGCAGAGGTACACCGATCGGATCCGCCACGGGCACAGGGTGAGATTCCCTGTGCCCGTGCGGCATAGCTGTACTGCTAGGCGACCGGGGTGCTCTCGGGTTCCTCGGCCGGTGTGGGCCGATGGCCCCGCAGCAGGATCAGGCCCAGGGCCGCCGCGGCGAGGCAGAATCCGACGCTGATCCACGAACCGGTGGACATGGCGGCGGTGAACGCGGACTTCGCCGGACCGACCAGGCCCAAGTGGAATGCGGCGCCGATGGATTCACGCGCCGCGGCCGGAGCCTCGGCCGGCATGTGCGCGGTGTACACCCCGGCCAGGACGCTGCCGATCACCGCGATACTGATCGCCTGCCCGACCTGCTGGAGCGTGTCGTTCATGGCCGAGCCGACCCCGGCATGTTCGACGGGGATGGCGTTCAGGATCGAGGAGTAGGCCGCCGGACCGGCCAGGCCGCCGCCGATGCCCATGATCATCATGCTGGCCAGCACCCACGGATAGCTGTCCGCATTGGCCAGCACCGCGAACGCGCCGGCCATCACCGTGAGTCCGGCGACGATGAGCGTCTTGTTGCTCACCGTCTTGCCCAGCGTCGCGCCCAGGCCGTTGAACACCGCGGCCGCCACCGCGTAAGGCAGCAGCGCCCAGCCCGCTCGCATCGGTCCGTAGCCCAGGACGAACTGCAGATACTGGGTCAGGATCAGCAGCACCGCACCCATGCCGAAGACCATCAGCAGCAGGGTCAGGCAGGTGCCGGTGAAATCCCGGTTCCGGAACACGCCCAGCGGCAGCATCGGATGTTCGGAGCGGTGCTCCCACCAGCCGAATCCCGCTCCGGCCAGGACGGCCAGCGCGATCACCGGAATGTTCCACTCCCGCTGGATGATCACGTAGACCGCGGAGGTCAGCGCGACGATCGAGAGCACGACCCCGACCGGATCGACCGGACGCTGCTCCCCGCGGGTCTCGGGCATCAGCACCACCGCGGCCACGATCGCGATCACCGCGACCGGGATGTTCAGCAGGAACACCGAACCCCACCAGAAGTGTTGCAGCAGTAGGCCGCCCAGCGTCGGGCCGAGCACGATGCCGACCATCGACACCGTCGACCAGGCCGCCATGGCCTTGCGCCGCTCGTCCTCGGCGAAGGTGGTCATCAGGATGGACAGGGTCGAGGGCATCAGCAGCGATCCGCCGACGCCCATCGCCGCGCGCGCCGCGATGACCTGCCACGGCGCGTCGGCGAGGACCGCGAGCAGTGAGGCCGCGCCGAAGACGGCCAGGCCGGTGATGAGCATTCGGCGTCGGCCGAATCGGTCGGACAGACTGCCCGCGGTCAGTAGCAGTCCGGCGAAGACCAGGATGTAGGCGTCGAGGATCCACTGAACGTCCGCGGGGGTGGCGTTCAGGTCCCGGATCAGCGACGGGATGGCGATATTGAGCACGGTGCCGTCGATCATCAGCACCAGCAGGGATAGGCACAGCACCACCAGAATCCACCAGCGGCGCGGATCGCGGACCTGTGTGTCCGCCGGTTCTGGTACAGCGTTCGATTCCACTCGCACAGCGTACGATAATCTCGAACGGCGTGCGAGTGAATTAAGGTGGGTGCCGTGACCAAGCCATTCACCTCGGTATGGGCGCGTGAGCCGCGCCGCCCCAGAAGCTCCGGGCTCGGTCGGGAGCAGATCGTCGCGGCGGCGGTGGAGATGCTCGACGCCGAAGGGTTCGAGTCGCTGAGTATGCGCAAGCTCGGCGCCCGGCTGGGTGCGGGGGCGACCAGTCTGTACTGGTACGTCGCGAACAAGGACGAACTACTGGAACTGGCCATGGACGAGGTCTGGGGGCTGGTCGAGGTTCCCGACCCGGACCGTGCGACGTGGCGCGAGGTGACCACCAGCACGGCCTACGGACTGCGGGTCGTGCTGCTCGAACATCCGTGGCTGGCGAATCTGCTCGGCCGGATGCCGATGGCCGGGCCGCACGCGTTCGCCATGAGCGATCGGCTGCGCCGGGCGTTCGTGCGCGCCGGATTCACCGGTGTGGACGTCTATCTGGCCAGTGGCACGCTGATGGGTTTCGTTCTGGGACAGGTCATTCCGGAGATCGGTATCCGTCAGGTGAGCAAGGACGGCAGATACGACCCCGCCACCATGGTGGACGTGGTGGAGCGAGTCGCCGCGGACTATCCGGAGATGCGCGCGGACTTCCGGCAGACAGTCGAGATGGATCCCGAGGCCGCGCGCGCCATGGCCTTCGACTTCGCCCTGCTGTGCCTGCTGGACGGTCTGGCGGCCCGGCTCGCGGCCGCGGGCGTTCCGGAGTCTTCCGGGAAGCCGGCGGACAACGGCGTGCCCGAACACCGATGATGCTGTGCTGGTAGAGGATTCGGGCGCATCGGTGCTGGGCGATGTGGCGAGCGGGTCGTGTGCGTACTCCCGATCTGGAGAAGCGCGCTCTCCCGCGCCGGAGGCTACCGGTAGGTCAGCCGAATGGCGGGTATCGGAGATGGTGCTCAGCTACGGTACATCGTTCGGTACGCGGAGATGGTCTCCACGACGTGATCGACCAGTTGTTCCCGGGTCGCGCGCAACCTGCCGTTCAACCAGGCCGAGAACATCCCGGCATTGCCCGAGGCCATGGTGACCGCGGCCAGGCGCCGCTGCGCGGGATCGGCGATATGGGTGAACAGATGATCCTGGATCAACCGGGTGAAGGCGGGCATCACCGCGATGGTGGTCTGCCCGAGACCGGTCGAGGAGTACGGCTCCACCAGGAACAGCCGCGATTTGCGCGGATCCTGCAACACGGTGTCGATGAGCGCCTCGGCCAGCGCGCGGATCCGCTCGGGATCGTCGGCGACGGCGAAGGCGGTCATCGGTTCCAGGAATTCGGTGGCCACCTGCCGGTACAGCACGTCGAGCAGATCGTCGCGATCGGTGAAGCTCTCGTAGAAGTAGCGGTCGGTCAGTCCCGCGCGGCGACAGACCGCGCGCATGGTGACCCCGGCCGCACCGGATTCGCCGATCAGATCCAGCGCGGCTTCGAACAACGCGGTCCGGCGGGCCTCGCGACGTTCGGTGAGGGTGGTCCCGCCCCAGATGCGGGGCTCGGGACCGGGGGAGTCCTGACCTGAATGCACGAGCACAACCCTAACGGGAATCCTCAGCCGAGCAGCTCGTCGATATAGCACCAACGCCACTTCTCGCCCGGCTCCACGCTGCGCATGACCGGATGCGCGGTCTCGGCGAAATGGCGGCTGGCGTGGTTGCCCACCGAGGAGTCGCAGCATCCGACATGCCCGCAGGACAGGCACATTCGCAGATGTACCCAGGTCAGCCCCTCGGCGAGACATTCGGCGCAGACCTCGGGCAGATCCGGCACCGGGATGTGCGGCGCCTCGCGCAGATGTTCACACGCGCCGACGGCCGGGCCGCGCAGCGGATCCGGCGGCAGATCGTCGCCCTCGGCGACCCGGTCGATGGTGGACTCCTCGATATCGAGCACACCCATCACGCGGTCCAGGATCTCGTGATCGAGGGTGCCCGAATCGCGTACGCGCAGTACGGCTTCGCGCTCGGCGGCCAGCATCGCCAGGCGCAGCCGCCGGTACTCCCCGCTGGGGGTGATCCGCACCGATTCCGCGCGACCCAGCTGCTCCCAGGCCGCGAATACCCGGCGTTCGACCCGATCTCGCAGTGCGGCAACGACTTCCGGAGGCGTCTCGGCGACGATGTTCTCCTCCAGCGCGGCCAGCCCCGCCGTGGTGGCCTGCTGCAGCAGATTGGCCTCCTGCAGGGCATCCTCGGCGCGACTGGGCCCGCGCAGCCGCAGCACGCGTACCAGCAGGGGCAGCGAGACACCCTGCAGCAGCAGGGTGCCGCCCACGACCACCAGCGCGAGCAGTTTGAGGGTGGCCAATTCCGGTGTGCTGGAAGGCAACAGCAACGCACCGGCGAGGGTCACCACACCGCGCATACCGGCCCAGGACACCACCGTCGGGCTGGTCCAGGGCGGTGCGGGCTTACCGCGCGGGCGCGATTCGACCCACCAGGCGAAATAGGTGGCCGGATAGACCCAGATCGGCCGGGCCAGCACCACGGTCACCAGCACCGCGGCGCAGGTCAGCAGCAGGGTGGTGTGGTCCAGGCCGCTGGACCAGGCGTCCTCGAGAATGTGCCGGACCTGCAGGCCCATCAGCAGGAACACCGCGTTCTCCAGGATGAACTGGATGGTGCGCCAATTGGTGCGTTCGGCGATGCGCGAGGCCGCGGTCTGCCACACCGGCGCGCCCTGGCCCAGGATCAGCCCGCACACCACGACCGCGATCACGCCGGACGCGTGCGCGGCCTCGGCGGGCAGATAGGCCGCGAACGGGGCGATCAGCGACAGGCTGGTGTCCAGGACCGGATCGATGATGCGGCGGCGCAGCAGCGCCAGCACTCCGGCCGCGACGATGCCGATGGCCGCGCCGCCGATCGCGGACCACAGGAAATCGCCCCCGGCTTGCCACACACTGAACGCACCGGCCATGGCCGCGACCGCGGTCCGCAGCGCCACCAGTGCGGTCGCGTCGTTGAACAGCGCCTCGCCTTCGAGCAGGGTCACGATGCGCCGGGGCATGCCCACCCGGCGCGCGATGGCGGTGGCCGCCACCGAATCCGGTGGGGACACGATCGCCCCGATCGCCACCGCGGCGGCGAACGGGATGTGCAGCAGCGCGTGCACCACGGCCGCGACGGCGAAGGTGGTGAACAGCACCAGTCCGACCGACAGCAGTCCGATGGAGAGCTTCTTGGGTTTGAACTCCACCAGCGAGGTGCTGATCGCCGCGGTGTAGACCAGCGGCGGGAGCAGACCGAGCAGCACCATCTCGGGATCGATGTCGATCTCGGGCACGAACGGCAGATAGGACGCGCCGATTCCGGCGACGGTGAGGATCAGCGGTTCGGCCATGCCGACTCGGCGGGCGAGGGCCGCCAGGCCCACGGTGACCGCGGCCAGCGTCACCAGTCCGAATGCGATATGCACCCTCATATCCTGCCAGTCGGGCAAACCGGTCGGCGCGGTCGGTGTTCGCGTGGGCACGGATCGGCCCCGACGATCCCGGCGGGCGAATGCGCTGCGCATGGTCGGTGCGAGGTGCCACGCGGGTCCGTGTCGCCGCCACGGACCGGACTCGTGCCGCAGGTGTGCCGGTGGCGTACCTGGGCAATCCGCTCGGTGACAGGCGTGTGCGGGAGGTGTCTCCTGTACGACGTGTCCGACCGCACCCGCATACTGGTGGACGTGAGCGAGGTTGCGAGCGAACCGGAAAGACAGCACGCCCGGCGTCCTGCCACGCCCGGCGTCGGTGAGATGCGGGTCGTGAGCGAGTCGGCCGTGTGGCGCGGAGCCCACCGATGGGGTGGAGTCGTGAGCGAGCTTTCGAGTGAGCTGTCGATGCGGTGCGCGCGGCGCACGACGACGCCGAGCGCCAGTGGGGTGGTGGCGTGAGCGTGCGCGAGAGGCAGCGGTTGACGCGGTGCGCGGCGCGCACGAAGGTGCTGAGCGCCGGCGAGGTGGAGTCGTGAGTGGGTTCGCGGGTCAGGTATGCAGGCAGCGCGTGCGGCGGGTGTGGGGGCCGAGCGCGGGTGGATCGGCCGGTGATCGATGGGTACCGTGTGCCGCGCACATGTGGGAGGCGAGGGGTTGCGAGGTGGAGTTGTGAGTGCGTCGCGGGAGAACACCGGTTCGGGGCCGATAGTCACGGTGTCCGGGCCGATCGGCCGTCGCAATCCGCGTCGCGCGGAACTGGTGCTGTGCATCGGGGCCGTGGTGATCGTGGCGGTGGCGGCACTGGCGATGTCCGCGGCCACCGGTGGCGGCGCGGATTCGCTGCGCTGGTCGCTGTCGGTCTTCGTGGTGCTGACCCTGCTGGCGCATCTGGCCGTGCGGGTGCTGGCGTCCAAGGCGGATCCGGTGATCCTGCCGTGCGTGGTGCTGCTCAACGGGTTGGGGCTGGTGATCATCGATCGGCTCGACCGGGCCGAGCGGACGACCGCGGCGTCACTGGGCGAGCCCGCGCCCTCCTCGGACGCCGCGCATCAGCTGATCTGGACCGCGGTGGGTATCGCGCTGTTCGCCGCGGTGCTGGCGTTCGTGCGCAATCACAGCCAGCCCGCTCGGTACGCGTACACCTGCGGTCTGGCCGGTGTGGTGGCACTGCTGGTGCCCGCGGTGCTGCCGTCCAAGTTCAGTGAGGTCAACGGCGGCAAGAGCTGGATCATGTTCCACGGCTTCTCGATTCAGCCCGGTGAGTTCGCCAAGGTGCTGCTGCTGATCTTCGTCGCCGGATTCCTGGTGGCCAACCGCGATCTGTTCAGTACCGCGGGCAAGAAGGTGCTGTGGTTCACCGTGCCGCGATTGCGCGATCTGGGTCCGCTGCTGCTGGTGACGCTGCTGGCGGTGCTCGTGCTGGTCTACGAGAAGAACCTGGGATTCTCGCTGCTGGTGTTCGGGACCGTGCTGGCGATGGTGTACATCGCGACTCGGCGCGCGTCCTGGCTGCTGATCGGGATCGCGATGTTCGCCGTCGGCGCGATCATCGCGTACAACCTGTTCGCCCACGTGCGGGTGCGTGTGCAGGTGTGGGAGGACCCGTTCGCGACCTACTACACCAACGGATTCCAGATCGCGCAGGGCTTGTTCGGTCTGGGCACCGGCGGTCTGTGGGGCGCCGGGCTGGGCGCGGGGCGACCGCAGGAGGTGCCGTTCGCCAAGACCGACTTCATCATCGCCACGATCGGCGAGGAACTGGGCCTGTTCGGGCTGACCGCGGTGATCATCCTGTTCATGATCATCACGCTGCGCGGTTTCAGCGCGGCGCTGACCACCCGCGACTCGTTCGGCAAACTGCTCGGCGGCGGGCTGGCGTTCTCGCTGGGCTGGCAGCTGTTCGTGGTGGTCGGCGGCGTCACGAAACTGATTCCGCTGACGGGTCTGACCACGCCGTTCATGTCCTACGGCGGATCCTCGCTGCTGGCCAACTACATCATCATCGCGCTGCTGATCCGCATCTCGCACGATGCGCGCAGTGCCCCGCCGCCCGCGCCGCCACCGGTCGCTCCGATCGCCGACGCGATGACCGAACACATCGCCCGGCCGCAGAACCCACAGCACTGATCCGCGGCCGGCTTCACCCGCGCGGCGAGCCCTCGAGGGTTTTTCCGGCGTCGCGCCAGGCGACGATGCCGCCCTCCAGGCTGCTCGCGTCGTAACCGGCCCGCTGGGCCCGCGCCGCGAACCGCCGGGACACCTCGCCGACCGGGCACACGAACACCAGCGGCCGGGTCCGGGAGAACGGGATACCCTGGGAGAACATATCTTCCAGCTGATCGTCGCGGATATTGAGCGAGCCCGGGACGTGCCCGATCCGGTAGGCCATCGCGCCCCGGGTGTCGACGATGACGGGCTGGGCCGCGCCGTCGGCGCGCGCATCTAGGCGTTCGAGCTCGTCGGGGCTCAGCACGGGCACCGCCGCCAGTTCCTGCGCATCGGGTGCGGCGGCACGGGAATCGTTGCGGCCGAACAGATCCGGACGACGTTTCTTGATGTACGACAGGTACGGCTCGATCCGATCGCAGACGATCACGACCGCGACCACCGGTGTGCCCGGGGAGGCGGCCGAGCGATCCACCGTCCGTAGATGGTCGATCGCCGCGGCGTAGGTCGCACCACTGGTCGGCCCGGCCAGGATGCCGTAGCCGGTGGCCAGCTCGAGGGTGCCCTCGATCGCGCTCGCGGCGGTGACGGTCATGATGCGGTCGTAGAAGTCGGGCTGGAACAGCCCCACATCCCACATCTCGGTCTCCGAACGGATACCTGGGATGAAGTCGGTGCGTTCGGACACCACTGCGACAGCGCGCAATTCGGGATTGTGTTTGCGCAGATAGCTCGCCGTACCCCGGGTGGAACCGGTGGTGCCGAGTCCGCCGATCAGATAATCGACGCCCGCGCCGTCGAGGTCCTCGTGGATCTCGCGGCCCGTGCCGTGATAGTGCGCCTCGATATTCTTCTCGTTGGTGTACTGGGACGGATGATGGTATGCGCCAGGATGTTTCGCCATCGTCGATTCGATGACCGAGTACACGTCGTTGGGGGTGGTCGGGTCCGGGCATTCGGACAGGCCGGGCAGTTCCTCGATCTTGGTGTCGAACAACTGCAACAGGTCCCGCACTTCACCGACCTTGATGCGGTTGGTGATCGCATGCAGGCCGACCCCGCGCATCGCGCCCAGAATGCGCAGCGCCTTGGCGGTGTTGCCGCTGGACGCCTCGATGAGCGTCTGCCCCCGGGCGGCGATGTCGTCGAGATCGTCGCGGATCATGCCCCAGGCCACTCGGTCCTTGACCGAACCGAACGGGTTGCAGGACTCCAGTTTCGCGTAGAGGTCGACGTTCTCGAGCCCGTGCACGGCGGGATCCAGACGCAGCAGCGGCGTGTTGCCGATGAGTTCGGTGATGTGGTCGTAGCGCATCAGGCGACCCCGTCCGCGGCAATGCTCGACGCTTCCAGCACGGAGTGCTCGGGCCGATCGGCGGCGGGCTCGTATTCGGCATCACGACAGATCCGGAACCCGTCCCCGTCGTGGACGACGGCGAGTTTGGGCGGCGGTTCGTGCATCGCGGCCGAGGCGGCCGACAGATCCATGTGATACGCGGCGGTATTCGGGAACACCACCAGATCCCCGGGCTGCGGCAGGATCTCGGGCCACACCTTGTGATTGGTGATGAGATCGCGCTCGAGGCACAGCCTTCCGGCGAAATACACTCCGACCCGTTCCTGCTCCATTGCTACATCGCCCGAATCCGCTGCGGCGCAGCCGGTTCCGAACAGCCCGGGGCGATCGGCGCCGGGCAGCACCAGCGGATCCACCATGACCTCCTGATCGGCCGGGGTGACCGAATCGCGCGACAGATCGAGATTGACCAGCACGCTGCCGTCCGCGGCCCGCTTGACGAATTCGACACGCGCAATGGTGATTCCGGCGTGATCGACGAGCGCCTTACCGGGCTCGAGCCAGATCTCGAGCAGGTTCTCCGTGACGATCTGCGCGAAAGTCCGGCCGCCGTGTCCCTCCAGCGGCGCGGCGAGCAACTCGTCGAGCATGCGGGTGGCGGGCACGGTGTTGGCGTACTTGTGGAACACCGGCGTGCCGTGCGCGCGGGCGCCGTCGATCTGATAGCCGAAGGTGTTGCCGCCCCAGGCCATCGGCTCACCGCGACCCACCAGCGCCTCGCGCAGCGCCAGCACGTAGGCGTCGAACCGATCGGCGTCCGCGGTGAACACCTGCCGGAATCCGCCCCCGATATCGAGCACCGACGGGGTCAGATCGTAGGAGTAGGCCAGTTCGATCAGCTCCAGGCAGGACTCGGCGGCACGCAGACGTTCGCCCGGTTCCCCGGAATCGATATGGAAGGCCAGGCCCCGCAGGTCGAGCCGGGTACGATGCGCCGAGAGCAGCCGCAATGCCTCCTCGGCCTCGGACAGCGCGATGCCGAACCGGCTCACCGCACTGTTCCGGAAGCCCGAGATACGCAGCAGCACAGGAACTCTCGCACTGTCGTCGGCAAGTTCTGCCAGGCGTGCCAACTCCCAGAGATTGTCCACATTGACGCTCACCCCGGCGTCGAGAAGCTCGCGCAGGAACCGCTCACCTTTCGGACCGGTCGCCTCGATCCGCGCCGCGGAAAATCCGACGCCCAGCGCCGCGGACAACTCCTGCGGTGAGGCGACATCGACCCCGATACCGGCCTGCTCGGCAGTGCGCAGCAGTGCGCGCGAGCGATTCGCCTTGTGCGCGTAACAGATCCGGTGTCGGGACAGGTGCGCGTCCAGCACCGATCGCAACCGGCTCAGATTCGCCGTATACACCTGCGGGAAGAGCAGATGGGCGGGCGTGCCGAACCGCGCCACGGCGTCCTGCACCGCATCGGGAGTATTCAGGAAGGCCCGCACCAGCGGATGGACCTTCGCCGGCAGTCCGGGGGCCGGTGCGTTCATCGGGCGGTCTCGGGCAGCGCGGCATTCTGCGCCAGTGCCACGGCGGGCGCGGCATGGGTGGGGTTGTAGCCGCTGTCGCGCAACGCCTCGAAGGCGCGGTGGCGATTGCGCGGACTGCGGAACTCCGCGACGACCCGCTTACTGATCAGATCGACGTCGTGCACCCGGATCTGCATGGACTCCAATACCCCGGTGATGGTGCGCACACAATGTTTGCAGTTCATATCCGGGACGTGGAACACCTGGTTCTCCGCGTCGAGCTCACCGTCACCGGGCGCGGCGTCGTCGGGAATCTGGGTGACGGTCAACTGCGGCACGATCGCGACGAACAGATCCACGAGACGATCCACCACCATCGGCAGCACGCTGTAGTGCTCGCCGTCGAGCCGATGCGGCATGGCGGCCAGACACGCGGGGCGGGCCCCGGGCGGCAGCAGCGCGTACTGGCGGGAGATGAGATCCAGTTCGTCGTGGTACTTCTCGATCGCCGAGGGCACCGACAATCCCTCCACGCTGGTGGCGCGGCGCATCACCGCGTGCGCGTCGGCGATGGTGGCGTCCTTCATCGCGCGCAGGGTGGCCACGGTGTCGGGGGTGTAGCGGACGGTGCCATCGGGCTGGGCCGCGAAACTCACCGGAATCATCCCGCGCCGATAGGTGGAGGCCTGCAACTCCCAGAACCAGCGCGTGGCGACCGCGCCGAAGACACCCGAATCGCGCAGGCCGCAAGCGAATTCGACCGGCGTGCGATAGGGCGTGGTGTGCGCGAGCAGGGCGTGCTGGGCCAGCGCCCGCCCGGTGGCCTCGATGCCGACTCGGAACACATCGAGCGGATCGTGATCGGTCGTGGTGCCTTCGAGGACCTCGCGATCGGCTTCGGTCAGCGCCGAGATGCGTTCGGCCAGTGCGGCATCGGCCTCCAGAGCGCGCCACAGCACCAGCACGGCCTCACGGGTGGCGATCGGCACGATCGGCCCGAGACCACCGGTGCGGACGTGTCCGGTGTTGGGGATGCCGTCGCTGTCGGTCCAGGCGATCCGATGGGTGGCGCTGGTGACCTGGTCGGGACGGCACGGCCGCATGAAGCTTTCCAGATACATCCGCTGGGACAGCGTCAGATGGCTGTCGGCTTCGGGACGCATCACCGCGCGGGTGTAGTCGATTCGCGTCACGGTCGCGGGTGCGAACCGGTCGAACAGCCCGGGACGTGCGAGTGCGGCCAGGACGCGCGAGGCCGCACGCCGATCGTAACGGGGGTGTGGCGGGCTGAGTGTCATGGTCCGACCTCCCTGGCGATCGCGGCGAGCGTGTCGACGAATCGGTCGATATCGTCGGCGGTGGTGTAGATGTGCGTGCTGACCCGGACCGAATCCGCGTCGGCCCGGCCATCGGCGGGCGGCACACAGTGCGCGCCGGTGCGAACCAGGAATCCGGCCTCGGCCAGGACGAATCCCAGATCCGTCGAACCGATCCCAGCGAGCGTGAACGACACTGTGCCGTAACCGATCTCGCAGGGCGCGTGCGCCGGGCCAGGGGTGAACTCGAGTCCGGGCAGCGGGCGCAGGCCGTGGATGAGCCGACGGGTCAGCACCCGATTGTGCTCGGCGATGACATCCAGGCCGATCTCGTCCAGGACGTTCAGCGCCGCGCCGATGGCCAGGATGCCGGGGATGTTGTGGGTGCCACCCTCGAGTCGTTCGGGCATCCTGGCATATTCCAGACTCGAATCAGTCGGTGCAACACCGGAATTCCCACCGGGAAGGAACGGTACGAGATGCTCGTGCACGCGCCGCGAGCAGTAGAGCACACCGGTCCCGGGCGCGCCGAACATCTTGTGCGCGGACAGGACCGCGAAGTCCGCGCGCAACTCGGTGACCTCGATCGGCAGATGTCCGCCGCTCTGGCTGCAGTCGAAGCACAGCAGGATGCGCGGATCGAGCCGGCCGCGCAATTCTTCGAGCGTGTTCAGCGCGCCGAACACGTGATGCAGGTGGCTCACGGTGATCAGCCGGGTTCGGGGGGACAGCCGGGCCGCGATGTCCACGGTGTCGGCCTCGCCGAGTTCGGTGACCTGGTAGGGGATCAGCCGGATGTGGCGGCCGAATCGGGCCAGCGTGTCGCGCAGGTGCAACCAGGGATACACGTTCGAGGCGTGATCGCGTGGGCTGTAGAGGATCTCGTCGCCGTCCTCGAGATTGGCCAGACCCCAGCTCAGCGCCACGGCATTCAGGCCCGCGGTGGCCCCGGGAGTGAAGACGATCTCCTCGGGTGCGGCGCGCAGATGCGCCGCGGCCTGCGCCCGGACGTGTTCGATGGCGCCGCTGAGGGTGGTGGCCCACGGATAGGTGCCGCGACCGGCATTGGCGGTGCGTTCGCGCAGATAGCCCTCGACCGCCGCGATCACCGGCGCGGGCTTCTGCGTGGTCGAGGCGCTGTCCAGATAGACCTCGGTTGCCGCGGTGACCGAGGGGAACAACCGGCGCACCGCCTCCGGTGAGATCGGTTCCGGCGGTGGCGGTGTCGGCCCGGACCCGGGCGGGATCGGCGAGGGAGCCCGGACCGCTGGATGCGGAGCGGGAACAGACCCGGATACAGCTGACCGCAAACGCGACGCTCCCTTCGGCTCGTACGCTCCGACTCGTTCAACGATACGCACATTCGGCGAGTTGTTCGAAGATTGTCGCCGACAACGACTTTCGTCAGGCCCGGTCAGCGGCCCGGCGCACCGGGCCACGATCCGGTTGCCGGATCACTTTCCCGCGGGGTCGGGACCGCCGGGATTGCACAGCGCCTGCACCGTCGCGTCGTAGCCGACCGCGGGCCGCCACGGCTCGAGATTCCAGCTCGGCTTGTTCGGTGAGACCAGCCGTGCCCATTGCCAATGGCATTGGAACTGGTCGTACATGCCCGGAGTATCGGCGTCGGGCGCGTCTTTCAGGACCTCGCCCCAGGCGCGGTTCAGCGCGGCCGGGAACCAGTCGTCCCGGCCCGCCGCCGTCGGGTAGACGTGCAGGCGGCGTCCGTCCGAATCGTCGGTCCACTGGGTGTGGTCGATGAGCGCGGTGTTCGGATACGGGTCGGTGCTCGGAACTCCCGCGGCGGTGCTGGTCCCGGTGTCGGCGGTGTTGGCCGGAGTGCTCACGGCCGGGTTCGCGGGGGTCGAGGCCGGGGCCGCGGCAGGCGCGTGCAACGCGGAGGACGGGACGGTGCCGACCGCCACCGGCTCGGACTCGTCGGCCGCGCCGCAACCGCTGGTCAACAGTGCCACTGCCGCCAGCGCCGACATGAGCGGTGGTGCGATGCCACACCTCATCCAGGGCCCCCTTCGATGGTTCCGTCCCGCTCCGCAACGGTACCGCGCGGGTCACGCGGGCGATCCGGCGCTCCGGTGTCGCCGGGCCGGGCATGTCCGTCCTGCCCGACAGCTCGGTGCTCTCGACGTACCATGGTCGGGTGGCCGCACAGCTGACCAAGGGACAGATCGACCATCTGACAGTCGGGGACCTCACCGTGTCCGTGCAACACAGCGAGGCGATCGATGTGTCGGCGCTGCTGTTGAATTCGGCCGGAAGGGTCCGCGGTGAGCGCGATCTGATCTTCTTCAACCAGAGCGCCGGGCCCGGCGTGCGCCTGACGTCCGGCCAGTGGCCCGGCGTGGCGATCGAATTGCGCTCGCTGCCAAGGGATGTCGACCACGTGCGGGTGGTGCTGAACCTGCGCGATCAGCAGGCCCATTTCGGCGACTTCGCGCCGCCGATCCTGCGGATCGAGGGTCCGGGCGGAAATCCGTTGTACGAGTACGTCATCGACGGGCTGAGCCGGGAGGGCGTGGTCGTCGCGCTGGATCTGGATCGGATCGGCGCCGCCTGGCAGATACGAATGCTCGGGGACGGCTACGACGCCGGATTCGACGCGCTGGTGACCGGGCACGGCGTGCCCGTCAGCGCGCCGGGGCAGGACGCCGGGGGCTATCGCGGTCCCGCGGAACTGCATCCGGGCCAGGAGGTGTCCCTGCATCACGTGCGCAACGGTGAGTTGACGCTGGTGAAGATGGCGCTGGGCTGGGATCCGGTGCGCGGGCGCGGTTCGCGCAAAGTGGAGGTCGACCTGGACGCGTCGGCCCTGATATTCGCCGGTCACCGGGTGGTCGACGCCGCGGCTTTCCTGCAATTGGCCTCCCGCAGCGGCGCGGCGCGACACTCGGGCGACAACGTCGACGGCAGCGGGGCCGGTGACGACGAGACCATCACCGTGGATCTGGCGCGGCTGCCGCAGCAGGTCACCGCGGTGGTGTTCGTGGTGACCTCCTACAAGGGCCACACCTTCGAACGAGTCCGCGAAGCGTTCTGGCGCATGGACGACGGCGTCACCGGAATGCAGCTGGTGCACGGCAATCTGCGTGCCGGAGGTGCGCACACCGGCATGATCGTCGCGAAGGTCTATCGCGACGGCGGCACCTGGCGGATGGCCTCGATCGGCGTGCCGATCCAGGCCACCCATCCCGTCGAGGCGGTCCCGCAAGTCATCCGGTATCTGTAGACCGGTCCGGGCGTTCGTTCGGAACCTCAGGCGCTGTCGCGACCGGTGATCTGGACGATCGGCAGCACCAGCGCCGCGGGAGCCGAGGCGGGCACGACCGGATTGTGCGGTGCGACAGGGGAGATGCGCTGATACCCCTCGCTCTGCTCGGGCCGCGTGTCCTTCTCACCCTTGTTCGGCCACAGGGCCGCCGCGCGTTCGGCCTGGGCGGTGATGGTCAGGGACGGATTCACCCCGAGGTTGGCCGAGACCGCGGCGCCGTCGACCACACTCAGCGTCGGGTATCCGTAGACCCGGTGGTACGGGTCGATCACGCCGTGCTCGGCGTCCGCCCCGATCGGCGCGCCGCCCAGGAAGTGCGCGGTGAGCGGAATATTGAACACCTCGCCCCAGCTGCCGCCGGCGATACCGCCGATGGTGTCGGCGACCTTGCGGGTCACCTCGTTGCCGACCGGGATCCAGGTCGGATTCGGTTGTCCGTGCCCCTGTTTCGAGCTCATCGTGCGCCGGCCGAACAGACCCCGTTTGGTGTAGGTGGTGATCGAGTTGTCCAGATTCTGCATGACCAGCGAGATGATCGTGCGCTCACTCCAGTTCCGGACGGTGAGCATCGAGATCAGCCGCACCGGATGCTTGAGCACCTCGAGCAGGAATCGCAGCCAGCGCGGGATGCGGCCGCCGCCGTCGACCATGAGCGTCTGCAGCAGACCCATCGCGTTGGAGCCGTGGCCGTACCGCACCGGCTCGACGTGCGTATCGGCGGTCGGATGGATCGAGGAGGTGATGGCCACGCCGCGGGTGAAATCGCGATCCGGATCCACCGCCCGGGTGGCCGCGCCGACGATCGATTCGGAATTGGTCCGGGTCAGCTGGCCCAGCTTCGGGGAGAGCGCGGGCAGAATTCCCTTGTCCCGCATGGCGAACAACAGCTGCTGCGTGCCGCGGGTACCGGCGGCGAGTACCACGTGCGAGGCGGTCAGCGTGGTCGGCGATTTACGGAACCACGCCCCGGTCCGCTCGGTGCCGATCTCCCAGGAGCCGTCGGGCAGTGGCCGCACCGCGCTCACCGTGGTGAGCGGAAAGACCTGCGCCCCGGCCTGTTCTGCGAGATACAGGTAATTCTTCACCAGGGTGTTCTTGGCGCCGTGGCGGCAGCCGGTCATACATTCGCCGCATTCCAGGCAGCCGGTGCGCTCGGGACCCACACCGCCGAAATACGGGTCCGGGACGGTCTTTCCGGCCTCGCCGAAGAACACGCCCACGGGTGTCTGCACGAAGGTGTCGCCGAATCCCATCTCGTCGGCGACCTGTTTGAACACCTCGTCGGCGGGGGTCATGTGCGGGTTCTGCACCACGCCGAGCATCTTGCGGGCCTGCTCGTAATAGGGCGTCAGCTCGCTCTGCCAGTCGGTGATCTCGCGCCACTGCGGATCGGCGAAGAACGGCGCTGGCGGCACATAGAGAGTATTGGCGTAGTTGAGCGAGCCGCCGCCGACGCCGGCACCCCCGAGGATCAGCACATCGCGAAGCAGGTGGATGCGCTGGATGCCCAGACAGCCGAGTTTGGGCGCCCAGATGAACTTGCGCAGATCCCAGCTGGTCTTGGGCAGTTCGTCGTCGGTGAAGCGTTGTCCGGCCTCCAGCACCGCGACCCGGTAACCCTTCTCGACCAGCCGTAACGCGGTGACACTCCCGCCGAATCCGGAGCCGACGATCACTACGTCGAAATCGGTGTCCCGCTGGGTCATGGTCTTGCTCCTTGCATGGTGTCGCCGGTGACCGAGGTTACGTTACTCCTCGGTAGGTTACGGCGGCGCGAGAGTCCGTCACCCGGCGCCGCATAGGATTCCCGGGTGACCGGATACGACGACGCCTTCGAGCACCTCGACACCTCGATTCTGCCGCCCCGCCAGCAGCGGATCCTCGCGGCGATCCGGGATTCGGTGGTGCGGCACGGCTATCCGCCCAGCACTCGCGAAATCGGTCAGGCGGTGGGGCTGCGCTCCACCTCGACCGTGTCCCGGCATCTGAAAGCGTTGGAGGACAAAGGTTTCCTGCGGCGCAGCGAATCCGTGTCGCGGCCGATCGACGTGCGGTTGTTCCTGCGGTCCGCCGCCGCGCCCGAGCGCGACGAGCACGCGGTCGAGGTGCCCGTGGTCGGCGATATCGCGGCCGGTACGCCGATTCTGGCGCAGGAGCACGCCGAGGACACGCTGACCCTGTCCCGGCAGCTGGTCGGCCGCGGCACGGTGTTCGGTCTGCGGGTGCGCGGTGATTCGATGATCGACGCCGCGATCTGCGACGGCGATATCGTCGTCGTGCGCCGTCAGCCCGACGCCCAGACCGGCGAGATCGTCGCCGCGATGATCGACGGCGAGGCCACGGTGAAGGTGTTCCGGCGGCGCAACGGGCACGTCTACCTGGAACCGCGCAATCCGGCCTATTCGGTCATCGACGGCGACGAGGCGGTGGTTCTGGGCAAGGTTGTTTCGGTGATGCGGCGTATGTGATGCCACACAATCTGAAACATGTCTGGTTCGCCAAACGATAGCCGGTCAACTACAGTTCCGGGCGTCATGTCGTCCGGGGCATCGCTTTGAGTTCGTAACGGAGGTGCGCATGAGGCGCGGGATTCGGATCGCAACGGCTGCCGCGGCAGCCCTTTTCGCGGGGTTGTCGACCGTGGTCGCGGCAGGCCCTGCCGCCGCGTCGAGCGATCCGCTGATCACTTCGAAGAGCCCGCTGGCCAAGCCGGTATCCCAGGACGGTTCCAAGCTGACCGGATTCAGCGTCGTCGATGCCACGCACCTGAAGCTGAGCGTGTTCTCCGCGGCGATGAACAAGCCCATCACCGTGGAGGTGCAGCGTCCCGCCGACGCGTCCGTGGCGCGTCCGACGCTGTATCTGCTCAACGGCGCGGGCGGCGGCGAGGACAGCGCGAGCTGGGACGCGCAGGCTCCCGAGGCGCTGAAATTCCTGGCCACCAAGAACGTCAACGTGGTGGAGCCGGTCGGTGGTGCGTGGAGCTATTACGCCGACTGGCGGGCGCCGGACCCGACACTCGGGGTGAACAAGTGGAAGACGTTCTTCACCCAGGAACTGCCGCCGATCGTCGACGGCGCGCTGGGCACCACGGGCGTGAACGCCATCGCGGGTCTGTCGACCTCGGGCACCTCGGTGCTGGCGCTGGCGATCGCCAAGCCCGGTCTGTACAAGTCGGTGGCCGCCTACAGCGGCTGCGCGCAGATCAGTGACCCCGTCGGATACCGGTTCGTGAACATGGCCACCGAGGTCTGGGGCGGCGGCAACACGCTGAACATGTACGGCCCGGAGAACGATCCGATGTGGGCGGCCAACGACCCGTACGTGCACGCCGACCAGCTGCGCGGGCTGAACCTGTTCATCTCCAGCGGTTCCGGGCTGCCGGGCAAGTACGACACGCTCAACGGCCGCTACGCGCTGCCGGGTGCGGGCGGCCTGGCCAATCAGCTGATCATCGGCGGCGTCATCGAGGCGGCGGTCAACGGATGCAGCCACAACCTGCAGGCCAAGCTGAATCAGCTGGGCATTCCGGCGACCTACGACTTCACCGCGACCGGCACCCACTCGTGGGGTTACTGGCACGATGATCTGCTCCGGTCGTGGCCGGTCCTGGCCAAGGGCCTGGGCCTGCCCGCCTGAGCAACTCACCTCGAACGCCCCGTCGCATCCGCGGCGGGGCGTTGTCGTGGGCCCGCTACACGACGACGGGCTGGTTGCAGCTGTCCGGTGGATCCACCTTCGAACAGGGCAGGGGTGCGCGGGTCGGACGATAGTTCGCGGGCACGCCTCCGGCGCGGGTGATGGCCTGATAGGCCGCGACGGCGTCGGTGGGCTTGCGGGTCAGGCTCGGATCGGTGGTCACATCGACCGTGTAGAGGCCGAAACGTGGTGTGTAACTGCCCCATTCGTAGTTGTCGGTCAGACTCCAGTAGTTGTATCCGAGCAGGTTCATCCCGTCGGCCTTGGCACGTTGCAGCCAGTACACCGTGTCGCGCAGATGATCCGCTCGGGTGTATCCGTCCGGGCGGGGTTTGCCGTTCTCGGTCGGCATCCCGTTCTCGACGACGTACAGCGGTTTGCCGGGAAAAAGCTTGGCGTAGTGGCGAAGTGCGTAATAGATGCCCTCGGTTTGCAGGGGTAGCTGCCACATACCGGGCGCACCCGCCGAACTGCCCGCGGCAGTGGTCCCGGGATCCGGGCCGAAATAGTAGTCCACGCCCAGGAAGTCGAGTTTGTTCGCGACCTTGTCGACGAAGGGCTGATTCACCGAGGTCTCCGCGCCCGGGACGAAGCCGAGATTGCTGGTCACCATCGCATCGGGCCGGACCTGGTGGATGTGATCGTAGATCTCGTTGTGCGCCTGGGCGAGTCGATCGCGCATGGGGATCGCATCGCTCTGCTGCAGTGCGCCGATGCGCAGTTCGGTGCCGATGTAGGCGAGCGGTTCGTTGATCGTCACCCAGAGCGGATTGCGAGATGCATAGCGGTCCACGATCTTCCGGGCATTGGCCAGCCAGTCTCGCACCATGTCCGGATGCCGCCAGCCGCCGCGCGCGGCCGCCCATCCCGGATACACCCAGTGATCGAGGGTGAGCATCGGTCGCAGCCCCGCCCGCACGATCGCATCCACGATGCCGTCGTAGGCGATCAGCGCCCCCTCGTCCCAACTGCCCGGATTCGGCTGCACCCGGGCCCATTCGACGCTGATGCGATAGACCTTGATGCCCAGCTGTGCGGCATGGGAGACGTCGTCGGCGTAGTAATCCCAGAACCGCACCGCCTCCAGGCAGGGATCGGCCTTACCCGCGCTGATGAACCGGGTCCAATTGCTATCCGCCGCATGACCTTCGGTCTGGAAGCCCGAGGAGGACACGCCCCACAGGAATCCGTCCCCCAGTGGCGGCACCCCGCCCGCCGGTGCTGGTGGCGGCGCGGCCGAGGCGTTGCCGGGCGCGAACAGGGCCGCCGTGGCGGCGACACCCGCGGTGAGGATCTGCCGCCGACTCGACTGTCCCATCGAGCAAGCGTAGCTGTGAGATAGCTGAAATCCGTGGCGCTGGTACGCGTGTCGCGTCGCGATGAGTTTTGCCCTCCGGCGCAGTCTGATCTGTCATGGGCAAACTCATCTATGGCTTCAACGTGTCGGTGGACGGGTACATCGCCGACGCGCAAGGCAACATCGACTGGTCCGATCCGAGCGAAGAACTGCACCAGTACTGGAACGACTTCGAGCGGGAGACCGCTCTGTCGTTCTACGGGCGGCGGCTCTACGAACTGATGTCCGCGTACTGGCCGACCGCTGACAAGGCTCCGGACGCCGGCCCGCTGATCGTCGACTTCGCCCGCATCTGGTGCGATATGCCCAAGGTTGTGTTCTCACGCACCCTGGAGTCGGTCGACTGGAACTCTCGCCTGGAACGCGGCGATCCGGTCGAGGTGGTGAGGAGACTGAAAGCCGAAACCGACGGCAGGCTGGAGGTGGGCGGCGCGACGCTGGCCGCACCGATCGTGCAGGCCGGACTGGTGGACGAGTACCGGATCGTCATCACGCCCACCGCCGTGGGCGGCGGCACCCCGTTCTTCCCGACACTGCCGTCATGGATCTCCCTGCGATTGTTGGAGAACCGCACTTTCCCGGGCGGCACGGTCCTGCTGCGCTACGAGGCGAAACGCGACTGACACAGCCGGGCACGCCCCGCGGGCGCACGATGACTCGAAGGTCGCGGGGTTCCCCGGGTGAAAACAGACACCTGGCCCGATAATTCCCCCGACTTCCCCCGATAGCTCGTCAATGGCCCTGAACGCCAACGATGTTCGCCGCTCGGGCCGGAGATCGAGGACTCGGATTGTAATCCTCGTCCGGAGCTGGTTTGTCGTGTGACCAAAGTCCCTATCCACCAACACTTTTCGGGATGCACAGTCTTAGGTTCTGTACTGTGAAAGGAAAGATTTCCCGATGAGGACCCCCAAGTTCGCCGCGATCACCATGCTCGCGATCGCGGCAACAGCCATCACCTACAGCGTGGCCGCCGCGGACCCTGCGTCCGCCGCAGCTCCCACCACGCTGATCTCGCCCGTGACCGCAAGCGGCACCGACCACGGCGTCGGCTTTTCGATGCGCCGTGACGGCAACGCCGTCGCACTCGACGTCACCGGCGGCACCCTGCGTCTGGACGACCGAACGGTGACGATCGTCGCGGGCGACGGTTCGCCGGTCGCCGCACTGCCGCTCCACCTGAGCATGGGCGACCGGACCCTCGACCTCGGCGCCCACGTCGACCGGACACACCTGGTAGCGCAGGTCTCCGCCAAGGACATCGGCTACTGGGAGCTCACCTCGCCGCGCCAGCGCAGTACCAGCGCGGGGGCTGCGCTCGGCGCCCTCACCGGCATCCTCGGCGGCATCGCGACCGGGATCTTCGTCGCCGTCGTGCTCGGCGTCCTGTCCGGCGGAGTGCTTGTTCCCATCGCGTTCCCGATCGGCGTCGCCGCGGTCGTCGTCGGCGTGATCGGCGGATTGATCATCGGCGGCATATCCGGAGCCTCGGTCCCCAACTCGGATGTCCCCGACCAGTGGGAATACCACAAGGAATGCCACTACATCGGCAACTACGACTACGAGTACTGCTACTGATTGGTATCCCGCCCGAATGACGAGCCGTCCCGGAACTCCCACCGGGACGGCTCTTTTCATCGATGCCGCACCTTGTGCCGCGACAGTATCGTCCGATCGTGTGCTCCGACCGAGTCGCACGGATGCCGAGCTCGGGATGGTCTGGCAGGATCGATGGACATGAGTGGGCAGGATGAGGCAGGGGCGACGCGCGGGGAACACGGTGTGAGTACTGTCGTCGAGACCGCTGGCGGGCGGGTGTACGGAGTTGCGGAGTCGGTGGGGGCGTATGCGTTTCGCGGGATTCCGTATGCGGCCTCACCGGTCCGGGAACTGCGGTTCGCGCCGCCGCGACCGCATCCGGGGTGGGCCGGTGTGCGCGATGCGGCCGGGTCCGGTCCTGCGGTGCCGCAGTGGCCGTCCAGGCTTGAGTCGGTCATGGGTGCGCGCATTCCGAGGTGGGACGAGGACGGCTGTCTGACGGTCGACGTGTGGGTTCCGCAGGGGGAGTCGCATACCCCGCGAGCGGTGCTGCTGTGGTTCCACGGCGGCGGATTCACCAGCGGCAGCGGCGGCTGGGACTGGTACGACGGGGGACGCCTGGCGGCACTGGGCGACATCATCGTGGTCACCGCGAACTACCGGCTCGGACCGCTGGGGTATCTGCGTCTGCCCGGCGCGGAAAATCTCGGCTCCCAGGATCAGGCCGCGGCCTTGCGCTGGGTGCGCGAGAATATCGCCGCCTTCGGCGGTGACCCGGACCTGATCACCGTCGGCGGGCAGTCCGCGGGTGCGTTCTCGGCGATGGCGCTGGCGACCGACCCCGACACCGGTTCCGCGGTGCGCCGGGTGATCGGGCAGTCCGGACCGTGGGGGATGAGCCCGCAGGATCCGGACGAGGCCACCGCGACGACCGGGAAATATCTTGCGCTGCTGGGTATTCCGGACGACGGCACCGATCCGGCGCCCCGGCTGCGGTCCCTGCCGGTACTGGACCTCGTGCAGGCGTACGCCCGGCTCATGCTCGACACCGCAGTCCCGGGCCGGATCGCGCCGCCGCTGTATCCGGTGCTCGGCGGTGCGATCCAGTCGGCCGGATGGCGGGATCTGGTCCCGGCCGGCGCACTGCGCGGCAAGGATGTGCTGCTCGGCGCGACCGGGAACGAACTCGGTTCGTTCTTCGCGCTCAACCCGATGATCGGGATGATCTCCGACGACGCGGCGGTGCGGCTCGTCGGTGAGATCGCGGGGGACGCCGGTGAATCTCGCTACCGGCAATACCTCGCGGAGCACCCCGGCGCCCGTCCGGCGCAGGCGCTGACTGCGGTCGGGGGCGAGGTCATGTTCGGCGACGATCTGAGTGTGTTCGGCGAAGCACTTGCCGCACAGGGCAATCCGGCATACCTCTATCGATTCCTACGCGAGCCCTCGCCGGACCCGTTCGGTCTGGGTGCGGCACACTGCGCGGATCTGCCGTACCTGTTCGGCACGTTCGACAGCTATCCGAACTCGCCGATGCTCGGCACGGTCGGCGCGCGAGACCACGCGCTGGCCGCCCAGTTCGGTGGCGCGCTGGCCGCATTCGTGGCCACCGGCTCACCCAACGGGCCCGGACTCGAACCGTGGAAGCCGTGGCTGCCGGGCCCCGAACCCGAAATGCGCGAGTTCTGACCTCCGAGAGGGGCCTGGTGCCGCCCGGATGACGGGCGGCACCACGACGCTCAGTGCGGTGCGGCCGACAGGTTGAACACCACCAGGCCGTCCATCCGCTGTGGTGCGTAATGCGCCGCGACCCAGTTGAAGATGTCGGCATTACCCACCGGATGCCACAGCGCCGCATCGGGGTCCTGCTGCGCGGCAGGCTGATTCGGCTCTTTCCCGGCCGCCGGGTGAGCAGGCTTCTTCCGCCACGAGTCCGGCAGTTTCACCTCGGGTGCGATGTAGTAGGTGAGCTGGTGGGTGCGAACCAGGTCCTGGAATTGCCCCAGGGTCGGCGTCGGGTCCTCGGAGGTGAATCCGCCGATCGCGATGACCGAGGTGTGGCTGGCCAGCTCCAGACCGGCGGCCGGGCCGGAGCGTTCGGTGGCCGCGGACCAGGTGGTGTTGGTGTGCCGCAACAGATCGATCAGCTGCGGCGGGTAGTCGTCCCCGCCCATGAACATGCCGAACGCGTGCCGCATCTGCGCGAATGCCGCGGGCATCTCGTCCTTGTGCGCCGGGCCGACCGAGGGGCCGCCGCCGGTGTGCGCCTGCGGCAGGGTGGCCGCGGCATAGGCGGTCGAACCGCCCAGCGCGGCGATCATCCCCGCGGTGACCAGCACGGCCGTGGCACGCCGGTGGGTCCGGCGGGACAGTGCGGGGACCCCGGTGAGTGCCAGCCCGGCGGCCGCGAGGATCGTCACCACCAGGATCGTCCAGCGCAACCACGGCTGCCAGTCCGAATTACGTTGCAGCAGGACGAATCCCCACACGCCACCGGCGAGAATCAAAGCGGCCGAACCCAATCGGCCCAGGACGCTGCTGCGTCGCCGCCACATCTCCAGCACGCCGAGCGCGACGGTTCCCGCGATGGCCGGTGCGATGGCCAGGGTGTAGTAGGCGTGCATACCGCCCTGCATCCCCGCGAACGCCGCGCCGTCGATGAGCAGCCACAGCCCGAAGGTCAGCGCCGCGCCGCGCACCAGATCGGTGCGGGGCGCACGGCCGCGGGAGATCAGCACGAGCACGAAGGCCAGGATCGCCGCGGGCAGCAGCCAGGAGATCTCGAAGCCGATCTCGCCGGTGAACAGTCGCTCCACGCCGTTCCCGCCGCCGAACGGGCCGCCGCCGTGGAAATGCGGGAACTCGTATCCGGCGGGCATCTCGAGCATCTTGCGGCCCATGTGGTTCTTGCCCAGATAACGCGCGAAACCGTTGTACCCCAGGACCAGATCCATGAAGGTGTTGTTCGTCGACCCGGCCAGATACGGCCGGGAATCGGCGGGCCACAGGATCGTCAGCAGTACATACCAGCCCGAGGAGACGATCAGCGCGACCGCCGCGGCCAGCAGATGCCCGATCCGGCGTCCCAGGCCGGTCGGCGCGACCACCAGATAGGCCAGCCCGAGTGCGGGCAACACCATCAGCCCCTCGAGCATCTTGGCCAGGAACGCGAATCCGAGGGCGACCCCGGCCAGCATCAGCCAGCGCACACTCGCCCCGCGCAGCGAGCGGATCGTGCAGTACGCCGCTGCCGTCATCAGCAGCACCATCGCCGCATCGGGATTGTTGAACCGGAACATCATCGCCACGACCGGCGTCACCGCGAGCATCGCACCCGCGAGCAGTCCCGCGCCGCGACTGTCGGTGGCACGGGTGATCGCGCCGTACATCAGCGCGACGGCCGCGACGGCCATCAGCGCCTCGGGAATCAGCATGCTCGCGCTGCTGAAGCCGAACAATTGCCCCGACAGACCCATCACCCACTGCGAGACGGGCGGTTTGTCGACTGTGATGAAGTTGCCCGGATCCAACGAGCCGAACAGCAGTGCCTTCCAGCTGCGCGAACCGGCCCAGGCCGAGGCGGCATAGAAGTTGTTGCCCATGCCGTTGACGGTGATGTTCCACAGATAGGCCGCGGCGGTGCCGAGCAGCAGCACGACCAGCGCGATCCGCTCCCAGCGACGCGCGGGCCCGAGGGCCGGATTCTGCTCGGCGAGCGGTGGAGAGGTCGATTCGGACACGGCGGTATCAGCAGTGGTCGCGGTCACCGCGCAAGTCTGTCCCGGAGATCGGTGAGAAGTCTGGCGTGCAGCTGTGAGGAGCCTGTGAAATTCACGGGAGGATGTGGTCGATCGCGGGGGTGTGCCTGGGCGGATCGAGGTGACGGCAGCCGGTGGAACATTCGATCCGGTCGCGGCGCGGGTGCTCGGCCACCTATATTGGCCGACAAGCCGTTTGATCGATCGTCGGAGGAGATCCGTTGCGCCGCATCCTGTTCACCGTGTCCGCGCTGGCCGCACTCGCACTGACCCCGGGCCTGGCTGCCGCACAGGGCCCGGGGCAGGTGACGATCCGGGTGCAGGCATCGACCCTGGGCACGAACTTCCCGGTGACAGGGTTGTCGACGTCGTTCACGCCGTGTTCGGGTGGTTCGATGGTGGCGTCCGCGACGACCGGTCCGAAGGGCACCGGCACGGCATCGGTCCCGCTGGGCTGCTACCGCGTGAAGGTCACGGCCGTCCCGTCCGGCTGCTCCCTCGACGGTAATCCGACGACCCAGGTCGTCGCGCTGCCGGGAATGTCCCCGCAGGCTGCCTTCCACGTCCGCTGCGCCTGAGCGGGACCGTGCCGACGGTGAGCTAGGCCAGGGCCTTGGCGCGAGCGGTGTAACCGTGTGCCGCGGCCACCGATTCGGACAGCAGTTCCCCGCCGTGCGTGCTGAGCCCGGCGGCCAGGCCCGGGTCGGCGGCCAGAGCCTCCTGCCAGCCGCGGTCGGCGAGTGAGATCACGTACGGCAGGGTGGCATTGGTGAGGGCGACGGTCGAGGTGTACGGCACCGCGCCGGGCATGTTCGCCACGCAGTAGAACACCGCGTCGTGCACCCGATATGTGGGGTCGTCGTGTGTGGTCGGCCGGGAATCGGCGAAGCAACCGCCCTGATCGATGGCGATATCCACCAGGACCGCACCGGGTTTCATCTGTGCCACGAGTTCGTTGGACACGAGGGTCGGCGCCTTCGCGCCGGGGACCAGCACCGCGCCGATGACCAGATCTGCCTCGCTCACCGCATGCTCGACCTCCTGCGCATTGGAGACGATGGTGCGCACCCGGCCGCGGTAGTGCGCGTCGAGTTCGCGCAGCGGAGCGATGTTCACGTCCAGCACGGTGACCTCGGCGCGCATGCCGACGGCGATCTCGGTGGCATTGCGTCCGGCGACGCCGGCGCCGATGACGGTCACCTTCGCGGGCCGGGTGCCGGGGACCCCGCCCATCAGCACACCGCGTCCGCCGCCGCTGCGCATCAGGTGGTAGGCGCCCGCCTGGGGTGCGAGTCGACCGGCGACCTCGCTCATCGGCGCCAGCAGCGGCAGTGCACCGTCCCGGCCGGTGACGGTCTCGTAGGCGATGGCGGTGGTTCCGGCGGCCAGCAGCGCGTCGGTGCATTCCACCGACGCGGCCAGATGCAGATAGGTGAACAGCACCTGATCCGCGCGCATGCGCGAATATTCCTGGGCCACCGGCTCTTTCACCTTCAGGATCAGTTCCGCGGTCGCCCAGACCGCGTCGGCGGAGTCCAGCACGCGCGCACCGGCGAGGGTGTACGCGTCGTCCTCGAAGGCCGATCCGATTCCGGCGCCGGTCTCGAGGTACACCTCGTGCCCGTGGGCGACCAGCTCGCGGACCCCCGCCGGGGTGCACGCGACCCGGTACTCGTGGTTCTTCACCTCACGGGGGATTCCGATCTTCATCTACGCTCCTCGCTCTCGGTGGGGCGCGACGCGGGGCTGCGTCGCGCTATCGATAGCGAGTATGAAGATTCTGCGTGATGATGGCTATATCACCGAAGTTAATTCTGTATTGACTCGGTTAACGATCCAAATCATCAGAGATTGGTCCGGTAAGACTCTGTCGGTCGAAGCATCTTCGGCTGTTCGCCGCAGTACCGAATCGCCGTGGGACGAGCCGGGTCAGGCGTCGCGCTTGCGACTGCGCGCTCCGTCGACCGCGGTGTACGCGGCCGCGACCAGGATCAGGATCGCCGAGACGAGCAGAGCGATATCCAGGCCGTGGTGGAAAGCCGTCTTGCCGGTGTTGATCGCCTCGGAGACCTTCGACAGATATTTCAGATACGGGGTGATGTCGACGCCGTGCGGGATGCGCCCGCGCTCGACGGCGTCGATCGCATTGGGCTGCAGTTCCGCGGGCAGGCCCTCGGCATTCATCTTGTCCCGCAGATCGCCGGTGAGATAAGCGTTCACCAGGGACCCGAGCACCGCGACGCCGACCGCCGAACCGACCTGGCGCATCGTATTGGTCACCGCCGCGGCCATACCCGAATGCTCGGCCGGGACACCGGACAGCACGGCCGAGGTCAGCGGTACCACCGCGATGCCGAATCCGAGTCCGGCCACCGCCATCGCCGAGGCCAGCGGCAGATCGTGCGGCGGCGCGGTCTCCAGGACCTGCCGCGTCAGCAGGATCCCGACCGCGCCGACCACGCAGCCCACGATCATGGCCAGGCGCGAACCGTATCGCCCGACCCACGCGCCCGCCGCGAGCGATCCGACGATGATCGCCACGGCCATCGGCGCGAACACCGTGGCCGTGCGCGAACCCGAATACGATTGCATCACTTGCAGATACAGCGCGGTGAAGAAGAAGATCGAGAAGACGCCGAAGTAGACCGCGAAGGCGACCACCAGCGCACCACGCACCGCGGGCAGCCGCAGATAGCGGAAGTCGAGCATGGGTGCGCGCGCTCGCGTCTCCACGACGACGAATCCGGCGAACGCGATGGCGCCCAGGACGAACAGCGCGATCACCGACGGTGCGGTGTAGCCGTGATCCTCACCGGATGTGGCGGCGTAGATGACCGCACCGAGAAACAGTGCGCCGAGTACGATTCCGGCCCAGTCGATCGGTCCGGGATTCGGGTCGGCGCTCTCGGGAACCGACCACAGCGCCGCCAGCAGCGCCACCGCGCCGATGATCAGGTTGAACCAGAAGATCGAACGCCATCCGTACGCGTGCACCAGCACACCGCCCAGAACCGGTCCGGCGGCCAGCGCCAGCCCGGACACCGCCGCCCACACGCCCAGCGCGCGGGCGCGTTTGCGCTCGTCCGGATAGATGTGCCGCAGCACCGACAGCGTGCCCGGCTCCGAGGCCGCGGCGCCCAGACCCATGATCGCGCGTCCGGCGATCAGCACCGGCACACTGTCGGCCATCGCGGCCACGACCGATCCGGCGCAGAAGATCACCAGTCCGGCGATCATGACCCGCTTGCGTCCCCACCGGTCGCCGAATGATCCACCCGCCAGCATGAGCCCGGCGAACACCAACGTGTAGGCGTTGACCACCCACTGCAGCAGCATCACATCGGTGCTGAGCTCGTGCCGGATATCGCCCAGGGCGACGCTCACGACGGTGGTGTCGAGGAAGGTGACGAACAGAACGGCAGTCACCGCTGCCAGTGCAATCCCCGGCCGTTTCGCGGTACCCGGGGCATTGTCGATGCGCTCCACCGGCACAGGCTAACGGTCCGAGCCGCGCCGTGGGCACCGAGTTTCCCAGCTCCTTCCGGCCGGTAGGAAATCAGGTGCCCGCGGGCGCAGCCGAACCACCTCTCACGAAGTGGCCGTGAGGATTTCGGGTGTGGCCGCGGTGAGGCGACGGTGACGTCCGATCGGGGCCACGGCGGCGGGGTGCGCGGCGATCGCGGCCGCGCCCTTGCAGATGAGTTCCTTGTAGCGCGCGGCCCGTCGACCCGTGATCGAGAAGTTCCTGGCGCGATCGTCGGCGGTGACGAACTGCAGGACGGCGTCGTGGCGGCCGAGGCTGATGCATTGGGCGACATAGAAGATCGGCACTCGCGGAACCCGGCGATCGGTGAGCCGGGCCGCGATCGAGTCGGCCGCCTGCCAGGCCATCGGGATGCCCGAGGCACAGGACATCCGGAACGGATCGTCGCCGGGGCCGTCGGCGAGCGCGGCATCGCCGACGGCGTACACGTCGGGGTGCGAGAGCGAACGCATCGTCCGGTCGACCATGATCCGTCCGGTCGGGTCGACGGTCAACGTCGTCGCGGCCGCGATGGGATGGACCGTGAATCCCGCCGTCCACACGGTCACCGCCGCGGGAAGGACCTGGTCGTCGCTGGTGCTCGCAGTGGTCGCATCGATCCGGGTGATCTCGGTGTGCGTCCGGACGGCGATGCCCAGCCGATCGAAGACGGCGTTCAGATGCCTCCGGGCCTTGTCGCCGAGCCCCTCGCCGACGCCGGTGCGCGCGGCGAGCGTCACCGCGAGATCCGGCCGGGTCTCCGCGATCTCGGTGGCCGCCTCGATGCCGGTGAGACCACCGCCGACGACCAGGATCGCCGCACCCGGTTCGAGTTCGGCCAGACGATCGCGCAACCGCAGGGCCGCACGCGGGTCGGTGACGGTGTGCGCGTATTCGGCGACACCGGGAACGCGGTTGCCTGCGGCCGTGCTGCCGAGCGCGTAAACCAGTGTGTCGTAGGCGATCTCGAACTCCGCGCCCTGCTCGTCGCGGGCGCGCACGAACTTGCTGTCCGCGTCCACCGACTCCACCCGCGCGATGCGCAGGACGAGGCCGGTGTCGGCGAAGATCTCGGCGAGCGGACGGTGCGCGAGTTCCTGCCCGGCGGCGAGCTGATGCATCCGGACCCGTTCGACGAAATCGGGATCGGCATTGACGACGGTGATCTCGACGTCGGTGGGATGCAGTCGACTGGCCAGGCGCGCGGCCGCATTGGCTCCGGCGTATCCGGCTCCGAGGACGACGATGCGGTGTTTCATCTCTGACTCCTGTCTCGGGGTTCGACACTTGAACCGGACAGCGAGCCGTTTACTGACAGATATCGACTGTGACGGTGGTCACCATGCCTCGAGCAGCGGCTCGTCGTGCTCGGCCGTGGCCCAGGCCCGGGAAAGGCGATCGAGCTTGCCGGGATTGGCGTGGATGTGCACCGCGGTGATCCCGTCGGGGGTCTGCTCCAGCATGATCACCCCGACGAGACGGCCGTCGACCTGCGCCAGAATCGCCGGATCGCCGTTTACGACCCCGGCGTACAGTGCCGGGGACCCGCCCACCCAGCCGCGTTTGTGCTCGCTGGGCCGGAACAGTCCGCGCAGATACCGCGCCACCGCCAGCGCACCGCCGATCGGTGTGCGTCGCGCGGGCAGCACTCCGCCGCCGTCGGCGATCCCGGTCGCGTCGGCGGTGAGCAGTCCGACCAGCGGTTCGATCTCACCGCCCGCGGTGGCGGCGAGGAATTCCGCGGCGATCCGGTGGGCCGTGGCCCGATCGACCTCGGTGCGCGAGTGCCCGGTGCTCAGATGCTGCTTCGCGCGTCGGTAGATCTGCTGGCAGTTCGGCTCGCTGAGGTTCACGATCTCCGCGATCTCGGCATGCGAATAGCCGAACGCCTCGCGCAGCACGTACACCGCGCGCTCGTGCGGGGAGAGGCGCTCGAGCAGCATGAGCACGGCCATGGACACCGACTCGCGCTGTTCGAGCGTGTCGGCGGGGCCGAGCATGCGATCACCGGTCAGCACCGGCTCGGGCAGCCACTGCCCGACATAGGTCTCGCGCCGGGCCCGAGCGGAGGTGAGGTGGTTGAGACACAGATTGGTCAGCACCCTGGTCAGCCATGCCTCGGGTGTGCGGACCTGCTCCCGGTCGGCGGCCTGCCAGCGCAGGAAGGTGTCCTGGACCGCGTCCTCGGCATCGTTCGCCGAGCCCAGCAGACGATAGGCGATGGCCTCGAGGCGGGCGCGGGCGTCTTCGAACAGGTCGACCTCGTGCGAACCGAGCAGCATCACTCGATTGTCGCCCCGGGCGGCGGTGTCCGTCTCCGGGGTCCTCATGAGTGGTGAATCACGCCGTCGGACAGGGTGTTACGACTCGCTGGGCGGCTGCGGGCGGACAGTGAGGGTCTGCTGCGCCTGTCCGACCGGTCCGTGCACGTCATGCAGGACCGTACTCGTCAGGCCCTGCCCGGTGTCACCGAAGACGACCGAGGTGTCCAGGCCGGTCCACGAACCTTCGGGCTGCCGGTAGAAGTGGATGGTCAGATCGAGGTTCGGGAACATCCACTTCGTCGGTTCCTGCCGCACGGCGATGCCGTTGGCGGTGTCCACGAGCGCGACGAAACCGGCCAGCGGCCCGGCGGATTCACCGGCCACCAGGGGCAGCGATGTGCCGACCCACGCGGTCGTGCGCCCTGGGCGCGGCCGCGCGACGGGCCGGATGTCCAGCGAGGCGATGTAGCCGCCCGGCCACACCGAGGTGAGCGGCCACGAGGCCAGCTCCTCGGGCGCCGGGAGCCGATCGGGTTCACCACCGGCGACCGCGGCGGTGTCCTGGGACTGCATGTACCAGGCGCGGGCGGTCACGGTTGCGCGACCGCCGATGGTGACCGTCGCCTCGACCAGTTCGATGGTGCGGCCGGGCCGGATGGTCCGCACGGCGATCTCGAACTCCGCGACCGCGATCCGGCCCAGGATGTCGAAACCGATGCGGCTCATCGCCAGCGGCGGACGTTGTTCGCTCGCCCGGAACCGCTCGATCTCGTGCACGACGAGCCCGCCCAGCGGGCTGAAGTGCTGCTCGTCCTGCGCCCATGCGCCACCGGCGTGCGGGGTGGGCACGAAGCGGTGCTCGCCGACGCGCACGAAATAGCTGTCCTGGGATCCGGTCGTCTCGCTCACCCGTCCCAACCTACGATCCCGGTTTCGGCCGCCGATCGCCGCCTGCGGTACTCGGACCGATCAGGCCGCGCCGCTGACCGATTCGGGCGGGCCGGTGACCAGTTCGGCGAACCGGTCGACCACCCGCTCGTGGAAGGCGCCGAACAGACTCTCGAACTGCTCGATCTGCGCGGGGGAGGGCGAGGACCCCGCCTCCCACACCGCGGCCAGCGCCCGCCAGGCCAGCACGTGCGGTTCCGGCCCGACGGCGTAGTACGCCGCGACCGCCTCGGGCACCTCGGCGATCATCTCGCCGATGCTGTTGAGCACCGCGCGCTGCATCGTGTGACCCAGCGCGCCCAGCAGGCGGCGCACCAGCGCGACCTCCGCGGCGAGCATTCGGGCGGGATTCGGATCCGCTTCGCGCGCAAGTGATTCCAGGGTGTCGATATCGCGCTCGAGGATTCTGCGATCGATCCGCTGCCGGGTCGCGGTGTAGGACAGCAGCGCGTCGAACAGGATCTGCCGTTCCATCGCGACGATGTCACCGAACATCGCGATCGCCAGCTCGGGCGTGGGCATGGACAGGCGGAACAGCCTGCGGTACACCTCGACTCCGCCCTCTTCGCGCACATCGCGGATGGTGAACCCCTTGCCGCGGCGCGCGTGCACGAATCCGTACGATTCGAGGCGGCCCAGAATCAGTTGTGCCGTAGCGCGATTCATGCCGAACTCCTCGGCCACGCCGCGCACCGACGGCATCAGACCGCCCGGCGCGTACCGGCCCGAGGCCACCCGGCGCGCCAATTCGTCGGCGACATCGGCGACTACCGTCCGCGCTCCCATCGGCCTCTCAGCCCTTCCGCGATATTCCCCGCCCCAACCATCCGTTCCGTGTCCGGGACAGTCTAAGTCGTCCTGACCCGGGCCGCCGGACAGAGCTTTCGAGCGCGACCGGCTCGGCCGCGACGGCGATCAGCTTCGGGCGCGCGGGCGCACGTGCTCGAAGATCAGGATCGTCTCGGTGCTCGCCACCGCCGGGCGGGCGCTGAGATGTTCCAGGACGAACCGGCGCAGCCCCTCGGTGTCGGCGGTGGCCACGTGCACGAGGTAGTCGTCGGCTCCGGCGATGAAGTACACGTCGATCACCTCGTCCAGCGCGGCGAGCTGCTCGCCGAATTCGGCCAGGTGCGGTCGCGCTCCGGCCTGCACCCGCACCGCGATCATCGCCTGCAGGCTGCGGCCCAGCGCCACCGGATCGATATCGGCGTGGAAGCCGCGGATGACGCCGCGTTCGACCAGTGAGCGGACTCGGCCCAGGCAGGTCGACGGGGCGATCCCGGCCGCGGCGGCCAGCGCGTGGTTGGTGATCCGGCCGTCACGGGCCAGTTCGTCGAGCAGGATGCGGTCGACGTCGTCGAGTGCGGCGGGTGTGCGTGCCGGACGTGGAGCAGGTGGTTGAGCGGTCTTGCGCATATCGCAGACCTTATAGAAGATCATTCGGCACATCTGTGTTCAGCGAAATATTGTTCGATGTACCTGGCTTCCGCACATCATCGGTCAACTACACAGGCCAAACTGGACAGTCTGAACTGTTTAGTCTAACGTAGAAGTTATGGACCAGACCCCCGGAGATGTCTCCGAATCCTCCGTGCGCGCCTCGCGCGAGCTGCGGACCGTGGTCGGCCGCCTCCGCCGCCGGCTGCACGAGCTGGCGGACAACCGCGAGCTCACCCCGACGCAGACCGCGGTGCTGAGCCGGTTGGGTAAACAGGGTGACGCATCGGCCAGCGAGCTGGCCGCGGCCGAGCGGGTGCGCCCGCAATCGATGGCCGCCACCCTCGCCGTACTCGACGAGCGGGGTCTGATCCAACGCCGCCCCGATCCGCAGGACGGCCGCAAACAGCTGGTGTCGCTGAGTCCCGCCGGCCGCGCAATCTTCGACGATCGATCCCGGAGCGGGCAGGAGTGGCTGGCCAGGCAACTGGAGGACAACTTCACCGAATCCGAGCGGATGACCGTCCTCGAGGCGATGGCCCTGCTGGAACGGCTGATCCAGCTCGATCCGTGACGAGGTGGGCCCTTGACCGCAGTAATGGAACGTGTGGCGGCGCCGTTGCGCCGCATTCGCCGCGATGACGACGGATTCGACCGCAAGCTGATCGCCCCGATGGTCCTGGGGTCGATCCTGAATCCGATCAACTCCTCGATCATCGCGGTATCGCTGGTGCCGATCGGCCGCGCCTTCGGTGCACCTCCGGCGCAGACGGCCTGGCTGATCTCCGCGCTGTATCTGGCCACGGCCGTCGGACAGCCGGTCGTGGGACGTCTGGTGGACCTGTACGGTCCACGGCGGCTGTTCCTGGCCGGTACCGCGCTGACCGGAATCGCCGGTGTGCTGGGCGCATTCGCGCCGAATCTGGGTGTGCTGATCCTCGCGCGGGTGATCCTGGGCTTCGGCACCTGCGCGGGCTATCCGTCGGCCATGTATCTGTTGCGCAGCGAATCCGAACGCAGTGGCAAGGACAGTCCCGGCGGCATTCTGACCCTGCTGGCCGTGGCGAATCAGACGATCTCGGTGATCGGTCCGTCCCTGGGCGGGGTGCTGATCGGGATCGGCGGCTGGCGCACCACCCTGGCGGTGAACATTCCGCTGGCGGTCGCGGGATTCGTGCTGGGCTGGCTGCGGTTCCCGAATGCGGCTGTGCGGCAGGACGATCCGAAATCGCTGTCCCGGATCGACTTCGTCGGGATCGTGGCCTTCGCCGGCATGCTGGTCTCGCTGCTGCTGTTCGTGATGACCCCGCACCTGTCGGACCTGTATCTCCTCGCGATCAGCGGCGTCTGTGCCGTCGCGCTGGTGGTGCGGGAGTTGCGGACCGCGGAGCCGTTCATCGATCTGCGCGTGCTCGGCGGCAACATCCCGCTGGTCGCCACCTATGCGCGATCGGTTCTGGCGGCCACGGTCACCTACTGCTATCTCTACGGCTTCACGCAGTGGCTGGAGGACGGCCGTGGTCTGAGCGCCTCGGCGGCCGGGCTGGTGCTGCTGCCCACCTTCGTGACCGCGATCGTCGTCTCGACCACGACCGGTCGTCGCCCGCGGATTCGCGGCAAGCTCGTCGTCGGGGCGGTCGTCCAGTTGATCAGTGGTGCGCTGTTGCTGATGACGCACGATTCGACCGCGATGTGGCTGCTGCTCGGGCTCGCGCTGGTGGTCGGCGTGCCGCAGGGATTGCTCGGCCTGGCCAACCAGAACGCGGTGTACCACCAGGCCGATCCGACCCGGATGGGTTCCTCGGCCGGGTTGCTGCGGACGTTCATGTATCTCGGCGCGCTCATCGCCTCCAGTGCCAACGGCGCATTCTTCCCCGCGACCGCGAATACCGCCGGACTGCACGATCTGGGCCTGTTCGTCCTGGTCATCTCGGGTGTGTTGCTCGTGGTCACCGTGCTGGATCGGTCGCTCGGCCGGGTCGGCACGGCGGGAACCCGCGAAACGCCACGAAATAGCTGAAGGCTCGCTAAGCTCGCCAGTGTCTCGATGAACGAGACAGTTCGAGAAGGCGGGCCGCGATTGCCCCCGCGGCCCGCTTCCGCGCCGGATCACCTGCGTCGCAGGGATTCGGCGCGATCTCTTCGAAGTCCAATTCTGCTTGCCCTCAGTAGCTTTCGGACGTAATCGGATTATCCGGCACGAGGTATGGTGCTGCGCGGAGATTTCCCCGCCACCATCCGGCCCGGCATCCAGGTTCGGGAGACTCAGGCAGGAGAGTTCGGTGGCCCTAGTGTGCTGATTGGTAGCCAACGGATCGACATTGTCCTAGGGCCGCCTTCGCGACACTCGCATCGATACGACAGGATCGGAGCATGACCGCCGCGCCGCCGATTCTCGCCGGAGTTCCGGGCACGTTCCCGCACAGCGTGTTCCACGACCGACACCCCGTCCTGATCGATCAGGTCATCGCGGGTCACCCGTACGATCCCGCCCAGCGTGCGGCCCTGCTTCGCCTGCTGGACGAGAGTCGCGACGGGGTGATCGAACAGCTCCACACCGCAGCGTCCGATCTGCCGCACTGGCTGGCCTGGGGCCGGGATCTGTGGGGGCGTCCATGGCGTGAGGCGTCGTTCCTGTGGGCGGAGAGCTATTTCTACCGCCGCCTGCTGGAGGCGGTCGGCTATTTCGGGCCCGGAGCATGGGCCGGGGTCGATCCGTTCGCGCCCAAGAAGTACGCCGAACTGGACACCCCGCAGGTCGCCGCCGAACTCGCGGCCCTGGCGGACATCTCGACCGCGCCCGGTGACGCCGCCCGCGACGCGCTGCTGCGCTCGGCCCTGTGGGGTAATCAGGCCGATCTCGGATTCCGGCTCACCGCGGGTCCGGGTACCCGCAGCGGTCTGCTGGCGGACGACAGCGCCCAGCTGTGGTCGGCGCTGGACGGCGCGAACGATGCGACGGTCTGCCTGATCGCGGACAACGCCGGTCGCGAACTGCTGCCCGATCTGGTCCTGGCCGACCACCTGCTCAGCACGGGCCGGGCGGCTCGGATCGTGCTCTACCTCAAGCCGCAGCCCTACTATGTCTCCGACGCCACCCTGCACGATCTGCTGGCCGTCCTGCGGTTGCTGCGCACGGCGGCCGAACCGCAGGCGCAGCGCATCGGACAGCGGCTGTGGCAGGCGATGAGCGAGGATCGACTCCTCCCGCGCACGCACGAATTCTTCTGCGCCCCACTGACATACCACGACCTACCGGCCGACCTGACGGCCGAGCTGTCCACTGCCGCGATGACGATCCTCAAGGGCGACCTGAACTACCGCCGCCTGGTCGGCGATCGTTACTGGCCGCCGACCACACCCTTCGCCGACCTGGCCGACTACTTCCCCTCCCCGGTGACCGCGCTGCGCACCCTGAAATGCGATGTCGCGACGGGCCTGCCCGAGGGCCGCGCCGCCGAACTCGACGCCGCCGACCCGTCCTGGCGCACCAGCGGCGACTACGCGGTCATCCAGTACGCCCGGCCCCGGACTACGGGTGACATGTGAAGGCGGCACACTGCTGAGCCCACTGCAGTCAGCCGCTCAGCCCACCTCGGCGACCAGCTCGAGCGCTCGGCCCAAGGTGATGAGCTTGTCCCGCACGGTCTCCCCGGCGGGATACAGGCGCACGGTGTCCACGCCCGCGTCGCGCCAGACGCGGAGCCGTTCACGCACCATCTCCTCGGTGCCGATCAGCGTCGTGGCCAGGACCATCTCGTCGCTGACCAGTCCGGCCGCACCCTCGCGGTCGCCGGCCTGCCACCGCTCCCGGATCTCGCCGGTGACCTGCGACCAGCCCTGGCGGCCGTAGGCGGCGTTGTAGAAATTGGTGCCCGCACTGCCCATTCCGCCGATGCTGAACGCGAGTTCCAGTTTCCGGGTGCCGATGTGCGCGTGCAGTCGATCGGCGTCGTCGAACAGCGCGACCTCTGCGCCCTGGCAGATGTCCAGATCGCCGCGGGTGCGTCCGGCGGCGGTGAGTCCCGCGTCGAGATGGTCGAAGTAAGCGTGCGCACCCTCGGGAACGAAGCTCGTGCCGAGCCAGCCGTCGGCGATCTCGCCGGTCAGTTCGAGCATTCTGGGGGAGAGGGTGGCCAGGTAGATCGGGATGTCCGGATTCGCGGCCTTGGACAGTCGCATCGGCCGGGCCTCACCGGGCAGCGGAATCCGGAAGTGCTTGCCGGAGTAGGAGATCTTCTCACCCGCGAACACCTGCCGCAGAATCTCCACGGTCTCGCGCATCCGGGTCAGCGGGTGATCGAACCGCACCCCGTGCAATCCCTCGATGACCTGCGGACCCGACGCGCCCAGTCCGAGCAGGAATCGTCCCCCGGACAGATCGGCCAGGGTCAGCGCCGCCTGCCCGATGGCTACCGGAGTGCGGGTGCCGAGCTGAATGATGCCCGAGCCCAATGTGATCCGATCGGTGCGGGCCGCCAGATAACCCAGCACGGACGGCGCGTCGGACCCCCACGCCTCGGCCACCCAGCACACGTCCAGGCCGAGTTTCTCCGCCTCGAGGACGAAATCCATGGTCTCGCGGGTGTTGTCGGAGATCTCGACGGTCGTCGCGGTTCTCATCGCGCCTGTTCCACCAGTGCCTTGATCGCCTCGACCGTGCCGGTCATCGCCGATTCGAATTCACGCATCCGGACGAACACGATCTTCTCCTCCTTGTCCGGCATCCGATCGATGGCCAGCGACAGCCCCGACCGGGCCGGGCCCAACCGCATCCACTCCCGCAGCGCGGTGCCGCCGTCCCGCGGCTCGAGCGTGAAACGCCATGTGGCGGTCGGGTTCTCCGGATCGTTCACCGCCCAGGCGAAGGTGTTCGGCGCATCGCATTGCACGACGTGCGAGGTGGTCTGCCATTCACCGAGTGCCGGATGGCTGTTGCTGCCGAGGAACGTGTTGCCGACCGCCGGGCCGGTCGCGTCGCCCAGCCAGTTCGCGGCCTGGAGTTCATCGCTGAACTGCGGCATCAGCGTGATGTCGGAGACGATCTCCCAGACCCGCTGCGGTGGGGCGTCGATCCAGATCTCGACCTCGGCTGTCGGGCCGTCCGCGTACTTCGCGCCCGTCCACTCCATGGGAACACCTCCGTATCATCCGCTGAGCTGCATAGTCTCGTAGTTGAACTATGGATGTCAAGCGAACTGCGGAGCGAAGCGGGGTCGCTGTGCGAGTCAGGGCGCGACCGGTCTCGAATCAGCTGATCCCGCCGCCCGAGACCTGGACGCGTCGGGTGGCACATGACGCGACCCTGCCATCGATGCGGAACTGCATTCAGTGCAATTCCGCACTGCGAGAACGTATTTCGACGTTCGGAGAGCTGCCCGTCACCGGGACGGGACATCGAAATGCAGGTCGAGTTTCGGATCACCCGCGCCGTTGAGCGTGACCACTGCCGAGACCGGCAGATGCCCGCTGGCGCACAGTGTGTAGTCACCGGGGATCAGATCCGCGAGCGTGTAGCCGCCCGACGCATCGGAGACGGTCGCGGCGACCACGGTCCCGTCGGCGGCCAGGAGCGTGATGCGGGCACCCGGGATGGGCATATCACTGTGGTCGTGCCGGACCATGCCGGAGATCGCGGCCGCATGGGCGAGCGCGAGATCGCAGCACACCCTGTCCTCGGCGCCCACCACGACCGGCGCGGCCGTGGGCCGGAACCCGGGAGCGTGTGCGGTGAGCGTGAACGTCCCGGCGAACAGCCCGGGAACCGCAAAGTTGCCGTGCACATCGGTCGTGGTGGTCCCGACGACCTCGCCGCGGCCGTCGATGACCACGATGGTGGCCAGCGGCACCGCCGTGTCGCCGGGTGCCAGAACCCGGCCGGACAGGCTCGCACCACCGGCCAGCACCACATCGTGCACGACCGGTTGCGTGCCGATGGACAGCGGCGTGGCATGTGGCCTGCGGGTATCGGCCGCGGTGATCAACACGTACTGTCCGGGCGGCGGCAAGAGCAGTGCGAATCCGCCGTCGGCCCGCGAACAGGCGCGGCCGTGCTGATGCCCACGATGATCGATCAGGGTGAGCGCCGCGTCGGCCACCGCCCGGCCGTCCGCATCGGTGACCCGTCCGCCGATACCGGGCACGCTGCCGTCACCGGTCGCGGAGTGTTCGGCGACGTCGCGGGATTCGGTGTACTCGTCACCGTCGGTGACCGCAACCGGCCCACGGCTGCGCACGAGCGAAGCGACCGCCGCGACCACCGACATCGCGATCGCCATCGAGAACACCACGACCAGCCCGTCGTGGAACGGCTGTGAGACCAGATGCGGGAAGAACTGCCGTCCGGTCAACGTGGCGGCATTGCCCGCGGGCAGGTGATTCAGAATGTCCGGCCCCAGCAGATGCTCGATCGGGTTGTAGCCCAGGAATGCTGCGAACAGCACACCCACCGGCGGCAACGCCGAGATCGATCGGGCCGCCGCGGCGGGCACACCCTGATCGGTGAGCCCGGTGAACAGCGTGTGCGGCATCGATCCGGCGAGCCCGGCGATCATCAGCGAGAAGAACACGCCCATCGACAGCACCATGCCCGCGTTCTGGAACGTCGCGCGCATACCCGAGGCCGCACCCCGGGCCGCGGCCGGCACGTTGGACATGATGATCGCGGTGTTCGGCGCGGCGAACAGCCCGCTGCCCAGCCCGTTCACGAACACCAGCAGCGCGAACACCCAGTAGGCGAAATCGGTTGGCAGCGCCAGCATTCCGCCGAAGGACAGCGCCATCACCACGAATCCCGAAGCGGCGAACCCTCGTGCGCCGAACCGGTCCGACAAATGTCCGGCGATCGGTCCGGCGACGAGGAATCCGCACGTCAGCGGCAGCAGATAGATTCCGGCCCACAGCGGTGTGTCCGCGTAGTCGTATCCGTGCAGCGGCAGCCAGATGCCCTGCAGCCAGATGATCAGCATGAACTGCAGTCCGCCCCGGGCGATCGCGCTCAGCAGCGTGGCCGCGTTACCACCGGCGAATTCGGCGTTGCGGAACAGTCGCAGCGGGAACATCGGCTCGGCGACCTTTATCTCCACGATGCAGAACACCACGAGCATCACCGCGCCGCCGATCAGCCCCGCCAGCACCCACGGATTCGTCCAGCCCATGGTGTGTCCGCCGTAGGGCTGAATGCCGTAGGTGATTCCGGCCAGCAGCGCGGTGAGCCCGATCGCGAAGGTGAGATTGCCCCACCAGTCCATTCGTCCCGGCGTGCGCACACCCGTCTCGTGCAACGAGCGATATGCCCACACGGTGCCGATGAGGCCGATCGGCACGTTCACCCAGAACACCGAGCGCCAGTCCCACGCCACCAGCGCACCGCCCAGGATCAGCCCGACGAACGATCCGGCGATTCCGGCAACCATGTTGACGCCCAACGCCATTCCACGCTGACGCGCCGGAAACGCGTCGGTGAGGATGGCCGCGGAGTTGGCCATCAGCATCGCGCCGCCGACGGCTTGGACCAGCCGCCAGCCGATCAGCCACAGCGCCCCGCCCGCACCGTGCAGCGGATCCAGCGACAACAGCACCGAGGTGACGGTGAAGATGCCGAATCCGGCGTTGTAGATCCGCACCCGCCCCCACATGTCACCGAGCCGCCCCAGTGCGACGACCAGCACAGCGGTGACGAGCATGTACCCCATCAGCACCCACAGCAGGTAGCTGACGTTGCCGGGTTGCAGTGGATCGAGGCGGATGCCGTTGAAGATGCCCGGTAGCGAGATCAGCACGATCGAGGCGTTGACGGTCGCGATGAGCATGCCGAGGGTCGTATTGGTCAGGGCCACCCACTTGTAGCGGGGATGGTCGACACCGATCCAGGTGCTGCGGCCCCCGGGCCCCTCGCCCGCGGCTCGGGTCAGTTCTTCGATAGCCATCGATCTGTTCCGTCCGTCGAACTCCGGCAGGGGTTTTCGGGAAAACCCCTGCCGCACTTACTTGTCGAACACGTCGCCGGGTTGTACCGCCCGGCGCACGATGGGCAGCGCGGTCCGCATCGCCGCATCCAATTCCGCGCGCTCCCGGTCGGGGAGCGCGGCCAAGCGCTCGGCGAGCCAGTCACGGCGCTCGCGCCGCCGCTCGGCGAGGATCCGGCGACCGGCCTCGGTGACCTCGACGAGGCATCCGCGCCCGTCCTGCGGGTCGGGCCGGCGCTCGACCAGCCCGCCTGCCTCGAGTTTGTGCACCAGCTGAGTCATCGACGGCTGGGCGACGCCCTCTGCGGCGGCCAGCGCCGTGAGCCGCTGTGGGCCATGCCGATCCAACCGGCCGAGGGTGGAGATCGTCGTCAGGCTGATCTGTTGCCGACTCGGCAACTGCCGCACCAGCATTGCGGACACCTCGATCAGGGTCGAGGCCATCTCGCCCAGGTCCTCATCGGGGTGCGACGTGCTCATATGTCGTGTGTATCACATGCCTATATAGGCTACCTATGTTTATTGGGGACGAAATTCTCTACGGAACGATCGATCCGGTGTCTCAGTGCAGGGGAGCGGACCAGAACAGCCGGGTGCCCGTCTTCGTCGGAGCCGCCGGGCCCACGGTGAACCGGCCGCCGGACCGGTCGGCGCGCCGACGCAGATCCGCCGATGCGGAGGAGAACGGATCGCGCGGATTCGGTGCGCCGTCATCGGTGACCAGCACCGTGAGATCGTTCGCGACGCCGACCGCGATCTCCACACATGTGGTGCCCGAACGTCGCAAGGCCGCGGCAACCGCTTCGCGCACAACGGTTTCCGCGTGTTCGGCGAGTTCGGGTTCGATCACCGAGAGCGGCCCGTCGACCCGCAGCGCGGACCGCACCTCGCGGTGCGCGCACTGCTGCCGGATCGCCCACTCGAGGCGTTCGCGCAGTTGCGCCCCACGCCGGTCGCCGCCGTGCAATTCGAAGATGGAGGTGCGGATCTCCTGCACCACATCCTGCAGATCGTTGACCACGCCGGTGAGCCGGTCGCGCACCTGGTTCGATGTCGTGCGCGGAATGGTGCCCTGCAGGGTCAGGCCGATGGCGAACAACTGCTGGATGACGTGATCGTGGAGATCCTGTGCGATCCGGTCGCGATCGGTGAGGATGTCGATCACCTGCATGCGCCGTTGTGCTCGCGCCAGCTGCATCGCCATCGCCGTCTGATCGGTGAATCCGGTGACCAGATCCGTGACTTCGGCCGAATACTGTGCCGATCCGGCGGCTCGCAAGAGCACCAGTACCCCGATCCGGGTATCCGGTGTGTGCAGCGGCGCGATGAGGACGGGACCGATGTCGGGGACGAGTTCGGCCAGATCGCAGGATTCGGCGTCGTCGAACGTCGCGGACCGGCGCTCGCGCAGGACCGTGCCGACCGCGGTGCCATCGATGCTCAGTGCGTGTCCGGGTCCGAATCGTCCTGTGGGACCGGACCACTCGGTGATCTCGAGCTCATCGGAGGTCGCGTCGGGGTCGTCCGGATCCGGTGCCAGCGCCAGACACGCCCACTCGGAGCCGGTCAGCCGCAGAGCCCGGTCGGTGAGGTCCGCCAGAACTTCCGTCGTGGGGGCGCCCGCCAGGAATTCGGTGGTGATGTCGCGGGTCGCCGCGGTCCAGTCCTGGCGGGCACGGACCGATTCGTAGAGGCGGGCGTTGTCGATCGCGATCCCGGCCGCGGCGGCCAATGCCTCGACGATGACCCCGTCGTCGTCGGTGAACGACTGCCCGCCGGACTTCTCGGCCAGGTACAGCCCGCCCAGGGCATCGTCCCGAATCCGAACGGGCACACCGAGAAACGACCGCATCGGCGGATGGTTCGCTGGGAAGCCGATCGCGGCGGGATGTGCGGCGATCTCGCTCAGACGCACGGTGCGCGGGTCATCGCACATCAGACCGAGCAGCCCGCGCCCCTGCGGCAGGACACCGATCCGCTCGAGCGTCGCGGCATCGATGCCCTGATGGACGAACTTGTCCAGATGGCGATCCGGGCCGTACACGCCCAGCGCACCGTAACTCGCGTCCACCAGGCTGACCGCGGTGCGCACGATGGTGTGCAGCGTGTCGTCCAGGTCGAGTCCAGAGGTGATCGCGAGGATCGCCTCGATCAGTTCGTCCATCCGGTCCCGGACATCGATGACCTCGTCCACGCGCTCCCTGACCTCGGCGAGCAGTTCTCGCAACCGTAACTGGGAGAGGGCATCACGGATCGAATACGGTCCGGATCCGGACGCATGTCCGGAACCCGTCGAGGCTTCGGACCGGGGCGTCGCGGTTCGCGCTGCCCCGTCCGGCAGATCGGCCATATCGGGCAATCCTGACGGTCGGCGGTATCACGCTCGGGCCCGGAAATCATACGCCCGGATCGGTGCATTCGACCCCCTGGTGCCCGGGTGATCCGCTGCTGAGGACCTTCTTCTCTGTCGGACGCACCCGATGTGGTGATCGGATGGAACACGACACGGTAACGAAACAGCAGGTGTCAGGGAAGGAGACGGTCGCGACGTGTGGACCGAGCCGAGCCCCACTGGTGCTGACCCGGAGCCCACGAGCGGGGAACCTCCGGGATACGGCACCGTCGTCGACCTCGATCGCACCGAGGTGATGCAGTTGCTGGGTCGAGCGCCGTGCGGGCGCGTGGTCTTCACACGCGACGCGCTGCCCGCGATTCGTCCGGTGCGCCATATCGTGCAGGACGACCGGATAATCGTGCTCGTCCGCCTGAACTGCCGCACGGCCGCCGTGTGCGGCTCGCACGACCGGATCGTGGTCGCCTACGAGGCAGACGACCTCGACCCGCGCGGACAGACCGGGTGGGCCGTGGTCGTGACCGGTCCGGCGCACCCGATCACCGACCCGGACTTGATCGCGCGGTACGAACCGATGTTGCGATCACGCCTGGATCGGGTCGGAGACGTCCTCGTGGCCATCGAACCGACGCTCGTCAGCGGCGTCGCGCTGCGCGGCCCGTGCTGATCCTCAGAACGGATTATGTTGTCCCGTGCGGAGTTTGGATGCGTACACCGCCGCCTGCGTCCGCCGTTCGAAGCCCAGCTTGGCCAGCAGTCGCGAGACGTAGTTCTTGATGGTCTTCTCCGCCAGGAACATGCGCTCGGCGATCTGCCGGTTGGTCAACCCCTCGCCGAGTAGCTCCAGCAGTTTGCGCTCCTGCTCGGTCAGCACGGCCAACGGGCCGTCGGCGCCCTCGCGCAGGCGCGTCATCAGGGCTGCGGCGGCTCGGTTGTCCAGAAGGGATCGGCCCGACCCGACCTCCTTGATCGCGCGGGCCAGCTCCATCCCCTTGATGTCCTTCACGACATAACCGCTGGCGCCGGCGAGGATCGCGTCCATCATGGCCTGCTCGTCGGTGTAGGAGGTCAGGATGAGACAGCGCAGGCCGTCCATCCTGGAAAGTAGATCACGGCATAGTTCGATGCCGTTCCCGTCGGGTAGGCGCACGTCCAGCACAGCCACGTCGGGCCGTAGCGAGGGGATGCGCGCCATTGCTTGCGCCACGTCGCCCGCCTCGCCCACAACGGTCAGCTCGGGGTCCTCCCCGAGCAGGTCGACCAGGCCGCGACGCACGATTTCGTGGTCGTCGACCAGGAACACCTTGATCATCGGCGATATCCGTTCTCCGTCCGGTGCTTTTGGCTACGATAATCCGTCCATCTGGCTCGCACAGCCCATCTGACCAAGCCGATCGCGATAATCAGATGAAGGGACAATGCCCAGTAAACCAAAATGGCGCCGTAGTCGGATGCCCAGCCGGGGAACCGAGGTAGGCAGGCCGCTGCTGCTGCGAACATCACTGCAGCGACCGCAAGTGCGGGCCAGATCGGTGGGCGGGTTTCGGGAACGGTCGGCCCGGTATGCAGTCGTGCGACAGGAATGCTGTTCAACCTCGGTCCTGAATGTGTCGTCGATGGGTACGGAAAACAGCTCGCTGTGATCAGCTTTGTCGGTTCCGCGGGGGCCGGGGAGGGCCGGGCGGCTCGCGGCACCGGGACGAAAGTCCCCGACATGCCGGTTCACCTGCGGATAACGAGCGTCATTCGCTCCCGGCGGTCGGCCGGGGTTCGCATCGGCGAGCGAGTTCGAGCATCCGGGCTCGGTATTCGCCGGGCGTCATCCGCCCGGCGAGCCGCGCGGCCAGCAACGTGTTCTCGGCCGTCAGCGCGGGCCAGACCTGTCGGGGTGATGCCCATTCGACGCTCATCCGCATATCGATCACCGCGGCGGGCTGATCCTGTGGCGCCGGGGGAGTGGGCCGAGGCGGTCGTCGATGTCGACGTAGACGCACACGATGTATCCGCCCGGTGATGCGCAACGCGACGACACACCAGGCAACCAGCACGGCCACCGCACACCCGGCGAAGATAACGATGTCCACCCACATCACCTCGTCCCTCAAGGTTACTGCGAAAGCACGTGCCCGAGAACGGTTTCCGGCGAGCGATCGGGATCGGATCCAGACCGCTACACAGCGGATACCGCGACGTGCAGTTTCCGAAACGCGAGCCGTCCACTCGCCCGGCCGCGTGGTCGTCTTCCGAAGCCTCCGGCGATCCGAACGGTTTGCGAAGAAACACTCATACTCAGATATTCGCATCCAAACATGTGTCTTCTCCGAGTTGTCGCGCAGACGTGGGGGAGAGGTCGCGAGCGCCCAAAGTGCCCGGACTGCAAGCAGTTTCAGTTTCGGAGGAGGGCGAGGTAGGGGAGGCGGCGCGAAGTCGGATCAGGTTTGGCGGCCTCCAGCCATGCCAGTCTGTGGCGGAGGATCCGGCGCTTGATCGGTACAGGTGTCTTTGGTAATCAATCAATTTGTGTATCGCCCTATGCGCATCTATATATGTAATCCACTCCAGATGGAATCGCCAACCCCGGTGCAAGCCACTTTCAAACGGCCCAGAGCTGAAGGCGGCAGCTTCTCGGGTGGGTGGGTGGTGAGGTTTCGGCGGGCGGGTCGGTTTCGTTCGGGTACAGGAGTGGCGGTAGGGGAGGCCATCTAGACGTTACTGTCGATAACAGGTACCCTTCGGGTGTGCCCGGTCACGGTCGTCCGGGCGGGATCGCACGGAACGGATACCTCAATGACGCGGCATGTCGACGTACTGATCATCGGCGCGGGTCTTTCTGGAATCGGGATGGCCTGCCATCTGACCCGGGAGGGGACGGGGCGCAGTTACGCCATTCTGGAGCGGCGGACGGCCATCGGCGGGACGTGGGATCTGTTCCGCTACCCGGGGATTCGGTCGGATTCGGACATGTACACCTTCGGGTACGGGTTCCGGCCCTGGAACGGGACCAAGGTGCTGGCCGACGGGCCGCACATCCGGCAGTACGTGGCCGACACCGCCGCGGAGTACGGGGTGAGCGAGCACATTCGGTTCGGCCGGCGGATGACCGAGGCGAGCTGGTCGAGCGAGGCGGGGATCTGGACGGTCACCGCGATCGACGAGCAGTCCGGTGAGACCGAAACTTATACGAGCAATTTCCTGGTCGGCTGCACCGGTTACTACGACTACGACAAGGGCTACCGGCCGGACTTTCCGGGCGAGGAGAAGTTCCGCGGGCCGATCGTGCATCCCCAGCACTGGCCGGAGGATCTGGACTACCGCGACAAGCGAGTCGTGGTGATCGGTAGCGGCGCGACCGCGATCACCCTGATTCCCGCGATGAGCCGCGACGCGGCGCACGTGACGATGCTGCAGCGTTCGCCCACCTACATCACCGCCCTTCCGGCGGAGGATCCGGTGGCGGTCGGATTCAAGGCGGCGAAGGTGCCCGACGCGATCGCCTACCGGATCGGCCGGGCGCGCAACATCGCGCTGCAGCGCGCGAGTTTCCAGCTTTCGCGCACGAATCCGAAGTTGTCCCGCAAACTGCTGTTGAGCGCGGTGCGGATGCAGGTCGGCTCCGGAATCGACATGCGCCACTTCAGCCCGAAGTACGACCCGTGGGATCAGCGGCTGTGCGTGGTCCCCAACGGGGATCTGTTCAAGGTGCTGCGCGACGGCAGTGCCTCGATCGCCACCGATCGGATCGAGACCTTCACCGAGACCGGTATTCGGCTCGAGTCGGGAGAGGAGCTCGAGGCGGACATCGTCATCAGTGCCACGGGGTTGACGGTGCAGATACTCGGCGGGGCGCAGGTGCTGATCGACGGCGAACCGGTGCAGACGCGGGATCTGGTGGCGTACAAGGGCGCACTGCTGGGCGGTGTGCCGAACGCGATGATCGTGCTCGGCTACACCAACGCGTCCTGGACGCTGAAGGCCGATCTGGCCGCCGAGTACTTCTGCCGCTTGCTGAATCATATGCGGTCCCATGGTTATTCGACGGTGGTGGCGGTTCCGCGCGAGGGCGATCGCTCGGAGCATTCGATGATGGGCGGCGCACTGACTTCGGGATATATCCAGCGCGGTGATGCGGTGATGCCGCGGCAGGGCACGCGCGGCCCGTGGCAGGTGATCAACAACTACTTCCGGGACCGCAAACTGCTGCGCAAGGGCGCGATCGAGGACGGTGTGCTCGAGTTCGGCCGACGTTCGGCCGCGACGCGTCCGGCTGCGGAGTCGCGTTCGGCCTGAACGACATCGGGCATCTCGGCCGGGCCGATCAGCGGACGACGCGGCCCGTGTCGGCAGGGCTGGTCGGGTGCGACGCGACAGGGGCTCGGCCGACCAGATAGCGCGAGATGTGGGTGGGGAGTGGGAAAGTTCCGGTGGCGAGGCCGGAGACGTCGAATCCGGCGGCGGCCAGGGCGTTGTTCGTTCGCCGGTTGGGGTGACAACCGTCGGCGAGTGCGTGCCAGGGCGACTCGGTGAGGTCCTGCAGACGGCCGAGCAGGGTGCCGTCGGCGGCGCGGATGTGCTCGAGCACGAGCAGTTCACCGTCCGGCCGCAACACTCTGCGGAGTTCGGCGAGAGCGGCCGCGACGTCGCCGACGCTGCACAGCAGAAACGGTGACACCACAGTGTCGAATACGCAGTCCGCGAACGGCAGCGCTTCGGCGACGCCATCGATCAGGTCCAGCTCGACACCGAGCTTGCGCGCGCGACGCGCGGCCACGGTCCGCATTACCGGGTTCGGCTCGACGGCGGTCACCGCGGTGACCGCCGCGGGCAGGTAGCGCAGGTCATGGCCGGGTCCCAGCCCGACGATCAGCAGGTTCCCGCGCGCGGACGACAACAGCCCGGCCCGCACCGGCCGAACCAGGACCGGTTCGGCGCCACTCATGAGCACGCTGTACCACACCGCGAAAAACCGGCTCCGCATTTCCACTCCTGCTCCCCAGGAATTTCAGTGCTGGATCGGGAGTCCGTCCCGCCGGGATGTCTCGAATCCCGGCGGGACGGGAGCTTTTTCAGACCCCTGCCATGGTTCGGTCGACGATCTCGGCGGCCGGCGCGTTCTTCTTGATCGATTCGATCCCGTTCTTGCACGCGGCCTTGCTCTCGTACGCCTCACCGACGGCGATCACTTCACCATTGGCGGCCTTGAGCCGAAACCGATACTTGTCGGCCTTGTCCTTGTACATCTCGAATTTCGCTGCCATCTCGGTTACCTCGGTTCTCGTTGACCTGATAACACATGACCCGAAAACAGTAGAACCCCACGCACGACGAACCCCACAAAGATCCGGAATAGTTACCATTCGGCAATCGCATCACCGAGCTGCGGCGGGCTCGGCTGGAGGGATTGCCCGCGTGCGCCGTGCCCGTGCCGGCGGGGCGAGTTCATTCGGCGGCGCCATCTGGGATAATACCGGGGTATTATAGTTGCTGCGTGGAGTACCAATGGTGGGTCGGAGCTCGCTCCTTCCTCGACAATGCCCACGTCGCGAAGTGGGAAGTGATCGAGGTGTTGTACTCGCCCCGACGGTGGCCGCGGACGGCGACCACGAAGGACGGGTTACCGGTCCTGACCGTGTGGGGCCGGACCGACGAGGGCCGTCCGCTGGTGGTGGTTCTGCGTCAACTGCCCCTCGTACCCGGCGGGTGGCAGATCCTGCTGGCGGCGCCGATGGGACCACGCCAGCTCGAGGAGTTCACTGCATGGGAGGCAGACCGATGACCGACAACTATCAACCGCAGCCCGGTCAGGACCCGCAGGAGTTTCTCGACTCGCTGACCTACAGCGACGACGCGGGTGTGCCGGCGTTGCCGCCGACATCGGCCGAGCTGGAGGAAGGCATGGTCACCACCTCGCTGAAGATGCCCAAGGACATGCGCGACCGAGTCCGCGACAACGCCGCCGAGCAGGGCATCACCGCGTCGATGCTGATTCGCCAGTTCATCGAAATGGGTTTGGCCGCCGAGCAACCCGGTCGGATGATCCCGCTCTCGGATGCGATCCGCGCCCTCAACAGCCTGCGCGCGACCGCCTGACCGGATCGGTGCCCGGCCAGGATCGGCGTCGACGAGCGAACGCTGCTGCGATCCTCCGGCCGCGAAGAGTGATCGGCTCTGCACGCCTTCCATGTACCGACATCGCCGATTGTCCCGCCGCCCCCGAGGTTGTCACAGCTGATAGTCGTCGATGTCGGTACTCGCGGGCGGTTCGCCGCCGGCTGCGCTGAAGGCGGTCAGGGCCCGGATCATTCCGTTCCGGTCGGCGGCGGGCATGCGCTCGACGACAGCGGCGATCTCCTGGCGGCGGCGATCGGTGACCCCTGCGACGACCTCGCGCCCGCGCGCGGTGAGTTCGATGATCAACTCGCGGCGCGATTCCGGGTTCTGTTTGCGATCGATCAGGCCGGCGAGCACGAGCCGGTCGACCATCCGGGTCGCGGTCGACGGCTGCACCTTCAACAGGCCGGCCAGAGTGGCGATCTTCGACGGTCCACGCGTCGACAGGATCACCAGGGTGCGAAACTGCGGGATGGTGATCGTCTCGTCGACGTGAGCGATCGAACGCGCCGACAGGGCCACCAGCAACCGTGACGCGGTCAGCAGGGCGTCGGTGAGTTCGTCCACCGAGGCTCCTGCCACCTGTTGCCGAGCCCTTCCCGTCATACCGACCTCCGTTGTCGCGTTACGCATTCCCCGGTCATCCTGCCGTCTCGCCGGAGTTACAGGAAACCGCACCGCCGGGTACCCGGCTCCCACGGCACTGTGTTTCTCCCGAACAACTCTCGACCACACCTCTCCCGGCGCCGGCTTCGGAGGAAATCCCCGATGGCAGCGAGGGTTTCGCCCCATGTGTCGGGTCGAATTCAAGCCCACTACAATTGTTGCACTGTGCATGTGTTTGAGGATGGCGGTGTGGTGCGGATGATGAGGGTTCTGCGATGACCGGGATGCGGATCGGAACAGCGGCGCCGGAACGGCGAAGGCTTCTGCCGTTGCCGGCGAATATGCCGATCATGGACTGGATGCGCCGCAGCAGCGGCGGGCTGGTGACGCTGGCTGTGATCATCGGCGCGGGCTCGGGCCTCGGGGCGATCGTGTTCCGTTGGCTGATAACGACTTTCACCCGGATCCTGTCCGGGCACGCGGACTACTCGGCGGCGGGCAGGGTTGCCAATCCGCACATCCCGGTGCTGGGTATCTGGTTCGTGGTACTGGCCCCGATGGTGGCCGGGGCGATCTACGGTCCGCTGGTCACCAAGTTCGCGCCCGAGGCGCGCGGGCACGGCGTGCCGGAGGTGATGTACGCGGTCGCCGCGCGAGGTGGCCGGATTCCGCCGCAGGTCACGGTGGTCAAGGCGCTGGCTTCGGCGCTGTGCATCGGCGGGGGCGGTTCGGTGGGCCGGGAGGGACCGATCGTGCAGATCGGGTCCGCGTGGGGTTCGAGTCTGGGCCGACTGACCCGGATGCCGGAGAACCGGCTGCGCATCCTGGTCGCCTGTGGTGCGGCCGGAGGCATCGCCGCGACGTTCAACGCACCGATCGCGGGACCGTTCTTCGCGATGGAGCTGATCCTGCGGGACTTCGCGGCCGAATCGTTCGGCGCGGTGGTGCTCTCCTCGGTGACCGCCAGCGTCATCGGCCGGGCCGCGTTCGGGGACAACCCCTTTCTGGATCTGCCCGCCTTCGGTCTGAAGTCGGGGTGGGAGTATCTGATCTTCGCACTGCTGGGCATCGTGATCGGCGCTGTCGGGGTCGCGTTCACGCACATCCTGTACTGGATCGAGGACGCGTGCGACTGGGCGTGGCGCGGACCGGAATGGCTGCGTCCCGCCGTGGGCGGCGTGCTGCTGGGCGGGCTCCTGCTGGCCCTGCCGCAGATGTACGGGGTCGGATATCCCGTTCTGGCGCACGCGATCGACGGCCAGTACGTCGTGTGGATGCTGTTGGCGCTGATGGCCGGCAAGATCCTCGCCACCAGCCTGACCATCGGGATCGGCGGCTCAGGCGGGGTGTTCGCGCCCTCGCTGTTCATCGGCGCCATGGGTGGCACCGCATTCGGAGTTGTCGTGCACCAACTGTTCCCGGCCGCGACTGCCGCTCCTGGCATGTATGGGCTGATCGGTATGGGAGCGGCGTTCGCGGGCGCGACCCGCGCGGCGATCACCGCCGTGGTCATCCTGTTCGAGCTCACCGGCGAGTACAGCATCATCCTGCCGCTGATGCTGGCCATCGTCACCGCGACACTGACCTCCAAGATCCTGTCCCGCGAGACGATCTACACATTGAAACTGACCCGCCGCGGCGTGAACCTCGATGCGGCGCATCATCGTTCGGCCGCCCACCTCGAGCGTGCGAGCGTGGCTTCGGTCATGGAACCGATGCCCGAGCCGATCCCCGCCCGCACCCCGCTCACCGACGCGGCTCGCGCAATACTGCTGTCCCCGAACGGAGTCGTGCCGGTGACCGGCCCCGACGAGCAGTACCACGGCTGCCTCACCGCTCAGTCGGTGGCCGAAGCCCTGTCCGATCCCGCCGCAGACCGGGCCACCGTCGGCGACTTGGCGGTCCTGCCGCCGGGTATCATCGAAACTGCCACTCTCGCAGACACTCTCGACACACTCCACACCTCCACGAGCACCGGCCTGCCGGTCCTGGACCGCGCCGGGAACACCGTGGTGGGCTGGCTGACACACCGGGCGGTGCTGCTGGCCGTCCAGAATCCACAGACCGGCTGAACACCGCCGCCCCGGTGGGGTGTTACGGGATCCTCACCGGGGCGTGCCCGGCCACGGCTGGTATCCGCCGAGACCGGACAGCGGCCGCGCTGCCGCACCCCGCGCCGGTAGTTCGGCCTTCCAATCCCCGTCGCGCCAGACCTCGGTGACACGCAACGCACTCAGGTCCCCGCCGGAGGTCCGCAACGCCACGTATGGTTGAATCCCGTTGCGACATCACCGTTCACCCGGCTCGGACCCCACATGTCCGTGAACGGCAACCGCGCCCCGTGCCATGTTTTCCAGCTCGTGTGGCCGCGCCGCATGCCCGTGCAGGGCTGCCAGTCGCGCGTTGTAGGCATCCAGCGCCGCCTGTTCGTCATCGATATCGCCACCGCCGGAGGCGAATTCCCCCAAAGTGGCGCGGCGGCGCACACCGTCGAGCCAGGGCCCGAAGCTGCGAGCGCTGTTTCCCGACCGCACCCACAGCCCGGCGACCAGGACCATCAACAGCATCATCAGACCGTCGCCCCCCAACCACATGATCACCCCCGCGATGTTCTGATCGGTCAACGCATCGGGCCCCCAGGAGCGCGAGGCGGCATAGGCCGGCGCGAGAACCGTCGAGGACATCATCAGCGTCACCCCCACCAATGTGTCCGGCCCGACGCAGACCGCCAGGACCAGCAGCCGCAGCCCGTACGGCCACGGCGGTTCCACCGACAATTCCTCCCCGGCCAGCGGCACCAACAGCAGATACCCGCTCACCAGATACAGCAGCAACTCCGCGTCGTGAATCCACATATGAGTCGCCATGGCCTGCTGAAAACCGGTCAGATGGGTGAGCACCAGCACCGCGGCATACAGCGGGACCGTCAGCCGCGCCGACAGCAACGCGCGCCACGGCCACCGCAACCGAGCCCGGTCGATCACACCGCGGGTATGCCGCCCGCCGCCCTGGTGCAGCAACCGGATCGGCTGCGCCCACACCAGCAACGCCGGAATCACCGTGATCATCATCAGGTGGACCACCATGTGCGCGGTGAACAACTGATGCGCGTAGATCGCGACAGCGCTGTCCAGCACCAGCACCAGGCACACCAGCGCCGCACACCAACTCACGATCCGCACCGGCGGCCACCGCTCGCCTCGCCGCCACAGACGCACCACCAGTCCCATGTACCCGAATGCCGCCAGCAGGAGCACCACATCCGCGACCGGCGAGAAGGTCCAGGTGGTCAGCACATCGGCGAATGTCGGCGCCCTGCTGGTCATCGACATACTCATACGAGCATTATGCAACTGTTGCTCACTGCACCTGATTCGGGCATCGGTTACCCGGGTCCGCCGGTACCCGTCCGTTCGCGAAATACTCTGCAGCCTCGGCGATGTCTTCGAACACATCGCGCTGTTGGTTGTGCGGATCGGTTGGCGGTGTCGCCCGCGGCCGCATGCTCATCGACCACAGTCCGCAGCGCGTCGTTGGTGCCGTAGTGCCGCATGGTCAGCGCCGGGGAAACGTCTGCGGTAGTGGTGATCTCGCGCTCGGTCACCGCTGTCGACCCGCAAGGAGGGCTATCAGCACTCCAGGACTGTGTACCGGCCGAGGCAGGTGATGATCGCGGCACAACCTGTCGGCTATATGGTCCGTGGAGTAGATCCGCGACGAAGGAGCGACGATGGCGGTGGCGGCGGAGTCGGATGTCGTGGTACCGGATTGGTTCACCGGGGCTGTCGCGCAGTTGCCCGAACGTCGTGAGGTCGAGGTCGACGGGGTTGCGATTCATCTGCGCTGTTGGGGACGGGCCGGAACGCCCGGTGTGGTTCTGGTGCATGGCGGGTCGGCGCATTCGGGCTGGTGGGACCATATTGCTCCGCTGCTCGCGACGACTCGTCGTGTGGTGGCGCTGGATTTGTCCGGGCACGGTGACAGCGCCACGCGATCCCGGTACCCGATGGAGGGTTGGGCCGATGAGGTGATGGCGGCGGCCGAGGCCGCGGGGATCGATGGACAGCCATATATCGTCGGGCACAGTATGGGCGGGAGGGTGGCCGGTGTGGTCGGTGCCCGGCATCGCGAATCGGTTGCGGGCCTGATCGTCATCGATTCGCCGTTTCAAGAGCCGTCCGAGGAGGCCATCGCCTGGCAGTTGCGTCGCATGCCGAAGACGTACCCGAGCGAGGACGAGATCTGTCGCCGGTTTCGCACTGTGCCGGAACAGGACATCCTGCTTCCCTACATCGCGCGACATGTCGCCGCGGAATCGGTGCGGAAAACCGATGACGGATGGGTCTGGAAGTTCGATCCCGACATGCTGCGCAAGCGTCTCGAACAAGGGCGTATCCCACCCCTCGAACCACTCCGGACCGGAGAGATCCCGGTGATTTACCTCCGTTGTGAACGTGGGTTGGTGAGCCGGGAGCGGGCCTCGGAGATTGCGGGGCTGTTCGACCGCCCTGCGACGGTCGTCGAATTGGCCGAGGCGGGCCACCATCCGATGATGGATCAACCCCTTCCACTCGTCGCGACTTTGCGCACGGCCCTGGCTCAGTGGGATTCGATCCGGACGGTCGCGTCCTCGCCGCCGGGCATTCCCGATCCCCGATAGTTGGCGATGTTGAAGTCGAGATCCGCGCGCACCGTGTTCGGCGCGGAACTTGCCGCCCACCCGGACTATCCGAAGGTGTCGATGCTGACGGTCGAGGTCGCTCGAGGTCTGGCCTTCAGTGCTCCGATCCGCCGCGGGCACGGTGAATCGGTAGTGCTCGAGTACTGGTGCGAGGCCGCCGGCACCATGTTCGGCCGGCACGCCCCCGGCGGCCACCACGCCGATCGCGAGCACGACCAGGTCGTGGTCCGAGTTCCTCAGCCGATCATCCCGAGTTGCCGCGCGATCATCAGTGCGGCTTCGGTCTCGAGGCGGTTGACCGTCAACGGGTGGCCCAGGACTTCTTCGGCGCGGCGGATGCGGTAGTGGACGGTGTTCTTGTGGACGTGCATGCGGGCGGCGGCGTCGGTGAGGCTGCCGCGCGTGTCGAGATAGGTCTGGACGGTTTCGCGTAGGCGGGTGGTTGCCTCGTCGTCTCGCATGAGGTCGCCCAGTACTCGTCGCACCCAGGCTCGGGCGTCGGCCAGGTGATCGACGAGGAGGCTGGCCAGGGCCACCCGCGAGTGCAGTGTCAGTGGCGGGGCGGGCTCGGAGAGCAGGGCGAGGTTGCGGGCGCGTTGGGCATCGCGGAAGGTCTGCCGGAATCCGTCGAGGCCCGATCCGAGTTCACCGACTGCGATGTGGATATTCTTGCGCCGCAGGAGATCCCGCAGCAGGCGATCTTCGTCCAGGACCGGCTTGCCGACCGAGGAGATCCAGGCCCAGCAGTGTCGCTCGTCGATCAGGGCGGTGAGGGGTTGTTTGCCGGTGGCGGTGGCGAGCATGGTGGTACCGACCTGGAGTAGGTTGATTGCGGCGGTGGGCGTGCGGATCCAAACGATCGCGGCCAGGTGCCAGCCGCGAAGTGAGGTCCCCAGCATCTGTTCCGCGTCGGTCAGGTCGAGATTGTCGGTGTCCAGTACCGCGCGGATCTGTACCGCGCGTGCGGTTTCCGAACGGGCATCCCACCGGCGACGTTCGCTCTCGTAGATGTCGATGATGCCTTCGATGACCTGATCGATGTAGCCGTTGACCAGACCGGCACTGCGACTTGTGATTTCGAGTGCGAGGGCGGGTGCGACGTCGTGCGCGCGCAGGTCGGCGATGGTGCGCTGGGTGAACCAGTGATCGCCCAGCCGGTAGGCGCGCAACAGGGCTTCCAGCGACAATCCTTGCTGCGCGAAGCGGCGGGCGTATTCGGCGGCGGCGGGCGGCACGGTGATGTCGTCACGGGAGATGCTCAGGGCCAGCATGTCGAGGATGGCGGCGACGTTGGAGGCGGTGCTGGCGATCATCAGCCGCCGGACTTCGTCGTCATGGCGAAACTCGGGGATCACCTCGATGAACATCGAGGTCAGCTCGCTGGTCAGGTCGTCGAAATCGGCTCTGAGACGTTCGGCGAGCTCGAGGGTGGCCTGGTTGACGTCCGCGCTCATGCCGGGACCGTACCGGACGGCCGGAGCTTTCCCGGCGCATTTTCGCAAGTTATTGTGCCACCGGTACAAATGCGCATCGATATTCTGGGATGCGGGCCCGTAGTCGGGTGTCGGTTCACACACCTATCTTTGTGTGTAATCCGAATCACACCGAGTCAGGTCAGGGAATCGTGCAGCAGATCGTGGATTTACCGGTATTTCGTGCCACGTGTAATCCGAGTGGCCCGTGTATTGCGGACGAGCGGGAGCAGCTCGACAACGCCGAATTCGCGCGGCGGGTGCGCGTGGCGGCGACCATTCTGCACCGGCATGGCGTGCGTAGCGGCGATGTGGTGGCGGTCGTGCTTCCGAATCGCCTCGAATTCGTGGTGATTCTCTTCGCCGCGTGGCGGCTGGGCGCGGCGGTCACGCCGGTGCGGCCGGAGTCCACCGCCGAGGAAGTGAACTACCAGGTCGGCGACTGCCGGGCTCGTGTGGTGGTGACCGAGGCTGGAGCGTGCGGGACTCTCGGCCTCGCCGAGCTCGCCGGAGCCGAGATCGACCGGAGCGAGGTCGTGCGGGTCGAGTCCGGCTGCGCTGCGCTCGTCATCTACACCAGCGGTACCACCGGCCGTCCCAAGGGAGTTGTTCTCGACCACGCGAACATCGCGGCGATGTGCGCCATGCTGGTGGGCGCGCTGGAATTGGACGACACCGACCACAGCCTGCTGATCCTGCCGCTGTTCCACGTCAACGGGATCATGGCGAGCATCCTGTCGCCGCTACTCGCCGGCGGGCAGGCCACGATCGCGGGACGCTTCTCGGCATCGGCGTTCTTCGACCTCGTCGAACGTGTCCGGCCGACGTATTTCTCGGCGGTGCCGTCGATCTACGCCATTCTCGTTGTGCAGCCGGTCGAGCTCACCCCGGACATATCGTCGCTGCGCCGGGTGATCTGTGGCGCGGCGCCGATGCCCGCCGAGCTCATCGAGCGTTTCGAGACCCGTTTCGGCGTGCCGATCGTCGAAGGCTACGGATTATCGGAAGGCACCTGCGCGTCGACCCTGAACCCGCCCCGGGGACCTCGCAAACCCGGCACCGTCGGAGTTCCGCTACCCGGGCAGACCGTGGCGATCATGGACGACACCGGACGTCTGCTCGCCCGGGGAACTCGCGGCGAGGTCGTGATCCGGGGCGCGAATGTGATGCGCGGCTACCTGGGGCGCGAGGAAGCCACCGCCGAGACGGTGGTCGAGGGCTGGTTGCACACCGGCGATGTCGGCTACTTCGACCAGGACGGTTACCTCGTACTGGTCGACCGGATCAAGGACATGATCATCCGAGGCGGGGAGAACATCTACCCCAAGGAGATCGAGAACGTCCTGCACGCCCACCCCGCGGTACTCGAAGCCGCGGTGGTGGGAGCGCCGGACCCGATCCTCGGGGAGGTTCCGGTCGCACACGTGGTGCCCGTGCCCGGCACACCGATCGAGGCCGACGCCCTCGTCGAGCACTGCCGCCGGATGCTGAGCCGCGCCAAGGTGCCCGTGGAGATCATCCTCACCGAGGCGATGCCGAGGAATGCGGTGGGAAAAATCGATAAAAGACAGCTGCGTGCGCTCGTCGCGGATGTCATGTCGGGGGATTGAAAAAACTCACTGCCCAAGCGAAATCCGATGAGAATTTCCGCCGGAGGATGCGGATGTCTCCGGAGTATTCACAGAAAGGATCGGAACAATGGGGTTCAAGACTGCGGACCTGCCTCCCGTGGATGCCGAGGAATTCCTCGGCCGACCGTTCGCGGAGCGAATGCGGATATTGGCGTTGCACTGGGTCGAATACGGCTTCGGCACAGCCAAGATGATCCACGTGATCTACTTGCTCAAGGTAGGTCTGCTTTCGGTGCTCGCCGGTGTAGCCCTGGCGACCGCGACCTCGGGAGTCGGTCCGTTCTGGCATGTCGCGGCATGGTGGAACCAGCCGGTGGTGTACCAGAAGCTGGTGCTGTGGACAGTGCTGATCGAGGCTTTGGGCATCGCGGGATCGTGGGGGCCGCTCGCCGGAAAATTCAAGCCGATGACCGGCGGCATCCTGTTCTTCGCCCGGCCCGGCACGATCAGGCTGCGGCCGTGGCGCCGGGTGCCGTTCACGAACGGCGACACCCGCACCGTGTTCGACGTGGTGCTGTATCTCGGCTTCGTGGTCACCCTCCTGGCAGCGATCGTACTGCCCGGCGTGCCGAGCGAGAGTCTGTCGAAAGTGTTGCCGCACAACACCTCCGGTCTGATCAACCCGATGCTGCTGATCGCGCCGATCGTGCTCTACGTGTTGTGCGGGCTGCGTGACAAGACGATCTTCCTGACCGCGCGTGGTGAGCAATACCTGCCTGCCCTGGCGTTCTTCGTGTTCCTGCCGTTCGCGGACATGATCATCGCCGCGAAACTGCTGATCTGTGCGGTGTGGATCGGAGCGGGTGCGTCCAAGTTCGGTATGCACTTCGGTAATGTTGTGCCGCCGATGATCTCGAACACCCCTTGGCTGTCGGCCAAGTGGATCAAGCGGCTGCACTATCGAAACTTCCCCGCTGACATCCGCCCCTCGAAAGCCGCTTCGTTCCTGGCCCATGTCGGCGGCACCACCGTGGAGATCCTCACCCCGCTGGTTCTGCTGTTCTCGACCAACCACTGGCTGACGTTGGCCGGGGTGGTGCTGATGGTCGTCTTCCACGCGTTCATCACCGCGACCTTCCCGCTGGCAGTGCCGCTCGAATGGAACGTCCTGTTCGGATATCTGGCCGTGTTCCTGTTCTTGGGCTTCCCCAACGAAAGCGGGTACGGGGTCGGCGGTTTCTCCTCCCCGTGGCTGCTCGCGGTGATCGTCGTTGCGCTGGTGTTCTTCCCCGTGCTGGGCAACCTGCGTCCGGATCTGGTGTCGTTCCTGCCGTCGATGCGTCAGTACGCCGGCAACTGGGCCTCGGCCGTGTGGGCATTCGCACCGGGCGCCGAGGCCAAACTGAACACTCTTGCCCATCGCCCGACCGAGAACCAGATCGATCAGCTGGTCGCGATGGGGTACCCGGCCGAGATCGCCGAGATCACCATGCAGCAGACCATCGCGTGGCGATCGATGCACAGCCAGGGCCGGGGTCTGTTCTCTCTGCTGTACGAGCACCTCTCCGATATCGACCGGTGGACGATCCGGGAGGCGGAATTCGGGTGCAACTCGCTGATCGGGTTCAACTTCGGTGACGGTCACTTGCACAACCTGGATCTGATCAACGCGGTCCAGCGTCGCGTCGGGTTCGGGCCGGGGGAGTGGATCGTGGTGTGGGTGGAGTCGCAGCCGATTCACCGTGGTACACAGCAGTATCAGGTCATCGACGCAGCGCTCGGGGTCGTCGAACGCGGCACCTGGCGGGTGCGCGACGCCGTGGAGGCCCAGCCCTGGCTGCCCGATGGGCCGATCTCGCACGTGGTGACCTGGCGACGCGCCGATTACGCCACACCGGTGCAGGTGCAGCAGCCGCCGCGGGACGCTGTACCGCAAACCGTCAGCTGAGACGCACATCAGGAAGGGAGACCGAATCATGGGTACCGCAATCGTCGTCGGCAGTGGCCCCAACGGGCTGGCTGCTGCCATCACCCTGGCCCGAGCCGGACTCGAGGTCACCGTGCTGGAGGCCGCCGACGAGATCGGCGGTGGTACCCGCACCAGCGAGGCGATCGTGCCGGGCCTGCTGCACGACCACTGCTCTGCCGTCCACCCGATGGCGGTGGGCTCTCCCTTCCTGCGGAGTCTCGACCTGGAGCGATACGGATTGTCGTGGGCGTGGGCACCGATCGACTGCGCCCACCCTCTCGATGACGGCACCGCCGCCGTCCTGCTGCGCTCAGTGGCCGACACCGCGGCCGGGTTCGGGCCGGACGGGCGCGCATGGCGGTTGCTGTTCGAACGGACTGTGGCCGATTACGACCACACGAGCACCGATATTCTGCGGCCGTTGCTGCGCGTTCCGCGTCATCCGCTGCGTCTGGCCCGCTTCGGTCTACCCGCGCTGGCCCCTGCCTCGACGCTGTCCGGGATATTTCGCACCGAGCAGACTCGAGCCCTGTTCGGCGGGGTTGCCGCACACGCTTTCCAACCTCTGCATCGACCGCTGAGTGCGAGTATCGGCCTCGGTATTCTGACCGCGGGACACGCGTACGGGTGGGCCGTAGCCCGTGGAGGATCTCAAAAGATCACCGAGGCGATGGCCGCTGTGCTCACCGACTTGGGCGGCAAGATCGAAACCGGCGTTCACGTTCGCTCGCCGGCGCAATTGCCGAGCGCGCGATTGACCATGTGGGATGTGGCCCCCACCGCGATCGCCGACATTCTCGGTGAGCAGCTGCCTGACCGAACTGCTAAGGCGTATCGCAACTTTCGATACGGACCCGGCGCGTTCAAGGTCGATTTCGCCGTCCATGAGGGTGTGCCGTGGACGGCCTCCGGCGCGCACCGTGCCGGAACGGTGCACCTGGGCGGAACCTTCCGCGAGATCGCGGCGCACGAACGCGACATCCACCGCGGCAGAATGCCCGAGCGCCCCTTCGTGTTGGTCGGGCAGCAATATCTCGCCGATCCGCAACGGTCTGTCGGCGACATCCACCCGGTCTGGACCTACGCCCATGTGCCGCACGGATATACCGGCGATGCCACCGAAGCCGTCATCGCCCAGATCGAACGTTTCGCCCCGGGCTTCCGCGATCGCATCGTCGGAACAGCTGTCCGCAGCACAACGGGTTTCGCCGACGACAACCCCAACTACGTCGGCGGCAACATCATGACCGGCGCCAAGGATATTCCCCAACTGCTCTTCGGCCCCCGAATCACCTTGCAGCCGTACGACATCGGCGTGCCCGGCCACTACCTGTGCTCGGCTGCCACCCCGCCGGGCCCCGGCGCACACGGCATGTGCGGCGCCAACGCAGCCCGGCGTGCCCTGCGCCGAGCCGGTATCGCAGAACCCGCCCCGCTCACCTGAGCACTCCTCGAACAACGAGGTGGGCGACGAGTAAGATTCGGTCCGGTCTGGAGGTTCGACGTCCATTCAGCGCACACCACTCGATAATCGGTGCGGGTTTCAGGAGGCCACGGCCTGGACAGTTCCGGACGTTCCGCGCGGACGCCAACGGCCCGAGATGGCCTCGGGCCGTTGATCTTCGGACTGTCGCATCCGGCCGCCACGCAGGGGCGCCGACCACGAAATCCAGCTGGGACTCCGAATACACCGCTACTTGATCGAGTTGGCCAACCGATCGGCATAAGGGGCAGTGAATTTTCCGACAATGGGAAGCCCGGCCCGGACACCGCCGGTGTTGTTCGTCTGGACCATGGCCATGATCCAGACGATGACCGCGAAGACCGCGACTGCGAGTCCGGCGAGGCTGAAGATGATCCCCAGGACTCCGAGGAACGAGCCGACGATGCTCAGGACGATATTGACCATCGAGACCGCCCCGAAGAAGATGATCGATTGCGAGGCATGGAATTTCACATCGGGATCGTTCTTTCCCACGAACAGGAAGATGATCCCGGTGAACCAGCCCAGCGCGTACGACAGGACCGCGCTGGTCTTTTTGTCCAAACCGGCGGATTGCGGTTGGTTCGCGGGAGGTTGAGAAGATGTCATGAGGTAAGCAGACGCCCCGCGCGCCTCCTACCGATCCCAACTTTCAGCACGAACCCACAGTTCGTGGGCCAGCCAGGGATCCCGGGCGTCGTTCTCGTGACGAGATTGTCACGACGGGTCCCTCGATGAGCTTTGTGGACACGTCTCGCCTGGTCATCGGACCAGGTCATAAGCGCTATCGTGGTCGTATCGACTTTGTTCGGGCAGTACCGGTCGTGCCGATGTGACCTCGCGAGGCGAAGGGCGGTGGTGCGTATGCGTACAGCGGCTTGGCTCGTGTCGAACCTCGGAGCCCTACACGGTCCTATTCCGGACTATTCACGCTCCGAGGTGCTGATCGGGTCGGCGGTGTTGCTGATGTTGCTGGTGGGGGTCTCGGTTGCACTGCTGGTGGCGGGTCGGCACCGCGGTGGCGGGCGTCACGGGCCGGCCGGGTGGTGGTTTCACCGGCCTGGCCACTGACGCGCCGCGGGTCAGTGCCTGCCGAGTTGGACGGCTTTGACCAGCAACAGGATCGCGCCGGCCACCAGGTAACCGCGGAGCGCGAGCATCCCGAGTTTCGTTCCGGCAGACCAGGTTACGGGCTCGAGCAGAGTCAGCGGCGGCATCCGCCAATGGCCTTTCTCGGACTCGTCGACTACCGGCGCGACCGGTGCCACGGGTGCCTGGCGCTGGAGCCATTTCAGGACTGCGACGGTGAAGCTCGCGAGCACGACGATGCCGACCGCCAGGTAGTCGGCGGTAGTGACCACGTCGAGATTCGGGAACAGAGTGGTGGCCATCAGAATGCCCGACAACAGGAGCAGGACTCCGACGATGAACCCTGCGACGATGTTGAGCCAGGTGCGGTTCACCCACGGGCCCAGGACTTGCGGGTCATTGCACAACAGCAGCAGGAACACGCTCGCGCTGGGCAGCAGCAGACCAGCCAGGGCCTGCACCGCGGTGGTGATCAACCCCAGCGGCGCGCTCGGGATCAGCACGATCGCAGCGGCCAGGGCGACCATCGCAATGTAGGAGAGATAGAACTGTTTCGCATCTTGGAAGCCGCGGTGCAGGGAGTGTTTGATGCCGAACACATCACCGAAGGCGTAACTGGTGGACAGGGTGACCGCGGCGGCGCCGATGATCGACGCATCCAGCAGCACGATCGCGAAGATCGGCCCCAGCACACGGTCGGTCTGCCCGAGCAGGTGCGCGATGGTGCCGGCATCGCGGAATTTTCCCTGGGTGCCGGTGGTGCGGGCGGCGTAGTCGGCGGTCATCACCAGAGCGGCCGCGCCGATCACCACCACGAACGCCCCCAGAGTGGTGTCGGTGCGTTCGTAGCCGATGAACCGGGGCGTGATGCGTTTGTCGACGATGTTGGACTGCTGGAAGAACAATTGCCACGGCGCCACCGTGGTCCCCACGATCGCGATGATCAACAGCACCGCATCGGAGGTGAAGCCGCCGCGCACACCCGGCACCACGAAATCGTGGGCGGCCCGGCCCCATTCGGGATGCGAAAGCAGCAGCATCGGAACCTGCAGCAGGGTGATGAGAATGAAGACCATCATCGCCCGTTCCCAGCGCCGGAAACTGCCGGAGGCCATGATCGCGACCAGGGCGACCGCGGCGATCGGCACCACGACGTACTTGGAGATGCCGATGTAGTCCGCGGCCAGGGTGACACCGATGAATTCGGTGACGATGGTCAGGAAATTCAGGATGAACAGGTCACCGACGGAGAACCAGCCCCAGCCGCGCCCGAAACGCTCGTTGATCAGCCGGGCATGCCCGACGCCGGTGACCGCGCCGAGCCGCACCACCATTTCCTGATTCACGATCAACACCGGAATGAGCAGCAACAGGACCCACAACAGGCTGTAGCCGTAGTTCTGCCCGGCTTGGGCGTACGTGGCCACGCCACCGGCATCGTTGTCCCCGACCATCACGATCAAACCGGGCCCGACGATCGCCGCGAGGGTCAACAGCCTGGTCCGCAGCGTGCGTGGCCGGTCGGTCTCGGTGACATCGATGCGGCCGAACGCGCCCTCGATATCGCCCAGGTGCGCCGAATCCAGGACCGCCGAAGGCCGGCAGGACGGTGTCGTACGCGATTTCTGCGGTGCGGGAGTGTCCTGCGCGGCGGAAGTCGACGGCGTGCCGGGTGTCTTCGTCGTGCCCGAGAGATGCTCGGGCGCGGGCGAATTCGTGGGTGCCGAGTTGCCCGGCTCCGCGACCCGTGGTGGGGGAGCGGATGGCTGCGCGGTGTCGCCGTCCTGCGGGGCACGCGGTGGTTCGGACGCGGTTTCCCTTGGGGTGGAGCGGCTTTCGTCGGCGTTCGTCACGGTGCTGAGCTGCCGTCGGAGACGTCCGCGGCGGTGTCGGCGCCAGGTGCGGGTTCCCGGATCGGGCGGGGTGCGGGCTCGCGGCGGCGCCAGTCTTCGGGAATGGCGGCCTCGAGAACGTCGTCCACGGTGACGACGCCGAGCACACGGTCGGTGTCGTCGACCACCGGCATCGCGTAGAGGTTGTAATCGGCCATGAGCAGGGCGATATCGGTCAGATCGGTATCCGGCGTGACGCGGACCGGGTCGGTGTCCATCAGTTCTCGCACCGGTGTGGCGGAGTCGGCCTGCAACAGCAGGATCACCGAGACGACGCCGAGCAGGTGTCCCTCGTCGAGCACGTGCACCTTCAGCAACGCTTCCGGCTGCACCCCCCGTGCCTGAGCTATTACCGAGAGCGCTTGTGCAGCAGTGGAATCTGGTCCACACGAGGCGGTGTCGACATTCATCAGCCCGCCCGCGCTGTCGGGGTTGAACCCCATCAACGTGATCACCTTGGTGCGCTGGCCGGCCGGCATGAGATCCAGCACTCTGCGACGCCGCGACTGTCGCAGGTCGGCAACCGCGTCAGCCGCGTCATCGGCGCGCATACGGCCCAGCAGCGCCGCGACCTCGGCGTCGGACCTGTCATCGAGCAGGCGACTGGCCTGCTCGGACTCGAGTTCCTCGAACACATCGGCCTCGAGCTCCGGGTCGTCGTGCACGTGATCGAGAATCTCGCCACGCTCACGTTTGTCGGCCTCTTCGAGGAGATCGGCGAGTTCGGCCGGCTTCAGCGACCGCAACCGACCTGCGAGCCGACGCTGAGTCAGCGACTGACTGTGCCCGATCAGCGGCTCGAAGGACTTCCAATCCCGTTCGGCATGCCCCCCGGCGGGTTTGATCAACCCGAACAGTCGCGCCCGCGGCCGGGTGTCGACCCGAGCCAGCACCCATCCGTCGCCGGTGTCATCGAGTTCGACGTCCGAAGCACGGACCAGCTCCGCGGCCGCGACATCGATGAGACGGTGTCCCATGATGTCCGCGCGCAGCAGCACCTCCCCGTCGCGACGTTCGAACGCCCGCAGATCGACCTTGTTGCGCGACAACGTGATCCGATCAGCACGCAGATCGTCCACGGTACGAGCCGGGACGAATACCCGGCGCCCGCCCACCCCGACCACCACGCCGGTAATCGGTGGATAGGAGTCCCGGCCGGCCAATCGGACCACCAGATCCTCCACACGACCGATGGTGTCGCCCGAAGCGGCGATCACCGGGGATTTCAGCACCTGCGACAGGTGAACAATCGATGTCGCCGGCGACAGATCGGATGTGGGCTTCGTCATCGGGGCTCCCGAGTCGATGCTCGTGCGGGATTGGCCTTCGCTGCACATTCTGCCTGGTAACCGGCCCAGTGCGCAGTAAAGATCAGCTCCCGATTCGCGCACCAACTCGGCCGGGGGAGGTTCGACAGATCGGAGGATGATCCCCGGACGGGCCAGAAATATGTACAGTTGTATACTTTTGGGATCGGATCTTGATGTGCGCGCTGCGCACCGACTCGAAGGAGGGTGGCTGGGATGGGGTTGTTCACAGAGAAGGAAGTGGAGTTTCTCCGGCTCCACCGGATCGGTCGGCTGGCCACGACGGGGAAGGCCGGCATTCCCCACGTCGTGCCCACCGGTTTCCACTTCGATCCCGAGGGGGAGGTGATCAAGGTCGGTTTGCACGATTACCGGGGCCAGGAGCGCCTGTACGTCCGCCACCTGCGTGTCAATCCGCAGGCGGCGTTCGTCGTCGACGACCTGGTCACCGAGCCGCAGTGGACTCCCCGCGGTGTGACGGTCAAGGGACCGGCCCGTATTCACGAGACGGGTGGGGAGGTTCTGGGTCCCGGTTTCGGTCCCCGCTGGGTGGAGATCGTCCCGAACTGGGTGTCCTCGTGGGGGATCGACGCCGACCCGTTCGCCCCGCCGACACCTCCCCGCAAGCGCGTCGAGCCCGGACAATGACCGAGTCGCGCGACCCCGTGAGATCTTCGCAAGGCGTCGCACACGGTGCGGAGCCGGTGGCCGAGAGCGCCGGGGTCGGGGAGCGTGAGCGCAAGGGTGAACGGACGCGGCGGCGAATCTTGGCGGCTGCCCGCGCCGTGTTCGCTGATATGGGTTACGAGCGGGCGACGATCCGCGGTATCGCTGCCGCGGCCGGGGTGGACAAGTCCTCGGTCATCCAGTATTTCGGGACCAAGCAGAACCTGTTCCGTGAAGCGGTGCATTGGACGGTGCCGGTTGCGCGGATCATCGCCGAGACTCCGGAGCAGACCGCCGAGGCGATGACGCGCGGGATGTTGTCGGCGTGGGCGGCCGATCCGAACAGTCCGATGGCAGTGTTGTTGCGTGCGGGCCTGACCAGTGAGGATGCGGCCGAGATTCTGCGCAATCACATCACCTCCGGCATAACACCCGCGTTGGCTACCGTCATCGACGCCCCCGATGCCCGCCTGCGCGCCGCTCTGGCGGGCGCGATCCTGGTAGGCGTCGCCAGCCAGCGGTACTTGCTGCGAATGCCCGATCTGCACGATGTGGACACCGACGACATCCTGCGCCTGATCACCCCGTTGATACGGGATCTGATCGCACCCCGGCAGCAGCCGCCCCCGGCGCCGCAGAGCGCCTGACAGAAAAATGTACACGCGGTGAGATATGGACGCTTGGTGAGTTATGCTGGTCGTCGTAGTCGAGGTGTCCACAACATCAAGGCCCATCCCGACCATGTCTTCATCGAGTTGGCCGAGCGCGGAAAGGTGAAGGTGACCGTCACCGAACTGACCGGTACCGAGCGAGACGACGCCTGGAAGCGGATCGTTGCCGCCGTCGCACGTTTCGGCAACTACGAGCAGAAGACCGACCGCGTGATCCCCGTCCTTCGGCTCACGGCACAGCCCTGACTTTTCGACCGGGCTCCACACCCCATCCGATCCGAACGGCAGGAGCGACATGAACTTCACCACCGCCGAACTCGAGTATCTGGCCGGACAGCGACTGGGCAGGGTCGCCACCGCTCAGCCCGACGGGACCTTGCAGGTCAGTCCCGTCGGTTTCCGGTACAACGACCGCACCGACACCATCGATATCGCCGGGCACGCAATGGCCAAGAGTCGCAAGTTCCGCAACGTCGCAGCCAACAGCCAGGTCGCGTTCGTGGTCGACGACGTCGCGTCCACCGACCCGTGGCGGCCGCGGTTCCTCGAGATCCGCGGCGCCGGAGAAGCCATCGCCGAACCCGCCGACTCCGCGTACGGCGGCAATCTCGGAGGCTTCGACGGAGCGATCATCAGAATCCATCCCAAACGACTGATCAGCTTCGGTATCGCCACCACCGACGCCGCGGTCCGGCCATCCGGGATCGACACCCGCAACGTCGGCTGATCCCACACGATTCCCGAACGCGAACTCACCCCACGACGGCTCACCCAGATTCGCACCGCCGCACCGCGCTGACCGAACCGGTCGGCGCGTGCAGCGAAAGATGAACCAGCCGCGCCGATCTCGACCGCCTGAACGCCCCGTGCTGCCGAATGCGGTGCGTCGATTCGATTGTCGATCCCGGTCGAGCGAATTGTGCGGTCCCAGATTTTCTCCCCCTTCCATTTTATACACGATCGCGGGGTCTCATGAGGCCCCGCGATCTGGTCCATAATCGCTCGCGAAAAGCCGGAACCACCAGGTGAGGAGTAGCGAATGGCCTATGTGCTGAGCTTCGGGGAGATCGATCGCACCCAGGTTGCGGTGGTCGGCGGCAAGGGCGCGAACCTCGGTGAGTTGTCGCGCGTCGACGGTGTCGCGGTGCCCGACGGCTTCTGTGTGACGACCGAGGCCTTCGCTCGGACCGTGGCAGGCGCGTCCTGGATCGAGGATCGGCTCGACGAATTGTCGCGCCTGCAACCGGACGACCGCTCGGCGATTCGTCTGCGGAGCGCGGAGATCCGCCATGCGATCGAGGCACTCGCCGTGCCCGAAGCGGTAGCGGCAGAGATCCTCGCCGCGCACGCCCGCCTCGGTGTGGAGGGCGCCTACGCCGTCCGATCCAGTGCCACGGCCGAGGACCTGCCCACCGCGTCGTTCGCCGGACAGCAGGACACCGCTCTGAATGTCGTGGGGCCCGCGGCGATTCTCGGGGAGGTCAGCCGGTGCTGGAGCTCACTGTTCACCGAGCGCGCGGTCGCCTACCGCCTGCGAAACGGCTTCGACCACAAAATGGTTCGCATGGCGGTGGTCGTGCAGCGCATGGTCTTCCCTCGCGCGTCGGGCATCCTGGTCACCGCCGACCCGGTCACCTCGGACCGGACGGTGGTCTCCATCGATGCCGGTTTCGGTCTGGGGGAGGCCCTCGTGTCGGGCCTCGTGAATGCCGACGTCTATCAGGTTCGCGACGGCGACATAACCGGCAGGACTATCGCCACCAAGAAACTCGCTGTCGAGCCGACACCGGAGGGCGGAACCCAGGTGCGCGAGATCGCCCCGGAGTGCCGTGACGAGCCGGTACTCTCCGATGCCGAGGTGCTCGCCCTCGCACGGCTGGGACGTGAACTCGAAGCGCACTTCGGCAGCCCGCAGGACATCGAATGGTGCCTGGACGAGGACGGCGTCCACATCGTGCAGAGTCGGCCGATCACCACGCTGTTCCCGATTCCGGCGGCCGCCGATCAGAGCAACCATGTCTACGTATCGGTCGGGCATCAGCAGATGATGACCGATGCCATGAAACCGCTGGGCATCTCGGTGTGGCAGCTCACCAGCCGGGCACCCATGCGTGACGCGGGCGGCAGGTTGTTCGTGGATGTCACCAAGATGCTGGAGTCGCCGACAACCCGTACCGTCCTGCTCGCCGGGCTCGGCAACTCCGACCCGCTGATCGGTGACGCCTTGCGGACCGTGATCGACCGCGGGTTCATTCGTGAAGTGCCGCAAGCGGATTCGGCCGCCCCACCCCGTCCGGTGCCGGGTACCGCGCCCGCGACGATCGAGACCGATCCCGGCATCGTCACCGCGCTGATCGCCGAGAGTGAGGCATCCCTGGCCGCCTTGAAACGAGACATCCGGACCCAGTCGGGACCCGCGCTGGTCGACTTCATCCGCGCCGACATCCGGGAGTTGCAGCGAGTCCTGTTCACGCCGACGGGTTTACAGGTGATCACAGCCGGAATGGACGCCTCGTCGTGGCTCAACGAACGGCTGTGGGAATGGCTGGGCGAGAAGAACGCCGCGGATACCCTCACCCAATCGGTGCCCGGGAACGTGACCTCCGAGATGGGATTGGCGCTGCTGGACGTCGCCGACATGATCCGTCCGCACCCGCAGATGGTGGACTTCCTGAGCCGGGTCGAGCAGGCGGGGCCGACGACGGATGGTTTCCTCGACGAGTTGGTCCGATACCCGGGCGGCGATGATGCGCGCGCCGCGTTCGAAGGTTTCCTCGACACGTATGGCATGCGCTGCGCCGGCGAGATCGACATCACCCGGCCGCGTTGGAGCGAAAAGCCCGCCATGCTCGTGCCGACGATCCTCGGCAATATCAAGAATTTCGGACCCGGCGCGGGCAAGCAGCGCTTCGAACATGGTCTGCGTGCCGCCGAACAGGCGAAAGCCCAGCTGCTGCAACGCTTGCGCGCCTTGCCGGACGGAGAGCGCAAGGCCGAGGAGACCGAGCGGATGATCGACCGGGTCCGCACCTTCGCCGGATATCGGGAGTATCCGAAGTACGGCATGGTCAGCCGCTACTTCATCTACAAGCGGGCCCTGTTGCACGAAGCCGAACGCCTGGTGCGGGCCGAGGTGCTGTGCGAACCCGAAGACATCTTCCATCTCCGATTCGACGAGCTCGACGAGGTGGTGCGCACACAACACGCGAGCGCGGAGCTCATCGTCGAGCGCAAGCGCGCATTCCGCTCGTATCGGTCGCTCACCGCGCCGCGGGTGCTCACCTCCGACGGCCAGGCCCTCAACGGGACCTACCGACGCGAGGATCTCCCCGCCGGTGCACTGCCAGGAATGGCGGTATCCGCCGGAATCATCGAAGGTCGCGCCCGCGTCGTATCCGATATCGCACAAGCCGATCTCGATCCGGGCGACATCCTGGTCACCCCCTACACCGACCCGAGCTGGACCCCGTTGTTCCTCGCCATCAAGGGGCTGGTTACCGAGGTCGGCGGCCTGATGACCCACGGCGCGGTGATCGCCCGCGAATACGGTCTGCCCGCCGTCGTCGGCGTGGACCACGCCACCGAGCTGATCCGTGACGGACAGGATATCCGTGTGAACGGCACCGAAGGGTACATCGAGATCCTGTCGTAGCCCGGTGAATTCACAATGCCGGAGAGGCGTTCGGTGCTCGTCTGCGCGACATCCGCATCACGCCTGAGCTATTGCAGACCCGCCGCTTCAATTTCGTTCTGGCCGAACAGGTTCTGTACACCGTTGTCCGGGTTGAGAAGTCGGTGATGTGGCGAGTTCTCCGGTTGGTTGAACGACCAAGCACACCCGGAGACCTCACCCCTTTGATCGAAATGACCACTGCGACAGAGGGTTTAAATGAACGAACTCGGTGTGAAACAGCGCTCACATCGACGTCGAGTTCTGGCGTTCGTTGTCGATGGTTCGCGCCCAATTCGTTCCGGCCAGGACGAGCGCAGCCCCCAATACACTCACTACCGTCAGCGGGTCGCCGGCCAGCAGGACACCGAAGGCTGCGGCCCACAGCGGTTCGGTCCCCAACAGTAGGCTGACACGGGCTGGTGAGGTGCGACGCACGGCCCACATCTGCACGAAGAATGCGAACACCGTGCAGGCCAGTGCGAGGTATACGGTGAGCGCCCAGCCCGACATCGTCATCGTTCGTACGGCCGGGCCCAGCCCCGAGCCGTCGACTTGCGAGAAGACCGCCGCGACGACGAGCACTGTGGCCAGTTGGATCAGGGTCATGCGCGAGGAGTCGAGTTGTTTGCCCGCCGAGAGATTGGCGATGACGGTGACGTGCAGAGCTCGCACGAATGCCGCCAGCAGGATGAGCAGGTCGCCGAGACCGGGAACAGTGAAACCTGTGCTCTGCGTGAGCAGTACGATGCCCGCGACAGCAACCGCGGTGGCGCCGTAGTAGGTGCGGGGCAGTGCGAGGGCGCGGTGACGCCCGCCGAGCAACGGCGTGATCACGATGGTCAACGAGATGATCAATCCTGCGTTGGAAGCCGAAGTCTGTGTGACACCGAAGGTTTCGAGTACGAAGATCACGCTGAGGATGAGACCGAACAGCACTCCGAGCGCCAACTCGGTTCGGGTCGTGCGGCGCAGCCGTGGTGCCAGCAGAATTGCCAGCGCGCCGGCGCCTATCCCGAAGCGAAGTACCAGGAAACCGAACACGGTGTCCGGGGTCGCGACGTTCTTGGCCGCCAAGTAGCTCGAGCCCCAGGTGACTGCGACGGCCACCAGAGCCAGATCGACGCTCGACGTCCTGCTGCGGCGTGGTGTTCCCCGGAAGCTCCTTCCGGGGAACACCTTTGCGCGGGGCGGCTCGGTCACTGAGACTCGTGCGTTGATGATGCCCTCCCTGATCGAAGCCCCTTCGAATAGATCTTGACGCGACATTTGAAGAAGCACAATTTAATACTTCTTCAAATCTGTGTAGGTTTGCTTCATGAACCTCGAACGCCTGCGTATCCTGCGGGAATTCGCCGAATACGGAACCCTGACCGCAGTCGCCGAGGCCATGGCCATGACGCCGTCTGCGGTGTCCCAGCAGATGCGCACGCTGCGGCGAGAAGCCGGAGTCACCCTGCTGGAACGCGACGGGCGAGGAGTCCGGCTCACCGACGCCGGGCGGGCGCTCGCCGGACATGCCGACCGTGTGCTCGGCGCATTGGATCGCGCCCGCGCCGACATGGACAGCTACCGCGCGGCGCCGCGTGGGGCCGTCCGCATCTCGCTGTTCCCCTCGGGGGCCGCAATGTTGCTCCCGGGCTTGCTGCAGGGTGCGCAGTCGGCCGGATTCGACATCGTGGGCCGCGATGTCGACCGTCCAGCCGCCCATGCTGCCCAGCAACTCGCCGATTTCGACGTCGTCGTCGTCCACCGCGACGATCGCGACAACTCCGGGTGGAGTGACCGACTCGACGCCACGATACTTCTGCGAGAACCCCTCGACGTCATGCTCGCCCCCGGTCACCACCTTGCGCAACGCCGGACCGTGGCACTGGCGGAACTCTCCGATGAACGCTGGATCGGCGTCGAAGGCGGACTCATGGTCGACGACGTCCTTCGTTCCATGTCGACGATCACTGGAACGATTCCTCGAATCGCCCAGCGTATCAACGACTTCCGTGTCGTCGAAGAGCTCGTCCTCACCGGGGCGGGTATCGCCCTCATGCCCCGCTACGTCGCCATCACCCGTGACCTGATCCGAATCCCCATCAGTGACATCCGCATCGCCCGCCGGATCGAAGCAGTCACCCGAGCCGGCGCAGCAGCACAGCCTTCCATCGCCGCCACACTCGAAATCCTCCGGACGATCTGCCGGCAGATCGCCACCGATCAGCCCGCCACAAATCGTCGATAACGCCGGATTGGAGCAACGGGAACTCGGGCGTCGTCTGCGCTCGCTACGAAGGAAAGCCAAGCTCAGCCGGTCCGCGGCCGCGGACGGTATTGCGGCTCAGACAGTGCCCGGGGGCAGGAACGCCGGGAGCATGAATGTTTCGAGCAGCTGCCGGTGGGACGGGTCGGTCGGGTCTTCGAAGTCCAAGCGGCCGACCAGGATCAGTTGTACGAGTGCGAGCCATTCGCAGGCTGCTTCGTTGGTGATGCCTTCGCGGAGTTCGCCGCGCTCGCGAGCGCGGTCGAGGATGGGGGCCCACATTTCCAGGGTCAGGTCGCTGGCCAGGCGTGATGTGCCCACGACGGCGGCGGCCAGGTCCATGTGTTCGGGGCTGACGATCAGCCGGATGAGGGGGTCTTTGCGGCCGTGATCGACCAGGAATATGAGTCCGTCGACGACCTGGTCGCGGAAATGTTTACGTTCGAGAACGTATTTCGTTCCCCGGACGAAGAGCTTGCGGGCGCGCAGGCGGATCAATTCCGCGATGAGGGTGTCCCGGTCGCGGAAGTATCGGTAGATAGTCGGTCGCGATACTCCGGCGGACTTGGCGATGTCGTCCATCGTCGTCTTGGCGACACCGAAATGCAGGAAGGTCGATTGGGCGGCTTCGAGTATCTGCCCGCGTGCTTCCTCGACGTCCCCGCTCAGGACGTTGCTGTTACGACGAGCCATTCTCTTTTCCTGCCCTCCACGGATATCTGCGTTGTATGCAATACTCGGCGACATCATGGACAATACTCGTTTTTTGTTGTTCGTTCGACGTCCATGGGTGGGCACGGGGCTGCGACGCGCGGCGTGGTTGTGAAAACCGTTGGGGGTGAAGGCATCTGGAGTGCCCGTGACCTGGTCGATCGAGGACTGCGCGCGGCGAGCCGGTCGCGGAACACGGTGAGGACTCTCACACTGCCGATCCCGGGTGAGGGCCACATCAGCGGCCCTCACCCGGCCCGTTCACGGGTTCGGCGTGAACGTGATCGGCAGTCGCGCGCACCCGCGCACCTGGCTGGCGTGCATGACCGGCGGATCGTTGTCCGCGAGCGCGTAATCCGGTATGCGACGGTGGATTTCCTCCAGGGCCAGGCGCAGTTCGATACGGGCCAGATGTGAGCCCAGGCAGCGGTGTGCGCCCGCGCCGAAGGACAGGTGCCGGTTCGGCGTGCGCTCGAGCAGAAGGTCGTCCGGGTCCTCGAACTCCTCGGCATCCCGATTCGCCGAGCAGAGCATCAGGATCAGCTGATCGCCCTCGGCGATGGTGACCCCGCCCAGTTCGGTCGAGCGGGTGGCGCGGCGGCCGGGAACGACCGCGGCCTCGATGCGCAGGATCTCCTCCACCGCCGACGGGATCAGGCTCTCGTCGCCGATGAGCTGATCGCGCTGGTCCCGGTTGTGCGAAAGGTGGATGATCGCCCACGCCAGCGAGCCCTGCACGGTGTGCAGACCGGCGATGAGCAGCAGGAAGAACATCCGGTTGAGTTCCTCGTCGGTCAGCAGCCGGGTGCCGTCCTCGAGGGCGACCTCGGTGTGGATGATCTGCGAGGTGACATCGTCGCGCGGATCGGCCCTGCGGTCGTTGATGATGTTCTGGAAATATCCGAGCATCTCGAACGCCGCTTTCCCGCGCGCCTGATTGGATTCCTCCTCGGTGGCTCCGGGGATTCCGGTGAGCAGGACATCGGTCGCGTGGGTGAACATCGGCGCGTCGGCCAGTGGCCAGTCCATCAGCGACAGAAATACCCGGGTGGGCAATTCGTGCGCGAAATCGGCGATGAATTCTGATGTTCCGGCGGCAGCGAATCCGTCGATGAGTTCGGTGATCGTCGCGCGGATATCGTCTTCGAGCGCCTTCATCCGATTCGGGCTGAACAAAGGCTGCAGGGCGAGCCGATAGCCGGTGTGTTCCGGCGGATCGAGTTCGAGCGGAATGAATTTACCGAATCCGGCGGTCGTGGTCGTCAGATTGTTCGGGTGGCTGGAGAAAGTCTCCGGGTCGCGCAGGACCTCGTGGATCTCCTTGTACCGGGTGACGATCCAGTGCCCGCCGTGGGCGGTGGAATACACGACCGGGCCGCGACGGGCCAGTTCGGCGACGCGATCCTGCACGGTGTCTTCGGGGAATGCCAGCGACTGGTCGTAGATGTCGAAGTCGACGACCAGGTCATCGGCGACCTCAGCGGAAGTGGTCATGATGTCTTTTCCTCGGATGGGGGAAGGGCGCTGGTGAACGTCAATGCGCGTTCGGGGCAGGCTGTCGCGGCGCGCTGTGCGAATTCGCGCTGGGACTCGGGGATCGGACCGGCGCCGACGACCGGGTTACCGAAGTCGTCGGCCTCGAGCAGATCGGGCGCTGTCGCGTAGCACAGGCCGTGGCCTGCACAGGCTGTCCGGTCGACGACGAGGTGAACGGGTTCGGCCATGTCACAGATCTCCGGGCGAACCCTTGTCCTCGGCGAACCACATGCCGACCCGGGCCAGGGTGCCGCCGTCGGTCGAAGGCATGACGACACCGGACAGGTACTGCGAATCGTCGGAGGCCAGGAACAGCGCCACCTTCGCGTTGTCCAGCAGCGACGGGGGCCGCTGGAGCTTGAGCGGAATCGGCGAGATTGCCGGATCCCAGGGGCCGGCGACCTGTTCGTAGGACTGGCCGACGACCGGGGAGCCCGGCGGCATCAGGAAGTTCGGCGACATGCCGTGGGTCGGGCAGATGGCGTTGACCCGGATGCCGTACTTGCCCAGATCCAGGCTCAGCCCGCGGACCAGGCCGTTGACGCCCGCTTTGGTGGCCGAGTACATCGCGATGTTGTGGTAGGCGACCAGCGACGCCGCCGACGACGTCGCCAGGATGGTGCCACCGCCGTTCTCGCGCAGATACGGGACCGCGGCTTTGGCGGCGTAGACGACGCCGCTGAGGTTCACCCCGAGCACATGCTGCCAGTCGGCCTCGGTCAGGTCCTGGAATTCGACTTCCTCGCCGCCCGCGACGGACGGGACCCCGCCCCGGGAGACGACGCCCGCGTTGGCGAACATGATGTCCAGCTTGCCGAAATGCTGCACCGCCTCGGCCACGGCGGAGTTCACCTGGGCCTCGACGCTGACGTCGGCGGTGATGGCGATGGCCTTACCGCCTTGCTGCTCAACGAGTTCGACGGTTCCCGCGGCGCGTTCGGGGTCGATGTCGACCACGGCGATGGAAGCGCCCTCGGATGCGAACAACTGGGAACACTGACGACCGAGGCCGGAGCCGGCTCCGGTGATGACGGCGACTTTGCCTTCGAGCTTCATGGTGGGACTCCGATTTCCAGAAGGATGCGTCCGGCGGGGGACAGGGCCGGTGCGGATGGAGGCGCAGCGGGTCCGGCGAATTCGACGCCGTGGGCTGCCCGCCTGCGGCGGGGTGGGAGTGCTGTGCCTCACACTCGAAGCTACGCCAGGAGACGAATGACGTCAATCGTAATTTGTCAGTTGATGCGTAGCGGGTGGCGTGAGCAGCTGTCGGCGAGCCTCGACCGCGAGTCGCGGCCTGCTGTCATAAACCTACAAGCTATAGGTATAGTGCGGACGTTGTGCGCTGAATGCACAGAGAGGAACGACTGG
>NZ_JAINZY010000079.1:0-470 GCF_019890715.1 Nocardia coffeae | reverse complement strand
GCGGCTGTGTCACAAGAGATCTCACTCCTGGATCCGCCGGAATAGTCCGCCATTGGCTGACGGTCATGCTCGACGGCGACACCCGCGCCCGCCCCCGGACGCCATCGACCCTGCGCGCCTACTTCAGCTCGGCCCGACCGTTCCTGGAGCACTGGGCAACCCGCTACGACCACCTGCGCGAGAGTCACCCGCCACGACATCGCCGCGGCATTGGAACAACTACACGGCTGGAAACGTCGCAGCGCCACCACCGCGCTTCGCTCGCTGTTCCGGTTCGGTAAAAAAACGGGGCCTGATCTTCACCAACCCAACCGTCGGGTTCAACGCCCGCGATGTCGACTTCGCTCTGCTACCCATGACCAGCGAGGAGATCGAGGCCGTCGAACAGTTGGCCACCGACCCCCACCTGGCGGGTCATCGTTGCCCTGGCCGCCGAGAATGCCGCCCGCACCGGCCCTATCCGCCGTCGC
>NZ_JAINZY010000078.1:0-485 GCF_019890715.1 Nocardia coffeae | reverse complement strand
TCGACGGCGGTGAGGGCCAGGTGGCAGATAGGGCCGGTGCGGGCGGCATTCTCGGCGGCCAGGGCAACGATGACCCGCCAGGTGGGGTCGGTGGCCAACTGTTCGACGGCCTCGATCTCCTCGCTGGTCATGGGTAGCAGAGCGAAGTCGACATCGCGGGCGTTGAACCCGACGGTTGGGTTGGTGAAGATCAGGCCCCGTTTTTTAGCGAACCGGAACAGCGAGCGAAGCGCGGTGGTGGCGCTGCGACATTTCCAGCCGTGTGGTGGTTCCAATGCCGCGGCGATGTCGTGGCGGGTGACTCTCGCGCAGGTGGTCGTAGCGGGTTGCCCAGTGCTCCAAGAACGGTCGGGCCGAGCTGAAGTAGGCGCGCAGGGTTGATGGCGTCCGGGGGCGGGCGCGGGTGTCGCCGTCGAGCATGACAGTCGGCCAATGGCGGACTATTCCGGCGAATCCAGGAGTGAGATCTCTTGTGACACAGCCGA
>NZ_JAINZY010000077.1:0-497 GCF_019890715.1 Nocardia coffeae | reverse complement strand
GACAGTCCCAGGCGCGAGGCAATGGTCTCGTTGGCCATTACAGCGATGGCCCCGTAGAACGGTGCCGAGGTCAGTGACTGGGCCGTCCAGGTGATCAGACCGAGTGCGCTGGCCGCGACCGGGTGCAGACCGTGGTGCACCGGCAGTGACATCGGTGGGCGCAGGAATCCATGCACCGCCGTACCGATGACCAGTAGCGCGATTACCACCACGATCGCGGCAACAGCCGTCGGAGACAGCGCGTTGAGCGCCCGATGCACAAGCTGCAGGATCACGGTGAACGAGAACACCAGGGTCAGCACCAGCCCGCAGACCCCACCAATCATGAACGACACGGCTGTCCTCGCATACGCCCACCGCGATGCGCTCGATATCCACACAAAGGAGACCGCAAGCAACGCCAGGACATTCGCGGAGTCCACCACCGCCAACGGAACGATCGAGAACAACGAATTCATAGCCCCGTGATTGTGCAGCAGCACGCTCACAACCGGCTG
>NZ_JAINZY010000076.1:0-501 GCF_019890715.1 Nocardia coffeae | reverse complement strand
AATCAACACCACCGACCGGCGCGGCTCATACGCGAGCCACCGCGGGACCGCCGCGATCAACGCACCGGGATTATCGATGTACACCATGAACGAAACTCCTTTCAACGCAAACGAACCCAGCAGTTCCTGAATGGATGGCCAGGCCCGCGGGTGTCATCGGGCCTGGCCGGTGCACGAGTGCTCAGGCCACCTGTGCTCCGGTGTCGTGCGGGACCGCGCGCAGGCTGCACCCGGCTTCCTAGGATTGGTGCTCGATTCGGCGTGGCGCAGCAGGCCACCTGCGCGCGCCTGCTCATCCGAACTCACAGCAAGTCCTCCCGCCCGGCGCCGGTCGCGGAGGTGGTGAGGCGATCCAGAGCGATCTGCGCGGCGAGGAGATCCAGTACCGTCGGCACGGACCGATCGGTGCTCTCGTCCTCGCCCGGGTCGCGGGTGGCGTCGCGGACCTTGCGGATCGCCAGAAGCGGCACGCCCCGCATCCGCACCCCGGTGAGCGAGGGT
>NZ_JAINZY010000075.1:0-504 GCF_019890715.1 Nocardia coffeae | reverse complement strand
CGCCGAACCCGCCGCATCCGCTACCGATTCCGTGGACTCAGCGACAGCACCAGCCGAATCAGCCTCACTCGCAGAAGATCCCGCACCGGCCCCGTTCACAATCGTCGAATCCACCACGGCCGCAGCCGAACCCGTGTCATCAGCGGTGGCATCCACCGGGATCGCGCTCTCCGCGCCTGAATCCGATAAGCCCTCGGATGCTTCCGCGGCATCAGCAGCCGCACCACCCGAGTCCGTGGTGTCCGCACTCGAATCAGTCCCGGCGGCAACCGAACCCGTCTCCGATTCAGCCTCCGCTACCCGGGTCACACACGAGTCCGCGAGTACCTGATCAGTGAAATCAGGAGCCAACCGGCCATCGACCAGCATCAACTCCAACAACGCCGAAATATTCTTCGCATAGAGTTCACTCGCGTGCTCGGGCATCGTCGCGGGCAAGTTCAACGGCGACGCGATCGTGACATCGTGCACCACCACCGTCTCACCCGGCTCGGTGAGCTCACA
>NZ_JAINZY010000074.1:0-538 GCF_019890715.1 Nocardia coffeae | reverse complement strand
GTGAATTGTCCTGCTAGTTTCCGGTTATCCGCTCACCGTAGAACAGGGCGAGCGTGTTGAGTATATCCTTCCATCCGCTGACCTTTCCAGTGATATTCCGCTGGTTTTTCAGCGGGTTCCTGATGACCAGGTAGAGCACCTTGAGTGCGGCTGGTCGTTGGGGAAATGCCCGCGCCGGCGGGTCGCCTGCCGGAATCTGGCGTTCAGGCTTTCGATCGCGTTCGTGGTATACACGAGTTTCCGGATCGGTGCCGGGAACCGCAGGAACGGCGTGAATTGCTCCCAGCTGTTGCGCCAGACCGCAATCATCGCCGGATATCGCGGTTCCCATTCAGCAGCGAACTCCTCGAAAAGGGATTCAGCGGCCTCGACCGTGGGCGCGGTGTAGACCGCGCGTAGTTCAGTGGTGATCCGACTCCAGTATTTCCGAGAGGAGTATTTCAGGCTCGCCCGCACGAGGTGGACCACGCACTGCTGGACATCGGCCAACGGCCAGGTGTCGTTGATCGCCTCGGGCAGCCCTCTCAGGCCGTCGCAG
>NZ_JAINZY010000073.1:0-545 GCF_019890715.1 Nocardia coffeae | reverse complement strand
GCCGACGCCCCGGGTTATACGCGGTGTGGAATTCTCTGTGATGAGCCGCCTACCAGCGGCGACATACAGAGTGGCTTCTACGACTGCTTCAATTCTGGTGCGTCTTACGAGGAGTGTGAACGCCGCATCAGGTGAGCTGCGCCGATGCCTCGTCGCGCGCCCACGGAGTGCGGGCCGAACTCGCCGGTGTCCCAAGGCACTCTGAACCAGGCCACGGCCAAGAACGAGACTAGATTCCGAAACCAACCCACAGGCGACTTCGAAGCGTCGATGTCACTTTTCGGAGTCGCCTGCACAGATGTCCGAAGTCGCCTGCATCCGCGTTGATGGGTGTCCAAGCCCGCAGCTATCTGAGGATGATCGTGAGTCCGACGGCGGCTGCGGCAACCGCGGCGACGATGAGGATCGCCGCGACGACCCGCGATGTCATGGGCAGTGCTGCCTGCAGGCGGGCGAGCATGCGGTGTCCGGCCGTGGTGGGACACAGCAAGAGCGCGATCATGAGCACGGCGACCGGCGCAACCGCGATCACGACGAAGACCGTC
>NZ_JAINZY010000072.1:0-547 GCF_019890715.1 Nocardia coffeae | reverse complement strand
ACCGACGCCCCGGGCTATACGCGGTGTGGAATTCTCTGTGATGAGCCGCCTACCAGCGGCGACATACAGAGTGGCTTCGACAACTGCTTCAATTCTGGTGCGTCTTACGAGGAGTGTGAACGCCGCATCAGGTGAGCTGCGCCGATGCCTCGTCGCGCGCCCACCGAGTGCGGGCCGAACTCGCCGGTGTCCCAAGGCACTCTGAACCAGGCCAAGGCCAAGAACGAGACTAGATTCCGAAACCAACCCACAGGCGACTTCGGAGCGTCGATGTCACTTTTCGGAGTCGCCTGCACAGATGTCCCACGGCGGCTGCATCCGCGTTGATGGGCGTCCAAGCCCGCGCAGCTATCTGAGGATGATCGTGAGTCCGACGGCGGCTGCGGCAACGGCGGCGACGATGAGGATTGCCGCGACGACCCGCGATGTCATGGGCAGTGCTGCCTGCAGGTGGGCGAGCATGCGGTGTCCGGCGGTGGTGGGGCAGAGCAAGAGCGCGATCATGAGCACGGCGACCGGCGCAACCGCGATCACGACGAAGACCGTG
>NZ_JAINZY010000071.1:0-573 GCF_019890715.1 Nocardia coffeae | reverse complement strand
CCCCTCGCTCACCGGGGTCCGGATGCGGGGCGTGCCGCTTCTGGCGATCCGCAAGATCCGCGACCGCACACCCGACCCGAACACAGACGGTGGAACGGACCGGGCTGTACCGACGGTACTGGATCTCCTCGCCGCGCAGATCGCTCTGGATCGCCTTACCTCCGCGACCGGCGTCGGGCGGGAGGACTTGTTGTGAGTTCGGATGAGCCGGCTCGGCTGGGTGAGCTGCTGCGCCACGCCGAATCGAGCGCCAATCCCCATGCACCTCCAGCCGCTTGGCACGGCCGAACTCTGCGGTGTCCTCGCCACAAGGGTTCGACCGTGTCATCAGCACCGAAGCCAGGTCGCGCCTGCGCGCGGTCCCGCACGACAACGGAGCACAGGTGGCCTGAGCGCTCGCGCACCGGCCAGGCCCGATGACACCCGCGGGCCTGGCCGTCCATTCAGGAACTGCTGGGTTCGTTTGCGTCGAGAGGAGTTTCGTTCATGGTGTACATCGACAATCCCGGTGCGTTGATCGCGGCGGTCCCCCGATGGCTCGCGTATGAGCCGCGCCGGTCGGTGGTGTTGATC
>NZ_JAINZY010000070.1:0-598 GCF_019890715.1 Nocardia coffeae | reverse complement strand
TATGCAGATCAGCAATGCGGTTGCCGTGGTGACCGGTGGCGCGTCGGGCCTGGGCCTGGCGACGGTGAAGGAATTGCACGGTCAGGGCGCGAAGGTCGTGATCATCGACCTGCCTTCTTCCAACGGTGAGTCGATCGCCGAGGAGTTGGGCGAGGGCGTGGTGTTCGCCGCGGCCGATGTCACCAACGAGGAGCAGGTGGCCGCTGCGCTGGATGCGGCGCAGGCGTTGGGGACGTTGCGGATCGCGGTGAACTGCGCGGGGATCGGTAATGCGATCAAGACGGTCAGCAAGAAGGGCGCGTTCCCCCTCGACGCGTTCACCAAGGTGGTGTCGGTGAACCTGATCGGCACGTTCAACGTGATCCGTCTTGCCGCGGAGCGTATCTCGGCTGCCGAGCTCGATGGCGAGGAGCGTGGTGTCATCATCAACACCGCCTCGGTCGCGGCGTTCGACGGTCAGATCGGTCAGGCCGCGTACTCGGCGTCCAAGGGCGGCATCGTGGGTATGACGCTGCCGATCGCGCGTGATCTGGCGAGTGTGAACGTGCGTGTGGTGACCATCGCGCCGGGTCTGTTCCACACCCCGCTGTTCGAGTCG
>NZ_JAINZY010000007.1:0-441530 GCF_019890715.1 Nocardia coffeae | reverse complement strand
AATGCCCCCACCCGGATCACTTGATCCTTCACGCCAGACACCCTTGAGAAGTCGGCGTTGCGGCCGTGTTCGCCTTGCCTCCCGATGGCAAAATGCCGACCGTCCACCAGGGTGCACCCCCACTTGTAGATGGTCCGGGTTACTCCGTTGCCGATCTCACGGCGCGCCGAGCTCGCGAAGCTTGCGACCTCCGACCAGCGGAACTGGTCCAGGCTCTTGGTTGGTATCCCAGCTGTCGGTCTGCTTGTTCTCTTGCCGGTCTTGCCAGACCGCGCCTTGTTCGTAGACATACACCGCCTGGTTGTCACTGTTGCTGATGTTGCGAGCGAACTTCAACAGCCCCGCATTGATCCCCGACCCCGTGTCGTTCGTCGGTTCGGGAAACACCGCGATCAGTTGGCCCAGAGCGAGCGCGCTGGCGGCCTGCGCCACATCAGCAGCGATGATGCCGGTTTCTGTCATTTCCTCCCCGATCCGTGAAATGGATTGCACTCTAACATGTTTCACTACCCATAACCCGCCGCCATCCATCCATCGACCGGCTCGAAGTGCCACTCTCAGGCCGCCCTCCGTATATGGATGAGGGAGACGATGTGCGAATCGTCCGGGATCGCCACATGCTCACGATGCTGTCGCGGGCAATACCCCTGGGGTGGAACTCATTTGGGCTGACCGCTCTCGTCAGCGACCTGGGTTTTGCGTGCTGACAGCACTAGGAGGCGGTCGGCCGCTGGTCGAACATCCACACGTGTCTGTCGATATCGGAGTCGATCGGTCGAGTTTCGCAGTGCGGAGAGCACTGTGGGTACGTCTTCCCGCTGGGCACGACGCAACGCCCCGGTCCCGATCTCGGGCGCGGGCCGGTGTCGCGTTTTTGCAATCGCGTGCGGCGTCGGTGTTGCAGGCTGGCTGACAGTAATTTTGTTGCGGAGAGGAAACCCCATGGCGGTTGCCACGTTGAAAATGCTCACTCTGGACAGTGCCGACGCACGGCGAGACGCGGAGTTCTGGGCGGCGGCGCTCGGTTGGAAGATCGCGCACGCGCAGGACGAGTACGCCATGCTCACTGGTCCGGATCACGCGCTCGGGTTCGGCACGGTCCCGGACTATCAGGCGCCGACCTGGCCGAACGAGAATGGCACCAAGCAGTTCCATCTGGATTTGGCGGTCGAAGACCTCGAGATCGCCAGTAAGCAACTGGTCGAACTGGGCGCCACGGTGCCGGAGTTTCAGCCCGGTGAGAGCTGGCGGGTGCTGCTCGATCCGAGCGGCCACCCGTTCTGCCTCACCCTCGCTGCCAACTGGGGCTAGTCGGGCTGTCGTGCTCCGCATCATTGAGCCGGATGGCTCCATTGCCGGGCTGTTCTGTGCGGGCTCGACAGAACCCAGAGGTCTTGATGGCGGCGCTCAGTCCCGTGACGCGTGCCGTTGAACGAGTTGGCAGACCGTGCGGGGATCTTCGATCTGCGGGTAGTGCCCGAGCCCCGGCAACCGCGTCAGTTCGGCGTGCGGGCGAAGGGCGAGCACGGCTTCGAGCACGGCCTCGGTACAGATGGGATCCTTTCCGGCCCATCCCAGTTCGAGTCTGCCTGGCCAGGATCGCAGGGCGTCGTGCCAGCGGCCCGCGGTCGGCGGCGTCACGCGTTCGCGGTTGTAGTGGATGAGCTTGTCCAACATGTGGTGGCCGTCGTACCGGGCCAGCAGCGACCACTGGTCGGCGGCCTCGTCGGCGTCGAGGGGGTGTTCGGCGGAGAAGATGCCCGCGAACTGGCGGGTGAACCCGGACTGTGTGGTCAGCCGTGTGAACAGCGGGCCGATCCGGCTCAACAGCAGCTTCTGTCCACGCAGCAGGCTCGCCCGCTCGCGCACCAGGCTGGCGTTGAACAGCAACACCGACCGCAGCGGGAACGACAGCCGCCCTTCGATGTCGCGCGCGAGGAGTTCGGTCGCGACCGAGCTACCCATGTCGTGTGCCACCAGGACCACCGGTTCATCCGCGAATCGTCGCGTCAATTCCTCGACTATGTCGGCCTGGGCGGCCAGCGTGTAGAGCTGGTCGCGCGGCTTGTCGGAGAGCCCGAAGCCGAGGAAGTCGAACGCCATCAGCCGGTGCCCGTCGATCAGGTCGAAGGCGTCTCGCCAGTCGTAGGAACTCGACGGATACCCGTGCAGGAACACCAGCGGAGCCCGATCGGCCGATCCGCCACGCTCGCGCACGAAAATGCTATGGCCCGCAACCTGTTCGACCGTTCCGGCCCGCTGCCAGGCCGTCACCCGCGGGGTGAGCGTGTCGGTCACGGTCACCGTCCCGCGTCTTCGACGAACTGCGCCACCACGGCCGCGAATTCGGGGCCCTTGTCCTCCTGCAGAAAGTGCCCGCCGCCCTCGATGATCGTGTGCGGTCGCCCGGACGCTCCGGGAATCTGCTCGCGGAATTGCCGGTCGCCGCCGCGGGTGATCGGGTCACCGTCGGAGAACGCGGTGAGAAACGGTTTGTCGAAGCGGGACAATTCTTCCCACGCCCGGCGGTTGGCCGGGGCCGCGGGGTCGTCCGGCCCGGTCGGGACCAGCAGCGGAAAGGCCCTGGCACCGGCCTTGTACGTTTCGTCCGGGAACGGCGCGTCGTAGGCCGCCATCACATCCGCGGACAATGCCGTCCGGCAGCCGCCCGCGACGATGCCGCCGACCGGGAAGTCCGGAGACTCCTGCGAGAACTGTTGCCAGGCAAGGAAAGCGTCGGTCACCTTCGAGGTACCGGTCGGCAGTCCGGTGTTGGCCACCACCACCCTGGCGAACCGATCCGGATGCTCGGCGACCAGTCGCAACCCGATCAGGCCACCCCAGTCCTGGCAGACGAGCGTGATCGACGACAGATCCAGCCGGTCGAAAAGCGCTTCGCGCATCCATTCGACGTGGCGGGCGTAGGTGTAGTCGGCGCGGTCGCCGGGTTTGTCGCTGCGCCCGAAACCCACCAGATCGGGCGCGACACAACGCAGCCCAGCGTCCACGAGCACCGGGATCATGTGCCGGTAGAGGAAGCACCAGGACGGCTCGCCGTGCAACAACAGCACGACCTCGCCGCCGACCGGGCCCTCGTCGAGATAGTGCACCCGCAGCCGGGAGTCGTCCCCCGCCACGTCGACATAGCGCGGCCGGAACGGAAAATCGGGCAACTCCGCAAAGCGATCGTCGGGCGTGCGCAGGACCTGCATGCATACCACCGTAAACAATTCATGTCACAGAATCCCGCAACCCACCGCGAAAGCCGTGGCCCAGCGCACCGGGGTGGAGTCGCTCTACAGCCACGCCGCCGAGACGCAGGCCCGGCGTCATCCCTGAGTGGCTATGGCAACAGCCACTTGAATCCGCGATTGCAGTCGCAGTTTCGTCAGGATGCTCGAAATGTGCGATTGGACGGTGCGGGGCGAGACGAACATTCTGGTGGCGATCTCGGGGTTCGAAAGCCCCTGCGCTACCAATAGGGCAACCTTCTGCTCGGTCGGTGTGAGTGCCTGCAGACCGTTCTTCGGACGGTTGCGGCGACCACGCCGGCCACGGCGGATCCCGAATTCCCGCAGGTGTGCCTCGGCCCGGGCGATATCCCATTCGGCGCCGAACCCGGCGTACAACTCGACGGCGTCGTCCAATGCGGACCGAGCCTGCGCCTCCCGCCCCTCGCCCGCGAGCAGGAGCGCCAGCAGTTCGTTCGCCTGTGCCTGATACCAGGGGCGACCGGCCTCCCGGAACGATTCGACGGCCCGGGCGACAAGCGCGGCGTCGCCCTCGGCCAGCCCGTGACACAGCGCCGCCGTGCCGCGCCGGCTGGGTGTGGAATGACGCGCATCCACCAGATCCGCGACGGCAGCGACCTTGCCGGCAATGTCCATCCGCCCGGCCACGAACGCCACTCGCGCCAGATCCGGAAATGCGTGATACGCCATGGCGGACAGCAGTCCGTCCTCGAACTCCCCGCGCAGGCCCCACAGCGTATCGAATGCCGCGTTCGAATCACCTTGCGTCTCATATATCAACGCCTGCACCCACGGGCGCAGGTGCCGATAGCTGGGGCACTCCCGATCATCGGGGGCGGCCAGCGATTCCGGGGCGCCGACGAACGTGCCGCGGTGCACCGCGACGAGCGCCTCCAACCACTCGGCGGGTGCGGCATGGCCGGACACGTCCGGTATCTCCCGGCAGGCGCGCAGTCCGATCAGGGATTCGTCCCAGCGGCCTCGCAGAAAGTGCAATTGCGCCAGCGCCAACCGGTTCAAGCCGAGAAACACTCCAGAGTTGTGCTCGCTGTACCGAATCGCCCGCTCGAGTGTCTTTTCCGCGACCACGTACCGGTCCGACTCGGCCAGACAACGTCCGCTCAGCGAATAGGGCTGGATGTGGGACAGTCGCGGGCGCCCACTGGATTCGAAATTCCGCATCAGCCGATCACCGAGTTGCTGCGCCTCATCCAGAAATCCCTGATGGAATCGCAACAAGCCCAGCGCGAACGAACCCAGTCCCCATGCGACCGGATCCTCGCAGGCTGCACCGGTTGAAATCGCTTGTGCCGATGCCTCTTCGACAATATCGAACCGTTCCAGCAGCACACAGCACAGAGCACGAAATCCGTGGAATTGCCCCTCCTGCAGTGCCGTGAGGCCGGGGCGGGCAAGCACCGAGTCGACGAGCGCGACGGCGTCGAGTAGGTTTCCGCGAGCGAAGCACGCGTGCGCCAGCAGCCAGCGCAGCGGGTTGCCGACCTCCTGCTGCCGACCGGCCGCGATGGCGCCCTGCGACAACGCCTGCCGCGCCACCGCCTCGGCCCTGGTCGGGTTCCCGCTCCACAACAGCGCCCTGACCTGCCAGAGCCGCAACTCGTCGTAGCACCTCGCATCGAGTCCCGGCGTCCCGAGGCCCCGGGCGAGCAGTCCGGCCGCCAATTCCGGTGCACGACCGGTCAACCTCTCCGCGACATCCACCAGCCACTCCACCACGGTCGCCTCGAGCGGGCCGTCACCCGTCAGCAGGTACATTGCGATGCGCTCTACCGGTGCCTCGATCGACATCAGCACCCGCGCCGCTCGCAACTGCAACGTCACCCGCGTGGCGGGTGGAAGCTGGTCGGCCAGCACCTGACGGATCAGGTCGTGCCGGAAGCTCAGCTCGGCGCCGGAACGAACCAGGATTCCCGAGGCGACCGCGACACTGATCACGTTCCATACGTCGATGAGTGGGGCCTCGAGGACCTCGGACAGCTCGATCGCCTCGACGCCCTGCCCCAATGCGGCTGCCATCGACAGGATCTGCCGCGATCGCGCCGGAAGATGATCCAGCCGCCGGACGATCACATCGGTCAGCGATTCCGGTAGGCGAATGTCCTTCGGTCCGTTCACCGCGAAAGTCGTCGTGTCCGAGGTGATTTCCCCGGACTCGATCATCTCCGCCTGCAGCAGTCCCGCCACCAGTTCGGTGATGTACAGCGGATTACCACCCGCCCGGGAGACAGCCGCCGACAGCAGCGGCCCGGCAACGGATCCGAGTGAGAGTTCCACGAGCACGGCAACTTCCGAATCACTCATCGGGCCGAGCCGTACGAGTTCGGCGCCCCCCGACTCGAATTCGGCGAGCAGCACCGACAGATGGCGCGGCCGCGGCAGCGGCCGGACGGCGAGCAGGATCAGCAGCGGTAGCGTCCGGACGAGTTCTCCCAGTCGTTGCAGCGCCAGCAGGCTCGACGAATCCGCCCAGTGCGCATCGTCCACGATCATTACGAATGGACCTGCGGCACAGTAATTCTCGGTCTTCACAAGCAGGTCCTCGATGATTCCCATCTCGTGCCGGATCACCATCGGGGTGGCGGCACTGCGCCCCTCCGGCATCGGCGGGAACTCCGGTGTGGACGCCGCCGCGTCGATCGCGGCCCGCAGTGGCCTCATCGCCGCGAGTGCCACACGCTGCTCGAGCTCTTTCGCTTCACTCCACAGCACCCGCATGCCGCGCGCGGAGGCGAGCCGCGCGGCCGCGGTGAGCATCGCGGTCTTGCCGATGCCCGATTCGCCCTCGACCAGGACGATCCCGCCCGCCCCGGCGACCACCCCGTCGATCCGCTTCACCATCCGATCGAGTTCGTCCCGCCGGCCGATCAAGCGGCCGTCCGGACCGTCGAACGGAAGATATTCGAGCGCCCCACCCGCGCCGGACTGCTCCACCAGCGCAGCCGTGGGTTCGATTTCGCTGAGTTCTCGCATTGTTCCTGCCGCCTGGGAAGCCGAGTGGGGCGAGTGATGTCGCACGGCCGAGATCCGTTGCCCCACAGCGTTGGCCAGACTCGCCCTCCTCCCAGGTCGAGTTCGCTACCCGGCAAATCCAGTGAAACCCCCCGACCGCGAGAGCGGATGTTCTACGCAACCGACATCGGTTACGCTGCAACAGCTTCGCAGAACAGACTGACGTCGTATCGGATCGATCGACGTACACTGATTTACCAGTAGGTCAGATTCTCACCAGTACCCGCCCGATAGTCAAGAGGCACAGGACAATGACGCCACGCCCCACGTCGTCACACATCCTCGACGTCGCTGAGCGACTCGTGCAGAGTCGCGGGTTCAACGGGTTCAGCTACGCCGACATCGCCGCGACTCTGTCGATCTCCAAACCCGCTCTGCACTACCACTTTCCGAGCAAAGCCGAGCTGGGCCTGGCACTCGTGCAGCGGTACGAGCAACGGTTCTTCGAGGCGCTGTCGGCGGTCGATGATCGGGACGCCCCCGCCCGGCTGGAGCGCTATGCGAGCCTGTACGCGGGTGTCCTTCGCGAGGAGCGAATGTGCTTGTGCGGCATGCTCGCCGCCGAATACACGACACTGTCCGAGCCCATGCGGCAATCGGTGGTCCACTTCTTCGAACGAAACAAGGAGTGGCTCTCCGAGGTACTGACGCAGGGACAGCGGGAACGAACACTCACCTTCGCCGAATCTCCGCGCGAGAAGGCGCACATGATCATCAGCTGCCTGGAAGGCTCGATGTTGGTGGCCCGGTTGTACGGCGATCTCGACATGTTCCAGACGACGGCGGCGACCCTGCTCGCGGGGCTCTCGGCCGGCGTCGGCGAAATCACCAATACCGCAGGGTGATCCCGCTCTCAGGAGAGCGGCGGACCGGAATCGACTATGGTCGGAACAGCGGACCACACCGCGAATTCCACCCGCAGATGTTCTCCGAACTCCAGACGACCGGCTCACTGCCCTCGGTCAGATCGACCACGCATTGGGCGCCCGCAGATTCGAGCAGCTCGGTATCCCAGCTCTTGTTCCATCCTTCCGGTACGAGATGCACGGCGTGGCCACTTTCCTCCAGTCGCCCCGCCAGCTCCCGCAACACCTCGGCGGTGCCGGCGCCCCGCCCGCGGCAGTAGTGCCGATCGCTTCCTCGCGCCAGCGTGCGCCGGGCGAAGCCGTCGATGACCGTGATCGCCGCGTCCGTTCGAACGGCCATGCGGTCCACGACCCTCGCGGCGACATCGGCCAGCGCCGCATCCCCGCGCTCGACACCTACCCGGACCAGCAGGCAGTCGGCGAAACCTGTCGTCGCGCTCACCGCCATCGGCTCGAGATCGATCACACCACGGCTCGCGGCCGCCGGCGCGACCGTGTAATCGACTGTGCGACAGCGGCTGCAATTGATGCGCATTCTCGTCCCCTCGTCCCGGAAACTACCTCGGCGCGCATCCGCACCATCGGATGATGGAGCGCTCGTACCGGGTATGCCATCGACTCAGTGGCGAGATGTCGCAAACGAGTCATGTATGAACGATAGGGAGAGATATCGCCGCTGGGTGGTGTCGCTTCGGACAGATTACGCACTCTTTGCGACACCGACACCCGAATCCCCTCGGCGGCAAGCGAAAAGAATGCCGACAACCTGACTACAGCTCCAGTACCAAACGGGAGCCCAGGGACCGCGAACAACAGATCATCATCACTTCGTTGGCTTGACGCTCCTGCGGGCTCAGCAGACTGTCCCGGTGATCGGGAGTGCCTTCCAGCACCACCGTTTCACACGTGCCGCAGGTGCCTTCACGGCAGGACGAGAGGACCTGGACACCAGCCTGCTCAGCAATCTCCAGAATCGAAGAACCGGGTGGCACCATCAGGTCGATTTTCGACTGGGCACACCGGACTTCGAACATCTCGTCCACCTCGGATTCGACCTGTCCGGCAGCGAACCGCTCGACATGCACTGAATCCGAAGGCCATGCAGCACAACGCTGTTCAACCTCAGCGAGCAAGCGTTCCGGTCCACAGCAGTAGACGTGCACCCCCGGCCGCACCGTACCGAGCACGGTACTCAAATCCAGTGGCCCGCTCCTGTCGCTCGGATGGATCCGCACACCATCCAAGCCCGACAGTTCCTCGACATAGGCCATGCCGGCAGTTGCTCTACCGCAGTACTCGAGTGCCCATTTGCCACCTCGCGCAGCAACCATCCGTATCATCGGCAGCAGCGGCGTGATCCCGATGCCGCCGGCGATGAATAGATACTCCTTCGCATCGCGTAGTGGAAAGTTGTTGCGCGGGCCCCGAATTCGCAGTCGATCACCGACAGCTACTTTTTCGTGCACCAACGTGGAACCGCCGCGGCCGACCTCTTCGTGAAGTACCGCGATCGTCAGCGTGTCGCGTGCTTGTGGGTCTCCGCACAACGAGTACTGCCTCACCAGATCCGGCCCGAGAATCACATCCACATGTGCCCCCGGCTCCCATGTCGGCAGGTCATCTGCGGTGATGCGGAACGTCAATTCCACGACCCTGTCGGCGATCACGCGACGAGCGGCGACGACGACCGGATACTCGGGTTCATGCTTCACGATACGGCTCCGGCCATAGTCGATGGCCCCGCGACTGCCAGTGGAACGGGGTTCGTCTCAGCACGGTGGCCGACAGGATGGGACAGCAACCACTGCCAGAGCTCGATCGGATCCAGGGCTGAATGTGTGGCACCACAGTGGCAGTATCCGAGTAGCTCATCAGTACCAGGACGCCACTCCACACGGTATGGCCGTGCAGTCATCGGGCCTCCACCCCACCGGATGGTTCCGTGAGCTCCGCGGTCTTCAGCAGATTGGCCATCAACCGCCGCGCCCCGAGCGCACCGGTGTCGATGTTGATCGACAACTCTTGATACGTACCGGAGGTCCGCTCCTCCTCCGCGATCACGGCTTCCACCACATTGAGCGCCTCGACATCCTGCATGACCACGACGCGATTGTTCGTATGGAGATACTCGGTGATGGACTGGTCCTCGATCGCGAAATCACGGGCGACCATCCAGAAGTCGTGGACCGAATGCTCGGTTTCGGGGGTGAGAGCATAGACGATCTCGGTATGGAAGGCGCCATCGTCGACGGAGTAGTCCCGACCGGGCACATAATCCGGCGGAGGATAGTTCCCCTGCGGCGCCACTCGGCTGTGCAACCGATAAAGGCACGGCGGGGTGAATTCGATATCCTGCCAGCGCGTGATGCGGCCCGTGATTCCTGTCGAGTTCGCATAGAACGGTGGGCATTCCGCATCGTCCATGCGACGGCTCACCCGCACGACACCGGCTTCCTCGTCGATCTCGGTCGTGATCGGGGTGTCGGCGACCTCGGGTGTCCCGATATAGCCGCCGTGCAGATAGGTCTCATGCGACAGGTCCATCAGGTTGTCCATCAGCAGCGCATGTCGCCCCTGAATCGTTTCGAGCCCGCGAGTGGTCGTCCACCCCGACGCGATGAGCCAAGGCGCCCGTGGGATCGACTCCGGCGCGGACGGCTCGCGATCACCGATCCAGACCCACACCAAGGAGTCCTGTTCGACCACGGGATAGGCGGCTACCCGCGCACTGCGCGGTATCCGTGTCTGGGCCGGTACCGCTACACACGTCCCGGTGCGGTCGTAGGTGAAACCGTGGTAGCCACAAACGATTCGATCGCCTTCGACACGTTGCGACTTCGACAGCGGATACCGCCGATGGATACAACGGTCGGCCAACCCCACCACCGCACCGTCCTCGGCGCGGAAGAACACCAGCGGCTCGTTACACACCGTCCGCGCGAACAACTCCTCTCCGATCTCCTCGCTATAGGCAGCGACATACCACTGATTACGAACAAGAGTTGTTGTGGGACTCATAGCGGACTCCTGAAGGACCATCCCCGACCGGGGCGAGAACTGTTCCGGTCATGATGCGTCCGGCCCGAAATGAGATCCAAGACTCACTTCCACCCAATGGAAACGCGGATCTCATGGAGGCGAGAAAGAAGCGGGAGGCCGTCCACCCAACTGCCGCGTGATGCCGAGAGCAGCGGTCTGCACTGCAGGGGCCCACACCCAACGTCGCGTATCGTCGCTCGGCACCACGACGGAGACTGCAGCAACAACCTTCCGGTCGGCACCGAACACGGGCGCGGCCACCGAGTACGCGTCCAGCGTCACCTGCCCCTCGCTCACTGCCACCCCGGTCCGACGGACCTGCGCCAACTCCTGCCGCAGGCGAGAGGCGGTGTGGATCGTCTTATCGGTGAAGGACCGAAGCGGTCCACGGAGAATCTCCTCGACCTCATCGTCAGGCGCATACGCCAGAATCGCCAACCCGACGCCGGTCGCGTGCAGTGGCCACCTGGCACCGACGCGAATGTGTACGGCCACGGCGTTACGAGCCGACAAGAACTCGACGTACACGACCTCCGCCCCGTCGCGCACCGCCAACTGCACATTCTGATGTGTCGCCTCGTACAGGTCTTCCAAGTACGGCAACGCGACATCGCGCAACTGCTGGCCGCGTGGGCACAGCGCCGCGATCTCCACCATCCGCAATCCGATCTGGTATCCCCCACCAGGTGAGCGATCCAGTGCACCCCACCGAACGAGATCAGTGGCGTGCCGATAGACCGTCGTCTGCGGAATCCCGGTCCGCAGCGCAAGTTCCGGCAACGTGAGCACCAACCGGTCGCGGTCGAACGCTGCCAGCACACTCAACGCTTTGGCGACCATCGACTCTTCCGACACCTGAGCATCATGCCCACCGCCAACTGCGAGAATCCAGGGGACCTCCACTCCGCAGGGGGATACCCCAGTAGGGTACCCACCTGGAAACGGAACTCTTTCAGATCCGGAAGGGGACCACAAGGGGACGGAGGCCGCCTCCCGACCCTGGAAACTGCGCCCTATCAGGCAAGTTTCAGCGAACGCCCGATGATCTCCTTCATGATCTCGGTCGTGCCGCCGTAGATGGTCTGGACGCGGGCGTCCATGTAGGCCTTGGCGATGGGGTATTCGCGCATGTAGCCGTAGCCGCCGTGCAGTTGCAGGCATTTGGTGATGAGGTCGAGCTCTTCCTCGGTGCTCCACCACTTGGCCATGGCGGCCTCTTCGACGGTGAGTTTGCCGTCGTTGAGGGCCTCGATGCACTTGTCGACCAGGACGCGGACCGCGGTGGTCTTGGTGGCGAGTTCGGCCAGGACGAAGCGGGTGTTCTGCTGGGCGCCGATGGGCTTGCCGAAAGCCTTGCGGTCGCGGACGTACTGGATGGTCATGTCCAGGCAGCCCTCCATGGCCGCGGCGGCCATCACGGCGATGGACAGCCGCTCCTGCGGGAGGTTCTGCATGAGGTGGATGAAGCCCATCCCCTCGGTGCCCAGCAGGTTCTTGCCGGGAACCCGGACGTCGGTGAAGCTCAACTCGGCGGTGTCCTGCGCCTTGAGGCCGATCTTGTCCAGGTTGCGACCGCGCTCGAAACCGGGCATACCGCGCTCGACGACCAGCAGTGAGAAGCCCATCGACCCCTTCTCCGGATCGGTCTGGGCGACCACGATCACGATGTCGGAGTTGATGCCGTTGGTGATGAATGTCTTGGCGCCGTTGAGGATCCAGTCGTCGCCGTCCTTGACCGCACGGGTCTTGATCCCCTGCAGATCGGACCCGGTGCCGGGTTCGGTCATGGCGATGGCGGTGATGATCTCACCGGAACAGAAGCCGGGCAGCCAGCGCTGCTTCTGCTCCTCGTTCGCCAGCTCCAGCAGATAGGGGGCGATCACGTCGTTGTGCAGCGTGAATCCCAGGCCCGAGTACTGCCCCTTGGCGGTCTCCTCGGTGAGGATCGCGTTGTAGCGGAAGTCCTTCACACCGCCGCCGCCGAACTCCTCGGGCACTGCCATGCCCAGGAATCCCTGCTTACCGGCCTCGAGCCAGACCTGCCGGTCGACGACGCCCTCCTGCTCCCACTGCGCATGGTTCGGTGCGACGTACTGCTCGAGAAATTTGCCGTACGACTCCCGGAACAGGTCGTGCTCCGGTTCGAAAAGGGTGCGCTCCACGCCAACCTCCTTGTGACCACATGGGCTACCTCGCCTCTGCCCATACGGTACATGGAAGTCGAATCACCGTTTACTTCGATCCTGGAAAAAGCAGTCCCAACTGCGTAACACGGTGGTCAGGCGAGGAGGGCGTCCGTCCGAACCGCGGTAAACCTTCCCGGACCGCGGCCGCTACAGGCCGATCGATCCGCGCACCCGGCCCCACAGGGTCCTGCCGCGGTCGCGCTCCCGCTCGGCGAACAGGAATCGCAACTCCTCCTCGAGCGCCTTGCGGACCACCGCCTGCAGATCCTCGGCGGCCCTGTCCAGATCCGGCGCATCGGCCCACGGGGTGGTCTCGATGGGTGTGCCCGCCGCGTAGTAGAACCGCTCGGGTTTGGGCAGCAGCGTCGGCCCCAGGCCGCGGACCAGTGGCGGCGTCAGATTGCCGCGCATGCCCAGGGCCTGCACGAGCATCCGCACCGGGCGCATGGCCAGATCGTCACCGTCGAAGATGATGTCGTAGACGTCGTCCGCGCCGATCATCGCCAACGGCACGATCGGTGCGCCGGTCTCGATCGCCATCCGCGCGAAACCGGTGCGGCCCTCCCATTTGAGGACGTACTTCTCCCCCCTTGCGACGCACGGCCTCGCGCCCGCCGCCCGGGAAGACCAGCACCATCTCGCCCTCTTCGAGCAGCGTTCGGCAATTCTCGCGATTGCCCCGCACGCACCCGATACTTTGCAGCAGATGCCGCACACCCGGCACCGTGATCAGCACGTTCTCGGCGAGACCGCGCAGCAGCCGCCCCCGCGTGCGCGCGAGTTCGGGCCACAGCACCGGGGTATCGATGCCCAGGAAATTGTGGTTGCCCACCAGGAGCACCGGGCCGTCCGCGGGAATGTTGTCCAATCCGTGGAATACCGGACTGGTCCATGCCCGCAGCGGCGCCGCGAACGCCTCGAGTCTTCGAATATCGTTCTCGGTCAACGACATTCGTAGCGGCGCGCCATCCGTCAACGTAGTGTCGGCGGTAGCCGTCGCTACCGGCTCGATATCGGACAAGAATCCTCCCTGCAGGCCGTTCGAATGCCGCCATGGTAACGACGCCGGCTGAGAGGATTCTCAGAGCAGACGCTGCCGACCGTGCGCGGCGAATTCGGCCTCGAGCGCGGATCTGCCCGGCTCGGTCAGCGCGGCGTACTCGGGTGCGCCGCGCCCGGACCAGCGGTACACCGCCTCGTCGGTACGCCAGCCCTGTTCCTGAAGCTGCCGTTTGAGCACCTTGTTCGAACCGGTCACCGGCAGATTCGCCGAGACCCGCAGCAGCCTCGGCGTCCCCTTGGTCCCGAGATCGTCTTGGGCACAGAGGAATTCGGCGAACTCACGCAGATCGAACGCGGCCGGATCGGCGACCTCGACCGCCGCCATCACCTGATCGCCCGAGCGCGGATCGGGCACGCCGTAGACCGCCGCGGCGATCACCGCGGGATGACGCCGCAGCACCCGTTCGATCATCAGCGCCGAGGTGTTCTCCCCGTCCACTCGAATCCAGTCGCCCTTGCGACCGGCGAAGTACAGGAATCCGCCGGTATCGATGTAACCCAGATCACCGGTCCAGTACCAGCCGTTGCGGATGCGTTCGGCGTCGGCGACGTCGTTCTTGTAGTACCCCTCGAAGGACAGCGCGCCCGCCTTGTCGACCATCTCGCCGATCGCCTCGTCGGGATTGCGAACCCGCCCGTACTCGTCCAGTTCGGCGCGGACGCATTCGGTCAGCGTGTCCGGGTGCACGACCGCGACCCCGGCATGTGCGGGACGGCCGAGGGCACCGGGCGGCGAGTGCGGATCCAGCGCGACCATGCCGGACCCCTCGCTCGAGCCGTAGCCCTCGAACAGCTCCGCGCCGAAGCGGCGGCGGAATTCTGCCTGGTCCGCCGTCGACGCCTCGGTGCCGAATCCACGGGTCAGGCGGTTGTCGGCATCGTCGGGCGTCTCGGGCGTGGCCATCAGGTAGCCCAGCGCCTTGCCGACGTAGGTGAAGAAGGTCGCGCCGTAGTACCGGATGTCCGGAAGGAATTGGGAGGCAGAGAATTTCGGGGTCAGACAAACAGTCGCCCCGACTGCCAGGGCCGGGGACCACAGCGCCATGATGGCGTTGCCGTGGAACAGCGGCATACAGCAGTACTCCACGTCCTCGCGGATGTGCCCGAATTTCTCGACCGCCGCGTACGCCACCCGGGTCAGGCGGCCCTGGGAGCATTTGACCGCCTTGGACATCCCGGTGGTTCCGGAGGTGAACAGCAACAGCAGCAGCGAGTCCGGTCCCCCGGCGGCCTCCGGTTCGCACCGACGCTCCCGCACCGCGCGCCCGTACTCCGGATCGTCGACCAGCAGAAACCGGTCCCGCGACAATCCGGTGTCCAGATCCCGCAACCGCTCCAGCCCGGCGGCATCGCTGACGATGAGCTGGCAGTCGGTGTACCGGATGTCCGCGCCGAGCTGTTCGGTGCCGCGGGTGGGGTTGATGCCGACCACGGTCGCGCCCGCCAATGCCGCCGCGCCGAGCCAGAACACGAAATCCGGCACGTTCTCCAGCAGCACGCCGATGTGGAACGGGCCGTCGCGGCGCAGCTCCCGGGCCAGCGCCGCGCGCGCCGCCGATTCCCGCACCACCTCGTCCCAGGTCCAGGTGGTGGTGCGGGACAGCAGGCCGGGCCGGTCGTCGCCCAGCCGATCCAGCAGCATCGTCGCGATATCGGTGCGCAGGTGGTCGGTCATCTCGACCTCGCTTTCCCTCAGCCGTTCTCCGGTCGGTTACGAATCCGCGTGCACGAGTTCGATATACGTCTGCGGTAATTCCTCCCGCGACAGCTTGCGGATCTCGGACGGACCCGAATGATAGGAATCCTCACCGATGATCGCCCCGTGCACGTCGATCGGCCACAGCAGCAGTTGCCGGAACACGATCAGATAGTCCGCGGCCGGATCGTCCACCGGGAAGCCCAGCTGCGCGGCGTACGCGCCCGGATAGATCTGCCGCAGGAAACCCTCGGTGACCACGCAGTGGTCGTCGACCACCAGCCGATCGATCTCGAATTCCAGTATGTTGGAACGACTTTCGACAAAGGCTTGATAGTAGCCCCGGACACCGGCGTACGTCTTCGGGCCGACGTCCCGGCCATCGTTCCAGAAGTGATAGTCCGGCTCGGGCGTCAGCGTGCGCATGAGTCCATCCAGATCGGGCACGGCCTCGGCCTTCATATGCTCGATGACGATGCTCAGCACGCGACGATGCCGTTCGTCGGCGGTCTCGGCCAGCCGCTTCTCCAGCGGGGCCCAGGTGCGGTCCGGATCGATGACAGCCATTGTGCGACACTCCTTTTCGGTCATCAGGTGTGCCCGGAGATCATCACCGATCACCCACGCCCGGATCATCCGCCGCGCGTCGGCGGAATGCGTCGCCGGACCCGACGCGCGTCGGGTCACCGCCCGCCAGCTCGGCCGATGACAGTGCGAGCCGGCGCACGGTCAGCACCAGCGTCGCGCAGAACCGGTCCAGCGCCTCGTCCACATTCCAGCCCATGACCGATTCGACGTGCGCGATCCGCGCGGCGACCGTGCTGTGATGCAGATGCAGTTCCGCGGCCGTGCGGCGCAGCGACCCGAAGACGCAGAACGCTTCGAGCGTGTCGACGGCCAGCGCACCTGCCTCGGTCTCGGCGAATCCGTTGATACGCAACATATCCGCCGTTCCCAGCAGGCGCCGCACCGGCAGATCGGCCAGCAACTCCAGCGACCCCAGTCGCTCGAAGGCGACCACCCGGCGGCCCTGCCAAGTCGACGAGGCGAAGCGCAGCGCCCGGCGCGCCTGCTCCCAGGACGACGCCGCCGCGAGCGGCGCCACTCGTTCCCCGATGCCGACCCGCGGACCGGCCGCCCCGGATCGAGAGGACGGAAACAACTGCACCACAGCGGAATTCAGATCATCCGAGATCTGCCGAATCGAACCGGAATCGAGTACCAGCACGGCGGTCGTCGCACCTATGACGACGGATCTGACCACCGACAGCCGGTCGGCGATGATCCGCACCGCATCCTGGGTAGCCGGACCCGTCACCGCGAACACCCGCACCGCGCGTTCGGGATCGATACCCAGCAGTCGCAGTGCCCGCACCCGATCCTCGCGCCGCTCCTTCTCGGACAGCACGACCTCGAGCAGGGCCGGATCGTCCAGATGTAGCGAGCCCGACAGCGACAACCGCACGGCCACCATCTGCAGGCAGTGTCGCAACCGATCCAGCAGCACCGGATGCAGCGGGTGCGCGGGGCCCACCGGTTCGAGCCACACCGCCGGATCCGCGCCGAAGGCATCCAGCGGCGAGGCGCCCGGCACGAGCCGCCCGGACGCGTCGTACCGGATCGTCGTCCCGGACGACCACACCGCACCGACCGGGCATTCCGCCAGCAACGCCGCGGCCCGGACCACGGTATCGGCGTTGGCGGCGGATTCGTCGAAACGATCGAAATATCCGACGACGCGCAGCACCGCGGCGGGATCCGCGCCCAACGCCGACAGCCGCGGAACCTCACCACCCGGCACAGACACCTCGCACCAGCACTCTCCACTTCGGCCGATATCAGACCAGCGTGGCAAGACCGAGGCGGGTTCCGCCAGCAGTCACCGACTCAGTGGGACTCGAGCTTGTGCGATCAGTCCTGGGAAACCAGGCCCTCGGATTCGGCGGATCCCGCGTGCGCGAATTCGGCCAGCGACGCGGCCAGCGAACGCGGAACGCGCGCGCAGACCCGGGTGCCGGACTCCTGATGGTCGGAGCTGATGATGCTGCCGTCCGCGTGGATCCGGGACAGCAGATCGCCGCGGCTGTACGGCAGCAGCACGCTGACCTCGACGTCCAGGCCGCCGAGGATATCGGCCAGGTGGTCGCGGAGGTCCTCGATACCCTGTCCGCTGCGCGCCGAGACGAACACCGCGTCCGGGAGCAGCCCGCGCAACTGGGTCAGCTCCATCGGGTCCAGTGCGTCGATCTTGTTGACCACCAACAACTCCGGCGGAGCCGGGGTCCCGGTCTCGCGCAGCACGTCGATGACGACCGCGCGCACCGCCTTGATCTGCTCGCCGGGCAGCGGATCGGAGCCGTCCACGACGTGCACCAGCAGATCCGCGCCGGTGACCTCCTCGAGCGTCGAGCGGAACGCCTCCACCAGCTGCGTCGGCAGATGCCGGACGAAGCCCACGGTGTCGGTGAACACCACCTCGCGACCGTCCTCGAGGGCGGCGCGACGCGTGGTCGGATCCAGGGTGGCGAACAGCGCGTCCTGTACCAGGATGCCCGCACCGGTCAGCGAGTTCATCAGACTCGATTTACCCGCGTTGGTGTAGCCGACGATCGCCACCGACGGAATGCCGCTGGAGGTGCGCCGGGACCGCTTGGTGTCGCGTGCGGTCTTCATCTCCCGGATCTCGCGGCGCAATTTCGCCATGCGCTCACGGATCCGGCGACGATCGGTCTCGATCTTGGTCTCACCGGGACCACGGGTACCCACACCGCCGCCCGCGCCACCCGCGCGACCACCGGCCTGCCGGGACATCGACTCACCCCAGCCGCGCAACCGCGGCAGCATGTACTCCATCTGCGCCAGCGAGACCTGCGCCTTACCCTCTCGGGAGGTCGCGTGCTGGGCGAAGATGTCCAGAATCAGCGCAGTCCGGTCGATCACCTTGACCTTGACGACCTTCTCCAGCGCGGTCAGCTGCGCGGGAGTCAGCTCGCCGTCACAGACCACGGTGTCCGCGCCGGTGTCGAGTACCACCGCGCGCAGCTCGTCGGCCTTGCCGGAGCCGATGTAGGTGGCCGGATCGGGTTTGTCGCGACGCTGGATCAGCGCGTCGAGCACCTGCGAGCCCGCGGTCTCGGCGAGTGCGGCCAGTTCGGCCATGCTCGCATCGGCCTGTGTCGCGGTGCCCTCGGTCCACACTCCGACCAGCACGACCCGTTCCAGGCGCAGCTGCCGGTATTCGACCTCGGTGATGTCGGTGAGCTCGGTGGACAGACCCGCGACGCGTCGCAGCGAGCTGCGCTCCTCGAGCTGCAGCTCGCCGACAGTCGGTTCGGGAGCCCAGCCGCCGCCCGCACGATCCTCGTCCGGGGCGGTCGTATCCTCCGGGGCCAACTCGTCGACCGGAGTGAACTCATACGTTTCGGATTTCCTCATATACCTCCATGCTCCCACGACAGAACACGAAGATGCACTCGAGTTATTTCCGGCACGGCCTGCACGTCCTGGCGGGTGCGGTCATCCGCGACCGATACGAGGATCAGATCTCGTCCCACCACTGCCCGGCGATGCGACCGGAGGCGACCAGTTCGGACGGCCCGCGCAACCGGGCGTTGCCGTGGTCGATCGTGACGGTGACCGCTCCCCCGGGCACCCGCACGACCACCTCGCCGGAGTCCTGCTCGATCGCGAAGCCCTCGCGTACCAGTGCCGCGGCGGCCGCGGCCACGGTTCCCGTTCCGCAGGAACGCGTTTCGCCGACGCCGCGTTCGTACACGCGCATGTCGACCCCCCGCGCGGCGGAGCCGGAATCCCCCAGCGCGGTGAGGATTTCGACGTTCACACCGTGCGGGAACATCTCGGGCGCGTAGCCGGGAGCCACGGTCAGATCGAGTTTCGCCAGGGCCTCGGCGGTCAGTTCCGGATCCACACAGGCCAGGTGCGGATTGCCGACGTCGATGCCGATACCCGGCAGCGCCCGGCCGCCGAGCGTCGCGAAGGATTCGCCCAGCTGCCGCACGGTGCCCATGTCGACGGTGACCTCACCGTGCACCCGATCCGCGGCGTGCACGATCACCGGCCGAGCCCCCGCACGTGTTCCGACCACGAACGATCCGCTGGTCTCCGCGCCGATCACCGCCAGATGATGGGCGAACACCCGCACCCCGTTACCGCACATCTCCGCGATCGAACCGTCGGCGTTGCGGTAGTCCATGAACCAGTCGTCCGGACCGATCCCCTCGGGCAGCGCGTCCAGCACACCGGCTTCGACCAGGGGCTCACCCCACGCCACCCGCAACACACCGTCCGCGCCCAGGCCGCGCTGCCGATCGCACAGCGCCGCCACCCGGCTCGCCGTGAGATCCAGCTCGGCCTCCGGGTCGAACAGGATCACGAAATCGTTCTGCGTGCCGTGGCCTTTGGTGAATTCGATATCGGACACTCCCGCATTCTCCCCGTTCCGCACCACACCACTCGTCACCGGGGTCCGCCCGGATCTCCGTATCGCGTCCAACACCGAGTCCGAGGCGGAGATTCCGTCAAGGGGCATTCCCGAAAAACCTCACCCGCTCCGAAGCGACCATCGATCGCGCAGAACCCACCGGCTGCTCGGCTGCGGAACCGTATCTCAGTGCTCCAAGCGTTCGCGGGTGTCCGGGGCGAGGAGGGACAGCACGTGTTCGAGGGCAGTTTCGGGGAGGTCGGGGGCAGCGCCGTCCAGCCAATGCACGCGGGGGTCGCGGCGGAACCAGGAGCGCTGACGGCGCACGTAGCGGCGGGTGCCGATGAAGGTGCGTTCCTGAGCATGCGCGAGGTCGTATTCGCCGTCGAGGTAGGCGAGCACCTGAGCATATCCGATTGCACGGCAGGCGGTTCGGCCTTCTCGCAAGCCCTGTTCGAGCAGGGTGCGCACCTCGTCCACGAGCCCCTCCTCGAACATCGCCGCCGTGCGGATCTCGATGCGCGCATCGAGCTGGGCGGTCTCCCGGTCGACACCGAGAATGATTGTGCCCCAATATGGTTCGCCGATCCGAGGCTGTGAGGCGGCGAACGGGCGGCCGGTGAGTTCGATTACCTCGAGCGCGCGCACCATGCGGCGTCCGTCGGTGGCCAGAATCGTCTGCGCCGCAACGGGATCAGCCTCCAGGAGCGCGGCATGCACGGCGGCAACACCCTCCTCGGCGAGCAACGCCTCCCATTTCGCGCGCACCTGCGGATCGGTGGCCGGAAAATCCCACCGGTCCAGCAGCGCCTGGACGTACATCATCGATCCGCCCACGATGACCGGGGTGCGCCCGCGCGCCATGATGTCCTCGACATCGGCCGAGGCGCCGCTCTGATAGGCCGCGACGGTGGCGGTTTCGGTGACGTCGAGCACGTCGAGCTGGTGGTGGACGATGCCGCGACGTTGTGCGACCGGCAGTTTGGCGGTGCCGATATCCATGCCGCGATACAGCTGCATGGCATCGATGTTGACGATCTCGCCGTCCAGGCGTTGCGCCAATTCCAGTGCGAGATCGGACTTTCCGGTGGCGGTGGGACCGACCACCGCGATCGGGGTGATCACGAACCGGCCCCGGAACGCCAGGTGCTCACCTGATAGCCGACACCGAAAGGCGCTGCCCGGTAGAGGGTTTCGACCTTCGGGACATCAGCGGAGAACAACCCGGCCAGCACCTGGTAGGCCGCGCGGCCCGACACGCCGAGTTCAGCGCACAGATCGGTGTCCAGCGTCGTCAGAGCGGTCCGGTCGCCTGCGGACAGGGCGTCATCGATCTCGTCCTGTACCGCCTGCGCACGTGGATCGAAGTAGCCGGGCGCACTGGTCGACAAGGTGGCCGCACCGTCCGCGATCAGCAGCACACCGTGTGTTCCGGGTTCCGCGTCCAGCTCGCGACGCAGCCGCTCGCCCAGTTCGACACAGTGCGCCAGCGCAGCGTCGTGATCCACCAGACGCGCCGTGGCCGTCACACCGTCCCCCGCACATCCGCGCGCCCATCCGCCGATCAGCACCGGCAGCGGCAGATCGGGATCAGCGGGAGCGTTCCCCTCCAGCGCGTCATCCGACAGTGCGACACGGACATCGGCCCCGTACCCCCGGAACGTACCGACCGTCCCGGTATCGAATACGAGGACCTCGCCTCGGGTCGCGCTCGGCCCCGGCGACACGCCCGCCGCCTCCGTGACGAAGGTCCCCACTTCACCGGGACCTCTGTCGGCCGCCATATCCACCCCGACAACCGTCCACCGCGACGCCTGCCCGGCCAGTTCGCGCACCGCGGTGAGCACCGCTTCCCGCAACGCGGGCACCCGGGCCGCGAGATGCGCGTCATCGGCCCCGGGGCGTCCGCCGCACAATTCGGGGACCAGCACGGGCGGTGAGGGGATCAACGCGGCGAGACAGAACACGTCGTCAACGGTAGCGGCCCGCCCCGGCAGCGCGGCGCGGCCGGTCCGGACAGGGTGCGCACCGGTCCGTTCGGCCGGTTACGGGGGCATGGCGACGGGCGCTCGCGCGCACCCTCCCGCGATGGGCTCTACCACGTATTCGCGGTCCCTGCCACCGCTCGCGCTGCGCCACCGCCGATAAGAGGCGGCGTATCTGCGGTTCGGCTGGTTGAATGGGATGAAGCTAGGGCGTAACCAGGCAGCCGTGACGCGCGGCAGGGACGAGGAGTGATGACCGAGAACAGCGGAACCGAGAAGGCTACCCATCCGGACACCGGCACGGCGCAGCAGTCCAGCACCCCCGCCACACCAGGAGCCACGCCCGCCGATACAGCGGCACGGCCCGGTCCGGTCCCCAAACCCGGTGCACCGCGGCCGGGCGCACCGAAACCGGGTACCCCGACACCCGGTGCCCGCAAACCCCAGGCGCCCACACCGCACGAGGCGCCCAAACCTCATGCGATCAAGCACGCGCCGGGCGCGTCGCAGGAACATCCGCATCCGGTGGTGGTGCCCACGGTCAGCGATCCGAGCCGCTGGGGCCGCGTCGACGAGGACGGCACCGCCTGGGTCAAGACCGCCGAGGGCGAGCGGCAGATCGGCTCCTGGCAGGCCGGTGACGCCACCGAGGGCCTGGCGCACTTCGGCCGCCGCTTCGACGATCTGGCCACCGAGGTAGGGCTGCTCGAGGCGCGCCTGGCGGCCGGCACCGACGCCCGCAAGACCAAGACCGCGGCCCTCGCGCTTGCCGAGTCGTTGCCCACGGCGGCGGTGATCGGCGACGTCGACGGCCTGGCCCGGCGCCTGCAGGCGATCGCCGAGCACTCCGACGAGGCGGCCGCGCAGGCCAGGGAGGAGAAGGAGCGCTCCCGGCACGAGCAGACCGAGCGCAAGGAGAACCTGTGCGCGGAGGCCGAGCAGATCGCCAACGACTCCACCCAGTGGAAGGCCGCCGGCGATCGGCTGCGCGAGATCCTGGACGAGTGGAAGACCATCCGCGGGGTGGACCGCAAGGTCGACGACGCCCTGTGGCGACGGTTCTCCAAGGCGCGTGAGGCGTTCAACCGCCGCCGGGGCGCGCATTTCGCCGAACTCGATCGCGAACGGGCCGCGGCCAAGTCGCGCAAGGAAGAGTTGTGCGTGCGCGCCGAGGAACTGTCCGCCTCGACCGACTGGGCCGGCACCGCCTCGGTGTTCCGTGATCTGCTGACCGATTGGAAGGCCGCGGGCCGGGCCCCGCGCGAGGCCGACGATCAGTTGTGGCGGCGTTTCAAGAGCGCCCAGGACGTCTTCTTCGGGGCGCGCAATGCCGCGGCCTCGGAGCGGGACGCCGAATTCGAGGAGAACGCGACTGCCAAACTCGAGCTGCTGTCCTCCTTCGAGCACCGGATCGCGGCCCATCTGGAGTCGGATCTGGACGGCGCACGCACCGAACTGCGGCATCTGCAGGACAAGTGGGACGAGATCGGCAAGGTGCCGCGCGAGCGCATGCAGGAACTCGAGGGGCGGTTGCGCGGGATCGAGAAGCAGGTCCGCGATGCGGCCGACACCCAGTGGCGGCGCTCCGACCCCGAGGCCGTGGCGCGCGCCGCGCAGTTCCGCGAGCGGGTCGCCCAGTTCGAGGAGCAGGCGGCCAAGGCACAGGCGGCCGGTCGCACCCGCGATGCGGACAAGGCCCTCGAGCAGGCCCAGCAGTGGCGCGAATGGGCCGAGGCCGCCGAGGGTGCGGTCACCCGGCGCTGAGTCCTCCGGCACCAACCTGCGAGTACTGAATCATCTTGCCCGGTAACCGGACTCGGCAACGACGCCGCGTCCGATCACCGTCGACGCCATGGGGGCAGCCTGCACCGAGCAGCCGCCCGGTGCGCGCTACTCGTCCTCGGGCTCGCCTCGCAGCCAGCGTCGGCTGCGCTCCTCTTCCTCGGCGGCGGCCAGACGACGCTGTTCCTCGGCCTCGAGCTGGACGGCGGTGCGGCTCCAGACCACCTTGAGCCAGTGGAAGGTCAGCACGACCATCGCGATCGCGCCGAGGATCAGGCCGATCGACGGTCCGGCGCCGTGGTAGTTGCCCAGGTCCGGGGTTTGCCGGTGCCAGATGGACAGCACGCCGAAGACGCTGCCGACGGCCGACCCGGCGACCGCGATCCACGCCAGGGTCCAGCGACGGGTCAGCAGGGCCAGCGACGAGAAGCCGATGCCGAAGATCAGCACGAACCACTGGAACACCCGCGACGGCAGCCCGATGTGGTCGGCGACTGCCGTGTGGTCGAACAGCAGGATGTCCATTCCGCGGGTGTGCCCGGTATGCGGCAGGACCAGGGTCAGCAGCAGCACGAACACAGCGGCCGCGACCACCATCGCGCGATAGCCGGGATCGATCTCACCGGCGATCTTGCGCTCGACCGCCTCCAGGTCGTCGTGATACGACTCGAAGACCTGAGTCTGCTCGGGATTCATCTGCTCCTCGTTCGACTGGGAATCGCTGCTCTGGGCACCGGACGCGGCAGCAGTGTCCGACGCGGCACCGGTTTCGTCCGAATCATCCTGCGGCACAATGGATTCGGCACCCTTTTCGGCCGCGTCGCCGACCGGCGCGCCGGCCTCGGACACCCGATCGGCCGACGCCCCGGGATCGCCGTGCGCACCGGCCGAGCCCGACTCGCCGGGCCGGGATTCGTCTTCGGGACGTTCGAGCATCAGTTCTCCACCACTCGTCGCGGTTCTCCGATGGGGTGATCCGGTTTCCGCATCACCTCGGGCCGGGCATCCGGCCGTCGCCACCGAGTCACGGTCCCACCCTACGACTCGACGTCACGGCACTACGACCCGACGTCGTACCAGCGCGCCGGACGACCGATCACACCTCACACCCGGACGCGCAGCCCGCGGTGGCGGGCAGCGGTTCCGGTGCGCCGATTCGCGGCAGGCCGAGGCCGACGCCGATCGGGGCGGTCTTGGGCGTGATGCCCCGCTCGTGCGAATCGCCCGCACGGGTGCGGCGATGCTCGCGGATCTCGCTGTCGGCGATCAGGTGGTGCGGCGCGGCCTCGGTGAGCACGACGCTGACGATGTCACCGGGCCGGATGGTGTTGTGCTCCGGCGGGCGGAAGTGCACGAGCCGCCCGTCGCGGGCCCGCCCGCTCATTCGGGCGGTGGCGGCGTTCTTCTTGCCCGCACCGTCGGCGACCAGCAGTTCCACCTCGGTGCCGAGCAACGCCCGGTTGGCCTCGAGGGAGATCTCCTCCTGCAGCGCGATGAGCCGGTCGTACCGCTCCTGCACCACCGCCTTGGGCACCTGATCGGCCATGGTGGCCGCGGGCGTGCCCGGACGGATCGAGTACTGGAAGGTGAACGCGCTGGTGAAACGCGCCTGCCGCACCACGTCCAGGGTCTGCTGGAAGTCCTCTTCGGTCTCGCCCGGGAAGCCCACGATGATGTCGGTGGTGATCGCGGCGTGCGGCATCGCGGCACGCACCTTCTCGATGATGCCCAGATAACGCGCCGACCGATACGACCGGCGCATCGCCTTGAGCACCCGGTCCGAACCCGACTGCAGCGGCATGTGCAGCTGCGGGCACACGTTCGGGGTCTGCGCCATCGCCTCGATGACGTCGTCGGTGAACTCGGCCGGATGCGGTGAGGTGAACCGGACCCGCTCGAGGCCCTCGATACTTCCGCAGGCACGCAGCAGCTGCGCGAACGCACCCCGATCGCGCTGCTCGTCCGGATCCGCGAAGTTCACCCCGTAGGAATTGACGTTCTGCCCGAGCAGGGTCACCTCGAGCACCCCCTGATCGACCAGCGCCTGCACTTCGGCGAGCACATCGCCGGGACGCCGGTCCACTTCCTTGCCGCGCAGCGACGGCACGATGCAGAAGGTGCAGGTGTTGTTGCAGCCGACCGAGATGGACACCCAGCCCGCATAGGCCGACTCGCGCTTGGCGGGCAGCGTCGAGGGGAACGCCTCGAGCGATTCGAGGATCTCGACCTGCGCCTGCTCGTTGTGGCGGGCCCGCTCGAGCAGCACCGGCAGCGAGCCGATGTTGTGCGTGCCGAACACCACGTCGACCCACGGCGCGCGGCGCAGCACCGTGTCGCGATCCTTCTGGGCCAGGCAGCCGCCGACCGCGATCTGCATACCGGGCCGATCGGCCTTGATCGGGGCCAGATGCCCGAGCGTGCCGTAGAGCTTGTTGTCCGCGTTCTCGCGCACCGCGCAGGTGTTGAACACCACCAGATCCGCGGTCGAGCCGGGCGCGGCCCGATGATATCCGGCGTCCTCGAGCAGGCCCGAGAGCCGTTCGGAGTCGTGCACGTTCATCTGGCACCCGTACGTGCGCACCTCGTAGGTACGGGTCGCGTCCGCGGCGGCCACCGCTGGATCCGCGGCACCAGCTGCCACCTGCATCGACGAATTCACCCGTCCAGGGTATCGGTAGTGCGCAAATCCGGATCGGCCCGTTCCCCGGGCCGAGCGGCGGCGATGCCGGTCCGGCGCGCCGAGGGCTTTCCGGGCAAGATCCTGAGGCATCGACCGGCATTGCCGCACACTGGGAATGCCACCCGTCCGCACTCACCACCGCTGCGTTGTTCGGCAGAGAGGGCATTCGATGAGGTTCACCCGGGCACTGCGCCTCGGCATCGGCGTTCTGGCACTCACGGTCGTGGCGAGCGGATGCGGCGCGGGCAGCCCCAGAACCGCCGTTCAGGATGCCGCGGCCGGAAAGCTCACCGTCGGTATCAAATTCGATCAGCCCGGGATGGGTCTGCAGAATCGAGACGGCTCGTTCTCCGGGTTCGATGTGGACGTCGCGACATATGTCGCGGGCAAACTGGGCGTCGCGCCGCAGAACATCACGTTCAAGGAGGCGCCCTCGGCCCAGCGCGAGCGGCTGATCCAGAGCGGGCAGGTCGACATGGTCGTGGCGTCCTATTCGATCACCGACCAGCGCAAGCAGAAGGTCGATTTCGCCGGGCCGTACTTCGTCGCGCATCAGGGCCTGCTGGTCCGGGCGGACAACACCGCCATCCACGATCCGAACTCGCTGCCCGCGGGCAGCCGGCTGTGCACGGTGGCGGGGTCCACCTCCGCCGATCAGGTGAAGCGGGAATTCCCGCAGGGCGTGAAACTGACCGAGTACGACACCTATTCGCTGTGCGTGGAGGCGCTGCAGAGCAAGATGGTCGACGCGGTCACCACCGACGACATCATCCTGGCGGGCTATCAAGCGCGCTCGCCCCGGCTGCTGAAGCTGCTCGGGCCGATCACCCTCGACGGCAAGCCGGTGCAGGAGCTCTACGGCATCGGATTGCGCAAGGGCGACAACGAATCCCGCACGAAAATCGGCGACGCGATCAGCGCGATGCTCACCGATCCGGCCAAGCCGTGGCAGACCGCGCTGACCAAGAACCTCGGCACGGACTTCCCGATCCCCGCACCGCCCTCGGTCGACCGCTACTGACCGCGGCGTTCCGGCACCCCGACGCCCGGAGTTCGCGGCCGCCGTTGGACTCACGCCGCGTGAAAATATTTCCTGGCGGGAGCATCATTTCTACCGTTGCCGAATGACCGCCAACGAGTCCTCGCAGCCCGATTCGACCACGCCCGAAGACCCAAGCGCCGCTTGGAGTTTCGAGACCAAACAGATCCACGTGGGGCAGGTGCCGGACGGCACCACCAACGCCCGCGCGCTGCCGATCTACCAGACCACCTCCTACACCTTCCGCGACACCGCGCACGCGGCGGCGCTGTTCGGTCTGGCCGAGCCCGGCAACATCTACACCCGCATCGCCAATCCCACCCAGGACGCGGTGGAGCAGCGGATCGCCGCGCTCGAGGGCGGCGTGGCCGCACTGCTGCTGTCCTCCGGACAGGCCGCGGAGACCTTCGCCCTGCTCAACATCGCCGGGGCCGGTGACCACATCGTGTCCAGCCCGCGGCTGTACGGCGGCACCTACAACCTGTTCCACTACACGCTGCCCAAGCTCGGCATCACCGTCGAATTCGTCGAGGACCCGGACGATCTCGAGCAGTGGCGTGCGGCGATCCGCCCGAACACCAAGGCGCTCTACGGCGAAACGGTGTCCAACCCGCAGAACCACATCCTGGACATCCCCGGCATCGCGGAGGTCGCGCACGCCGCGGGTGTGCCGCTGATCGTCGACAACACCGTTCCCACACCGTATTTGATCCAGCCGCTGAAGCACGGCGCCGATATCGTGGTGCATTCGGCGACGAAGTATCTGGGCGGCCACGGCGCGGCGATCGCCGGTGTGATCGTCGACGGCGGCACGTTCGACTGGACCGTGCAGGATGCCGAGGGCAAGCCGCGTTTCCCGGGCTTCGTCGAGGCGGATGCCAGCTACCACGGTGTGGTCTACGCGGACCTGGGCGCTCCGGCGTACGCGCTCAAGGCACGCGTGCAGCTGCTGCGTGACCTGGGCTCGGCCATCGCGCCGTTCAACGCGTTCCTGATCAGCCAGGGCCTCGAGACGCTGAGCCTGCGGGTCGAGCGGCACGTGCAGAACGCGCAGGCGGTGGCCGAATTCCTTTCCGAGCGTGCGGAAGTCACCTCCGTCGCCTATGCCGGTCTGCCCTCCTCGCCGTGGTACGAGCGCGGAAAGCAGTTGGCCCCCAGGGGAACCAGCGCGATCATCGGCTTCGAGCTGGCCGGTGGCGTGGACGCCGGGAAGCGTTTCGTGGAGGCGCTGACCCTGCACAGCCACGTCGCGAACATCGGTGACGTCCGTTCGCTGGTGATCCACCCGGCCTCGACCACCCACTCGCAGCTGACCCCGCAGGAGCAGCTCGCCGCGGGCGTCACCCCGGGTCTGGTGCGCCTGGCGGTCGGCGTCGAGGGGATCGAGGACATCCTCGCCGATCTGCGGACCGGATTCGCCGCGGTCTGATCTTGCTTCGGGACGTCGGGCTCCGCGCAGGAGCCCGACGTGCGCGGGGTGATGTGTCGCCGCAACCGACCTATGCTGGCCGGATGAGCACACCCGCAACGCTGGTGACCGTAGCCGAGGATGTGGATTCGGTGACCACGATCGGAGACGAGGACGATCCGGCCGCCGCCGGGCTGAGCAAGGCGCAGGTCGAGTCGGTGTGGGATGCGGTCCGGGCGTGGTACCGGCTGGGTACCACGCCCGCGATCCAGGTCTGCCTGCGCCGCAACGGTCGCGTCGTGCTGAATCGCGCCGTCGGGCACGGCTGGGGTAACGCGCCCGGCGACGATCCCACCGCCGAGAAAGTCCCGCTGACCCCGGATATGCCGTTCTGCGGATTCTCCACCGCGAAGGGCGTCGCCGCCGCGGTCATGGCCATGCTGATCGAGCAGGGATTCTTCGCGTACGACGATCCGGTGGCACAGCACATTCCCGAGTTCGCCGCGCACGGCAAGGAGTCGATCACGATCGGCGACGTACTGTCCCACGCGGCGGGCGTGCCGTTCGTGACCGGGCCATACCGGGGTTTCGAGCTGGTGGTGGACGACGAGCTGGCCGCGCGGGCGCTGGCCGATCTGACCCCGGCCTGGCCGCGACGGCGGTTCCGGGTCTATCACGCGATGACCGGCGGGCTGATTCAGCGGCTGCTGGTGCAGCGGGTCACGGGCAAGCGGATGCGCGATCATCTGGCCGAGCAGATCCTGGACCCGCTGGGTTTCCGGTGGACCAGTTTCGGGGTCCGGGCCCAGGACGTCGAGCTGGTCGTGCCCAGTGTCCAGACGGGACCGAAACCGTCCCCGATGATGAAGTTCCTGGCGCACAAGGCACTCGGCGGTGCGTTGAACGGACCGATCTCGGCGGAGAAGAATCGCGATTTCCTCACCGCCGAACTGCCCTCGGGCAATCTGGTCACCACCGCTTCGGAGCTGTCGCGTTTCTACGAGATCCTCACGCGTGGAGGGGAATTGGACGGCGTACGGATCATGAAGCCCGATACCGTCCGGATGGCGGCCGCACCGGCGAAGTGGATTCCCGGCGCCGCGGGGCGGGTCAGCCGGGCCGGATTCGAACTCGGCGCGCGGCGGTCCAAATTCGGCCCGAACACCGAATCACATTTCGGCCGTAGCGGTTTGACCACGCAGTACGGCTGGGCCGATCCGGCTCGCGGGCTGTCCGGAGCGATTCTGACCAGCGGTAAGGCGTCGACCGACGTCAAGCGTCCGGTCCAGCTGTGTGCGCGGATCGCCCAGGTCATCGGACATTCCGAGGCGGGCGGCTTCGAGCTCTGAACCAGGGGTCTCAGGGCCGAATTCGCAACTCGTTGTGGATGATTCGGGCGGCCTTGGCCATGATCGCCTCCGCACCCGGCTGCACCACCGCCGGGACCCGGGACTGGGTCAGGACCGCCACCGCGAGAGTCTGCCCGTCGGCGTGTTCGACGACGCCCACCTCGTGACGGAAGTTCAGCAGTGAGCCGGTCTTGGAGGACCAGCGCGAGGCATCGGAGCTGAAGTCCGGGGCGAGCCGGTGCCGGATCATGTTGTCCGCCATCAGTTCCCGGGTCCGGGCGGCGGTCGGCTCGGTGATGCTCGCGGGTCGCCACAGCCCCTGCAGCAGGTCTGCGAAGGCGCGGGCCGAACCGGTGTTCGCGCTCCCGACGTCCAGCTGCGGCACCGGGTGGCCGTGTCCGGCGGTGGCCGCCTCGATGGCGAGGGTATGGGCCAGATACGCCTGGGCCTGCTCGAACGCCTCGGCCGGGGTGCGGGTCAGATCGTCCATGAGGTGCCGCACGGCGATCCCGTCGTAACCGAGCCGGCGCAATTCGGCGGCCACCGCGGCGGGCGGCGTCAGCGCGAACAGCGCATCGGCCGCGGCGCTGTCGCTGATGGCGATGCTCAGGTACAGCAGGTCTTCCAGCGCGATCGTCGCGGGATGCCGGAACTTCGCCACCCCGATCGGCCCCGGTGTGGCGATCGCCCCCGGGCGCACCGTGATCGGCGTGGCCGGATCCAGCTCCCCGCGCCCGATCCGCTCCAACGTGGCCACCACCAGCGGCACCTTCACCAGCGAGGCGATCGGCCACTCCAGCTCCGCATCGATCCCGAGCTCATCCCCGCTGTCCAGATCCCGCACCAGGATCGACCCGCGCAGGCCGGCATCGTCCAACTCCTGCCGCGCCACCCGCACCGCCGTGGTCATTCCCATTGCCGCACAGCCTTTCTCATGGACCTACCACCGCATTCGTGGAACACATTCCGTGCCGTCCGCACCATGGAGTCCGCATACGGCTCGTCGGCCTACCTCCCGCCAATCCGCCGCCCAGCGCGCCGATCTGCCTCATCGCGTGCAAGGCTCGGCAGTTCCCTTGTCGCCCAGCCAATGACGGAAAACAAGACTGCCTGCCGCCACTACCGCGCATCGCCGTTGCCGGTCGTTTCCGCGCGGGCGTCCGGCAGGCCGAGGCAGCGCGCGATGCCGCGGTGGGGCAGGGTTGCGATGCGGTCGGCGTCCTCGGGGTGGGCCGCGGTGATGTCGTAGCCGCGGGCGGGATCCAGTTCGCCGATGGGCCGCCAGTTCAGGCCCAATTCGGTGGCCTGGGCCGGTGAGCAGAGCAGCAGGTCGTCGGAGGCGAGGACCGCGGCCGCGGCGGTGACGAGAGCCGGGCCCACGACGACCTGGACGGGTTGCAGGCCGAGCGAATCACGCAGGCGGATGATGCGGTCGCGAATGTGGGGCACATCGTCCTCGGGTTGAATCCAGACTCGGCGGCGGCGACTGTCGCGGTCCGCGCGTCCGGCGCGCAGCGTCTCCAGGTAGATCGGCGTGCTGTGCGGGCCGCCGGTTTCGGCCAGTCCCAACGGGATTCGCCAGACCGCACGATCGGCGGGCACGGCGATCAGGGCCGCGCGCACCTCCTGAGTGCGGGCCAGTTCGGCGCGTTCGCGCGGGTCGGCCGGATGCAGATCCAGGGTGAGGCCGCAGGCCGTGCCGTCGGCGACCAGGCGAGCCAGCGGGAGCGGACCGCAGACCGCGGGCACCGCCATCCGGAACGGGCGGCTGCGGGCGCGTTCGGCCTCGTCCTGCATCGCCTCGGCGAGTTCGACCAGGCGACGCGCCGAGGGCAGCATGTCGCGACCGAAGGCGGTGAGGGTCGCGGTCCGCGAGGTCCGGTCGAGCAATCGGGCCCCGAAATGCTGTTCGAGCGCGGCGATGCGACGGCTGGCGACCGACTGCGGGATCCGCGCCGCGGCGGCCCCGGCGGTGAAACTGCCGTGACTGCTGACCGAGACGAAGGCTCGGCATGCGGCGACGATATCCACGATGCGGCAGTCTATGCCGATTCGGCATCGTCGCGGTGATTTCTGTCTTGGACGGCATCGAAGATCGGTGCCAGGCTCGTCGTCACCACGCCGCCCGCTCCGGTGCGGCGGTCGACAAGGAAGGTGACCTCGATGTTCCATTCCGTCCGGAGCCGCCGGGTCGCTGTCACTCTCGCGGTCGGCACGGCGCTGCTGGCGCTGTGCGCCTGCGGCTCGGGCAATTCGGGTTCCTCCGTGGCTGCCACCTCGGTCGCCTCGCCGACGACACCGGTCGGCGGCACCGCGTTGTCGGGCCGATTCGGTGAGCTCGAAGGCCGATTCGGTGCGCGCCTGGGGGTTTTCGCGCTGGACACCGGGTCCGGACGCACCGTGGAGTACCGCGCCGACGAGCGGTTCGCGTTCTGTTCCACGTTCAAGGCCCTGGAAGCGGGCGTGATCCTGACCACCGCGAGCCCCGCCGAACTGGATCGCCGAATCACCTACACCGCAACGGATCTCACCGCCTACGCACCGATCACCCGACAGCACGTGGCCGACGGGATGACGGTGCGGGAACTGCTGGACGCCGCGGTGCGCTACAGCGACAACACCGCCGCCAACCTACTGTTCGGACTGCTGGGCGGCCCGGCCGGTCTGCAACACGACCTGCGGAATCTGGGCGATCAGGTGACCCGGAGCGACCGTCTCGAACCCGCGCTCAGCGAAGCCACCCCGGGCGATCCGCGCGACACCAGCACGCCCCGCACCTTCGCCACCGACCTGCGCACCTACGTCCTGGGCACCGCGCTGCCGACGGACAACCGCGCGCTGCTGACCACGATGTTGCGCACCAATACGACCGGTGCGGGGCTCATCCGCGCCGGTGTCCCGGCCGATTGGGTGGTCGGCGACAAGACCGGCAACGGCGACTACGGCACCCGCAACGACATCGCCGTCCTCTGGCCGCCCCGTCGGGCCCCGATCGTCCTGGCCGTCATGTCCACCCGCCACGGCCACGACGACACCTACGACAACGCCCTCATCGCCCAAGCCGCGAACGCCGCGGTCACGGCATTGAGCTGAAACCAATCCCGCACGGACACAACAGAATCGAATCAGGACCGATGAACGGAAATATTCCACCACTGACGCGCCGAGGACTGTTCGGCGTGGGCGCGGGTGTCGCGGCGGCGGTAGGCGGCGCGGCCTGCGGGACCGCCGAGGAGAACACCCGCCCCGCACGACAGCTGACCGGGATCCGGCTGCGCTGGTGGGGCAACAACAGCTGGGAGATCCGGATCTCCACTCCCGGCGGCGACCGGACGGTGCTGATCGATCCGTGGCTCACCAGATTCCGGACCGGCACCTACACCCCCGCCGGCGCCGACCCGACGACGCCCCTGTCGGTGGACACCGCCCTGATCGACCACTACGTGGACAGCGGCGAACTGCGCGCCGACCACATTCTGGTCACCCACGGGCACTACGACCACATCACCGACGTCCCGTACCTGGCCCAGCGCACCGGCGCCACGGTGATCGGCACCGAATCGCACCTGAATCTCCTGATCTCGCTCGGCGCTCCGCAGGATCAGCTGTCGCTGGCGTCGGGCGGCGAGTACATCGACTGCGGCACTCACCAGATCCGGGTGCTGCGCTCCCTGCATTCCCAGCTCGGTCCCCGCGCCCGCATACCGTTCCCGGGCACCCGTCCAGCAGCCCCGCCGCCGCGCCCACGCACCATCGCGGACCTGGTCGAAGGCGGCACGCTCGCCTACCAGATCGACAGCCGCGGCGGTTCGGTCCTGAACCTGGGCGGTTCGAACTACATCGAATCCGAACTGACCACCCTGCGCCCCGACGTCCTGCTCCTGCCCGTCGGCGGTTCGAATGTGCACGACTATGTCCCGCGCCTCCTGCACGCCCTGGGAAACCCGCCTCACATCCTCCCGACGCACTGGGACGATTTCGACCTCCCCCTGAGTCGGCCCGCGAAGGACACCGGCGGACTGGCCCGGCTCCGCAAAGCCGTCACCGCAGCCAGCCCGTCCAGCGCCTTCGTCGTCGTGGACCACCTTCAGACGTATCCCGCCTGATCATCGCGACGTCAGTGCGGAATCATGTTCCGGCGGAACAACTCCGGCGCTCTCGGGCAGGTCCCCCGGTTCATTCGCCCGCGGCCGATACGACCGGCTCGCAACGCACCTCGAAATTGACCGAGTTGGCGATGAAACACATCTCGTGTGCGCGCTCGTGCAGAATCCGTGTCCGGTCGACGTGCTCGGAGTCGACAATTCGCACCTGCGGACGCAACACCACTTCCGAGAAGTGGCCACTCCCATCAGCCGTTTCGACCATGGTCCCGGACGGGCGATCGGTGTAATCCGTGACGACTATCCGCTCCTGCGAACACAGTGCGAGAAACCAGAGCATATGACACTGCGACAGGCTGGCGACCAGCAGTTCCTCCGGGTTCCACCGCTCCGGAACACCGCGGAATGCCGGGTCGGCGCTACCGGCAATCACCGGCTTGCCCAGCGCCGAAACATCGTGTGCGCGCTCGTATTCCCGATATCCGCTGGTACCCGCACCCGTATTACCGGTCCAGGTCACATCAACCTCGTATTGATGAGTCTTCGGCACCACAATCTCTCTTTCCCGAGATGAATTCAGAAATATTCACACCACACCTGACAACAGATGTCCGCCGCGCATCCCGCCTGAATACCGAGACCAACCGGCGGATTCATCTTGTGCCGCTCTTCGCGAGCAGACAGCGCGACAGGCGGTCCCGACAGTGCGAACGACCGCACAGCCCGCGCCCATCAGTTCGTACATCCACCCGTCCGGTCCCCTGCACGTTGGCCGCGACCACCTTCTCCCGGACCGCCCCGAACTGGTCGAACAACTCGGTCACCATCTGGCGGCGACTCATTCCTGGGTATATAGGCAGGATGCGCTGGTGAGCAGTCGAGCGAGCACCTGGACAGGTGGACCCGGAATCGTTCGACACCGGGATACTTCTCGCCGAGTGATGTGGCGGCGAATCCGGTGGCGAGATAGAAGCAGAGGGAATCGGCGTCCGTCTCGGCTACCAGATCCGAATCCGGATGGCGGGAACGGATCTCGGCCAGCAGACGCCGACCGGCACCGGTGCGCCGATGCGGCTCGATTGTCGCGATGTGCCGGAGAGTGATTCCGGCGTGGTCCAGCTTGTATCCCGCCACACCGATCGGCCGGCCGTGCATGATCAACGCGAGAAGCACTGCGTCGCAATCGTTCCGGTAGAACTCGCATGCGGCGGTGAGTCGGGAGCGATCACCGCCGATCGCGGCGAACAGCACCTCGGCCACGGGTGGAGCGTCTACGTCTGCGGGGATGATTCGGGCCGGAGGCGCCGGATCACCCGATGTCGGCGGCTGCCAGTTCGGCTTTGACGAGTGCATAGGCTCGGGACTGGTTGTAGCCGCGGCGGGCGAGCATGCCTACCAGGCGGCGGATCAGCTTGTCGCGGTCCAGGTTTCGGGGTGTGCTGCGGAGTTTGCGTTGGATCAGGGCGATGGCGGCCTCGTCGGGGTCGGCATCGGGAGTGTTGTGTTCGGCGGTGGCGTCGTCAACGGCATTGTCATTGCCGGGCAGGGCATCGTGATCGGCCGAGTAGTCACCGTCGGTGGTGTGTCGGTGACCGACCGGCGCGAGACGTTCGGGCGCGGTGCCTTCCGAGGACGTGGGGCCGGGCGGTTCGGCGCGACGCAGGGTCGAGCCGGGGCGTTCGGGGCGGGGCGGGGCAGGGAGGTCGGCCTCGGCGACGGCCGCCTTCACCACCGCATAGGCGGTGGACGGGTCGTAGCCTTTGCGGGCCAACATTCCCACGAGGCGGCGAGTTGCCTTGTCCCGGTCCAGATCCGCGGGGAGGGTGCGGAGTTTGCGGTGCACCAGGTCGGTCGCGCGAGTGTGTTCGTCGTCGACGCTGATGGACTCCAGGGCCGGAGCCGCGACGTCGGGGGCGATGCCTTTACGGCGCAACTCCTGAGCGAGCACCTTCTTCCCCTTGCCGGAGTAGGTGTGCCGGGAATGGACCCACTGCTCGGCGAACGCCGCATCATCGATCAGGCCGACAGCCGCGAGCCGATCCAGCACCCGCTCGGCCACCTCGGGCGCAAAACCCTTGTCCGCCAACTTGTCCGCCAATTCGGCCCGGCTGCGGGCCCGATCGGTCAGCAACCGCAGACACAGATCCTTGGCCTGCGCCTCGGTTCCAGCCGGAGTCTCCCGCTCGGCCCCCTCCCCTCGTCGCCGCGCTCCGCGCCGGGAACGACGCCCGGAGTCATCGCCCCCTCCGGGACTGCTATCCGACCGGCTCTCCGCTCGAGACGAATCAGCGTCCAACCGCCGCGCCCGAGTACCCGATGCCCCGAAACGCTCATCCGAATCCGTTCGGCCGGAACGGTATCCACGATCATCACCCGGGGCGAATGCCCGCCGCACCGAACCCGCGGAGGACGAAGTCGCCTCGTACACATCAGCGGGCACCGAAGTGCGCGGCACTCCCCCAGCGGCGGCGGAATCACCTACGAAGTCGCGCTCATACTCACTGGAGTCGGGGCCGGTGCGCCGAGATTCCCGAGAAGTACGATCACCTGGGCCAGCAGGACGCGAACCGCCCGGATGACGTTCCGCAGCGTCCGGACCTACCGGACCACCATCGGAACGCCACAGGCCGCCGGTGCTGTCCTCCCCCGCTCCGGACGACTTCCTGCGGACCGGACGACGATGCGGTCGAACGGATTCGGCGGAATCGTCCGCACGCGCACGCCCACCGGACTCGAGTTGTTCGAGTTGGCGGCGGAGGCGTTCCACCGCATCGAGCCGAGTCGCGCCGGGGTCGCGAGCAGGCCCGGACCCCGGCGGTTCCCGGTGCGGCATCGGCTAGAAGTCGACGGGCGCCTCGGCACCCGCGTCTGCGGTGACGTCGGCGCCGATGCCGAGCTTCTCCTGGATCTTCTTCTCGATCTCGTCGCGCACGTCGGTGTTCTCCAGGAGGAACTTGCGCGCGTTCTCCTTGCCCTGGCCGAGCTGATCGCCCTCGTAGGTGTACCAGGACCCGGACTTGCGGATGAATCCGTGCTCGACGCCCATATCGATGATCGAGCCCTCCTTGGAGATGCCCACACCGTAGAGAATGTCGAACTCGGCCTGCTTGAACGGCGGGGCCACCTTGTTCTTGACGACCTTGACGCGGGTGCGGTTGCCGACCGCGTCGGTGCCATCCTTGAGCGTCTCGATACGGCGGATGTCCAGGCGCACCGAGGCGTAGAACTTCAGCGCCTTACCACCGGTGGTGGTCTCGGGGGAACCGAACATGACGCCGATCTTCTCGCGCAGCTGGTTGATGAAGATGGCGGTGGTGCCGGAATTGTTGAGCGCACTGGTCATCTTGCGCAGCGCCTGGCTCATCAGGCGGGCCTGCAGACCGACGTGGCTGTCGCCCATCTCGCCCTCGATCTCGGCGCGGGGCACCAGCGCGGCCACCGAGTCGATGACGATGATGTCCAGCGCGCCGGAGCGCACGAGCATGTCGGCGATCTCGAGCGCCTGCTCACCGGTGTCGGGCTGGGAGACCAGCAGTGCGTCGGTGTCTACGCCCAGCTTGCGGGCGTAGTCCGGATCCATCGCGTGCTCGGCGTCGATCATGGCCGCGACGCCGCCGTTGGCCTGGGCGTTGGCGATCGCGTGCATGGCCAGCGTGGTCTTACCGGAGGATTCCGGACCGTAGATCTCGACGATGCGGCCGCGCGGCAGCCCGCCCAGGCCCAGGGCGACGTCCAGCGCGATCGAACCCGTCGGAATGACCGAGATGGGCTGGCGCGCCTCCTCCCCGAGGCGCATCACCGCCCCCTTGCCGAAGCTCTTCTCCACCTGAGCGAGGGCGAGCTCGAGAGCCTTGTCGCGGTCGTAGGCCTGTGGTGCCATCGTCTGGTTCCCCTTCTCACGGGTGATCGTTGTGTGGTTGGCGCCCACAGTAGAGGGCGGCACCGACAAGTTCTGCCGCCCAGCTTAGACGAACACGTGTTCGAGGCAAGCGACACGCCTGACCACACCGAACCCCACCTCCTCGGGCAGCACCCATGACGCCCGACCACACCGAACCCCACCTCCTCGGGCAGCACCCATGACGCCCGACCACACCGAACCCCACCTCCTCGGGCAGCACCCATGACGCCCGACCACACCGAACCCCACCTCCTCGGGCGCCGCCGCCGGACCGGCTCAGGACCTGCGCTCCGGGGGAACAAGCGCGATCCGGTCCGCGCCCATCAGCGCCTGGGCCTGCTTGAACACCCGCAGCGACGGGGTGACCTCGACATCGGTGATGCCGTCCAGCGAACCGAGCCGCTCGGTGACGTACCGGTACAGATGCGCGGTGTCGCGGCAGACGATGGAGGCGATCAGATTGGTCGCTCCGGTGGTGGCGGCAGCGAACGCCGTCTCGGGGAAGGCGGCGACGGCGGTGCCCACCGCGTGCAGATCGGCCGGACGGGTCCGCAGCCACAGCGAGGCGCGCACCGCGTACCCCATCCGCTCGATCGCGAAGTCCAGATCGAAATACAGCACACCGGCCTCCACCAACTCGGCCATCCGCCGCGCGGCCCGGGTCGGACTCCAGCCGGTCTCGGCGGCGATCCGGGCATACGACGCTCGCCCGTCACGGCTCAGCAGCGCCAGCATCGCCTCGTCGGCCGCCGACAGGTCCATCGGCTCGTCCGGACCCACCGGATCGGCGATCGACCGGGTCGAGGAGCCCAGCGCCGCCCGTTGTTCGGCGGTGAGCAGACCACCGAAACGCGGCCACTCCTCCTCGAGCGGGAACCGGTGGATGATCTCGTACGCGTTCAACCGCGTCACCTGACTGGCCCGCGGAAGGACGTTGAGCAGCAACGCATCCCGCTGTTCGGCCGTGCGCGGCCGGCTCACGCACGTCACCTCCGAACCGGTCGCCAGCAACGCCACCCAGCTGACGTCGGGCAGGCGCGCCAGCGATTCGGCCAGTCGCAGCGCCTTGTCGGGGGTCGAGCCCAGCCGCAGCATCCACCGGGTACTGCCCAGCGGCACCGCGTTCACCAGACCGGAGATGTGCAGAATGCCGCGTCCGCGCAGGGAGCGATAGCGCCGCGCGACGGTCTGCTCGGAAACGCCCAGCACCGCACCGAGTTTCGCGAACGGGATACGCGGATCGGTGACCAGGCCGTGCACGATCCGCCGGTCCAGCGGGTCGAGCACGGAGGATTCGTGCACTCCATCGACGGTCATGAGGGGATTCCCATGCTGCTGGTCGGCTATCGGGTGGGATATCCCAGTATGCCGCACGCTCACGTCGGTATCGTTCACATCCCGATCACCGGCGCACGACGGTCACCAGATTGACCAGCGGTGCGCCGACGTGTCCCGCGCCCGCCTCGACCACCGGCAGCGGCCGCCCCGCCGCACGCAGATAATCCGCGAGCCCGGTGCGCTCGGCGTCCCATCCGCGTTCGGAGAACCACTGTGCCGCATCGGATCTCGGATCGTTGTAGATCAGCCGGGCCCAATCGCTCTTGGCCTCGTCATCGGCTTGCTCGGACTCGACCATCTCGGTGTACTCCTCCCGGGGCAGCGGCGTCATCTGCTCGATGGCGGCGCGACTGCCCGCCGCACTGGCCGCATCGAGTGTGGCGAACAGCTGATCCTGCGCCTCGGGGGTGATGTAGATCAGCAGCCCCTCCACCAGCCAGGCGGTCGGGGCCGCCGGGTCGAATCCGTTGTCCCGCAGGACATCGAGCCATTCGTCGCGCAGATCCACCGCGACCTCGCGGCGATCGGCGAGCGGTTCGATTCCGGCCTCGGCCAGCGTCTCGCGTTTGAAGTCCAGCACGTGCGAACGGTCGAGTTCGTAGACCACCGCGCCCGCGAGGCACGGCAGCCGATAGGCGCGCGCGTCCAAGCCCGCCGCCAGAATCACCACCTGGGCGATGCCGGCCTCTCGCGCGGCGAGCAGGTAGTCGTCGAAATACCTTGTCCGCCCGGCGATATGGGCACGGAAGGAGGTCCCGAAGTCCGGCGACCGCAGGATGTGGTCGCGGGTGAGTCCGGGATCCGGGTCGGCCAGCAGGGCCCACTCCCCGCCCGCGGCCCGCAGGAACAGCTCGGCCAGCGGATCGACCGCGAGCGGCTTCTCGTCCTGCGCGGCCAGCGTCCGCGCGGCCGCCACGAACAGCGCCGTCGACCCCACACTCGTAGTGATGTCCCAGTCATCGCTATCGCTTCGCATGCCGGTCACGCTATCGGCGAGTCGATGGAATCGGCAGCCGCCACGGACCGCTCGGCGAGTTTCCTCCATAGCGGACGGGGTTCGGAACAGATTCCGCCACAGACGGCCACCGGCAAGGGATCGACACGCCCTCGAGCATGAATTCGAGACGCAATCCACCCAACGCGAACCTCCGATCCGCCGGACCACAGCCGCCGCGACCGCGATCCCACGCCTCCGTGCGGGCGTGGATACCGCGATCACACCGAATCAGCGGGCGTCCGCGAGTTCGAATTCGATGTTCAACTCGCGCAGTCCGCGCAGCAGGAAGGTCGGCTCGTACCGATAGCTGCGCTGCTCCGCGGGACCGTGCACACCATCGTCGATCGTGATGTCCCGCAGGCGATCCAGCATCCGATTCAACGTGACCTGACCTTCCGCGCGGGCCAGCGGTGCGCCCGCGCAGGTGTGGATGCCGCGCCCGAAGGAGATGTGCTCGCGGGCATTGCGGCGATCGAGCCGGAACTCGTCCGGATCCTCGAACTTGCGCGGATCGCGGTTGGCCGCGCCGATGCACAGCATCAGGACGGTTCCGGCGGGGATGTCGAGGTCACCGAGCCGAGTCGTCCTGCGCGCCAACCGGAAATCCACCTTGGTCGGGCTCTCGGTGCGCAGCGACTCCTCCATGAACGGGCCGATCAGCCGACGGTCCTCGCGCAGGACCCGCTGCAGTTCGGGTCGCTCGGCCAGTACCCGCACCGCGGCGCTGAGCAGTTTGGTGACCGTCTCCTGTCCGGCGGCGAACAGGAAGGTCGCGGGCCGGACCACCTCGATGATCTCGGGCATCACGCCGTCGGGATAGGTCGTGGCGGCCAATGCGCTCAGGATGTCCCCGCGTGGTGTGCGGCGACGGTCGGCGATGTACTCACCGAAGGTCTCTTCCAGCCATTCCAGCGGATTGCTCCCCACCGGTTCGTGGTCGAGCGCACCCACCCGGCTGCCCGGAGTCTTGTGTCCGGCAAGGGTTTCCCGGAATGTCTCGCGATCGGACTCGGGCACGCCCAGCAGGTCGGCGATGACCAGCGTGGCGAAGGGTTTGGCGTAATCGGCGAGGAATTCGCAGCGGCCCTCGGCGAGGAATTCGTCGAACTGGCGGTCGGCCAGCCGCCACATGTACTCCTCGTTCTCCTTGAGCCGCTTGGGTGTCAGCAATCGGCTCAGCAGCGAGCGGGCCCGGGTGTGGTCCGGCGGATCCATGGTGACCATATGCTCGAAAATCGGGAACAGATGGCGGTTTTCGCTGATCTGTCCGCTGATGTCGTCCCCTGCGGGTTCGAACGGCAGCGGCGGGAACGGCCCGCCGATCGAGACGCAGGCCGAGAAGGAGTCCGTATCGCGGAACGCCTGCACCGCCTCCTGATATCCGGTGACGGCCACGACACCATAGTGCGGTTCGCGGAACACCGGATTGCGGCTGCGCAGGAAGGCCAGATAGTCGTACGGGTCCTGCGCGATCTGTGGATCGGAGAAGTAGTCGAGAGTAGCCGGATCGGTCATTGCACACCGCCGTGGATCGGAGTCGTCGCCCGCATCCGCCGCGCGCCCCCACCGCCCGCGCTCTGTCGAATGCTGATCGATCGATCAAACTGTTAGAATGGACCATGCCTATCACGAAGCACGGCGAGTGGTCAAGCACAGTACCTCCGATCCGAAACCGCTGCACTGCCGAAGTTCTCGGCGATCCCGCCGTGCGACAGGCCCGCACATGAGCAAGAGCGGGGACGTGGGCGCGCGTGAGCGGCTGATGGAGGCGACCGCCCAGATCATGCGCGAGGAGGGGTACGCGGCGGCGACCTCGCGCCGGGTGGCCGCGGCGGCCGGGGTGCGCTCGGCCCTGGTCTACTACTACTTCCCCACGATGGACGACCTGTTCCTGGCGGTATTGCGCACCGGCGCGGAGGGCGCGCTGGAACGGATGCGTCAGGCGATCACCGAGGACGATCCGCTGCGCGCCCTCTGGACGATCAACACCGACACCAGATTCACGCAGCTCAACATGGAATTCATGGCGCTGGCGAACCACCGCAAGGCCATCGGGACCGAGCTGCGGATCTACGCCGAGCGCGTCCGGGACATCGAGACCGCCGCGGTCACCCTGGTGCTGCGCGCGTACGGCGTCGACCTGGCGGAGTTTCCGCCGGTGGTGATGTCGATGCTGCTCACCGGCGCGGCGCGGATCCTGTGCAACGAGGGCGCGGTCGGCGTCGAACAGGGACATGCCGAACTGCGCGCCTTCGTCGAGCGCTACATGGATCGGTTCGACAGTCCACTGCCGGTACGCAATTCGCGACCCGACCCGGCCTCGTAGTTCCGCCGGAACCGTTGACAGCACACCCCGCCGGTGTCACAGTTTGATCGATCGATCAGGAAAGCCCGATCGACGCAAGGTCGAGCGTCGACCGCTCGATCCGAGACTGACGAGGTGGTTTCATGACTGGGCGGGTCGAAGGCAAGGTCGCCTTCATCACGGGTGCAGCACGCGGTCAGGGCCGCAGTCACGCCGTACGGCTGGCACAGGAGGGCGCGGACATCATCGCGGTCGACGTCTGCAAACCGGTCAGCGGCAGCGACGTCATTCCGGCGTCCACCCCGGCGGATCTGGCCGAGACCGCCGACCTGATCAAGGGCCTGGGACGCCGAGTCGTCACCGCCGAGGTCGACGTGCGCGACTTCGACGCACTACAGGCGGCGGTCGACGGCGGCGTCGAGCAGTTGGGCCGGTTGGACATCATCGTGGCCAACGCCGGAATCGGCAACGGCGGTGCGACGCTGGACAAGACCAGTGAGCAGGACTGGGACACCATGATCGGGATCAACCTGTCCGGCGTCTGGAAGACCGTGAAAGCCGGTGTGCCCCATCTACTCTCGGGTGGATCCGGTGGCTCGATCGTGCTGACCAGCTCGGTGGGCGGGCTCAAGGCATACCCGAACACCGGCCACTACATCGCCGCCAAACACGGCGTGATCGGCATGATGCGCAGCTTCGCCGTGGAATTGGGCGAACACTCGATCCGCGTCAACGCCGTATGCCCCACGAACGTGAACACCCCCATGTTCATGAACGAAGGCACGATGAAGCTGTTCCGACCGGATCTGAAGAACCCGACCAAGGAGGACTTCGCCCCGGTCGCGCAGTTCATGCACGTGCTGCCGATCGGGTGGGTCGAGCCGGTGGACATCAGCAACGCGGTGCTGTTCCTGGCCTCGGACGAGTCCCGCTACATCACCGGGCTGCCCGTCACCATCGATGCGGGCAGCACCCTGAAATAGCGCTCCCCACAACACGATTCCGCACGGTCAACGTCCGCGCTCGGCGAGATAACCCTTGGTCAGCCAGTACACGGTCCGGTCGAGCGCGGGCACGATCTGCGAGACCTCGATCTCCCCGCGGGCGAAACGCCCGAGCAGTCCGTAGACCAGACTCGACACGATGGTGTCGAGGTCGTCGACGAAATCGCTGTCCACGCCGTCCAATACGGCCATCGCGACCGGAACGACCGCCTCGAATCCGCGACGGACCAGCACATCCCCGCCGGGCGCCGAACGCGCCCGGAAATAGGCCGCGAGCAGCGCGGGATGCTCCTCCCACGGTTCGAATATCCGGCGCAGCACCCGCATCAGCCCCTCGTACAGCGACTCCTCGCCGTGCCCGCGCGCCACCAGTCCCGCGTAACGGTTCTCCCGCATCCACACTTCCAGTGCGGCACAGATCAATTCGTCACGTGTGCCGTAGAGCTTGTAGATCTTGGTCAGGGACACACGGGCGTGCCGGGCGACCTCGCGCACCTGCAGCGCGTCGTATCCGTCGGCCTCGAGCAACTCCACCACGGCCCGATGGATCCGGTCGTGCGCCTGTTCGGCCTCAGCGTGTTCCGCGCCCAACACAGACTCCTTCCCGCACCCGAGAGAGCGTGCTACTCTCCAGGTGGTAATCAGATTACCGCAGTACAGGTGCATAACTTGCGCTTGATAGTAACCGCGCTCCTGCCGTGACGCAGCCCGGCGGCGCGGGATCTACTCGGCTCCGAAGCGAGGATCGATGGGTTCATTGGATGGCAGAGTCGCCTTCATCACCGGCGTGGCGCGAGGGCAGGGCCGCAGTCACGCGGTCCGGTTGGCCGCGGAGGGGGCGGACATCATCGGCGTGGACATCTGCGCCGACATATCCAGCAACAACTATCCACTCGCGACCCGGGCGGAGCTCGACGAGACCATCGGCCTCGTCCAGGAACACGGGCGCCGGATGATCGGCTCGATCGCCGATGTGCGCGAGTTCGCCACGGTGCGTGCGACTCTGGACGCCGGTGTCGCCGAGTTCGGCCGTCTGGACATCGTCTGCGCCAATGCGGGTATCGCGCCGCTGTCGCTGGAACAGGTGCCGATCGAGACCGAACTCGCGCAGTGGACCGATGTGATCGGGGTGAATCTGTCCGGCACGTTCCACACGGTCCGCGCGGCGATCCCGCACCTGGTCGCCGGTGGTCGCGGCGGCAGCATCATCCTGACCAGTTCCACCGCGGGGCTGGTCGGCATGGGCGGACTCGACGGCGGCGGTCTGGGCTATGCCGCGTCCAAGCACGCCATCGTCGGCATCATGCGCTGTCTGGCCAACAACCTTGCCGCCCAGAGCATTCGGGTGAACACGGTGCATCCGACCGCGGTGAACACGATGATGGCGGTCAACCCGCAGATGATGGAGTGGGCGGCGAACAATCCCGACGGCGGCCCGCACCTGATGAACCCCATGCCGGTTTCGCTGCTCGAACCGCGGGACATCAGCGACGCGGTGGCATTCCTGGCCTCCGATGCGGCCAAGTACATCACCGGCGTGACCCTCCCGGTCGACGCCGGTTTCACCAACAAACTCTGAGCGAGGCGACCATGACGCAGACGAATTCGACCGGCCGGGTGGCCGGTAAACGGGTCCTGGTCACCGGCGCGGCGCGCGGTATGGGCCGCAGCCATGCGGTGCGCCTCGCCGAGGAGGGCGCGGATCTGATCCTGGTGGACATCTGCCGATCGCTGCCGGAGATCGAGTACCCGCTGTCCACGCCGGAGGATCTGGCCGAAACCGCCCGCCTGGTCGGCAAATTCGGCCGTCGCGCGGTGACCGCGATCGTGGATGTGCGCGATGCCGAGGCCCTGGCATCGGCGGTCGACGACGGCGTCGTCGAACTGGGCGGGCTGGACGCCGCGGTGGCGAATGCGGGCGTGCTGACCGCGGCGACCTGGGATGCGACCACCTCCGAGCACTGGCGGACGGTGATCGACGTCAACCTCATCGGCGCATGGAACACCTGCGCCGCGGCCCTGCCGCACCTGGTCGATCGGGGCGGCAGCCTGGTCAACATCAGCTCGGCTGCCGGCATCAAGGGCACTCCGCTGCACACCCCGTACACCGCGTCGAAGCACGCCGTGGTCGGAATGAGCAAGGCTCTGGCCAATGAGCTTGCCGCACAGAGCATCCGGGTCAATACCGTACATCCCACCGGTGTCGAGACCGGGATGAATCCGACGTCCCTGTTCGGGCTGCTGACCGAGAAACGACCGGATCTGGCGCCCTTGTTCGGCAATGCGATGCCGGTCCCGATGATCGACGCCGTCGATGTGAGCAATGCCGTGCTGTACCTGATCTCGGACGAGTCGCGGTACGTCACCGGTATGGAGTTCAAGGTCGATGCGGGCGTCACCGTCAGATAGCCGGGCACACGCCAACGGATCAACCACACGGAAGGCACAACTCATGACGACGATCGACACCGCCGGGACGAGCGATCCCGCGCGTGCCGAACGCGGCAGGCGCACGTTCGGGGAGGTGATGACCATTGCGGCCCCGGACGATTCGAGTCCCGCGATCGCCCGCGGCCTGATCGATTTCGTCTTCGCCGAGATCTGGACCCGGCCGGGACTGACCCGGCGGGAACGTCGATTCATCACCCTGGCCTGCGTCGCGGACGCCGATGCCGAGGCCCCGATCGTGGAGCACGTGTACGCGGCGCTCAACAGCGGTGACCTCACCGTCACCGAAATCCGCGAGGCGGTACTGCATTTCGCGGTCTACGCGGGCTGGCCGAAGGCGTCGCGCTTGAACATGATCGTCGATCAGCAGTGGGAGCGCGTCAATCACGAACGCGGGCAGCAGGTTCCACCGCCCGAACCGCTGCTGCCGCTGGTCACGCCGAGCGATCCGCAGGCCCGGCTGACCCGCGGTGAGCAGTCCTTCCGGGAGGTCAACTGCCTGCCCTACGTCCCGGACCGGGACAACCCGTATCAGGGCGCGGGCATCCTCAATTTCGTCTTCGGCGAGATGTGGCCGCGGCCGGGCCTGGGCATGAAGGAACGGCGGTTGATCACGGTGGCCTGCGTGGCGTTCCAGGACGCGCCCTATCCGATCATGTCGCACGTCTACGCGGCATTGAAGAGCCGCGATCTGTCCTTCACCGAAATGGATGAATTCGCACTGCATTTCGCCGCGTATTCCGGCTGGCCGAAAGCCTCGTACCTGGACCGGGTGATCGCCGAGCAGAAGGTCCGCGTCCTGGACGAGTGGCGCGCGGACGAGGCAGAAACGTCGTAGGAGCACCCATGTCCACGAATATCGACAGCGCACCGCCGCTACAGGGCGGGCCGCTCATCGGCGGGGATCGCGTCACTCGGACCTCCGAGGGAGCGTACGAGCACATCTACCCCGCGACCGGCCGGGTCAACGGCACGGTCCAGGTGGCCGGAGCGACGGAGATCGACCGGGCGGTCGCCTCGGCCCGGGACGCACAGCGGGAGTGGATCTCCTACCCCGCCGATCGCCGCCGCGATCTGCTGATCGACCTGGCCGACGCGGTGCACGAGACCATGCCCGAATTCACCCGGCTCAATGTGCACGACTACGCGGTGCCGGTGTCGCTCGCGGTCAATGCCGTTCTGCTGGAACGTTTTCTGCGATACTTCGCGGGATACGCCGACAAGCCGCACGGTCTGAGCACACCGGTCACCGGATCGGCGGATGTGAATCTGGTCGAGCGCGAACCCTACGGCGTGGTCGGTGTGATCGCGCCGTGGAACGGTTCGATGGTGGTCGCCGGTTCCTGTGTCGCCCCGGCGCTGGCGGCGGGTAATGCCGTCGTACTGAAACCTTCCCTGCTGGCGCCGTTCGCGGCGCTGCGGCTCGGCGAATTGTGCACCGAGGCAGGGCTTCCCGCAGGACTGGTTAATGTCGTCCCGGCCGACGCGGACGGCAGTGCGGCGCTGGTGCGACATCCGGGAATTCGCAAGATCCACTTCACCGGCGGCGCGGATACCGCCCGCCACGTGCTGACGAGTGCGGCGGTGAATCTCACCCCGGTGGTCGCCGAATTGGGTGGTAAATCGGCGAATCTGGTCTTCCCCGACGCCGATCTCGACGCGGCGGCGCAATTGGCCGCTCACCAGGGACCGATCATGCAGTCCGGCCAGAGTTGCGCGAGTGCGAGCCGGGTGCTGGTGCACGAGTCGGTCCACGACGCGTTCACGGAGAAGTTCGTCGCGGCGATCGAAGCCGCGACCGTGGGCGATCCGTTCGATCCGACGGTCGTCTTCGGCCCGGTGATCAGCGAGAACGCTGCCGAGCGCATTCTCGGGGTGATCGAGCGGACGATCACCGAGGGCTCCGGGGAACTGCTCACCGGCGGTCGACGCATCGGCGGTGCGCTGGCCGGGGGCTACTACCTACAGCCAACGGTATTCGGCGGCGTGGACAACCGATCGGAACTCGCGCGGACCGAGACCTTCGGCCCGGTGGTCTCGGTGATTCCGTTCAGCGACGAAGCGCACGCCATCAGTCTGGCGAACGATACCGAGTACGGCCTGAACGCCTTCATCCAGACGCGGGATCTGACTCGGGCACATCGGGTTTCACGACAGTTGCAGGCCGGGTCGGTGTGGGTCAACCAGATCAGCGATATCTCGCCGCAGGGCCCGTACGGCGGCTACAAGCAGAGCGGATTCGGCCGGACCGGCGGCCTGGACGGGTTGTACGAATTCCTCCAGGTGAAGAACATCCGCATCGGGATGCGCTGAAATCCGCACGGCGACAGGATAGTTCGTGGCTCACTGGTCCGGGAGCAGCAGATCCGCGAGTTCGGTGAGCAGTTCCCGGGCGCGCTGAGCCTTGGCCGGGTCGCCGAGGGCGGCGGTGAGGGTGTCGTCCAGGTGCGGGGTGGTGCGGCGGGCGATGGCGCGGAACAGGGCGTCGGTCGGGTAGACGAGGGTGCGGCGGCGGTCCCGCGGATCGACGTCGGTGGCCAGCATCGCATCCTCGACCAGCCGGGTGATGCATTCGGAGATGTGCGGCTGGGAAAAACCGGTCCGCTGGGTGATCTCCCGGACGGAACTGCCGGGATTGTCCAGCACGTCGGTCAGCACCGCGATCTCCCCCTCCGGCGGACGCTCCACACCGGATTCGAGACTCAGCTGCCGGGCCAGCTCGATCAGATGCCTGCCCAGTCGGTGAAGCCGTCTTCCGTCCATACCGCCCTAGGTTAGAGTAGAGCCGATACATTGGTACCGATGCAATTGACCGAATACATCGGTACCGATATTTATCCGTCGAAGATAGGTTGTTCCATGGGCGACGTGATTCGAGCCCGCCGCACCCGCTCGTCCACACGAGTGCGGTGCGTCCTGGCCGTGCTGCTGTCGATCGCACTGACCTGGGCCGGACCACCGGCATCGGCCGCATCCCCGGACGGCGCGATCACCGTGGATCCGTCCCAGCAGTTGCACCGGAAGGTCACGCTGGACGAATTGCCGGTGCCGCCGACCGCGCCGTCCACCGCCGCCGGATCATGTACCGCCGCAATCAATCCGCACGGCACGGGCTGCGTGAGCCCGGCCTGGGGAGCTCTCGGCGCGGCGGGAACCTACTGGCCGTCGAGCCGATACGTCCTCGTCGGCGCGGTACTCACCGGAGCCCCGACAGCGGGACCGGCCACGATCTACACCGGACCTCAGGTGCTGCTGGTACACACCGACGGCGCGACGTTCCCCAATGGCGACGGCTGGAAATGCCTGACCTGCGGCGTCGCGAGTCCGGCCGCATTCAGCGAGAACGCGAACTTCACCTACCCGATCAACGGCTTCCACGACGGACACCGCGCCCTCGCGGGTGCATCGGTGATCGACTGCGGCGCACATGAATTCGCCGACCCGCGCTGCACGTCGACGCAACTGCACGCCTATCCGCTGTACTGGGACGACGGCACCGGCAAACCCGGCGCCCTGCGCGAGCCGCGGCTGAACCCGGACGACACCCACATCGGATTCAACTACGCGGTGACCACCGGCGGCGCCTACGACGAGTTCGCCTTCATGGGGACGCTGAACTTCGATCGAGCGAACGGCAGATACGACATCGACAAGGTGCGCATGCTGCTCAATCCCGCACCGTCCTTCCAGCCGTACGCCGTGGCCGACGGGCAGCTGCGCTTCCAGCCCGCCGGGATGATCGGCGAGTTCCGCGGCTGGACCGCGAACGGCACCGCGGCCCTGGGGATTCAGAGCGCCGAGTCGGACGGGATCGATGCCTGGGCCACCGACAACACGACCGGACGATCACGCCTGCTGACCCGGCACGCGCAGTACACCGACCCCATGGCTCCCTCCCCCGACGGCCGCTATCTGCTCTCCGAGCAGGTGCTCGGTTCGGGCCGACTGGACTTCATCTCGGGTATGCAGGGCATCGCGCCGCTCACCGATCAGGCGGGCACCACCGGCCACATCTCGGGCATCCGCAACAACGGACAGCGCCGATTCTTCCTGCCCTACGTCGTGGATCTCGGTTCGGGCCGCAGCCAGCAGCTCGACCCCGGCGGCGATCCCGGCTGGAATGCCGCAGCCGATCCGGCCTGGCTGGCCGACAGCACCGCCGCGGTCTGGGCGGAGAATCTGGTGACCGCCCCCGCCTGCGGCGCAGGTAATGCGCTGCCGTGCCCAATATCCCGGGAACCCGGCGGACGGCACAGCCGCGTCATGATCGCACGTTTCACCGACACCGCACCGACCGCGCCGATCGCGGTGCCGCCCGCACCGGAAGCCACCTGGGGTATCGCCTATCACCCGGGCGACCCCATGCCGACCCGACCGCACCTGCCCGCGGGAACGTACACGTTGCCGGGCAAGCGATCCGGGGCGGCGAAGGTGGTCGTCACCGAGGACGCCACCGCCGCCCGGGTCATGCGAATCCAGGTGTCCTACAAAGACTTCAGCGATACCCCGGACAGCACGCTGAACGGCACGGAAAGCGTGCAACGGGTCTCGGACGCCGCGATCAGCGCATACACCTGGCACGAGGATCTGCTGATGTCCGGGCGGCATCAGGGCACGAAGAAGACCTCCGAACCCGATGGCTTCACCCTCTCACCGGCGGTGTTGCAGAATGACTTCCAGGCCACGGGCACGATGACCACGACAAGCGACGGCCGCGTGTACACCCAGCCCGCGAACGGCACATGAGAAAAACCCGTTGTCCGCGTGGGCGGATAGGTAGGCACCCACGCGGACAACGGGTTTCACGAGAAGTTATTTCAGGGTGCTGCCCGCGTCGACCGTCATCGGCAGACCGGTGACGTACCGCGACTCGTCCGAGGCCAGGAACAGCACCGCGTTGCTGATGTCCACCGGCTCGACCCAGCCCACCGGCAGAACGTGCATGAACTGCGCGACCGGAGCGAAATCCTCCTTGGTCGGGTTCTCCAGATCCGGGCGGAACAACTTCATGGTGGCGTCGTTCATGAACATCGGGGTGTTCACGTTCGTCGGGTGCACCGAGTTGACGCGGATCGAATGCTGGCCCAGCTCCACCGCGAAGGCCCGCATCAGGCCGACCACGCCGTGCTTGGCCGCGATGTAGTGACCGGTGTTCGGGTACGCCTTGAGCCCGCCCACCGAGCTGGTCAGGATGATCGAACCACCGCGTCCGCCCGAAAGCACGTGCGGGATACCGGCTTTCGCCGTCTTCCAGACACCCGAGAGGTTGATCCCGATCATGGTGTCCCAGTCCTGCTCGCTGGTCTTGTCCAGCGTGTCGCCGCCGTTGCCGATACCGGCGTTGGCCACGATGATGTCCAACCGGCCCAGCTGTTCGACGCCGCTGTCCACCGCGGCCTTCAGCGCGTCGAAGTCGCGCACGTCGACCTCGGCGGTGACGACCCGGCGGCCCAAACCCTTGACCAGGTCGGCGGTCTCGGCCAGATCCGCCGGCGTGGACGCCGCGATGGCATCACTGCCGCTGACCGGCTTGCAGACATCGACCGCGATGATGTCCGCACCTTCCTGCGCCAGTCGCACCGCATGGCTGCGGCCCTGACCGCGTGCCGCACCCGTGATGAAGGCGACCTTGCCTTCGACCCGTCCGGTCATTTCTTCCTCGATTCGTAGTGCTGTCGACGCGGCCCGTCTCGTGGAAGGGCCTGATGTGCAAGGGAATCCGCGCTCCGGGATGCGGAGCTTCAGGGATTCGGGGTGAAGGTGATGTGCAGGTTGGACAGTCCGCGCAGGATGTAGGTCGGCTCGTAGTCGAAGTGCCGATCGCCCTCGGGGCCGTGGTGTCCGGAGTCGATGCGGATGTCGAGCATCCGGTCCAGGATCCGCTCGATGGAGATGCGGCCCTCGGCCCGCGCCAACGGAGAGCCGGGGCAGGTGTGATTACCGCGCCCGAACGCCATGTGCTCGCGGAAGTTCTTGCGGTCCAACCGGAATTCGTGCGGATTGTCGAATCGGCGCGGATCCCGGTTCGCCGCACCCGGGCAGACCATGACCTTGGATCCGACCGGCAGCTCGACCCCGCCCACGGTGGTGGCACGCTTCGCCAGCCGGAATCCACTCTTGACCGGCGCGTCCATCCGCAGCGACTCCTCGATGAAGACCGGGATCAGGCTGCGGTCCGCGCGCAGCGCGTCCTGGATGTCGGGGCGATCGCCCAGAATCCGCAGTGCGGATCCGAGCATTTTGGCCGTGGTCTCCTGTCCCGCGCCGAACAGGAAGGTCGCCGACCGGACGACGTCGATCACCTCGGGGGTGGACCCGTCCGGATATTTCGCCTGCGCGAGCTGGGTCAGCACGTCGTCGCGCGGATTCTCGCGACGATCGCTGATGTAGGCGCTGAACTTCTCGTCCAGCCATTCCAGCGGGTTGCCGGAGACGATGTCGTCGTCCAGCGCGCCGACCCGGGTGCCCGGACGCTCGGCGCCCAGGACGATGCGGAACTGCTGGTGATCCTCCTCCGGAACACCCAGCACATCGGCAACCACCAGCAGCGCAAAGGGTTTGGAGTACTCGGCCAGGAACTCGCAGCTGCCCTGGCTCACGAACTCGTCCAGCTGGCGGTCGGCCAGCCGCCACATGAAGTCCTCGTTCTCCTTCAACCGCGCCGGGGTGAGCAGGCGGTTCAGCAGGGATCGCGCATAGGTGTGGCCCGGCGGATCCATCGTGACCATGTGCTCGTACATGGGCATCTGAGTACGGTGCTGTTCGATCAGCGCGCCGATGTCATCGCCTTCGATCTCGAACGGCAGCGGCGGGAACGGACCACCCACCGAGATCACCGACGAGAACAGGTCGGGATCCTTGAACACCTCGGCCGCTTCCTCATATCCGGTGACCGCGTACACACCGTGGTGCGACTCCTGCGACACCGGGCATTTGGCCCGCATGTGATCGAAGTACGGGTGCGGGTCGGGCACTAGCGACGGGTCGGTGAAGTAATCGACCGAATCGAAATCAACCATCCGGAGAACTCCTGAGTGAGCTGGGCAACATACGGATGGTAACACAGTTACTCATATTTGCGAATGTGGTTCTCCGAGGAGTCGAACCCGACTCGCGAAGCCTGGTGAACCGGCAGAATCATCGGGAAACAGGGCGTCTACCCGCGGGGCGCCGAGCCCGGGAGCGCCGGGCGAGGCAGCTCTCGAGCGCTCGGACCGGGCCGATGTCGCTCAGCTTCGCGGGTTGCGCATGACAGATACGAGAATGAGATTCTCCCAACCGGCGAGACGATTACTTGTCAGATGGAAGGAGAATGCCGTCATCGTCAGAATAATATCCCATTCTCCTATATAGTACATCCATGTTCTCATCAGATGACCGGGGAACGAGGCGCCGGTGACCAGCCCGAGCGAGAAACCAGCCTGGAAGCAGCGAGCCGTCGAGCGGTCGCTGCACACCGCCAAACTGCGTGCCGAACAACGGGTGCAGCGGTTCCTGGACGCCGCCCAAGTGATCATCACCGAGAAGGGCACGACGGACTTCACCGTTCAGGAGGTCGTCGACCGCTCCCGCCAGTCGCTGCGCAGCTTCTACATGCAGTTCGACGGCAAACACGAACTACTGCTCGCGTTGTTCGAGGATGCGCTGGCCCGCACCGCCGATCAGTTGCGCGCCGCGGCCGACGGCCGCACCCAGCCGCTGGACAAGTTGCGCACGGCCGCGGTGCTGCTGTTCGAACTGTGCCGACCCGATCCGGACACCGCGCGACCGCTGTTCACCGATTTCGCGCCGCAGCTGCTGATCTCACATCCCGGTCATGTGAAGACCGCGCACGAGCCGATGCTCACGCTGTTCACCGAGCTGATGGATCAGGCGCACGAGTCCGGGCAGCTGCGTTCGGAGGTCGCCTCGCGGCGGACCGCGGCCATGCTCATGCAGACCCTGATGTTCATCGCGCAGGCCGCCGCGACCTCCGGGGACGAGGGCCAGCAGCCGATCAGCGCCGACGAGGCGTGGGACTTCTGTGCCCGCGGATTCATCGGCCGCGACGAATAACGTTCCGCGGCAGGTAGATTCACAGGCCGCGCGACTCACCCCGCGGCGCGCCGATCGGTCGCGACGGGGTGGATCGGCCGGTCGGTCGCCGAGAGCGCGAGCGCGGAGCCGCCGCGCCGGACGGCCACGATCTCCGCACCGATGGCCACCGCCGTCTCCTCCGGAGTCTGCCCGCCCAGTTCCAGGCCGATCGGCGAACGCAGACAACGCATTTCGTCCTCGGTGATCCCGGCCTCCCGCAACCGGCGACGCCGATCGCGGTCCGCGCGACGCGAACCCATCGCGCCCACATAGGCCACCGGTAGCCGCAACGCCGCCACCAGCACCGGGATATCGAACTTCGGATCGTGAGTCAGCACGCAGATCACCGTGCGCGCGTCGACCGGAGTCGAACGCAGATACCGATCCGGCCATTGCCGCACCACCTCCTGCGCGTCCGGAATCCGGGCCGGATCCGCGAACGCCGGACGCGCCTCGCAGACGGTCACCCGATAACCCAGCAGTCGGCCGACCCGTGCCAGTGCTACAGCGAAATCCGTTGCACCGCAGATGATCATGCGCGGCGGCGCGGCGAAACAGGTCACCAACACCGTCCGCTCGCGATCGGCGCAGCCGACCACGCGCACACCGCCGGCACCGATATCGAGCATCGCCCGCGCCAGGCGCACGATCGCCGGATCGAAATCCTCCCCCACCACACCCTCCGGGCCGAGGGTCGCGATCGCGCCCGATTCCAGATCGCGCACTACCGCGACCGCCGCCCGCGAATCCAGCGCGGCCTCGACCGCCGCGCGCTCGGCCGCGGTGATCCGATGCACGAAGACGTCCAGCTCACCGCCGCAGGTCAGGCCGACCGCGAAGGCGTCCGAATCGCTGAAGCCGAAGCGGCGGCGCACCGGCGCACCCGATGCGATCACCTCCCGGCACAGGTCGTAGACCGCGCCTTCGACGCAACCGCCCGACACACTTCCCCACACGGCCCCCGATTCGTCCACCGCCATGCTCGTCCCCGCCGGGAGCGGTGCGCTGCCGCGCACGCCGACCACGGTCGCGAGGGCATAGACGGTGTCCGCGGCATGCCATCGCAGTAGCTGCGTGCCGAGTTCGCGCACGATGACCTCCGGCGATCGTCGGCCGCGGGCCGGACCGACCCGCCGCCCCACCACCGAACCGGTGGCGCTTCACAAGTAGACGAGACTGTGATTCTCGTAGCACTATAATGTCATACTCATAATTGGCATATATGACATCGGAGAGACGGTAACTGCGATGGTTGACACCCCGGTTCGAGTCCCGCGATGACCGGCGCGCAGATTGCCACCGGCACCACCGGGGCCGTCGGTGCACGCGTGCCGCGCATCGAGGACGCGCGTCTGGTCACCGGCGCGGGCACCTTCGTCGACGACGTCACCCGCCCCGGTCTGGTGCACGCCTGCTTCGTCCGCAGCCCGCTCGCCCGCGCGCGCATCGGTGAGATCGACCTGACCGACGCACTGGAACTCGACGGCGTCCTGGCCGTCTACACCGCCGCGGACCTCAATCCCACCGCCCGCGAGATCTCTTACGACCTGGACATGGCCGGGATGCCACCGGTGCCGCGCCCGCCGCTGGCCGAGGAGGAGGTGCGGTTCGTCGGGGATCCGGTCGCCCTGGTGATCGCCGCGGACCGGTACATCGCCGAGGACGCCGCCGAACTGGTGATCATCGACTACGAACCGCTGGATCCGGTGGTCGACTACGTCACCGCCGCGGACTCCCCGAATCTGGTGCACGCCGGATTCGCGGGCAACTCCGCCGGGGAGATGGGCGGGCGGCCCGCAGCCGACCTGGAGCCGATCTTCGACTCGGCCGCACATGTGGTGCGCCAGAACATCTTCCAGCAGGCGTATCTGCCGGTGCCGATGGAGACCCGCGGTCTGGTCGCGGAGTGGTCCGCGCCGATGGCGGAGATGACGGTGTGGATCTCCACCCAGTCCCCGCACGAAGTCCGCGCCTTCTGCGCGCGACTGATCGGCGCGGACGAACATCAGGTGCGGGTGATCGCCCGCGACACCGGCGGCGGTTTCGGACTCAAACAGCTGCCGCTGCGTGAGGAGACCTGTGTGCTGCTGGCCGCGCGGGCCCTGGGCTGTGCGGTGAAGTGGATCGAGGACCGTCAGGAGAATCTGATGGCCTCGGGGATGGCCCGGCACGAACATGCCGAGGCGGCAATGGCTTTCGATGCCGAGGGCAGGATTCTGGCCGCGTCCATCGCGCACGTGCAGAACGTCGGGGCGTATCCGACGCCCTCGCCGATCACCGGCGGCATACCCGTGGGCATCCTGTTCCCCGGGCCGTATCGGATCACCGACACCTCCTTCAGCGCGAAGTTCCGGTACTCCAACACCGTCGGCCGGGTGGCCTATCGCGGTCCGTGGCAGTTCGAATCGGTCGCGCGCGAGGTGCTGCTCGATCACGCGGCGCGGCGGATCGGCATCGATCCGATCGACCTGCGTCGCCGGAACATGTTGCGCCGCGACGAATTACCGTGGGCGAACCCGAACGGGATGACCTACGACAACATCTCCCCGCTCGAAACGCTCGAGCAGGCGATCGAAATGCTGGACTACGACCGCTTCCGCCGCGCCCAGCGCAACGCCCGCGCCCAGGGCCGCTACCTCGGCGTCGGCACCTGCACCTACGTGGAACCGACCACCGGCGCCACCCCGTTCCTGGCCACCGAGGGTGCGACCATCCGGATCGAACCCACCGGCAAGGTCAACGTCTATGTGGCGGGCGGTTCGGCGGGCAACAGCCTGGAGACCACCGTGGTTCAGCTCGCCGCCGACGCCCTGGGCGCGAAGCTGTCCGATGTGCGAACCATCCAGGGCGACACCGCGATCACCCCCTTCGGCGGCGGCACCGGCGGCAGCCGTTCGGGGTCGATGACCGCGGGCGCGATCGAACAGACCGCCGCCGTACTGCGGGAGAAGATCCGGGCGATCGCGGCGCATCGGCTCGATGCCGCACCCGAGGAGATCGACCTCGCCGACAGCCGCGCCACCGTGCGGGGAACTCCCGACACCGGCCTGAGCCTGGGCGAGATCGCGAATATCGCCTACTTCCAGCCGGACACCCTGCCGCCGGGTACGACCCCGGGACTCGAGGCCAGCGGGCGGCACAAGACTCCGCAGATCGCGATCTGGGCCAACGCGACGCACGTGTGCACCTGCGAGGTCGATATCGAGACCGGCGAGGTGACGCTGCTGCGGTACATCGTCAGCGAGGACTGCGGCCCGATGATCAATCCCAATGTCGTGGAGGGGCAGATCTACGGCGGAACGGTGCAGGGCATCGGCGGCGCGCTGTACGAACATCTGCCCTACGACGAGGACGGCAACCCGGTCGCCACGACCTTCCTGGACTATCTGCTGCCGACCGCGACCGAGGTGCCCTCGATCGAGATAGGACATGTGCAGACGCCGAGTCCGGGGCCAGGCAGTTTCAAGGGCGTCGGCGAGGGCGGCGCGATCGGTTCTGCCCCGGCGGTGCTCAACGCGGTCGCCGATGCGCTGTCCCCGTTCGGCGTGGAGATCCGCGATCTGCCGCTGTCTCCCAGCCGGATCGTCGAACTGCTCGATCGGGCGCGCGCCGGTGAGGAGGGGGATCGATGAAACCCGCTGCCTTCGAATATCATTCGCCCACCACCGCCGAAGAAGCCGTGACCTTGCTGGCCGAACTCGGCGAGGAGGCCAAGATCATCGCGGGCGGGCAGAGCCTGGTGCCGATGCTGGCGCTGCGCCTGGCGGTGTTCGATCATCTCGTGGATCTGCGGCGTCCGGCCGAACTCCGCGGGATCGAGATCGGCTCGGATTCGGTGCGGATCGGCGCGGGCACGACGCACGCGGCGGTCGGCGCATCCCCCGAGATTCGCCGGGCGGTGCCGCTGTTGTCGCGGGCCACGCCGTTGATCGGGCACTTCCAGATTCGCAATCGCGGCACGATCGGCGGAGCGATCGCACACGCCGACGCGGCAGGCGAATATCCCGCTGTCGCAGCGACTCTCGATGCCGAAATCGAGACTCTGTCCCCGCGCGGGCGGCGCACGATCGTTGCCGCGGAGTTCTTCACCGGCATGTGGAGCACGGCGCTGGAACCGGACGAGATCGTGACCGCGATCCGATTCCCGGTGCGGCACGGTCGATCCGGCTTCGCCATCGAGGAATTCGCACGGCGTACCGGCGATTTCGCGATGGCGGGTGCGACCCTGGCGGTCCAGCTCGACGCGGATTCCCGAATCTCGCACTGCGCCATCGGATTGTTCGGCCTGGCCCCGACCCCGGTGCGGGCGCGCGAGACCGAGGCCGAACTGCTCGGCCGACCGATCGAGGCGGTCGTGGCCGAAGAGATCGGCGCGAGCGCGACGGCGGGACTGCACGCGATTCCGGCCGATGTGCACGGCTCGGCCGAGTATCGCCGTCGACTCGGAACGGCCATGGTGGCGCGGGCGTGGCGACGCGCCGTACAGGAGGCGAGCAATGACTGACCTGGACATCGAGGTCCGGATCAACGGTGCGCGACACCGGGATCGGGTGCCGCCGCGACTGACCCTGGCCGACTACCTGCGCGAACGGTGTGGTCTGACCGGGACCCATCTGGGCTGTGAGCACGGCGTCTGCGGTGCGTGCACGGTTCTGGTGGACGGCGCGGCCGTGCGTTCGTGCCTGATGTTCGCCGTGCAGGCCGACGGTTCGGAGGTCACCACCGTCGAGGGCATCGCCGAACCGGACGGCGAACTGTCCCCGGTACAGGCCGCCTTCCGGGACGAACACGGTCTGCAGTGCGGATTCTGCACTCCCGGATTCATCGTCACCGTCACCGCCTTCCTGGCCGAGAACCCGCACCCGACCGATGCCGAGATCCGCGAGGCGATATCCGGAAACCTGTGCCGCTGCACGGGATATCAGGGCATCATCCGCGCGGTCCGCGCCGCCGCCGACTCGAACCACACCGCCGCCGCGCCCACCGCGCAGCAGGCGTGAGCACGCAAAGGATCTGGCGATGAAACTCGACAACACCTTCCGCATCCCGGTTCCGGCCGCGCAGGCCTGGCCCGTGCTGCTCGATCTGGAACGGATCGCGCCCTGTGTCCCGGGCGCGAACATCACCTCACGTGAGGGCGAGGACTTCCACGGCCGGATCAAGGTCAAACTGGGTCCGGTGGGACTGAGCTACAGCGGCGTCATCACCGTGGTCTCCCAGGACGAGGCCGCCGGAATCGCCGTGTTGCAGGGCCGCGGGCGGGAAGTGCGCGGCAACGGCACGGCCAAGGCGACGATCACCTGCCGCCTGGTCGAATCCGACGGTGCCACAGATGTTTTCGTCGACACCGAGCTGTCGATCACCGGGAAGCCGGCCCAGTTCGGGCGGGGCGCGCTCGCCGATGTCGCGGGCACCCTGATCGGCCAGTTCGCCACCAATCTCGCCGCGGAGATCACCGCGGCGGCACCGGCCCCCGCGGCGGACGCCCTATCCCCGTCCGCCGCGGGCACTTCGCCGGACGCACCGGAGCACACTCCCGCGCCCGCACCCGCCGCGGCGGCCACCCCGCCGCCCCGCACCCCCGCCGAGCCGATCGATCTACTCGCCACCGCGGGCGCGAGTTCGATGGCGCGATACGGCGGAATCGCTCTGCTGGCGGTCGCCGGACTGCTATTCGCGCTGTTGCGACGCAGACGATCGGATCGCTCGGCCGGTTGAGGCCGCATAATCCCGGAGGAAGAAAGTGTTGTCACGTGACGATGTTGTCACGCACCAAGGGACCCTGGGCGGTACGGCGATGCAACTGCCGCCCCGCCGCATCAGGCACATCCGGATCGAGGCCGGTGCGGTCTCGGCGGACTACCAGGCATGTGCCGAACAGATCGCGGACATCGTCGCGGAATTACGCACGAGTGCCGGTATCACCGTCACGGTGGACGACGACGTCCGACCGGATCTACCCTCGCTACCCTGCGCGGGTCTGTGGGACTGACCAGCATCCATGTCGAACCGCCGCGTCCCGACCGGGGACGCGGCACGACTTGTGACGAGTTCTCGCTCAGCCGACCGGGCTGAGATCCGCGCCGACCGGCGGGATGTCCGACAGTCCGCTGCGGAAGACCTCGGTGGTCCCGACCGAGGTCACCGGGCGCGCGGCCGCGGTCAGCGCCTGAGCCTTGAACGCCTGCGCGGCGACACTCAGCCGGTGCAGTACCGGATCGACCCGATGCTCCGGCGGCGTGGGCCAGCCCTCACCCCACACCACGACCTCGATTCCGCCGTCGCCCAGTGCCTTGAGCAGACCGCGTCGCGCACGCGGATCCCCTTGGCACACATCGCAAGCCACCGCCAGCGCATGCGGCCGACGCCCCTGACCGCGCGAGGCGAGCACCTCCTCGAGGGCTATCGCGTCCGCGCCGAGTATGCGCAGCGGCCGCGGGTCCGACGGATCGGCCACCAGAACGGTGACCTCCCAGCCCGCGATCGAGCGATCGAACAGCCAGCCCCCGGCGTGTTCGACGACGTCGGCGACACTGGTCGCGACGACGTCGAGCCGGTACCGCATCGTGCCCCGCTGGTCGCCGGATCGATCGGCGTCGGTCAGTTCACCGGATCGTCCGGAGCCAGATCGCGAGCCAGTGACTTCGTGTACTCGGCGAACACCTCGGGCAGCGGGATCGAGTGATCGAGCAGCCATGACATCTCCATTCCATTGATGAAAGCGACGATTTCCATAGCTCGGATGTCGGGATCGACGTCGGCCCGATACCGTCCGGTCTCCTGATTGCGACGGATGATGTCGGCAACGATGCCGACCGCCACTTTCCATCGGTCGAGCATGCGGTCGTGCAGTGGAGCCTCGGGCACCAGGTTCTCCACGAGCAGCACCACGAAAGTGCCCACGAGATCGGGCGAGCGCTCCATGCGGTCGGCGACCTTGCGGATCTCCACGACCAGATCCCCGCTCAGGTCGGTATCCGCGGCGTCGTCGGCGTCGCGGGCGTCCAGGACCGCGTGCAGGAGTTGGTCCTTGGATTGGAAGTGGTGCAGCAGCCCGGCCGGACTAACGCCGGCTTCACCGGCGATCTGCGCCAAAGTCGTACTGCGCCAGCCATTCCGGGTGAGCAGCCGCTGAGCGACTTCCAGGATGCGCTGCCTGCGGTCTTCGCCCTTGGCGCGTAGCGAGGCATACGGACGTGGATCTGTCACGAGAAGCTCTCCTCGATCAAACCTAGTGAACACACAGTAGGTTGGTTGGGGGTGTTGTGACAAGGGTCTCAGGCCAATGAGTCGTGCGCACCCGCCGCGACCTGCCGACTTACCACCGCGACTCCGTCGATTCTCTCTGAGGACGACCGGCAGCAGATATAGACGATAACATCATTCTCGCGGGCTGAACTGGCATAATAGGAGTCTGTTCGGTCAACACTGGTGTATCGCCCTCTCCTAATGTGATAACTTCATTCCCATCGGGATTCACGGTCTCCGGGCGCAGCGCCGGGGAGCCACGCGGGCGCCACGGGGCCACGCCGGGCCCACCGGACTCCACCCGGATCAGCCTCCGCCGCCCATCGACCAGGCACCGATCCCGCGAAACGGAAAACTCCCTTGGAGGGTCAAGATGTCGGTTCCCACCAGCAGCGCTTCGTTGTACCCGCCCGGCGGATTCGGGCCGCCGAAGGATCGTCGCGGTCACGCGCAGGGCTCGGTGGGCCTGCCCGCGGGCACCGAGGTCTTCTCGGCCGACAATCACATCTCCCTGGCCGACGACATCTTCTACGAGCGGTTCCCGGAGAACATGAAGGACCGCGCGCCGCGGATCTGGTACGAGGACGGCGCATTCCAGATCGGCCGCAAGGGGAAGTCCTTCCTGCCCGGTGATTTCAGCAGCGTGCTGATGCAGTACGACCCGCTGGACGGGTCGGGCAGCGCCAATTTCGACGCGCGTGCCGCCGATCTGCGCGCGGACGGCATCGCCAAGGAACTCGCGTTCCCGAATGCGTTGCTGGCCTTGCTGTTCTACCCGGACAAGGAGGTCCGGGAGCTCGCGTTCCGGGTGTACAACGAGTACATCGCCGAACTGCAGGAACGCTCCGGCGGCAGCTTCTACGGCGTCGGGCTGATCAACTGGTGGGACCCGGCCGGCGCCCGCCGCACCCTGGACGAGCTGAAATCGTTGGGGCTCAAGACCTTCCTGCTGCCGCTCTCGGCCGGTAAGGACGACGACGGCAAGGTCATCGATTACGGCAGCACCGCGATGATCCCGGTGTGGGACGCGATCGAGGAATCCGGCGTGCCGGTCTCCCATCACATCGGCGAATCCCCGCTGTCCGCGCCGTGCGAGGTCAACAGCGTGGTGGTCGGCATGATGCACAATGTCGCGCCGTTCCGGGAGTTGTTCTCCAAGTATGTGTTCAGCGGGATCATCGACCGGCATCCGGGCCTGAACATCGGCTGGTTCGAGGGCGGGATCAACTGGGTCCCCTCGGCGATCCAGGACGCCGAGCACATGAACGCCTCCTACAAGCACATGTACAACCGGCCGATCGAGCACGACGTGCGGTACTACTGGGACAACCACATGCGTGCCTCGTTCATGGTGGATCCGCTAGGACTGTCGCTGATCGATCACATCGGGCGTGATCGGGTGATGTGGTCCTCGGACTACCCGCACAACGAGAGCACCTGGGGCTACTCGGAGAAGTCGCTGGCCGGCGTGGTCGAGGCGGTCGGGCCGCAGGACGCGGCCAAGATCGTCAGCGGCAACATCACCGACTTCCTGGGTCTGTAGCCATGGCCTCTTCCACCACCGGCACACCGGCACTCGTCATTCCCGAGGTACCCGACCGCGCACGCATGCGCCGCGAGACCGGCGCGCGGCTGCGCTCGGCCATGGCCGCTCAGGGAATCGACGCGCTGGTCCTGCTGAACAACAGCAATGTCGTCTACGCCACCGGGGCCAACTGGCCGCTCGGCGACGCGGGCCTGTCGCACGTCGAACGACCGGTCGCGGTCGTGGTCGCGGGTGATCCGTGGCCGCATCTGTTCCTGCCGTTCCGGGAGGGCACCTCGGCGGAGACCGATCTGCCCGCGGACCACCTGCACGGACCCGTCTATCTCGAATTCGACGAGGGCGTCACCGAATTCGCGAAAGTGCTCGCGGATCTGATCCCGTCCGGCTCGGCCGTCGCGGTCGACGAGTGCACCGGCGCGATGCTGCGGGCGCGCTCGGATCTGTTCCCCGGCGCGGCGCCGACCGACGCCGCACTGGTCGTCGGCCCGGCCAAGCTGATCAAGACTCCCGACGAGATCGCCTGCATCCGCACCGCGGCCCGGATCACCGATCAGGCCATGGTCGACGTACAGGCCGCGCTCGCGCCCGGACGCCGCCAGATCGATCTGTCCGCGCGCTTCGTGCGCCGGGCCTTCGAACTGGGCGCGACCGCCACCATGCTGGACGCGATCTGGCAGGTCATGCCGGACACCAAGGCCGAAGGCGTGTGGACCACACACGGCGATCTGGCGCTGCCGCTGCTCACCACCGAACGCGAACTCGCCGCCGGTGACGTGCTGTGGACCGACGTCAGCATCACCTACGGCGGCTACTGCTCCGATTTCGGCCGCACCTGGACCGTGGGCGCGGAGCCGAATGCGCGGCAGCACAAGCAGTTCGAGCGCTGGCACGAGATCCTGACCGCGGTCCTGGAAGTGACCAGGGCCGGGGCGAGCGCCGCGGATCTCGCGCGCGCGGCCACGGCCGCCAACGACGGGGTCAAGCCCTGGCTGCCGCATTTCTACCTCGGTCACGGGATCGGGGTCAGCGCGGCCGAAACACCCATGATCGGAACGGATCTCGGCGCGGAGTTCGACGAGAACTTCATCTTCGAACCGAACATGGTGCTGGTCCTGGAGCCGGTCGTCTGGGAGGACGGCACCGGCGGCTACCGAAGCGAGGAAATCATCGTGATCACCGAAGAGGGCTCGATCGCCCTGACCGACTACCCGTATGCGCCCTATGGGCACTGAGGTGATGCCGGACGATCGCGCCCTGCGGCATGGGCGGCGCGATCGCGCACTGGCACAGATGAAAGCCCATGACCTGGACGTCCTCGTGCTCGGGCGGCAGGCCAACGCCCGCTACGTCGCGGGCGCACCCCAGCTGTGGGTGGCCGGAACCCGTCCCTTCGGGCCGGTGGCCACGGTGGTGCGCGAGACCGGTGCGGTCCATCTGCTCAGCACCTGGGACGAGGGCATTCCCGAGGACATTCCGCACGATCACCTGTACGGGATGATGTGGAATCCGATGAATACCATTGCGGCACTTCGGGACATCCAGGGCGCGTCGACCGCGGTACGCGTCGGCACCGACGCGCTCTCACCGAATTTCGCGAAGCTGCTGCCGCTGGCCTTCCCGAATGCCGAACTGGTCGACGGCGAGCTGGCGATGCGCACGGCGCGGCGGATCAAGACCGCCGAGGAGATCGAGGTATTGCGCGGCACCCTGCGGGTCGCCGAGGCGGGCCTGGCCGCGACCGTGGCCGAACTCGCCTCCGGCAGTAGTGAACAGGTGCTGATCGGTGCGATGCTCGAGGCGATGACCGCGGCCGGGATCAGCACCCCGGCCTCGCAGGATTCGGTGTGGGTGACCTCCAAGGAACATCCGTGGCGGCGCGCGGGCGCGGACCGGCGCGCGCACGAGGGTGATCTGGTGGCGTTCTCGGCCGGAGTTCTCGGCGAGGGATACATCGGCGAGGTCGGCCGGACGTATCCGGTCGGCTCGGCGAGCGACGGCGCTCGCAAGCTGTATCGACGCTGGGATGCGTTGCAGGCCAGGCTTTTCGAGGCTTGCCGTCCGGGCGAGACGGCGGCGGGACTGCTCACCGCGTATGAACTCGCGGGTGAACCCTTGCCCGCGATGCCGGTCGCACGCGGCCTGGGCATGGGATTCGATTCGCCCGTCGTCTCACCGCAGCTGCGCGCCACGGCCGAGGCCGAACGGCTCGAGCCGGGCATGGTGCTGGCGGTGACGGGCTACGTCTGGGAGTCCGGAGTCGGCGCGGTATTCGGCCGCGACGCGGTGCTGATCACCGACGACGGCTTCGAGGTGCTCACCTCCGCGCCCCACTGGGAACACTGAGCGGTCCGAAGCTCGGCGCACAGTGCTCCGAGCTTCGGATCTCTTGTCCCCCGATCACTTTCAGCAAAGGAGGCGGGCATGTCCGAATCCGAGCAGCCCTCGAACGACCAATCCTCGACACAGGCGGATCAGCCCTCGGCCGAGGAGATCATCCGCTACGAGAAGGATACGAAGACCAGGATCGCGACGATCACCTTCGACCGGCCCGATCAGCTCAACGCGCCCACCGTCGCCGCGCGGCTGCGCTATGCGGATCTGCTGCACCGGGCCAGCGTGGACGACGAGGTCAAGGTGCTCGTCGTCCGCGGCGCGGGCAACGATTTCGGCACCGGCGCGGATCTGCCGGAGTTCATGGATATCCAGAACGACCCGTCCCAGAAGCGGCGACTGGCCGAGTACCGGATCGGCGAGGACGAGGTGCAGTACCCGCCGAAGGATTCCTTCCGGCACGGCGCGACCATCAGCCAGTGGTATGCCAACGCCTCGGCCGGCTGCCGCAGCCTGCAGGAATTCAAGAAGATCAGCATCGTGGAGACCAAGGGCTATTGCTACGGCTGGCACTTCTACCAGGCCGCGGACGCCGATCTGGTGATCTCGTCGGACGACACGCTGTTCGGGCATCCCTCGTTCCGCTACTACGGCTGGGGACCGCGGATGTGGACCTGGGCGCAGACCATGGGGCTGCGGCGTTTTCAGGAGATGGTGTTCACCGGACGCGCCTTCACCGCGCAGGAGATGTACGAGTGCAATTTCCTGAACAAGGTGGTCCCCCGCGACGAACTCGAGGCCGAGACCGCGAAGTACGCACTGGCCTGCTCGCGTAATCGCCCCACCGACACCGTCTTCATGCAGAAGGTGTTCTTCGAGGTGATGAAGCAGCATCAGGGCGAATACATGGGCAGTCTGCTGAGCGGGTTCTTCGAATCGATGGGCGGGCACATCCGCGCCGACGACGACGAACTGATGCTGGACAACGCGTTCGACAACGGGCTGAACAATTCGGTGAAGGACAACGACGCGCAGTTCCCGCCGGATTTCCGGCTCAGCAGGTCGGGCCGGAACAAGAAGGTGTAGCCGCACTGCGGCGTGCGGCGAAAGTCGGTGAGCGAGAATGTCATCCAGGCAAACCACCCGCGCCTCGGAACGGTCGGTCTCCCCGCCGCTACGCGGCTGTGTCGTGATCGATCTGTCCAGCGGGATCGCGGGCGGGTACTGCACGAGAATGCTGCGCGACGGCGGCGCGCAGGTGATCAAGGTCGAAGCGCCCGAGGGTGATTCGCTGCGATCCTGGTCGGCGTCCGGTGCGGCGATCGAAAACGGTTGCGATGGCGCACTGTTCAGCTTCCTGGCCGGCGGCAAGGAGAGTGTGCGCGCGGATCCGGATCGTACCGAGGATCTGGATCTGGTGGACACGCTGCTGGATTCGGCCGACATCGTGGTCTGGTCGCGGGACTCGCGGCTGACCGAGCATCCCCGGCTGAGCATCTCCGCGATACGCCGCGCACACCGGCATCTGGTGGTCACCGCGATCACCCCGTTCGGGCTCGAAGGCCCCTGGAGTGACCGTGCGGCAACAGAATTCACGTTGCAGGCGTGGTCCGGAGGCATCGTCGGGCTGGGACGCGGCGCACCCGAACAGCCCCCGGTGCACATCGGCGGCCGGGTGGGCGAATGGTTCGCCGGGGCATACGCTTCGGCGGCCACCATGACCTCACGGCTGCGCACACTCGGATCCGGGACGGGTGAGCTGGTCGATCTGTCCGTCCTGGAGACGCAGATCCTCGGGCTCACCTATTTCCCGGTGTCGTTCTACGAAGCCCTGGACCGGCCCTTCCGCACGCAGCGACGGTTGAGTGTGCCCGGTGTGGCGACCGCCGCCGACGGGATGGTCGCCCTCGGGTGCGGCACCTCGCAGCAGTGGTTCGATCTGTGTGCGATGGTCGGGCATCCGGAGTGGATCGACGAGGACACCGACCTGTCGATCACCGAACGGGCCGGGAAGAACGCACCCGAGATCTTCGCGTGGCTGGCCGAGCAGCCGACCGAGGTGATCCGAGATCTGGCCTCCGCGTTCCGAATTCCGAACGGACCGGTGGTCAACGGGGCCAATGCCACCACGATGGATCATCACATCGCTCGTGCGAGTTTCACGGTGAATCCGCGCGACGGATTCGTTCAGCCGCGTCCGCCGTATCGCCCGCAGCCGACCTGGTTGGGCGGCCCGCTGCCCGCGCCGCGACTGGGTGAGCACACCGCCCGATATCGCGCGGCCCGCCCGGAACGCCATGACGCGCGACCCGCCGCGACACTGAATCCCCTTCCCTTCCAGGAACTTCGAGTACTGGATCTGACCACCTACTGGGCGGGACCGTCCTGCACCCACTATCTGGCCATGCTCGGCGCGGAGGTCATCCACGTCGAATCCGCCACCCGCCCCGACGGCACCCGCCTCATCGCGGGAGTGCCCGCGACGCAGGAGCAATGGTGGGAGTACTCGCCGATCTTCTCCGGGCTGAACACCAACAAGAAGAGCATCACCCTGAATTTCCGCTCCGATCGTGGGCGTGCGCTGCTCTCCCGCCTGGCCGCCACCTGCGATGTCATCGTGGAGAACTACACGCCGCGCGTGCTGGATCAGATCGGACTGGATTATCCTGCGGTACAACAACTTCGACCGGACACGATCATGGTCCGCATGCCCGGCTTCGGCCTGGACGGCCCGTGGCGCGACAATCCCGCCTTCGCGTACGTCATCGAGGACACCTCCGGCCTGACCTGGCTCACCGGCCACCCGGACCGAAATCCGCTGGAGCCCTACTCGATCGGCGATCCCAACGCCGGGGTGCACGCCCTCAACGCCCTGCTGCTGGCGCTGGAACACCGCCGCCGCACCGGAAACGGCATGCTCGTCGAGGCGGCCATGGTCGACGCCGCCCTCAACGTGGCCGCCGAGCAGGTCATCGAACACTCCGCCTACGGCGCCCTGCTGGAACGCGACGGCAACCGGGGCCCCGAAGCCGCCCCGCAGAATCTCTACAAGGCCTCGGGCACAGACGAATTCGGCCGCCAGGACTGCTGGGTAGCCATCGCAGTCGGCACCGACGACCAGTGGCGCGCCCTGTCCAAGGTTCTCGGAGATCCGGCCTGGGCCCAATCCCCCGATCTGTCCTCGGCCGCCGGTCGACGACGCGAACACGATGCGATCGACGCACACCTCGCCGAGTGGTGCGCGACCCGCGACAGCGACGAGATAGTCCGGATCCTCTGGGACGCAGGCGTTCCCGTCGCCAAGGCGATGCAGCCACACCGCCAGTTCGAGATCCCGCAGCTCGACGCGCGCGAGTTCTTCGAACCGGTCTCCCACCCCGTGGCCCGAACCGCCCGGCACAGCACCGTCCCCGTCCGCTTCTCCGCCGGCCCCGAGCAGTTCCACCGCTCCCCCGCACCGCTGCTGGGCGAGCACACCACCGAGGTGCTCGCGGCACTCGGTCTCACCGAAACAGAGATCGGCGAACTCGAGGCCGACGGCATCATCGGCGGCTCCCCCGCCGTCATCCGCACACCCGCGAAGTCCGACTGAGGCGGCCTGCGCGTTCGCTCACCGCACGCGGAACCGAACTCCGTGCGGCAGTGGGACATTCTGCACCCAGGTGCCCTCGGCATCGAATCCCGAAACGAAGAACGACCCCTCCGGATCTCGGCGGAACTGCCGAATTCCGATCCAGCCGACATCGGAGAACCGAATCGAGTCGTATTCCGCGATCGCGACGTCTGCGGCGTAAGTGGCTGCCGCACTGTTGCTTTCGGAATCCATCGCGGCTCTCACACCCCGCGCCCGGCCACCGCGAGCGCCGCTTCCGCATCGTCGCCGTCACTTTCGAATGCGGCGCCGCGCACCGATTTCAGGTCGTTCTCACCGGGCCGATTGAAGATGACCGGCACTTCCGCAACGGCCCGGGTCGCCGCGTCGCGCAGAATCTTGCGCAGCCGCACGACCCCGACATCACTGGAACCGAGGTGCTCGTTCTCCCGGTCCATGATCGCGCCCTGGCTCTCCTGAACCGCGAGATCCTCGAAGAAGAGGTTGCCCAGGCCCGAGAAGTGGTCGCGGCCGAGGGTGTCGCGGTCCTGCCCCCACCGCTGCTTGCCGCGCATGTCGGCGGTGAAGTCGTCGGGGTGCAGGGTCAGCGGTGCGACATGCCGTCCCAGCGGCTTGGCCGGGTCGAGCCGATCGTTCTTGTCGTACCAGATGACCCACTGCAGGCAGTGCGTGTCGTCGATCGGCACGATGCAGAATGCCGCACGCTCGTCGTTCTGCGGCACGAAACACCAGAACGGCGCGATGTATTCGGTGACGCGGTAGTAGTGCCCGCCGTCCGGCCGCGGGCGATCGGCGTAGATCCGCATACCGTAGGGACGGTCCCGGACGATGATCGACGGCGCGGCTTCGTAGGCCACCTGATGCTGTCCGGGGAACTGGGTCTTGTGCAACTGACCCAGGTGCGCGGTGTCGACCAGACCTTCCAGGCACTGGACCCAGCCGCACCGGGTCACCCCGACCACGGCCTGACACTGTTCCTCGTCCAGACCCATGAAATCCATATCCGGGAACGGCGGCTCATCGCCGTCGCCCAGATACACCCAGATCATCCCCGCAGCCTCGCGCACCGGATGCGCATTGACCGGCAGGATCTCCCGGAACCGGTCCCGCCGCTGTTCCGGCTCGGTGGGCACCGCGACGCAGCGACCGCCGCTGCCGAACTCCCAGCCGTGGTAGATGCAGGTCAGGCTGGAACCGGAGTTGAATCCCAGGGCCAGCGAGGCGCGGCGATGCGGGCACTGCTCGTCGAGGCAGCCGAGTGAGCCGTCGGCGAGCCGGTAGATGACCATCGGCACGCCCAGCGCTTTCGCGCGCACCGGATCCGCGCCCGGACGGACCGCGGCGCTGCGCGCCACCGGCATCCAGAATTTCCGCAGATACGTTCCCATCGGCGTGCCGGGCCCGACCTGGGAGATCTGGTCGTTGTCAGCGGTTTTGAGCACGGTGGCTCCTCATCGGTCGTAGGGAGGGTGAGAAAGTCGGTCGGTGTCCTACAGATCCAGGACGAGTTCGGCGGACCGGCATCGGGAGACGCACGGCAGCATCGTGGTTCCGCTCTCCTGCTCGGCGGAGCTCAGGACGAAGTCGCGATGGTCGATATCGCCCTTGACCACCGCGACCTCGCAGGTGCCGCAGATTCCCTCGGTGCACGAGGAGGCCACCGCGATTCCGGCGGCGTTCAGCGCGTCGAGCACCGAGGTGGTCGCGCCCACGCGCACCCGCTGTCCGGTCGTGGCGATCACGACGTCGAACTCGTCGTCGGGGGTCGTGGCGGCGACCGGCTCGGGTGCTTTGAAGCGTTCGAGCCGAAGCCGGCTCGGGTCGGCCAGCGCCGCGCCACAGGCATCCATCAGGGGTTCGGGGCCGCAGCAGTAGACCAGTGCGGTCGGCGGCAGGTCCGCGAGCAGTCCCGCGATGTCGGGGTAGCGTCCGTCGGACTCGTCGTCGGCGTGCACGGTGACGCGGCCGGCGGGCAGTTTCGCGATCTCGTCGAGGAACGCCATGGTCGAGCGGGATCGTCCGGTGTAGAGCAGACGCCACGGGCGCTCCCGCCGTTCGAGGCTGCGCACCATCGCGATGATCGGGGTGATCCCGATGCCGCCCGCGACCAGAATGTGTTGGGCGGCAGTCTCTTCCAGTGCGAAGGCGTTGCGGGGGCCGTCGACCTCGAGCAGCGAACCGACCGGCAGCGCGTCGTGGATGTGACTGCTGCCGCCGCGCGAATCCGGCTTGCGGAGTACCGCGACGGTCCACCGCCGCCGATCCACCGGATCGGAGCACAGGGAGTATTCGCGCACCATCCCGTTGGGGAGATGCAGGGCGAGGTGCGCGCCCGGCTCCCAGCCGGGCAGGTCCGCTCCGGTGGGGTCGACCAGGGTGATGGCGGTGACGCCCGCGGCCTCCCACGATTTCTGCTGAACCCGCAGGGTTCGAGTGCTGTCGCTCATCGAATCGTGTCTTCCGGGGTGATGTTCGAGTGATCCCGGTGAGGTGCGGCCGGTCGGCACACCAGGCTGGGCAGCGCCGCCGTCGGGTCCCGCACACCGGGGGAATATCTTGCTATTAAGATTATTATCCGAGGTTTTCCTCTTTCGCAAGAGGAAGTTCGAGTCGATTCGAGAGGCAACACGCCCGAAACACGCACTCGGCCAGCGAGCCCTTGCCGTCTCAGCGGCCAGACTTTTGAACATCCGTTCAATATCATCGTCCAGTTTTGAACGCTCGTTAAAGTGGTGGGATGACCTCCCTGAGTGGGCAGCGGTCGACAGCCCGCCGCCGCGCATACGATCCGGAGCGCAACCGCCGAGCCGTGCTGGCCGCGGCGCGACGACTCTTCGCCGCGCAGGGGTACGACGCGGTGAGCATCCGGGCCATCGCCGCGGAGGCAGGGGTGACCGCGGGACTGGTGATGTCGTATTTCGGCACCAAGGACGCACTCTTCCGCGAGGTGGTCGGCGGTGGCGCGGGCATCGGCACCGACGTCGTCGCGCACGCCGGCAGCGGACCGGAGCGACTCGCCCAAGCCCTGGCCCACGCCTATCTGGCACGCTGGGACCAGCTGCCGCCCGACGATCCCTGGCCCGCCCTGATCCGCTCCGCACTCACCCATCCACCGAGCGCGGCCATGCTCCGCGAGGTACTGGAGAAGCAGGTCAGCGGCCCCCTGACGCATCTGCTCGACGGGTCCGCCACGGCCGACGCGAGCGCGGGGCTGGTGCGCAGCATCCTGTTCGGCGTGATCATGGAGCGTTACCTGTTCGCGCACGAGCCCGCCCACTCCGTCCCGACCGAGCAGCTCGAACCCGCACTCGCGGCCGTGCTGGCGGTCGCGTTGCAGGACATGCCGACTCCCGCCGATACCTCCGACGAAGCAGCGGACACCGGCGCCAACGCCGTGTCACGCATCCTGACCGAGTGGCGGGCCGAGTTGCCCGACACCGATGTCTCGGCGCTGGCGGTCTTCGGTCGGCTACACCGATGCTTCCTGCGCTACCAGACCCAGATCAGCCGGATCATAGAGCAGCACGGCATCAGTTTCGCCGCGCTCGACGTACTCACGGCCCTGCGCCGAGCCGGGGCCCCCTACCGGCGCACCGCCGGAGACCTGGCGACGTCCAGCCTGGTCAGCACCGGCGGCATCACGCTGCGGGCCGACAAACTGGAAGAGGCCGGACTGATCCTGCGCGAACGCGACGAGAACGACCGGCGCATCGTCTATCTACGCCTGACCGATACCGGACTGGCGCTGACCGATCGGCTCATCGAGGACCACTTCGCCAACGAACTCGACATGCTCGCCGGACTCGTACCGGCCGAACGCCGCCGACTCGCAGCACTGTTGGAGCGCCTGGAGGGCTCATTGGAGATTTCCGGGCAGCGCGAACGTCAGGCGCCCTTCGATACCCGCGCCTGGTGACGGGTAGGGATTCCCACCAGCGGCGCACACCGCTCTCGGCGGGGTGCCGCTCGACACGTCAGGCCGAATCCGCGTGGGACTGTTCCGGTTCGGTGGATTCCGCGGCGAGGATGGACCGTTCGAGTTTGCGCAGCAGATGGGCGAGCCCGGCCTGTTCGGTGGAGGTGAGCCCCGCGAGCATGCGGGATTCGTTCGCGAAGTGATCGGTGGCCGTCACCTCGAGCACGCGCAGTCCCGCCTCGGTCAGGCGGGAGTAGACGATGCGCCGATCATCGGGGTCGCGTTCGCGTTCCACCAGGCCCGCCTTTTCGAGGCGATCCACGCGCAGCGTCATGCCGCCCGTGGTGACCAGGGCCATCTCGGCCAGCTGCCCCGCCGTCATCCGGTAGGGCGGGCCCGAACGACGAAGGGCGGCAAGAACATCGAAGGCGGCCATATTGATGCCGTGCCGGTCGAACAGCGCGGTCAGCGAGGACTGGTAGTAGACGTAATTGCGGTGCAATCGGCCGAACACCTCCAGCGGCGAGACATCCAGCTCGGGTCGCTGCTGATGCCATTGCGCGACGATGTCGTCGACCGCATCCCGGTCGGGGTTCGACCGCGCCACGCTTCCTCCCGTTGGGCTCGAACGAATTTCGGATGACGGTATCGGCCAGGCTACTCGGCGACCGCACCGGGTTCGGCCGACACACACGCGATCGCGTCGATCTCGACCGTCGCGCCGTACGGGAGCGCGCTGACCTCCACGAAGGTGCGGGCCGGTCGAGCGGTGGCGAACAGGCGCTCGAACTGGCGGTTGGCCTCCTCGCGCAACGACAGGTCGGTGACGAAGTAGGTCAGCTTCACGACGTCGTCCAGGCCGCCGCCGGCGGTGGCCAGGCGCTCCAGCATGCGGTCCGCCGCCGCGTCCAGAGCCTCGGTGCGACCGGGTACGGGCACGTAGTCGCCGTCCACCGACAGTGCGCCGGAAACGAATACGAACTGCCCCGCACGCACGGCCGGGCGGTAGGGGTGCTGGGCGGAAACCGCAGTTGACATCGGGTGATCTCCTCGGTCGCAGAGCCGGCTGACAAGAACCTTTAGCGCTAAGTTAATTTGCGATGCCGCGCCGGTCAAGCCCCACCCCGGGCGTGTTGCGGCACAGTAACCGCGCAATAACAGCATGTTTCGACAAAAGTCAAGGGTTGACCCCAGATGTGACGTACGGCTATATCTTTGTGCCAAATGATTTAGCGCTCAGCGATTGATCTCGCTGGGGATCGGAGAGATACCTCCATGGCATCAACCGCCACCGCAACAGACGCCGCTGCCATCGCCGCCCGGCTGGAGCGGCTACCGATCAGTCGATGGCATATCAAGGCCCGCGTCGCCGTCGGCGCGGTCACCTTCTTCGACGGCTTCGACCAGCTCATGATCGCCTACGCGATGCCGAAGATCGCCAAGCAATGGCACCTGACCACCACCGCGAGCGGATGGGTCATCGCCGCGGGCGGGATCGGCATGCTCATCGGATCCCTCCTGGGCGGACGGCTCGCCGACCGGGTCGGGCGGCTGCCCGTCGTCATCGGCGCGATGCTGCTCTATTCCCTGATGAGCCTGGGTATGGCACTGAGCAGTACGCTCGCGCTGTTCGTCGTCTTCCGCTTCGTGCAGGGTCTGGGCCTGGGCGCCGAAGTTCCCGTCGCCACCTGCTACATCGGCGAGATCTCCAAGGCCCGGCACCGCGGCCGGTTCGTGCTGCTCTACGAGACGATCTTCCCGATCGGGCTGCTGCTGTCCTCGATCGCGTCATCGTGGGTGGTGCCGCACGCCGGATACCGCTGGCTGTTCGTCACCGGCCTGCTCCCGATCGTGCTGCTGCCGATCCTGCTGAAGCTTCCCGAATCGCCGCGCTGGCTGACCGCCCGCGGCCGGATCGCCGACGCCGACGCCGCGATGACCCGCATCGAGCAGGAGATCACGGCGTCGGGAAAGACCCTGCCCGCCCCCGTGCCGATGCCGACCGGCGCCCAACCACAGGCCGCGCGCCTGCTCGACCTGTTCCGCGGTCCGTATCTGCGACGCACCACCGTCATCGGAATGACCTGGCTCACCACGTTTTTCGTCAACTACGGCCTGACCTCGTGGCTGCCGACTCTGTACACCGGGCGATTCCACGTCTCGCTGGCCACCGGCCTGCACTACAGCGTCATCACGACGTTCGCCGGGGTGATCGGGTGTGTGCTGGTCGCACTGCTCATCGACGGCCTCGGTCGCCGACTGTCCATCGCCTTCGCCCTGGGTATGGCGTCCGCGCTGCTGTTCCTCACCGCCGCCACCGCCACCGGCAGCGCCTTCAAGGTCATGCTGTGGTGTTCGGGCTCATCGCTTTTCGTGTTCTCGGTGACGCTGGCCCTGTACCTGTACACCACCGAGGTATTCCCCACCTCGATGCGCGCTCTCGGAGTCTCGTTCGGCGGCGCCTGCGGCCGCCTCGGCATGGTGCTCGGCCCACTGCTCGTGGGCTGGCTGCTCGACCACGGTGCGCTGCGCACGCTGTTCACCATCTTCGGCGCGATCGCCCTGGCCGGTGGCCTGATCTTCGGCCTGTTCGCCATGGAAACGAAGGAGAAGACCTTGGAAGAGATCACCGCATGACCGGCGCGCCGAAGACGTTGCCCGACATGATATTCGAGCCCGTGCCCGACGAGTTCCTGCTCGCGGGCAACTGGAAGCACGGCGCGGGTGCGGCCACCAGCGTGATCGATCCGGCGACCGGATCCGAATTGCAGCGGGTCGGGCATGCCACCGTCGAGGATGTCGACGCGGCGGTCAGCGCCGGTGCGGCGGCGTCCGTCGATCCGGCCTGGCGCGGGCTGCTGCCGCACCAACGGGCCACCTACCTGCACCGGATCGGGGCCGCCATTGAGGGGGCGGCCCGGCGCTTGGCACTGTTGCAGAGCTACAACACCGGCAAGACGCTCACCGAGACCAGCGCCCTGGTTGCCAGCGCCGCCAATACCTTTCGCTATTTCGCGGCCGTGCTGGAGACCTCCGACGAGGATCTGACCACACCGCGCGGCCCGTACCTGACCATGAGCGTGCACGAGCCGATCGGCGTGGTCGGCGCGATCACCCCGTGGAACTCGCCCATCGCCAGTGACGCGCAGAAGATCGCGCCGGCGCTCGCCGCTGGTAACGCCGTGCTGGTGAAACCGGCCGAGTGGACACCGCTGGTGTCGCTGGCCCTGGCCCGGATCATCGACGAGACCGGGCTGCCGCCGGGACTGCTGTCGGTGTTGCCCGGCCGCGGATCGGTGGTGGGTGACGCGATCGTCAGACATCCCGGGGTCGGGAAGGTGAGCTTCACCGGCGGCACCACCACCGGTCGCACACTCGCGCACGCGGCGGCCGAGAAGCTGATGCCGGTATCGCTGGAACTGGGCGGCAAGTCGCCGACCATCGTGCTCGCCGACGCGGATGTCGAGCAGGCCGTGAACGGGGTGCTGTACGGCATCTTCTCCTCGTCGGGACAGAGCTGCATCGCCGGATCGCGGCTGTTCGTGGACGCCGGAATCTACGAGGAGTTCCTCGACCGGCTGGTCGCGAAGACACAGGCGCTTCGGGTGGGCCCCGGCCGCGAGCCCGGCGTGCAGGTCGGCCCGCTGGTGCATCACCGGCATCGAGACGCGGTCGCCCGGTATGTCGAGCTGGCCCGCGCCGAAGGTGGTCGAATCCGTTGCGGCGGAGCGGTTCCCGACGATCCCCGACTGGCCGGGGGTGCGTACTATCTGCCGACCGTCATCGACGGTCTGGCCAACGACGCGCGGGTGTGCCAAGAGGAGATCTTCGGCCCGGTGCTGGTGGCGTTGCCGTTCGACGGCGAGGCGGACCTGATCGCGCAGGCGAACGACACCGTCTACGGTCTGGCCGCGGGCATCTGGACCCGGGACTACCGGCGGGCCTGGCGGCTGGCGCGCGCGCTGTACACCGGCACGGTGTGGATCAACACCTACAAGCAGTTCAGCATCTCCACGCCGTTCGGCGGAGTCAAGGAGAGCGGATTGTCGACAGAGAAGGGCCGCACGGGAATTCGCGCCTATTCCCGGCAGAAGAGTATCTATCTGGGCATGGACGACGCGCCGATCGCCTGGGCGGACAGCTGATCGACTCGGCGTGAGCCGGATCCGACCGATCCGGAACCGAATTCGCGCCGAGGACTTGCCGCCCATTTAACTTAGCGCTAAGTTATTTATTGCTCAAACAATCTGGAGGCATTCCCATGAATGAGCCGATCGCCCGGCTGAGGGCACTACGCTCGGTGGAACTGCGGACCGTCGCCTGCCCCGAATCCGTGGACTTCTACACCGAGATCTGGGGCCTGCGCACCGTCGAACAGGACAACGATGTCGCCTGGTTGCGCGGCAGCGGCCCGCAGCATCACGTCCTGCAGCTCACCGCCGCCGAGCGAAACGGACTGGGCCGCATAAGTTTCGCCGTATCCGCCCCCGCCGAGGTCGACGCCGCCGCGCGCCGCCTCGAACAGCTCGGCATCCCGGTACTCGAGGGCCCCGGCCCCGTGGCGGACGCCGGCGGCGGCTACGGCCTCCGGTTCGCCGATATCGAGGGCCGGGTCATCGAACTGCTCTCCGGCACCTATGCCGTCGCCGAACTCGGCCGCCATGACGCGGTCCCGGTCGGCGTCACCCACGTGGTGCTCAACACCGTGGACATCGACGCCGCCGTCGCCTTCTACACCTCGGTGCTCGGTATGCGGGTCTCGGACTGGTCCGAACACCAGATGGCTTTCCTGCGTTGCAATTCCGACCACCACAGCATCGCCTTCAACCAGGCCGGCTGGACCTCGGTCAACCATGTCGCCTACGAGATGCCCAGCGTCGACCACTTCATGCGCGGCATCGGGCGGCTGCGGCACAGCGGCATCACCCCGCTGTGGGGTCCGGGGCGGCACGGTCCCGGCGACAACACCTTCTCCTACTTCGCCGATCCGGCCGGGCTGGTCTGTGAATACACCAGCGGTATCGCGCAGGTCGAGGAGGACCGGTGGCTGTGCCGGGTATGGCGGCGCATTCCGGAACTCTCCGACACCTGGGGAACCGCCGGGCCGCCCTCGCCGCAGACTCGCACCCATATGGCGGGGATCGCGGATCCCGGTGCGTTCGAACGCTTTCCGGAGCTGCGCGAGCAGATTCCCGGCGCGGTCCAGGCCACCGAGATCGGCACCGACGTCCGCGTCGCCGACGCCGGAAGGTACTGAGCCATGGCCGATCTGCATGTCACCGAACTCGGGCCGCGCGACGCCCCGCCCATCGTGCTGCTGCACGGAATCGGCGGCAGCGCCGACACTTTCGCCGCACAGTTCGCCGACTGGGCCGACCGCCTGCACGTCCTGGCCTGGGACGCACCCGGCTACGCGCGTAGCACTACCCCTGAAACACCGTGCACTCTGGACGATTACGCCGATCGCGTGGCCGAGCTGATCGCCGACCGCTGCGGCACCGCCCATGTTCTCGGCATGTCCTGGGGCGGGGTCATCGCGACCCGCCTGGCGTTGCGACGCCCCGAACTGCTGCGCAGCTTGATCCTGGGCAGCTCCACCGTCGGCTCGGGCGCCGACCCCTCGGCCGCAACGGCGATGCGCGCCCGAGCCGACGAGCTGGACACCGTCGGAGCCGAGCGGTTCGCCGCCGCGCGCGCACCGAAACTGCTTTCACCACAGGCGGATCCGCAGGATGTCGCCGCCGTCGCCGCCGCCATGGCCGCTGCCGTGCGGCCGGACGGGTATCGCGCCGCGGCCGAATCCATGGCCGCCACCGACCACACCGCCGAACTGCCGAACGTCGATGTGCCCACCCTGGTGCTGAGCGGCGACCAGGACGGCGTCACCGGAATCGCGGCCGGTCAGGTACTGGCGGGCGGGATCCCGGACGCGGTGTTCGTCACCCTGCGAGGGGCCGGACATCTGGCCAATCAGGAGCGGCCCGAGGCGTTCGACGCCTGGGTCGAATCCTTCGTCCACATCACCGAGCGGTTGCGAAACCGCTAGAACAACAAGGAGATTCATCATGGATTACACGACATCGGAGCTGGCCGAGTTCACCGATTCACTGGTGCTGACCCGCGCCAGCAGGCACGAGGACTGGGATGCCCTGGGCTTCCAGGCCAAGGCCGGTGACCGGTTCCGTCGCGCGCAGATCCGCTACGTCGGCTCCGGCGCGACCGGTAATCACGACGACGACCGGCGCATCATCGCCTCGGAGGGATTCACCTTCTCCAATATGATGCTGCCCCCGGGCGCCGAAGGTCCCGAGCACACCCATCACGACGCCGAGGAGGCGTTCTTCGTGCTCGAGGGTGAGATCGAGGTCGGCGTGCACCGCGACGGCAAGGTCGAGACACGCACCCTCGGTTATCGCGACATGATCGTGGTACCCGCCGGTGTGCCGCGCAGCCTGAAGAACAACGGCGAGGCCACCGCGCTGTTCTGCGTCATCATCGGCACCCGCAAGCCCCAGGTCCCCACCTACCCGGAGACCTCGGCGATGCACGGAATCACGCGCGACTGATGTTGGCGGGCAGGACGATTCTGATCACCGGGGCCGGTCGCGGCCTGGGCCGGGCGATCGCGACCCGGCTCGCCGCCGATCACGCCACCCTGTGGCTGGCGGATGTGCGCGCTGACTGGGGCGAGGATGCCGCCACGGAACTGCGCGCCGCGGGTGCGGACGCGCGGTTCGTCCCGGTCGATCTGCTCGACGAGGAATCGGTGGACGCGATGTTCGCGACAATCGCCGCCGCCGGACCGCTGTACGGCGTGGTCAACAATGCCGCGCTCGCGGATGGTGTGGGCGGCAAGGCAATTCACGAACTCGCGGCCGCCGACTGGGACCGGGTGGTCGGGGTCAACCTGCGCGGCACCTTCCTGGTGACGCGCGGCGCGGCGCGGGCGCTCATCGCCGCCGGCGCGGGCGGGCGGATCGTATCGATCGGCTCGGACGCGGCCCGGTACGGATCGCCGCGCCTGACCCACTACATCGCCGCCAAGGGCGGGGTGGCCGCGCTGACCCGCACCGCGGCCCGCGATCTCGGACTGCACGGCATCACCGTCAACACGGTGTCGCCGGGGCTGACCGAGAGCGAATCCGCCGCGTTCGTGCCCGCGGACCGGCACGAACTGTACCGGCTGAACCGGGCGTTGGACCGGCCGCAGCAACCCGCCGATCTGGTCGGCGCGGTCGCCTTCCTGCTCGGCCCGGAGGCCGGGTACATCACCGGCCAGGAACTGGTCGTCGACGGCGGATTCGTCCTGCACTGACGGCACGGAAGGAATACGGACACAATGGATCTGAACATCGGTGGCCGCACCTATCTGGTGACCGGCGGCAGTTCCGGGGTGGGCGCGGCCACGGTCGCGCTGCTACTGGAGGAGGGCGCGAACGTCGTCACCTGCGCCCGCGACGTCGAGCGGCTGCGTGCGGTCGTCGGTGCGCTGCCCGGAGCCGAGCGCGTGCACGCCGCCGCCTGCGACGTGCGGGACACCGCCGCGGTCGACGCCCTGGTCGAGGCCGGAGCCGAACGTTTCGGCGGGCTGGACGGTGTGGTCAACAATGCCGGGAAGTCCCGTATGGTGCCGAGAGCCGAAGCGGGACTGGATGATTGGCGTGACGAACTGGACCTCAAGTTCGCCGGCGTGCTCAACACCGTGGACGCCGCACTGCCGCTGCTGCGCCGCTCCCCCGTGCCCGCCATCGTCAACATCAACGCCGTCCTGGCCCGGCAGCCCGACCCCCGGCTGGTGACCACCGGCGCCGCGCGCGCCGGACTGCTGAATCTCACCAAATCGATGTCGATCGAGTTCGCACCCGAAGGTATCCGGGTGAACACGGTCGCGCTCGGGTTGGTGGACACCGGTCAGTGGCGCCGACGTTACGAAGAGTCCAGCGGCACTGCGACTTTCGCCGAATGGGAGGCGGAGATCGCCGCCGACCGCGGCATCGGCCTGGGCCGGTTCGGCCACGCCGACGAGGTCGCGGCCATGATCGTCACCCTGTTGTCCCCGCGCTCGTCCTATGTGACCGGCGCTGTTCTCGACGTCTGTGGCGGCGTCGCCCGGTACATGTGAGAGGAGCCCGAACAGTGCGCCGAAATGGTGGAGACCTGCTGGTGCAGGTGTTGCGAGAGGCCGGTGTGGACACCGTCTTCGGCATCGTGTCCGTACACAATCAGCCGCTGGTGGAGGCGGTCGCTCGGGAACTGCGGTTCGTGCCGGTGCGACACGAGGCCACCGCGGTCAACGCCGCGGACGGATACGCCCGTGCGAGCGGCGGATTGGGCTGCGCGCTCACCAGCACCGGCACCGGTGCGGGCAATGCGGCCGGGGCGCTGGTCGAATCCCTTTCCGCGGGAACATCGGTGCTGCATGTGACCGGTCAGGTGGAGAGCCGATACCTGGGATCGGGCCGGGGATTCATCCACGAGACCAAGGATCAGCTCGGCATGCTGCAGGCCGTGTCGGCCTATGCCGCAACGATTCTCGACTCCGAAACGGCAGGTAAGACGCTGCGGGACGGAGTCGTGCGGGCGCTGTCGCGGCCGGGCGGTCCGGTCAGTGTCGAATGGCCGATCGACCTGCAATACGCCGAGCAGGAGATCGCCGCCGAGGAACTGGTTGTCCCGCAGGCCCCCGGTCCGGACGCCGGACAGCTCGAGGCCGCGCTCGCGGCGCTGGCGGCCGCGCGACGACCGGCGGTCTGGGCCGGCGGCGGTGTCGCCCGCGCGGGCGCGGAACTGCTTGCGCTGGTCGAACACTGGGGTGTGCCGCTGCTGACCAGTAACTCGGGCCGCGGCGCGGTTCCCGAGGATCACCCGCTGTGCATCGGCAACTACGGCACTTCGCCCGCGGGCAGGGAGTTGCTCGGCGAGGCCGACCTGTTGCTCTCCCTCGGAACGCATTTCCGTTCCAACGAGACCGGCGACTACAGCATGCCGGTGCCCGCCGCACATGTGCAGGTGGATCTCGACCCGGCGGCCAACGGCCGGGTGTACCCGGCGACCGTGCCGGTGACCGGCGACATCGGCGAATTCCTGCGCGCTGTCACCGAATCCGGCCGCCTCACGCCCGTCGATGCCGCATGGACCGAACGCGCTCGCAGGACCCGCGAACGAGTACGGGCAGCGCAGCGGCACGGACTCGGCGACCACGCCGTACTGTCCGACGCCGTGCGCGCCGCGCTCCCTCGGGACGCGGTGATCGCCCGGGACGTCACCATCGCGTCCAGTTCGTGGGGCAACCGGCTGCTGCCGATCTACGACCCGCGCGCCAATGTGTTCCCGCGCGGTGGCGGTATCGGGCAGGGCCTGGGCATGGCGCTCGGCGCGGCGCTGGCCGACGAGACCCGCCCGACGTTGGCGTTGTGCGGCGACGGCGGGCTGGCGGTGCACTTCGGCGAGATCCTGACCATGGCGCAGGAGAAGCCGTGGCTGGTGCTGCTCGTGTGCAACGACGGCGGTTACGGGGTGCTGCGAAATATGCAGCAGGCCAATGGGACTCATACGTACGCGGTGGATCTGGTGAATCCGCACTTCGCACTGCTCGCGGAGTCGATCGGGGTTCCGTACCGCCGCATCGAGAGCGCGGATCAGGCGGTCGCGGTGCTGGCGGAGGCCGCGAGCCTGCAGGCGCCCGTGATCGTCGAGGTCGATCTGGTGGCGTACGGGCCGATGCGGACGGCGTTCACGCCGCCGGTGTCGGTGCCGACGGAGTCCTGATGGGGACGCGGGAACAGATCGCCGGTATGGGACTCGACACGCTCGAGCTGGTAGTGCGCCAGCTGCGCTGGGAGGCGTGCGAGGTCGTATCCGTGCGGCTGGAGGACGCCGACGGCGCGACCCTCCCCGACTGGACCCCGGGCGCACACATCGATCTGCACCTGGCCAACGGCCTGATCAGGCAGTACTCCCTGTGCGGCGACGCCACCGACAAGACCGGATACCGCATCGCCGTACATCTCGCCCCCGCCTCCCGAGGCGGCTCCCGCTATGTGCACGAGAACCTGCGGCCCGGCCAGCCGATGACAGTCAGCCTGCCGCGCAACAACTTCGAGATGCTCGACGCGCCGAACTACCTGTTCCTCGCCGGCGGCATCGGCATCACGCCGCTGCTCGGCATGATCGGCGAGGCACAGCGGCGCGGCGCGGACTGGGAACTGCACTACGGCGGACGCACCCGCGCCGCGCTCGCCTTCCTCGACGAACTCCGGCCACACGGCGACCGCGTGCACATCGTCAGCGAGGACCGCGAGGGCAGGCTCGACCTACCCGGTCTGCTCGGCGAATCCCGCTCCGGCACATTGATTTACAGTTGTGGCCCCGAGGGCATGCTGACCGCCGTCGAGCAGTTCGGCTCGGCCTGGCCCGAAGGTGCGGTCCGCCTGGAACGCTTCGCACCCACCACTCGGTCCACCCAAGGCGACGCAGCGGGCGAGCAGCCGGTGCGGGTGGTGTGCCGACGTTCCGGCGTCACCGCCACCGCCACCCCGGGGTGCAGCATCCTCGACACCCTCGAACAGGCCGGTGTCGAGGTGCCCAGTTCCTGCCGCGAGGGTATCTGCGGCAGCTGCGAAACCACTGTGCTGCAAGGCATTCCGGACCACCGCGACGACGTGCTGTCCAGCGCCGAACAGGCGGCCGGGAAAACCATGATGATCTGCGTCTCCCGGGCGCTCACCGACGAGCTCGTGCTCGACCTCTAGGAGAATCGAATGAACGACCAGTACCTGGTCATCCACCAGGCTCGCACCGGCGAACCCACACCGTACGAAATGAAGCTGGCCGGGGCCATCGAAGAAGTCTTCGGCGGCGGCAGCCACACCCTGGACGCACTGGTGGCCGGGCTCAACGGCCGCAGCATCTACGCGCCCGACGGCCAGGCGTGGACCGCCGAATCCTTCACCACCGAAATCGCACGGCTGGGAGCCCGCTGATGAACGAATCCCCCACCACCACACTGACCGCCGACCGGATCTTCACCACCGGTATGCGCGATCAGTGGCACGCCATCTGCCCGTCGGACTTCGTCGAGCGCGGCGGCATGAAGCGCATCACCCGCCTCGGCGAGAACTGGCTGCTGTACCGGCAGTCCGACGGCACCGTGCGCATGCTCGCCGACCGGTGCCCGCACCGCGGCGCGCCGCTGTCGCTGGGCCAGCACCTCGGCGACCGGATCGCCTGCCGCTACCACGGCATCGAGGTCGACGGCGATGGAACCGTGGTGTCCGTGCCCGGTATGCCCGGCTGCAACCTCGAGGGTAAACAGCTCGTCCGCAGCCTGCCCGTGCGTGAGGTCGCGGGCGCGATCCTGGCGTGGGTCGGCATCGACCCGGCCGCCGAACCCGGCCCGCTCGAACTGCCCGGCCCGCTCGTGGACGAGGACACCGCCGCGTTCCTGTGCTACGCCGAATGGGAGTCGCCGTGGCGCTGGGCCATGGAGAATCTGCTCGACCCGATGCACGGCGCGTTCCTGCACCGCGATTCGCACACCATGTTCGCGGGCGGGACCACCGCACGTTTCCGCATCCGCGAGACCGACCGCGGCTTCTTCTTCGAGAAGACGGACCAGCGCGGCGTCAACTTCGACTGGGTCGAGTTCTGCCGCACCGGAATCGACTGGGTCGACCTCGAGATCCCCTACCCGCCGACCGCGGGTCCGGGCGGTCCGTTCGGCATCGTCGGCATCGGTACGCCGATCGACGAACGGCGTACCGCGGTGTTCTTCTGGCGCTACCGCCGGGTCACCGGCTGGGAACGGGACGTGTGGCAGTTCCTGTATCGCACCAAGCTCGAGGAGCGGCATTGGCATGTGCTCGAACAGGATCGCGTCATGCTCGAGCACATGGCTTCCGATGCCGACCAGGCCGAGAACCTCTATCAGCACGATCTGGGCGTCTTGCGGTTGCGTCGACTGTATCGGGCTCAGGCCCAGGAGCAGGCGGCACGAGCCGGAGAGCTGGCGGCCAACTAGTCCGGCGTGGTGCAGGCGGAGGCTGGGGACGCCGCGCCGATCCGCTTGCCGATAGCCCGCGGCTCAGGCCGCGGGCAGGTACTTGGCGAGGAATTCCCGGATCAGTGACGCGACCTCGTCACAGGCGCTCTCCAGCAGGAAGTGGCCGCCCTCCAGCACGTGGATCTCGGCCTTGTCGGTATCGCGGGCGAAGGCCCGAGCACCGTCGGGCCCGAAGAACGGGTCGCCTTCGCCCCACGCCGCCAGCACCGGCACCTGATTGTCCCGAAGCCATCGGTGCAGTGCGGGATACAGCGGCGGGTTCGTGATGTAGTCCGCGAACAGCTTCAGCTGGACCTCGGCGTTGCCGGGACGCGACAGATAGGCGTGGTCCAGGGTCCAGGTGTCGGGGCTCAGGACGCTCTCGTCCGCGACGCCGGTCACGTACTGACCGCGAATCGCCGCCGGCGTGAACACCCCGCGCAGCGTCGCCTCGTTCTCGCTGCTCGGATTGCGTTGGTAGGCCCAGATCGGCGCCCAGCCGCTCGGGACGAAACCTTCGTCGTAACCGTTCCCGTTCTGGCTGATCACCGCGACCACCGATTCGGGGTTCGCGATCGCCAGCCGCCAGCCGATCGGCGCGCCGTAATCGTGCACGACCATGGCGTATCGCTGCACGCCGAGCTGCTCGAGCAGCCCCTGCGTCAGCTCCGCCAGTGCGTCGAAGCTGTAGTCGAACTCCTCGACCGTGGGCGCGTCCGAGAGCCCGAACCCCAGATGGTCCGGCGCGATGACCCGGTAGCCCGCGAGTTGCGGAATCAGATTGCGGAACATGAACGAACTGGTCGGAAAGCCGTGCAGCAGAACGATTGTCGGCAGATCGGCCGATCCTGCCTCACGGTAGAAGAGTCGATGTCCGCGGACCGTCGCATACCTGTGATGCACCACCGTACCCATCGTTTCCCACCTCCGTTGTCGGCTTGTGACGACACACCACCCACATTGTCGCAGCCCGAGCCGCCCTGACAGCGCCCGCTGATACTCGACGGCCGGAACAAAGATTTCCGGAATTATTGTCAACAATCTTGTCAACGATTATGTTTGCTTCATGACCGCTGACGCTCACACCCGATTCACCAAGTCCGCGGGCTGGCTGGACTGGTATGCGGACCCCACGACACCGACCTTCCAGCTGCCCGCCGGCGCGGTCGACGCACACTGCCACGTCTTCGGGCCCGGCGACCGGTTCCCGTACGCCCCGGAACGCAAATACACCCCGTGTGACGCGTCCGAGGAACAGCTGTTCGCGCTGCGCGACCATCTCGGCCTGGCTCGCAACGTCATCGTCCAGGCGACCTGCCACGGCGCCGACAACCGGGCCATGGTCCATGCGGTGCGGGCCGCCGGCGGCCGGGCGCGGGGCATCGCCACCGTGCGCCCCGACGTGACCGACACCGAACTGCGAGCGCTGGACGAGGCCGGTGTGCGCGGGGTGCGGTTCAACTTCCTCAAACGCCTCGCCGACGCGGCGCCCAAGGACGATCTGGCCGCGATCGCCGCGAAGATCGCCCCGCTCGGCTGGCACATCGTGATCTACTTCGAGGCCGCGGATCTGCCCGAGCTGGAGGACTTCTTCGCCACTCTGCCCACCACGCTGGTGGTCGATCACATGGGCCGCCCGGATGTCGGGCGACCGGTGGACGGGCCGGAGTTCTCGCGCTTCCTGCGCTTCACCGAGCGCACCGGAGCGTGGGTGAAAGTCAGCTGCCCCGAACGACTTTCGGTGACCGGCCCGGTCGCCCTGGACGGCGAGCGCAACGCGTACGCCGACGTGGTGCCGTTCGCGCGCCGGGTCGTCGAGGAATTCCCGGACCAGGTGCTGTGGGGCACCGACTGGCCGCACCCGAACCTCACCGATCACATGCCCGACGACGGGCTGCTGGTCGATCACATCCCGCATATCGCCACGACGGCGGAACTGCAGCGCAAGCTGCTCGTCGGCAATCCGATGCGGCTGTACTGGCCCGACGAGAAGTCCTGAACCACAACCGATTTCCACTTTTCTGCTCGACAAGGATCGCCCAATGCAGCGCTGCAATGCGTCCAACCGGCTGGACCGGCTTCCGATCTCCCGGTTCCACTACCTCACCCTGGCCGCGGTCGCGATCGCCTACTTCTTCGAATTCGCGGACATCAACAGCTTCGCCATCACCGCACCGCGGCTGATCAAGTTGTGGAAGGTGAGCGTCAACGAGATCGCCTACGTCACCTCGCTGTCCTTCGTGGGCATGTTCATCGGTTCGCTGGCAGCCGGATGGATCGCCGACCGCTGGGGCCGCAAGAAGGCGCTGCTGTGGACGACGCTCACCTTCTCGGTGTTCTCCCTGGCCGCCGTATTCTCGTGGGATATCGTGTCGCTCGGGGTATTTCGAGTCCTGACCTCGGCGGGACTCTCGGCGATGACGGTGGTCGCCGTCATCTACGTCAGCGAGATCTTCCCGGCGGCCGTGCGCGGCAAGTACCAGGCGTACGCCATCGTGATCGGCATCTGCGGCACACCGGTCACCAATTTCATCGCCAGCGGGGTGGTCGGCCTCGCGCCCTGGTCGTGGCGGCTGGTGTATTTGTGGGGCGCGCTCGGACTGGTCGTGCTGTTCCTCGCCCGGTATCTCACCGAATCGCCGGTGTGGCAGGAGAATCGGGGCGACCACGCCGCCGCGGACGCGATGCTGCGCGAGATCGAGGCCCGCGTGAGCGCGGAGCGCGGACCGCTCCCCGAACCCGCGCCGCCCGTCGATGCGGAGCCTGCCACGCGGGCGCCGCTGTCGCTGCTGCTGCAGCGCAGGTATCTGCTACCCACCCTGCTGCTGACCGTGCTGTGGGTGACCCAGTCGATCGGGTTCTTCGGCTATTCCACCTGGGCGCCTTCGCTGCTGGCGAAGGAGGGATTCAGCGTGCAGAGTTCGACGCTGTACGTGGCGCTGTCCACGGTCGGCGCGCCGCTGGGGTCGTATCTCGCCGCGCTGGTCACCGACCGGTTCGAACGCAAGTGGTGCCTGGTCGCCTTCGGCACGGTCATCGCCGTCTGCGGCCTGCTGTACGGGCTCACCTTCACCCCGTTGATGATCGTCACCTTCGGCTTCCTGGTGAACCTGTTCGAACGTGGTTACACCGCACTCGGTTACGCCTACTCCCCGGAACTGTTCGACACGCGCACCCGCTCGCTGGGCACCGGCGTCTCCTACGGATTGGGGAGATTGTCCAATGCCGCCGGGCCGCTGATCATCGCCCACCTCTACACCTGGAGCGGTTATCGATCGGTGTTCTTCTTCATCGCCGCCACCTGGATGGTCGGCGCCATCGTGCTCGCCGCATTCGGCCCGCGCACCCGGCAGCGCATCGACCCCGGCACGCCCGTGAGCGCCGGCGGCCGGGGACGCGGGCGCCGCCGTCCGCAGCCCATCTGAGGCGGTGCGCATTATAGCGGGCTTAACGCGAAAATTCCTGCAGTTCGGCGGAGCCGCGTAGAATTCTGGCAGGTCGGGACTGTATCTGGAGCCCATCATGATCGAGAGAAAGAATTCGCACAGGAAGTTCATCAGGTTCGCGGCCGCCGCCGGGATTGCCGCACTTGCCGCTGTTCCGGTCGTCGCCACCGCGGCGCAGGCGTCCAGCGCGCAGGCGGCGACACCGACATCCACGACCCAACTCGCCGGGGACGTCGGTCACGGCGGCGGTTGGGGTCACGGCGGGGGCTGGGGTGGCGGCGGCTGGGGTCACGGCGGGGGTTGGGGTGGTGGTTGGGGCCACGGCGGCGGCTGGGGTCACGGGGGTGGCTGGGGTCACGGCGGCGGCTGGGGATGGAATCCCGGCTGGTGGAACCTACCCGGATGGGGTGGCTGGGGCAGCTTCTGACGCCGGTGATCGAGCCCGGCACGCGCCGCGTGCCGGGCTCGATCGCATCGAATACCGTTCCTGTGCAGCCGGATTCGACCAACTGGTGGCGAGATGAAGATCGTGTGTATCGGTGGCGGGCCGGCCGGGTTGTACTTCGCCATTTCGATGAAGCGGCGCGACCCGGCCCATGACATCACGGTGATCGACCGCAATCCCCTCGGATCCACCTACGGCTGGGGCGTCGTGTACTGGGACGACCTGCTCGACATTCTGTATCGGAACGACCCCGACAGCGCAGAGGCGGTGCGCGCCGGGTCCGTCCTGTGGCGTGACCAGGAAATCCATGTGCGCGACAACGAGATTGCGCATTTCGGGGGCTACGGATTCAGCATGGGACGCGCCGCCCTGCTCGACGTGCTTTCCCGGCGCGCGAGCGATCTGGGCGTCGATGTCCGGCACGACCGCGAGATCCACGATCTGTCCGGCTTCGAGGACTTCGATCTCGTCGTCGCCGCCGACGGCGCGAACAGCCGGGTGCGACAGCTCGGTGACCACCGTTTCGGCACGTCCGTCAGATTCGGCGAGAATCAATACATCTGGCTCGGTACGAACAAGGTGTTCACGCGGTTCACCTTCGCCTTCGAACACACTGCGGCAGGCTGGATCTGGTTCCACGCCTACCCGTCGATCGCCGGGAAGATCAGCACCTGCATCGTCGAGTGTCAACCACGGACCTGGCAGCGACTGGGCTTCGATGCGCTGGACAACCTGGAAAACCTTCGTCTCCTGGAGAACATCTTCGCGCGCCGTCTCGACGGTCACTCGCTGATCAGCAACACGCGAGGCGAATTCGCAAGGTGGAGCCGCTTTCCCGAGGTAACCAACAAGAGCTGGTATCACGACAACGTCGTACTGCTCGGCGATGCGGCGCACACGACGCACTTCACGATCGGGTCGGGCACCCGGCTGGCGATCATCGACGCCGTCGTGCTCGCACAGAATCTGTACGAGCACGACAAGGTCGCCGACGCGCTGGAGAACTACGACGCGCAGCGGCGCGCGGCACTGCGCCCGATCCAGGCCGCCGCCCGCACCAGCATGATCTGGTACGAGAACGCAGATCGCTATCTCGACCGCAGCGCCGTGCGGTTCGCCTATGCGATGGCGGTGCGGCACGGGTTGCAGATGCCGTGGCAGTACCAGCGACACCTGCTCACACAGGTACCCGCGGTGCGCAGGATCCGTCGTGCCGTCGACACCGGACATCGGTGGTGGCGCGCTGCGCGGCGAGGCGAACGGTTCGCTCGCCGCGGCTGATCGGCTCAGCGCGTGATCGCGGGCAACGTCTCCCAACCGCGCACGGTCGAGGTGGGCGAGAGTTTGGCCGAGGACAGGTCGACCTCCCACTCCGGGAAGCGCTTCAGGATCTCCTCCAACGCGATTCGGCCCTCGAGGCGGGCCAGCGCCGAGCCGAGGCAGTAATGGGTGCCGACGCTGAAGGTGAGATGTTGGCGGGTGTCGCGATGGATGTCGAAGACGTCGCCGTCGGGGGCGAAGTGGCGGTGGTCGCGGTTGGCCGCACCGATCAGCAGCATCATCGCGCTGCCCTGCGGGACCGTGCGGCCGTACAACTCGACGTCGTGGGTGACGTGCCGCGCGACATGCGGTGCGGGCGGCTCGAAGCGCAGCAGTTCCTCCACGGCGTTCGGAATCAGCTTCGGATCCTGGACCAACTGCCGGCGCTGATCGGGATGTTCGGCGAGAACCTTTCCTGCCCAGCCGATCAGCCGCGTGGTGGTCTCGTTGCCCGCGCCGGACACGACATTGACGTAGGTCAGCAGCTCCTCGCGAGTCAACCGTCGCACGGCGCCGGTCTCGTCGGCGAATTCGACGTTCAGCAGCTCGGTCATGATGTCGTCGGAGGGGTGCTCGACCCGCCAGTCGATGTACGCGCCGAAGATGTCGCCGCCGTCCATCCCCTCGGAGGCGGCCTTCATCGGCTTGCCCTCCTCGGTGCGCATCTGCTCGTTCGCGAAGTCGCGGATGGCTTCCTGATCCTGTTCCGGAATGCCCAGCAGCATGCCGATCACGCGCATCGGCATCTGCGCGCCGATATCGGCGATGAAATCCAGCTTGCCGGTGCCCACGTGCGGGTCCAGGCTGTGCGCGCAGAATTCGCGGATCTTGTCCTCGAGCTCCCGGATCTTGCGCGGAGTGAACATGCGCGACAACAGCTTCCGGTGGATGTCGTGGATCGGCGGATCCTCGAAGATCAGCACGCCCGGCGGGATCGGGATGTCGGCCTTGATCAGCTCGATGATCGCACCCTTGGCCGAGCTGTAGGTGCCGTGGTCCAGCAACGCCGCGTTGACGTCCTCGAACCGGCTCAGCGCGTAGAAGTCGTGCTGCTCGTTGTAGTAGAGCGGCTCCTGCTCGCGCAGCCGCTTGAACATCGGATAGGGGTCCGCGTTGAGCCGCACATCGTAGGGGTCGTAGTAGACGTCACTGGCCGCGCTGGTGGTCACAGAGGTTCACCTCTCGCAGAAAAGTCATCGTGCTCGGTGCGGGCGGGCTTCACCGGGACCGAGTCGTCGGAAAAAGTACTACTCAGTGTAAATGTGACAGTACGTTGTTGCAACTGATCTTCTCATATCTCGAGAGTCTCATTCTCAGCGATATCCAGGCAGAACACAGCCCGCCCCCGCCCCGGGCTGGCACCGAGGGGCGGGGGCGGGCTGACCGGTAGAGCGGTCCGGGGACCGCGCGCTACCAGGCCACGGGCAACTCGTAGATCCCGTAGGCGAGCCGATCGTGCTTGAACTCGACCTGGTCGAACGGAATCGCCAGGCGCAGTGTGGGAATCCGGCGCACCAGCGTCTGGAAGACGATCTGCAACTCCGCGCGCGCGAGCTGCTGCCCGACGCACTGGTGCGGGCCGAAGCCGAAGCCCACGTGCTGAGCCGCGGGACGGGTCAGATCCAGCTTGTCCGGCTGCTCCCAGGCCTTCTCGTCCCAGTTCGCCGGGGCCAGGTCCAGGATCAACCCGTCACCCGCGTGCACGGTCTCCCCCGCGATCTCGATGTCCGCCAACGCAACTCGCCGCTGGCCGTTCTGGATGACGCTCAGATAGCGCATCAGCTCCTCGACCGCGTTGGCGACCACCTTGGGATCGTCGGTATCGCGCAGCAGCGCGAACTGCTCCGGATTCTGCAGCAGCGCAAGGGCTCCCAGCGAGATCATGTTCGAGCTGGTCTCGTGTCCGGCGATGAGCACGCCGGTGCCCAGCTGCGAAGCCTCCTTCATATCGATCTCCCCGGCGCGCACGCGCTCGGCGATATCGGAGACCAGATCCTCGGCGGGCTCGTCCAGCTTCTTCTTGACCAGATCGATCAGGTAGCGCGCCAGGCCCATTCGGCTCTTCTCGGCCTGTTCCTTGGTGGCGAAGCGGTCGACGCTGGTGACGGCCTGCTGCTGGAAGAACTCGTGATCCTCGTACGGCACGCCGAGCATCTCGCTGATCATCAGCGTCGGCACCGGAAGTGCCAGTCCCGCAACCAGATCCGCGGGCTGCGGACCGGCCAGCAGCTTGTCGATGTGATCGTCGGTGATCTGCTGGATCGCCGGGCGCAGCGCCTCGACCCGCTTGAAGGTGAACGGTTTGGTGAGCATCCGACGGTACCGGCTGTGTTCCTCGCCGTCGGTGGTGAACAGGGATTTCGGGCGGGTGTCGACCATCGCGGCCATACCCTCGTTCCAGTGCGGGAATCCGGCGACGTGGTCGTCCACGCTGACCCGCGGATCGGACATCAGCGCCTTGAATTCGGCATGCCCGGTCACCAGCCAGGGCGTGCTGCCGTCCCAGATCCGCACCCGGTTCAGCGGTTTGTCCCGGCCCAGCCGGGTCGCCTCGGGCGGGGGCGCGAACGGGCATCCGGACGACCGCAACATCGGGTATTCGGGGACCTCCGTCGTCGCGGTGGTCTCGTCGGTCAACGCTTCGGACACTTCTCACTCCTGATGATCGGCTGCGGGGCGAACCGCAGGGTGTCGGTTCATTCCTCGATCTGGATGGCCATCGCGGGACACATCGCCGCCGCGTGCCGGACGTCGTCGGCGAGCTCGGCGGGCGGGTTCTCGTCGAGCAGGATGACGATGCCGTCCTCGTCGCGCTGATCGAACACCGCGCCCGCGTGCATGACGCAGTGCCCGGCCGCGATGCATTTGACCTGATCGACAGTCACTTTCATCGGGACCTACTTCCTAGGATGAGTGCGCGGATGTCAGCGCCGGACCGGATGCGGACTGCGCGTCCAGCAGGATCTGGCGTTGCATGCGGGCTTGTTTGGGCATATTCCAGCCGAGCACCGCGGTCGGCACGCCGTCGCGTTCGTACCGCACCAGGAAGCGCCCCTGTGCGGGATCCCCCTCCACGACGGTGGCGCGCGCATCGGGTGTGACGGTGCCGTGCACCTGGATCTTGACCTCGTACTGATCGGTCCAGAAGTACGGAATCGGCTGGTAGACATCCTGCGCGCCGAGGATGTTGGCCGCGACCACCGCGGCCTGTTCCGCCGCGTGCGTGCGATTTTCCAGGCGCACAGCGGTATTCGTGCCACGGTCGTGCCAGCGGGCGACGTCGCCGACCGCGTGGACGCCCTCGGCCGCGCGGCACCGCGCATCGCAGACGACGCCACGATCGAGGGTCAGTCCGCTGCCGGCGAGCCAGTCCGTCGCGGGGACCGCGCCGATGGCCACGACCACCAGATCGGCGGGCAGCGTTCGCGAATCCGCCAGGCGCACACCGGATACCCGGCCGCGCTCGCCGAGGATGCTCTGCACCCCGACTCCGAGCCGCAGTGCGACCCCGTGCCGGGTGTGCAGGTCCGCCAGCTGTCCGGCGACCAGATCGCCGAGTTGCGCGGCCATCGGCGCGTGCAGCGGCCCGGTCATGGTCACGTCCAGGCCGGATTGCCGTGCCGTGGCGGAGATTTCGGCGCCCAGCACACCCTCGCCGACGACGACCACGCGCGGGCCCGCGGCGAATTCGTCGCGCAGCGCGAGGGCGTCGTCGAGGGTGCGCAGCACGTGCACCCCGCGCACTCCCTCGGGCACCGGCAGTGTGCGAGGCGCTGCGCCGGTGGCGATCACGATGGCGTCGGCGGCGATCGGACCCGCGGTGGTCCGCACCGTGCGGCTGGGCAGGTCCAGTGCCAGCGCGCGATGCCCCAGCAGCAGTTCCATATCCAGATCGGCCAGCATGCGCGGCGCACGCAACAGCGTGCGCTCCGGACGCCATGCGCCGGAGAGGATCTGCTTGGACAGCGGCGGACGATCGTAGGGCAGGTGCGGCTCGTCGCCGACGACCGTGATGCGATCGCGGAAACCCCGGCGGCGCAACGCTTCCACCGTGTTCAGCCCCGACACCGAGGCGCCGACGACGAGCACCCCCGTGCGGCGGGTCCGGGCGGATGTGGTCATGTCGCGAATTCCTTTCTGCGCATGCGGGGTTCGATGCCACTCACCGGGTGACCGGGGCCAGATACAGCCCGGTGATCGCATCGATCAGGGCGACCGCGGCCTCCTCCCAGCTCGTGCGGTAGACCAGAGTGTCGTCCGCGAGCGCGCGCTCGCGTTCGGCGCAGCTGTGCACGATCAGCAAGCGCGCCATGGCGTTTCGCTCCCGGTGCAGCTGCGGTGACAACTCCGGCAGACAGCGCTGCAGACCGTCCACGATGCGCACCACCGACGGGGAGGCCAGCGACTCGTCCGAGATGAGATCGCGGAATACCGGATCGGGCATGACCTGCGCGCTGAAGCGCGCGTACCACGTCGGATTGCCCAGTGCCGCCAGATGTTCGGTGATCGGGCGGACCAGACAGCCCACCCAGTCCCGCAGTCCGGCGTCGGCATCCAGCCGGGAGACCATCTCCCGGCACAGCTGTTCGGTGGACGCGTGATGTTTGCGCACGATCGCGCGCACCAGATCGGCTTTCCCGCCGAAGTGGTAGCCGACCGCGGTGTTGTTGCCCTGGCCCGCGGCCTCACTCACCTGACGGTTCGACACCGCCGCGATCCCCCGCTCGGCGAACAGGCGTTCCGCGGCGGTGAGGATGGCTTCGCGCGTGCTGTCCACGCGCTGGGAACGAACGGATCCCATCATGTGCCCCTTCGGATGTGCGGTCCGGTCCATACGCCGACCGTGGTCGATCGGACGACGGAGAATCATGTTCTCGTATCCGATCATGGGATTACCTCCAGTCAACGCCTAGAAGGGTCTTAAGTCAACTGATTGACTTAGAAACGAGAGATCCGCGGCGACTCAGTTTTTCGACGCGACCGGCCGAGCGGCCGAATTCGGTTCCGCAGGCGTGCGTTCCTCGGGCTTCTTCCGGGGCTTGAGCGGCTTACCCGCGGTTGTGCCACCGTCGATCGGCAGGACCGTACCGGTGACGTACAGCGACCGGTCACCGGCCAGATAGACCACCGCATCCGCGACATGTTCGGGCTCACCCTCCCGTGGCAGCGGCCGGTCGTTGTTCATCGACGCGCGCACCGCCTTGGCGAACCGTTCCACCTTGTCCGGCGGCATGCCGGCGGCCGAGGTGGTCAGCAACGCGGTCGGGATATTCCCGGGTGCCAGGCAGTTCACCCGAATGTCGTACTGCGCCAACTCGATCGCGGCCGATTTGGTGAAGTGGATGACCGCGGCCTTGGACGCGCGATAGGTCTGCACTCCCCCGCCCGCCTGCAGGCCGCCGACCGAGGAGACGTTGATGATCGACCCGCCGCCGTGCTCGGCCATATGCCGCGCGGCGAACTTGGTGCCCGCCATCACGCCGAGCAGATTCACCCCGAGCACCCGGTGGAAATCGGCGAGATCGTCCAGCAGCAGGCTCGGATGCATCGTGCCGGGAATGCCCGCGTTGTTGCACATGACGTGCAGCCCGCCGAAAGTCCGCACCGCGTGCTCGACCAGCCGTTCGACCTGCGCTGGATCGGAGACGTCGGTCTGCAGGAAGACCGCAGAGTCGCCGTGTTCGGCGACCGAGGCCGCGCCGCGCTCGGGGTCCAGGTCGCCCATGACAACCTTCGCGCCCTCGGCGACCAGTTTCGTCACGGTCGCGCGGCCGATTCCGGAGGCTCCGCCGGTGACGACGGCGACCTTTCCGGCCAGTTCGTCGATCATGCCTGTGATCCTTTCGATTCGGTTCGGCCATAGCCGAACTCGCGGTCTGCGGTGTCAGGCCCGGAGCGGGGCGGGCCGGTCGGACTCGGTGGTCGTGCGGGACTGCTCGTCCAGGAAGGTCAGCAACAACTCGTTGACCACCTCGGGCTGCTCGATCTGCGGGCAGTGCCCGGCCTCCGGGACGACCGCGGCTCGTCCGCGGGCGATCGCCCCGGCGATCTCGGCGGCCCAGCCCGGTGGCAGGAGCTTGTCGCAGCCGCCCTCGACCACCAGGACCGGAATCGAGATGCGTTCGTACGCACGGTGACTCGACGGCCCCGACGGCGCATCGGCACCAGGACGGCGAAACCGCGCGGCCGCCAACGCCTCCCACGCTCCCGGGGCGATACTCGCCTCATACCGCCGACGCACGTACTGCTCGTCGGCGGGATAATCGTCCGAGTGGAACAGCGCGGTGACGATGCGCCGCATGGCTTCCGGCGTGGCGTCGTAGTCGTAGAGCGCACGCATGTGCTCGTTGCTCTGGATCTCCCCGCCGCCGCAGATCGTGACCATACTGCGCATCGGCAGACGCGGCGTCGCGGAGGTGATATCGGCGAACATGTTCACCGCGCCCATCGAATTACCCACGAAATGCCCGGATTCCACGCCCAACAGCTCGAGAAACCGTGCGATGTGCCGGATTCGCAGGCCCCGGCCATCGGTGAAGTCGATCACCTTGGCCGACTCGCCGAATCCCAGCATGTCCGGGGCCAGCACGCGATAGCGTTGCGCGAGCGCATCGATGGTGTGTTCCCAGCCGACCTCGGCGCCCGCGCCGAACTCGCCGCCGTGCAGCAGCACGACCGGCTCACCGGTCCCGGCCTCCAGATAACTGGTCAGCAGGCCGTCCACGATCAACGTCCTGCGCTGCGCGCCGACTGTGGGCCGCACAACCGATGACTCCTGACTCATCGATGATCCCCTTCCGCTATCGGCCTGCGATCATGCGCATGACCGGCACAAGCCCTGCAGCGCAGACACTCTCGCTGAAGTTCACTCAACGTCCCGACCTCGCGGGCCTGAGTCCGCGCGACGAATCCGCTCATCACGAAACCTTCCCCATCGGATCCTCGGCAGACGCGGCGTCCGACCAGATCGGCGCCCGGAAGGACGTCTCGCTCACGTCATCGCCCATCGCGACCCGGTCGAGAATGCGGACCTGGTCGGGGATGAAGTGGTTCTCCCCCGACGCGGTGAGCAGGCGAACTTCATGCAAGCCGAGTTCATCCAGGATCTCGAACGCCGACAGCAGGTCGGCAGGATCCACCGGATGTGTTGCGGCAGTCCGGCTTTCCCCTGAAGACGAGGTTGGCAGACCGCGCAGCACGGCGTCACGGGAACGCACGTAGACGAGTACACCGTGTCCTGCTCGGGCGATCAGCTCCAGCGCACGATCGAATCGCGCCCCGCAGTCGCAGAACAGCGAACCCAGCGTATCGCCGAACAGGCATTCCACATGCACCCGCACCAACGGCACCCGATCGGCCCGGGGCTGGCCGTGCACGAAGGCGATATGGTCGCGACCGAGCCCGTCGATGAATCCGACCGCGCGAAATTCACCCACCGGCAATGGGATTCGCGCCACACCGCGACGCTCCACCCGGCACAGTTCGCGCCGCCGGTAGGCGATCAGATCCTCGATCGAGACCACCGGCAACCCGTGCGCGCCACCGAGTTCGAGCAGTTCGGAGAGCCGGGCCGCTTCCCCGTCGGCCCCGCACACCTCACACAGCACGCCCGCGGGCGACATGCCCGCCTGCTCGGCCAGATCCATCGCCGCCTCGGGCGGCGCGGGCGCGTCCAGTACGCCCCGCTCGGCGCAACCGAGCGGGAACACGTGCCCGAGCCGACCGAAACTACTCGGCGTACTCGACGGATCTGCCAGCGCGCGAATGGTTTTCGCTCGCTGCGACGCGTGCGCACCGGTCGCGGCCGCACCCACCGGAACCCGGAACCGCGCCCGGCCCGGTCCGGTCATGGCGGGATCGGCGGGCGGTATCTCGAGCCGATCCAGCTCCGCCGAACGCATGGCCACCTGGACCAGTCCGCGTCCGATACCGGTGAGCAGATTGACCGTCTGGGCCGTGGCCCGCTCGGCGGCCAGCACCAGATCACCGCGGTACCCGCCGTCGATCTCGCTGACCAGCAACACCATTCGACCGCGGCGCAGCGCGGTGATCGCCGCGCGCACCGCGGCCGGGTCCGGTGTCCGGGGAGTCACGCCCGCGCACCGCCCGCCGGGGCGAAGGTGAGCACCTGGGTCGCGAGCAGTTCCAGCTGCGCGGCGACGGTGTCGTCGGACAGATTCCCCTCGGCGTCCCAGATCGGATCGGCCGAGTTGATCGGCACGCCGAGCGGAGTCGGCCACGCGCGCAGGGCGTGCCCGATCGCCCGCAACTGCCCCAGCGTGCCCACCGCGGCCTGCCAGCCGAAGGCACAGGTGATGCAGCCCAACGGTTTGTTGTCCAGGTACACCGTCGGGTCACCCCGCAGATCCTCGATGTAGTCCAGGGCGTTCTTCACCAGTCCGGAGATCCCGCCGTGGTAACCGGGCGAGCCGATCACCACGGCGTCCGCACGCCGCAACGCCTCGATCAGCGCGATCGCCTCCGGCGTGCGATCCGGATCATGCGGGTTGTACATCGGCAGGTTGATATCCGCACCGCAGAACAACGCGGTGCGCCCGCCCTGCCGCTCGACCGCCGCCAGACAGTGCCGCAGCGCCCGCTCGGTCGACGAGCCCGCGCGCAACGTCCCGCCGAGGCCGACGACGAACGGCCGTCCGTCGTGGTCCGCGACGGTGGGGTCCGCGCTGGTCGTAGTTGCAGTCATCGGGCATCCGCCTTGGATACGTCATCGTTGACGGCAGAGAGCAATAGGTGAGGGTGTCGTTTGTGTCGCATTACAGCATCTTTCGATAGTATGTTCGAATGGATGAGGTGGTGCGGTACACGTACCGGCTTCGGCCCGGGTGCACTGCCGAGGCAGCGTTGGTGGCCGAGTGGGGGCGTTGTCGATGGTTGTGGAACGAGGCGGTCCATCAGCAGCGATCGGGTCGGAAGCCGACGTTCGCGCGGCTCGGGAAGCTGCTGACCCAGGCACGAGCGGCGATGTTGTGGCTGCGCGAAGGTTCGCAGGTCGCCCAGCAGCAGATGCTGAGTGATTACGCGCGAGCGTTGGATCAGTCCTTCACGGTGAAGGGGCGTGGTCGTCCGAAGGTCAAGTCCCGCAAGAGTTCTCTGCCGTCGTTGGAGTACACGAGGCGAGGGTTCTCGATCCGTGAAGGTCGTTTGATCCTGCCGAAGGGTGTTGCGGTTCCGGTTGTGTGGTCCCGGGAGTTGCCGAGCGAGCCGACGTCGGTGCGTGTCGGCCGGGACAGCTTGGGGCATTGGTATGCCTCGTTCGTCGTGCGCCGTCAGATCCAGCCTCATCCGCACGGCCAGGGCAACATCGGGGTCGATTGGGGTGTGACCACCACGGCGACCACCACCGCCCCTGCCTTCGATCTCCCACATCTCGGCCATCGCAGGCGATGCGCTGCGGAGTTGGCGAGAGCGCAACGCACGATGGCGCGACGTCACCGCAAGGGCCGTCCGCAGTCGCGGGGCTACGCCGATGCCAGGCGGCATGTTGCCCGGCTGGCGAAGAGATCTGCCCTGCGAACCGTTCACGACTCGCGTGTGTGGGCCAAACGCGTTGTCGACCACCACCATCTGATCGCCGTCGAGGACTTCGAGCCAAAGTTCCTGGCGAAGTCCACCATGGCGCGCAATGCTGCTGATGCCGCGATCGGCGCGGCCAAGCGTGAACTGATCGAGCGTGCCACGCGGGCCGGGCGGAAGGTGGTGATGGTCCGGCCCGCGTACACGACCATGACGTGCAGCCGGTGTTTCGCGAGAACCAAGCGACTCGAACTGCACGAGAGAGACTTCCGGTGCCCGCACTGCGGTTACGCCGACAGTCGGGACCGGAACGCTGCCAGAGTGGTTCTGGCCGTGGCAGAACGGGGCCACGTCAGTGTCGAGGACGTCAGACAATCGGATCACCTCCTGCGGGTGGATGGTTCGGTTGCGGTCTGAGCTGGAAATCTCCCGCCCTCAGGCGGGAGAACCGTTAACTCGAAACCTCCAGGCTTGGCTCGGTTACTTGATCGCGATGGGGTTGATCGGGGAGCCGACCGCGCCGACCACCCGCAACGGCGGTGCGACGAGCTGGAATTCGTACACGCCGTCGGCGGCGCAATCCGCGGCCAGGGCGGTCAGATCCCAGTACTCGCCGAGCATCAGGCCGATATCGCGCAGGCACAGCATGTGCATCGGCAGGAAGGTGCCCTCGACGCCGGATACCACGTCCTCGACCATCAGGTTGTCCGCGGCCACGGCGGCGACCTCGCGTTCGTGCAACCACTTGGCGCACATCCAGTCCAGGCCCGAATACGGCTCCGCGCCGTCGCGGGTCTCCTGGAACCGGGACCACCAGCCGGTCCGCACGAGCACGATGTCACCCCGGCCGATCTCGACGCCCTGAGCCTTGGCCACCTCGTCCAATTCGTCCGGGGTGATCGGGTTTCCGGGCTCGAGGAAGACGTCCGCGCCGCGATGACGCACCAGATCCAGCAGTACGCCGCGGGTGGTGATGCCCTTGCCGTCGACCTTGTCGATACCGCAGTGGAACGCGCCGGCACTGGTGACCGAATCGGCCGGGAAGCCGTTGTACAGCTTGTCGTCGTAGTAGACGTGCGACAGGGCGTCCCACTGCGTGGCCGCCTGCAGCGGCATGACGATCATGTCGTCGTTGAACCGGAACGGATTCTCTTCTCCGGCGAAGAAACCGCCGAACTCCTGCCCGAAACCGTTTGCCGCCCACTGCGGTCCGTATTCGGCCATGGTCCGCGCGTCACCGCCGTCGACGGTCATCACGTGCACCGGGTTCTGCCGGAACTTGAACGCCCCCTGCGGTCCGGACGAGTCGAAGTCGACCCCGAGCGGGAACACCCGCCCGTGCCGCACCAGCTTCGCCGCCGCGGCGATCTTGTCCGGGGTGATGAAGTTGAGCGTGCCGAGTTCGTCGGCCGCGCCCCAGCGGCCCCAGTTGCGCACTTGTTCGGCGACGCGCCGGAATTCGGTCAGGGTGGCCACTATGCCTCTCCTTCTGTGGTGGGTGTGCCCGCGATGCGCGCGGCCACATTGCCGCCGTCCACCCACAGCACCTGGCCGTGCACATAGCTGGCAGCCTGGCTGTTGAGGAACACCAGGACGGCCGCCTGCTCGGCCGGCTCGCAGACGCGGCCGAGCGGTTTGGGGATGGTGTCGAGATACTGCGGCCCGTACGCCGAGCGCAGCTGGTCCAGGATGGGGGTCTCGGTGACCCCCGGACCGGTGCAGTTGATCCGGATGCCCCGCGCCCCGAGGGGTACGGCGTTGCGCATCGTGTAGTAGATGATCGCTTCCTTGGACAACCGGTATCCGCCGTCCGCGATCGCCTCGGGATGGCTTGTGCACCAGGCGATCCCGTCGTCGATATCGGCGGTCGCGAGCAGCCCGTCGGACTGCTCGCGGTGATCGAGGTACCCGGACGCGGCCAGCGACGACACGCTCACGATCGTCGAATCCGGGCCCATCCGCTCGGCCAGGGCCTCGGTGAACCGGCGCAGGCCCAGGAAATTGATGGTGACGACCTTGATCGGATCCCCGATGCCCGAGGACACCCCGGCGACGTTGAACAACGCGTCCACCGGGGCGCCGATCGCCGCGACGGCACGATCGATCGATGCGGCGCCGGCCATGTCCACCCGGTGGAACTCGTCGAGTTCACCGGACGGCTCGGCCACGTCCAGGCCGATCACCGTGCCGCCCAGGTCGCGGACCTGCTCGGCGACACACGCGCCGATGCCCGAGGAGCATCCGGTCACCACGACCCGGCGGCCGTCGTACCGCCACAGCTGATCTGTTCGTCCCATCTCGGATACCTCGTCTTCGCCGTGCTGCTACTGCTCGTCCTTGGCGCGCTGGGCGGCCTGCACCCGGCCCTCGTTGATCTCGGCCATGGCCTCGGGGATCTCGCTCGCGGTGAACTTGCCGCCGCGGCCGGTCGGCAGGCCGCCGAAAGAGTAGGTCTCGTCGAATTCCGGTCCGGCCAAGGGCTTGCGGCGCGCCTCGACCTTCTCGATGACCGGCTCGAGCCGCTTGGCCTTGGCCGCGACCTGCTTCTCGTCGCGCTCGATGAATTCGGGCAGCACTTCCTTGCCCATCAACTCGATGGACTCCATGGTTCCCTCGTGGCTGCGCGGATTGAGCAGCAGGATGATCTCGTCGACCCCGCTCTCCTCGTAACCGCGCAGGAATTCGCGCACGGTGTCCGGCGAGCCGATCGCGCCGCGGCCCGGACCGTAGGCGAGCGTCTCGTCCTCCTTGACCGCGTCCAGGTAGCGGTCCCACACCCCGGTGCGGCCCGGAATGTGCTGGCCGGTCATGTAGTAGTGCATGATGCCGAAGGAGAAGAACCCGCCGCCGACGCCGAGGCGCTGCAGGGCCTGCTCGTCGGTCGGGGCGACCATCATCGACAGATCGCCGCCGATGGCCAGGATGTTCGGGTTCAGGATCGGGATCGTGGGCTCGGCCTTGTCCTCGAACTCCTGGTAGTAGCCGCGCACGCGCTCGGCCAGCGGGCCGGGACCGGTGTACGCGAAACTCAGTGCGCCGATCCCCTTCTGGGCCGCCATCTGCACCGAGGAGGGCCGGGTACAGGCCACCCACACCGGCGGATGCGGGCGCTGCGCGGGCTTGGGCACGACGTTGCGCGGGGGCATCTCGATATGGTTGCCCTTGAAACCGGTGAACGGCTCCTCGATCATGCAGCGGATGGCGACGTCGAGCGCCTCCTCCCACTGGCCGCGCTTGTCTGCCGGGTCGATGTTGAAGCCGGCGAGCTCACCCACCGAAGACGATTCGCCGGTGCCGAATTCCACGCGGCCGTTGGAGATCAGGTCCAGCGAGGCGACCCGCTCGGCGACGCGCGCGGGGTGGTTGATCGCGGGCGGCAGGTGCATGACGCCGAAGCCGAGGCGAATGTCCTTGGTGCGCTGGCTCGCCGCGGCCAGGAACATCTCGGGTGCGGTGGAGTGGCAGTACTCCTCGAGGAAGTGGTGCTCGGTCAGCCAGACCGTGGAGAAGCCGGCCTTGTCGGCGGCCTCGACCTCGTCCAGTCCGTCCTGGAACATCTGCCGCTCGTCGTCGGGAACCCACGGCCGCGGCAGGGCGAACTCGTAGAACAGCGATATCTTCATTTACTTCCTCCATTGGAATCGGTGCTCGTCACCTGTGCCGAACCGCTGTCGTCGGCTCGGTCTCTCCCCGAAATGTGCTGGGCCGCTATGTATCCGAAGGTCATCGCGGGACCGATGGTGGCCCCCGCCCCGGCATAGCTGCGGCCCATCACCGCCGCGGTCGTGTTCCCGGTCGCGTACAGACCGGTCACGACCGTCCCGTCCGCCCGCAGCACCCGGGCGAACTCGTCGGTGCGCAGACCGCCGGAGGTGCCCAGATCGCCCGGCACCATCCGGAACGCGTAGTACGGCGGTTTGCCCAGCGGGTAGAGGTTGGGGTTGGGCAGCGTGGGGTCGCCGTAGTAGTTGTCGTAGACGCTGTCCCCGCGCTGGAAGTCGTCGTCGTGGCCGTTGCGCGCGAGTTCGTTGAAACGCTCTGCGGTAGCGGCCAATCGGTCGGCGGGCACATCGATCTTGGCGGCCAGTTCCGCCCACGAGTTCGCCTGCTTGACCACGCCGGAGTCCAGCCACGCCCGCGGGATCTTCCCGCCGGTCGGCACCGGCGCGAACGGAACCTTCGGAATGGGCAGATGCCCCGCGACGACGTACCGGCGCCAAGAGCGCGCATCGGTGATCAGCCAGCTCGGAATGTGTGTCACGCCGGACTTCTGCCCCTCGATCATCGCGTGGCCGAAGTCCATGTACGGCGCGGCCTCGTTGATGTACCGCTCGCCCGCGCCGTTGACGATGAACTGGGCGGGCATCATCCGCTCGTTGAGCATGAATTGCATACGGCCGTCGGGCCATTGGATCGACGGGAACCACCACGCCTCGTCCAGCAGATCGGTGTCCGCGCCGACCTGTTGACCCGCACGGATCCCGTCGCCCATCGACGCCGGATTGCCGAAACTCCAGTCCTGGTCGACCTCCGGGCACAATTCCTTGCGCCACACCATGTCGTGCTCGAATCCGCCGGTGGCCAGGATGACACCGCCCTCGGCGCGCACGCGCAGTTCACGACCGTCCTGCTCGATCACCGCGCCCACCACCCGGCCGTCCGGGCCGGTGATCAGCGAGGTCATCGGGGAGTCGAGCCACAGCGGCACGTCGTGCTCGCGCAGCGCCAGGCGCATCCGGGCCATCAGAGACTGGCCGATCGCGGCGATGCGATCGCCGAACACCCTGGCGCGGAACATCCGCCACACCAGCTTCACCAGCACCGCCTTACCGCGCCAGTTCTGCCGGACCTGGTAGAACATCCGAAGATCCTTGGGCCCCAGCCAGATTCCCTTCGGAGCCAGTGCGAGCGGATGCAGCAGCTGTTCCTCGTCGGGGCCGAGCTTGCGCAGATCGATCGGCGGCACATTGATCGTGCTGCCCTCGCCCGAACCACCGGGAAGCTCCGGGTAGTAGTCGGCATAGCCCGGCTTCCAGACGAATTCGAGCCAGTCGCTGCTGCGCTCGAGGAATTCCATCATCTCCGGCGCGGTGTCCACATAGGCCCGCAGCCGTTCCTCGGTGACCAGGCCCTGGGTGATGGTGCGCAGATATTCGACCACGCTCTCGGGGTCGGGACTGTAGCCGTCGCGGACCTGCGCGGGAGCGTTCGGCACCCAGATGCCGCCGCCGGACAATGCGGTGGATCCGCCGTACTGCGCGGACTTCTCGACGATCAGGGTGCGCAGACCCGCGGCCTGAGCGGCCAGACCCGCGGTCATTCCGCCGCCACCGGAGCCGATCACCAACACGTCCACCGTGCGGTCGAAGGCGTCATCCTGTTGTGCGGCACCGTTTTCCGGCGTGCCGGTGCCGGTGTTCTCTGCTGTCACGGCTGCCTCCTGCTGGTCGAATCGAGATCGCGCTGCCCGAGCGCGGTGCGCACGGCGAATCCGGCGATCAGCGCGGGGGCGGGCCGGTAGTAGCGCACGGTGGTCCGGTAGGGGCCCTGGCTCGCGAGTGCACCGAAGGCCGCGACCCAGGTGCGCACCTCGTGCGCGGAATTGCCCGCCACCTCGGTGATCCACGGATTGGACCAGTCGTCGAACTCGTCCAGCCGCCCGTCGTCGAGCGCGGCGAGCACCCGGCGGTCCCAGTCCGGGTTGAGTGAGCGCAACTGCCCATTCCCGGAAGCGAATTCGCGCGCCGCCGCGATCACCTGCTCCTGCCGCGCGGCGCGCTGCTGCGCGGACATGGTGCCGCCGTGCAGAATTCGCTCGCGGGCCGGACCGGTCGCGGTGGCCAGGGCGGGCACCGGCGGATCGTGGGACAACCCGCCCGATCCCACCACGAGGACCCGTTTACCAAGGCCCGCAAGGAAATCGCCGACCGCCGCCCCCAGCACGGCGGCCCGGCGCAGCGGACCCAGTGGTACCGCGACCGAGTTGACGAAGATCGGGATCACCGGCCGCGCGGTGGCCGCGCCCAGCAGCCGCTGCAAGGGCTGCACGGTGCCGTGGTCGACCTCCATGGTCATCGACATCGCGACGTCCACCCCCGCGTCCAGCACCGATTCGGCCAGGTCGCGGGCCAGATCCGCGGGCACGTCCAGCGGCCCGGAATGGGTGCCGTAGTCGCCGACGCCCGAGGCCGCGGCGCCGATGCAGAACGGCGGCATCAGTTTGTAGAAGAACCCGTTGTAGTGATCGGGCGAAAACGTCACGACCAGTTCGGGATCGAACTCGCGGACGAACTCCGCGGCCCGGTCCAGGGCCGCGCCGATCTCGTCGAGCAACTCCCGGTCCGGTCCGGGCAGATCAAGTAGAGGGCTGTGCGAGACGCAGCACAGGGCCAGCGGCATCGTGTCCTCCTCCCGGGGCGGCGGTGAGGGTGCGCAGCAGATCCGCGCTGAGTTCCGGGGCGAGCTGGGCGATGGTCGCGCCCGCGATGCACCGGTCCGGGCGCAGGAACAGCACCGAATCCTGTTGGCCGTCGAACCATTTCTTCAGCGCGCCACCGCGATCGGCCAGCACGGTCACATCCGGATCGTCGTGCCCGGTCCAGTGCAGCTGGTTGACCGGCAAGATCTCGAAGAACCTGGTCCCCAACGCTTTCCACTGTTCGAACGCATCGTCGCCGAGGACCCGCCGGGGTGCGTTGTTCCAGCACAGCACCGCGAACCAGGGACCGAGCACCTCGTCCAGCAGCACGTTCGACTGTTCGCGGGTATCCACCCGGGGCTGGATGAACAGGGTGCCCACCGCGGATTTCGGTGTGCGAGACCAGGTGTGCACCACCGCGCCCCGTTCGTACTTCGGCATCGGCTTGAACCGCATGCCCAGCACGTACCGGCGCACCGGCGGGATCGCGGCCGCGGCGCGAACCAGCACGTCCCGCACCACGGCGACCCTGTGGTCGGTCGGCGAGATCACCTTGCCGACCATGGTGGACAGGTCGATCATCGCCCGCGCGTGTTTGCGGCGTTCGAGATCGTAACTGTCGAGCAGGCCGTCTCCGGCCTTACCCGTGACGACCGCGGCGAGCTTCCAGCCGAGATTGGCCGCGTCCCGGATACCGCTGTTGTATCCCTGCCCCTGCCACACCGGCATCAGATGCGCGGCGTCACCGGCCAGGAACATCCGGCCCTTGCGGAAGGAACCGGCGATCCGGGAATGATGCGTGTAGACCCGTCGCCGGATGACCTCGAGCCGATCGGGATGCGGCACGAACGGCGCGATCAGGCGCTGCGCGAAGGCGGGATCCTCGGCGAGTTCGTCGGATTCGTCGTCGTGGATCATGAATTCGAAGCGGCGGATGCCGTGCGCGATGGACACCGACACATTCGGCCGGGCCGGATCGGCCGCCACCTCGAGATTGGGATGGCCCAGCGGATCGGTGGCCAGATCGACCACCAGCCAGCGGGTCGAGGAGGTGGTGCCCTCGAACGAGACGCCCATCTGCCGCCGGGTCGCGCTGCGCCCGCCGTCACAGCCGATCAGATAGCGGGCGGTGAGGGTGGAAGTGCCTGTGGCGGTGACGAGTTCGGCAGCGACCCGATCACCCGAATCGGCCGCCGAGCTCATCCCCGCGCCCCAGACGACCTCGACGTGCGGATACCGGGACAGTCCACCCAGCAGTTCGGCGTCCACCAGCGGCTGCACGAAACCGTTGCGCTTGGGCCAGCCGAATTGCGCGTCGGTGGGGGCGATTTCGGCGAGCAACCGGCGTCGGCCGTCGACGAATCGCATGAACTGATTCGGCGTGGTGTGCGGCAGGATCTGCTCGATCAGGCCGATGGACTGGAAGGTGCGCAGCGATTCGTCGTCCAGGCCGACCCCGCGCGGATAGTCGATCAGCGTGGGACGTTCCTCGACCACGCGGGTGCGCACCCCGTACATACCCAGGATGTTCGCCAGCGTCAGCCCGACCGGTCCCGCGCCCACCAGCAGCACGTCCACATCGGTGGAAGGCCCGGAATCCACTGGCGCGGAACCAATCTGCGTGGATCCACTCGGGTCATGACCAGCCTCCCGCCTGCTCGACCCGGCACCACTGTGTGCGGACCCGTTCGAGCCGAGGCCAATCTCCCCCTCGCCCGGCCCGCCGCTGCTTTGGACGGATTTGCTCCCGCTCGTCCCGGCGCTGTTCTGCTCGGACACGGTCAGCCGCCCAGCAGGAAATCAATGTGCAAGGCGTTGAAGCTCTTCGGGTCCTCGTACTGCGGCCAGTGCCCGCAGTCGGGCAGCACCTCGAAGCGCGCGCCGGGGATCATCGAAGCGATGCGGCGTCCCTCGGTGACGTCGGCGGTGGGGTCGTCACTGGTCCACAGCACCAGGGTCGGCGCCGTGATCCGGCCGTAGTCCTGCGGGGACACCAGATTTCGCTGCCGGATTTCCGGATCCTGCAGCGCCATGATGTCTTTCATGGCCTCGACGAATCCGGGCTGACGGTAGATGCGCTGGCGACTGGCGACGACGTCGTCGTAATCCTTCGCCTTGTCGGCCATCAGCCAGCGGATCCGAGCCTGCACCGTCTCCCAGGTCGGTTCGGTGACCGCGGCCATGGACAACGTGATGATGCGTTTCATCACCTCGGGATCGGCCTGCGATCCCCCGGCGGTGTTGAGCACCAGCCGCTCGACGCGATCGGGGTGATCGATCGCGGTGCGCGTGGCCACCCAGCCGCCGAGCGATTCACCGCTGATGCTCGCCCGCTCGACGCCGACCGCGTCCAGGAACGCGATCAGGTGTGCCACATAGTGTTTCACCTCGAGCGGGTGCCCCGGCCGGGCGGTGTAACCGTGCCCGAGCATATCGATCACCCAGGTGGAGAAGTGTTCGGCGTGCGCCTGCAGATTGCGGGAGTATGCCTCGACGTGCCCGCCGGACCCGTGCAGCAGCACCAGCGCCGGTTTGTCCCGGTCGCCCGCCTGCCAGTAGCGCGTGCGCACACCGCCGACGTCCAGATATCCCTGGGTGAACGCGACACCCTGTAGATCGCTCCAGATGCTCTCGTACTCCGACAACTCGTAACCTCCCTAACCCGGCCTGCCCGTCCTGGCGACTCGGGCGCGCTGATTGTTTTCGCTGTTCAGGCGTCCGCAGACGTACCGGTCGCGACGGTGTGCCCGGCCCGGAATCCCCACACCATGCCGGGGCCGATGGTTCCGCCCGCACCGCCGTAGGCCCGCCCGGTGACACCGGCCATCGCATTGCCGACCGCGAACAGACCCGGGATGATCTCGCCGTCCACGTGCAGCACCCGCCCGTCGCGATCGGTGCGCGGCCCGCCCTTGGTGCCCATCGCGCCGACCGTGACCGGCACCGCGTAGTAGGGACCGGTGTCGAGCGGGCCGAGGGTGCGGCCCGCGGAAGTAGTCGCGTTCTCGTCGCCCCACCAGCCGTCGTAAGCGCTTGCGCCCCTCCCGAAGTCGGGATCGGCGCCCGCGGCGACGTTGCGGTTCCAGGCCTCGATCGTCGCGGCCAGGCCCTGCGGATCGATACCGGTCTTGGCGCCCAGCTCGTCGAGATCCTTCGATTCGCAGAACCATTCGGGCACCGCCTCGCCCGGCGCGACGCCCAGGAAGCCGTACTTGCGCAGATGTTCGGCGTCGAACACGATCCAGCCCGGATCGTTGACGTAACCGCCCTTGGGGTCGAGGTAGTGGAACGCCCCGGCCATCGAGTTGTACTCCGACGCCTCGTTCACGAACCGCCGTCCGGCGCGGTTGACCATGATGCTGCGCGGGCGGGTGCGCTCGAGCCGCACGCTGCGGCTGCGCGGCTTTCCCTCGATGGTGTCGCCCGGGATCTGCACGACCGGAACCCACCACGCCTCACTCATGGTGCCCAGATCCGCGCCGTGCGCCATCGCCATGCGCAGACCGTCTCCGGTGTTGTTGGGCGGGGAGACCGGGCCGGACATCGGGCCGCGCAGATAGGCGCGGACCAGTCCCGGATCCCATTCGAAGCCGCCGGTCGCGAGTACCACGCCCTTGCGGGCCCGCAAGATCGATGCGCCCTCGGGCGTCTCGAACCGCACGCCGGTGATCCGCCGGTCCTCCGAAAGAAGTTCCACCGCACGGGCTTTCGTGCGCGGCACGATGCCGGTCTCGAGGACGCCGAACAGCAGTCCGGCGACCAGGGCGGCTCCGGCCACGACCAGATCGGTGGACTCGGTATCGGTCCCGGCGTGCAGCCGCGCCCGGGTCTCGGCGTCGAAGCCGACGTTGCTCCAGTCCTCCGGGAAGGCGGTGATCCGCTCGCGCCACTGCCCCAGCCGGGACCGGTCGAAGGCGACCGGACTCAGCGAACGCCCGCCGCCGGGCCGCCCGCCGGGCAGTTCGGGCTTGTAATCCGGGAAGCCGTCGGCGATTTCGAAACGCAACCCGCTGTGCTTCTCGACGAACTCGACCATCCGCGCACCGGTGCGCACGAAGGTCTCCACCAGTTCGTCGTCCATCGAATTCAGCGACTGGGCATGCAGATAGCGCAGTGCGTCCTCGACGCTCAGCGGCCCGTCGGGCGATCGGTCGTGTGCCGGAATCCATGCGATGCCACCGGAAACCGCACTCGTTCCCCCGACGGTCGCGGCCTTCTCGACGATCGCCACCGAGGCGCCGCGGACCGCGGCGGTCAGCGCCGCGGTCAGGCCGGATGCACCACTGCCCAGTACGACGACGTCGACCTCGGATTCGGGTGTGTCGGCTTCGTTTGCACGGCTAGCCATGAGACCTCCATTTACGAATGAGAAGAATCATATTCTCGTCAGTTGGATGTGGCAATCTGCTGGCGGATCAGCTGTTTGCGGACCTTGCCGCTCGGGGTGCGGGGATAGTCGGTCACCTCGAACAACCGCTCCGGCCACTTCTGCCGCGCGACGCTCGCGGCCCGGAAGTGCCTGTGCACGGCCTGGATCGAAGGCAGGACGTGCCCGGGACGAATCCGCAGCACCGCGCCGACAGCCTCGCCCAGGCGCTCGTCCGGGACGGCCACCACGACCGCCTCGGCCACCGCGGACATGGTGGCGAGTACCTCCTCCACCTCCACGGCGCTGACGTTCTCGCCGCCGCGGATGATGACGTCGGATTTGCGATCGGTGATCGTCAGATGACCGTCCCGGTGCAGGACGCCGATATCGCCGGTGTGGTACCAGCCCTCGGCGTCGAAAACCCGCTCGGTCAGCTCCCGGTCGGTGTAGCCCAGGCACAGATCCGGTCCGCGACTGAGGATTTCGCCGTCCTGCGCCAGCCGGATCTCCACGCCCGGCAGCGGCCGCCCGTCGGTGCACAGCCGCTCGAACTCCGGTGCGGTGTAGCGCGAGGCGGTGATCGAGGGATGTTCGGTGCTGCCGTACGCCCGGAAGGCGACCAGCCCCAGATCGGCGAGTCTGCGGGTGACCGCGGCGGGCACCGCCGAACCACCCAGACCGACGTACCGCACGTGCTCGAGATGTGCGGGCGTGAAATCCGGATGATCGAGCAGACTGGTCACGAAGTAGGGCGGGCCGCCGCCGACCGACAGGCCGTACTCACTCATCAGCGCCAGCGCGTGCCCCGGTTCCCACACGTCCAGCAGATGAATGGGCCTGCCGCCCAGCACCGGCAACAGGAATGCGCCGAGCATGCCGATGAAGTGGCCGACCGGCGTCGCGGTGAGCTGATTGCCCTCGTCGAGGGCGTTCTGCTCGGCCAATTGCCTTGCCTCGCAACCCAATGTCTGATGACTGTGCACCACTCCCTTGGGCGCGCTGGTAGTTCCGGAGGTGAAGGCGATCAGCGCCGGGCCCGCGGGATCCACGCCGATCGTGCCCTCCATCGGCTCGTCGGCCAGCAGCGCGTCGAAATCCCGTCCGACCACGCCCACCACCGGAACCTCGGCGGCCAGGTCCGGATCGAAGCTGCGCGCGCCGAATCGCTCCGCGGTGAGGTAGGCCGCCGGACGGACCGTGGCCAGAATGTGCGCGACCTCGCGATCGCCGTAGAAGTGCACGATCGGCACCACCACCGCGCCGAGAAACGCTGCGGCCCAGAAGGTTGCGGCGGCCTCCATCGAGTTGGGCAACTGGAAGGCGACCGCGTCGCCGGGCCCGACGCCGCGTGCGCGCAGGCCGGCCGCGAGCCGCCGCGCGGTGCGCTCGACCTCGGCCACCGTGCCCGACCACGGTCTGACCCGCGAATGCACCCGGAACTCGGCCTCGGGCGCGGCGGCCAGGCCGCGACTCAGCAGGTCGCCGAGCGTCTCGGGCCTCCACCAGCCCGCTTGCGCATAGCGGCGGCTCAATTCCTCGGGGATGGTTCGCATCTCAGCTCTCACTCACTGGGGCATCGGAGGCATACCCCTTCGATGTAGACGAGAATAACGTTCTCGTCAGATGCAAAGGTCACTTTCGCGGAAAAAGCCCGGAAATACGCCCAAACGACAGTGCTTCTCCCCGAAAATCTCCCCCGCACCCCACGGCTGACAGCCAATGTCGAGACCTTGCGGCAACTTCGGCGCGAGAGTAATGTTCTCTTTCACCGCAAGGAAAATTCTTCTATGGCGAGATCATGAAGCGGCCGATGTCGTATGCATCGGCCGCCGCGGCAACCAGCGGGGACGGGCGATCCGTCGCGGCGGCACCGCCACCCCGGGGATAGAGATTGGAAGGTCAGCTGTGGGACGTGTCGAGGGCAAGGTCGCGTTCATCACCGGCGCAGCGCGCGGGCAAGGTCGCAGTCATGCGGTCCGCCTCGCCGAGGAGGGCGCCGACATCATCGCGGTGGATTTGTGCGAGGACATCTCGACCATCGGATACGCGCTGGCGCGTCCGGAGGATCTCGAGCAGACCGCCAAACTGGTTGCCGCGACCGGTCGTCGGGTGGTGACCGCCAAGGCGGACGTGCGCATCGCCGAACAGTTGCAGACGGCGCTGGAAACCGGCATCGCCGAACTGGGCCGGCTGGACATCGTCGTGGCCCAGGCCGGTGTCGCCGGTATGAAGGGCCAGCCGGCGATGCAGGCGTGGACCGATGTGATCAATACGAATCTGGTCGGCACGATCAACGCCATCCAGGTCGCGCTGCCACATCTGAAAGAGGGCGCATCGATCATCGCGACGGGGTCCACCGCCGCGCTGATGGACATCTCCAAGGTCGATCAGCCGGGCAAGGATCCCGGCGGTTCGGCGTACGTGCACTCCAAGCGGGCGCTGACCGCCTACGTCTACGAGCTCGCGCGCCAGCTCGCCGAACGCGGCATCCGCGCCAACATCGTGCACCCCACCAACTGCAACACCCCGATGCTGCAGAGCGAACCGATGTACCGCTCGTTCCGCCCGGACCTCGAGCACCCCACCCGCGCCGATGCCGAACCGGTGTTCGGTGTGCAGCAGTCCATGCGCATCCCGTACGTCGAGCCCGAGGACATCAGCAACGCCGTGCTCTACCTGGCCTCCGAGGAGGCCCGGTACGTCACCGGCACGCAGATGCGCGTCGACGGCGGCGGCTACCTGAAGTTGTACGACTACCACATGTGATCGTCCCGGCACGCGCCCTCGCCGCGCACCGCACCCGCGGTGCCGGCGAGGGCGCACCGAATCCGTGAGTAGCGGAGGAAGAACAACGTGAGCATCGAAGACACCACCGTCGACCAGGACCGCAAGAAGAACCGATACAGCTTCGACCGGCACACCCCCGAATACCGGCACCGGTTCGAAGACATCACCCAGGAGATGCAGGCCAAGTGCCCGGTCGCCTGGAGCGACACGCACGGCGGGCACTGGGTGGCCGCGGACAGCACGTCGGTCTTCGAACTCGCGCGCTGCCCGCATGTGTCCAACGACCACGACCTGACCGGCGATCGCAATGGCTACAAAGGCATTTCGATCCCCACCGCGCAGCGCGCCCAGGCCGTGCGCGGCGGCATGCTGGAGATGGACGACCCCGAACACCGGTTGTACCGGCAGGTGCTCAACCCGTACCTGTCCCCCGCCGCGGTCAAGCGCTGGGATCCGGTCATCGACGAGATCGTGCGCGCGGCCCTGGACGAGAAGATCGAGTCCGGCCGCATCGATTTCGTGGACGATCTGGCCAATATCGTCCCGGCCGTGCTGACCCTGGCCATGCTCGGCATCCCGTTGCAGCGGTGGTCGCTCTACAGCGAGCCGGTGCACGCCGCGGTGTACACCCCGGAGAGTTCCCCGGACGCCGCCCGCGTGGCCGAGATGCACCGCACGATGGGCCTGGACCTGCTGAACAGTCTGGTCGAGATCAAGGCGAACCCGCGGCCGGGCCTGGTCGACGGCCTGATCAAACTCCGCCTCGACGGCGAGCCCGCCCCGGACCTCGAGATCCTGGGCATGCTCGGCCTGCTGATCGGCGGCGGTTTCGACACCACCACCGCGCTCACCGCGCATTCGCTGGAGTGGCTGTCGCAGAATCCGGACCAGCGCGAGATGCTCAGCAAGGAGCGCGAGCATCTGCTCGATCCGGCCACCGAGGAATTCCTGCGCTACTTCACCCCCGCGCCGGGTGACGGCCGCACCATGTCCGCCGATGTCACCGTGGCGGACACCCGGTTCGCCGAGGGCGACCGGCTGTGGCTGTCCTGGGCGATGGCCAATCGCGATCCGCAGGTCTTCCCCGACCCGAACGACGTGGTGCTGGACCGAAGGGGCAACCGCCACTTCAGTTTCGGGCTGGGCATCCACCGCTGCATCGGCTCGAACGTCGCGCGCGCGGTGTTCAAGAAGATGCTCACCGCGGTGCTGGACCGGATGCCGGACTACCAGTGCGATCCCGAGGGCACCGTGCACTACGAGACCATCGGCGTCATCCAGGGCATGCGCAATCTCCCGGCCACCTTCACTCCCGGCGAGCGCCAGGGCGCGGGACTCGAGGAGACCCTGGACAAGCTCCAGAAGATCTGCGACACACAGGAACTCGCCGCACCCGTGACGGAGCGGCCCGATATCGCGCGGATCGACTGACGCGAACAGCGCACCGGGAGAGAGCGGATGAGCAGATTACTAGCCGACGGGACCCGCATACCCGTCATCGATGCCAGCGTGCACATCTTCTTCGGGTCGAATCGCGATATGCGCGGATTCCTGCGCGAGCCGTTCGCCAGCCGGGGCATCCCGGATGTGGAGATGGACTGGTACGGGGCGCCGGGCGGGGAATATGCCAAGGGCACCCGCGGGCCGGACAAGCAGTACCCGGGCTCGGACCCCGAACTCGTCGGTGAGGCGCTGTTCGGGGGTCGCGGCGTGGATGTGGCGGTGCTGCATCCGATGACCCGCGGCATCCTGCCGGACCGGCATCTGACCACGGCCGTCCTGGCCGCGCACAACGAGATGATGGTCTCGCGCTGGCTGGAAGCCAATCCGCACGCCGACCGGTTCCGCGGCACGATCCGGGTGAATCCGGAGGACATCACCGGTGCGCTGCGCGAAATCGACCGGTGGGCAAGCCATCCCGGCGTCGTGCAGATCGGGGTTCCGCTGCAGTCGCGTGAGCTGTACGGCAAACCGCAGTTCTGGCCGCTGTGGGAGGCCGCCGCGCACGCGGGCCTGCCGGTGGCCGTGCACAGCGAGACCGGGGAGAGCATCGCGTTCCCGCCGACCCCGTCGGGGCACACCCGCACCTACGAGCAGTACCTCGGCTTCACTTCGCTGAACTACATCTATCACCTGATGAACATGATCGCCGAGGGCGTGTTCGAGCGGATTCCGGAGCTGAAATTCGTCTGGGCCGACGGCGCGGCGGACATGCTCACGCCGTTCACCTGGCGGATGGACACCTTCGGGCGGCCGCATCTGGAGCAGACCCCGTGGGCGCCACGCATGCCCAGTGACTATCTGCCCGAACACGTGTACTTCGTGCACAACAGTCTCGACGGTCCGGGCGAGGCCGACTTCGCCGGCGAATGGCTCGACTTCACCGGCAAACAGGACATGGTGATGTTCGGCTCCAGCTATCCGCACTGGCACTGCGGCGACGTCGACGAGCTGCCGCAGGCACTCACCACCGAGCAGCGCGAGAAGTTGCTCTGGCGCAACGCATCTCGCCTCTACGGCATCGACGTCCCGGCCCCGACGGCCACCGTCTGAGAGGAGAGGGACCATGACACTGGCTCATCAGCAGCATCGCGCACCGGCGGCCGAGCAGACCGCGGTCCGGGTGGTCGATTCGGATGTGCATCCGGTACCGCGGCGCGGAGAACTCGTGGAGTACATCCCCGAGCCGCACCGCAGCTCGTTCTTCCTGAGCCACCGCGTCGGCGACACGATCATCTACGACGCGCCGGACTACGCGCACTCGTTCGCGATGCGGACCGACACCTTCCCCGCGGACGGCAATTTCCCCGGCAGTGACCCGGAAATGGCGTTCCGGCAGCTGATCGTGGACGCCGGGTCCGATATCGCGATCCTGGAACCGACGGTGAAGGCGACCCGCCTGCCCGAGGCCACCCAGGCGATGGCGATCGGGGTCAACCACTGGCTGGCCAACCACTGGCTGGACCCGAAGAACAACTGGCATCAGCGGTGGCGCGGATCGATCTGCGTGGCCATCGACGATCCGGCGGGCGCGGTGCGCGAGATCGAGCACTGGGCCGGGCATCCGTTCATGTCGCAGATCCTGATCAAGGCCGAACCGCGCCCGTCCTGGGGCGATCCGGCCTACGACCCGATCTGGGCCACGGCGGTCGAGCACGATCTGGTGGTCAGCTGTCATCTCAGCCGCGGCGCGTACGAGACGATGCCCATGCCGCCGGTCGGATTCCCCAGCTACAACCACGATTTCATGGTCACCTACTCGCTGCTGGCGGCGAACCAGATCATGAGCCTGATCTTCGACGGCGTCTTCGACCGGCATCCGAAGCTGCGCATCGTGTTCGTCGAGCACGCGTTCACCTGGATCCTGCCGCTGATGTGGCGGATGGACGCGATCTACGCCAAGCGCGGGTCCTTCACCGGCCTTCGGCGCAAGCCCTCGGAGTACGTCAAGGAACACATCCGCTTCACCACCCAGCCGTTGGACTACCCCGAGGACAAGACCGAACTCACCCGGGCGTTCGAGTGGATGGAGGCGGACAAGATCCTGCTGTTCTCCTCGGACTATCCGCACTGGACGTTCGACGATCCGCGCTGGCTGGTCAAACATCTGCCGGCGCACGCGCGCGATCGGGTGATGTACCTCAACGGCATCGAGACCTATCACCTGCCCACGTCGGTGCCGTCCCTGGACGGTCGAAGGCCGGTCTTCTGATGGCCGAGGAAAACGAACAACCCCGGCTGGCCCAGGGACGCGAACACGTCGTCGCGACGGTCGAGGAGATTCCGCCCGGGTCGTCCAAGGTGGTGCCGATCGGGCGGCACGGGGTCGGTGTCTACAACGTCAACGGCACGTTCTACGCGATCGCGAATTACTGTCCGCACGAGGGCGGTCCGCTGTGTTCCGGACGCGCGCGCGGGCGCACGATCGTCGACGAGTCCGTGCCCGGAGACCAGGTCATGGTGCGCGATCAGGAGTACATCTACTGCCCGTGGCACCAGTGGGGTTTCGAGCTGGCGACCGGGACCACGGCGGTCAAACCCGAATGGAGTATCCGCACCTATCCGGTGCGGATCGTCGGCGATTCCGTCGTCGTGCTGGCGTGAGAGAGGATGCCCATGGCTTCGGTGACAGTGCACGGCGGCGAGGTCGTCCACGAAATCCTCGGTGAGGCAGGCGATCTCGTCGTCCTGACGCCGGGTGGCCGATTCGGCATGAATGTTCCGGGACTGCGCCCGCTGGCCGAGGCGATCGTGGCCGGCGGCTATCGGGTCCTGCTGTGGGATCGGCCCAACTGCGGCGCCTCGGATGTGCAGTTCTACGGGCAGTCCGAATCGCATATGCGCGCCGAGACGCTCGACGGCCTGCTCGACGCACTGGACGAGGGTCCGTGCATCCTCGCGGGCGGCTCGGGCGGTGCGCGCGATTCGATGCTCACCGCGATGCTGTATCCGGAGCGGGTCACCAAACTCGCGCTGTGGAATATCGTCGGGGGCGTCTACGGGATGTTCAACCTGGGCGCGTTCTACGTGCTGCCGAGCCTGCAGACCGTGCGCGGCGGCGGCACCGCGGCGCTGCCGAAGCTGCGGGAATGGCGCGAGCGGGTGGCGGCCAATCCCCGCAACGACCAGCGCCTGCGGGATCTGGACCGGGACGAGTTCATCAAACTGTCGCTGCGCTGGCTCAATGCGTACGTGCCCAAACCCGGGCAGACCATCGCCGGGGTGGACGACGAGATGTTCGAGCGGATCACGGTGCCCACCTTGATCATTCGCGGCGGCGTCGGCGATCTGGATCATCCGAAGCGGACCTCGCTCGAGGTGAGCTGCCTGATCGCGGGCTCGACGGTGATCGAACCGCCGTGGCCGGAGGACGCCTGGGAACGCGCGATGGAGGATCAGGCCGGCGGGCGGGTCGATCACTTCAACCTGTTCGACACCTGGGTGCAGGCCGCCCCGCCGATCCTGGAATTCCTGGACTGCCCATGACGCAGGCCGCCCGCCCCTCACCGGGTGCTGATGCGGACCTCGCAGTTGAGCGCCGCCTCGAGCGCGGTGTGGATCCGGCTCTCGGGGACGCGTTCGAGGTCGGCGGACCGCAGCGTGACGTGCACGATGTCGAAGCCGTCCGCATCGGCTTCGCGCACCACCTCGGCGCTCAATCCGAAACCGGCCAGGACGCCGTGCGCGTCGGCGTCGGTGCCGCGGCTGACGTAGGTCACCGCCGCGGCCACCGGTTCGGTGCCGAATGCCTTGGCACACAACAGCACTGCCTCGCGCACGCCGGCATCGGCGTCGTCGGTGTCGATCAGCAGCTGCACTTCGCGTCGCAGCGGGAGTTCCGCACTGTCGCCCTGGATTTCGGCCCCGAGCGTCGCGGCGTCGGCACGCAGGGCGCTCATCCCCTGCGCCCACCGGGCCGCCGTGAGCTCCCGGGCCGGGTCGACATCGATGCGCAGCACTGCGGTTCTCATGTCCGCCAGCGTAACCACCGGCGCGGCGCACCCACCAGCCCGCGGCCGACCTTCCGCCCACTGGCCTGTTTCCAGCCGAAAGAGGTTGCCATGCAAGAGATTTTCGACCCGGTCGGGGTGCTCGCCGCCCCCGGTATCGAACCACGTCTGCTCCGCGCCGGATCGGAGGTGGAGGATCTGGCCGCCTACCGTGCGAGCGGAGGCTATCGTGCGTCGGACTCGGCGGCGGAGCTGCTCGAGGAGATCCGGCACAGCGGTCTGCGCGGCCGCGGCGGCGCGGCGTTCCCGACGGCGATCAAACTGGGTTCGGTGCGCGACGCGCATCTGCGCGGCAGCGCGACCGTGGTGGTCGCCAACGGCGAGGAGGGCGAACCCGCCTCGCTCAAGGACCGCTGGCTGCTGTGCCACCGCCCGCATCTGGTCCTGGACGGGTTGCGTCTGGCCGCCGCGATCGCGGGTGCTGCGCACGCCTACGTGTACGTCTCCGATACCGAGGCCGCGCGGCGCGTCGACGCGGCGCTGACCGAGTTGGACGGCGCCGGGATAGTCGGGGTACGGATCGAATTGGTCACCGTCGCACCGGGTTACGTCGCCGGAGAGGAGACCGCGGCGATCCGCGCGATCAACGGCGGCCCGGCCAAACCCTCGGACAAACCGCCGCGGCCGTTCGAATCCGGCGTGGACGATCTGCCCACAGCGGTGAGCAATGTGGAGACCCTGGCGAATCTGCCGTTCATCCATCGGCACGGCGGCCAGGCATTCCGCGAGGCGGGTACCGCCGGATCGCCCGGCACCTTCCTGGTCACGGTCACCGGCGCGGGCCGCGGGCCCGGCCTCTACGAACTCCCGCACGGCGCGAGCTTCATCGATCTGCTTGCCTTACATCGGATTTCAGCACAGGACGTACGCGGCGCGCTGATGGGCGGCTACTTCTCGGGGATAGCCGATCGCGCGATCCTGGACGCCACCCTGGACCACGAATCGATCCGCGGTCTCGGCTACGGCCTGGGCTGCGGGGCGATATCGCTGATCACCGGCGAATGCCCGGTCGCGGTGGCGGCCTCGGTACTCGGATATTTCGACCGGGAGAACGCCGGACAGTGCGGTTCCTGCTTCAACGGCACCGCGGCCATGGCGGCGGTGGCGGCGGCTCTGCGCGACGGACGCGCCACGCACGCGGATGTCGAACGCCTGCAACGCTGGTCGGTGGTGCTGCGCGGCCGCGGCGCCTGCGGCACCCTGGACGGCGCGTGCCACACCGCCGCGACCCTGCTGACCCGATTCCCGGCCGAGGTCGCCAGCCACCTCGACGGCCGGTGCCCCGAGTGCGCACAGCAGCTCTACCTGGCCGATCGGCCGTTCGACGCACGAGAGGTACTGGTGCCGTGAAGATTCGACTCGACCGGACGATGTGCGACGGATTCGGTACCTGCACCAAGCACGCACCCGGGTATTTCTCCCTGGACGATTGGGGTTACGCCTCGCTCGAGGGCGACGGCGTGGTCGATGCGGTCGATCACGACGGGGTGATGCGCGCCTTGCTGGACTGCCCCGCGCACGCCATCATCCGTATGCCGGATGCCGAATCATAGATCGCCGGCCGCCTTCCGTCCCTGGGCGCGAAAATGCCTGTGGCCCGGCTCATCTTGCCGGGCCACAGGCATTTTCAGGCTTTTCGCGTATTCAGCCCGCGCCTACTTGCCCGCGTCGCGGGCGCGCCAGATCTGGACCGAGAGCGTCGACATGTCCAGGGTGGGGCTCAGCTTGATCTCCCCGGTGGCGGCCTTCGCGCCGAACGCCTTGGCCACGTCCTCCGGATCGCCGTCGAGTTCGTACACCGCCAGATAGCGGTGCGCGGGCTCACCGCCGCCGCCGAGGGCGCTGGGCACGATCTCGTACCGCTCACCGCGTACCACGCCGGGCACCTCGGCCACTTCGGCGAGGTGTGTGTTGTCGTACCAGTCGTTGAACGCATCGTCCTGTCCGGCAACGGCATTGGAGAATACGAGCATCTTCGAGTTCATGACGGAAATCCTTCGGTTCAATCGCTGGCGGGAAGCGGTTTGGCCTCCTTGAGCGCCAGCGGCGTCGCGCCGATGCTCAGGGTGCCCGCACCGGCCTTGGTCACCAGCACCTCGGCTCCGGACTCGTCGACGTACCGCTTGCCCAGCAGATTGCCGTCGCTGAGTTCCGCGGCCACCGTCGCGCCCGGTTCCGGCTTCCCGTCGATCGGAATCATAGGAACACCCCCGGCGCGCAGATCGTCGAGGCTGTCCGAAGCCCGCACGACGATCACTTCCGTATCGCACACCTGGCTGCGTAGCCGATTGCCGTTCTTGACCATTGCGATCCTTTCCTCGGCCACGACGATCCGCGCGGATCCCTCCGAGGTGCGGTATCGCCATTCTCTTTATGCGAGAATATCATATCCGTCATCGCGACTCAGGCGGGCGTGGTCAGATCCGCCCCGCCCCACAGTCCGGTCAGCAGCAGTTCACCGCAGTGGAACACCTCCACGCCGCCCACCTCGGCCGCCGGTTCACCCGCGGCGGCCAGCGCGGCACTCTTGAACGCCCGCGCGGCGACGCTGAGCCGGTGCTGGGCCAGATCCAGGCGCCCGTCGAGTTCGGCGGGCAGATCCGCACCCCACAGCGCCACCTCGGTACGCCGCTGCTCGAGGGATTCGAGCACACCGCGGCGCACCCGGAGATCGTTCGCGATCAACTCCGGCGCGACGGCCACCGCGTGCGGCCAGATGTCGTGCACCGGCGAGGCCAGCGAATCCTCCAGATCCAGCACCGCCGCACCGAGAATCCGGAGCGGGCGCACATCGGTGGTGTCGGCCAGCAGGGCGGTGACCTCCCAGCCCGCCATGGTCCGGTCGTACATCCAGCCGCCGACGTGCCGGACGGCCTCCACCGCATCGGACGCGACGACCGCGAGCCGGTACCGCAGCAGGTGTTTGCGGGAATGCGCCCGCCAGCCGGCGACCGAGTAGACCTCGCCGGGGACGCAATCGCGGGGACCGGAGTTGTGAGCAACCATGATTTCCATCCTTCGCCGGAGCCGGGGCGGCATCAGGGCGAGAATAGCATTCTCCCCATGGAAGCGAGTCGTTCTGACGAGATCCGTGCGAAAGGATCGGCGAGGGCGCGATCCGCGCCGATCCGGACCACTCAGAGCGCGCGGTTGCCCGAAACCTGCGCGGTCGCCTGCGCCAGCGCCGTATTGACCTCTTCGACGAAATCCACCAGCGTCGCCAGACTCTCCTCGTCCTGCGGCAGGGTCTCGTCCAGCGCGGCGAGCTCACCGAACAACGGGGCGACGGCGACCTCCGCGCGCACCGCCACCAATTCCACCCACACCCTGCGGCGATCCTCCGAATCACGGGTTCGCCGAACGTATCCCGCGCGCTCGAGCCGGTCGACCACGGCGGTGATCGCGCCACCCCGGGCGATGCCGAGCAACTCCGCGAGCCGGCCGGGCGTCAGCCGCCCGCGCATCCACAACAGATTCAGACAGGTCAGATCCGCGACGGTGATGCCCAGATCGGCCGCGACCGCGGAGTAGAGCACGACCGTTCGGGTGGCCTGCACCCGCAGGCCCTCGCGTAGCGAATTCAAGGTCTCGGCCCGCGCGCTGTACGTCGTCGTTCGCACGTGTTTCTCCATCCATCCAGCCCCTGCGGGAACTCCGACGAGAACGACACCGATCGAAAACGCCTCCGGCAGCGCACTCGTATAACTTAAATGAGAATATCATTCTCCAAGATGACAATGGGAGGTTTCGATCGTGGTCCGACACGACTTCGGCCACCACATCGTCCGACTCCCCTGGCGGCCAGGAGGGGCGCGAGAGTATCATTCTCTTTGACGGAGATTGTTCATCTCCAAGAGGCAGCCGAGGTCGACCCATACGACATTCCGCACGAACTAGCGAGGAGTCCCGTGAATATCGACGACATGATCCTGGTGAGCATCGACGACCATGTGGTCGAGCCGATTCACATGTTCGACGGCCATGTCCCGAAGAAGTGGGCGGATCTGGCCCCGAAGGTGATCGTCGACGAGAAGGGCATCGACCGGTGGGTCTACCGTGACCGCCCGACCGGCGTCACCGGCCTCAACGCCGTGGTCTCCTGGCCCGCCGAGGAGTGGGGCTACGACCCCGCCGGATACGCCGAGATGCGTCCCGGGGTGTACGACGTCCACGAGCGCATCCGCGATATGAACGCCAACGGCATCCTGGCCTCGATGTGCTTCCCGACCTTCGCCGGGTTCAGCGCCGGGCATCTGGCCTACTTCAAGGACGAGATCACCGTCGCGATGATCCAGGCGTACAACGACTGGCACATCGAGGACTGGGCCGGGGCGTACCCGGGCCGGTTCATCCCGCTCTCGATCCTGCCGCTGTGGGATCCGAAGCTGGCCGTCGCGGAGATCGAGCGGGTGGCCGAGAAGGGCTGCCACTCGGTGTCCATGCCCGAGCTGCCACATCTGGACGGCCTGCCCAGCTACCACGACATCGAGTACTGGGGCCCGGTGTTCCAGGCGCTGTCCGATCACGGCACCGTGATGAATCTGCATATCGGACAGGGCTTCCGGGTGCTGAACCTGGCCCCGAACGCGCCGATCGACAATCTGATGGTGCTCGCGCCCAGCGTCTCGCTGATCGCCGCCCAGGACCTGCTGTGGGGCCCGGCGTTCCGCAGCTACCCGGGCCTGAAGGTTTCCTTCTCCGAGGGCGGCGTGGGCTGGATCCCGTTCTTCCTGGACCGCTCGGACCGGCACTACACCAACCAGCGCTGGCTGCGCCGCGACTTCGGCGGCAAGATGCCCAGCGAGGTGTTCCGGGAGCACACCGTCGCCTGCTACGTCACCGACAAGACCTCGCTGAAGTTGCGGCACGAGATCGGCATCGACAACATCGCCTGGGAGTGCGACTACCCGCACTCGGATTCGATCTGGCCCAACGCGCCCGAATTCGTGCTGGACGAGCTGCAGGCCGTCGACGCCGACGACTCCGATATCGACAAGATCACCTGGCAGAACGCCTGCCGCTTCCTGAACTGGGATCCGTTCGCGCACATCCCGAAGGAGCAGGCGACCGTCGGCGCGCTGCGCGCGCAGGCCAAGGATGTGGACACCTCCACCACCTCCCGCAAGGAGTACGCCGCGGCCTACGCCCAGCGGGCCGGCTGATCGCACATCTATCGTGGACCCGGTACCGGACAACGCTCCGGTGCCGGGTTCACGCGTTGTCCCGGTGCCGCCCGGCACCGCACCCGACCAGGAGAAAGGCAGGATCATGGAGCCGTCGGGGTATGTCGACTGGCCGGACTACCGCGTGGACGTGCAGCGGGTCCGCAATCTGATCCGGGTCACCGCCGGGGATCGAGTCCTGGCCGAGACGAGCGCGGGTCTGCTCGTCGCGGAACAGGATCACGGCATCGCGTTCTACCTGCCCCGGGCCGACGTCCGCGTCGATCTGCTCGTCCCCGACGATACGACCAGCCGCTGCCCGTTCAAGGGCACCGCGCGGTACTGGCGCGCGAGCGACGGCACGGAACCGATCGCCTGGGAATACGCCGAACCGTATCCGGAGGTCGCGCTGCTGCGCGGGCACATCGCCTTCTATCAGGACCGGGTGCGGGTGGAGGTGGGCGTCGCGACGCCCGCGGTCAGCGCGCCCTACGCGAAAAGCCGCTGACCGCAGCCGTTTCCGGCCGCGGCCACGCGCATCGCCTCAGGGCAGGTCCACCTTGCTGGCCAGCCAGCGCCCGCCGACCCGATCCATGGTCATCAGGATGCGGTTTCGGTCGACGCGCGGGTCCGGATTGGTCACGTTGGTGATCTGGGCGTCGACGAACAGCATCACCACGGCGTGATCGGACGAGGCGGACTGCACGCTCGCGGCCACCACGTTCCCCTTGCTGACCGACTTCGCCTGCAACAGAAGCGGTTTGAGCTGGGTGGCGGACTGACTGTACATATCCTTGAACTGCCCGGTCGCCCCGTTCAGCACGGTCGAGAAGTCGGTGTCGATGTGCGCAGAGTCGATGCTGGTCAACGCGACCGCGTAATCCTTCGCCGCGGCCATCGCGGCCTGCCCGGCCGCCTCGTCGTCGTTGCGCGCCTTCAGTTTCCAGCCGAACACCGCCGCGCAGACCACCGCGACCACGAGCAGGAGCAGCAGGACCCCGGTCACCGGCCGGGGTACCAGACTCCGCCACCGGGAACGGGACTCCTCCACTGTCTCGACGGTTCCTTCCGAGGACTTCTCATCAGCCGTCGCCGAGTCCGAACCATCGTCGCCCGCAGCACTTTCCGTCTTCCCCCCGACCGGAAACTTCTCCGTGACCGCTGATGTCTCCGCACCCGCCGACTTGCCCGAGCTCACCGATTGTTCCGCAGCCCCCGACTTACCCCCGGCAGCAGACTCTTTCGCCGGCACGGACTTGTCCGCAGCAGCCGAATCCACCGCGGAATTCTCCACGCCAGTGGAGTCTTGTGCGGCCGGCTCCTTCTCTGCGGCAGCAGATTCCTTTCCGGCCCTGGACTCGCCCGCGACCGCCGACTCCCCCGTCGGCTTCGCGGATTCAGCGAGCGTCCCGTCTGCGAGATCCGAATCCGACAGCGCCGTGGGCTCTTTCACCGTATCGGCGTCCTCGCCTGGTGTCGCCACCGCAGTCCGGTCGTTCATCTGTTTCTCCAATCGTCGGGCCTCGTACGGCTACCGCGGGCACCGTCATCCAGCGGCGTGCGGGCCGCCGTACGGGGTCGGAATCGAAAGCGGGCCGGTCGGTGTCGGATCCGACGTTTGCAGCGGATTCGAGCCAGGTGGCGCGGTCGCGGTGTTGTCGCCCGGCGGACGAGGCGCATTCGACGCGCCGCGGACCGGATTGTGGGCCGGATCGGTACACCGCACGTTCAGGTACGGCTCCGGCGAGTCGGGCACTCGACCCGGCAGCCGCGGCACGTTGTAATCGCAGGTGCTGCGCGGATAGATGGCCACCTCGGCCCAGACGCCGCCGTCGTGGAAGGCCGAGGAGATGGCATCGAGCGCTGACCCGGCGCGCTGCTGCGGCCAGAAGAACTCGTTCAGCGCCGGAATGTGCACGTAGGCCATCTGGGCGGTGGTGGTCAGGTTGCCCAGCAGCTGCACCATGGTCGGGGAATTGTCCGCGATGACCTGATCGATCGAGGTCGTCATCCCGGGCAGGGTGTTCACCATGGTCCGGTAGCCGCCGGTCATCGAGCCGACCCCGGCCATGGTCTCGGCCAGATTCCGCGACGTCACCCGCAGACCCGGACTCACCTGGCTCATCATGGTCAGCACCGACTTGCTGTTGTGCAGCAGCGAAACCGTCTGCGGCAGCACCGAATCCAGCGTCGAGAGCATGAACATGCCGCCGTCCAGGATCGCCGACAACTTCTCCGGCCCCTTCGGCCCCACACCGAGTTCGCTCTCGATGGCCTTCAGTTTCGCCGGATCCATCTGCTGTAGTGGGCCGTTGAGGTGATCGAGCAGGGTGGCCAGCGGCACCGGCGTCGTGGTCCGCGACGGATCGACCACCGCGCCGTCGGTCAGGTAGGGCCCCTTGTCGGTGGTCGGCAGGAAGTCCAGATACTGCTCTCCCGCCGCCGACAGCGCCGCGACCCGCACGTCGCCGCCCACCGGAATGTGCACGCCGTCGTCGATCGCCGCGACCGCGACCACCTTGTCGCCGTTCACACTCACCGACTGCACGCGCCCCACCGGCACACCGCGCAACGTGACGTCCTGATTCGGCAGCAGCCCGCCGGACTGCGCCAGCTCCACGCGCACCTGGTACTGCGAGTGCAGCGGATCGATCTTCAGCGACCCCAGCAGCAGATAGCCCGCGCCCAGCACGAACACCAGCGCCAGACCGACCATCGAGGTCAGCAGACGATGCCGCGTCATCGCACGCGTGCCCGAAACCAGTACACGCGCAGGCGGTTCGAACACCGCGGAGATACTCATCGTCCCGGTCCCGTCGGTTGCCCCGGCAAGGTCAAACCGGGCAGCGTCAAACCGGGGAGTGTCAAACCGGGCAGTGTCGGTTGTCCCGGCACTGCCACTTGTCCGGGCGCCGGCGGCGGCGCTTGCCCCGGCACCGTCAACCGGCCTCTCAATCGGCTCAGGGTGTACTCCAGCGAACCCACGAAATTCGTCCAATCGGTGGGAGTCGGCAGGGTCGAACCCGCATCACCGGGCGAGTGGATGTCGGGTGTCGCGCCGATGGCCAGGCGGACGATGTCGACGTTCACGTGCGCGGACTGCGCGTCGGTCACCTTCACCACGATCGGCAGGATCCCGATGAGCGGATCGAGATTCGCCTTCGGATTGTTCGCCGCGGCATTCATATTGGCGGCCATCAAGTTGATCGATTTGATCAGGCTGAGATTGTTGGTGCCCTTCACCGAGGGGTACTGCGAGAGCTGCTGACTGATCCGGTTCAGCTGACCGACCAGGTCGACGATCTGCTGGGTGTTGTCGCCGATGACCTGTACCGCCGGGCCGGCCGCGGCCACCGCGGCGTCCACATCGGACCGATGCGCGGCCAGCGTCGCACTCAGATCCTTCGTGGTGGCCAGGACCCGGCGGATCTGATCGGTGCGCGCGAGCAGGCTGTCCACCAGCTGGCGGGTCTGCTGGATCATGGTGGCCAGGCGATCCCCGCGCCCGCCGACCGCCTCGCCGAGGCTGTTGGCCAAAGTGGTGATGTTCTCGATCGCCCCACCGTTGACCAGCAGGGCGGCGCGGGAGAGCACCTCCTCGATGGTCGTGGCCGCCGCGGTGGACTCTTCGGGAATGCTCGCGCCGTCGGCCAGCCGGGGGGCGTCCGGGGCCGGATGCGCGGGCGGGGTCAGCGCGACGAAGACGTCGCCCATCGGTGTGGCCGAACGCAATTCGGCCGAGGTGCCGGCGGGCAGCAGCACCCCGGCCTTGATCCGCATGTGCACCACGGCCGTGTAGTTCTTCGCCTGCATCGACTCGACCTCACCGATGTCCGCACCGTTGAGCCGCACTTTGGCCTTGGTCGGCAGATTCAGCGCGTTGCCGAATGTGGCTGTCAGCGAATAGGAGTCGGCGCCGACGCCCGGCGCGGGCAGCGGGAGTTTGTCCAGGCTCACCGAACACGCGGTGCTCGACAATGCCACCAGCGCCGCGAGTCCGGCCAGTCGCCGCCTCGGTCCGAATCTCGTCATTTCCTCGGTACCCCTTGCTGTTCCGCCGGGACCCCCGCCATCGCCGTGAGCATCGCGCCGAGGCCGAAGTCGGGCCCCATATCGCGCATCGTGCCGGTCGCGCAGCCCAGATTGTGCAGTTGCAGTAGGTTGCAGACCTCCTTGACCATCTGACCGTCCAAGAGGAATTTGTCCAGGCCGACGGTGCCGCGCAACGCTCCGATATTGGTGTCCATCGCGTTGTAGACGTTGTCGGTGACCATCGGGAAGATGTCCAGGAACTCGGCCAGATTGTCGTTGTAGTCGGCCATCGACTTGGTGATGGTGTTCGTATTGGTCGCCAGGCCGTGCAGATTGCCCCGGTTGCGCTGCAACAGATCCGCGACCTGTACGAGAATCTCGTTGAGCTTCTTGCCGGTGTCCCCCGCGCCCAGATTCTGATCGGCCAGGATTCCGCTGAGTGTGTCCACGCCGGAACCGAATTGGCGGATCTGCTGATCGTTGCGGGCTGCGGCGGAGGTCAGCACGTCCAGGTTCCGCACGATCGTGGTCACCGCGTCCTTGGTCGAGGCGCCGTTGCCCGAGCCGAGCTGCAGCGCACGGGACAACTCGGTCATCGCATCGCGCATTTCCTTGCCGTTACCGGTGGCGATCTGCGAACTCACATCGAGCAGGCCCGCGACCGGTCCGTTGCCCTTACCGTCCCCGCCCAGCGACTGGGACAGCTTGTCCGCCATGGCGAGCAGGCTGTCGAACTCCACGGGTGTGCGAGTGCGGTCGGTGTTCAGCACGGCGTGGTCGCGCAGGGTCGGTCCGCTGTGGTAGACGGGCGTGAATTCCACGTGCCGATCGGTGAGCAGCGAGTCCGAGACCGTGACAGCCATCGCGTCGGCGGGGATCTTCACCCACTTGTCCACCGTCATCGTCACGTCCACATACGTCGGATGCGGGGTGACCGAGACGACCTTGCCGACCTTCATCCCCAGCACCGCAACGGTATTGCCTTTGTACAGGCCATTAGCGGAGGTGAATTGCGCGGTAACGGTGATCGAGGAATCGACCAGATCGCCCACGGGGCCGCTCGAGCATCCGGCCACCGCCACGGTCGCGACGGCGACGACCAGCAGCTTGAGCGCGCGACTGACGGTACTCATCGGCAATCCTTCAGGTACGCAGGGCGATTCACCTTCTTGGCGTATCCGCTCAGCGCGCACATGAACGAGTCGATGAACGCGCCGTCGGGACCGTTGCCCACCAATTCCTGACCGGCACCGGTGGCATTGGCGAACAGTCGCCACGGCACCGGGAGGATCTGCAGGATGTTGCGCAGCAGATCGTCGTGACCGGCCAGCATCCCGGTCATCTGCCGCAGATTCGTGAGCAGCTGTTGTATTTCGGCGCGGTCGCCCGCCGCGATCGGCTCGAGCTGCTGGATCAGCGTGGTGGCGGCGTTGAGCAGATTCACCACCGCTTGCTGCCGAGAGATGATCTGCGACAACACATCCCGGCCCTGACTGATCAACTGCGCGAGTTCGGCCTTCTGCTGCACCAGCACGTCGGTCACCTGCTGTGTGCTGGTCAGCAGCGAACCCAGTTGATTGCGCCGGTCCGCGATCACGGTCGCGAGGTCCCTGACGTTCTGCAGCACCTGGGGCACCAGCTTCGGCGTCCCCTGCAACTGGGTGCTCAATTCCTGCATGGAGGAGGCGATCCGGTCGGCATCCATCCCGCCGAAGGTGGTCGTGGCATTCTCCAGTGCGGTCTGCAGATTGTAGGGAACCTCGGTGTCGGACAACGGGATAACGTTGTCGTCGAGATGTCCCGAACCGGCGGGCCGCAATTCGACGTAGCGCGATCCCAGTAGCGTGGTCAGTTTGATCGCGGCTTTGGTGTCCTTGCCCAGCGGCAGATCCCGGTGCAGTTTCATGGTGAGCACGACGTGGTCGCCGTCGAGGCGGGTTCCGGTGACCGTGCCGACCTGAATTCCGGCCAGCGTCACCGCATCTCCCGCGCCGACCCCGGCCGCCTGCGCGAAATTCGCGGTGTAGGTGTCATCACCCACATGCAGCGAGTTCACGAAGACCGTGATGCCGACGACGACCACGAGCACGACCATCGCGGCGATGCCGATGCGCAGTTTGCCGTACTCCTCGAACGGACGTCCACGCATCCGCTGCCACATTTGCCTGAGTCGTGTCACGATAATCCCTATCGACAGATCGCCGAATTCTCGACCTTGCCACTGGGCGTCGTCATCCCGAGGATCTCCGACATCAGCGGATCGATTCCGGGAACGGCGCTCACTTGCACATTGCAGACGTACGCGTTGAGATACCCGCCGGTATCGGTGATGCGGGACAGACCTTTCAGCATGTACGGCAGGTTGAATCCCAGAAACTCGAACTTCTTCTTGTTGTCGATGAAATGCTGCGCGAATCCCGGTTGGCGGACGACGAAGTCGTTCATCGCCGGCGCCGCGCCCTGCACCACGGCCGCCGCGCGCCCGACCACCGCCGAGATCGAGCTGACCTGCCCGAACAGCGCGTCACGATCCTGTGACAGGCCGTCGAAGATCCGCCGCGTCTGCTGCACGACCGTTTGCAGATTGCCGCTCTGGCGCGCCAGATCCGACATCACTCCGGCCAGATTGTCGATGATCTGACCCAGGATCTGATCCGGACCCGAAAATGCTTGCGCCAGTTGGGAAGTCTGAGTGATCAGCGAGGTGATCGCGCCGTTGTCGCCCTGTAGCGCCCGGACCACCGCGGCGGTGATGTTGTCCACCTGCTTGGGGTCCAGCATGCTGAACAGCGGCTCGAATCCGTTGAGCAGCTTGGAGATGTCGAACGACGGCTCGGTGTGCGCGAGCGGAATCTGCCCGCCCGGCGCCAGCACCTTCGGATCGCCGTAGTTGCCCAGCGACAGCCCGACATAGCGCTGCCCGATCAGGTTCTGATAGGTGACCGAGGCGGCGGTGTTGCCGTACAGCACCTGATCGTGCTGCACGTCGAAGGTCACCTTGGCGTTCACCCCGTCGAGTTCGACCGCCTTGACCCGGCCCACCCGCACCCCGGCCATCCGCACGTCATCGCCCGAATGCAGTCCGGACACGTCGGTGAACACCGCCGAATAGCTGTCGGTGCGCCCACTCACGCTGCGCGCCAGGGTGATATAGACCGTCCAGGTCAGCAGAATCGAGACCGTCAGGAACAGGATCAGGCCGATCAGCGGTTTGCGATAGCTCATCGAGGCGCTCCTGACGGTTCGACGGGCTGCGTATCCGCGGCCGGGGCAATGGTCACCGAGTTGTCTCGCAACAGCGGCCCGACGATCAGATCCGTTGCGGTATTGGGCTTTCCGCCCAGAATCGAGGCGATCTGCCGCTGTTCACGCGCACTGCCGACGTCACCGACGTTGCCGCCGGTATAGCTCGCGGGAGCGGTGTGCGGAGCGACGATCGTCGGCCCGCCGGCCGGGCCGGTGGCGCAGCTCGGGCCCACCAGATTGCCGTATCGCGGGCAGTCCGCGCGGGTGTACTGCTTGTGCGGCGTGAGTTCGATGATGATCTTGCCGGTCATGTTCTGCGTCTTGGGATTCCACAGCGTGCGGAACTTGCTGGACAGGTTCGTCTCCGAGGTCGTCATCTGCATGAAATTCGCACTGCCCCTTGCCAGTACATCCAGCACCGGGGAGAACTTGCTGGTCATGTTGGTGATGGTTCCGGTGTTGTGCTCGAGTGCCGCGGCGACCGTCCCGGTGGTGGTCAGGCCGCCACTGAGCAAGGCGGACAACTGATCTCGCTGTTCGGCGACGGTGCGCAGCGGGCCCACCGCATTGTGTACCGCGCCGAGCAGATCCGGCGCGGAATCGCGCAGCCCGCTCAGAGCGTCGGCGAGGGTGGCGAGCATCGAGACCGTGCCGTCCGGGGCCATGACACCGTTGAACGCCTGGGCGATCCGGGTCAGCTCGGCGCCCGCCCGCGCGGCCGCGGCGCCGTGTCCGGCCGTGGCCTGTTCGACCGTGGTCAAGATGCCCAGCACCGGATCGGATTCCGAACGTCCGGCGGCGGCGACGATCTTGTCCAGGGCGGTCAGCGAGGTCTGCAACCGCACGGTCGCCAGGCTTCGGTCCTCGGTGATGTGCGCGCCCGAGGCCAGTGACCGGCTCTGGCCGTTGTAGACCAGTTGCACCGAGGGCACGGCGAACACGTTGCTGGGCACCACGCGCGCGGTCACCGTGCTGGGAATTCCGGAGGAATACTGCGGCAGCAGCGAGATGTGCACGTGGTTGGGCCCGCCGTCGGTGGACGGGGTGACGCTGTCCACCATGCCGACCAGCACACCCTCGTACTTCACATCGGATTTGCTGGGCAGGCCGTCGCCGACGTTCACCAGATCGGCGGTAACCTGCACACTCTTGTTGAACACGCCCTCGGATCGGGCGATCATCGCCACCCCGATCAATACGAGTACGACCAGGAATCCCAGCCCGCGCAGGAAAAGTTTCCAATTGGGCAGGACCTTGCCGTCGGATTCGAATGCAATGGACATCGGCTACCCGCTGATTCTCGCGCCGGAGTTGAAACCCCACAGCGTCAGTGTCAACATCAGATCCACGAAGATCATCACGGTGATGCTCGCGCGCATCGCCCGTCCGGCCGCCACTCCGACGCCCTGCGGGCCGCCCGAGGCGTAGAAGCCGAAATAGCATTGGATCGTGGTGGTGGTGACGACGAAAATGATCGCCTTCACCAGGGAATAAATTATGTCCGTCCCGCTGAGCACCAGGCGGAAATAGTGTTCGTAGGTGCCCGGCGACTGACCGCCCGCCACCCCGACGACGATTTCCACACCCAGGTAGCTGACCGCCAGACAGGCCAGATACAGCGGAATCATCGCGACGATCGAGGCCAGCATCCGGGTGGTGACCAGATACGGGATCGGGCGGATCGCGATGGCGTCGAGCGCGTCGATCTCCTCGGCGATCCGCATGGATCCCAGCTGCGCGGTGAATCGGCAGCCCGCCTGGGCGGCGAAGGCGATCGAGGCCATGATCGGCGCGAGTTCGCGGGTCGCCACCGTCGAGGCGATCATGCCCGTCGCGGGGGCCATACCCAGCAGTTTCAGCGCACTGAACCCCTCGATCCCGACGACCACCCCGGCCGCGGCCCCGAGGACCAGAATCACCTGCGCGGTGCCGCCGCCGACCACGATGGAACCGTTGCCCCAGGTCACATTCGACAGAATCTTGAGGAATTCGGACCGATAGTGCCGCAGCACCACGGGAATTCCGCCGATCATCCGGAAGAAGAATGTCGCCATATAGCCCAGTCGCATGACCGGGACCGCCGCCGTGTTCCCAGCGACCACCGCCGTTTTCGTGCCCGGGAAATAGTATCGCGATGCCATCAGAGCGTCGTCCTCGGAAACAGCAGGGTGTACAACTCGGTGAATCCGGCGTTCACGATCATCAGCAGCACGATGGACGCGACCACCGCGGCGTTGACCGAATTGGCCACACCGCCCGGTCCGCCTTTGGTGCTCAATCCTTTCTGGCACGAGACGAGCGTGACGATCACGCCGAAGGTGACGGCCTTGACCATCGCCAACCACAGATCGCCGATGGTGGCGAAGGAGGAGAACGTCGCCAGATAACTGCCCGGGACGCCATTCTGCGCATAGACGTTGAACAGATATCCGCCGAGGAATCCGACGAAACAGCTCAGTCCGGTCAGGCCCATCGCGACCAGGATCCCGGCCGCCAGCCGGGGCACCACCAGCTTCCGTAGCGCCGAGACGCCCATGACCTCCATGGCGTCGATCTCCTCGCGGATCGTGCGCGCACCCAGGTCCGAGCAGATCGCCGAGCCGACCGCGGCCGCCAGCAAGATCGCCGTCACCAAGGGTGCGACCTGGCGGATCACCGCGAGACCGCCCGCGGCGCCGGCCAGCGACGTCGCGCCGACCTGTCCGGCCAGCAGACCGAACTGGATCGACATCGTGGCGCTGATCGGCAGCGCCACGGCAACGGTCGGCACCACCGCGGTCTTGGCCATGAACGTGGCCTGCTGCACGAACTCCCGGAACGGGAACTGCCCGGTGGCGATGTCGGTGCACAGGTACCGGATGGCCTGAACGCCCAGAATGACCTGGCCGCCCACGGTTTCCAGGGAGGCGAGCGGGTGACGGCGCAGATATCCGCCCGTCCACCGCTTGATCTCACCGACCGCCGACTGCCCGGCGACGTCCGTTCCGGCCGCTGGTGCGCTCATCACGGCCTCGCTTCACTCGCCACGGGTTCGGCACTGTCGGTCATCGATTCCTCCCTGATCCGGCGTACTTCCATGCCGCAACCGCGAGTTGCGCGACCGACGCAGCATGCCGAGCGCTCGGGCAGCACGAGGGCTGCGTACTCGCCCGGCATCGGTGAGGCGGATCCGTCAGGGTGTTGCCCCGGCATCCTGCCTCCTCCTGGAGTAGGAAGCGCCATTCTCCTCAAAGGAGAATGTTACCTCCGTAACACAGTTACTGTAGCAACATTCCGCCCCGGGCAACACCCTCGACATTCACCCGACAACCCCCGACCAACGCCCCAGCGTGCACATCCAGTACCAAACATGCACGTTCGGCAGTTCGGACAAGTGACGAGAGTAGCATTTCCGTCTGACGGAAGCTCCGTTTTCACTCTGATCCCGACCAAGTCGGCGAGCAGTGTCGATTAGACCTCGGCAACACCTCGGCTGCCCCCTGATCTGCTCACTCGGGACCGGTTCGAACCATCGGCCGGACCCGCCCGCCGACACCGGAATCGATCGGCGTGTCAGCCGGGCACACGACACCCGGCACGGCATCTCACCCGACAACCGACGAGACCCGAACAATGTCCGATGCACATGACCGACCGCGGCGCAGACGGGTGGATCCGCCGATGATGATCCACCCCGAAGTCGCCACGTACCGGGCTATTGGTCAAACCCGTACGGCTGCACGGCCGGTCGGCGCGCTCGCCGTACCGTCCGGACCGGACATTCCGGTCGGTGCGCCGGTTCCTACCAGCGGGGCCGCGGAACGTCGAATTCGCGGCACAGCTCGCGCCAGACATCGCGCGGATCGACGCCGTCCTCGATGGCCTGGGCGCCGGTGCGGCCACCCATGGCGGGTAGCACGTGATCGGATAGCAGGACGTCGCCGCGGGACACCCCGAATTCGGTATGCAACAGTTCCTGGAATTCCGTCAACCGCACGGTGCCGAGGCTACAGGTCGCGCGCGGCTCAATGGGAACTGGCGCGGTCCAGGACGCGATGACAGATCTCCACCGGATCGGCGACCTCGGCAGCGCTCGCGGCGGCGGCCCGCGCGGCGGTGGTGAAGGACGGCTCCGCGAGCACCGTGCGCACCGCGGCGCGCACGGATTCGGCGGTGAACGGCCGAACCAGCACCGAACTCCCCTGGCGCACAGCGCGATTGGCGAGTTCCCACTGATCTCCCCCGCCCGGGACGGTCACGATCGGCACCCCGGCCAGCAGCGATTTCGCCAGCAGCCCGTGTCCGCCGCCACCGACCACGACCGATGCGTGCCGCAGCAACTCGTCCTGGCGGCCCAGTCCGGCGGTCGCCCACGGCGGCAGATCCGCGGGCGGCGTGTCCAGCGTCGACACCGCAACCCGCACACCGGCCCCGGCCAGCGCCTCGAGCAGGGTCTGGGCCATCCCGGACACGCCGGTGTGCGCGGTCGAGGGGGCGACCACGACCAGCGGATCGTCCCCGGGCGGCAACGCCAGCACCTTCTCGGTCGGCTCCCACAGCAGCGGGCCGATCACCTGGGCGTCGTGCGGCCAGTCCGGCCGCGGCAGCTCGAGTGCGGGCAGGGTGGCGACCAGCCGGGCGGCCGGACCCGGATCCTGTTCGGGCAGACCGACACTCGCGCGTGCGGCCGCGCGCTGACGCTCACCGCGGGCGATCGCCCGCCCGGTCATACCGCGCAGCACCGCATCCCGCGCGCGCCCCCGCAACCCCTCCCCCGGCGCCAGCCCACTTCCGATGGGCGGCAACGCTTTCGACGGCAGATACAGCGGATGCGGCGACAGCTCCACCCACGGCACCCCGATCCGTTCGGCGGCCATCCCGCCGCCGACGGTGAGCACATCGGCGATCACCAGCTCCGGCAGCATCGCCCCGAGTTCGGGCAGGATCTCGGTGGAGATGTGCGCCGCGCGCTCGTGAATGCGCTGCCCGGCATCGAGATCGTCGTCCTGCGGGCGCGGCGCCAGCCCCTTCAGCCGCCGCACGCCGATCCCCGTCGCCCGCGCCGCGTCGAGCCAGCGTGGACCGGTGAACAGCACCGGCTCGTCCCCCGCCGCCAGCAACCGCAGACACAGTGCGATCGCCGGAAACGCATGCCCCGGATCCGGTCCCGCGACCACAGCAACTCGCATCCGCCCAGCCTGCCACATCGCCCCGACAGGCGCGGGCCGGGCCGTGGGCATGCGCTGGTTACGATGACGGCACGGACGCGAGGAGGAAGCCGTGAGCGAGCAGACCGATCAGCGCGAGGCGCGGAACGTACCCGGCACCGTGGACGAGTTGATGTCGCTGCTCGCAACCTGCGCCGACGTCTGGGACATGCCCGATCGCAGCGGCGATCCGGTCGACATACTCGATCACGACCGGCAGTGCGCCGAACTGCTGCGCCGCGATCACCCCGACGACGAGGAGCTCCAGATCGCGGGGCTGGTGCACGACATCGGCCATCTGCTCGCCCCCGGCGACGACGCCGGGCACGGCCGCACCGGCGCGGTCGCGGTGCGCGAGTTGCTCGGCGCGCGGGTCGCACGGCTGGTCGAACTGCACGTCGTCGCGAAACGCTATCTGGCGGCGACGGATTCGCAGCACACGGCCGCACTGTCCGCATCGAGCAGGCGCACCCTCGTCACTCAGGGCGGTCCGATGACGAACGCCGAAGTGGCCGTGTTCGAAGCCGATCCGGAGTTCGCGGCCGCGCTTGCCCTGCGCCGGGCCGATGATTCGGGCAAGGTCGTCGGGCTCATGGTGGCGCCGTTGGCATCCTGGCGGCCGGTGATCGAACGGGTCGCGGCTCAGCCGCGACCGTAGAACAACTCGAATCCGATGGCCCGCTCGGCCGGAAAACCGTCGATCGGTGCGGTGGCTTCCTCGACGATCGCGCGCGCCTGCTCGGGAACCGGCACCGGACCCAGCGCCGCGAGGTAACGACCATGCGCCAGAATGGATTCCGTCGCCGCCTTGATCGAATCGGTGACATCGACAGCATGGGTGACGACCGACCCGGTCACCGCCGCCCACCGGGCCGTCCAGATCGGCAGTCCGCTCAGCTCCGGGAAGATCCATTCGTTGGCCGCATCGGCGATCGCATCCAATGCGGCCCGCCCCACCGCGCGGTGATCGGCACTGTTGGCGCGGCCGGGCGCCCAGGTGTCGTGGAAGTTGAACAGTACGACCATCTCCGGACGATGGCGGCGAATCGCCCGCGCCAGATCCCGCCGCAACGCCAGGCCGTCCTCGATCCTGCCGTCCGGGTAACTGAGGAATTCCACGTCCTGCACGCCGACCACCTTGGCCGCGGCGATCTGTTCCCGCTCGCGCAGCGGACCGGTCTGCCCCGGAGGCAATCCGGCGATACCGGCCTCACCGCGACTGGCCAGCACATAGCGAATGCGCTTGCCCTGCATCGTCCATCGGTGCACCGCGGCCGAAGCCTCGTACTCGATGTCGCCGGGATGCGCGACGATGACGAGTCCGGTCTGCCAGTCCTCGGGTACCTGATCCATGGGTCCCATTGAATCACCGCACATGCGAGCGGGCCGCCCGGATCCGATTCCGGGCGGCCCGCGCAGCGAGATCTACAGCTTGTCGACCGTGGACTTCGAGCCCGACACCGCCTTGTACAGCAGGTACAGCCCGAACACGACCAAGCTGATCATCAGGATCGGGAACAGCGCCTTCACCAGCGCTCCGACCACGATCAACACCAGCCACACGACTGCGACCACGCCCAGAATCTTCCAGAACATGCTCATTTGGTCCAATCCTCCCGAAGGTTTCCGTCGAACCTCGCCTCCGTGATCCGACACCCTCCATAGTGCCGACCCCACCCAAGAAAATCACCAGGTCAACCCGGATATCAGGGTAAAATCAGGGTACTTCCCGAGGATCTCTCGAGGCCACCCGGCGGATCTCGTCGGCGACCAGACCCGGTTCGGACAGCAGAACGTAGTGGTGGGAGTGTTCGGCGACGACGTGGCGGCCGTGCGCAGATCGCGCCGCCCGCTGCGCATGCAGTGCGTTGAGCACCGGACGCTGCGAAGCAAGCACACCGTGACCACCGTGCGCCGCCGAGATCACGGTGACCGGAAGATCGCCCGAATCCGGTGGGCTGTGCCGGTATTCGGCCAGTTCGTCGAGATTCGTGCGCTGCTGCTCGGTGAATGTCCGCATGGCTTGGAGGGTGAACGCTTCGCGCCGCATGTCCTGCTGGGCATCCGGGGGCAGCGGTGTGACGGTCGAGCGGTAGAACCAGGGCAGCACCCGCAGTCGCGCGGCCAGCCGCAGCGCGGCCGGCCCCACCTTCTCCAGCCGCCGCACCACGGGGTTGAACAGCACGTCCTGCCCCTCCTCGGTCGGGTCGACCAACACCAGGCCGACGATCCGCTGCGGATTCGCGGCCGCCGCGGCACGCACGATCGGACCGCCCGCACTGTGCCCGACCAGCACATACGGTCCGGGACCGAAATGGTCCAGGACGCAGCCGAGGTCCTCGACGATCCTGGCCAGGGTTCGCGAATGCGGGTCCGGCGCACTGCGGCCGTAACCGGAGCGGTCGTAGACGATCGCACGCGCCCACTGCCCGACCAACGGCTGCACCAATGCCCAGAGCGAACGGTTCACCGCCGCACCCGATTCGAACACGATCGTCGGCGCCTGTGTCTGATCGGGGCCGGGCAACACCATCGCGTGCAGTTCGCGTCCGTCCGGAGTCCGCACCCACGTGCTCTCCCCTTGGGTGTGCCCCGCGGAGCTCCCCGTCTCGGTCTCTCGCACCACTTCGGCTTTCCTCCCCACGATCCGACCCGCCGTCGCGCAATCGACCGGCAGCCTACTCGGCGAAGCTTAGCCTAACCTGGGTACGCACACGGTCGACGACGAATCACCCGGAGCCCGGCGATCTTCCCGGCAGCCCATTCGGCAGCACGCGACAACCGGATCAGACCGGCCACGAGCCCGATTCCCGGAGTGGCGTGCGTCCGCACTGGGCACGCCGCCGAATCATGGTGCGGTGCAGATCAACTCGACTGGCAGACGATGGAGGAGAACTTGGCCACGCCGCGCCAGGTGGTCTGCGCCCGGTGCGCGGCCTGATATCGATTGCCCTTTATCTGAAAGGTGACCGGCTGCAAGGGTTTTCCGGACCAGTCCGTACCGGTGCAGGTGTACCTCTGCTGCGCGATCGGGCGCGCACCGGCCGCCGGTGCGGTCACCGCCACTGCCGCGAATCCGGCAAGGACGGCCACTCCGGCAAGTGTTGCTCTGATGCGCATGAATCCCACTCCCACCATCGACGACACCGACGGCCGCCGACCCTACCTGCCGTCGACCGCGTTCCCGGACGACCACGCCGAAGCGCATACGGCGGGCGCAGACCGCTCTCACCCGGTGAGTGTCTGCGTCCCCAGCACGGTGATCAGGGCCAGGCGCTCGGCATCCTCGGTGCCCGGTTCCGCGGTGTAGATCATGATGCGCAGATCGCTGCCGGTGACCGTGAGAATGTCGCAGTCCAACGTCACCGGGCCGACCAGCGGATGATCGATGATCTTCGGGGCGGCGTCACGTCGGCCGACGGCACCGGAATCCCAGATCTCGGCGAATCGGGCACTGCCGGTGTGCAGGGTGGTGATCAACTCCTGCAACTGACGGTCGGCCGGATAGCGGGCCGCGGCCGTGCGCAGATCGGTCACCAGCGCGGTCTCGTAGGCGGCGAGAGCCTCCGGGGTGCGGCGAGCATGGGGCGCGGACCCGAGGAAGTGCCGCCACACCCCGTTGCGCTGCACGCCGACCAGCCCGGACTGATCGCCGACCAGCGCCGCATGCTGCGGATTGGCCAGCAGAAGTTGCCAGGTCGCGTCGTAGACCGCGACCGGCGTCCCGGTCAGACGATCCAGTACGCGCTGCACACTGGCCGTGATCCGGCGCGGGACCAGGTCCGGATCCGGCAGCGGCAGATTCGCCAGCTGGAACAGATGCGCCCGTTCGGTGCCGGACAACCGCAACGCCCGCGCCAGCGCCTCCACCACCTGCGCCGACGGATTCGATGCCCGCCCCTGCTCAAGGCGGGTGATGTAGTCCACCGAAATCCCCGCCAGCAACGCCAACTCCTCACGACGCAGTCCGGGAGCCCGCCGCCGCTCGCCCGCGGGCAGCCCGGCATCCCCCGGTTCGAGCCGGTCGCGCCACCGCCGCATCGCCGCACCGAACTCCGAGGCCGTCATGGTTCCAGTCTGCGATATCCGAGCGCGTCGTGCCTGGTACCGCCAGTCCCAGGACATCCAGGCGACTGGCTGAGCGGTTCGGGCGGAGAGAAGCTGAAGCCATGACGACAACACTGATCACCGGAGCGAACAAGGGAATCGGCCTGGAAACCGCACGGCGGCTCATCGCCGCCGGACACACCGTCTACATCGGCGCACGCGATCTCGAACGAGGCCGCCGGGCGGCCGAGCAGATCGGCGCGCGCCTGGTCCAGCTCGACGTCACCGACGACGCCTCGGTCGCCGCCGCGGCGAAGACCATCGAGGCCGACGGGGGGCTGGACGTACTGATCAACAATGCGGGCATCGAGACCCGCGGCCCGGACAACGGCGTCCCCGGCGCGGGCGAGACGACCGGCGAGATGATCCGAGAGGTGTTCGACACCAACGTATTCGGCGTCGTCCGGGTGATGCACGCCTTCCTGCCGCTGCTGGCGCGCTCGACCGCACCCGTGGTGGTGAACCTGGGCAGCGGCCTGGGCTCGCTCACCGCCGTCTCGGCCCCGGACAGTCCCGCGCACGCCTATCCCGGACTGGCCTACCCGACGTCCAAGACCGCGGTGAACATGCTCACCGTGCAGTACGCCAAGGCGTTTCCGGCGATGCGGATCAACGTCGTCGAACCCGGTTACACCGCAACCGATCTCAACGGCCACTCCGGCCACCAGACCGTCGAGCAGGCCGCCGAGATCGTCGTCCGGATGGCCCGGACCCCGCCGGACGGCCCGACCGGGAGCTACTTCGACATCTCCGGGCCGCTGCCCTGGTGATGGCCGGGTCCGGCGAGATCCCGGCGCAGGTCCGCGAGCAACGCGAGGGTGCGGGCACGGTCCTGCGCGTCACCGGCGAGGCTGATCAGCAGATCCGTCACGCCTGCCGACGCGTAGGCCCGCAGCCCCGCGGCCACCGCCGTCTCGGTGCCGATCACCGCGGTTTCGTGCACCCCGGTCAGCGCCTGAAGTTCCAGTAGCGCACGGTAATTGGCCAGATCCGATGCGGCGGCGGTCCGTTCGGCGACCTGCCGCGAGACCCGCACCGGATCGGCGGCGGCAGCGGCGGTGACGATGGCGGCGATTCTGGGCTGCGGACGATTCACCGCACGGGCCGCGGCGGTGAGCCGGGGCGCGATATTCGTTGCGATGAATTCCGCTGTGGTCCAGACGGTGACGATGCCATCGACGGTCGAGCCCGCCAGTTCCAGCATCGCCGGACGCAATGCGGACAGCAGCACCGGTGGCACCTCGGTACCCGGAACATCCACCGCAGCAGTCGATTTCAGCGTCTCGCCGACGAATTCGATGCTCTCCCCGCGCAACAGCGGCAGCAGCGCGGCGAGATACTCGCGCAGATGCCGGACAGGTCGTTCGGCCGGCACGCCGTAGACCTGCTCCACCACCGCCGCGTGACTCGGCCCGACGCCGAGCACCAACCGTCCGCCGGTGGCCGCCGCCACGGTCAGCGCCTGCTGTGCCAGGGCCACCGGATGCCGCGAATAGGTCGGCACCACGGCGGTACCGACCTCGAGACCGGGCGCGGCACGACCGGCCAGTGCGGCGAGGGTGAGCACATCCCAGCCGAACACCTGATTGAAGTACACGCCGTCGAGCCCGGCCTCGGCGACCGAGCCGACGGTGGCGAGCATCTCCTCGAGCGGCGGAGTGCCGCCGATGTTCACGCCGATACGCATGTTCCTCCTCGTCTGCGAGCCCGGCCGAGTGGTTCCCGGCACCGCGGATTTCGCGCATCGGGCGTCCAACTCGACCAGGGCCGTCCTGTATCAGCGACCATGGTGGTGTCGGTTCAGCACGAGCGGAAGAAGGCACTTTCGTGTCCCCGAGTCACATCGATGTACCCGCCCTGGTCAGCCGCGCATGCCCGGTCGCCGAGGTGATCGATCATGTCCGCGGCAAATGGAGTATCAGCATCCTCGCCGCAGCCGCCCAGGGCCCGGTCCGCTTCGCCGACCTGCATCGCGCGATGCCAGGAATCAGCCGCCGAATGCTGACCCTCAAACTCCGCAGACTCGAACGCGACGGCCTGCTGACCCGCACCGTCTACCCCACGGTGCCGCCGCGCGTCGAATACACCCTCACCGACATCGCGACCGAACTACTCGACTCCCTGCAGGGCCTGACCGGATGGGCAACCCGCCATCGCGATACCGTCGCTGCCGCTCGCACCGCCTACGACAGGGAACACGGGACAACCGCCGAGGAGTGACCGCTCGGTGCACCCCCACAGATCTACCGCACTCGCCCCGGACAGGCCCGCGAGAAGCGTTGCGGCCCATCAGATCTTTCCGATCGATAGCGCAGAAAATGTCCGCCGGATCGACCTGCCCGACAACGATCCGGTCGCGGCACCGAATCACCTGTCCCGGAGGACAACCGAGAAATCGACTGCCTGCGAGGCCGCAGCCGTGGGCCGACCAACTACCAGGCTTGTCGGGTAAAGACGTTGCAGCGCAGCGAAACTGTCACAGTCCCCGGTCGACCGGAGACTACGCGCGGAACCGGCTGTCCGCGAGCTCGGTCAGCGCCTGCGCCCAGCCGTCCAGGCGGTCGGCGGATTCGCGCAGATTCAGTAGGGCCCAATCGGTTTCGGACAGGACCGCGGCGGATTCGGGGACCGCGAGGATACGGCCCGCGGCGGCGACCAACGCCTCGTATTCGATGACGCCCGAGTCGAGCCGGGCGATCACCACGCGTACCTGGCCGGACAGGTCCAGGCCCGGGATCGAATCACCCTCGCCCACAACCTCGGCCGTCTTCTCCATGGCGGCGATGTCCGCGGCCAGTGCGTGCAGCGCCGCGGCGCAGGAGGCGGCGGTCTCGACGGTGTCGGCGAGATCCTCCGCAGGCATCCGACCACCCTGCGAGATCCGCCCGCTCAGGGCGTGCAACGCGGCCTCGGCGCGCACCAGCCGCGCGATCGATCCGCGCGCCGCCGACCGGACCGGCGGCAGGCGACGCGGCACGAATGCCGCCTGCGGCAAGGGATTTCGACGAAGTTGCAGATAATTCCGGGTGCTGACGGCGGCGCCGGTCACCATGGCCGCCGCACCGCTGCCCAGCACGATCACCGCCCAGGCCGGAGCCGAGACGACCACCAGTCCCGCGGCGCCCAGGGCGGTGATTCCGGAGGCGGCACTCCACCACAGACTGCGTCGCCGGGCGCGCCTGCGCCGTCGCAATTCCCGCTCACGCGGATCTGCCCAGGCGCGCACCGCGTGCATCGCGGTCTCCCCCGCCTCGCGCAGGGTGTCGGGCAGCCGCCGTGCCCGGTCGAGCTGTGCGGGCTCGATCCCGGACTGCGTCAACACTTCTCGCGCCACCCGGGAGCGCATCGCACCGGATGCGCGGCCGCGGACGCGGCCCATCGCAGGCTCGTCGGCGGCCTGCGATCTCCCCATCACCTCGATGCCTTTCGAACTCGGCGCGAGCGCCGCACGGACAACTACTGCTGGGCGGCCTGGCCCGGGTTGGCCTGCGGCTGCGCGGCGGCCGGATTCGAGTTCGGGGCGGTGACCTGCGGGGTGGCATCGCCGGCGGTCAGCGAATCACCGCGCATCGACGCGCGGATCTGCTCGAGCCGGCTGTGCCCGGCCATCTGCACGCTGGCCTGCTGCACCTCCATCATGCGGCCCTGCACCGAGTTACCGGCCAGCTCGGCCGCACCCAGCGCATTGGCATAGCGGCGCTCGATCTTCTCCCGCACCGCGTCCAGACTCGGCGTGCTGCCCGGGGTGGACAGCGTCGAATCCATCGACTGCAGCGAGGCGGACACCTGCTCCTGCATCTTGGCCTGCTCGAGCTGGCTCAGCAGCTTGGTGCGCTCGGCGACCTTCTGCTGCAACAGCATCGCGTTCTGCTCGACGGCCTTCTTGGCCTGCGCGGCGGCCTGCAGCGACTGGTCGTGCAGCACCTTCAGGTCCTCGACCGACTGCTCAGCGGTGACCAGCTGCGCGGCGAACGCCTCGGCCGCGTTGGTGTACTGGATCGCCTTGTCGGTGTCACCGGCCGTGGTGGCCTGATCGGCGAGCATGACCGCCTGACGGGCGTTGGAGTTGAGCTTCTCCACCTCGTCCAGCTGACGGTTCAGCTTCATCTCCAGCTGACGCTGGTTGCCGATCACCGACGCGGCCTGCTGCGACAGTGCCTGGTGCTGCCGCTGAGCCTCCTCGATGGCCTGCTGGATCTGGACCTTCGGATCCGCGTGCTCCTCGATCTTGGAATCGAAGAGGGCCATCAGGTACTTCCAGGCCTTGACGAACGGATTAGCCATCGATTGATCCCGCCTCCATCTGACGCGCCGCGCTCCCACGCGACTGTGGTGCGCGACCGTCACGCACCCCTGTGGTACCTATCCTCCATCGCCCGGCGCCCCGGACGGGCGAACTCGCCCGGGACCGATGCTCACTAGAGAATCTATCCGTTTCCGTTCCGTCGCACAGCCTCGCCGATACCGATCACATACCTTTGCCGGTCGAATAACTTCCCCGGGTCAGTTCGCTTGGACGAGTACCAGCTTGTCGGCGGTGGGCGCCGGAATGACGATCCTGGTCTCACCCGGGATCCGGGCGAAGGTCGACGGCGACGGGGCGGGCGCGGCGTCGACCGGTGCGGCGGACGCGGTGGCGCGCTCGGCCGCGGCCGGTTCGCGCCGGGTCCGCGCGGCGGCGAAATCCTGCTCTGCCATGTTGATGCTCACATCGGACAGCACCTCGGACAACGGCACGTCCAGGGCCTCGCAGATCGCCGCCAGCAGCTCACTGGAAGCCTCCTTGCGACCGCGCTCCACCTCGGACAGATATCCCAGACTCACCCGGGCGGACGTCGACACCTCCCGCAGGGTCCGGCTCTGGGCGATCCGAGCACGCCGCAAACTATCTCCGATTGCCTCTCGCAGCAGCGTCATCTCGTTCTCCTAACGGTTCATGCCTGGCCGGACGAGCCTATGCAAGTGACAACGTCACATGCCCTCGGCTGGTTCCCAACCGTGGCCGCTGCCTCGCCGGTACCCCGGCGTCACGAGCGCTACGCGCTCATCCCCCGCCCAGGCCGCGAGCGAGTTCGGTCACGGCGGCGTGCACCGCTCCCAATCTGATCGTCCACCGGTCACCGGCCAGTTTCAACCGCAAAACCTCGGTGCTCTCCGGACCGGACACCCCCAGGAACACCGTGCCCACCGCGTGACCGTCCTGTGAGTCGGGCCCGGCCACCCCGGTCAGGCCGATTCCCCAGTCCGCTCCGCAGACTCGCCGCGCCCCGGCGGCGAGCTGTTCGGCGGTTCCGGCCGCGACCGGGCCCTCGGTGGCCAGGAGGTGCTCGTCCACCCCGGCCAGGGTGTGTTTGAGGTCGGTGGCGTAGACGATCAGGCCCCCGCGCAGGACGGCGCTGGCGCCGGGCACGCCCGCGATGGTGGCCGACAGCAGGCCCGCGGTGAGCGATTCGGCCGTCGCCACCGTCGCGCGGGCGGACAGCAGGCGTCGCACCAGGTCTGCGGCCGGGACCGCCACCGTCAGCGGATCGGTCATCGCGACTTGGCCGAGCGCGACCACAGACGCGCGGCCTGCACGACATAATCCAGGCCGGTGACCACGGTCAGCGCGACGGCCACGTACATCAACCACAGTCCCGCCGTGGCGAACGCACCCGAGAGCGGCAGTAGCAGCACCGCGATGGCGAGCGATTGCACGAGCGTCTTCAGCTTGCCGCCACGGCCCGCCGGGATGACTCCGCGCCGCACGACAGCCAGGCGCAACAGCGTGATTCCGATCTCACGGGCGCAGATCACCACCGTGATCCACCACGCCAGATCCCCCAGCGCCGACAACCCGATCAACGCCGCGCCGATCAACGCCTTGTCGGCGATCGGGTCGGCGAGTTTGCCGAAATCGGTGACCAGACCGTACTTGCGGGCCACCTGTCCGTCGATGCGGTCGGTGATCGCCGCGATGCCGAACAGCGCCGCGGCCAGAATCCGCCAGCCGGTGTCGTGCCCGGTCCCGGTGAACAGCGCCACCAGGAACAACGGCACGATCAGAATCCGCAACACGGTCAGAATGTTGGCGATGTTCAGCACCGGCACCGCGGCCGGTTCGATGCTCGGCACGGCCGGGGCCGGTACCAGATTCGGGCGCGAACGGGGCGTTTCGGTCTGCGGGCGCAGCGAGTCCGACCAGCCGCCGTCCATATCGTCGCTCTGCACGCTCACCGGCACCCTCGTCCGGGACGGGCCCGGAAAACCTCGGGCGAGCGGGCGGAGTGGATGTGCGGCACCACACCAGACTATCGGTACCGAACCCGACTACTGTGCACCCCATGACGACACGGGCGACACACAGCGGTTCGAGCGACGGGACGGTGGCGGACGCCCCGATCGTCCGCCGCGCCCGTACCTCGGACGTGCCCGCGATCAAGACCCTGGTCGACGTGTATGCCGGGCGGATTCTGCTGGAGAAGAACCTGGTCACCCTCTACGAGGCGGTCCAGGAGTTCTGGGTCGCCGAACTGGACGGCGAGTTGATCGGATGTGGCGCATTGCACGTGCTGTGGGCCGATCTGGGTGAGGTGCGCACCGTGGCGGTGCATCCGAGCGTCAAGAGCAAGGGCGTCGGCCGCCTGATCGTCGATCAGCTCATCGCGACCGCGCGGGAGTTGCAGTTGCGCCGGCTGTTCGTGCTCACCTTCGAGGTGCCCTTCTTCGAGCGGCACGGTTTCGCCGAGATCGACGGGACGCCGGTGACCGCGGAGGTGTTCGCCGAGATGTGCCGTTCCTACGACACCGGCGTCGCGGAGTTCCTGGACCTGAGCTACGTCAAACCGAACACCCTCGGCAATACTCGTATGCTGCTGAACCTCTGATCGCACGATCGAGCCTCCGCTACCCCACCCATCGCCGAACGCCCCGGGAGTCACCATGGCCATCTTCGCCGTCCTCTACACCTACGCCGAGGCCCAGGCCGCTGGTCGTGACGAGCACCGCCCGGCCCACCGCGCCTGGCTCAACGACTTGGTAGACCAGGGCACAGTCCTGACCAGCGGCCCCTACCCGAACGGCTCCGGCGCCCTGATCCTGGTCCGCGCCGATGACCTGACCGCCGCGCAGACCCTGTTCGCGCAGGACCCGTTCGCAAAGCACGACCTGCTGCACGAGGCGCGCATCGTGGAGTGGAAGCCGACCATGGGCGCGTTCGTCGACTGATCCGCAACGAAATCCCCTGCACCACAAACAATTTCACCATCGAATCAGCCACGAATCCGGCAGCGAACAAATCCGTTTCGCTGCCGGATTCTCGGTGTTACCCGAGCGTGCCGCTACCTCACGCACTACGCACAACCGGCAGGGTTCGGTACAGTGCACCTATACAACCAGTTGCATAGGTGAGGTGGCGATGCATTCATTCCGGCAGGCGGTCGAGACGCACGATGCGGCGGCGATCGAGGCGACATTGGCGGACGACGTGGTGTTCACCAGTCCGGTGGCGTTCAAGCCGTATCCGGGTAAGGCGATCACGGCGGCCATTCTGCGCGGGGTGCTGCGGGTGTTCGAGGACTTCCGCTACGTCCGGGAGATCGTCGATGCGAACGGCCGGGACGCGGCGTTGGTCTTCGAGGCCACTGTCGGCGGAAAGCATGTCAACGGTTGCGATTTCGTCCACCTGAACGAGCAGGGCAAGGTCAACGAGCTCACGGTGATGGTCCGGCCGCTCTCGGCCGCGACCGCCCTGTCCGAGGCGATGGGCGCACAGTTCGAGCAGATCCGACGCGAGGCGGCCGAGCAGATCCAGCGCGAAACCGCCGGAGCCTGAGCGCCCCGGCAATCCACCACCCGTGGTCGATACCCTGAGCACGTGCGGTTGACCGAGCAGGATGCGCTGACGCGGTTTCGTGACGCGCGGGTCGCCCGCCTCGCGACAGTGAGCGAGGACGGGCAACCGCACGTCGTCCCGGTGACCTTCGCCCTGGCCCCGGACACACCCGAGCCGATCGCAGTCTTCGCCATCGATCACAAACCCAAGACCACGACGAATCTGCGACGCTTGCGGAATATCGCTGCCACGGAACGAATTTCACTGTTGGCCGACGAATACGCCGAGGACTGGACCCGGCTGTGGTGGGTCCGCCTGGACGGCACGGCCCGCATCCTCACCGAACCATCGGACCGCGCCGCGCCGATCGCCTGGCTCACCGCGAAATACCAGCAGTACCAAGACAATCCACCACAGGGCCCGGTAGTCCGGATCGCCGTGCGGACAATCTCCGGCTGGTCCTACACCGGTTGATCAGTCCCGCACGTAGTAGTGCCCGAGACTGTCGTCGAACCGTCCCGAAGACCGGCAACAGCGACGGAAACCGACGCCCGGATCCACAGGGACACAGATCGTTTCCACCGAGCTTCTCGATCAGCTCGGTATCCTCGCCGACACTGCGAGCACCACGTTTGACGCTGGTCTCGCTAAGGGAAACCCCTGCGGCGCTTACTGGTTCGCTCGAAACGAACTCTCGAAATCGGAGCGCTTCACGACAACCTCCTCCATCGCGGAACAAACAGCCGCCAGAAAATAACACTCCGGCGGCTGCCGTCGCACGCGAATTTTCGTCTACCCCGCACTCTCGGATGCGGCGTCGTCGGACACGTCGGCCGGATCTCCACCACGAATCGTGTACAGCAGGCCATCCAACTCGTCCGGCTTGATCAGCACGTCACGCGCCTTGGATCCCTCGCTGGGACCGACGACGCCGCGGGTCTCCATGAGATCCATCAGGCGACCGGCCTTGGCGAAACCGACCCGCAGCTTGCGCTGGAGCATCGAGGTGGAGCCGAACTGCGAGGTGACGACCAGTTCCACCGCTTGGACGAACAGGTCCAGATCGTCGCCGATATCGGGATCGACGTCTTTCTTCTCCCCGGCCTTGGCGGCGGTGACGCCCTCGGTGTAATCGGGTTCGGCCTGATTCTTCGCGAAATCGACGACGCCCTGGATCTCCTCGTCGGAGATGAACGCACCCTGCAGACGGGTCGGCTTGGACGCGCCCATCGGCAGGAACAGCCCGTCGCCCATACCGATCAGCTTCTCCGCACCGGGCTGATCGAGGATGACGCGCGAGTCGGTCAGCGAGGAGGTGGCGAACGCCAGCCGCGAGGGGACGTTGGTCTTGATCAGACCGGTCACCACATCCACCGAGGGACGCTGCGTGGCCAGGACCAGGTGGATGCCCGCCGCACGAGCCTTCTGGGTGATGCGCACGATCGCATCCTCCACATCGCGCGGCGCGGTCATCATCAGATCCGCGAGCTCGTCGACGATGGCCAGGATGTACGGGTACGGCCGGTAGACACGCTCGCTGCCCAGCGGCGTGGTGATCTGCCCCGACTTGACCTTCTTGTTGAAGTCGTCGATGTGGCGGACCTTGCTGGCCTGCATGTCCTGGTAGCGCTGCTCCATCTCCTCCACCAGCCAGGCCAGCGCGGCGGCGGCCTTCTTCGGCTGGGTGATGATGGGCGTGATCAGATGCGGAATGCCCTCGTACGGTGTGAGTTCCACCATCTTCGGGTCGATCAGGATCATCCGCACCTCCTCGGGGGTGGCGCGGTGCAGCAGCGAGACCAGCATCGAGTTCACGAAGCTCGACTTACCCGAACCGGTGGAGCCGGCGACCAGCAGATGCGGCATCTTGGCCAGGTTCGCCGAGAGGTACTCCCCCTCGATGTTCTTGCCCAGGCCGATCAGCAGCGGATGCTGGTCGTTGCGGGTGGAGGGCGCCTTGAGCACGTCGGCCAGGCGCACGAGTTCGCGGTCGGCGTTGGGCACCTCGATGCCGACGGCCGACTTGCCCGGGATCGGAGCCAGCAGGCGGACGTTCTCGGTGGCGACGGCGTAGGCGATATTGCGGGCCAGCGCGGTGATCTTCTCGACCTTCACGCCCGGACCGAGTTCCACCTCGTACCGGGTGACCGTCGGGCCGCGCACGAATCCGGTGACCGCGGCGTCGATCTTGAACTGCACCAGCACCTCGGTGATCGCCTCGATCATCGATTCGTTGGCGGCGCTGCGTTTCTTCGGCGGCTCGCCGTCGGTCAGCAGGGACAGCGGCGGGAGCTGGTAGTCGCCGTCGACCTGGCGTTCGGTGACGAATTCCAGTTGCTGCGGTTCCGGGGGCGGCGGGGTCTGATCGATGACCTTGGGCGCCTTGCGCTTCGGCTTCGGCTCGGGTGCGGGCTCGGACTTCTCCGCCGCGACGGGCTTGGCGTCCTGCAGCGGAGGCTCGCCCATGATCTCGGTGGCCGAATCGGATCCGCCGAATTCGTCGGTCGGGTAGTTCTCCTCGGGTGTGCGGCCGCGCCGCCGACGCGGACGCGGCTCGTGCACCGGCAGGCCGTTCTCGTCGTACTCGTCCGAGTCGTACCCGTATCGGTCGTCGTACGAGTCGTATTCGTCGCGAGCGTCGGTGCCGAACAGCCAGCGCAGGCGATCGGGCACCTCGCGCACCGTCGTCCCGGTCAGCAGCAGCACACCGAATGCGATGGCGAGCAACAACAGTGGGGTGGCCAGCCAGGCGGTCAGGCCGTTGCGCAGCGGCCCGCCCATCACGTAACCGACGAAACCCGCCGCGTGCGCGCGGCCGTGCGCGTCGGTCGGCGAACCGGCCGCGATGTGCCACACCCCCAGGACCGGGAGCGCGACGAGCAGCCCGCCGAGTACCAGTCGGGGCCGGATCTCCGGGCGCGGTTCGGTGCGCATCAGCACCACCGCGATCGCGCAGGCCACGAGAGGCAGTGCGGCCGAAGCGGATCCGGTGAACAGCCGCACGGCCGTATCGATCGCGTGCCCGACCGGACCGCCCGCGGACAGCCAGACCGCCGCGGCGATGATCACACTGAATGCCACCAGCGCCAAGGCGATTCCGTCGCGGCGATGCCCGTGCTCGATCTCCCCGGCACGGCTCAGCGTGCGAGTGGTGGCGCCCATCCCGCGGGCGAGCATGGTCCAGCCGTTGCCGACGCCGCGCCGGAAAACCGCCAGAGGTGCGGTGTTGGAACGGGCCCGCGGCGCCGGACGGCGAGCCGGGGCCTTTCGCGCGCGTGGCGCGGGATTCTTCCGAGAGTTGGCCGAGGATGATCCGGAACGCGAACCGGCCGAACGGGACCGTGCCGGAGCCCGCCCCCGCGCCGATCCCGCCCGCGAACGAGACGCCGTGGTGCTGCGGGACTTGCCTGCCATACCCTCAGGCTAGCCGCAACAGCCCCATCCAGACCATCCGCAACACCCACCCCACACACATCAGCCGGGGAAATCTGGGCGACCGTCCGGCGAACCGATGTCAACGAACACCCCGCCGAGAGCTGTGTCACAGAATATCGGCAGACCGCGCCGCCACCCACTCGACACGCCCCACGACGCTCCGCAGACGACCGATTCTCCGGCCTCGGAAGCGATCGAGCGCGGCTCAGATGCTCCGGTCGCAGTCGTGGACCGCGCGCACGTCCTCGTCGCTGCCGGTGGCGGTGAGCCGCACCTCCTTGCGGCCGAAGGCGTGCAGCAGCAACTCCGAAGGCGGGCCGGTGAGCACCACCTCGGAGCCATCGACACTGTGCGCGGTGACGCGCTCACCGTCCGGGGTCGCCAGCACCACCGTCACCGGGGCCTTGCGGTAGGCCATACGAGCCATGCGGCGCAGGGCATTCCAGAGATTCCGCTCATCCTCGGCGGCCAATTCCCTGGGCTCCCAACCCGGTTCGGCGCGCCGCACATCCTCGTGATGGACGAACATCTCGGTCAGGTTGGCCACCGCGTCGACCGGCCGCAGCGGCGACCACCACGGCGGGCCGGTGCGAACCTGCTCCAGCAGTTCGGCGAACGGCCGCTGCGCCGCCTTGGCCTGCACCGAATCCAGGTACCCGGCAAGGGATTTGATCATGATGCCGGGCGCGGCATCGGGCCGCCGCTCCCGCACGACCAGATGCGCGGCCAGATCCTGCACCGTCCAGGTCCCACACAACGTCGGCGCGTCCGGCCCCGCGGCGGTCATCGCCACAACCAACGCCCGCCGCTCGTCCTGAGCCATACTCATAGGCCAACCCTATCCACACCCACGTCACCGGGCGACCTCTCCACCCCGCGCCCCGGCAGCAAATCCGCACTCAACCAACCTCGAGCCGGTCGGAACCGCAGAACCACCTCCGCGACGTGCGCGGCGGACCCGGCGCTGCTCCGAAGATCACCACGGCGAAGCGTCTCCATACGCCGGAATAGTCAGGCAAGACACGCCAACTCCAAAGGTTTTCGGCGCGGGCTCGTCGTTCAGCCCTCGAAGCGCATGGGCGAAGCCCGAGTCTCGAGGGCTGAACGACGAGCCTTACAGCGCCGAAAACCCGCCGCAGCGAAGCGGAGGCCGAAAATACAGCTCAGACTCCCATTACGGTGGGCACGATCATCGGGCGGCGGCGGTAGGTGTCGGCGACCCAGCGGCCCACCACGCGGCGGACGCTCTGGGCGATGCGGTGGGTGTCGGTGATGCCCTCACCGGCCAGGCGGACCAACTCGGCCTCGACCAGCGTATGAGCCTCGCTCAGGGCGTCGGGATCATCGGAGAAGCCGCGGCCGCTGACCTCGGGAGTGCTGACCGCCTTACCGGTCGTCGCGTCGACGGCGACGGTGATCGAGATGAAACCACCCTCACCCAGCACGAGGCGATCGGACAGGGTCGACTCGCCGACGTCACCGACCGAGAGGCCGTCGACGTAGACCTGTCCGACCGGCACCCGGCCCACGATCGAGGCGATGCCGTCGACCAGATCGACCACCACGCCGTCCTCGGCCAGGATCACCCGATCGGCCGGGACACCGGTCGCCGCGGCCAGCGCACCGTTCGCGCGCAGATGCCGCCATTCGCCGTGCACCGGCATCGCGTTGGTAGGCCGCACCGCGTTGTACAGGTACAGCAGCTCACCGGCCGACGCGTGCCCGGAGACGTGCACCTTGGCACTCTGCTGGGTGACCACCGTCGCGCCGAGCCGGGCCAGGCCGTTGACCACGCCGAACACGGCGTTCTCGTTACCCGGGATCAGCGAGGAGGCCAGCACGACCAGATCGTCGGCGCGGATGTTGATCTGGCGGTGATCCCCGCGAGCCATCCGCGACAGCGCCGAGAGCGGCTCACCCTGCGATCCGGTGGAGATCAGCACCAGCTTGTGCACCGGCAGGTTGGCGGCCTGATCCAGATCCACCACCACGCTGTCCGGAATTTCCAGATAACCCAGATCCTGCGCGATCTGCATATTGCGCACCATGGAGCGGCCGACGAAGCAGACCCGCCGGTCGTAGCGCTGGGCGACCTCGACGACCTGCTGGATGCGGTGCACATGGCTGGCGAAGGAGGCGACGATCACCCGGCCCTTGGCCTTGCCGATGACGTTGTCCAGCACCGGGCCGATCTCACGCTCGGGCGTGACGAACCCGGGCACCTCGGCGTTGGTGGAGTCGACCAGGAACAGGTCCACGCCCTCGTCGCCGAGCCGGGAGAATCCGGCCAGGTCGGTCAGGCGGCCGTCCAGCGGCAGCTGATCGAGTTTGATGTCACCGGTGTGCAACACCAGGCCCGCAGGGGTGCGGATGGCAACCGCGATGGCATCCGGAATCGAATGGTTGACCGCGAAGTATTCGCATTCGAACGGGCCGTGCGTGGTCTTCTCACCCTCGGCGACCTCGATCAGCTTCGGCTGCAACCGGTGCTCCCGGCACTTGGCCGCGACCAGGGCGAGCGTGAACTTCGAACCGATCACCGGAATGTCGCGGCGTTGCCGCAGCAGGAACGGCACCGCGCCGATGTGATCCTCGTGGCCGTGCGTGAGCACGACCGCGACCACATCGTCCATCCGGTCCTCGATCGGCCGGAAATCGGGCAGGATCAGATCCACACCGGGCTGCTGATCCTCCGGGAACAGCACACCGCAGTCGACGATGAGCAGTTTGCCGCCGAACTCGAACACGGTCATGTTGCGGCCGATCTCGCCGATACCGCCGAGAGCGAACACGCGTAACCCGTTGCGCGGCAACGTCGGCGGCAGACCCGCGGGCTGACCGAGGACCGAGCCCGGTTGCGGGGCAGCGGTTTCGGACCGCTTCGAGGGCTGCCGGCCACGGCCCGACCGACGCGCGGAACCGCCGCGATCGGATTTGTCCTGCGCGCCCTTGTCCGGTGCGGACTCGCCCTTCGCGGCGCGAGCGACCTTCTCCGGCTGTGTGTCCTGGGCCCGGGTCTTCGCGACCCGGGTCTCCTCCTTGGCCGACTTGGCTCGCCCGGCCCGCTTCTTCGGCTCCTCCGAAACCGCTTCCGCCACAGCCGGTTCCGGCGCAACCGGTTCCGGCGCAACCGGTTCCGGTACAACCACCGGTTCCGGCGGCGGGGCCGGAGCCGGAGCACCAGCGGAGCGGGAGGCCGCCCGCCGAGGACGACGCGTCACGGGCGCACCCGAATTCTCTTCACTCATTTCAGCACCCCCGCGGCCCGCAGATCTGCGGCAACCGCTTCGAGTTGTTCGGCATCGGGCATCAACTGGGGCAGACGCGGCTCACCGGTCTCCACCCCGAGCAGCCGCAACGCCGCCTTGGTCATCGACACACCGCCCACCCGGGCCATCGCCCGGCACAGCGGCAACATACTTACGTGGAGCTCACGCGCTTTCACCACGTCACCGGCGAGATAGGCATCCCGCAGCTGACACAGCCGCTCGGGCACGAGATGCCCGATCACGCTGATGAATCCGACCGCGCCGACCGACAGCCACGGCAGATTCAGGATGTCATCGCCCGAGTAGTAGGCCAGATCGGTCTCGCTGATCAGCTGCGCACCACCGGCCAGATCACCCTTGGCGTCCTTCACCGCGACGATCCGCGGATGCTCCGACAGCCGCAGAATCGTCTCCGACGCGATCGGCACCACCGAGCGCGGCGGAATGTCGTACAACGTCACGGGCAGATCGGTGGCATCGGCGACCGCCGTGAAATGCGCGATCAGCCCCTCCTGCGTGGGACGCGAATAGTACGGGGTCACCACGAGCAGCCCGTGCGCGCCCGCGCGCTGCGCATTACGAGCCAGCTCGATGCTGTGCGCGGTGTCGTAGGTACCGGCCCCGGCGATGACGGTCACCCGGTCACCCACACCGTCGACGACCGCGCGCAGCAGATCGAACTTCTCACTCTCGGTGGTCGTCGGAGACTCCCCGGTGGTGCCGGAGATGGCCAGCAGGTCGACGCCCTGATCGACCAGATGGGCGGCCAGTGCGACGCCGGCATCGACATCGAGCTTGCCGTCGGCAGTAAAGGGAGTCACCATCGCGACACCGACCGTGCCGGACGCGCGCAGCCCGTTCCCCGTCGATTCACCGTTCGTCATGGTCAAAAAGGCTACTGTGTCTTCTGCCTCCGCTTCGCTCCGGCTGGTTTTTCGGCGCCCTCAGGCTCGTCGTTGCGCACTCGAGACTCGGGCTTCGCCCATGCGCTTCGAGCGCGCAACGACGAGCCGCGCCGAAAAACTTGCAGGTGTTCTTGCTGAGCCTTTCGCTTCGCGGGCGAGTTCCGGCCGGACGCAGACGCTTCGCCGCTGGGCACGTCGCCAGTCGTTCACAAGCGTCGTCGCCGGTTATTCGCTGGGCACGTCGTCAACCGCTCGGTGAGTCCGTCGACAGTTGTTCGGTGAGTGCGTCAGCAGCCAGTCGGGGACACATCAGCATTTGTTTGCCGGACATTTTTCCTTGAATGATGTCACTGGTGACGTCACAATGGCGTCATGGATATCGATAAGTACACCGCGCGGCTACGCGAGGATCTGGTGACCGCTGCCGCTCTCGGCGACGAGAAGACCCAGGCCACTGCGGCAGCGCTGGCTTCCGCAACCGAGAACGCCGCGCGGCTCACGCTGCTGGCGGCGTTGTCGGATCTGGCGGCCGAGGTCAGTACGGAGCTCGGCGATCGCACCGTGCACGTCTCGCTGGACGGGACCGATGCGAAGGTGGACGTTCGCAAGAACGCCCCGTCACCCGACGAGGACTCTCCGACCTTCGAGGACATCACCGGTGACATCAGCCGCGTGACCCTGCGCATGGTCGACCAGATCAAGTCCCGCGCGCAGCAGGCCGCCGAGCAGAACGGCATGTCGCTGAACTCGTGGCTGTCCACGACCGTCCAGGATGCGCTGCGCGATCAGACTCGCTGGGGCGGGCCGAGGCGTCGCGAGGACTGAACTACGTTCGCGCACAGGGTAATCAACCGGAGACGCCAGGGTGGCGTCACCATGACATCAGGTGAGCCACCCGTGCTGGTCGACGTACACGCACACCGGAATGCGCGCATCCCGCCGACGGGCTCGCTCAGGTGCTCACCGCGACATTGCCGTCGGTATCGATCTCGGTGCGCCGGTCGTCATCGGCGGCGTGCGCGAGAACCGTCGCCAGCACGCGCCGCCCCAGCGGCAGTACCCGCACCGTCACCGAGCCCGCGTTCGCGGCATCCAATTCCCTTACCGCGGAATCGATCACACGTTGTCGCACCCACTGCGGCACGCCCTCGAAACCGCCGTCGTCGAGCAGGACCACCTCGACCCCGCGGGCCCGCGCACCCCGGGCCGCCCCGCTGAGCTCCTCGGTCACCAATTGCGGCGCGCGCAGGCCGTCCCGCAGCTCGGCCTCGAGCAACCGGCACTGTTCCCGCTCGGTGCCGGTCAGCACCGCGCCGTCGGCGATCCGCTCCAGGATCGGGCGCGCCACCCGATCCAGCCGGGCCAGCTGCCGGATCCGCTCACCGTCGGCGGCGATCATCGTCGCCTCGGCCGCCGCCCGAATCGTGGCCTCCTCGCGCAGCATCCGCAGCGAACGCTGGGTCGGTCGGATGATCACCGCGAACGCCGAGATGGCCGCGACCGTGCCGATCGGGACGATGGACGCCGAGACGATCGCGTCGAACCGGACATCGATCCGCAGCCCGGCGACCACCAGGACCGCCGCCGACGCGGCCACGCTCAGCCACGCCGCCGCGATCCGGCCACGCAACACCAGCGCAGCCAGGACATACGAGCAGGCGAAAGCCGTCCACACGACGTGATGTGCGGGCGCGGAACCCAGATCCACCGCCGTCAGCGCGGTGGCCACGGGCCCCGCGACGGTGACGAACACCGTCGAGCTCCACGGCAGCGGATCGTCGGGCACCAGTAGCACCAGCGCCCCGGCCGCGGCCATGATCACCAGGGCGACCAACGTCTGAGTCAGCGACGCGGCCTGCAGATTGCCGAGCATGTACAGCACGATGATCAGTTCCAGGATCAGGACGAACAGCCACGCCATCCCGCCGCGCAGGCCCAGCAGATCTCGTAGCCCGAATCGGGAGTCGAAGTCACCGCCCGCCTCACGCTGAGCCATCGCCACCCCACACCAGCGTCACGGTGGTGCCCTCTCCCGGTTGTGATTCGACGAAACCGGCACCGCCCGCGAGTTGGCGCATCCGGCCCAGAATGCTCACCGAGATGCCCAGCCGGTCCGCGGACACCTGCGCCACATCGAAACCCGCGCCGTCGTCGTTGAACACGAGCCGGATACTGCCCGCGCTGATGGTGCAGGTGACCGTGCGATGCACCGGCTGACCGGGGATCGTGGCGTGACGCAGACTGTTGCGCACCGCCTCGCCCAGCGCTGCGGCCACCGTCCCGGCCACGGCCACGGGCATCCGCAGATCGTCGAATCCGGGCCAGGTGCGGGTGGCGAAACGGATGCCGGGATTGATCTCGTGCACCGCCGAACGCAGGAAGATCACCGCCGACCGCGCATCGAGCACATCGGGTTCGCGCACCTCGACCCGGATCTCGTCGAGCTGATCCAGCGTCGACTGGGCCTGTCGCCGCAACACCGAGACCTCACCCGGCGACCCGCCGGGACAGGGTTTGGGTGCGCCCGCGGGCGGCGGACCCGCGGGCACGTCCTCCGCACCGCGGGAGGCGTCCAGCAACGTGGACAGCACCGCGTCGTGGATGAGCGCGGCGAACCGGGCGCGTTCGTGATCGCGGGCGGTGGAGGCGGCCGTCGCGGCAGCACGCCGACCGGCGACGGCCGATTCCCGGTCGACCCGCGCGCCCGCGCCCTGCGCACAGGTGACACACCACAGGAACAGAGTCGCCAGCCCGGAGGCCCGCAGCAGACCGCTCAGCGCCGACATGGTGCTGAACTGCTCGACCAGATACACGTTGACGAACGCCACCGCGGTCGAGCCCACCAGCAGATACACCACCGAGAACAACAGCCGCCAGGCCAGCGCCGCGGCGAGCATGCCCAGCGGCAGCATCCGATACAGCCATACCGAGGACGCGTCGAGGGTGTGCGGCTGCACCGCGATCGGCGTGATCGCCAGCGCGAGGAGGAAACTCAGCGCCGTCAGGCCGGACACCACGCGGATCACCGCGGGACGCGACCGCACCGACACCGCCGCCAGCACCGGGAATCCGCCGAAGGTGAGCACGGCCGCGACCGGACTCCACCAGCCCGGCGCGTCATGGCCCTGCTCGACGATCTCCGGCATCGTCACCAGGCCCATGATCACCCCGCCCAGGCCCATCGACAGGCCCAGCCGCCGCATGATCCCCTCCGACGCGGTCGGTGAGACATGCCGGGACGCAACGTATCTCCCCCTCCGGCCGACGCCTGTCGACGCCCGCGCCCCGGGACGCGCACGCGGGACGCCCCGCGCGGCGGACACGGTCATGCGCGTGGGTTGCGCTCGGGCACCGGCAACCACCCGTCCTCCACCGCGCGCTTGTACAGGTCCGTCTTGGTGGGTGCGGGACGCCCGGCGTCGGCGTATTTCTGCCGGATCCGGCCGAGGTAGTCGTTGACGGTCTGCTCGGACAGACCCGTCATCCGCGCCACCCGCGATGCCTTCTCCCCCGATGCGTACAGGGTCAGCACCTCCTGCTGACGCGGACTGAGTCCGACGTCGGGCAGTTGCGGATCTCCGTCGATGGCCGCGGCCCAGTCGGTGGTGACCACCTGCTCGCCGGATGCGGCCGCACGCACCGCCGACACCACGGTCTGCACATCCTCGGATTTGCGGACCACCCCGAGCACCCCCGCTCGGGCGGCCGCACGCACCAGGAACGGATTGTCCGCACCGGTGAATACGAGCACCTCGTGCCCGCCCTCGCGCAATGCGCGCACATTGTCCTCCGGCGCGGACCCGTCGGCGAGCCGCAGATCGAGTACCACCAGATCCAATTCCGGTGCGGCGGAGAACAGTTCGGCCACGGTCCCGGCAGTGATGATCAGGTCCAGATCCGGCTCGGGCGCCAGCATACTGGCCAGCCCGAGCGCCACGGATTCGTGATCTTCGACCAGCCCGATCCGTCGCGGCCGGACCGCGCCCTCATATGTCGGCTCCACAGCGCTCTCACCTCTTCCCAGATCCCGTGTTCCGGGAACGACCACCTCGCCCCTTCGATCGGCACCCACACCGACCGAATCCGGAACGTATCGGATTCGAGTATGCCGGGGCAGCAGCCCCGACGTGAGCCGTTGATTCCATGGGGGGAGCGGAAAGTGACCGGTCAGGACATGAGTTGCGCCGCGACCGTCGCGCCGAGTTCCCAGCACGCTTGCAGATCGTCCTTGGACGGTTTGCCCGACACCGTCACGTACTCGGCGGACTTCACCCACCCCAGCCCGGTGGTGATGGCGGTGACGCCCTTCTCCGCGCCTTCGGTGCCCTCGTTGCCGTGCAGGTAGAGGCCGAAGGGGCGGGCGCGGGTCGAATCGAGGCAGGGGTAGTAGATGACGTCGAATGCGTGTTTGAGGGCGCCGCTCATGTAGCCGAGGTTGGCCGGGGAGCCGAGCAGGTAGCCGTCCGCCTCGAGGACGTCGGTCGGGGACACTGCCAGCGCGGCGCGGCGCACGACTTCCACGTCTTCGATCTCGGGATCGGTCGCACCCGACACCACGGACTCGAACATCGCCTGCATGAACGGTGACGGGGTGTGATGGATGATCAGCAACGTCGGCACGGACCCAGGCTAGTGGGCGGGGTCTGCGACTCGCAGGAGCAGCGAGGCGCTACTTCTTCTTCAGCGCGCGATCCGCGGCGGCCCAGTGTTCGTCCGAGATCCACAGGTGGGCGAAGGCGTCGACGGCCTCGTCGGGGGTGACGCCGGACAGGACGTGTTTGATCCGGCCGGCGGGAACGTTGGCCAGGGAGCGGGCCAGCGTGCGCCAGCCTTCCTCGAAGGACTCGCGTGGGAGTACGCGATCGATCAGCCCGGCCCGTTCGGCTTCGGTGGCATCGAGCACGGCGCCCGAACCCGCGAGCAGCAGTGCGCGACTGCGGCCGACGAGTGCGGCCAGCCGTTCGGCGCCGCCCCACGCGGGCATGATGCCCAGGGCGACCTGGTTGAATCCGATCCGGATGTCGTCGGCGGCGACCCGGATGTCCGCGGCGACGGCCACCTCCGCGCCACCGCCGAAGGCGTGCCCGTTCAACGCGGCGATCACCGGGGCCGGGAATTCCGCGAGCCGATCGCAGATGCCGCGCATCCGCCAGGCCATCTCGGCCGCGCCGTCGAGGGTGCGGATCGCGGCGAGTTGTTTGAGATCACCGCCGGAAACGAACGCCTTGTCCCCCGCACCCCGGATCACCAGTGCGCGTGCGCCCTTGGCGGCGTCCAATGCCTCGTCGAGCTGATCCATCGTCTCTGGCGCGATGGCGTTGCGCGCCTGGGGACGGTCGATGGTGACCACTGCCAGCCCGTCGTCCAACTCGAGGTCGACCACAACCGGTTCTCCGATCAAGATATTGGAATTCTTGTATTTGGAGAATAGTATATCCGCCACGGACAGCCCCCGTTTCGATGATCCCTGCAACCACCCGGCAGCCCGCGGGTGTGGCCGTCACGCCCGCGCATCCGGACTTGGAGTCCCACCATGCGCACGATCCCCACCGAACTGGTCAAACGCTACGAAGACGAGGGGTGGTGGACCCGCGACACCCTGGGCGATCTGCTGGCGCGCGGCCTGGCCTCGGCGCCCGGCTCGACGCTGCGCGTGCACTCCGCGACCCGGCCCTACACCGGCACCTTCGCCGAGGTCGAACTGATCGCCCGCCGCCTGGCCCAGGGTCTGCACGAGCGTGGCGTTGGCCCCGGCGACGCGGTTGCCTGCCAACTGCCCAACTGGATGGAGGCCGCCGCAACCTTCTGGGCCACAACGTTTCTCGGGGCGATGGTGGTCCCGATCGTGCACATCTACGGCCCACGCGAGGTGCGGTACATCCTGGACGCGGTGCACCCCAAGGCGTTCGTGACCACCGACCGCTTCGGCTCGATCACCTACGACCCGGCGGTGTACGAGCGGGTGCCGATCACCGGAATCGTGGGGAGCACATTCGAGGACCTGCTCGCGGCCGAGCCCTTCGAGGGAGTGACCGCGGTGGACCCGAGCGGTCCCGCCCTGATCGCGTTCACCTCGGGAACCACCCGCGCACCCAAGGGCGTGGTGCACAGCCACCAGACCCTCGGCTGCGAGACCCGCCAACTCGCCGAGCACTATCCCGACGATCTGGGCCCGCAGATCACCGCCGCACCGGTCGGGCATTTCATCGGCATGCTCAACGCGTTCCTCATCCCGATCCGCGACGGCATCTCGGTCGACCTGGTGGACACCTGGAATCCGGAGCTGATCCTGAACCTGATGACCACGTACGACATCACCTTCGGCGGGGGCGTGCCGTACTACCTGACCAGCCTCATCGAACATCCCACCTTCGGCCCGGACCATCTGGCGCGAATGAAGTACGCCGGAATGGGCGGCGCGTCGGTCCCGGCCTCGGTCACCGAACGCCTGACGAATCTGGGCCTGACGGTCTACCGCTCCTACGGCAGTACCGAACATCCCTCGATCACCGCCTCGGACGCCACCGACCCCCGTCCCAAACGCCTCTACACCGACGGCGACCCGCAGCCCGGCGTCGAGATCATGCTCACCGAGGACGGCGAAATCCTCAGTCGCGGACCGGATCTGTGCCTCGGCTACACCGACGACGCCCTCACCGCGAAGGCGTTCGACGCACAGGGCTGGTACCACACCGGCGATATCGGCGTCCTGGACGCGGACGGCTACCTGACCATCACCGACCGCACCACCGACCTGATCATTCGCGGCGGGGAGAACATCAGCGCACTCGAGGTGGAGGAGGTGCTGCTGAGCATGCCGCACGTCGTCGAGGCGGTGGCTGTGGCCGCCCCCGACGACCGGCTCGGCGAGCATGTCGCGGCGGTGGTGCGCCTGGCCGCCGACTCCCCCGAACCCTCACTCGAGGATCTGCGCGCGCATTTCGCCGAGGTGGGCCTGGCCAAGCAGAAGTGGCCCGAGGAGATCCACGTGGTCGAGGATTTCCCGCGCACGCCGAGCGGCAAGATTCAGAAATATCGCGTGCGCCAGAGCATGATTCGCGATTGAGCGCCCGGAGGCGGTACGCTCCGTATCCCGTGTGCGATCGGGATACGGCATCAATAGCGTTGTGCCGCAAACGCTCCGCACTCGGTCGGCAATTACGCTCGACTTCGTCACCGAAGCGTCTCCGGATAAACCAAGTAACGATGTTACTGTAGTAACCGTGTTACAGTAATGGTGTGAGCAGGGCCCCTGGACGCGACGCGTCGGAGCAGATCATCGACGTGGTGCTCACGTTGCTGCAAACCGAAGGTTACGACGCGGTGCAGCTACGCGAGGTGGCACGCCGTGCCCGCGTCTCACTGGCGACGGTCTACAAGCTGTTCCACACCCGCGACGAACTGATCGTCACCGCGATCGAGCGGTGGATGGCCGATCACGCCTACCCGGACCTCGCACCGCCCGGCCCCGAGGAAACACTGCACGACGGCCTGATGCGCGTACTGCACAGCGTCTTCCAGCCCTGGGAACGCAGCCCGAAGATGCTCGAGGCCTTCCACCGCGCCCGCTCGGGTCCGGGCGGGACGCGACTGGACACCCAGGGCCTGGACGCGGTGCTGCCGGTAGCCGGTCAGATCTTCGGCGGCGCGGATCCGGAATACATCGAGGACGTCGGCCTGGTCCTGGCCAACATGGCCTACGCCCTGATGGGCCGCGTCGCGGACAAAACCCTCGACATCACCGAGATCCTGCCCATCCTGGAGCGGGTGATGCGCCGTTTGACCGCGAACAACGAACCGGCCGCCCGCCGCGCCCGCAACCGCCCCACCGTCGGAGATCCCGCCCACCCGCTGCGCCTGGATCCGACCGTCATCGCAGCCTTCAACCGCGGCATGGAAGTCGCCGCAGGCTCCCAACCCGAGGATCGCGACACCACCCGCCACTCGGACGCCAGCTGACCCCGGTTCGACCGAGCAGTCGAGAAATATTGCGGCCCTGGATAATTGCCGTGTTACTGTGAGGCGTCGCAGTCGGGCTCATGAGCAGCAACGGCAATGATGAAAATGGGGGGAACCATTGGTTGGCTTCACTGTCGACCCATCCAAGCTTTCTGGGTTCACGGTGGATCTACAGGACCTCGGAGCCAACTTCTCGTCGAACGCCAAGCGGCTGCTGCCGAAGGTGGCACTGCCCGCTGGAACGACGGGACAACTGGCCGCGCTGACTCTGCCCGTTCAACAACTGAACACCACGCTGTCCAGCGCGTATCAGCGGGATTCGGGCGTCTTCGATACCCTCGGCGCGAACCTGGGCACCGCGAAGAATCAATATCAGAATTCCGACGAATAGCACGCCGCCGGCCTTTCCCGGGCAGCGACCACCCTCGACGGGCAGAGCGTTGCCGCGACCAGTTCGGCACAAGGCCTCACGCGGTACAGCGGGCTGCAGCTCCCGGCATTGCAGGACGCGCAGGAGGTCCAGTACACGGTCCGCCAGGTGGTCACCGCGAGCATCGAGGCCCTGACCCCATACGACGAGCCCGTGAGCCGGGCGATCGGCATCAAACCCGTCGCCGACTATCTGTCCCCGCTTTCCGCGGACTGGGAGGCTCTGCGATCGGTGGGCAAACAGATCGGCGTACTCGGAGTCAACGACTACGTGGCGTCACAGAACCTTTCCAACGGTGCCGGCTGGTTACAGAAGAGCTGGTCCGGGGAGGCATCGAGCGCATTCGGGACCACCGCGACCGCCTTCAGGCAATCCCTGGCCGACCGCAGCGAGGACCTCGATGCAGTGGCCAAGATCGTCGAGAACGGCGGGCTGCTACTCGAACGTCTCGTGTACAACCAGGCAATGGATCTGGCCGACACCATCACCAAGTCCATGCACTACCTCAATTTCACTCTGCCCCTCGGTGTTTGGGCGCAGCTGGGCGGCGGTCACCTCCGGGAGCCGATGCAGTCCGAGGTCTCCTCGGCCGTCGATGCCCTGAAGAAATCGGCCGCGGCCCGGCACGACGCGATATCGGCCACCATCGAGCGCATCTCCGGCGCAGTGAACTATCAGCCGGGCCGCGCCGCCCCGACATACAACCCGAGCGAATTCGAGTTGCCCGCCAAGGTCACCGTGGACCTCGGCGCCAGCCGATACGGATACGGCAACAGCGTCTGGTTCGAACACACCATCGGCTCCACGAGCTGACCTAGCGCTTTCGACATCGACGAACCTCGAGGACCATGACACCGATACCCGATCCGCTCCCTCACCCGCCGGACGATTCCGGGGCAGGCGCATGGGGCTCCCAGCCCATCTACAGCCGCGCCGACGATCTCGCTTTCGCCCAGGTCGCCGCCGCCGCGGTCGTCGCCGCGGATTCGCGAGGCTGGACGCACGCCGCCCGTTTTCTGAATCACTACCTCGACAACACCGGCGACCCGCTGGACCCCAAGGTCGACGAACTACTGCGGGATGTGTCCGACGCCGACAACAACGCGAACAGAATGGCCGCGACAGAGATCCAGCAGGTCGCCATCAGAGCATCGTCCGCCAAGAACTACGACAATCCGGTGCAATTCCAGTCGCAATGGGAGGGCTACACCTTCGATCAGACGCAGAGCCCGGATTGGTTCTTTGCGATGGGCTCCATCCACATGTCGGTGACAGGTGTCGTCACCGTGAACAAGCCAGCCGATGGCGCACAGCCGAACATCACCACCGAGTACAAGGTGTGGGTGCACGACCGTTACAACTGGGATGGTGGCAAGAGCACCGAGATCGCCGGTGTCACGGTCACCGACAAGCGCATGGGGGCACTGCACACGGCGGGGCTGGCGCGCGAATACGAGATGGATGGATCCAGCGGAGCCCGGCAGTACGCGGGGCCGGTGCCCTCGAGCGGGCCGGGCATTCTACCGGCCGCGCACGGCAGCCGAGACGGAGGAAGGACCGACCCCACCCGATGAAGTTTGCCATGCCCAGAATCCGGCAGGCGATACTTGCCTGTGCCCTCGCATGCCTGATGGCCATCACCGGGTGCCTGACAGGCTGCACCGGCAGCAAGCCGACCCAGAAGCCTGCCGATATCGCCAGGGAGGCTTCGGATTACGGCGGCATCGTCCTGCCCCCCAAGGCCACCCTCCTCGCTGCCCGGTCGACGGACAACCGGGTCATCATTTACCAACTGGCGATATCCACAGATCCGCAGGGGCTCACCGAGCTACTCACGGCATCGAAATTCACCGCACCACTCACCAGAACCACCTATCAGTCCGAACACGCCATTGCAGGTCCGCCGCTGCAGACCTCGCCATCACTGGTGCGGGCCTACGACTACTACTCGCGTCCTGACGGAAAGCATGTCAACCGCACCATCGTCGTGGACGAGCGGGACTCCTCGACCCGCTACGTCCACATTCAGCTGGCGAGCAACTGATCCAGCGCGCATCGGCGCGAATGACGTCGCACGAATACAGCTGGGCCACAGCATCTTCGACCCGAACGACCGGCCGGCGGATCGGCGATCCGGTAACCAGAGCCACGCCTGTTGCCGAGAAATCGCTCATACCGTGTCGCTGCCGTGCTCGATCGGTCGGCTCCGGTCTGCTCCGGACGCAGCGGTTCGGTTCTGCGGGATGCCCGGCAACCTTTGGCAACGCCGATGCCGACGATCGCAGATACTGGGGGGATGCGGTCGCGGAGGAAGATCCTGGACGCCACGCTCGAACTGATCGCGAGTGAGGGCTTCGGCGGTGTGAACATCGCCGCTGCCGCGCATGCGGCCGGGGTTACTCGGCAGACCGTGTACTCGAATTTCGGCTCTCGCGAGGATCTGGTCTCCCAGGCGATGGCCGATCTGCTGTTCCGCGCGACGACCGGCCTGCGGTCTCGCCTCGCCGAGATCGACGACGCCGCCGAATACATCGTCGAGTTGTTCGTGGTCGGGCGCGCGGTGGTCCGCGACGACCCGATCCTGGCGCGGCTGGTGCGCATCGAACCGGGGAACCCGATCTTCGACGCCGACATGATCGCCCGCGCGAAACCCATTGCCCACGAATTGCTCCGGCCACTGATGAAGCTGGATCCGGCGATCGAGCCACAGTTGGACGACATCGCGCAGATCGGGATCCGCCTGGGGTTGTCGGTGGTCCTGTTCGACGACCCGGACATCGAGTCCGACGAGGATCTACGGCGACTGATCGCGCGCTGGGTGGTGCCTGCGTTGTCGCTCACACACCGTTGATCTCCGATCACGGATGTAATTCTTGACACTTTCGTAAGTTACTGTCTAGTTTGAGCGAGCCCGGACACGCCGATTCGGGCAGAACTGCCGCAGTGCAGCGGACGGTCGGGATGCTCGGCCTCGCGCATGCGGAGATGTCCGTCGGCGTTCTGGAGGTCATTCATGCCCGCACTCTCGCGTCGCTCCTTCCTGGGCGCGACCGCCGCCACCGGAGTCGCGCTGGCGAGCACGGGAATCGCTCGCGCCGATACCAATCCGGCCGCACGCGTTCCGCTCACCCGCGAGGAGCACCGGGTCATCGTGATCGGTTCGGGCTTCGGCGGTGGCGTGGCATCCCTGCGGCTGGCGCAGGCGGGGGTTCCGGTCCTGGTGCTCGAGCGTGGACGGCGCTGGCAGACCGGCCCGAACGCCACCACGTTCCCGCTGGCGACCAAGCCGGACAAGCGCATGCTCTGGTACCGCTCGAACCCGAACGTCTTCGGCACGCCGCTGATCTTCGAGCCCTACACCGGCCTGATCGAGGCGGTCGCCGGGGACAACATGACCGCCCTGTGCGCCGCGGGCGTCGGCGGCGGATCGCTTGTCTACCAAGGGATGTCACTCGAACCGACCGAGGCCGTGTTCGCGTCCATGTTCCCGATGGACCTGGACTGGCAGACGATGAACCGGGTGCACTACCCGCGCGTGGCACGCATGCTGAAGCTGGAGACCGCACCCGACGCCCTCGTCGACAGCCCGAACTACAAGGCCGCCCGGATCTTCGCCGAGCACGCCCGCAAGGCCGGGCTGCCGGTGTCGAAGATCCCGATGCCGATCGACTGGAACTACGCGCTGGACGAGTTGCACGGCAAGATGACCCCCTCCTACACCAACGGCGCCGGCGCGCTCGGGGTCAACAACGGCGGTAAGCATTCGGTCGACGTCACCTACATCGCCGCGGCCGAGGCCACCGGCCGGGTGCAGGTCCGCACACTGCACGAGGTCACCGATATCCAGCGGGCCAGGGACGGCCGCTGGACGGTCTCGGTGAACCGGATCGACACCTCCGGCAAGGTCCTGGAGAACCTGATCCTCACCACCCCGGCGCTGATCATGGCCGCGGGCAGCCTGAACACCACCAAACTGCTCGTGCGCGCGGCCGCCAAAGGCCACATCCCGGACATGCCCGCCGGCCTGGGCGGCAACTGGGGCACCAACGCGGACCGGATCTACGTGTGGTCCCAGCCGAACGAGGCGTTCGGCTACCCGCAGGGCGGCCCGGTCGTCTTCGGCAGCCTGAACTGGAGTGATCCGGCCAACGCGGCCACCCTCATCCAGGCGTCCATCCCGCCGATGGGCATGGACACGCACAGCACGATGATGGTCGGCTACGGCGTGAGCAAGGCGCGCGGTCACTTCGAATACACCGCGGCCGACGACAACGCCGTACTGCGCTGGCCGCACGAGGGCGACGCGGTCATCCAGAACGGCCGGATCGGGCCGCTGGCGAACCGGATCGCGGGGCCGGGCAGCATCCTGACCGATACCAACCTGGGTTTCCCCTCCACCTGGCATCCGCTCGGCGGGGCGAGTATGGGCTCGGTCTGCGATGCCGAGGGCCGGGTGCACGGTCAGCGCGGGCTCTACGTGCTCGACGGTGCGCTGATCCCGGGCAACTGCGGGGCGTGCAACCCCTCGATGACCATCGCGGCCGTCGCCGAACGCGCCCTGGACCACCTCGTGCCGCAGGACGTGGGCAGCGTCATCTGAGGTCGCCACCGCCCGGATGCCCGCTCGGCAGTCCGGGCTTCTACAGAGGGGAAATATCCAGTGCAAGAACATAATTCGCGACTACGCCGGTTCGCCGCGTGCACCGTCGCCGCGGTGGCCGTCGCGGCCGGATCCTGCGTCACCGGCGCCGTGGCCGCCGATGCCGCACCGGTCAGCGCTTTCTACGCCCCGCCCGCTCGGCTGCCCGCGCAGCCGGGAGCGGTCGTGAAGTCCGAGCCGATGCCGATCTTCGCGACGCTGCCGGGCGGCGGCGGGCAGTGGCCGGTGGCCGCGCAACGCGTGATGTACACCTCGCGCACCCAGGACGACGCGCCGGTCGCGGTCAGCGGCACCTACATCGAACCGACGCGGCCGTGGCAGGGGGGCGGCCCGCGTCCGACGGTGGTGATCGCACCGGGCACGGTCGGGCAGGGCACCCAGTGCGCCCCCTCGATCGCGTTCTCCACCGGCTTCGTCGTCAGCACCGACCCGCTGTCGATGTCGCCGAATCAGGAGGCGATCGCCGCCGCGGCGTGGAGTTCGATGGGTGCGCGCGTCCTGGTCACCGATTACATCGGCCTGGGCACGCCCGGGATCCACACCTATGTGAACCGCGTCGAGGAGGCGCACGCGGTCCTCGACGGCGCGCGGGCCGCGAACCGGCTCGGCGGTGTTCCCGACAGCACTCCCCTGGTCTTGTGGGGCTACTCCCAGGGCGGCGGCGCGACCGCGGCGGCCGCGGAGTTGCAGCCCGGTTACGCACCCGATCTGAATCTGAAGGGCACCTGGGCCGGCGCCCCGCCCGCGGATCTGGCCAAGGTGCTCGGGCAGGTCGACGGGACGCTGATCAGCGGCGTGATCGGCTTCGCCATCAACGGATTCGTCGCCCGGAACCCGCAGCTGCGCACCGCACTGGACAGCGCGGCCACACCGCAGGGCCACGCGGTGCTCGACGGCCTGGCCTCCGACTGCATCGGCGACGTCATCGTGAAGCAGCCGTTCATGCGCACCAGTGCGCTCACCGTGGACCACCGCTCGATGCTGGATCACCTCAACGCCATCCCCGAGGCCGTGCAGGTGCTGAACGAGCAGCGCATCGGCACGCTGCGCCCGAGTTCCCCGGTGCTGATCACCAGCGGCCGCAACGACGACACGGTGCCCTACGGCCAGGCCCGCCGGCTCGCCTCCGACTGGTGTGCCAAGGGCGCCACGGTCACCTTCCGCACCAACAACCTCCCGCCCATCCTGCCCGGCGCCACCCTGCCCAACCACTTCGGCCCCGAGCTGATCGACGGTTACGGCACCAACAACGCGATCGGCTATCTGGTCGACCGCTTGGACGGAAAGCCGGTCTCCGGCTGCACGATCGACTGATCGGCTCGCCGAACCCGGCTCAGGCCAGGAGTATTCGCCATCACTACGGCCGATACTCCTGGCCGCCCGGCTTTTTCGTAGATCCACCCCACCAGCGAGCACTCGCAGGCAACGGCAACATAATAGCAATCGCAGTATTGCAGTCCGGTCGGCAATGTCGATCCACCACAGCCGACCACCCCGGCGGTATCTCCATACCTGTTCCGCGGCGACTTCGCGGAGGTATGCTCGGAGCGTCGGCGTTCCGGAAAATCGATAGGTATCCGAGGAATCGAGATATCTCATGCACGAGCTGGCAATCGCACAGGGAATCATCGGCGGAGCATGTGAGCATGCGGCGGGCCGACAGATATTTCGCGTGACCGTCGCGGTCGGAACGCTCTGCGCGGTGGTGCCGGACGCGCTGCGGTTCTGTTTCGAACTGGCGGCCGAGGGCACCCTCGCCGAGGGAGCCGAGCTGATCATCGAGCAGGTCCCCGCCCGGGGACACTGCCATCGATGCGAGCGCGATTTCACCCTGCACGAGCCGATTCCCCTGTGCGACTGCGGAAGTGCGGACGTCGGCATCAGCGCGGGCACAGACCTGCGAATCCGTTCGATGGAGGTGAGCGATCCATGTGCGCTACCTGCGGATGCGGCCGCGACAGCACGGCGGTGATCACCGAACCGCACGTACACGAGCACGAACACGACCATCCGCACCACCACGAGCACGATCACCCGGCCACCGAGACGGTGATCCTGGAACAGCAGGTGCTCGCGAAGAACGACGAACTGGCACAGCGCAATCGACGGTGGTTCGCCGAACGCGAGATCCTGGCGCTGAACCTGACCAGCTCGCCCGGCGCGGGCAAGACCACGCTGCTCGAGCGAACCATCCGCGAATGCCCGGACCTCCCGATCGGGGTCATCGAGGGCGATCAGGAGACCCTGCTGGACGCCCGGCGGATCGAATCCACGGGCTGCCCGGTCGTACAGCTCAACACCGGCGCGGGCTGCCATCTGGACGCGGAGATGACCTGGAACGCACTGGAGGCGCTGAACCCGCCGGAGCGCGGCGTCGTCTTCATCGAGAACGTCGGAAATCTGGTGTGCCCGGCGCTGTTCGACCTCGGCGAGCAGGCCAAGGTCGTCATCGTCTCGGTCACCGAGGGGACGGACAAACCACTGAAGTATCCGCACATGTTCGCCGCGGCCGAGCTGGTGCTGATCAACAAGATCGACCTGCTGCCGTATGTCGACTTCGACCTCGACCAGTGTGTGCGCTACGCCCGCACGACCAATCCGGGTGTCGAGCTGCTGACGCTGTCGGCGACGACGGGCGAAGGGTTCGGCGAGTGGTACGAGTGGCTCGGCGAGCGGCGACGTTCCACCCTCGAACGAGCCATTGAGGTTACTTCCCAGCAAGCATAAAATTATGTGGCCTGCATCACAGGTTGAGACAGTGCATATTGAGACGGCTTCGAGCCGGATCGGACAGCCCCCGCCCGGCTCGGGAAGGTGGCGCTCATGCCCACGAAGGAAGCAGTCGAGGCCGAAGAAACGTTGATACACGTGCTGTGGATCAACGCCGGCTTGAGCTGCGACGGCGATTCGGTGGCGTTGACTGCCGCCACCCAGCCCAGCGTCGAGGAGATCGCTCTCGGAGCGCTTCCCGGTCTGCCCAAGATCGCCGTACATTGGCCGCTGATCGATTACGAATGCGGCCCGGCCGGCGGAGCCGACGATTTCCTCGAATGGTTCTTCAAGGCCGACCGCGGTGAACTCGAGCCGTTCGTGCTCGTCGTCGAGGGATCCATTCCGAACGAGCAGATCAACGGTGACGGCTATTGGTGCGGTTTCGGGAACAATCCCGAGACGAACCAGCCGATAACCACCAGTGAATGGCTCGACCGCCTGACGCCGAAGGCCACCGCCGTGGTGGCGGCCGGCACCTGCGCGACCTACGGCGGAATTCACGCGATGGCCGGTAATCCGACCGGTGCGATGGGCGTGCCGGACTATCTCGGCTGGGACTGGAAGTCCAAGGCCGGTATTCCGATCGTCTGCGTGCCCGGCTGCCCGATCCAACCGGACAATCTGTCCGAGACGCTGACCTATCTGCTCTACATGGCCACCGGACAGGCGCCGATGATTCCGCTCGACGAAGCCCTGCGTCCCAAATGGCTTTTCGGCGCGACGGTCCACGAGGGCTGTGACCGCGCCGGATACTACGAGGAGGGCGAGTTCGCCAACGAGTACGGATCGCCGAAATGCATCGTGAAACTGGGATGCTGGGGTCCGGTCGTCAAATGCAATGTGCCCAAACGTGGTTGGCTCAACGGCGTGGGCGGGTGCCCCAATGTCGGCGGCATCTGCATCGGCTGCACGATGCCGGGATTCCCGGACATGTTCATGCCGTTCATGGACGAACCGCCGGGCGCGAGAATCTCGTCCACGGCATCGGGGCTGTACGGCTCGGTGATCCGCAGCCTGCGGCACATCACCGATCGCACGGTCGACAAGGAGCCGCACTGGCGGCACCGGGGAGAGAAATTGGAGACAGGGGCCACTCGCACCTGGTAGGAGGATCTCGGAGATGACACAGATCATCCCGGAGGCTTCACACAAGAAGATCGAGCCCGATTCGCTCGTCGAGATGGCGTGGGACCCGATCACCCGCATCGTGGGCAGCCTCGGTATCTATACGAAGATCGACTTCGAGAACCGGGAAGTGGTCGAATGTCACAGCACATCGTCCATCTTCCGCGGCTACTCGATATTCATGCGCGGCAAGGATCCGCGCGACGCGCATTTCATCACCAGCCGCATCTGCGGTATCTGCGGTGACAACCACGCGACCTGTTCCTGCTACTGCCAGAACATGGCCTACGGGGTGAAACCGCCGCATCTGGGTGAGTGGATCGTCAATCTCGGCGAGGCCGCGGAATACATGTTCGACCACAACATCTTCCAGGAGAATCTGGTCGGCGTGGACTTCTGCGAGAAAATGGTGGCCGAGACCAATCCCAGCGTCCTGGACGCCGCCCGCAAGACCGAGGCGCCGCACGCGGCGATGCACGGTTACCGCACCATCGGCGAGATCATGGAAGCGCTCAATCCGTTCACCGGTGAGTTCTACCGCGAGGCGCTGCAGGTCAGCCGCTACACGCGAGAGATGTTCTGCCTCATGGAAGGTCGGCACGTTCATCCCTCCACGCTGTATCCCGGCGGCGTCGGAACGGTGGCAACCATTCAGCTGATGACCGATTACATGACGCGGCTGATGCGGTACGTGGAGTTCATGAAGAAGGTCGTGCCGATGCACGACGATCTGTTCGACTTCTTCTACACCGCGATTCCCGGCTACGAGAAGGTCGGGCTGCGCCGCACACTGCTGGGCTGCTGGGGTTCGTTCCAGGATCCGGAGGCGTGCAACTTCGCCTACAAGGACATGGAGAACTGGGGCCGCAAGATGTTCGTGACCCCGGGCGTCGTGGTGGACGGCAAACTGCTCACCACCTCGCTCGTCGACATCAACCTCGGTCTCCGAATCCACTTGGGCAGTTCGTATTACGAGGACTGGACCGATCAGGAGATGTTCGTGAAGACCGATCCGCTGGGCAATCCGGTGGACCGGCGGCACCCCTGGAACCAGCACACCAACCCCAAACCGCAGAAACGCGATCTGGACGACAAGTACAGCTGGGTGATGTCCCCGCGTTGGTTCGACGGCAAGGACCACCTCGCCCTGGATACCGGCGGCGGCCCGCTGGCTCGGCTGTGGTCCACGGCGCTGGCTGGTCTGGTCGATATCGGCTACGTGCGTTCGACCGGGCACAGCGTGCAGATCAACCTGCCCAAGACCGCGTTGAAGGGGCCGGTGGAGTTCGAGTGGAAGATCCCGGCGTACGGGAGCAACACCATCGAACGCGACCGCGCCCGCACCTACTTCCAGGCCTATGCGGCCGCCTGCGCACTGCACTTCGCCGAGCAGGCGCTCGCGGAGATCCGGGCGGGCCACACCAAGACCTGGGAGAAGTTCGAGGTGCCCGACGAAGGCATCGGCTGCGGTTTCACCGAGGCCGTGCGCGGCGTGCTCTCGCACCACATGGTGATCCGCGACGGCAAGATCGCGAACTACCACCCGTATCCGCCGACGCCGTGGAATGCGAGTCCGCGCGACACTTTCGGCACTCCGGGCCCGTACGAGGACGCGGTGCAGGGCCAGCCGATCTTCGAGGAGAACGACCGCGAGCATTTCAAGGGCATCGACATCATGCGCACGGTGCGCAGTTTCGATCCCTGCCTGCCCTGCGGTGTGCACATGTATCTGGGCAAGGGCAAGACGCTGGACGCCCTGCACTCTCCGACCCAGGCACTGACCGGCGAATGATGCCCGGCCCGGTCGTACCGGCCGGGCCACGGTGAAGGAGGCGATACTCACGCGCTCCGAGGACAACGACCCCGACGTAGCGGTCGACGACGACCGGTGGCGCGGTGTGGGCGATCGAATCGAGAGCCTGCTCGACGCCGCGTCCGCGCACGGCACGGTGGCGCGCGAACGAGCCGAGGCGCTCGTCGGCGAGGTCGTGGATCTGTACGGCGCCGGACTGCGACGCATCGTCGAGCAACTCGACGACGTCGCGGTGCGACGCCTGGTCCAGGACGATCTGGTGGCCAGCCTGCTGCTGGTCCACGGTCTGCATCCGCAGGACGTGCGGACCCGGGTCGCGGCCGGACTCGACAGTGTGCGCCCGTATCTGGGCTCGCACGGCGGCGACGTGCGGCTGCTCGAGATCACCGGTGAGGGCGTGGTCCGGCTCGAGCTGACGGGCAGCTGTCGCAGTTGCCCGTCCTCGACGGTGACCTTGGAACTGGCCGTGGAGGATGCGGTGCGCGCGGCGGCGCCGGAGGTCACGGCGATCGAGGCGGTCGCGGCCGAGCCGGCGGCCCAGGCCGCGGTCATCGCCCCGGACACGCTGTTCTCGCATGTGCGATCGGGCGGAAACTGGGTCGCCGCACCGGAACTGGAGGAGCTCGCGCCCGGCGAGGTCGGCGGATTCGAGCTGGCCGGGATCACGCTGCTGGCGTGCCGGGTCGGCGAGAACGTCTACGTCTACCGCGACTCGTGCGCGGCATGCAGCCGGTCGCTGGCGGGCGCGGCGCTGCACCGCGAACTCGGATCCGGTGATCCGGTGTTGCGCTGCCCGAGTTGCCGCGCCCACTTCGACGTCGTGCACGCCGGGGACCGGCTCGACGGCGACGGTCATCTGGAGCCCTTCCCGGTGCTGGTGCGGTCCGGGGAGCTGTCGGTCGCGGTGCCCGCGGGGGTGGCCGGATGAATCCGACGATACGGGCCCTGCGGCGGATCGCGGCCGATCGGCCACCCGCCCCGGCCCCCGGCGAGCGGTGCGAGATGTGCGCGGAAGCCATCGCCGAGGAACATCAGCACGTCGTCGATGTCGAAGCGCGGCAACTGATGTGCGTATGCCGCGGCTGCTATCTGCTGTTCACCGATCGCCGCGCGGCACTGCGTTTCCGGGCCGTGCCGCAGCGGTACCTGTCGTTCCCGGACTTCACCCTGAGCATGCCCGAATGGGACGGGCTCGAGATCCCGGTGGGCCTGGCCTTCTTCTTCCGCAACTCGGCCGCGAACCGCACCGTCGCGCTGTATCCCGGACCGGCCGGGGCGACCGAATCCGAGCTGCCGCTGCGTGATTGGCAGCAGTTCGTCGACCAGCACGGTGAATTCGCCGATCTCGCCGACGATGTGGAGGCGCTGTTGATCCGGGTGCCCGATCGCGATGTCGCGGCAGCGCAGTGCCTGCTGTTGCCGATCGACGCGTGCTACGAGTTCGTCGGGCGAATCCGCCTGCTGTGGCACGGTTTCGACGGCGGCTCGGCGGTGCACCGCTACGTGGACGACTTCTTCGCCACGATGTCGGCCAGGGCTCGCCCGGCCGATGTGGCCGGATCCGGGGAGGTCTCGTGAGCCCGGCCTATTCCACGACGTTCGCGGTGCTGGACATCCGCCCCGAACCGTATGCGGTGACCCCGATCCTGTCCGCGCGGGTCGGGATCGCCTCGGTGGGCGACGAACCCGTGCACGCGATCGCCCTGCGCGCCCAGGTGCGGATCGAGCCGGGACGGCGCGGTTACACCGACGCCGAGAGCGCCGGGCTGCTGGATCTGTTCGGACCGCGCGAGCGCTGGGCGCAGACGCAGCGGTCCTTCCTCTGGATGCACTGCGCGACGACGATTCCGGGATTCACCGGCGGTTCGGAGGTGGACCTGCCGATGTTGTGCACCTACGACTTCGAGGTCGCCGGATCGAAATATCTGCACGCCCTGCAGGAGGGCACGATCCCGCTGCAGTTCCTGTTCAGCGGCACGGTGTTCAGCAAGGGCAGTACCGGTTTCGCGGTACAGCAGATCCCGTGGGATCGCGAGGACCGCTACGAGATGCCGGTCACGGTGTGGCGCGAGCTGATGGCGGCGCACTTCCCGCACGCGGGCTGGGTCCGCCTGCGCGAGGACACCATGACCGCGCTCACCGCGTTCAAGGCTCAGCACGGCATGCTCGGCTTCGACGACACCGTCGAGCGATTGCTCGCCACGGCCGAGGAGTCGGCATGAGTAGGCCGGAGGCGCAGTCGACAGCGCGGGCACGTGCCCGCGCGGTGGCCGACGCGGTGCTCTACGAGGGATATCTGCTGTACCCCTACCGCGCCGATGCGCGAAAGAACCGCTCCCGCTGGCAGTTCGGCGTTCTCGGACCGGTCGGCGCGGCCGCGGACGGGTTCGGCGAGGACAGCGAGATCAGCGGACAAGCGCTGCTCGAGGTCACCGGTGCGTGCTCGCTGCGAATCACCGTGCGGTTCCTGCAACTTCAGCATCGTGGCATCCGCGATGCCGCTGACGAACCCGTCGCGGAACTGACCGCCGCCGGGCGGACGTGGCTGGATTGGGACGAGGCGGTCGAGCGGGAATTCGCCCTGGATCCCGTTGCGCCCGTGGCGATCACCGCGCCGATCGAGATCCCCGGCGGCGTCGAGGTCGAACGGCTCGGTGACCCGGCGGGCGACCCCGAGGGCTCGGTCGTGCGCACCCGGTGCGCGCTGGACGGACAGTTCGAACTGGCCGTCGAACCGGACGACGGATATCTGCGCCTGACGATGACCGTGCGCAACACCGGGGAGCCCGCCACGGACCAGCGCGACGCCATCGCCCGATCACTGATCGGCGCGCACATCATCGCCGAAGCCGAAGGGGCGCAATTCGTTTCGCTCCTCGAACCGCCACCGGACGCCGAAGCGGCCGTGAGCCGCTGCACGCACCACCGCTGCTTCCCGGTACTGGCCGGACCGCCCGGCGACCACAGTCTGCTGCTGGTCTCGCCGATCATCCTCTACGACCATCCCGAGATCGCCGAGCAGAGCCCGGAACCGCTGTTCGACTCGACCGAGATCGACGAGATCCTCACCCTGCGCGTGCTGACGATGACCGACGCGGAGAAGGCCGCCGCGCGGGCGACCGATCCCCGCGCGGCACGCATCGTGGACCGCTGCGAGGCGATGACCGCACCCGAGCTGGACCGGTTGCACGGCGTCCTGCGTGATCCGCACGCCGATGAGGCCCACGCGATCCCGGAGATCCCGCCCGGCGTGGACTGGTGGGATCCCGACGCCGACGGCGCGGTCCGGCCGGAATCGGACGCGGTGCCCATCGGCGGCGTGCTGGTGCGCCAGGGCAGCCGGGTGCGGCTGCATCCCGCGCGCCGCGCGGACATCCACGACATGTTCTTCGACGGCCGTGACGCACGAGTCACCTCGGTGCACGCCGACGTGGACGGACGCACCCACGTGGGCGTGGTCATCCTCGACGACCCCGGCGCCGACCTGCACGAATGGTACGGGCGCTACCTGTATTTCGACCCGGACGAACTGGAACCACTGGAGAGACCGGACAACTGAACCCGACGATTGCCCGCGACGCGGGCACGAGGAAAGGAGCACCCATGGAGGTCATGGGAATCATCTTGACGGTGATCATCGTGGTGGCGATCCTCCTGGCCGCGGCGATCGGCCTGCGGTCGGTCCCGGACATGAGGCGCTACCTGCGAATGCGGCGGATGTGACCAGCCGGGTCCTGGTTGCCGGGATCGGCAACATCTTCCTCGGTGACGACGGCTTCGGCCCCGAGGTGGTGCGCCGAATGCCTTCCGGGCCAGGGGAATCGGCGCGGATCGTCGACTACGGCATCCGCGGGATGCACCTGGCCTACGACCTGCTCGAGGACTGGGATGCGCTGGTACTCGTGGACGCCGTGCCGAACCGGGGTGAGCCCGGCCGGCTCGAGGTGATCCGCGCCGAACCCGATCAGGACCGACCGGCCGAGTTGGACGCGCACGGTATGGATCCGGCCGCGGTGTTCGCCGGTGTGCGGGCACTGGGCGGCGCGGTACCGCCCACGGTGGTCGTCGGCTGTCAGGTGCACTCGACCGAGGAGGGCATCGGATTGTCCGATCCCGTTGCGGCCGCGGTGGATCCGGCGGTCGACACCGTGCGGCGGGTCGTGACCGAGCTGTGTGACCAGCGAGCGGAGGTGTGAGCATGTGTCTCGGGATCCCCGGACGTGTCGTGCGGATCATCGAGGGTTACAACCGGCAGCTGGCCCTGGTCGACGTCTCCGGCGAGCAGCGGAAGGTGAATATCGGCCTGCTCCAGGATGATCCGGTGCAGGCCGGGGAGTGGGTCATCATCCACATGGGCCTGGCGGTCGAACGGACCGACGAGGCGGGGGCGCGCCGGGCGCTGGCGGGCCTGGAGCTGATGGGCCGGGGCGAGCAGTCCGTGAGCGGAGCGCAGCGGAGCGAACCATGGGCGCAGCGCCCGGCGGGCACGACGGAGCCGAGCGCCGGCGAGGTGCAGTCGTGAGCGCCGACCGCGGTCGCTGCCGGTTGCTGGTGCGCGGCGTCGTACAGGGCGTCGGATTCCGGCCGTTCGTCTACAGCACGGCCGCCGAACTCGCCTTGACCGGCAGCGTCGCCAACGACAGTGCCGGAGTGACGATCGATATCGAAGGCGCACCCGCCGCGCTGCGCGAGTTCACCGAACGCCTGCGGCACCGGCCGCCGCCGTTGGCGGTGATCGAGTCGATCGAACGCACCGAGCTGCCGGTGCGCGGCGGAACCGGATTCCAGATCGCCGGAACCACCCGGGGCAGCGGCCGCACGCTGGCCTCCCCCGATGTCGCGATCTGCGCGGACTGCGCCCGGGAACTGACCGATCCGGACGATCGCCGGTACCGTCACCCGTTCATCAACTGCACCAACTGCGGCCCCCGGTTCACCATCATCGCGAGCCTGCCGTACGACCGCGACCGGACCTCGATGGCGGATTTCGCGATGTGCGAGCGGTGTGCGCGGGAATATCACGATCCGGCCGACCGCCGCTTCCACGCCCAGCCGATCGCCTGCCCGGACTGCGGCCCGAGCCTCACCTATTCCGCTGCCGGGAGCGACGATCCGCTCGCTGCGGCACGAAAGCTGCTGCGCGAGGGTGGAATTCTGGCGGTGAAGGGGATCGGCGGGTATCACCTGGCGTGCGACGCCGACAACGAGGACGCCGTGGCACTGCTGCGCGCCCGGAAACGGCGCGGCGACAAACCTTTCGCCGTCATGGTCGCCGATCCGGCCACCGCAGGCGCGATCGCCGAACTCGACGATGATGCGGCCGAGATCCTGACCGCGCCGCAACGTCCGATCCTGTTGCTGCCGCGCGGAACCCGCCCCGTCGCCGCATCGGTGGCTCCGGGCAATCGCGATCTCGGCGTCATGCTGGCCTACACGCCGCTGCATCTGCTGCTGTTCGGGCTGCCCGGCGATCCGCCCGGTCCGGACGTGCTGGTGATGACCTCGGCCAATCTCGGCGGCGAGCCGATCTGCTACACGGACGACGATGCCGCGCACCGGCTCACGGAGCTCGCGGACGCGGTCCTCGGACACAACCGGCGCATTCTGGTGCCCTGCGACGATTCGGTGGTCCGGCTCGTCGACGGCGAGGAGTTGCCGATCCGTCGTTCGCGCGGATACGCGCCGCTGCCACTGGCACTGCCGATGCCCGTCGAACCCACCGTCGCGGTCGGCGCGGATGTGAAGAACACCTGCGCGCTCGCCGACGGGCGGTACGCGTGGCTGAGTCAGCACATCGGCGATATGGACGATCTGGCCACCCTGCGCGCGTTCGAGGCCGCCGAGGCGCATCTCGAGCAACTGACCGGGGTCCGGCCGCGACAGCTGGCCGCCGACGCCCACCCCGGGTATCGCTCGAGTGCGTGGGCGCACCGCACCGCGGGCGAGCGGTCGGTGTCCTCGGTGCAGCACCATCACGCGCACATCGCGGCGGTGATGGGCGAGCACGGCCTGCCCGGCTCCGCGACGGTCACCGGAATCGCCTTCGACGGCACGGGATTCGGCGCCGACGGAGCGATCTGGGGCGGGGAGATACTCGCCGCGGGGTACAAGGGTTTCCGCCGCCTCGCGCACCTGGCGTACGTTCCGCTGCCGGGCGGTGACACCAGCGTGCACCGGCCCTACCGGATGGCGCTGGCACACCTGTATGCCGCCGGGATCGACTGGTCCGAGGGGATCGGATCGGTCGCCGTCTGCCCGCCCGCGGAACGCCGGATCCTGTTGCACCAGTTGAGGACCGGACTGGGCTGCGTGCCGACCTCGAGTATGGGGCGGCTGTTCGACGCGGTGTCCTCGCTGGCCGGTGTGCGGCACCGCGTCGACTACGAGGCGCAGGCCGCCATCGAACTCGAGGGCCTGGCCCGCGATGTCGCACCCGAGCACGCCTACCGCTTCGAGATCAGCGACCCGGATGCCGACGGGGTCGCCCGCATCTGTCCCGCATCTCTTGTGGCCGCGGTGGTCGCCGACGTGCTCGCCGGAGCCGGAGCCGGGCTGATCGGCGCGCGATTCCATGCGGCGGTGGCGGAGTTGATCCTGGACGCGGCGTGCCGATTCGGCGAACCGGGCGTCCCGGTAGCCCTGTCCGGCGGGGTGTTCCAGAACGCTCTGCTGTTGTCACTCGCGCGTCGTCGCCTGCAGGAGAACGGATTTCACGTCATCACCCACCACAGGGTGCCACCCAACGACGGCGGCCTGGCCTTCGGACAGTTGCTCGCTGCCGGAGCCGGATGAGCGAAAGGTAGGAACCGATCATGTGCCTGGCAGTCCCGGGGAAGGTGCTCGAACTCTACGAGCGCGACCAGACCCTGATGTCGGTGGTCGATTTCGGCGGAGTCCATAAAGACGTCTGCCTGCAGTACATCCCGGACGCGGCCGTCGGCGACTACGTCGTCGTCCATGTCGGATTCGCCATCCAGCGGCTGGACGAGGAATCGGCCCTCAAGACCCTGGCCGAATTCCAGCATCTGGGTGTGCTGAACGAGGAATTCGGCGACGGGTTCGCCATCGCGGCCCGCCAGTCCGGTCTGCCCGACCCGACCGCGCCGTCCCAGCCCGCCCACGACAACGAGGTGAAATGATGAAATACCTGGACGAATTCAGCGATCCCGAGCTGGCCCACCATCTGCTCGAACGCATTCGCGCCACCACCACCCGCCGCTGGGCGATCATGGAAGTCTGTGGGGGCCAGACGCATTCGATCATCCGGCACGGCATCGACCAGCTGCTGCCGGATCAGATCGAGATGATCCACGGGCCCGGCTGCCCGGTCTGCGTCACCCCGCTGGAGATCATCGACAAGGCGCTCGAGATCGCCGCGCGCCCGAATGTGATCTTCTGCTCCTTCGGCGACATGCTGCGCGTGCCGGGCAGTTCCGAGGATCTGTTCCGGGTCAAGAGCAAGGGCGGCGATGTGCGCGTGGTGTATTCGCCGCTGGACGCGCTCACCATCGCCAGGGAGAACCCCGACCGGCAGGTGGTGTTCTTCGGCATCGGATTCGAAACCACCGCCCCGGCCAACGCGATGACGGTGTACCAGGCCCAGCGCCTGGGTATCGAGAACTTCTCGCTGCTGGTCTCGCACGTGCTGGTCCCGCCGGCGATCGCCGCGATCATGGAATCGCCCGACTGCCGGGTGCAGGGCTTCCTGGCCGCCGGACACGTCTGCTCGGTGATGGGGACCGCGGAGTATCCGCCCCTGGCGGAGAAGTACCGAGTTCCCATGGTGGTCACCGGATTCGAGCCGCTGGACATCCTCGAGGGCATCCGTCGCGCGGTGATGCAGCTGGAGCAGGGCAGGCACGAGGTCGAGAACGCCTACCCGCGTGCGGTTCCGGCGCAGGGCAATCCGGCGGCCAAGGCGATGCTCGAGGACGTGTTCGAGGTCACCGACCGAGGCTGGCGCGGTATCGGCGTGATTCCGCGCAGCGGCTGGCGACTGTCCGAGCGGTATCGCGACTACGACGCCGAACACCGGTTCAGCGTGACCGACGTGCACACCGACGAATCCTCGATCTGCCGGTCCGGTGAGGTGCTGCAGGGCCTGATCAAGCCGACCGAGTGCGCGGCCTTCGGCACGAAGTGCACGCCGCGTAATCCGTTGGGCGCCACCATGGTCTCCTCCGAGGGCGCGTGCGCCGCCTACTACCTGTACCGGCGGCTGGATCAGCCCGCGGAGGTGGCCCATGCTTGACCAGGCCGCGAACCCCTCCTCGCCACCGGGATTCGATGCCGGGAGTTGGGTATGCCCACTGCCGCTGCGGGATTCGCCGACGATCGTGATGGCGCACGGCGGCGGTGGCGCGATGTCGGGCGAATTGATCGAGCACCTGTTCCTGCCCGCGTTCGGCGCGGCCGCCGACGCCGCTCTCGGCGATGCGGCGGTGATCGAGGTGGGCGGTGTCCGCCTGGCGTTCTCGACCGATTCGTTCGTGGTGAAGCCGCTGACGTTCCCCGGCGGCACCATCGGCGAACTGGCGGTCAACGGCACCGTCAACGATCTGGCGATGATGGGCGCGCGCCCGCTGGTCCTGTCCACCGCCTTCATCCTCGAGGAGGGCACCGAACTGGCCGAGATCGCCCGTGTCGCACAATCTCTCGGCACCGCAGCAGCTGCCGCGGAGGTGAAGCTGGTCACCGGCGACACCAAGGTCGTCGACGCCGGGCACGGTGACGGGATATTCGTCAACACCGCCGGAATCGGCCTGGTCCCCGAGGGCGTGGACATCGGCCCGCATCGGGCGCGGCCCGGTGACGTCGTGGTGATCAGCGGCGATATCGGCGTGCACGGGATCGCGGTGATGAGTTGCCGCGAGGGCCTGGAATTCGGCACCACCGTGCGCAGCGACACCGCACCCCTGAACGGTCTGGTCGCCGACATGCTGGCCACCGGCGCGGATGTGCACGTCCTGCGTGACCCCACCCGCGGCGGTGTGGCGGCCTCGCTCAACGAGATCGCCGCGCAGGCGAATGTCGGTGTGCGACTGGACGAACGCGCACTGCCGATTCCCGATTCGGTGCGCGACGCCTGCGGTCTGCTCGGCCTGGATCCGCTGTACGTCGCGAACGAGGGAAAGCTGGTCGCCTTCCTCGCCCCGCAGGACGCCGATCGCGCACTCGAGGCGATGCGGGCGCATCCACTGGGCGCGCGGGCACAGGCGATCGGGGTCTGTGTCGAGGACCATCCGGGTATGGTTGTCGCACGGACCGCATTGGGCGGGACGCGCGTGGTGGACCTTCCCGCCGGTGAACAACTGCCGCGGATCTGTTGAGCGATCACCGGCGAGGCGATGCGACAGGCAAAAGCAGGGACGCGCCCGGCGATCTCGGCCGCGCTCACCCGGATATGGTCGAAATCCACTCGGGCGCAACGACGTAGCGTGACGCTGATGACGTGCGTCGTGCTGGCGCTGCATCTGGCGGGCTGGGGCGTGCTGCTCACCCTCGTCGTGCCGGGTCACTACACGGCCGGTACCACGGTCTTCGGAATCGGCTTGGGCGTCACCGCTTATACGCTGGGCATCCGGCACGCCTTCGACGCCGACCACATCGCCGCGATCGACAACGTCACCCGGAAACTGGTGGCCGAGAACAGGAAGCCGCTGTCGGTCGGATTCTGGTTCTCCCTGGGACATTCCACGGTGGTATTCGTCATGGTGCTGGCGCTCGGCCTGGGCGTGCGGGCGCTGGCGCACGGTATCGAGGACCGGAATTCGGGCCTGCAACGGTGGACCGGGGTCGTCGGCACCGGGGTGTCGGGCACCTTCCTCATCCTGCTGGGCCTGCTGAATCTGGTGTCGCTCATCGGCATCGGCCGGGTGTTCGGCACCGCCCGGCGCGGCTGCTACGACGAGCGCGAACTCGAACGGCGACTGCAGTCGCGGGGCGCGGTCAACCGGGTGCTCGCGCCGCTGTTGCGCGCGGTCCGCGCGCCGGGGCAGATGTATCCGGTCGGGCTGCTGTTCGGTCTGGGATTCGACACCGTCACCGAGGTGAGCCTGCTGGTGCTGGCCGGAGGCGCGGCGACCACCGGCGTGCCCTGGTACGCGATCATCGTTCTGCCCCTGCTGTTCTCGGCGGGCATGACGCTGTTCGACTCGCTCGACGGCGCGTACATGAACTTCGCCTACGGCTGGGCCTTCGCCGAACCGGTCCGCAAGATCTACTACAACCTGGTGATGACCGGGCTGTCGGTCACCGTCGCGCTGCTCATCGGCGCACAGGAGATCATCTCCATCCTGGCCGAGCGACTCGACATCACCTCCGGGCCGCTGGCCTGGATCGGCAATCTCGATCTGGGTTCGATGGGCATCGTCCTGGTGGCCCTGTTCCTCGGGACGTGGCTGCTGGCCCTGGCCCTGTGGCGGTACACCGCGCTGGGCCGAAGGCGCGGCGACGAGCTGATCCCCAGGTCCCCGTCGTGACCGCGGTCAGCGGGCCGCGGCTGTTCGCGCGCTACGCCTACGCTCCCAATGCCCTGGGCTACTGCGGTCCCCCGGACGCGGCGGCGATGGCCGGCGGGACCGATGCCGAGATCCGCGAGCTGGCAACCCGATTCACCGGAGCCTGGCCGTATCTGCGGGTGCTGTCGCGGATGACCGGAATCACCGACCCGCTGGACGTCCGGCTGGTCGAATCCTATTGGCTCGGTGGGGGTATCGGTGCCGATGTGGATCCCGCGGCCTTCCTGTCGAATCTGCTCACGCTCATCGGCCCGATGGCGGGCGGATACTGGCAGCACCTCACCGCGGATCTGTCCGACGAGGCCGCCGCGGACCACAGCTTCCACGTCTTCGGCATCTACCCGTGGACCCGTCTGCTGGGACGTGGCCCGGACGAGCTACCGCTCCGGATCCTGGACAGCTGCCGGATCACCCCGGCGCGGGTCTGCGAGCGGAACGGCTCGACCCTCACGGTCCGCGCCCGCCGCCTGCGCTGGGACGGCGGGCAGCTGTTCCTGTCCGAGGAGATCCCGCGCGTGGTCGAGATGACCGCTCCGGCAGACGAATCCGTCGCCGATATCGCGATCGGCGACCATATCGCGCTGCACTGGGACCATCCGTGCGGCCGCCTCGACACCGGCCTGGTCGAACGGCTCGCCACTGCCACCGATCGCCAGCTGGCCGCGACCAATCGCCGTCTCGAGGAGTGAGCCGCCACCGCGCGATCGGGCCGAGGCCGCAGGCTATTCGCCGGAAGCCGCTGTGGCAGCGAGGAAGTCGTCGACTATTCGGGTGCAGTCGGCACGGGTGGCGTAGCCGATGCCGGTGAGACGGGGGAAGATGATCGGCCCGATGAGCTGCGCCAGGACCGCGGCCAGTTCGCGGCCCGCGAGCAGTGCACGAGCTTCCGGGGCCTCGAACAGTTCGTCGAAAGGCTTGCGGTACTGCTCGATCAGGCGGTGACGCAGCGAGCCGACGCGGGCGCCGGCGGCCTCGTCGCGTTCGGCGGTGGCGAGCCAGGCCAGGGTGGTCAGGTGCATGGGGGCGTCGTTGATCACGTCGGCCTGCCGGGTGACCAGTTCGATCAGGCGTTCGCGCAGCGTGCCCTCGACCGGGACCTGCACCACCGGCGGCAGCATGCGTTCGAGGGTGGCGGCGCGCAGCTGCACCACATTGTCGAAGTGCCGGTACAGGGTCGTGCGGGCGACATGCGACAGCCGCGTGACGCCGTCGATGGTCACCGCGTCGAGTCCACCGGACTCCAGTAGCGCGGTGGCGGCGTCGAGCAGGCGAGTCCGCGAGCGCACCTTGCGTGGATCGACATCGTCGTCGTGGTACGGACGACCATCGGTACTGCTCATGGCCATGGACTAAGCATGCTCCTCGGGGAAGGTCTGTCGCCGGTGACGGCACTATGATACTGGTAGTTGCGTAGCGATACTCATAGTTTCGTTTCTTGGGAGACAACCATGGACCACCCGGTGACGCAGATGTCCGCAAGAATGCGATGGGTCGTGCTGCTGTCCTGTCTGTCCGTGGCGCTGGTCGTCGCGGCGATGGCCGCGCTGTACACCGCGCTGCCGCACATCGCGACCGAAACCGGTGCGACCCAAGGACAACTCACCTGGATCATCGACGGGTACACCCTGGCCCTGGCCTGTCTGGTGCTGCCCGCCGGAGCCCTCGGCGACCGCTTCGGCCGACGACTGATGTTACTGGGCGGGCTGGCGGTGTTCACCGTCGCCTCGATCGTGCCGCTGGTCGCGCACGGACCGATCTGGCTGATCGCGGCACGCGCGGTCGCCGGGGCCGGGGCCGCGTTCGTGATGCCCTCCACACTGTCGATCCTCACCGCCGGACTGCCCCGCGAGCGACGCAACGTCGCGGTGGGCATCTGGGCGGGCACGGTGGGCGTCGGGGCGATCGTGGGCATTCTCGGCTCGGGACTGCTGCTGGCGAACTTCTCGTGGAAGTCCATCATGATCGCGATGGCCGCCATCGGCGGCGTGCTGACGATCGCCACCGGCACCGTCCCGGAATCGCGCGACTCCTCGCGGCCGTCCTTCGATCCCTGGGGCGCGCTGACCGGGGCGGGTGCGGTGGCGCTGGCGGTGATCGCCGCACTCGAAGCGCCGCAACGCGGTTGGACCTCGCCGATCGTCATCGGCGCGGCGATCGGCGCGGTGGTGGTGGGCGCGGGATTCGCGGTGATCGAACTGCGCGTCACACATCCGCTGCTGGATGTGCGACTGCTGGCGCGGCGCGGATTCGGCACCGGAACCGCTTCTGTCGCACTGCAGTTCATGGTGTCGTTCGGCCTGTTCATGCTGATCGTGCAGTACATGCAGCTGATCCTGGGGTACCAGCCGCTGATGTCGGCGGTGGCGATGGCCCCGATGATCGTGCCGATGGTCGGGTTGGCGCTGATCGCGCCGTGGCTCGCCGAACGCTACGGGCTGCGCCTGCCGACCGCCAGCGGCCTGGCGATCGTCGGCATCGGCCTGCTCGCGCTCGGACACCTGGGGGTGCACAGCACGTTCGTCGATCTGCTCTGGCCGCTGCTGATCATGAGCACCGGACTGGGTCTGTCGGCGGCCCCGGCGACGGCGGCCATCGTCAACGACGCACCGCCGGACAAGCACGGCGTCGCCGCCGCGGTGAACGATGCGGCGCGTGAGGTGGGCGCGGCGATCGGCATCGCGCTGGCGGGCAGCATCCTGGCGGCGGGGTACAGCAACCGCATCGCGGGTGTGATTCCGCTCATTCCGGAGCAGCTACGCGGGCCGGTGTCCGGCTCGCTCGCGGGCGCGCTCGAGGTCACCAACCGGATCGGGCCGCAGGCGCAACCGCTCGCCGATATGGCCGAGGCGGCCTTCGTACACGGATTGCACCAGGCCACAACGGTGCTGGGTGCGGCCACCCTGGTGGTCGCGGTGGCGCTGGGCGCCTGGGCTCCCGGACGCAAGGCCCGCGTGACCCCGGCCCCCGCCGAAGCGGAAGTCGCCGTCGGGGTCGACTGAACCCCAGCTCTCACACACAGGTCTCGACCAAGCGATTGCGATGCATCGCTTATGAGAATAAGATTCTCCCAACAAGCGAAGGAGGATCTCATGCCAGTGCGGACCTTGCCGTACCCGCTGTTCGACGCCGACAACCACCTCTACGAGACCGAAGAGTCGCTGACCAAGTACCTGCCCGACCGGTACAAGAACGCGATCCAGTACGTGAATGTCAACGGGCGCACCAAGATTGCCGTACGCGGCCAGATCAGCGACTACATCCCCAACCCCACCTTCGAGGTGGTCGCGCGGCCCGGCGCGATGGAGGACTACTTCAAGAACGGCAATCCCGAGGGCAAGAGCCGCCGGGAGATCTTCGGCAAGTCGATGAAGTCGATCCCGGCCTTCCGGGAGCCCGGAGCCCGGCTGAAGCTGATGGACGAGCTCGGGGTGCAGCGCTCGCTGATGTTCCCGACGCTGGCCAGCCTCGTCGAGGAGCGTATGCGGGACGATCCGAAGCTGATCGTCGCGGTCGTGCACGCCCTGAACGAATGGCTGCTGGACGTCTGGAAGTTCAACTACGAGGACCGCATCTTCACCACGCCGGTGATCACCCTGCCGTTCGTGGACAAGGCGATCGAGGAACTCGACTGGGTGGTCGCCAACGGCGCCAAGGCGATTCTGGTGCGTCCCGCGCCGGTGCCCGGCCTCGAGGGCCCGCGCTCGTTCGCACTGCCGGAGTTCGATCCGTTCTGGCAGCGCGTGGTCGATCACGACATTCTCGTGGCGATGCACTCCTCGGACAGCGGCTACTCCCGCTTCGACGCCGAATGGGAGGGCAACAGCAGCGAGATGCTGCCGTTCGTGACCAACGCCTTCCGGATGGTCAACGAGTGGCGGCCGGTACAGGACACCGTCGCCTCCTGGGTCTGCCACGGCGCGCTGTTCCGTTATCCGAAGCTGAAGATCGCCGTCATCGAGAACGGCTCGGCCTGGCTCAAGCCGCTGCTCGAGACCCTCGCCGACGTCTACAAGAAGGCCCCCGAGGGCTTCGGCATGCAGGATCCGGTCGCCGCGATCAAGAAGAGCATCCACGTCAGCCCCTTCTACGAGGAGGGCGTCACCGATCTGATCGATCTGGTCGGTGTGGACCGGGTGCTGTTCGGTTCGGACTACCCGCATCCCGAGGGCCTGGCCGAACCGACCCACTTCGCCGACATGCTCGGCCACCTCCCCGAGGCGGACCAGGCGAAGATCATGGGCGGCAACCTGGCTCGGCTGCTGGGCGTATGAGCGGTCTGGCGCGCGGTGCGAGCGGCAGGAGCGGAGGCGGCAGCCTGCGTAACCACGGAGCGACCCGGGAGCACCGCGATCCGACACAGCGGCGGCAGCGGAGCGTCACCACGCAGGGCCCCGCTCATGCGCCCGGAAGGCACAGCGTATGAGCAATGATTGCGACACCCTTGCGCAGCTGGTGCTGAGCGCGGGCGACCGCTTCGGTTCGGCCGAAGCGGTCGTCGACGGCCCGCTGCGCTGGAGTTTCGCCGAACTCGCCGATCGGGTGCGCCGCGCCGCGGGCGCATTCGCGGCGGCGGGGATCGCGAAGGGTGAGCGCGTCGCGATCTGGGCGCCCAATTCGGCGCAGTGGATCGTCGCGGCCTTCGGCGTGCTCACCGCGGGCGCGGTGCTGGTCCCGGTGAACACCCGGTTCACCGCCGCCGAGGCCGCCGACGTGATCCGCCGCAGCGGCGCCCGAATGGTGCTGGCGGAACAGGGATTTCTGGACAGGGAGTACACCGCGGAGGTGCCGGTGATCGATCTGGCCTCGGAATTCCTTTCCAGCGGAAAGCCTTTCGAGGCCGAGATGCTCGGCACCGACGTGGCGGATGTGATCTACACCTCCGGCACGACCGGAAAGCCCAAGGGCGTCATGATGAATCACCGTCAGACGCTGCGGCTGTACGCCGAATGGTGCGATCTGGCCGATCTGCGGGAGGGCGACCGGTATCTGCTGGTCAATCCGTTCTTCCACACCTTCGGCTACAAGGCCGGACTGGTCGCCTCGCTGACCCGCGGCGCGACGATGCTGCCGGTGCGGGTACTCGACATGCCCGCCGTGCTGGATCTCATCGAGCGCGAACGCGTGACGATGCTGCCCGGCCCGCCGACCCTCTACCACTCGCTGCTACAGGCACAGGGCAGCGGGCACGATCTGTCCTCGCTGCGTGCGGCGGTCACCGGCGCGGCCGACATTCCGGTCGAACTGGTTCGCCGGATGCGCGAGGAACTGCCGTTCGGATCCATCATGACCGGTTACGGGCTGACCGAGGCCGGTACCGTCACCGCCTCGCGACCGGGCGACACCTTCGAGCAGATCGCCACCACCGCGGGCACGGCCTGCGACGGCATCGAGATCGATCTCGGCGACGACGGAGAGGTCCTGGTTCGCGGATATTCGGTCATGCAGGGCTATCTCGACGATCCCGACGCCACGGCGGCGGCCATCGATCCCGACGGCTGGCTGCACACCGGGGATCTGGGCGAACTCGATCCGGATGGGCGGCTGCGCATCGTCGGCCGCAAGAAGGACATGTTCATCGTCGGCGGTTTCAACGCCTACCCGGCCGAGATCGAGGGTTTCCTGCTGGAGCATCCGGCCGTGGCGCAGGTGGCGGTGATCGGGGTGCCCGATGAGCGGCTCGGGCAGGTGGGCAAGGCGTTCGTGGTGTTGAAAGACGCTGCGACAGAACAGGAGTTGCTGCGCTGGAGCCGGGACCGGATGGCCGGGTTCAAGGTGCCGCGGTCGCTGGAGTTCCGGACCGCGCTGCCGATGAACGCCACGGGCAAGGTGGTCAAGGACCAGCTGAAGTGAGCTGATGACACGAATGACGTTGGTGGTCAGGGGATTTCGTGGTGCACCAGCGTAATCGCCGCCCGCCGGGGTCTAGGAAACCGCGGACCCGAAGCGGGGATCGCCGATGACCGTCTCGCCGAACTCGGCAAGTGTCCGCGGCGCCGCGAAATCGGCGAACCACACGTAGAACCGCTCGACTCCGCGCGCGGTCAGCTCCGCGAAGTGCTCGGCGAGCCGCGCGGCATCGCCGACGACCAAACCCGCACCGAGATAACCGAATCGGCGCTCACTCTGCGCACGCACCTGATCGGCATCGCCCTCACGCCCGACGAATCCGACCATCTGCTGCACCGAGACCCGCGCCGAACCAACCTCGGATTTCAGCGATTCCAGCCGATCCAGGTGCGAGACGGGCAGATTCCACCACGTCGCATGACGACGCACCAGCTCGAGCACCGGGTCGCTCGAACCGCCGATGAGAATCGGAATCGGCGTGCTCGGACGTGGCGGCTGGACAGGTCCGTCCGAACCGGGTTCACCCCAATACTGTTGCAGCAGTTCGAGTGTGCGCCCGAGCCGCGCCCGCCGGGCTACGGCCTTGTCCCGGGTGATGTCGAATCCGGTGAGCTCCCCCGGCACCGAGCCCGCGCCCAGCCCGAGCTCGAAACGTCCCCCGGACGCCTCCTGCAACGTGACCGCCTGTTTGGCCAGCACCGCCGGATGCCGGAACGCATCGCACAGCACCAGATGACCGATCTTCAGCCGTTCGGTCCGCGCGGCAACCCAGGTGGCCACCGTCATGGCCTCCCACAGCGGCTGCTGCTCGGCGCCGGGTGCGAGCAGATGATCGATGAACGCCGTCCCGTCGAATCCGGCGGCCTCCGCGGCTCGGGCGCGCTCGACGATATCGGCCACACCCATGCGGATCTGCGGGAGAAACAGGAACCACTCGGTCACAGCGCCAGGCCGCCGTCCACCGGCACGACCGCACCGGTCATCGCGCTACTGTCCGGACCGGCGAGAAAGGCCAGCACCGAGGCGATCTCGGCCGGATCCAGCAGCCGGCCGACCGGCTGCTGCCCGCCGAAACGCATCGCGTCGGGCAGGTGGTAGATCCGCGCGGTCTCGGCCAGGACCTCGGTGTCGGTGGATCCCGGACTCACCGCATTGGCGCTGACCCCGGTACCACCCAGTTCCGCGCCCAGCGCCCGGATCAGCCCTGTCACACCGGCTTTCGCGGCACAGTACGCCGCCAGCTGCGGCAGCCCCTTGGTGGCCGCGGCCGAGGCGACGGCCAGGAAACGTCCGGTGCGCGGCGCCGGACGCGCGAGCAGCGCCGGAATCGCCGCGCGGGCCAGGTTCATCACCCCGCCCAGGCAGATGTCCATGACGGCGCGCTCGCGCTCGACCGGCATCTCCCACAACGGCTCTCCGCCCGCGATGACCCCGGCCACCGCGATCGCCGCATCCAATCCGCCCCAGGTCTCGACCGCCTCGGCGACCGCGGCGCGCAATGCCTCCGGATCGCGCACATCGGCGACGAACGGCCGCACCGCGCCGACCCGGCTGACCCGACTGCTGGCCTCGGTCGCCACCGCCACCAGCTCACTCTTGCTGCCCATCGGATACGGCAGCACCGGATCGTCGCTCGCGACGTCCACCGCCAGCACCGACCAGCCCCGATCGGCCAGCTCCAGCACGGTGGCCGCGCCGATCCCCCGCGCCGCGCCGGTCACCAGCGCCACCCGGCGATGCTCCCCGGAGTTCACCTTCCCGTACGGACGTGCCATGACGCTGTCCTCTCCCACACGATCACTTGCAGTACAACGCCTTTCGCTGCCCCGTCCGCTGACGACGGATGTCGGCGCGCGTCAGTACACACCGCACATGCCATCGATCGAGACGCCTTCGACCAGTGATTCATCTGCCGCCGAGGTGTCGTGGGCCGCATTCGTGTGGTTCTCCATGAGATCTCCCGCATCGTTGGTCGCAGCACTGGCGCAACAGTGGTGGAAATGTGATTCTCTAAATACGATAATGATGTTTCGTCACCGAGACAAGACCGTCGGCGCGCACCTGGACCGCACGGTCACCCGAACGGAGGACCTGATGAAGATGCTGGTGAACTCCCGCGCCATCGCGGGCAAGGACGAGGAGTACAACACCTGGTACGCCACCGTGCACGTGCCGGAGATGCTCGCCATCGACGGCGTGAGCTCCTGTACGCGCCACCGGCTGCGGACCCGCGAGGGACAGCCGGCCGAATTCCTCGCCATCTACGAGATCGACGGCGATATCGACACCGTGCGCAAGGAGATCGGCGCGCGGCTGAAGGACGGACGCATGTCGGCGAGCACCCTGGGCGATCCCGAGCACACCACGATGAAGGTCTGGGAACCGATCTGACTTCGGCGGTTCAGCGCGGGCGCAACCCGTCCAGCAGCAGACGCACGGTGAACCCCACCCGCTCCTCGAGCTGCGCCGCACTGGGCGGGCGCCCCGCCACGATACTGCGGACCTGCCCGCCGACCACCATGCTCATGAACGCGCGTGCGGCCTGATCGGTATCGATCGGCGCGATCGTGCCGTCGGTGATCGCCCGATCGAGCACACCGGCCACGAAGTCGATCACCGGTCCGGCGCTGCGCTCGTAGTTGGCCACGAAGATCTCCGGGAACCGGTACCCCTCGGTGTTGATGATCCGTTGCAGCCGAAGACCATTGGGCGTCATTACCTGATCGATCCGCAGCCGGGCGACCGATTCGAGCGTGCGCGTGAGATCTCCGGAGTCGAATCCCTCGAGCACCTCGCGCGGCACGATCTGGCCGTCGACGGCACGATGCACCGCCGCCAGGAACAGCGCGGACTTGTCCGGGTAGCGCGCGTAGATGGTGCGTTTGGTCATATTCACCCGGGACGCGATCATCTCCACGGTCGTCACGTCGAATCCGTTCTCCAGGAACAGATCCAGCGCCGTGTCGAGCAACTCCTCCTGCCGTGCCGCCGCCTGCTCGCGAGTCGGCCGACCGGCCCCGCGTCGCACAGGTGCGCCCGCCTCGCTCATCCGGCCTCCTCGTGGCTCACCGCTCTCGTGTCGTTCTGCCTTCACAGCATAGTGAAACGAGTCGGCCGCTCAGCCGCGCTCGGGCCGCACCACCCGGATCGACGCCGGTCGCAGCAGTGAGGAACGGCGCGGCAGCACCGCCACCACCCCGGCCAGCTTCGCCCGGCGCAATGCCTGCCCGGCCGCACCCAGGGCGACGTACTGCCAGGTCCAGCCGCAGCCGTGTGGGGCGAGAGTGGTTGCGGTGCAGTGGAAATCGATGTGCTCGCGATACCCTTCGTCCACCACGAGACCGCACAGCGCGATCGAACCGGCCAGCAGCGGGTCCGGCATACCGTCGCAGACCACGTGCACGGTGCCGGTCCGGCCGACGTATCGTGCGGCCCATTCGAGGATGATCCGGCGCACCGACGGCCTGCCGGAGATCAGGGCGACCACCTCGGGCCCCGGTGCTGCGGTCATCTCACACTCCGGGCCCCTCCAGCAGGGTCACCGCCGACACCGCGGTCGGCCCGCCGAGGTTGTGCGCCAACCCGATTCGCGCACCCTCGACCTGATTGGCGGCCTCGCCGCGCAACTGCTCGAACAATTCGACGCACTGCGCCACCCCGGTCGCACCCGGCGGATGCCCCTTGGTCTTGAGCCCGCCGCTGGGATTCACCGGCAATGTGCCACCGACGCTGGTCGCGCCGGTCTCCAGCAGTTTGTACCCCTCGAAACGTTCGGCGAAGCCGAGGTCCTCGTAACTGATCAGCTCGATGCCGGTGAAGAAGTCGTGCACCTCGGCGACATCCACATCGCGCGGGGACAGCCCCGCCATGGTGAATGCCGCGCGGGCCGCGCGCACCGTCGCGGGAAACGTCGTCATATCCTGCTTGTGCTGGTGCATCACCGAATCCAGGCCCAGTCCGACGCCGCGAATCCACACCGGCCGGGAGGTGTAGCGGTCCACGACGTCCTCGGCGGCCAGCAGCAGCGCCGCCGCGCCGTCGCTCTGCGGCGCGCAGTCGTACACCCCGAACGGGCCCGCCACCATCGGCGCGTCCAGCGCCTGCTCCATGGTGATCTCGAACTGCAGGCGCGCCTTGGGATTACGCATGCCGTGCCGGTGGTTCTTCACCGCCACCATGGCCAGATGCTCCCGGGTGGCGGGCGATTCGTGCAGGTAGCGCGAGACGTGCAGGGCGAATCCGGCGGGCGCGATCAGGCCCAGCGGATAGTCCCACGCCATATCGCGGGCCATCGCCTCCCACTCCCACAGCATGTCCTTCTGCGCGGTCTCGCGCAGTTTGTCCGCGCCGACCACCAGCGCCACGTCGCAGGCGCCCGAGGCGATGCCGAACAGCGCGTTGCGCACGGCGTCATTGCCTGTGGCACAGGAGTTCTCGACCCGGGTCACCGGCAGGTCCGGCATGCCCAGCGCATCGGCGAGGATGCCGGCCGGGAAGCCGTCGGTATTGCCCATCGCGCCGAACCAGGCGGCCTGCACATCGGTCTTGCACATCCCCCGGTCCACTCCGCCGAGGCATTCGGCGAACGCCATCGGCACCAGATCCTTGATACCCAACGCGAAATGCTCGGCGAACGGGGTCATCCCCGCGCCGACGATGGCCACCCGTCTCATGGCAGGACCTCCGGATCGAATGCGTAACCGTAATCGGGCACCCCGGATCGCACCGCCACGCGCCGCAGCACCATCCGCCCGCGATCGCCGATCGCCACCGTGCCCGGATCGGTGCCGGTGACCTTCGCCAACGCCCGCACGCCGACGTCGTCGAGTTCCACGATGACCAGCGTGTAGGGCGTGGGCAGGCCCGGAACCGGAACCGCGACAGTGCATTCGGTGTAGACGGTGCCGGTGCGCGGCAGCGGCACCAGGGTGTACTCGGTACTCAGCGCGCCGTCCTCGCCGATTCGATAACGCGGCGGAAAGTCCAGTTCGTCACTGCCGGAATGTTTTCCGGCCTCCCAGCGCACCTTCGCCTCGAAGGCCCGCTCGTAGGCGGCCAGCGAGATGGGAATCTCCGAACCGGGCACCAGATCACTCGGCGGCAGGTCCCGGGCCGCCGGTTCGCGCCGGTGCACCGCGGCATCGCCGCCGACGACCGTGAGCCCGGACAGCCCGGCCTGTTCCACGCCGACCAGCAAACCCGTTGTGCCCCAATCGACCATGGCCGCCAGCGCGAACAGGCTCGCACTGGCCCCCAGGGTCGGCAGCGGGGGCGGAACCGAGCGGCACAGGTCCGCGGCCTGTTTGTCGCCGACCCCGGCCACCGCCGCGGGGGTATCCAGCCAGGCCGCCGCCAGCGAGGCCACCAGTCCGCGCTCGTGCAGCAGCCGGGGATCGCCGTAGTCGTGCACCGTGCCGATCGCATTGCGGGTGCGCACCGGCAGACTCCGCGCCACCCGGGCGGCGATGCGGATCTGCAGGCCGTGATCGGAGACCAGGACCGCCGCCGCACCGGCGGGATCCAGATCCACGCCGATGATCAGCGTGCGCGAGCGCGCGGAGCTCAGGGCGTCGAGGGTGGCGGGCGCGCCGCCGAGCCGCTCGATCACCTCCAGCTCAGGATCCAGGCCCAGCCCGGCCAGCAGGACCGCGGCGTTACTGCTGCCTACCAGCGGCAGATCCCGGCTGACCACCACGACCCGTTCCACCGGACCGGCGTCGTACAGGGCCGCGCGCCCGGCCTCCACGGCGAGGGTGACCGCGTCCTCGTCCGATCCGGGTACCCGGTGGCGCGGTGCGCCCCAGCACGGCAGATACGTCCCCAGCGATGCGATGAACGGCATTGGTACTCCAGCGAATTACGTGACCGCGCCCGCGGACTTGAGTGCGATGATGCGGTCCCAGTCCAGGCCCAGATCCTGCAGCACCTCGTCGGTCTGCGCGGCGAACTCCGGGCCGGGCCGCAGCTGCGGCGGGGTCAGGTCGAATTGCACCGGACTCGAAACCAGTTGCAGCTCACCAGCTTCGCGAATGTACTCGTTGGCCCGCACCTGCGGATCCGCGAGCACCTGCAACGCGTCCTGCACCGGGGCCCACGGGCCGGACAGGGTGCCGAACCGCTCGGTCCACTCCGCGAGCGTGCGCGTGCCGATCACCTCGCGCAGAATCTCCACGGCCGCAGGGGTATTGGCCGCGATCGAGGCCGCGTCGGCGAACCGCGGATCATCGGCCAGCTCCGGCCGGTCGATGTGGCGGCACACGTCTGCCCAGAACTTGCCCGGCTGCAACATCACCAGGGACAGATACCGGCCGTCCTTGGTGGCGTACAGCCCCGAGAGCGGATTCGCCGGTGAGCCGTGCGCCCCGGTCGGCCCGGCCTGCAGCGGCTCGCCGACGTGCGCCGACAGGGCGATGGTGTGCCCCATCGACCACAGACCACTGCTGAGCAGCGAGACGTCCACCACCGAGGTCTCCCCCGTGCGCTCGCGCTTGAACAACGCCGCGGCGATGCCGCCGGCCAGGTTCGTCCCGGAGATGGTGTCCCCGAAAGCCGGACCGGGCGGGCCGATCAACCCGTCCACATCGGGCGGGGTGATGGTCGCCGCGACACTGCCGCGGCACCAGTAGGCGGTCATGTCGTAGCCGCCCTTGTCCGCCTCGGCGCCGCGCGGGCCCAGGCCGCTGCCGCGGGCGTAGACGATGGTCGGATTCACCGCGCGGATGTCGTCCACATCGATGCCGAACTTGCGGCGGTGCTGCGGCAGGAAGCTGGTCAGGAACACATCGGCGGTCTTGGCCAGCTCGTGGATCACCTCCCGCCCCTCGGGCACCGACATGTCCACGCCGATGCTGCGCTTACCCCGATTGGCATGCTCCACATTGGGATTCGGATCGCCCTCGACCTTGAACTGCCCGATCTGCCGCAGCCCGCGCTGCGGGTCGCCGGTGACCGCGTGCTCGACCTTGATCACGTCCGCGCCCCAGTCGGACAGCACCGCGCCCGCCGAGGGCACGAAGCCGTACATGGCGACCTCGAGGACGCGAATCCCTTCCAACGGCCCGCTCATGCCGACGCCGCCGCGAAGGTCTTGGTCTCCAGGAACTCCTCCATACCCGCAACTCCCATCTCGCGGCCGATGCCGGACTGCTTGTACCCGCCGAAGGGCGCGTCGGCGCCGAAGTAATTGCCGCCGTTGATACTCATGGTTCCGGTGCGAATGCGCCGCGCCACCGCGAGCGCACGTGCTTCGTCGGCGCTGAACACGCCGCCGGACAACCCGTAGATCGAATTGTTCGCGATGCGCACCGCATCGTCGTCGTCCTCGTACGGGATCACCGCCAGGACCGGCCCGAAGACCTCCTCCTGCGCGATCTCGCTGTCGGGGTCGACCCCGGCCAGCAGCGTGGGCTTGTAGAAGTAGCCCGGATCGACCTTCTCGCCGCCGGTGATCAGCTTCGCCCCGGCCTCGACCGCGCGCTGCACCAGACCGTCGACCTTCTCGCGCTGACGTTCGCTGATCAGCGGGCCCATGATGGTCTTGGGATCACCCGGATCGCCGTACTTCACCATGCCCATGAAGTTGGCCACCTGTTCCACGACCGCGTCGTGGTCCTTGCGCTGGACCAGCAGCCGAGAGGTCAGCGCGCACCCCTGACCGGCATGGCTGACGATGCTGAACGCCGCGAACATCGCGGCGGACTTGTAGTCGGCGTCGTCCAGCAGAATCGCCGCCGATTTGCCGCCGAGTTCGAGGAACACCCGCTTGAGCGTGCCCGCCGCGCCGGCCATGATCTTGCGTCCGACGGGGGTCGAACCGGTGAAGGTGACCACGTCCACGTCCGGATGGGTGGTCATCCGCTCGCCCACCGAAACATCCGAGGAGGCAAGCACATTCACCACGCCCGCGGGAATATCGGTGTGCTGGGCGATGATCTCGCCCAGAGCCAGGGTCGCGAGCGGAGTGTCGGGCCCGCCCTTGAGCACCACCGTACATCCGGCCGCGAGCGCCGGCGCGAGCTTGGCCAGGGCCAGCTGATGCGGGTAGTTGTAGGCCGCGATGGCGGAGACGACGCCCCCGGCCTCGCGCTCCACCCAGCGCCGATGCGGACGTCCGCGGAATTCGATCTCGCCGATGTCGTCGCTGAAGGAGTACTTCGGCAGCAGATCCGCGTAATACCGGACGATCTCGAACGGAACCTCGAGCTGATTGGCGTGCGTGAGCTGGCGAGTCGCGCCGACCTCGGCGATGGTCAGCTCCCGCAGCTCCTCCACGTTGTCCCGCAGCGCCGTGTAGAGCTGATCGAGGCAGCGCGCCCGGAAGGCGTGGTCGGTGGACCAGGTCGTGGTGTCGAACGCGCGCCGCGCCGCGGCCACGGCCGCATCGGTCTCGGCGATACCGGCCTCGGGCGCGTACCCGTACACCTGCCCCGTCGCGGGGTTGAGCGAGTCGAGCGTGCGCTCGGTCTCGACCAATTGCCCATCGATGAGCAGCCGTCGGGTGACGCCCGCCTCCTGTTGTTGCGCTGACATCGCGTCTCCTAGCTGCGCGTGAAAATTACATTCTCTTTAATGGAGAATGATACATTCTTCTCCAGCGGACTGTAGCAACAATCGATGACCTGGCAAACACTCCAGCCCGGAACGCCCGGTCACCACTCGGTTCCGCCACCGCGGAAACCTTGCGCACCCGTTCAGCGCGAGAGTACCGTTCTCAGCATTCGGAAGGGAGATTCTTTCGTGAAAACCGCCGTAGTCACCGGCGGCGCGTCCGGTATCGGTCTCGGCATCGCCGAGCGCCTGCGCGCCGACGGCCTGCACGTCGCCACCCTCGACCTGAACCCGGCCGCCGACGACGATTTCGCCTATCGGGCCGACGTCAGCGATCCCGACCAGGTCACCGCCGCCCTGACCGACGTCCGCGAGAAGCTGGGCCCGGTGACGGTCCTGGTGAACGCGGCCGGCGTGGAGAAGTACCGGCGGTTCCAGAACCTCAGCTTCGAGGAATGGAAACAGATCATCGACGTCAACCTGCACGGGGTGTTCCACACCGTGCAGGGGGTGCTGCCGGACATGATGTCCGCGAACTGGGGCCGGGTGGTGAACATCTCCTCCTCGAGCACCCACTCCGGCCAGCCGTTCATGTCGGCCTACGTCGCGGCCAAGTCCGGTCTCAACGGGCTCACCAAATCCCTTGCGCTGGAACTGGGTCCGTACGGGATCACGGTCAACGCCGTCCCGCCGGGCTTCATCGACACCCCCATGCTGCGCCGCTCGGAGGAGAAGGGACTGCTGGGCGGCACCATCGAGGAACACATCCAGCGCACCCCCGTACGCCGCGTCGGCAAGCCCGCCGACATCGCCGCGGCCTGCTCGTTCCTGATCTCCGAGGACGCCGGATACATCACCGGGCAGATCCTCGGCGTCAACGGCGGACGCAACACCTGACCGCGAGCGAGCAGGCGCGGCCGACGGCTGTCTCGAGTGGTACGGCTACCACACTTGAAGGGAAGAAATATCGTGAAGGTTCATGTCGACGCCGATCGCTGCCAGGGACACACCCTCTGCTCGATGATCGCCCCGAAGATGTTCGAGCTCAGTGAGATCGACGGTCACTCCTCACCGGTGAGCGAGGACGTCCCGACCGATCAGGAGGAGAACGTGCGCGAGGCCGTGCGCTCCTGCCCCGAGCGCGCGATCGCGATCACCGAGTAGGGAACCACCATGAGCGTGGACAACGCTGCCGAGCGCAGACGGCCGATCTTCCATTTCGACCGGCACACCCCGCACTACCGCGAGCAGTTCACCGCGATCACCGAGCAGATGCAGGACAGCTGCCCGATCGCCTGGACCGAGACCTACGGCGGGCACTGGGTCGCCGCGGGCAATCGGGAGGTCTTCGAACTGGCCCGCTGCCCGTACACTTCCAACGATCACGACCCCGCGGGGGAACGTCGCGGCTACCAGGGGATCACAATCCCCACGCCCGAACGCGGAGTGGCCAGGCGCTCGGGAATCCTGGAGATGGACCCGCCCGAGCAGACCGAACTGCGCGCCGCGCTCAACCCCTACCTGTCCCCCGCCGCGGTGCAACGCTGGATTCCGTTGGCGGACGAGGTGATCCGCGCCAGTATCGACGAGAAGATCGAATCGGGACGGATCGACTTCGTCGACGATCTGGCCAATATCGTTCCCGCCGTGCTCACCCTGGCGATGATGGGCATCCCGCTGGACAACTGGACCATCTACAACGAACCGGCGCACGCCTCGGTCTACACCCCGCCCGATTCCCCGGACAACGGGCGGGTCGGCGAGATGAACCAGGCCATGGGCATGGATCTGCTCACCAATTACCTTCGGATCAAGCAGAATCCGCGCCCGGGGCTGATCGATGCGGTGGCCCGGTCCACCCTGTCCGGCGAGCCGATCTCCGATATGGACGCCATCGGCATGCTCGCGCTGATCATCGGCGGCGGTTTCGACACCACCACCGCACTCACCGCGCATTCGCTGGAGTGGTTGTCCGAGCATCCCGATCAACGCGAATTGCTCAGCCGCGAGCGGGATCTCATGCTCGACTCGGCAACCGAGGAATTCCTGCGCTACTTCACCCCCGCACCCGGCGACGGCCGCACCATAGCCGAGGACTGCGAGGTGGCGGGTAAGCGATTCGTCGAAGGCGAGCGACTGTGGCTGTCCTGGGCGATGGCCAATCGCGATCCCCGGGTGTTCCACAATCCGCACGAGGTCGATCTCGAGCGGCGGGGCAACCGGCACTACAGCTTCGGGCTGGGGGTGCACCGCTGTATCGGTTCGAATATGGCGCGCATGGTGTTCAAGCGAATGCTGCTGGCGGTCCTGGACCGGATGCCCGACTTCCGGTGCGATGCCGAGGGCACGATGCACTACGACACCATCGGCGTCATCCAGGGCATGCGGCATCTGCCCGCGACGTTCACCCCGGGACAGCGCCTGGGCGCGGGACTCGACGAGACCCTGGTCGCGCTGCAGCGCCTCTGCGACGAGGAGCGCCTGGCCGAACCGGTCACCGCTCGCAGGCCCCGCACGCAGAGCTGATCGGGCACACCCGCACGCACGGCGAATCACGACGCAGCACAACGCAGCACGGCAAGGTAAGGAGGCGAGATGGCCGAGGAATCGGGACGACCGCTACCGTTGCTCACCCTGGAGAACGAGTTCTTCTGGACCTCCGGGGAAGACGGCAACCTGCGGATACAGGAGTGCGAATCCTGTGCGGCACTGATCCATCCGCCGCAGCCGATCTGCCGGTACTGCCGCAGTCGCGAGCTGGGCGTGCGGGTGGTGTCCGGATTCGGCACGCTGTCGAGCTTCACCGTCAACGAGCGGTTCAGCCTGCCGGGCATGCCCGCGCCCTACGTCATCGCGCAGGTCGCGCTCGAGGACGATCCGCGAGTTCGGCTGACCACCAACATCATCGACGCCGATCCCGACTCGCTGACGCTGGGCATGCGGGTCGAGGTCACCTTCCTCGCCGACGGCGACGTCTGGCTGCCGGTGTTCCGGCCTGCGGCGCCCCGGTCCGAGCCCGCGCCGCTGCCGCGGGACGAGATCGACCCGGCGCGATTCGGCGAATACGTGCGGCCGATGGTCCGGACCGAGAAGTTCGAGGACAAGGTCGCGCTCACCGGAATCGGCATGTCGCAGATCGGGCGGCGGCTGATGCGCCCACCGCTCGAGCTGACCATCGACGCCTGCGAGCAGGCGGTCGCCGACGCGGGCCTGACCATGGCCGATATCGACGGCCTGTCGACCTATCCCGGCGGCGGCAATCTCGGCGGGTTCGCCGAGGGCGGGGTCACCGCACTCGAAGCGGCCCTCGGGCTGCGGCCGACCTGGCACAACGGCGGCATCGAGACGTTCGGGCCCGGCGGTTCGGTGATCGCGGCGATGCTCGCGGTCGCCGGTGGCCTGGCCCGGCACGTGCTGTGCTTCCGCACGGTGTGGGAGGCCACGTTCAACGAACGCATGCGTGCGGGCAAGGTGCCCGCGCCGGGCGGCGGACGCACGACGAGCTGGCAGATGCCCTTCGGCGCGTCCTCGGCCGCGCACACTCTCGCGCAGAACGCGCAGCGGCACTTCCACCGCTACGGCACCACGCGCGAGACGCTCGGCTGGATCGCTCTGAACCAGCGCGCCAACGCGGAGTTGAATCCCAGTGCGGTGTACCGGGATCCGATGACCATGGAGGACTATCTCGCCGCGCGGACCATCACGACTCCGTTCGGCCTGTACGACTGCGACGTGCCGTGCGACGGCGCTGTCGCGGTCATCGTCTCCGCGGTCGACGCCGCACGCGACCTGCCCGTCGAACCGGTGCTCGTGGAGGCGGTCGGCACGCAGATCATCGAGCGCATCGACTGGGATCAGAGCACGCTGACCCACGAGCCGCAGTCGCTGGGGCCCGCGGCGCATCTGTGGAGCCGCACCTCGCTGCGTCCCACCGACGTCGACGTGGCCGAGCTCTACGACGGGTTCAGCTTCAACTGCCTGTCCTGGATCGAGTCGCTGGGGTTCTGCGGAATCGGCGAGGCCAAGGACTTCCTGGACGGCGGCAAGAACATCGCCCGGGACGGATTACTGCCACTCAATACCCACGGCGGCCAGCTCTCGCACGGCCGCACGCATGGCATGGGCCTGCTGCACGAGGCTATCGTGCAGTTGCGCGGCGCGGGCGAGGCCCGTCAGGTCACCGACGCCCACGTCGCGGTCGTCTCCAGCGGCGGCCTGACCCCGGGCGGGGCGTTGCTGCTGCGTAGCGACACCTGATCGGCCGGAGTTATCGGAGGAGTTGTCATGAGCGTGACCGATGTCGCGTTACTGCTGGTAAGAATCGTGTTGGGCGGCACCATGATCGCGCACGGCGTCAACCACTGGCTGGGCGGCGGGAAGATCGCCGGAACCGCCGGGTGGTTCGGCGGCCTCGGGCTGCGCCGGCCGATCCTGCAGGCATGGCTGAGCGTGCTGACCGAGATCGCGGCCGGAGCGCTGCTGATCCTCGGCCTGCTGACCTCGTTCGCGGCCGCGGCGGTGATCTCGGTGATGCTGGTCGCCGGACTGCTGGCGCATCGCACCAACGGGTTCTTCGTCTTCAAAGAGGGCTATGAATACGTACTCGTACTGGGCGTCGTGGCGCTGGCACTGGGCATCCTCGGACCCGGCTGGCTGTCGCTGGACCACGCGGGCGGAATCGCGATCACCGGGTGGGCGGGCGGCGGTGTCGCCCTGATCCTCGGAGTGGTCGCGACCGGTGGACTGCTGGCCACGTTCTACCGGCCCCAGCCCGCGCCCGAGGTCGCGCCGCAGAACTAGACATCATCACCGCGCCACCGAACAGCGGTGCGCAGGAGCATTTTTCGATAGGGAGGCACCGCATGCGGGTCGGATTCATCGGACTGGGCAGTCAGGGCGGCCCGATGGCCCGCCGGATCGTCGAGGAGGGTTTCGAGACGACGCTCTGGGCACGCCGTCCGGCGTCGCTCGAGCCCTACGCCGACACCGCCGCGAAGTCCGCGGCCACCCCGGCGGAACTGGCCGCGGCCAGTGATCTGGTGTGCCTGTGCGTGGTCGGTGACGACGATGTGCGGCAGGTGCTCGAGGGCGAACAGGGCGTACTGGCCGGATTGCGGCCCGGCGGCATCGTCGCAATTCACAGCACCGTGCACCCCGACACCTGCCGCGAACTGGCCGAAAAGGCTGCCGCACAGGGCGTCTCGCTCATCGACGCGCCGGTCAGCGGCGGCGGTATGGCCGCGGAGGCGCGGCGGCTGCTGGTGATGGTCGGCGGCGACGACGATGCGGTCGAACGGGCCCGGCCGGTCCTGGCGACCTATGCCGACCCGATCGTGCACCTGGGCGGCGTCGGCTCCGGGCAGACCACGAAACTGCTCAACAACCTGCTGTTCACCGCGAACCTGGCCACCGCCAAGAGCGCCCTGGACCTCGGGAACGCGCTCGGCGTCGACGCGGCGCGCCTGGGCGAGGTGATCACGCACGGCACCGCGAACAGCTTCGCCCTCGGCCGGATCACCGGTGGCGGCACGCTCGAAGTGCTCGCCGCGCACGCGGCCACTCTGCTGCGCAAGGATGTCGGCCTGATCGCGGGCCTGGCCTCGGACGCCGACATCGAGCCCGGCATCGTGCTCACCGCGGCCGATGCGACGCTCGCGATGATGCAGCACCCACGCTGAATTCGACTGCCGGACAGGGATACACGCGATGCGAATCGGATTCGTCGGTGCGGGCCGGATGGGCAGGCCCATGATCCAGCGGCTGGTGGCGGCCGGACACGAGGTGACTGCGCTGGGCCGCAACGCCGATGCGCGCCGGGCCATCATCGAACTGGGCGCGCAGGCCGTGCCCTTCCCCGCGGCCACCGGAACCCGGGCGGACGCGGTGATCATCTGCGTGTTCACCGACGAGCAGGTGCGGGCGGTCTGCCTGGACACGCCGCTGCTCGAGACCATGCCGCCCGGCTCGGTGCTGGCCGTGCATACCACGGGCAGCCCGCGCACCGTGGAAGCCATTGCCGCGGTGGCGGATTCCCATGACATCGAGGTGCTCGACGTACCCGTCAGCGGTGGGCCGTACGATATCGCCGCCGGGCAGCTCACCCTGTTCGGCGGCGGGGACGCCGCGGCGCTGGAGCGGATCCGGCCCGCGCTGGCGTCCTACGGGGATCCGATCCTGCACCTGGGCCCGCTGGGTTCGGGACAGCGGGTCAAGCTGGTCAACAATGTGCTGTTCGCCGCGCAGATCGGCCTGGTGGCCGAATCGGTGCGGCTGGCAACACAACTCGGCGTCGAGGAGTCCGCGCTGCTGTCGGCCCTGCCGCATGCCAGCAGCGCCGGACGCGCGCTGGGCAGTGTCGCGGCCAAGGGGTCGGTGGCGGCGTTCGCCGAGTCGGTGGGCGAATTCCTGCGCAAGGACGTGTCGGTAGCTCGCAACCTCGCCGCGGAACTGAATGCGGACCTGGGCCCGCTCGCCACCGCCATCGACGCCGCCGACCATCGGAATCCCGGCGATTAGCTGCGAATTCTCTCCGCGAGAGCTGATTACTTTTTATGGTTTTCCGTTATATTGGCTCGGTGCTACCCGCCAGATTCGCGGGGATCCGCAGCAAGATCCTCGCCGTCGCACTCGTCCCCAGCCTCGTCCTGCTGGCCATCGGCATCACCGGAGCCATCTACCTGGTGATCACCGGACATCGTGCCGAGAACTTCGCAGAAGACCTGCGCGCCAACGAGGCTCCGGCTCGCAACCTCGTCGTCGCGGTGGAGCAGGAGCGGTTGCTGTCGCTGTGGAAGCTGGCCGGGCAGCGGATCGATCCGGGCGCGCTCCCGGCCGCGCGCACCGCCTTCGACAGTGCGCTGGACGGAATCATCCCGGTCGAGGTCCAGTTCGCCAAGACCCAGGGCACCTCGGTGGCCGGAACCCTCCAGGGATTCGACACGCTCAAGACGCAACTTCCGTTGCTGCGCAAGGGCGTCGACGCGGGCACCGCACCGCTCTCGGACGTCTACACCTTCTACAGCCGCCTGCTGGACGGCGTGGATCAGGGCACCTACACGATCGAGCAGTCCGCGCCCGATATCGCCTCGGCCATCCAGCTCACCCACGCCGCGGACCTGCTCGGCGTCGTGGAGGCGATGGCCCGCTCCATCTCGCTGACCGCCCTGGCCGGGACCACCGCGGGCATGCCGCCGACGCTGCTGACCGAGTACCGCAACCAAGTCGGTTGGTATCACACGCAATTGGCCAAGGTGCAGGCCGGATATGTGGAGACCGATCCGGCCACCGAGAAGCGGATCGCCGAGATGGTCGCCGCGCCGGACTGGCGGCAGCTCAGCGATATGGAGGACGCGATCCTGCACCCGGCGGCGACCGGGCGATCCGGCAATTCCGCTGTGCTGCCGATGAATCTGGCCGATTGGCGGCGCACCGCCGACACCGTCGAGGGGCAGATGATGCAGCTGTGGGTGGAGCACAATGCCACCGCGCAGCGGCAATCCGCCGATTCGGGTACGCATCGCGCGCACAACTCACTGATCGTCGGAATCGGCATGGCAGGCCTGGCGCTACTGGGATTCCTGCTCTCGCTACTGCTGGCCAACCGGATCATCGGACGCCTGCAACGACTGCGGACCGAAACCCTCGCCCTGGCCGAGGTCGCGCTGCCCGAGACCATGCGCAGACTCGGCGCCGGCGAGGACGTCTCGGCCGAGGAACGCGCCGCGCGGCTCGACTTCGGTCGCGACGAGATCGGCGCGGTGGCACAGGCTTTCAATCAGGCGCACACCGCCGCCGTGGACGCCGCGGTCACCGAGGCGCGCACCCGTGAGGGCGTGCGCGCGGTCTTCCTCAACATCGCGCACCGCAGTCAGCTCGTCGTGCATCGGCAACTGGAGATCCTGGACGAAGCCGAACGGGGCGAAGAGGATCCGGCCGTTCTGGACGTGTATTTCCGGCTCGATCACCTGGCCACCCGCGAACGCCGCAACGCCGAGAATCTGCTGATCCTCGGCGGCGGGCGACCCGGCCGCCAGTGGCGTAAACCGGTGCCGCTGATGGAACTGGTCCGCAGCGCGGTCGGTGAAACCCTGGACTATGCCCGGGTGCACACCAGCCGGATGCCACACGCGTACATCCTCGGCGATGTGGTCGGCGACCTGATCCACCTGCTGGCCGAACTGGTCGACAATGCCACCTCGTTCTCGCCGCCGGAATCCCGCGTGGATGTCACCGGCACGGTCGTCGGGCGCGGGGTGGCCGTGGAGATCGGCGATCAGGGGATGGGCATGAGCCCCGAGGACATGCGTCGGTCCAATGAGATGCTGGCCCGGCCACCGGATTTCGCCGTCACCACGCTGTCGGCCGATTCCCGGCTGGGGCTGTTCGTCGTCGCGCTGCTCGGCGCGCGCCACGGCATCTCGGTGCGCCTGACCGAGTCCGATTACGGCGGCGTCCGCGCCATCGTCCTCATCCCGAACTCCTGCGTCAGCATCGAGCCGGTCACCGATGAGAATGCCCCGCAGCGGATTTCACCTCCCCCCGAGCCCGTGGCCGCGGTCCCGGTCGGCGCCGCGCCCGTCATGACCGCCCCGCAGCCCCGACCGGCCGCGTCGGGCCAGGGCAAACCCGCCCTCCCCAAACGCCGCCGCCAGGCCAGTCTCGCCCCCGAACTCGCCGAGACCCCGGGTGTCGACTCCACGGCCCCGCGCCCGAACCGCACCGCCGAACAAGCCCGAGACCTCATGTCCACCATAGAGAACGGCACCCGCCAGGGCCGCCGTGCAGCCCCGCCCACCCGGCTCCCACCGAACACCGACGGTCGCTGATACGCCGCGGCGCCCCGGTCCGCGCGCACCGCCGTCCGCTGCCGGGCTATCGGTGGTGACGGCGGACGCAACCGGGCGCGTCTCGTGCGGATGGCGGATTCGCCTGTCGTGCACTGGCAGTCGCGATGACGGCATCGGCAGTTCTTATCCTGCACCGACATGCGATCGGCGTACTCGCGTTGTGATGTCCGGCAAGCGGTTTCACCTGGCATTGTGCGGAACAACGAACGCGCGCAAGGATGTTCCGCTAACCTGCAGCCTGTACCGGTCTGGAAAACTGACGCTCGGCGAGCTCATCCGCGCACCGATGAGCTCGTGACATCAACCGAGCCGCAGCGACATGAGGGGGCAGGAATGACAACGACCTCGGAGCACTCCACATTCTCGACCGGGCAGGAGGCTCGCGAGATCGACGCCGTCGTCGTCGGAGCCGGATTCGCCGGGCTCCACATGCTGCACAAGTTGCGCGAACTCGGGCTCTCGGTGCAGGTGTTCGAAGCGGGCGACGGACTCGGCGGCACATGGTTCTGGAACCGCTATCCGGGCGCACGCGTCGACGTGAAGAGTATGTACTACAACTACTCCTTCGACCCGGAGCTCGAGCAGGAGTGGGAGTGGACGGAGAAGCTGCCGCCGCAGCCGGAGTTGCTCCGCTACATCAACCACGTCGCGGATCGTTTCGATCTGCGTAAGGACGTGCAGTTGCAGACCCGGGTCACCGCCGCGGTCTACGACGAGTCCGCCGCGCGGTGGCGGATCACGACCGATCGGGGCGAGGTCGTCTCGGCACGGTTCGCGATCATGGCGACCGGCTGTCTGTCGGTGCCGAAGATGGTGGAGGTTCCGGGCATCGAGACGTTCCGGGGCCGCAGCTTCCACACCGGCAACTGGCCCGAGCAGGAGGTGGACTTCACCGGCCGGCGGGTCGCGGTGATCGGCACCGGTTCCTCCGGGGTGCAGGTTATTCCGCTGGTCGCCGAAGCGGCCGAGCAGCTCACCGTGTTCCAGCGGACCCCGAACTATGTTCTGCCCGCAGGCAATCACCCGATCGACCCCGAATTCCAACGCGGGATCAAGTCGCGCTATCGCGAAGTGCGCAAGGCCAACCGGGAATCGGGCTTCGGCATCGCCCAGCCCGAGGCCACCAAGGGGGCGCTCGAGGTGAGCGAAGAGGAACGAAATGCCTTCTACCGCAGGGTGTGGGAGGACAAGAACAGCGAACTGGTCAGCATGCTGGTCGGATTCACGGACCTGCTCGCCGACGAGGCCGCCAACGAGACCGCCGCCCAGTTCATCCGCGACCGAATCGCCGAGATGGTGACGGATCCGGCTGTCGCCCGGCTACTTCAGCCCGCCGGCCTCTTCGGCGTCAAGCGCCCGGTTCTGGGGACCGACTACTACCAGACCTTCAACCGTCCCAATGTCCGGCTCGTGGACGTGCGCGCGACCCCGCTCACCGAGGTCACCGAGTCCGGACTCGCGACGACGCAGGAGAGTTTCGAGTTCGACGACATCATCTACGCCACCGGATACGACGCGATGACCGGTGCGCTGGACGCGATCGACATTCGCGGCCGGGACGGTGCGTCGCTGCGGGAGAAGTGGGCCGCCGGGCCCATCACCTACCTCGGTCTCGCCATGGCGGGCTTTCCGAACCTCTTCACGATCACGGGCCCGGGTAGCCCCTCGGTCCTGTCGAACATGATGGTGTCCATCGAGCAGCACGTCGACTGGGTGGCGGACGCGATCGACGCGCTGCGCGCCAAGGGCGTCACGAGCATGGAGGCCGAGGTCGACGCGGAGCAGGAATGGACTCGGCACGTCGACGAAGCGGGCAATATGACGCTGTATCCGAAGGTCGACTCCTGGTACGTGGGCTCGAATGTGCCCGGCAAGCCGAGGGTGATGTACGCGTACATCGGCGGCGTCGGAGCATATCGCGAGAAATGCGACCAAGTCGCCGCCGACGACTACGACGGTTTCACGCTGACGCAGTGACCGAGGCGGTGCCGGAGCGCCGGACGGCGCGCGCCACCCGGGGGAGTAGCCGAACTCCCTGAGTGAGCTGACCATCATCAGAATCGTTGCGCGGCGGGGCATTCCGTACACCGCGCACCGGTCCCGATTGTTCGCGGCATCCGACTCCTCATGCCGGCCAACCGGTTGCCGGAGCCTGTTACCGGGGAGTGGAGTCATCGACGATCACCGTGGCTTGCTGACATCCGGCACGACGCGGCCGGTATCGACAAAAGCCCAGAGCGCAGCAGCTGCTTTGCGCGAGCGGCGGGTCGCCCGACAGCCGACGTGGTGCTGCATCACGCAATGAGCCTGGGCGACGGCGCACTGCCCCGGGGTGTCTGGTGAACTTCCTGCACCCACCCAAATGAAGCTCGCTGAACTTGACCAGCAGTGTGACCACAGACATAGATCTGGAGCCGTGGTGCCCGTGGTGCCTGAGTGGTCGGCTGACAAATTGAGAACATGTAGAGACGGGGCGGGAATGGAAGTTGATCCGGCGACGGTCCACCAGACTGCGCAATGGCTGCAGCAGCAAGCTGACGACATGTCCACCGCCATCGAGGCGCACGTCAAGGCGATATCGAGCTTCCTCGGCAGCGACTGGCAGGGCATCGCTGCGACCTCACACGAAGACCCCTGGGCCGACGGCGCACGGCGCACCGTCGGCTCGTTCTACACCGACGTCGGCGCCCTGCACACCGCCGCAAACACTTACACCACGACCGACACCAACCAGGCGACTGCGATCAGCCAGGCAGGCTCGAGCCTGAACCTGCCGCCGATCTAGCGCGGGGTCCCGGACAGGCATGGAAGTGGCCACCGATTATCGCGTCGACCTCGTCGGACTCGCGAAATTGATCGACGACACCGCAACGCTGAAATCGTCCATCGAACAGAACATCACCGAGATCGACCAGCGCATCAGCGATTTGCATGTCACCTGGACCGGTGACGCCGCAGACGCCCACAAGACAGCGCACGACAACCGGATCCGAGCCGTCGCCGACATGAACGAGGCGTTGGCGACGTTGCGACAAAAGCTCGCTGACGCATTGACCGCGTACCAGACAGTCGGGCCCACCAACCATGGGATGTGGCCACAATGACCACACCACCGACACCACCGACAAAAGCGGCCACGCCGGGAACCGTTCCAACCCGCCACCCACCTCGCCCGCACCTGCTCCAGTACCGACCCCTGCGCCGGACAACCCCCCGCCGACGCTGGCGAAGCCGCCGCCGAAAAAAACACCTGTGCCCGCGCCGACGGTGCCCAACATCGTGTTCCGGTCCCAGGACTACCACGACGCCGGTGAGGAATTCGCCAAGATCGGCGTTGACGCCTCCGACACTCACAACGCCCTGCTCGCGGTGCTCAATTACTACAGCGGCATGGCCGGAGTCGATGACGCCGGCAAGCAGTGGGCCACCACCTACGACCAGGCAGCGCAAGCGGCGATCGGGACCTCGGCGACGTTGGCCGAAGCATGTGTGCAAACCCGCAACCTGATCGCGGTCGGCGTCTACAACCACGCTGTCACCGAAGCCACAGCCAACCACTCGACCGCCACGTCGCCGGCCAAACCGACGCTGACACCCGACATCACCCTGGGCACGACTGTCTCCCCGGCCGCTGGAGGCGGCATCGACGTGCCGTTCGGCTGGTCCGTCGTACAAGACCTGGTCAGTAATGCTTGGCCGAACGGCAACCGGATCCAACTGCACGCCGCAGCCGACGCCTGGCACACTGCGGCCTCCGACTACCGCACCCTCGCTACCGCGGTGACCAGCGCCGTGGGGTTGCTCAGCAACAACCAGTCTCCCGAGATCGACACCGCTGTCGCCTCCTGTAACCAACGTAAAACCGACTTCACCGATCTTGCCGATATCTGCCAGAAACTGGGCGACTCCTGCAACGACTACGCCCAAAATCTCGACGACGCACAAAAGAAGGCCGTCGACGAGCTGGCCGAATTCGTCGAAGAAGCGGTCGCCTTCGAAGCCGCCTTCGCCATCTTGGCACCCTTCACCGGCACTCTCTCCGAATGGGTCGGCAACGCCGCCTATGCCGGTCGCATCGCCCAGAAGGCGGAGAAGATCAAAGGGTTCATCAGCGCCTTGATCGCCCGCTCCGGGGAAATAGTTTCCAAAACGCTCACACCGTTGCTCGAACGGGCGAGGCCAATTCTTCAGCGTGTCCAGAAGTGGGTCGACGAAGCTCGGACAAACCTGAGCATCTTCGCACGAGGCGGCGGCTACCGGGACGGCAAGCTGTTCTCCCGGAGTGCCAGCCGACTGAGCAAGGACATCATGGAGAGTGGCGACCACCTCCCTATAACCCAGGAAACGATCGAAGAATACGCTGCGAAGGCGGGCGTCGACCTGAAAGGTGTCAATGTACACCTCGGCACATCCGCCGACGACATCCGATATTACGATGCCGAGAAAGCGGTCGGAAGCACGACCGGCAACGACATCACACTGGCCCCCTCGGCGTTCTCCGACCCCGAGACGCTGATGCGCACCCTGGTGCATGAGAAGGTTCACGTGGATCAGTACGCCAGCGGAACGCAAATCGGCACGGGAACAAGCGCTGGACTCGAGGCTCAGGCCTACGCTGCCGAGGATGCATTCTGGGCAAAGTACATCGCCAACGGAGGAAAGTGAGCAGGTTGAGTAAATTCGAGGTGGACGACGTATTCAGGGTAAGCTTCCAAAAGCTGCCCATAGTTACCGGATTTGTCCAAGGGGAGTTCACAGTCGGACAGAGAGTGGAACTCACCAAGCGCGATGGCCGGGTTTACCGCGGGGTGATGACCGGAATGCATATTCACACGTCCTCGGTCGCCCCGAATCATTTCTCGATCATTTTTTCCGAGCCCATCTCCCATAATGTAGAGCCTGGCGATGTGATCACTACGATCGATCCCGATGGTGAGCAGTCCTAGTCTCAATCTTCCGGGTGGTTGGCGTGCCGGCACCGGCCTATCCGGACGAGGCACTGGCCTCCCGGAGCGTGCATTCCTCCCGGATTCGGCGGGCGAGGTCGGCGGCCTCGGCTCGGTCGAAACTCGGTGGCAGCGTCAGCGACAGACGAGTGAGCAAGCCGCCGAAGCGATCTGCGATGCGGGACGGCAGTTCGTCCGGTGGGGCGATGACCGCGAAGGCATCCAGCATCTCGTCGGTGATCAGGCGTGCCATCTCGTCCCAGCGGCCCGCCTTGGACAGGGCAGTGAGCTGCTCGCGGGTTTCCGCCCAGCCGTGCAGTTCGAAGATGCCGCGATAGGCGGGGGTCGAGGCGTAGAAAGCGATGCGTTGCCGGAGCGTGGGTATTGCGGCGGCGATCTGGGCTTCGGTGCCGGTGACGACGAAAGGCGTTGCCACCATGTCGAATCCGTCCATCGTGGCGCCGACGCGCGCACGGCCCTCGCGCAGCGCGGGGACGGTGCGTTCCCGCAACCAACGGGCGGTGGTGAAGCCGTGACACAGGAACCCGTCGGCGACCTCACCGGCGACCCGGGTCATCGCCTCGCCCACCCCGGCCAGCAGGACCGGGGGCGGGCCGAAATCATGCTGCGGCGGAACGAAATCCGGCGGCATCAGGGTGTGCCGGTAGAACTCGCCCTCGTAAGCCAGCGCGGCGCCTTCGTGCCAGCAGGACCAGATCGCCCGCAGCGCCAGCACGTATTCGCGCAGTTGCGCGGCGGGCCGCCCCCACGGCATCCCGAACCGCCGCACGACATGCGCCCGCACCTGCGAGCCGAGTCCGAGGGTGAGCCGACCGTGCGAATGGCGCTGAAGATCGTCGGCGGTGTACGCCAGCGTCATCGGCGAGCGGGCGAAGGCCACCGCGATCGAGGTGCCCAGGCCGATACCTTCGGTGGCCTCGGCGGCCACGGCCAGCGCCAGGAACGGATCCTGATTCAGCTCCCCGGCCCAGAGTCCGTCGAATCCGTCCGCTTCCAGCTCGCGGGCGCGGGTGGCGGCCACACTCAGACCCGCGATGGTGGCGTCGACCTTCATCCGGAGCACCTTTCGAAAACTGTATTCTCCTATTGTAAGAACAGTATATTCACTCTCGTCCAGCAAACGGAGTGAGCGAGTGCGGCGGCAACCCGCCCACACAGTTCGGAGGTGCCCCATGACCGATGCCCTGGTCCGGGTCGAGACCGCGGATCGCGTCGCGACCCTCACGCTGAATCGCCCCACCGCGCGCAATGCGCTCAGCCGCGCCCTGATGGACGCGCTGTGGGATGCGGTCACCACGGCCGGGGACGATCCCGGAATCGATGTCATCGTGCTGACCGGCGCGGATCCCGTCTTCTGCGCGGGCGTGGATCTCACCGAGGCAGCCGGTGGAACCATGCCGCCCCTGCGGCCGCCGGGCCAGGGCCCCGGACGCGATACCAACGGCCTGTTCCGATTCCTGCCGCCGATCGGCAAACCCGTCATCGGCGCGATCAACGGCGCGGCCGTCACCGGGGGCCTCGAGGTGGCCCTGCAGTGCACCTTCCTGATCGCGTCGGATCGCGCCCGTTTCGCCGACACCCACGCCCGCCTGGGCGTCATGCCCGGCGGCGGCGCGACGGTCCTGCTCGCCGCGACGGTCGGCGCCCGCAAGGCCGTCGAACTCTCGCTCACCGGCAACTTCCTCACCGCCGCGGAAGCGCTGCGCCTCGGCCTGGTGAATCACGTTGTGCCACACCAGGACCTACTCCCCTTCGCGCAGCGCCTCGCGGGCGACATCGCGGGCAACGATCCCCGTGCGGTACAGCAACTCCTGGGGCACTACGACCGGGTCGCCGATACGGCCACGCTGACCGAGGCGCATCTGCTCGAGGGCATCCTCGCCGAAACCTGGCGTCCGGGCACGAGCGATATCGCCGCTCGCAGAGCAGCGGTCGTCGCGCGCGGCCGCAGCCAAGTGCATTCGGACCCCGGCCCGGCCGAAGCGGACGCAATGCCCACCCCCTGACCGGGCCGCACCCTCAGCGCACCAGATTGTCGTGGCCTTCCCAATAGCGCTGCCGCAGTTGACGTTTGTACAGCTTACCGCTGGGGTCGCGCGGCAGCTGGGTCACGAAATCGACCGTGCGGGGGCACTTGTAGGCGGCCAGTTCCGCACGGCAGTGGACGATGAGCTCATCGGCCAGCGCAGCGTCCCCGGCAGCGGTATCGACCAGTTGCACAACGGCTTTCACCGACTCGCCCATCTCCTCGTCGGGAACGCCGATCACGGCGACGTCCGCGATGGCCGGATGCGAGGCCAGGATGTTCTCCGCCTCCTGCGGATAGATGTTGACGCCGCCGGAGATGATCATGTGCGCCTGCCGGTCGGTCAGGTACAGATAACCGTCCTCGTCGAGATAGCCCATGTCCCCGAGGGTGCGCCAGCCCTTCTCGTGCGTGACCGACGCCGTCTTGGCCGCATCGTGGTGATATTCGAACCCGCGGCCACCGGCGAAGTACACCACGCCGACCTGTCCGACCGGCACCTCCGCACCGTCCTCGCCGACGATGTGACATTCCTGCGCGGGCCTGCCCACCGAGCCGGGATGCGCGAGCCATTCCCCCGCAGAGATGTAGGTGTTCCCCACATCCTCGGTGCCCGAATAGTATTCGCTGATGATCGGGCCCCACCAGTCCAGCATCTGCCGCTTGACCGGCACCGGGCACGGCGCGGCCGAATGCACCACGTCCACCAGACTGGACAGGTCGTAGCGCTCACGTTCCTCGCGCGCGAGCCGCAGCATCCGCACGAACATCGTCGGCACCAGCTGCGTGTGCGTCACCCGATACCGTTGGACCAGTTCGAGATACAGCCGCGGATCGAAGCGCTCCATCACGATCACGACGGCGCCCATCCGCTGCCAGGACATCGAGAATACCAGTGGCGCACCGTGATACAGCGGCGCGGGCGAGAGGTACACCGCGTCTTCCCGGGCGCCGCTCACCAGCAGGCCCCGGGCGATCTGGACCGGCGGGGCCTCGGGATCACCCAGTGGCGTGGCCGGAAGAGGTTTGCGAATCCCCTTGGGCCGCCCGGTCGTTCCCGAGGAGTAGAGCATCTCGCGGCCCTCGCACTCCTCGGGCCCCAGCGGTTCACCCGAGGACCCGGCCAGCACCTGCGAGTAGTCCTCGAACCCCTCGATGCGCCCGGACGCGCAGATCCGGATCGGAACCCGGGACAGGTCCAGACCCGACACCACCTCGGCGAGCGATTCACTCGTCACCAGCGCCGTGGCGCCGCAGTCGTCCAGGATGTACTGCACCTCGCCGGCGGTCAGGTTCCGGTTCACCGCGGTGTAGTACAGCCCGGAACGCTGTGCCGCCCAGGCGATCTCGAGGAACTGCCGATTGTTCTCCAGCAGGATCGCGATATGGTCGCCGACCTTCTGCCCCCGCGCGCGCAAGGCCCGTGCGAAACGGATCGAGCGGTCCTCCAACTGCGCATAGGTCACCACCTCACCGCTCGAGGCGAGCACCACCGCGGGACGATCCGGCGTCCGCTCGGCATGCCATCCGGGCGTCAGCGGCGCCGCCGCACCGGGCGTCCGATCCCCCTCGGCCGCACCGGAATCGGACGATGTACCGGTCTCACGCATCTCGCGCTCCCTCCGATCGAACTCGGCTGTGCCACGCCCGCGCGATCAGCTCACGACGATGGCCTGTTCCGGACATGCCTGAGCGGCCTCACGCACCGCGTCCTCGAATTCCGGAGCGACGTCCGGCCCCGCCTCGGCGTACCCGTCGTCGCTGAGCTCGAACACCTCCGGGCAGATACCCAGGCAGATCCCGTGGCCGCGGCAGCGGTCCGCATCGATCGAAACCTTCATTTACGCCTCACTTTCAGCGATGTCGAATGCCAGATGCAGCTCGGTCAGACCGCGCAGCACGAACGTCGGCACGTACTTGTAGATGCGCGCATCGGCGGGGCCGTGCACCCGCTCATCGATGCGGATGTCACTGGTGCGCTTCAGCAGCAGTTCGATCGCCACCCGCGATTCCGCGCGAGCCAGCGGCGCACCCGGGCAGGTGTGAATGCCGCGTCCGAACGAAATGTGCTGGCGCGCATTCGAACGCTGCGGATCGAAGGTCGAGGGATCGGTGAACTTGCGCGGATCCCGGTTGGCCCCGCCGTTGACGACCATCAGTGTGGTCCCGGCGGGCAGATCCACCCCGCCCACGGTGACCGGCACCTTCGAGAGCCGGAAATCGCCCTTCACCGGACTCTCGGTGCGCAACACCTCTTCGAGGAAGTTGCCGATCCGGGAGTGATCCTCGCGCAGCAGCCGCTGGATCTCGGGCTGTTCGGCGATCACCCGCAGCGCCGAGCTGAGCAGCCGGACCGTGGTCTCCTGACCGGCGGAGAACAGGTTCGCCGCGACCGCGACCACATCGCGCACCGGCGGCTCGGTGCCGTCGGCGAACGTCGCTTCGGCCATGCTGGACAGCACGTCCCCGCGCGGTTCGCGACGCCGGTCCTCGATGTAGGCGGAGAATTTCTCGTACAGGAACTCGATCGGATTCTCCTGCATGGCATCACCTTTGGTGCTGCCGATGGCACTGCCCTCGCTGCGATGCGGATCGCGCTGCAGGGTGTACAGGAACTGCTCCTGATCGTCCGGCGGGACGCCGAGCAGATCGGCGATCGTGTACAGCGTGAACGGGCCGGCGAAATCCCGAATGAAGCAGGCCGAGTCGGCGGCGAGATATTCGTCCAGGATCCGATCGGCGATCGACCACATCGCCTGCTCGTTCTCCTTGAGCCGCTTGGGCGTGATCAGCCGCATCAGCAGACCGCGGTGCTGGGTGTGCACCGGCGGATCCAGGGTCGGCAGCTGATCGCTGAAGGGCAGCTCGTCGCGGTGTTTCTCGATCAGCCCACTGATGTCATCGCCCTCGAGCGGGACCGGAAATCCCGGAAACGGCCCGGTCACCGAGGTGACCGAGGAGAACTTCTCCGGATCGTTGAGCACCTCGAGCGCCTCGTCGTACCCGGTCACCATGTAGACGCCGTGGTGATTCTCCTTGGTGACGGGACATTGCGCCCGCAGGGCGTCGAAGTATGGGTACGGGTCCTCGAGGAGCTCGCGCCCCAGGAAAAAGTCCGTCGACGTGACGTCGTTCACCACTGCTGACTCCCTTCGGGCGGCGGTGCCTGCACCGTCCATCCGACTCACGAGAATGCTACTCTCATTAACTGATGATCTGATTCTCACATTGGTAGCCGGGGCCGTCAAATGAGGATCGCTACGAAGTGGAGGACCGTAAACCATGACTGCGGAACCGACCGGCGATCAGCTGCTGTTCCAGACCACCACCCGCGAGTTCCTCGACCGCACCGCATCTATTCCGGTGATTCGCGAACTCGCCGACACCGCAACGGGATTCGACCGCGACTGGTGGCGGCGGGGCGCGGAGCTGGGCTGGACGGCCATGCTGGTGCCCGAGAGCCTGGGCGGCGGTTCGGTCTCCGGGCGGCCGATGACCGAACTGGGCCTGGTGGCCACGGAATTCGGCCGTGCCTGCGCGCCGGGACCGCTGCTGCCCACCAGCGCCGTACTGTCCGGCCTCGTGGCCGCGGGCGACCGGTTCGCCGAGGTCATCGGCGAGATCGTCGCGGGCGATCTGATCGCCGCATGGGCGCTGTACGAACCGCAGCACGGGCTCGAATTGGCCCCGGGCCACACACGCGCCGAACCCGACGGCGACGGATACCGCCTCACCGGTTGCAAGGACCGCGTCGAGGCCGGGGATACCGCCGATGTCCTGCTGGTCACCGCGGCCTGTCCGGACGGGCCGATCCAACTGCTCGTCCGCACCGACAGTCCCGGGGTGACCGTCACCCCGACGTGGACGCTGGATCTGGTCCGGCGCACCGCACGGGTCGAGTTCGACGATGTGGCAGTCGGCGCGGACGCGGTCGTGCAGAGCGGCGAAAGCGCCACGGCCGCAGTGCGATCCCAGCTCCACATCGCCGCCGCGCTGACCGCCGCGGAATCGACCGCGGCCACCCGCCGCGCCTTCGACGCCACCGTGGAGTGGATGTTCGACCGCTACACCTTCGGTCGCCCGCTGGCCTCCTATCAGGCCCTCAAACATCGCATGGCCGACAACAAGACCTGGCTCGAGGCGTGCGAGGCCACCTCCCGCGCCGCGGCGGTGGCCATCGACGACAGCCCGTCCACCGCGGCGGAACTCGTCAGCGTCGCGAAGGCGTACGTGAGCGGGAAAGCGCCGGTCATCGTGCAGGACTGCGTGCAGATCCACGGCGGCATCGGCGTCACCTGGGAACACGATCTGCACCTGTTCCTGCGGCGGGTCACTCTCGGCCGGGCCCTGTACGGCACGCCCGAGGAGCACCACCGCCGCATCACCGACCTACTCGTCCGGAGCGCCGCATGAGCACCGCACCCGAAACCACCGAACTCGAACCGGTCGACGCCTTCCGCGACCGGGCCCGGCGCTGGCTGAAGGAGAACCTCCCGCCCGCCTCGCAGTCCCGGCTCGGCGTCCCCGACGACGAGAGCTGGGATCGCGCCCGCCGGTTGCAGCGCATCCTGGCCGAGGGCGGCTTCGCGGGCATCTGCTTCCCGAAAGCCTATGGCGGACAAGGGCTCACACTCGCTCATCAGCGCGCCTTCACCGAGGAGTCGCTCGGCTACGAGATGCCGCTCGAGCTGAACGTGCCCACCCTGGCCATCTGCGCGGCCACCCTCGCCGAACTCGGCACCGAGGAGCAGAAGCGCACACATCTGACCGCCGTGCTGAAGGGCGAGGAGATCCTCGCGCAATTCCTGTCCGAACCCAAGGGCGGATCGGATCTGGCGGGCCTGACCACTCGCGCGGATCGCGACGGCGACGATTGGATTCTCAACGGCTCCAAGATCTGGAGTTCGGGTGCGTACGGCGCGGACTACGGGTTGTGCCTGGCCCGCACCGACTGGGATGCGCCCAAGCACAACGGCCTGACGATGTTCCTGGTCCCGGTGCACGCGCCCGGGGTGAGCATTCAGCGGATCAAACAGGTCACCGGAGCCACCGAGTTCTGCCAGGAATTCTTCGACGACGTCCGGCTGCCCGCCGACGCCGTGGTCGGCGAGGTCGGCGGCGGTTGGGCGGCGACATCGCGGCTGCTGGTGCACGAACGCGCGGCGATGGGCGGCACGTCGCCGTACACCAGCGGCCGACGCCCCCACCTCGGCGCGGATACGAACGTCCTGGTCGATCTGGCCCGCGACACCGGCCGTCTGGACGATCCGCGGGTTCGCGAGGACATCGGTGCGGCACGGATGATGAACGTGGTCCGCAATCAGCTGATCGACCATGTCACCCAGGCCATCTCCAGTGGTGCGATGCCTCCGGCCGCCGGATCCGTCGTCCGGCTGTTCGGTGCCGAAACCACTTGGCAGCAAACCGATTCCGCGATGACGATCGCGGGCTCGGCGGCGGTGACCGGGGACGCGGACGGACCCGGAATCGCGCGGATCGGCCTGGACTACCTGTTCCGCAACGCCTGGAGCCTGGCCGGTGGCAGCACCGAGATGGCTCGCAACATCATCAGCGAACGGGTGCTGGGCATGCCCCGCGAATACGCCGCGGATCGCGGCGTGCCGTTCAATCAGGTCAAACGAGGACGTTGAGATGCGATTCATCTTCCACTACCCGGAAACCACCGGGTACGAGGGCGACATTCTGGATGCGGGCCCGCTGCGCGAGGTCGCGATCGCGGTCGAGCGCGCCGGATTCGACGCGCTGTCGCTGAGCGAACATCCGATCCCCGGCGCACGCTGGCTGGCCTCGGGCGGACATCAAACACTCGATCCGCTGGTGGCACTGGGATATATCGCGGGTGCGACCGAACGCCTGCGGCTGCTGACCTATCTGGCCGTCGCGCCGTACCGCAATCCCTTCCTGCTCGCCAAGGCCGCGGCCACCCTGGACAAACTGTCCGGCGGCCGGGCGATCCTGGGCCTGGGCACCGGCTATCAGAAGAGCGAATTCCACGCTCTGGGCATCGATTTCGAGGAACGCAACGCGTTGTTCGACGAGGCCCTGGACACCCTTCCGCTGCACTGGAGCGGTGAGCCGTTCAGCTACGCCGGAAGGCATTTCAACGCCCGCGACGTGATCGCCCGCCCGCGGCCGGTGCAGGATCCGATTCCGATCTGGATCGGCGGCAATTCCAAACTCACCCGGCGCCGCGTCGCCGCACACGCACAGGGCTGGATGCCGATGTCCGGTGGTCCCCAATTGAGTTCCACCGCAAGGACTCCCGAACTCGGCCCGATCGGGCAGCTGGCCGGCGACATCGCCGAACTGCGGGCCTCCGCACAGGAACAGGGCCGCACCGACCCGATCGACGTGGTGTACTCCTACCACGACGAGGGCCTGGGCACGCCCACCGATAATCCGGACCGGAACAGGGAGGCGTTCGCCGAACTCGACAAGGCCGGGATCACCTGGGTCGTGGTGTCGGCGCGAACCGGGGAACGCACCGCGACACTGGATTTCATCGAATCCTTCGGCGCGACCTACCTGCGGTAGACGATGAGCGAAATACGAAACAACACAGGCACATCCGGCTCGAGCTGGTTCGAACAGCGCAGCGGACTGGCCGATCGGGTGGCCGTGGTCACCGGCGGCGCGGGCGGTCTGGGCCGGGCCATCGTGACGGATCTGGCCGCCAACGGCGTGCGCACGGCCGTGCTCGACCTCGATGCCGAGGCGGCCGCGGATCTGCGCACCGCACTCGCCGAGGGTGGCCACGATGCGGTGGTGCAGGTCGGGGACGCTCGCGATCCCGAGGCGCTCACCGCACTGTTCGACGAGGTCGATCAGCGGTGGGGACGGCTGGATACGTTGGTGAACGTCGTCGGCGGCACCTTCCGGGCGCCGTTCACCGAGACCCGGCCCAAGGGCTGGGACGCGCTGCTGCGGGCGAATCTGCTGCACGTCATGCACGCCTGCTCGCTGGCCGCGCCGCGGATCCGCGCGGGCGGGCGCGGGGGCAGCATCGTCACCATCACCACCATCGAAGCGCACCGCGCCGCACCGGGTTTCGCGGTCTACTCCGCGGCCAAGGCCGCGGTCGAGCAGTTCTCCCGGACCCTGGCGATCGAACTCGCCCCGGACCGGATCCGAGTCAATTGCGTTGCACCGGATTATGTTCCGACGCCCAACCTGGCGCGCATCGGACACGGGCAGGGTGACAGCGCGATGGACGATCCCGTCGGCGTGCGCGTGGCGATACCGCTGGGACGTTCCGGGGAGGTCACCGACATCTCCGGTTGCGTGGTGTTCCTGGCCTCGGATCTGTCGGCGTATCTGACCGGCACCACCCTGCATCCGGACGGCGGCACCTCGGCCTCGGCGGGCTGGTTCAACTGGCCCGAGCAGGGCTGGGCGAATTACGCGCCGCTCAGCGCCCTGCGGAATGCTGGCCAATCGTGAGTGCCCGCAGGCAGAACGCCGTCACTCGGTCGACATCAGCGGCGGTGGGTTCCTCGCGTCGCCACAGATAGTCCGACAGGCGTCCCACGGTCGCGTGGGCGATCAGCCCCGCATCGAATTCGGGTGCGACGCTGCCCAATTCGGTGAACGGGCGGTGCAGCAGCAGCGCGAGCCGACCACTGGGCAGCGGTGAGCCCGCATCGATGGCCGGGGTCAGTGCGCCCGCGTTCCACAGCACCGCGCGGGTGGTCGTCGCGGTCTCGTCGGCGGCCTGGGACAGCACACCCTCCACCCAGGCCCGCACCGCGTCGCGCGGGGTGTCCTGCTTGTCCATCCGGTGCGCGACATAGCTGACCAGACGGTCCGCGCCGTCCTCGATGAGCACGGCGATGAGCGCGTCCTTCGACGGAAAGTGCCGGTAGAACGCGTCATTGGACAGTCCGGCGGCCGCAACGATATCGGCCACCCGGGGGCGCGCGCCGGTACCCGCGGTGCGGATGAGCTCGAGCGCCGCATCGAGCAGCCGCCGCACCTCGCCCGCGTAGACCGCCTCCCGGTCGGCCAGTGTGCGTGCCGCGATCCGGCTCGCAATATCACCCGCGGGACGGGCAGCATGATTCTCGTTCACAAGAATATTATTCTTGCCAGCGTGGAATCTCGCAAATATCGGTGCCGGATCTCCGTCGAGGATCCGGCGGCGAACGGCCACACGGACACCCACAGACGTGCGAGCATGCCTCTCATGATCGAGAATGCCGCATCATCGTGGTCGGCGCTGCGGAGCACCGCCCGCGCGATGATCGCCGCCGCCGCGCTGGCGGCCACCACCCTCACCGCCGTCGGCGGGACCGCCGAGGCCGCACCCGCGAATTCGGTCGCCCCCGTGGAATCCTCCGGCTGCCACGCCCCCGCCGCCCCCTCGGGCCAGTCCACCCAGCACTTCAGCGCGGCCGGGCGCTCCGGAACCTACATCCGGGACCTTCCCCCTGCCGCGAGCCACCCGCTGCCCCTGGTATTCGACCTGCACGGCTATCTCGAACTCGCCGTGCTCGAACACGAGGGCAGCGGTCTGGGCCCGTACGGCGACAGCCACGGCTTCGCGACGATCACCCCGCAGATCGACGAACCAGGCTGGCCCCGCTGGGATTTCAGCCCGAACAGCGCCGACGTGTCCTACCTGTCCCAGCTGATGTCGCACGTGGAGGCGACCTCCTGCATCGATCTGCGCCGGGTGTACGTGGCCGGGCTGTCGATGGGTGCGTTCACCACCTCCTCGCTGGCCTGCCAGCTGTCCGACCGGATCGCGGCGGTGGCCTCGGTCGCCGGACTGCAGAACTTCAGCTGGTGCCGGACCCAGCGTCCGGTGCCGGTGGTCGCCTTCCACGGCACGGCCGATCCGCTCGTCGCCTACGGCGGCGGCCAGGGCGTCAACGCGCGATACCTGCCCGCGCCGGACGGCGGGTCCTCCAGCGGCGCACAGAACGGCCCCGGCCCCACCGACATCCCCGCCAACGCCGCCGCCTGGGCCCGGCGCAACGGCTGCACCGGACAACCAGTGCAGCGCAAGGTCGCCGCCGACGTCACCCTCACCGCCTACCAGTGCCCGGCCGACGGCACGGTCGAGCTCTACAGCGTCCTGGGCGGCGGCCACACCTGGCCCGGCCACGCGTCGATCGTCTCGCCGACTCCCCTGGTCGGGTCCACGACGAATTCCATCGACGCCACCGCGACCATGTGGGACTTCTTCCAGGCGCACCCGCTGACCGGCCCAGTGCGCGGTTGAACGGCCACCCGCAGCGCGGATGCGATGGGCGGCACCGAACCCATCGCGGGCACCGAGCACCCGGCACGGTCACCGAATCCGCCGACAACTGCCCGCGGCAACATGTTCCGGAGTCTGCTCGTCGCACAGACCACAGGGCATGGTGGGTCGATCCCGGGAATCACTGCCCCTGCCAACGGGGCGAACGCTTTTCGGCGAAGGCGCGGGGTCCTTCCTGGGCGTCGTCGCTGTTGTAGCAGAGCTCCGAGGCACTGCGCGCGGCTTGCAAAGCCGCCGAGCGGCCCATTTCCGTTGCCAGCATGACGGTTTCGCGGGCGGCGCGGACCGACAGCGGCGCACCGGCGAGCACCTCGGTCGCCAATTCCACTGCGGCAGCGAGTAGTTCGTCGGGTTCGGCGACCCGATTGACCAGACCGACCTCGTACGCCCGGCGAGCGGTGATCGGTTTGCCGGTCAGCATGATCTCCATCATGATCCGCTGCGGGATCATGTGGATCAGCGGTGCGGCCCAGGGAGCGCTGCGGCCGACCTTCACCTCGGTGATCGCGAAACGCGCGGTGGTGGACGCGACGCACAGGTCACAGGCCTGCGCGATCATCCACCCGCCCGCATAGGCGACGCCGTTGACCGCCGCGATGGTCGGCTTGGACAGCTCGACGGTGTCGTACGGCAGGGCGAACATCTCCCGGGGCGGCACCCGCATGCCCGTCTCCACCATCTCCTTCAGATCGCCGCCCGCGCAGAACGCCCGATCCCCCGCACCGGTCAGAATCGCGATGCGCAGCAACGGATCCCGCTCGAACCGCTCCCACGCCGCGGCCAGGCCCGCACGCACCTCGGCGGTCAGGCAGTTGCGGATCTCGGGTCGATTCAGAGTGATGACGGCGATGCCGTCCTCGCGTGCGTCGAACAGGACCGCGTCGTGCATTCAGAAACCTCTCTGCTGGATGGTGTGCGCCGCCCGTTCCAGGTCCTCCCGGAAGTCGGGGTGCGCGATGGCGACCAGGCGGCGGGTGCGCTCGGCCAGGGTCCACCCGCGCAGCTCGGCCGCGCCGTACTCGGTGACGATCACGTCCACATCGCTGCGCGCGGTGGTCACCGGCCCGCTCAGCGCGGCGGTGATCCGGCTGACCGTGCCCTTCTTCGCGGTCGAGGGCAGCACGATCACCGAATGGCCGCCCGGTGAGCACGCCCCGGCTCGCACGAAATCCACCTGACCGCCGGTCCCGCCGAGATAGGCCGCGCCGGTCTGCTCGGCATTGACCTGGCCGGTGAGATCCACCTCGAGCGCCGAGTTGAGCGTCACCAGCCGGTCGAGTTGCGCGAGTACGGACGCGTCGTGCGTGTACGAGGTCGCGCACATGCGAATCCCGTTGTTACGGTGAGCGAATGCGTAGAGCCGGTCGGTGCCGATCAGCGCGCCGGTGATCGAGACGCCCGGATCGATCCGCTTGCGCGCATTGGTCAGCACACCGGCCTCGGCCAGATCGACCAGGCCGTCACCGATCATGCCCGAATGCACGCCCAGATCCCGGCGGTCGTGCAGCAGCCGCAACATCGCATCGGGCACCGCACCGACACCGGTCTGCAGCACCGAGCCGTCCTCGATATAGGCGGCGGCGTATTTCGCGATGGCGGAGTCGATCTCGGTGATCCGGGCGGGCGGCACCTGCACCGGATCGCGGGAAACCGTTACCGCGTAGTCGATCTCGCTCGCCCGCAGCGTCGAACCGTATGTCCACGGCACCCGGTCGTTGACCTCCGCAACGACCACCCGCGCCCGCTCCACCGCGGCCCGCACGTAATCGCTGATCAGCCCGAAACTGTAGTCCCCCTGCGCATCCGGCGGCGACACCTGTACGAAGGCCACATCACACCCGATGATCCCGGCTTCGATCAACGGCCCCACCCGGCCGACATGACACGGGATCACCTCGAGCCGCCCGGCGGCGGTCAGCGACCGCAGCGCGCCGATCGCCCCCATACTCGACATCGATATTCCCTGTGTCGCTTCGGGAGTCAGCAATCCGGAAAAGCTGGTCGCGATGAACGCGGACACCCCCTCGATCGCCCCCGCCCCCGCGATCAGCCCCTCGAGCAACGTGGTCGGCTCCCCGCACGCCTGCCCGATGACGATCCGGTCACCCGGTCGCAGGAATTCCGCGACATCCAGCTCCTCGGCATCGATCACCTTCACGCGCGTTCCCCGTCCACGATCTCGCCGGCCTGTCCATCGCGCCGGGAAGCCGAACGCGTCGCCCTCCCCGGCCCGCGCGACAACAGCGTCGTCGCACCCGGACAACGCCGCACCGGCCCGTACGCCCCTTCAGCTGTACCGCTCACCGTCATGCGCGCTCTCCGTCCACGATCTCGGCGGTGTGCTCACCGAGCCGGGGAGCCGGTCCGGCCACCCGCCCCGGTGTGCGCGAAAACCATGTCGGCACACCGGGATAACGCACCGGCCCATACGGAGCCTCGATGGTTTCGAAGAACTCCGCCGAGTTCAGATGCGGATTGTCGAACAGCTCGTCCAGCGTGCGCACCGGCGCGCACGGGATGTCGCGCGAACGCAGCAGTTCGAGCCAGTCGTGCGTGGTCCGCTCGGCGAAGGTCTCCCCCAGCAGCGCGTACACGGTGTCGATGCGTTGCGCGCGCTGGGCGAGCGTGGCGAATTCCGGTCCGGCCCAGGGAGGTTGCACCGCTTCGACGAACGCCGCCCACTGTTTGTCGTTGTAGACCAGCGCGGAGATGTACCCGTCCTTGGTCCGGTACGGCCGCCGATTGCGGTCCACCGCACGGTGATACACCGCCGGTCCCAGCTGCGGCGAGAACATCGCGCCGTTGGCATGTTCGACGAGCAGGAACGCCGCCATCGTCTCGAACATGGCGACCTCCACCTCCTGGCCTTCGCCGGTGCGTTCGCGATGGAACAGCGCCATCGTCGTCGCGTACAGCGCGGTCAGCCCGGCGACCTTGTCGGCCATGATGGTGGCGACGTAACCCGCTGTGCCGGTGAGCTGTTCCTGCACCGAGGGCAGTCCGCACTCGGCCTGGATGGTGTCGTCGTAGGCGGTCAGATCCGCGTCGGTGCCGCGGCGGCCGTATCCGTAGCAGTTGGTGTACACGATGGCGGGATTGATCGCGCGGACCGCGTCGTAGTCGAAGCCGAGTTGGGCGATCGCCTTGCCGCGCATGGAATGGATGAACACATCGCCGTCGCGGATCAGCTCCCGCAGCGCGCGGGCGCCCTCCGGCGAACGCAGATCCAGTACCACACTGCGCTTTCCGCGGTTGACGTTCACGAACACCCCGCCCATGCCGGGTTCGGGCCCGGCGGAGATGTAGCGGGTGTTGTCCCCGGCGGGCGGTTCTATCTTGATCACGTCAGCGCCCATATCCGCCATGATCTGCGTGCAGTACGGCCCCATGACCATCGCCGTCAGATCGATGACTCGTACTCCCGACAGCGGACCGGTGTGTTCCATGCGTCCTCCACGTTCGGATGCCGCCACTCCCGTCGCAAGACGCCGGATCGGGGGTGTCGCGAGCGCAGGATGACGGAGTGGCCTGGGCGTGATTCGGTGCGCAGCACGGCGGGCCGGCTATCACGGACCGAGCCCCGGTGGCGCGTTTGCCAGAGTATCGGATTAATCCTTGCAAGGATAGTAAAGATACTGATATCAAAGGGGGCGTGGAAAGTAGCACCGGCGCGGCGTCCCAGCGCAACAGTCCGGGCACGATCGCCCGGGTGCTCGACACCGCGCTGCGAACCCGTCCGGACTCCCCCGCGATCGAGGCCGCCTCGGGCATCTGGTCGTACGCCGACCTGAACGAGCGGGCCGATCGCGCCGCCGGCGCCCTGTGGTCGCTGGGTGTGCGTCCGGGCGATCGCGTCGCGGCCTGCCTGCCCAACGATCTGGACATCGTCGCCGCCTTCCACGGCGTCGCGCGCATCGGCGCGATCTGGGCGGGCGTCGGCGAAGCGCTGTCGGCGAACGAACAGGCCGGACTGCACGAGACCTGCGAACCCGTGGTCCTGCTGGCCGGGGAACGCTGCCGTATCGACGTCCCCGGCCGCATCGATGCCCCCCGCTGGGCCGATCTGCTCGACCACGCCGACGCGGCCCCGGACATCCCGGTCGATCCGCATGCGCCCGCGGCCATCGCCTTCACCAGCGGCACCTCCGGACGCCCGAAAGCCGTGGTGCACAGCCACCACAACCTCCTGCTGCCGGGCGCGACACTGGTCGAGACCCGCGGCTGGGGACCGGATCTGCGCAAGGGCGACAGCTTCCCGCTGACCATCCTGAACCTCATGGTGCTGTCCACCCTGCTCACCGCGCAGGCGGGCGGCTGCGCGGTCATCATGGACCGGCGCGACGTCGACGGTGTCGCGGACTGGATCAGCGCCCGCCGCGTGACGGTCTGGAACGGCGCACCCGCGCAGGTCTTCGATCTGGCGCGACGACCGCACCTGGATCTCGGTTCCCTGCAAGAGGTCTGGAGCGGCGGCGGTGATGCGGGCGAGAACCTGTTCGCCGATTTCGCCGACGCGCACGGCGTAACCCCCAGAGCCACATACGGACTCACCGAAGCACCGGCGGTCGTCTCGATCGACCCCGTCGGCCACGAGCGACGTTCCCGGGCGAGCGGGCAACTGCTCCCGCAGTACGACGTCGCGGCCTACGACGATGCGGGCAAACGACTTCCGGCCGGGGAACTCGGCGAACTGTGCCTCACCGCAACCACGACCGGACCGTACGCCGGACAGTGGCGACCACTCCTGGGCCACTGGGACAACGGCAGCATCCGCCCGCCGGACCCCGGCCCCATCGCGACCGGCGATATCGGCACCGTCGACGCCGACGGCTGGCTGACGGTGCTGGACCGCAAGAAGCTGGTCATCATCCGCGGCGGGGCGAACATCTATCCGCTCGAGGTGGAGCGGATCCTCGCCGCCGATCCGAGCGTCGCCGCCGTGGCCCTGTGCCCGGTGCCGGACGAACGACTCGGCCAGCGCGTCGCGGCCCTGATCCAGAGTGCCGACGGCACACTCGATTTCGATGCTCTCGATGCGCTGTGCCGTCGTGAGCTGGCCGGCTACAAGGTCCCCGAAATCTGGTGTGCCGTACCGGATCTGCCGCGCAACGCGATGGGCAAGGTCGAGCGCACCCGGCTGCCCGAACTGCTCGACCGCCATCGGTCGCCGCACCCCCGCCCCTACTGACGATTGGGTAAGCACGTGGCCGACAACGCCGCCGGACCGGAACCTCCCGATGACACCGCCGCCCGCATGTTCGAGCTGCACGACCGCGTGGCGATCGTGACGGGCGCGTCCTCGGGCCTCGGCGCGGAGGTCGCCAGGGCCCTGGCCGGACTCGGCGCGCGGGTCGCGGTAGTGGCCCGGCGACATGACCGGCTCGCGGAACTGGCCGAGGACATCGGCGGCGCGGCGATCACCTGCGATCTGTCCGACCTGGAGGGGGTCGAGCAGCTCGTGCCCGCGGTGGCCGACGCGCTCGGCCCGCCGGAGATCCTGATCAACGCCGCGGGCAACAGATTCGGCGCCGAACGCGCCGAATCCGAACCGCTCACCGATGTGCGCCGCACCATGGATCTCAATCTGATCGCGCCATTGTTGTTGGCGCAGCAGGTATTTCCGCACATGTGCGAGGCCGGGCGCGGCTCGATCGTGAACGTGTCCTCGATCAGCGGGCGCGTCGGGGTGCCGGGCATTCCGCAGGCGTCCTATGCGGCGAGCAAGGCGGGCCTGTCCGGGCTCACCGCCGAGCTGGCGGTGCAGTGGGCGCGGCATTCGATCCGGGTGAACACCGTGGCCCCGGGCTTCTTCCGCAGTGAGATCACCGACTCCCTCTACGACAGCGAGCGTGGCGCGGAATATCTGCGCCGCAACACCCCCCTGCCCCGGCAGGCGGTCGCCGGTGACATCGCCGGGGCCATCGTATGGCTCGCCGGTGACGCGGCGGCCTATGTCACCGGCCAGACGATCGTCGTGGACGGCGGCTGGACCGCACGCTGAGACCTGTCGACAACCAGAAAGGACTTCTCCCTCTATGTTTTCCGCACTCGTGATCGACAAAACCGATGCCGGGCAGACGGTTTCCGCGACCAGCCTGGACGAGAGCCGGCTCCCGGACGGTGACGTCACCGTCGAGGTCGAGTACTCGACGCTGAATTACAAGGACGCCCTGGCGATCACCGGCTCCTCCCCCATCGCGCGCACCTTCCCGTTGGTACCCGGCATCGACCTGGCCGGTGTGGTCACCGAAAGCAGCAACGCCGAATTCTCCGCCGGTGACCGGGTGGTGCTCAACGGCTGGGGCGTGGGCGAGAAGCATTGGGGCGGACTGGCTCAGCGCGCTCGCCTCAACGGCGACTGGCTGGTGCCGCTGCCGTCCGGATTCAGCAGCCGCCAGGCGATGGCGATCGGCACCGCGGGCTACACCGCGAGCCTGTGCGTGGAGGCGCTGCACTCCTTCGGTGTGCGACCCGAGCAGGGCGAGGTGCTGGTCACCGGCGCGACCGGCGGCGTCGGCAGTATCGCCATCGCGCTGCTCACCGCGGCGGGCTTCACCGTGGCCGCGGCGACCGGCAAGACCGCCGAGGCCGACTATCTGCGCCGGCTCGGCGCGACCACCGTCGTGGACCGCGCCGAACTCGCCGAGCGCGGCAAACCGCTGCAGAAGGAACGCTGGGCCGGTGTGGTGGACACCGCGGGCAGCCAGATCCTGGCCAACGCCTGCGCGCAGACCCGCTACGGCGGTGCGGTCGCGGCCTGCGGCCTGGCGCAGGGAATGGACTTCCCGTCGACGGTCGCCCCGCACATCCTGCGCGGGGTCAGCCTGCTGGGCATCGACAGCGTGATGGCGCCGCGTCCGCGGCGAATCACCGCGTGGGAGCGGCTGTCCCGCGATCTGGACCCCGCCGCGCTGGAATCGCTGACCGAGGAGATCGCCCTGGCGGACGCCATCGGTGCGGCGAGCAGATTCATCGACGGCACGGTGCGCGGACGCATCGTCGTGGACGTCAATCGCTGAGAGCAACATCCGGTTCCCCGGGCCGCGCGGACGCACCGCCCCCGGGGAACGGGCAGAAAGGTAGAGCAGCAGTGAGCACTTCATCGAGCAAGGCCGGTAAGGGCAAATCCGCCGAGCCGGAGGCCGTGGAACTCGACCTGTCCGACGTGGACCCCCGAGTGGGACAACCGGTCGGCGGCGGACAACTCTGGGAACCCTGCAGCGCCTCGGACATTCGCCGCTGGGTGATGGCGATGGACTACCCCAACCCGCTGCACTGGGACCAGGAGTTCGCCCGCGAATCGCGCTACGGCGGCATCGTCGCACCCCAATCCATCGCTGTCGCATTGGATTACGGACACGGCGCGGCCCCGGCATGTGTGGGCCGGATCCCGGGCAGCCACCTGATCTTCGGCGGCGAGGAGTGGTGGTTCTACGGCTGCCCGGTGCGGCCGGGTGACAAACTGTTCCAGGAGCGCCGATTCCACGACTACAAAGTGGCGCCGACGAATTTCGCCGGGCCCACGATGTTCCAGCGCGGCGACACCACCCACCGCAATCAGCACGGCGCACTGGTCGCGCTCGAAAGATCCACCTCCATCCGCTATCTCGCCGCCGAGGCCAACAAACGCGGTATGTACGAGAACCAGCTGGGCGAGCGCAAGCGCTGGACCGAGGCCGAACTCGACGAGGTCGGCCGCCTGCGCACCGAATGGCTGATGTCCAATCGACTCGGCGTCTCACCGCATTTCGACGAGGTGAAGGTCGGGGACACCCTGCCGCGCCGGGTGATCGGCCCGCACAGCATCGCGAGTTTCACCACGGAGTACCGCGCGTTCCTGTTCAACATCTGGGGCACTTTCCACTGGGTCACCCCCGAGGGCGTCGATGATCCGTGGGTGTACCAGGATCCCGGCTGGACCGAGGGATTCGGCTTCGACGAGGAAGGCGCCCGGATCGATCCGCGACTGCGGGACGGACTGTACGTCGGGCCCTCGCGCGGACATATCGACCAGGACAAGGCCGGGAAGGTCGGCATGGCCCGCGCGTACGGCTACGGCGCGACGATGGGCGGCTGGTGCACCGACTACCTGGCCTACTGGGCGGGGAACGACGGTCTGGTGCGGCACATCAAGTCCGATTTCCGGCTGCCCGCCTTCGAGGGCGATGTCACCTATTTCGATGCCGAGGTCGTCGGCAAGGAGCCGCAGTCGTCGTGGGGCGTGCCGCTGGTCCAGGTGAAGCTGCAACTGACCAATCAGGACGGCGGCGTGCTGGTCAAGAGCACCGCCGAGGTCGAACTGCCGCTGTAGCGGCGGGAAAGGATCAGTGGTGGATACCGCTGCCGCACAGGATATCTCGATCGTCTCGGGGCCTCCGCTGGACAGCGAGCCCGGACTGGGCGCGCTGACCCTGCCGGGCTTTCTGCGTGAGGTCACCGAGCTGTACGGCGACCGCGAGGCCGTGGCCGGGCGCAGCGGCGACGGCGTGGTGCGCTGGTCGTACACCGAGCTGTGGGAGCGCGCGATGGCGGTGGCTCGCGCGCTGCGGGCGTGCGGTGTCGGCCGGGACAGCCGGGTCGGCGTGCTGATGACCAATCGTCCCGAATGGCTCGCGGCGGTCTTCGGCGCGAGCCTGGCCGGCGGCGTGGCGGTGCCGCTGAGCACCTTCTCGACCGCGGCGGAGTTGGATCAGCTGCTGCGGCTGTCCGGCGTGTCGGTGCTGCTGTTCGAAAGACAGGTGCTCAGCAAGGATTTCGCGCAGATCCTCGCCGAACTCGAACCGGCACTCGGCCAAGCCGGACTGGGCCCGCTGCGCTCGACGCGCTATCCGTTCCTGCGCCGGGTGGCCATGCTCGGACCGGCGCTGCCCACCGCCGCGATCGACACCTGGGACACCTTCCTGGCGCGCGGCCGCGGCGAACCCCGCGAGCTGATCGAGGCGACCGCCGCCTCCACCCTGCCGAGTGACACCGGCGTGCTGTTCTTCTCCTCCGGATCCACCAGCACCCCCAAGGGTGTGCTCAGCGCGCATCGCGGGGTGACCATCCAGATGTGGCGGTTCCGGCGGCTGTTCGGCTTCGGTCCCGAGGACGACGTGCGCGCCTGGGTGGCGAACGGATTCTTCTGGTCCGGGAACTTCGCGCAGGCGCTCGGTTCCACCCTGGCCGCGGGCGGATCCCTGGTGCTGCAACCGATCTTCGACGCCCCCGCGGCCCTGGAGCTGATGCAGGCCGAACGAGTGAACTTCCCGGGCGCATGGCCGCATCAGTGGGCCCAGCTCGAGGCCGCGCCCAACTGGGACACCGTGGATCTGAGCGCCATGCGCTTCGTGGACTACCACACCCCGATCGCGCATCACCCGAGTGTGTCCACGATCTGGTACGAACCCGGGCGCGCCTACGGCAACACCGAAACCTTCACCATCACAACGTGTTACCCGGCCGACACCCCGGAGGAGGTGCACGCGGGCAGCAGCGGCGTCGCGCTGCCCGGGGTGACGGTGAAGATCGTCGATCCGATCACCGATGCGGTCACCGCGCGCGGCGAATCCGGCGAAATCTGCGTCAAGGGACCGACTCTCATGCTCGGCTACCTCGGCACACCGCTGTCGGAGACCCTCGATGCGGACGGCTACTTCCACACCGGCGACGGCGGGCATCTCGACGCCACCGGCAGGCTGTTCTGGGAGGGCCGCCTGACCGACATCATCAAGACCGGTGGCGCGAACGTCTCACCACTCGAGGTGGACGAGGCGCTGATCGGCTATCCGGGCGTGAAAGTCGCTCGCACGGTGGGTGTTCCGCACGACACCCTGGGCGAGGTGGTGGTGGCCTGCCTGGTCCCGCACGAGGGCGCGACACCGGAGGCCGAAGCCATCCGCGCCCATCTGCGCGAACGGCTGGCCAGCTACAAGGTGCCCCGGCACGTGTTGTTCTTCGACGAGACGGACATCGCCCTGACCGGCAGCGCCAAGATCAAATCCAGCGATCTGCGCGCACTGGCCGCCCGGCGACTGTCGCAGGAGGCGAATCCGTCTGCCGCGCAGTGAAACCGGCGTCAGTACGCGGCGATCTCCAGCAGCGCGTCGGCGACGGCCTGCGGTTCGGTGATCATCAGGTCGTGGCCCGTATCGATATCCCACAGCCGCCCGTGCGCCCGCGCCTTGGCGACCAACTCCGGATCGCGCGTGGCCAGGGTCGAGGTGCACACGATGTGATACTGCGGCAGCGCCCACAGCGCATCCTGATTACGCAGGTCGAGCGGGTCTTCGAAGCACTGCCACGGATGCGCGGTCAGCCGCTCGGCCATCCAGGCCGAATCCTGCGGATCGGTGACCCCGTAGAACAGCGGGGCCTCCGGCGCGGGCAGCAGGACCAGTTCCACTCCGTCGACGGTCTCGCCCATGGGGCGGGTGGACTCGATGATCGGCCCGGCGACGTCGACCAGTGACTGACCGTTCACCGGATTAGCCGCGTCCAGATAGACGATCCGCCCGATGCGCTCCACGGCGCGGTCGGCCGCGCCGGTGATCACCATGCCGCCGTAACTGTGCCCCACCAGGATCACCTCACGCAGATCCTCGTAGTGCAGCAGTGCGGCCACATCCTGAATGTGGGTCTCCAGACCGATTCCCGCCGTGCGCAGATGGGCACGCTCGGCCAGCCCGGACAACGTCGGCGCATACACCTCGTGACCGGCCCGCTGAAGCAGTTGCCGCACGTACCGATAGCACCAGCCGCCGTGTCCGCCGCCGTGCACCAGGACAAAGGTAGCCATCTCACTCCTGAAAATTGCATTCTCTTTTGGAGAGAGTCTAAATACCGCACTGGACGGTCGCTGGAGAACCGAGGACTCGGCTGCGCCCGGGTTTCCCTACCCGCCCGTACTGCCGTACCGCCCGGCCAACCTGCGGCGGTGCGCCGCCGGAGAGCCGAACAGCGCGCGGTTGAGCATGGCGCGTTTGTGATAGCGATGGATGCCGCTCTCCCAGGTGTAACCGATGCCGCCGTGCAATTGCATTGCCGCACCGGCGATATCGACCGCGACGGCGCAACTGTGCGACTTGGCCATCGAGACGGCGACCCAGGCGTCCGGATCTGCTTCGGCTACCTGCCGCACCGCATCGGCGACCAGATGCCGGGCGATGGTGATCCGCACGAGCATATCGGCGCAAGCGTGTTTGACCGCCTGGAAGGATCCGACCGGGCGGCCGAACTGTTCGCGAACACTCACGTAGGCGGTCGTGGCATCCAGCATCGCAGCGGAAAGACCCAGGCTGTCACAGGCGATCGACAGCGCGGCGCGGTCGTGCAGGCGCCGCACAGCGACTTCCGGCTCACCGGTGAACTGCCAGATCGAATCCGGGGGCACCGCAACATCATCGGCGGTCACGATGCCGAATGATCTGGTCTCGTCCAGAACCGGCTGGGCGGCGCGCACCAGTGCGTCGGGCTCGGCCGCGACGATGACCGGCGCGCCGTGCGGATCGTCGGCCAGCAGCAGTATCCGGTCCGCCGTCATGACATCGGGCACGAATTCCGCACGGCCGGAGAGCAACAGACCGCCGGACGCGGTGCGCAGGTGAAATGGCGACGGTGCGCCGGCACAATCGTCGGGGACCAGCGCAACGGCCGTCATCGTCTCGCCTGCGGCCAGTGCGCGCAGCAGGTTTTCGTGATCCGCCGTCTCGGCCAGTAGACCGCAGGTCCCCGCGCCTAGCGCGGCCCCGAAGTATCCCCCGGCCACCGCACGTCCGAACTCCTCGAGCACGATCGCGGTCTCCGCGAAACTCGCCCCCGCCCCGCCCCATTCATCCGGTGTCTCCAGGCCCAGCCAGCCCAGATCGGCGAGCCTGCCGGAGCTGAGTCCCCCGGCATCGCCGGAGGCGAGCACATCCCTTGCCACCGAACGCAATTCATCGTGTAGCTCGGTGAAGTCCACGGTGTCCCCGACTGTTCCGGTCATCGTGCCCCGCTCGGTTCCCGGGGCAGGCCGAGGCCGCGCTCCCCGATGATCGTGCGCTGAATCTCGCTGGTACCGCCGGGAATCGTCCACTCCCACGACCCGAGGAAGTCCAGCGCCCACGCGCCGGACTCCCAGCCGCCCGATCGTGGCTTGTGCAACACCGTATGGGCCTGCACTCCCCCGAGTTCGGTACCGAAATCGGTCATCCGCTGCAGAAGTTCGCTGTAGTACAGCTTGACGATGGAGGCATCGGCCGGTCCTGCGGTCCCGGATTCGTGGCGTTCCACCAGATCTCGGCACAGCAGCCGCAGTCCGGCGATCTCGGTCTCGAATCCGGCGAGCCGATCGAGCAGGACCGGATCCCCCGCCGGGCACGCTTGCACCAGCCAACGGAATCCGGCATTACCCAGTCGCTCGGCCAGTTCCAGCATGGTCAGCCCGCGCTCGGCCCCCAGCGTCTGCTGTGCCACTTGCCATCCGGCATTCTCCGCGCCGATCAACCCACTGGCCGGGATGCGCACCCGGTCGAGGAAGATCTCGCAGAAGTGCGACTCGCCGGTGGCCTGCCGGATCGGCCGCACATCGATGCCCGGCGTACGCATGTCCAGCAGGAAGTACGAGATACCATGTCGCTTGGGCGCATTCGGATCGGTGCGCGCGAGCAGCAGGCACCAGTCCGCGAACTGCGCGCCGCTGGCCCACACCTTCTGCCCGGTCACGACATAGTCATCGCCCTCGCGCCGAGCCGTGGTGGCCAATGCGGCCAGATCGGATCCCGCCGCGGGTTCGGAGAACCCCTGCACCCAGATCTCGCCGTCCAGAATGGCGGGCAGATGCCGCTGCCGCTGCTCCGGCGTCCCGGCGGCCAGCAGCGTCGCCGCGGCATGGTGGATCGCCACGAACGCCAGCACCAGTCGCGGCGCGTCATGCGCCGCCAACTCCTGATACAGCACGATCTGCTTCCCCACCGGCATCCCGCCGCCCCACTCGGCCGGCCAGTGTGGCACCGCGAACCCGGCACCCCGCAGGCGCTGAAACCACTCCTGTTGAAACGCAACGAACTCCGCATCCGAGGCGCCGGTCTGCGCGGCCCGCCACCCCCGGGGCACCTCGGCCCGGCACCAATCACGCACCTCGGCGCGAAACTCCCGCAGATGCTGGTCCCCGGTCATCGAGTACGCCCTGTCTCCGCATCGCCGGACGCCACACCGATTCCGGGCTGCGCGACCCGCCACCCCGATGGAGTCTCGGCGCGGCACCACTCCCGCACCTCGGTACGGAACTCCCGCAGGTGGTGCTCCCCGGTCATCGGATACTCGCTCTCCGCATCGCCGTACGCCACACCGATTCCCGTCGGAACACCCACATCGCACTGGCGATCGTGGCGGCCGACCTCGCCACCGACCATGGTCCGTCGTTCCCGGCCCACAGCGTATGACAGCCGTCGCCATCGGGTGGACGGCCCTGAACACGGCACGGCCGCACCGACAGCGACCATCGCCCACGACGTCATCGGCTTCTCGTCCTGTCCCGCAATGCTCGCAGACGTTCGCGGTGCTCCGGGGACTGCATGGTGACGACCTCGGCGGCGAAACCTGCCTGCATCGGACCGGCGAGAGCCTGCGAAAGATACATGTTCACAACGCGTTTGGTGCTGCGCAGGGCCTCGGCCGGTTGCGCGGCCAGGCGCAGGGCGAGGCGGTGCGCCTCGTCGAGCAGATCCTCCGGCGGGACGACGCGGGTGGCCAGGCCGAGCTGGACGGCGGTGGCGGCATCGATGCGGTCGCCGGTGTACAGGTATTCGCGCGACCGCAGAATCGGAGTCAGCAACGGCCAGAACGCCGCACCGCCGTCACCGGCGACCAGTCCCACCGCGACGTGCGGATCGGCCAGATGACCCCGCTCGGACATCAGCACGACGTCACACAGCACCGCGACACTCGCGCCCAGGCCCACGGCCGGCCCGTTGACCGCGGCGATCACCGGCAGCGGGAACCGCAGCATCTCCTCGATGATCTGCGCACCCTCGCGAATACTCTCGTCCCGAGCGACCGGATCGGTGAGGAACGAGGTGATCCAGTCCAGGTCGCCGCCCGCGCTGAACGCTCGGCCCGCCCCGGTCAGGATCACCACCCGCGCCTCGGTATCGGCGGCCAGCTGCCGCCAGACGGTGGCGAGCGCACGATGCAGATTCACGTCGACGGCATTGAATTCGTCCGGCCGGTTCAGCACCACCGTGCGCACCGGACCGTCGCACCGGACTTCCAGCTCATCAGGCAGGTCGTAACGCAATTCCTCACGCATCCGGTTCAGACCCCCATCGGGTCGGAGAACAGCCCGCTCAATCCGCGCCGCCCCAGACCATCACCGAGCAGTTCCTCGGTGGTCGTGCGTCCGAATGGCAGCCGCCGGATCGGCTGGCTGTACCGCGACACCCAGGACAGCGGCGATTCATCGCAGAACCCCAGCGCCCCGTGCAGCTGATGCGCAACCCGGAAGACCGTATCGGCAGCCTCGAGCGCGGCCAGGCGCAAGGACAACGCATCCGGGAGCGCCGACGGATCACCGGTTCCTATGCTCCACAAGGCATATCGCGCGAGCATCTCCACCCCGCGCCGCTCCACCTCGGCATCGGTGAGCTGGAACTGCACCCCCTGGAACTGCGCCAGCGGCTGCCCGAACTGCTCTCGCACCAGCACGTGCGCCCGTGCCAGATCCATCGCCCGATCCAACATGCCCAGCAACGTCCAGCACGGCAGCACCAGCGCCAAAGCCGGATCGACCACACCCTCGATCGGTGCGCCGACCTCCAATTCGGCCACGAACATCGAGGTCCGCGGCGACGAATCACTCGGCCGCACAGCGACATTCCGCCGCACGCCGTCGACCGTCACCGCCGCCCAGCGCAGATCCAGATCCGCCACGGGCGCGGCAGGCCGCACCTCCGAGACCACCAACAGCCCGTCGACCCCCGACTCCTCGGGCCGCGCCAACCGCTCGGCCACCGGATACGGAACAGCCAGATATCCGGCACTACGGCACAGCGCCGCAGCAGCTTCCAGCTCGACCACATCCCGCCGCGGCGCGAGATCCCACGCCCCGAGCCCGCCGAGCACCTCGGCCACGACGCCGCGCCGAACCTCAGGCTCCTGCTCGGCACGCTGCACCAGCTCGTCCCCACCGGCCGCGGTCAGCGCCCGCCCGGCCTGCACTCCGAATTCTCTCGCCTCGGAACACAATTCGATGTTCATCGCACACGCTCCACAGCCCGCGGCACAGTCGAGCAGCCGGTACTCGAATCAACTCGTGCACCATCGGATTCGTCGCCGCAGCCCGGTCCGCGCCCGCGCAGCCCGGTAACAACCATCCGGAGACGATCCGCAGGCACGCCGAAGCGGCAGATGGGTCGGCTCGTCCCGGTAACCGCAGTGCGATACAGCCGGACCACCCCGGCATCATGTTCTGCACTCATGCCGCATCCCGCTTCCTGTGGTTGACCGCCAGCAACGACCGCGCCAGCAGGATCCGCTGGATCTCGATGCTGCCCGAGGCGACGGTGGCGGCGTGGGAGTAGCGAGCGTGATCGGCCACTGCTCGGCGGAATCGTTGCTGCGCCGTACCCTCGCCGGTGACGAAGGCCGCGATATCCGTGAGCACGCCGCCGCTGTCCTGATCCAAGCGGGTGACCGCGATGCGGTAGGCGGCCGCGTCACCAGGGCTGACCTGTCCGGAATCCTGGAGTGACACAACGTGATACGCGAGCAGGCGGGCCCGGCGGCAGTGCGTCAGCATGCGTGCCCATCGTCCGCGCAGTGCGGCGGGCAGCGCATCCCAGCTCTCGCCCAGCACCTCGGGGGCGGCCTGTAGCAGCCGTTCACAGCGGGCGTAGCGGGCGATCCCGACGCGCTCGAAGGCCAACACCTCCTGCACCACCGGCCATCCGCCGCCCACGGTGCCGAGCACATCGGCCTCGGTGGCGCGCACACCGTCGAAGAAGACCTCGTTGAGATGATGCGGCCCCAGCATCGACCGGATCGGCCGGACCTCGATCCCGGGATCGGACATCGGCAGCAGGAATACGGTGAGCCCCTGCTGTTTTCGTTCCTCTCGCGAGGTCCGCGCGAGCAGGAAGCACCACTGCGCCATACCCGCGTAGGAGGTCCAGATCTTCTGCCCGGAGATGCGCCAGCCGTCGCCGTCCCGGTGCGCGGTGGTCCGCAGCGAGGCCAGGTCCGAACCGGAGTCGGGCTCGCTGAACCCCTGACACCAGATGACCTCGCCACGCGCGATCGGCGGCAGATGTTTGCGCTGCTGCTCGGGCGTGCCGTGCCGCATGATCGTCGGGCCGACCCAGTTCACACCCATGTATTGCGCGCCGCGGGGCTCGTGATGGGCCCACATCTCCTCGCGCACCACGGTCTGTTCCCATATCGAGGCGCCGCGCCCGCCGAATTCGACCGGCCATGCCGCACACAACAGTCCGCGCTCGGCGAGCGTGCGGGAAAAGCGCTGGGCGACTGCGAGATCCGCGGGATCGTCGGTGAACGCGCCGAGAAAGTCCGGCGGAACCTCCGCTGCGATCAGCCGACGCAGTTCGCCGCGGAGTTCGGCGGCGGCCTCACCCATCGTGAAGTCCATGAATCGGACAGTACTTCAATCCTCATAAGGATAGCAATATTTGAACGGTCACAGACCCCTGGGTAAACTCGCACGCGTGAACGCACCGATACGGGCAGGTCAAGCGCACGGAACAGGCACGTCCGACACATGCCTGCGCACGGGTGGAACAGCATGACCAACGCACGGCGCGGCCGGATCCCGCAACGCCGCATCGCGGAGACCGTCGCCGCGGAACTGCGCACCCGCATCCTGTCCGGCGACGACGACTACCGCCTGCCCACCCAGGACCAGCTGGTGCAGGATTTCGGCGTCAGCTACCCGTCGATCCGCGAGGCGCTGCGCATACTCGAGACCGAGGGCCTGGTCACGGTGCGGCGCGGCAATGTAGGGGGCGCGGAGGTGCACCGTCCCGACGAGTCCTCCGCCGCATACCACCTGGGTCTGGCCCTGCAGGGCGCCAAGGTCACCCTGGGCGATCTGGCCGCCGGACTGCGCACGCTCGAACCGTTGTGTGCGGCCGAATGCGCCCGTCGCGAGGACCGCGCCGAGGTGATCGTCCCGGCGCTCGAGGCGAGCATCGAGGCGTCCGCGGAGCTGATCGGCGAGGGTCTACCGTTCACCCACACCGCCCGGGACTTCCACGATCTGATCGTCTCGTTCACCCCGAACGCGACCATCCGCTACGTGGTCAGCAGCCTGGTCGCCCTGTGGTCCTCCCAGGAGGAAGCCTGGGCCGAGGTGCTCACCAAACGCGGTGAGTACCCCTCCCCCTCCGAGTCCCAGGAGTCGGTCCGCACGCACCGCCGCCTGCTCGAGGAGATCGCCGCGGGCCGCGCCGAGGCCGCCGAGCGCCTCTACCGCGCCCACCTCACCGCCACCCAGGCGCTGGTCCTGGAGCGTTTCGACAACGGCATCGTCAACGCCACCTCCGACCTGGCCCGGCAGGCGATCCAGTCGAGCCGGGGCCCCCGCGTCTGAGCTGACGCGAGCCGCCCGACCGGCACGGATCACGCTGCTCCGCAGCCGCTTTCACCCACGGACACCATGAGCTGTCCGGCACGCGGTTTCCGCCTGCCGACGGAACCGCCGCCACACCCGGACCGACCCGCGCACGTCGCACATCGTCGACGCCTCCCCACCGAGCGGACTTTCGCACGGCCGCAACCCATCCGGGCCCGAAGCGGTCCGGGCCATGCCGCCCGCCATCCCCGTCACAGCGCCGGGCAGTGTAGTCCCGGAAAAACAGCCCTTCAAGTATTGCTATCCTTATGAGGATTGAAGTAGCGTAGCCCCACGCAAAGTGGCGTGCGTCACGACCGCCGATTCGGCCGGGTCCGCAGCCACCTTTCGGACAAAACACCGACGTTCTCTTCAGCATGGGAGGCCCCGCCGTGACCCTGGGGGCGCGCTACAGCAGCACCACTCCGGTTACCCTCGCCGACGGATGGAGCCTGCGACGGCTCACTCCGCCGAGCCGACTGTTCGGCGCCAACGGATTACGCACCGGACCCGATGGCCGCGTCTACGTCGCCCAGGTCGCGGGCAGCCAGATCAGCGCCCTGGATGTGACCACCGGCGATCTCGAAACCGTCAGCGCCAAGGGCAGCGACATCATCGCCCCCGACGACCTGGCCTTCGATCCCGGCGGCAACCTCATCGCCACCGAGTACATGGACGCGCGGGTCAGCGTGCGCAACACCGACGGCAGCACCCGGGTGATCCGCGCGGATCTGCCCGGCGCCAACGGGATCACCGTGCACAACGGCCGCCTGTTCGTCAACGAGTGCCGGATCGGCGGGCGCCTGATGGAACTCCCGCTGGACGGCAGCGCACCGCGCGTCCTGCAGGACAACCTGGTGATGCCCAACGCCATGGAGGTCGGCCCCGACGGCCTGCTCTATTACCCGGTGATGGGCTCCAACGACATCTGGCGGATCGATCCGGACGGCGGTGAACCCGAGCGTGTCGCAGGCGATCTCGGCACGCCCGACTCGGTCAAATTCGATTCCGCGGGACGTATCGTCTCCACGCAGGTAGCGACCGGCGAGGTGTTGCGCATCGATCCACGCACCGGTGAGCGCCGGGTCCTGGCGCAGCTCGCGCCCGGCCTGGACAACTGCACGTTCGTCGGCGACCGGCTGTTCGTCTCGAACTTCTGCGGCGAGATCACCGAGATCCTGTCCGACGGAGCAACCAAGACCGTGCTCGACGGCGGCCTGATGTGGCCGCTGGATCTGACCGTCGATGCCGAGGGCAATCTCTACGTCGCCGACGGCACCTTCTTCTACGTGCTGCGCGATGGCGAATTGCGCGTGGTGGCATCGCTTTTCAGCGCCGGGACGCCCGGTTATGTCCGCGGCGTCAGCGCCGTGGGCCCGGGAGAGTTCCTGTGCGCCACCTCCGGCGGGCAGATCGCCTACCACCGGCTGCATCCCGAGCCGGAGACCGAGGTGGTGGCCGACGGATTCGACCAGCTCTACGGCATCGCCGCCGGACCCGACGGAGCCATCGTCGCCGCGGAGCTGGGCACCGGCCGGGTGTTGTCGGTCCGGGCGGGCGGGGCCGATGTACTCGCCTCCGGCCTGCGGGATCCGATGGGCGTCGCGTTCGGGCCGGACGGGGCGACCCTGGTCTCCGAATCCGGCGCCGGACGGGTCGTCTCGATCGGCAGCCGGGTGGACACCGTGGTGGACGGTCTGGACACCCCGCAAGGAATCCTGGTGCGCGGCAACCGATTGCTCATCGTCGACGTCGGGCTCAACGCCCTGATCGGCGTCGATCTCGTCACCGGCGAACGCGAGACGATCGCGGCGGATCTTCCGCTCGGCGCTCCGCCGGGAGTGGTGCCAAAACCGCTGTTGGGCACGCCCCCGTTCTCCGGTCCGATGGGCCCGTTCGCGGGGATCGCCGCCGGACCCGACGGCACGATCTACCTGTCCGCAGACGCCGAGGGCAGCGTGCTGGCGCTGCGGTACACGGAGTGAGCCAGATGACCAACGAATTCTTCGGCCTCGACGGCCGCATCGTCATAGTCTCCGGCGCGGGCGGCGGCGGTATCGGCACCGCAGTGACCCGCCTGGTCGCCGAGGCCGGAGGCACCGTCCTGGCCGTCAGCCGCTCACCGGAGAACCTCGCGAAACACATCGAACCCCTTGCCGCCCAGGGGCTTCCGGTCATCTCCGTGGCAGCCGACGCGTCCACCGAGGAGGGCATCGCGACGGTCATGCAGCGCGCCCGCGAGACCGACGGCCAGCTCTACGGCCTGGTCAACGTCGCCGGCGGCGCCGCGCCGAGCACCTGGATGCCCGCGACCCGGGTCACCCGCTCGGACTGGCAGGCGCTGTTCACCCAGAACCTCGAGACGATGTTCTTCTTCAGCCAGGCCGTCGCGGCGGAACTGAAATCGCAGTCCCTGCCCGGCTCGATCGTCTCGCTCTCCTCGATCAGCGGGATGAACACCGCGCCGTTCCACATCGCTTACGGCACAGCGAAAGCCGCGCTGGTCGCGGCCACCCGGACGTTGGCGGTCGAACTCGCGCTGGACGACATCCGGATCAACGCGGTCGCGCCCGGCGTCACCGAAACGCCCGCCTCGGGCACCTATGTCGACACCGATCCCGAACGCGACCGCCGCGCCATCGCCATGGGCCGGCGCGGCACGCCCCGGGAGCAGGCCGGCGCGATCCTGTTCCTGCTCTCCGAACTGTCCGGCTACGTGACCGGACAGACCCTGCTCGTGGACGGCGGCCTGAATCTCAAGTGGACCCATCTGGGCGCCGACAACACCTCCCTGTTCCTGAAGGACGAATCGTTCCGCGCGGCCATCACCAGGAGTAACCCATGACCGAGACAGCAGCCGAACAACTCTCCACCCCGATGACGATCGGCGTGGAGGCGTACACCTCCCCGGAATACGCTCGCGCCGAAGGGGATCGGCTGTGGGCCAAGGTGTGGCAGCAGGTGTGCCGGGTGGAGGAGTTGCCCCGGGTGGGCGATTTCCTCAGCTACGAGATCCTCGACGATTCGGTGATCGTCGTGCGCACCGCCGAGGACACCATTCGCGCGTACCACAACGTCTGCGCGCATCGCGGCCGCCGACTGGTCGACACCCCGCCCGGCGCGCACGACGCTCGCGGCAGCCGCAAACAGTTCGTCTGCGGATTCCACGGCTGGCGCTACGACCTGCAGGGCAACAACACCTTCGTGCCCGAGCGCGGGGACTGGCCGTGCGGGCTGACCGAACGCAACGACGGCCTGAACCAGGTCCGCCTGGACACCTGGGGCGGCTGGGTCTGGATCACCCTGGATCCGGATGCGGAACCACTGCGCGAATATCTGGAACCCGCTGCCACCCTGCTGGATCCGTTCCACCTGGAGAACATGCGATACCGGTGGCGGCGCTGGCTGACCTTCGACTGCAACTGGAAGGTCGCCTTCGAAGCGTTCATGGAGACCTACCACGTGCCCTACACCCACCCGGAATTCATGAATTTCGGCGACTTCCTGGGCTGGGGCCGCGCGCAGGGCAAGCACAGCAATATCGGTTACGACGCGCCGAAGGGTATGGAGGAGAACCAGGGCAAGCTGCGTATCGGCAGCGGCGCGGACGCGCGGCTGTCCACCGCGCAACTGCAGAATTTCACCTGGGAGAACGCCAACACCAACACCACCGAATCCATGGTGGCCGTGGCCAATCGGCTGGCCGAGGAACTGCCCGAGGGCACCGCGCCCGGTGAGGTGCTGCGGTACTGGCTGGAAACCTGCCGGCGCGAGGACGCCGAACGCGGGGTGATCTGGCCGACCGTCGATCCCGAGATCGTCGCCAAGAGCGGCACCTCGTGGCAGATCTTCCCCAACTTCCAGATCGGCCACGCGCCGAACAACATGCTGTGCTACCGATTCCGGCCCTACGGGTTCGATCCGGACAAGTGCATCTTCGAAGCTTCGGTGTTCGAACTGTTCCCGCCCGGCCAGGAGCCGAAGACCGAATGGATCTACACCCCGGTCGGCGACGAGGGCTGGCGCACCGTGCTCCCCCAGGATTTCGACAATATGGCCGCGGTTCAGCAGGGCATGAAATCCCGCGGATTCTCCGGCCTCAAACCGAATCCGTACCGCGAACGCACCATCGTGAACCTGCACCACAACCTCGCGTCCTACATGGGCACCGGCGAGCCACGCGACCTGGTCTGAGTAATAAGGAATTTGGATGGAAAACTGCTCACCCACGCAGACACCCGAGGTCGACCGGGAGGCGCTGCGGCTGAAATATCTGGCCGAGCGGGACAAGCGGCTGCGCCCGGAGGGCCAACAGCAATATCTGGAGGCCGACGACGAATTCGCGGACTTCTACGAGGGCGATCCGCATCTGCCCGTCCAAGCGCGCGAGCCGATCTCCGGCGAGCTCGAGGTGGCGGTGCTGGGCGGCGGTTTCGCCGGTCTGATCACCGCGCACCGGCTGCAGCAGGCCGGGGTCACCGATTTCCGGATCATCGAATTGGGCGGCGATTTCGGCGGTGTCTGGTATTGGAACCGGTACCCGGGGATCCAGGTCGACTCGGATTCCTACTGCTATCTCCCCTTGCTCGAGGAAACCGGTTTCATGCCGAAGGAGAAGTTCTCCCACGGCGACGAATGCTATGAACACGCCCAGCGCATCGGCCGGCATTTCGGCCTCTACGAGCACGCGTTGTTCCACACGCTGATCCGCTCACTGGAATGGGACGCGCAACTCGAGCGCTGGCGGATCACGACCAATCGCGGCGACACGATCGACGCCCGCTTCGTGGTCATGTGCCAGGGCCCATACAACCGGCCCAAACTGCCCGGCATCCCGGGAATCGCGGATTTCGACGGACATCTGTTCCACACCGCGCGCTGGGACTACGAGTACACCGGCGGAAATCTGCACGGCGGCCTGGACAGGCTGGGCGACAAGCGGGTCGCTGTGATCGGCACGGGTTCCAGTGGCGTGCAGGCTATTCCGCACGTGGCCCGCGGAGCGAAGCATCTGACGGTGTTCCAGCGGACCCCGTCCTACATCTTCGAGCGGGACAACCACCCGACCGATCCGGAATGGGTGAAATCCCTCGAACCCGGGTGGCGCGCGGATCGGCAACGCAACTTCCACAACGCGGCCTTCGCCTTCTACTCCCCCGGCGAGCCCGACCTGATCTGCGACGGCTGGACCGAGGTCGCCCGCAATCTGGCCGCCAAACTCAACGAGACGAACGGCTGGGCGGCCCTGGCCGATCCGGCGAAGTTCCTGGAGCTCAAGGAGATCGAGGACTACCGGTCGATGGAGCGGCTGCGGCAGCGGATCGCGCAGACGGTGACCGATCCGGAGACCGCGGAGATCCTCAAGCCGTACTACCGCAACATGTGTAAGCGGCCGGTGTTCAACGACGACTACCTGCCGACCTTCAACCGCCCCAACGTCACCCTGGTGGACGTCTCGGCGAGCAAGGGCGTGGAGCGGATCACCGAGAAGGGCGTCGTGGCCGGCGGCGTGGAATACGAAGTGGACTGCATCATCCTGGCCAGCGGCTTCGAGATCACCACCTCGCTGGACCGGCAGTACGACATCGAACCGTTCACCGGCCGCGACGGCCGATCGCTGTACGAGCACTGGGGCAAGGGTTTTCGCACCCTGCACGGGATGAGCACGAACGGCTTCCCGAACATCTACTTCACCGGATTCATCCAGGGCGGGGTCACCGCGGCCACGACGCTGATGTTCGAGCAGCAGGCCGACCACATCGCCTACATCATCGCCGAGGCCAAGGCACGCGGGCTCACGGCCGTGGAGCCGACCGAGGCGGCCGAGCAGGAGTGGGTCAGCACCGTGCGGGCCAATACCGTGGACAACAGCACCTTCGTCACGGAGTGCACGCCGGGCTACTACAACAGCGAGGGCGAGCCGAACGGCCGCTCGTTCCTGGGTGATCCGTTCTGGGGCGGGTTCTACGTGCTCGAGGAGCTGCTGCAAACCTGGCGCGACGCGGGCGATCTGGCGGGCCTGTCCCTGAAGGAGAGGTAAGCCGTTGTCCTCCTTGCGATTCGATGATCGCGTCGCCGTGATCACCGGCGCCGGAAGAGGTCTCGGCCGCGCCTACGCGATGCTGCTCGCCGAGCGCGGCGCCTCGGTCGTGGTGAACGATCCCGGCGCCAGTGTGCGCGGCGACTCCCCCGACGACGGAGTGGCCGCCGAGGTGGTCCGGGAGATCACCGCGGCGGGCGGAACCGCCGTCGCCTGCACCGCCTCGGTGGCCACCCCCGAGGGCGGCCGGGCGATCGTCGAATCGGCGGTCGAGCATTTCGGCCGCCTGGACATCCTCGTGCACAACGCCGGAAACGTCCGCTACGGATCGCTCACCGAGTTGAGTTACGAGGATTTCGAAGCGGTCGTGGACGTGCACCTGCGTGGCGCGTTCCACGTCGTGCGCGCGGCCTTTCCGGTGATGCGCGCGGCCGGATACGGGCGGGTGGTGCTCACCTCCTCGATCGGCGGCATCTACGGCAACAAGTCGGTCGCCAACTACGCGGTGTCCAAGGCGGGGGTGATCGGGCTGTCCAACGTCGTCGCGCTGGAGGGCGCCGACGCGGGCATCACGAGCAACGTCATCATCCCCTCGGCGCTGACCCGGATGGCCGACGGACTGGACACCTCCGCCTACCCGGATATGAGTCCGGATCTGGTCGCGCCCGCGGTGGGCTACCTGGCGCACGAATCCTGTTCGCTCACCGGGGAATTGCTCGTCGCGATCGCCGGACGCGTGGCCCGTGCGTACATCGCCGAGACGCCCGGGGTGTACCGGCCGTCCTGGACCGTCGACGAGGTCGCCGACCACATCGACGAAATCCGCGACACCCACGATTCCTGGATCCTGCCGCCATTGTCGGCGCACGCGGACCACATCGGCAGGAGCTTCGCGATGGCTGCCGAATCCGCACCGAAGGTCGGCACGGCATCGACCCGAACCACTCCCGCTACTACCTGATCAGGGAAGCAGGCACAGCATGACAGTGAAGGTCTACGAACGCATTCTGGAACTCTTCGAGGCCGAGGGGATCAACACCATCTTCGGCATCCCGGATCCGAATTTCGTGCATATGTTCCACCGCGCGCAGGAGCGCGGCTGGACGGTCGTCGCGCCGCATCACGAGGAATCGGCCGGGATGATGGCCGAGGCGGTCTCGCGCATGACCGGTAAGCCCGCGGTGTGCATCGGCACGCTCGGACCGGGTATCGCGAACCTGGCCGGTGCGATCATGTGCGCCAAGGTGGAGAACTCCCCGGTGATCTTCCTGGGCGGCCAGCGCGCCCGGATCACCGAGCAGCGGGTTCGCCGCGGGCGCATCCAGTTCGTGCAGCAGACCCCGCTCATCGAGAACGCGGTGAAGTACAGCGCCAGTATCGAATACGCGGATCAGACCGACGAGATCATCCGCGAGGGCCTGCGCAAGGCCCTGTCGGGCACGCCCGGACCGGTGTACATCGAATACCCCTCGAATGTGATCCTCGAGGATCTGGACGTTCCACCGGCGTTGCCGCCCAAGGCATACCGGCTCGTCGGCCAGACCGCGGGAGCCGATCGCATCACCGAGGCCGTCGAAGCCATCCGGGCCGCGAAGCAGCCGGTGCTGCTGGTCGGGCACGGCGTGCACACCGCGCGGGCGGGGGCACAGGTCAAGGAACTCGCGGATCTCGTTGCCGCACCGGTCATCCAGACCTCCGGCGGCACCTCCTACATCGCCGGGCTCGAGGATCGCACCTTCCCGTACGGCTTTTCGCCCTCGGCCGTCGAGGCGGTCGTACAGTCGGATCTGTGCCTGGCCATCGGCACCGAACTCGGCGAGCCGGTGCACTTCGGCCGCGGCTACCACTGGGTGGCGAACGAGGCGAACCGGAAATGGATTCTGGTGGAACAGGATCCGTCCTCGATCGGAGTGAACCGCCCGATCGATGTGCCGCTGGTCGGCGATCTGCGCGCGATCGTTCCGCAATTGATCGAGGCGCTGCGCGACACCCCGCGCAGCCCGTCCCCGGAACTGGCCGGGTGGATCGAACGCGATGCCGCCCGACTGGCCGAACTGGCCGAATCCGCGCCCTCCGGGATGTCGCCGGTCCATCCGGCGCGCTTGAGCGTGGAGGCCACCAAGGCCTTCCCGCCGGACGGCATCATGGTCCGCGACGGCGGTGCGACAACGATTTTCGGCTGGACCTACTCGCAGGCCAAACCGCACGACGTCATCTGGAACCAGAACTTCGGTCATCTGGGCACGGGTCTGCCGTACGCGGTCGGCGCCTCGGTCGCCGACGGCGGTAAGCGCCCGGTCATGCTGGTCACCGGCGATTCGTCGTTCCAGTTCCAGATTGCCGAGCTGGAAACCGCTGCGCGCCTGAATCTTCCGCTGGTCTGTGTGGTGGGCGTGGACTACGCCTGGGGTCTCGAGGTCGGGGTCTACAAGCGCACCTTCGGACAGGGGTCGCTCGAGACCGGCGTGCACTGGAGCACCGAGACCCGGTTGGACAAGGTCGCCGAGGGATTCGGCTGCTACGGCGAATACGTCGAACGCGACGAAGACATCGCCCCGGCCATCAAGCGGGCGTACGCCAGCGGCAAGCCCGGCGTGATCCACGTCGCCGTCGACCCCAAGGCGAATTCCGAGGAGATGCCGAGCTACGACGAGTTCCGCACCTGGTACGCCGAGGGACAGCAGTAGGCCCGGGACGAGGACGGACGAATCATGCGTGAGTACTTCAAGTTCTATATCGACGGCAAGTGGGTCGATCCCGCGGAACCGACGACTTTCGATGTGATCAATCCCGCCACCGAGCAGGTGGCGGGACGGGTCTCGCTCGGCTCGGCGGCCGATGTGAACCTGGCGGTCGCGGCCGCGCGCCGGGCGTTTCCTACCTGGTCGGCCACCAGTGTGGCCGACCGGCTCGACCTCCTGCGCGCCATCGAGAGCGAATATGCCGGGCGCCGTGCGGATCTGGGTGCGGCACTCACCGAGGAGATGGGCGCACCGGCCGCACTGGCCAACGGCTTCCAACTCGATCTGGTGGCAGGGCATCTCGCCGAGGCGATCTCGGTGCTGGAGAAATTCTCCTTCTCCGAGCGACGCGGGCAGACCCTGCTGATCAAGGAGCCGATCGGCGTCTGCGGGCTGATCACGCCGTGGAACTGGCCGTTGAGTCTGATTGCGGTGAAACTCTTTCCGGCGTTGGCGACCGGCTGCACGATGGTGCTCAAACCGTCCGAGCAGTCGCCGTTCAACGCCCAGATCCTCACCGAAATCCTCGATGCGGCAGGCGTTCCCGCCGGCGTTTTCAATCTTGTGCAGGGTGACGGGCCGGGCGTCGGAACACAACTGTCGGCGCATCCGGACGTGGATATGATCTCCTTCACCGGGTCTGTTCGCGCGGGTGTGGAGATCGCGCGCAATGCCGCGGCCACCGTCAAGCGGGTAACCCAGGAACTAGGCGGCAAGGGCCCGAACCTCATCCTCGACGATGCGGAATTCGCCGCCAATGTCGCCAAGGGCGTGGCGGGCATGATGATGAACTCCGGGCAGACCTGCAGTGCCACAACGCGAATGCTGGTCCCGGCGCATCGGATGGCGGAGGCGATCGACGCCGCGCGTGCGGCGGCCGAGCAGGTCACGGTCGGCGACCCGGCCGAGGACGTCACCATCGGACCGGTGGTCTCGAAGGCACAGTTCGACAAGATCCAGGCGCTGATCCAGGCGGGTATCGACGAGGGCGCCACGCTGGTCAGCGGCGGCACCGGGCGGCCCGACGGCCTCGAGCGCGGATTCTTCGTCAAGCCAACGGTTTTCGCGAATGTCACCAACGATATGACCATCGCCCGCGAGGAGATCTTCGGCCCGGTGCAGTCGATCCTGGGCTATGCCGATATCGACGACGCGGTGGCCATCGCCAACGACACCGAATACGGCCTGGCCAGCAATGTGGCCGGAACCGATCTCGACGCCGCCCGCACGATCGCGGCCCGGATCCGCTCGGGCTGGGTTTCGATCAACGACGCCGTCGACTTCGGCGCCCCGTTCGGCGGATACCGCCGCAGCGGCAACGGACGCGAGTGGGGCGCAGCCGGATTCGAGGAATACCTGGAGATCAAGGGCATCCTCGGCTACGAGCCCGAAGCGTAGCGCTGATGGCCGCACTGTCGGGCAAGGTCGCCGTCGTCACCGGGGCGAGCCGGGGTATCGGGAAAGGTATCGCGCTCGCCCTGGCCGAACAGGGGTGCACGGTGTACGTGACCGGCCGCACGGTGACGCCCGGCTCCCGTCCGCTACCGGGCACGGTCGGCGAGACCGCCGCCGAATGTACCGCGCGGGGCGGGGAAGGCATCGCCGTGCGGGTGGATCACACCTGCGACGATCAGGTGGCGGACCTGTTCGACCGGGTCCGGCGGCGGTCCGGACGCTTGGACATCCTGGTCAACAACGCGTTCTCGCTGCCGGAGGATCTCACCGATCCGGCCCCGTTCTGGGAAAAACCCCTCACGAACTGGGAGATGATCGACGTCGGGGTCCGGTCGAATTTCGTGGCGGCCTGGCACGCCGCGTCGATCATGGTGCCGCAGGGTTCGGGGCTGGTCGTGGCGATCTCCGGTTACACCGGGGTGAGTTATACGTACGGAGTCGTCTTCGGGACGGCGAAATCCGCGGCGGACCGGATGGCGCGGGATATGGCCGTGGAGTTGAAACCGTATGGCGTGACATCGATCTCGCTGTGGCAGGGACTGACCTGGACCGAACGGGCGCAACGCAATCTGGCGACCATCCCGGGCCTGGACGGTCAGGCCGCCACCCTGCCGCACAACGGATGCTCCCCCGAGTATCCGGGCCGGGTGGTCGCGGCCCTGGCCGCCGATCCGGACGCCCTGGCCCGCACCGGCGGTACCTACATCACTGCCGAACTCGCCGGTGACTACGGCATCACCGATATCGACGGTTCGGTGATCCCCTCGCTGCGAGCGACCCGCGGCGACCCCATCTGGTCACCCATCTGACCTTGCCGCACAAAGCATTACGGAGAGCACGATGACCGCATCCCCCGGCGCGGAAACCCTCGCCAGACTCGAGGCACTGCTGGACCGGCAGGACATCCTCGACGCGCTGACCCGGTTCAGCCGGGGAATGGACCGCTTCGATCAGGAGTTGTTCCTGTCCGCCTTCCATTCCGACGCCACCATCGCAGCAGGCGATTTCGTCGGCGGACCCGTCGAGCTGTTCGATTGGTCCAGGGCGATGCACGAGGCGGGACAGATTGCGACACAACATAATCTGCTCAACCTCACGGTGGACGTCGATGGCGACACCGCGCACACCGAGCTGTACTACCTGTTCGCCGCACGAAATCGCGACGAGAGCAACTGGATCGCGGGCGGCCGTTACCTGGACCGGTTGACCCGGCGCGACGGCCGGTGGCGAATCATGCTGCGCACCACCGTGATCGAGTGGTCCGGCATGGTGCCCACGATGCCGATCCCCTTCGCCGACGTGCCCGGCATCCACGGCAACGGCAAACCCTCGCGCAGTGCCGAGGATCCCTCGTATCGGCGCCCCCTGATCAACCTGCGGGAGCCGAAAATCCCAGCGTAAGCGTTGAATTCAGCACACGAGTGTGTAGGAAGGAGCGGCGCATGTCCGCACTCACCACCGAGAAATTGAGTGAGACGGTCGGGGTGAAGATCCTCGGCGTGGACGCCGAACGGCTGGTCGCCGACGAGGACCTGCCGGGGCAGTGTCTGGAACTCCTGGAGCGACACAGCGTGCTGCTGTTCCCCGAACTGCACGCCGGGGACGCGGCCCAGGTGGCGTTCTCGCGGAAGCTGGGACCGCTGGCGAGTTTCCCCAACTTCCCGAACGAGCACGTCATGATCATCAGCTTCGATCCGGACAACCCGAATGCGAAGTACTACCCCAGTAACGACTACTGGCATATCGACGGGTCCATGGACGAGGTGCCCGCCCGCGCCTCGATCATGAGCGCGCACGAGATCACCGCGGAGGGTGGTGAGACGGCGTTCGCCAGCACCTACGCCGCCTATGACGCGTTGTCCGAGCGGGAGCGCGAGCAGTTCGCCGAGATGCGGGTCATCCACCGCATGGCCAGGATCCAGAGCCGGACCTTCGCGGATCCGACGCCGGAACAGCAGGCGGACTGGGCGCGCTTTCCGGATCGGGAGCACCCACTGGTGTGGACGCACGAATCCGGCCGCAGGTCACTGGTTTTCGGCGCTTCGGCCTCGCACGTGGTCGATATGGATTTCGACCGGGGCCAGGCGCTGCTGGACGAGTTGCAGGAGCGCGCCACCACCCCGGACCGGATCTACAAGCACACCTGGTCGGTCGGGGATCTGGTCATCTGGGACAACACCGGGCTCGTCCATCGGGCCTGTGAATTCGACCGGTCGCTGCCGCGGCGCATGCACCGGTCCACTCTCGTCGGACAGGAGCCGATCCAGTGAGTACCGCACACACCCCGCGCACGGCCGTCGTCACCGGCGGCGCCTCGGGAATCGGCGGGGCCATCGCCCGTCGGCTGGCCGACGACGGAGCCCGGGTGGCGATTTTCGATCGAGACGGCGAGGCGGCGCAGGCCGCCGCGAAATCCATTGCGGAGAGTGGGAATCGAGCGCTCGGGTTCGAGGTCGACGTGACCGATCGGGCCGCGATCGACGCCGGAGTCGCACAGGTGCGCGAGCAACTGGGTGCACCCGGGATCCTGGTCAACAGTGCGGGTATAACCGTGGCCGGGCCCTCCCTCGAGGTCACGGCCGAGACCTGGAACCGGGTGCTCGCGGTCAATCTGACCGGCACCTTCGACTGCTGTCAGGCGGTGCTGCCGGACATGATCGACGCCGGGTGGGGGCGCATCGTGAACATCTCCTCCTCCAGCATGCATTCGGGCGTGCCCGGGATGGCCGCGTACGTGTCCTCGAAAGCGGGCGTGGTCGGACTCACCAAGGTGCTGGCACTCGAATTCGGCAAGAAGGGCATCACCGTCAACACGATTCCGCCCGGATTCATCGAAACGCCCATGATGCGGGACACCCTGAGCAAAGGCGTGTTCGATATGGATCTGCAACTGGCCAGGACTCCGGTGGGCCGCATCGGCCAACCCGAGGACATCGCCGCCACCTGTGCGTTCCTGGTCAGCGAGCAGGCCGGTTACCTCACCGGGCAGGTCATCGGCGTCAACGGCGGCCGCAACACCTGATCCCGTTCCGCCACAAGAGGAGTCACCATCATGCCCCGCATATCCCCGCTGCCGAAGCCGGAATGGTCGCCGGAGATGACCGCGTTCGTCGACGGCTTCCGCTCCGCGGTCATCGGGAAGAAGCCGACCCAGGAGAACCAGAGCGGGTCCCATCTGCTCGGCACCCTGGCACGCTATCCGGCTCTGGCCCAACCGTTTCTGACGTTCAACCGCCACCTACTCTCGGGCACCTCGCTCACCGCTCGTCAGCGCGAGCTGCTCGTCCTGCGCGTGGCGCATCTGCGGCAGTGCGGGTACGAGTGGGCACAGCACGTCATCCTGGGCGAGCGTGCGGGCCTGACGTCCGAGGAGATCGCTCGAATCTCCGGCGAACCCACTGCCGCGCAATGGAAACCGCTGGACCGAGCGATGCTCGCCGCGGTCGACGAACTACTCGCCGACGGCATCATCGCCGACGTGACGTGGACGACGTTGTCGGGAGAGCTCACCGAGGACCAGTTGATGGACCTGGTCTTCACCGTCGGCACGTACGCCATGGTCGCCATGACCCTGCGCTCGTTCGGCATCGAACCGGAGGAAGCGCTGCGGCCGTATCTCCCGGACCAGCAGAAAGGCTAGTATCAATGTTGGAGAATATCATTCTCACCGAGAGGAGAAGCATGCATACGGCCTGCGCTGTCAGTCCGCGACAGGAGCGGCACCCGCTTCGACGCGCCGATAACCCGGCCCGCACACCGGGCGGGCTGCGCGGTGGCTGCTGAGACTTACCCTGCCGCAGACGATCCCGAGGCTCCCGCGTGGACCCAGGCCGAACTCGTGCGCCTGATGGACGTCGAACCACAGGGCGCAGGCCGTTATCTCGCACCCGCGCACGGCCCGACGATCCGCAACGTCGTCGAGGCCGGTCAGATGCTCGGCAGCGCCGTGGTGGCTGCCGCGAAAGAAGTTCCGCGACAACGGGTCACCTCGGTCTCGATGATCTTCTCGCGGGTCGCGAAGCACACCGAGCCGCTGTCGATCGAGGTCGACATGCTCCGTTCCGGGCGGACGCTCGGCACCGGACAGATCCATATCCGCCAGGATGATTCGCTGTGCTGCGCGGGCATCGCCCTGCTCGACGCGACCGCACCCGACCTGGTGCGTTCGGCGGCGCCGATGCCGCAGGTGGCCCCACCGGACGGACTGCGGCCGATGGCCATACCGGGCACGGAGGTCCTCGGTCGCGACATCCGCGTGGTCGACGATGCCTACGATCCGGATCCCGATCGGATCGGCCCGCCGGAGTTGTTCGTGTGGACACGATTTCGCGACGCACCCGACCGCGACAATCTACACGCCGCCCTGCTGACCCAGTCCACCACGCACTGGACGGTCGCCGCCGCCCTGCGTCCACACGCCGGATTCGGCGAGGCCATGGCACACCGGAGCATCTCCACCGGAATCACCATGGCCACCATCACCTTTCACGACGACGTGGATGTCTCCCAGTGGCTGCTCTACGGCACCCGCATCACCTATGCCGGGCGTGGCCACGCCCAGAGCCAGGGGCAGATCTTCACCGAGGACGGCCGCCTGGTCGCCTCCTACGGCGTGCACGCCATGCTCCGCGCCTTCCAACCGCGCGGCAGCGGTAGCGGCGAGTTGCTATAAGGCGCTGCACCGCAACGCCATCCCACGCAGACACGGCACCGCGAAACTCAGCGGCCCCGATGACCGGAATCGTCATCGGGGCCGGGCGAAAAGGGAACAGTAGGGGGTGTGGGCTCGTAGGTCTACTCCGCGGCCTCCAACGACAGCGGCGTGCCGGTGTGGAAGAAGTTGATCAGTCCGCCGATCCGCCCGCAATGCTCGGCACAGCGTTCGTAGTGGTGGATCAACAGCGCCAGATCCATCGCCACCGTGTGACCGTGCGGCCATTCCGGGGCCGACACCCGGGCCAGCACCTCGGCACGCAGCTCGGCCAGCTCCGCATCCGGCGGAACCAGGACGTCCCCCTTGCCCGGAGGTGCGGCGATGGCCGCATTGGTCGCCGCGATCAGCTCGGCAGTCGCTCGTCCGACGGCCGCGAGCTGCTCGGCCACCTCCGGCGGCGCCAGCGGATCCGGGAAGTACCGCACCGCCATCTCGGCGATACCGCTGATCAGCGAGCCGATCCTGGACAGATCATCGGTGATCCGGATGGCGCTGACCACTTGGCGTAGGTCGCGAGCGACCGGCGCCTCCAGTGCGAGCAGAATGACGGCCCGATTCTCGCAGGCCGTATATCCGGTCTGAAGTTCTTCATCGGCCGCAAGGGCCTCGTACGCGGCGGTCAGATCGGCCTGAGCCAACCCCACCGCGGCTCGTTCGGATGCCAGGGATGCCAACTCCGCGAGCCTCCCGAGTTCCTCGCTGAGCGCCGCGAGCTCTGCGGCGAATTTAGTTCGCACGCCGTAATCTTCGCTGTTTTCACCGCCATATGCACAACTTCCGTAAAACCATCCGCGCGGTCCGTTCGCTGTCCGGTATAAGCGCCCCGGACCCCACCCGGCTCTGGCGCACTCGGGCAAGCCAAGGTAATGATGACTGGCATGGATGATCACAGCGTTGCCGCGCAGCTGGCGGCCGAGGCCGGTGAGTTACTGCTCGAAATCCGGCACGAGGGCGGAGCGGCCGGGGACCGGAAGTCGAACGAGTTGCTGTTGCGGCGGCTGGCCGAACTGCGGCCGGACGACGCCGTGCTCTCCGAGGAGAGCACCGACAACCCGATCCGGCTCGAACGTGAACGCGTGTGGATCATCGACCCGTTGGACGGCACCCGCGAATACGGCCAGCCGCCCCGTCCGGACTGGGCCGTGCACGTGGCTCTGGCCGTCGACGGGGTCGCCGTCATCGGCGCGGTGGCGTTGCCCGCCGCCGACCTCGTCCTGCACACCGGAGAACCGCCCGTCCTCCCCCCGGCCACCGATGGCCCGATTCGCTTGGTGGTCTCCCGGACTCGCCCGCCGGCCTGCGTCCATCTGCTGGTGAACCATCTCGACGCCACCACCGTGCCGATGGGTTCAGCCGGGGCGAAAGCCATGGCCGTGGTCCGCGGCGAGGCCGATATCTACGCTCACTCCGGCGGCCAGTACGAATGGGACTCCTGCGCACCGGTCGCCGTGGCAGCCTCCGCGGGCCTGCACGTCTCCCGCCTCGACGGCTCCCCCCTGCGCTACAACCGCCGCGACCCCTACCTCCCCGACCTGCTCATCTGCCGCCCGGAGCTGGCCGACACCGCACTGGGCGTCCTCCGCGCGGCATCCTGAGCATCCCGCCACAGCATCACCGGCCACGGCCGGTGATGCTGGCGTACAACCACGTCGAATTGCTTTCCTTGCAATCCTTGTAGGCATTGCACCCTCCCTCATGTGAGAATAAAATTCTCCTAAAACGTGAAGGAGACTTACATGCCCAAGCGGGATCTGCCCTATCGGCTGTTCGACGCCGACAACCACCTCTACGAGACCAAGGAGGCACTGACCAAGTTCCTCCCGAAGCAGTACCAGGACGCGGTCAAGTACGTGGAGGTGGACGGCCGCACCAAGATCGCGATCCTCGGCCAGATCAGCGAATACATCCCGAACCCGACCTTCGACGTGGTCGCCGCGCCCGGGGCCATGGAGGACTACTTCAAGAACGGCAATCCCGAAGGCAAGAGCATGCGGGAGATCTTCGGCAAGCCGATCCGTTCCACCGACGCCTTCCGCGATCCGGTCGCGCGCATCGAGGTCATGGACGAGTTGCAGATCGATCGGGCGCTGATGTTCCCGACGCTGGCCAGCCTCGTCGAAGAACGCATGAAGGCCGATCCGGAACTCATCCACGCGGTCATCCACTCGCTCAACCAGTGGCTCCACGAGACCTGGTCGTTCAACCACGAGGACCGCATCTTCACCGTGCCGGTGATCAGCCTGCCGATCGTGGAGAAGGCCATCGAAGAACTGGAATGGGTCGTCGAACGCGGCGCGAAGGCGATCCTGGTGCGTCCCGCGCCGGTCCCCGGCCTGCGCGGCCCGCGCTCGTTCGCGGTGCCGGAGTTCGACCCGTTCTGGAAGCGCGTGGTCGAACTCGACGTGCTGGTCACCATGCACTCCTCCGACAGCGGCTACGCCCGCTTCGCCTCGGAATGGGACGGCACGCAGCGCGAGATGCTGCCGTTCGTCACCAACACCTTCAAGATGGTCAACGCCTGGCAGCCGATCCGCGACGCGATGGCTTCCTGGGTGTGCCACGGTGCGCTGTACCGCTTCCCGGAGCTGAAGATCGCCGTCATCGAGAACGGCGCGGCCTGGCTGCCCGGCCTGCTGGAAGACCTCGCCTCGATCTACAAGAAGGCCCCCGAGGGCTTCCCCAGTGATCCGGTCGAGATGATCAAGAACATCTACGTCAGCCCGTTCTGGGAAGAGGATCTCGTCGAGCTGTCCGGCCTGATCGGCGCGGACCACGTGCTGTTCGGCTCGGATTACCCGCATCCGGAGGGCCTTGCGGAGCCCGCGCGCTACGTCGACGAGATCAAGGACCTGTCCCTGGACGATCAGTCGAAGATCATGGGCGGCAACCTCGCTCGGCTGCTGAACGTCTAGCGGACGCGGTAGCCCCGACAGCTCGTCGCCCCCGGCGGTTCTTGCCGGGGGCGAAGCTGTTTCCCCGCTGCCACTACCGCGACGCAACGCCTCGCCGCCGAATATCACCGGAGACCAGAAACATTCACTTCGTGGACCGTCCGGCCACCCGCACTGCGGCCATCACCCCGCCGTCGACCAGCAGGTCCGTCCCGTTGAGGAAGCTCGCTCGGTCCGACAGTGCGAATGCCACGACATCGGCGACCTCGTCGGCAATACCGGTGCGCCCCAGCGGGGTTCGTTCGATGAGCGCCGCGATGCTCGGCTGCTCCGCGGCTTCCTGTCGCCCCTGCGGGGTATCGATCATGCCCGGCGAGACCGAGCAGATGCGCGCACCCGAGGGCCCCAGGCGGACCGCCTCCTGCTCCACGAATCGATGGACGCCACGTTTCGCCCAGCCGTAGGCGACGCCCGGCTTCTCCACGACCGGGCCGAGCACCTCGCGCAGCCGGTCGAGGAATCGCGGGTCGAGCGGATCGTCCAGGATCGCCAGGGCGGCCGGATCCGGAGGCGTGGGATCCAGCAGCGGGGCCATCGAGGCGAAACAGACTGTGGCCGTACCGGATACGGCCAGCGGGCGCAGGGCCTGCGCGAGCAGGGCGGTGCCGATCAGGTCGACGGTGAAGATATCGCGCCAGTCCCCCATACTCGGGGAGATCCCGGCCGCATGCGCGACCGCACGGAGTTCACCGAGCTCGCCGATCCGCTCGGCCAGGTGTGCCAGGCCCTGCGCGTCGGTGATGTCCAGCGCCACCGATTCCACTGTGACACCGGGATTTTCGGCCGCCAGAACATCTCGCGCCGCATTCGCGGTGGCCGCGTCACGATCGACCAGCAGCAACTCATCGACCAGTCCCGCCACTCGCTGTGCGCAGGCGTATCCCATGCCGCGACCGCCGCCGGTCACGATTCCCACGGTGTTCATGCCACCCCCTCCGGCGCGGCCCAGCAGCGCGAGAGCCCGGATTCGGCCGCGCGATCGACCAGTTCCACCCGGAAACCGTCGGCACTGCGCAGGAAGGCGAAGAACAGCCCACCCTGCGCACCGGGGCGGGTGGCCTCGGCCAGATAGCCGTGTTCGACCAGCGCCGCGGTGTCGGCGGCGACGTCGTCGGACCAGTAGCCGATGTGGTGCACCCCGGCCTCCCCCGCCGGATCCCACAGCGTGTTCGCGATACTGCGCACCACCTCCAGGCGCGGCACCGTTATCGAATACACGCACCGCAGATCCAGGTCCACGGCCGCACCGCCGGGCCGATCCACCGTGACGGGCCCACCGACCTCCGGCCCCCACTCGTACCCGAGCACCTCGGTCAACCGCGCCACGGTGGCCTCGAAATCCGCCGCCACGATGCCGATGTGGAACTGATCACCAGGATCAAGAATTGCGTTCTTTATCACGAGAAGGATATTCTCACTTTGAGAGAGGAGGCGCAATGGCATGGGATTTCGAGACGGACCCCGAGTACCAGCGCAAGCTCGACTGGGCCGATGAGTTCGTCCGCGAGGAGGTCGAGCCGCTCGACCTGGTCTGGGAGCACGAGCAGTTCGTCCCGCTGGAAGGGGCGCGCCGCGCGGCGATCGAGCCGCTCAAGAAGCAGGTGCGCGAACAGGGATTGTGGGCCACCCATCTGGGCCCGGACCTTGGCGGGCAGGGTTACGGACAGTTGAAACTGGCGCTGCTCAACGAGATTCTGGGTCGCTCGTCCTGGGCGCCGATCGTCTTCGGCTGTCAGGCCCCGGACACCGGCAACGCCGAGATCATCGCCCACTACGGCACCGCGGAGCAGAAGCGACGCTATCTGCAACCACTACTGGAGGGCGAACTGTTCTCCAGCTATTCGATGACCGAACCGCAGGCCGGGGCCGACCCGACCCGCTTCACCACCCGCGCCACCCGCGACGGCGACGACTGGATCATCAACGGCTGGAAGTTCTTCTCCTCCAACGCGAAAACCGCGGCCTTCCTGATCGTCATGGCGGTGACGAATCCGGATGTCAGTCCGTACCAGGGCATGTCGATGTTCCTGGTACCCACCGACACCCCCGGCATCGATATCGTGCGCAACGTCGGCCTGTACGGCGAACCGCTGGACGGCGGCTCACACGCGCTCATCCACTACGACAACGTCCGGGTGCCCGCCGAGGCACTGCTCGGCGGCGAGGGTCAGGCATTCGTCATCGCGCAGACTCGTCTGGGCGGCGGGCGGATCCACCACGCCATGCGCACGATCGGCCTGGCGCAGCAGGCGGTGGACATGATGTGCGAGCGGGCCCTGAGCCGCGAGACCGCCGGAAGTCGTCTGGCGGACAAGCAATTCGTACAGGGCTACATCGCCGACTCCTACGCGCAACTGGCCCAGTTCCGGCTGTTCGTGCTGAACACCGCGTGGAAGATCGACAAGTACAACGACTACAAGAAGGTCCGCAAGGACATCGCCACCGCGAAGATCATCATGCCGACGGTGCTGCACGACATCGCTTGGCGGGCGATGCAGGTGCACGGCGCACTCGGCACGACCAACGAGATGCCCTTCTTCCGGATGATTCACGGCGCGGGCGTGATGGGTCTGGCCGACGGCCCGACCGAGGTGCACAAGGGCACCGTCGCCAAACAGGTACTGCGCGACTACCAACCGACCGACGGCATGTGGCCCACCCAGTGGATTCCAGCGAAACAGCAAGCGGCGCGGGCGAAATTCGCGGAATTCCTGGAGCACGAGGCGGGAAATCTGTGAGCGCCGCACGTCGGACCGGCCCCGTGGGTGCGCGGGCCGCCATGGCACAGACGATTCGAACCCGCACCGGCACAACAGAAACCGCGAACATCGACCGACCTGGGCGAGCACACCGGCACGGTCCGACTCGTGCCCGCCGAGGCCGATGCGAGAGGTCCGCACGAATGAACGTAGGGCAACCATGAGTATCGATACCGCGCGTCTGGCCGAGTGGATGGACGAGCAGGGCCTGCCGGGGAAGGGCGAGCCGATCGAGGCACGATTCCTGTCCGGCGGCACGCAGAACGAGATCTACCGCATCGGCCGGGGTGAGCACGTCTGCGCCATCCGCATTCCGCCGCCCGAAGCGCCCACCGAGCGGGATGCGGGCATTCTGCGCGAGTGGCGGATCATCGAGGCGCTGGAGGGCACCGACGTCCCGCACACCGCGGCGGTCGCGGCTTGCACCGACGCTTCGGTCCTGGGCCGCACGTTCTATCTGATGGGTTTCGTGGACGGCTGGTCGCCGATGGATCATCGCGGCGTGTGGCCCGAACCGTTCGACTCCGATCACACCCTGCGCGCGGGGCTGGGTTATCAACTCGCCGAAGGGATCGCGCTGCTGTCCCGGGTGGACTGGCAGGCCAAGGGGCTGCACGATCTGGGCCGACCGGACGGCTATCACGAACGTCAGGTCGCGCGGTGGCTGAGCTTCTACGACCGGATCGACGGCGCACGCACCCTCGACGGCATGGATGTGGCGACCGAATGGCTGCGCACCCACCGGCCGCTGGACTACATTCCCGGACTCATGCACGGTGATTACCAGTTCGCCAACGTGATGTTCCAGCACGGCGGCCCGGCGCGACTGGCCGCCCTGGTGGACTGGGAGATGGGCACCGTCGGCGATCCGAAGCTGGATCTGGGCTGGATGTTGCAGGGCTGGCCCGAGGACACCAGCGATCCCGCGGTCGCGAACAAGGGCTACGCGAATATGCAGTACATGCCCTCGCGCGAGCAGATTCTGGCGCACTACGCCGAGGTCTCGGGACGCCAGATCGACGATATCGACTACTACCTGATCCTGGCCAAGTGGAAACTGGCCATCGTGCTCGAGCGTGGATTCCAGCGCGCCAAGGGCGATGTGAAACTGGAATCGTTCGGCCCGGTGGTGGTCGACACGATGCGTTCGGCCGCCGAGCTGGCCGAGAGCACGAAGTACGCACGTTGACATCCAGGAAGGAATCTCGATGACCGAGAACACCGACACGAACAGCGAACTCGTCGTCGAACGGTCCGGGGCGGTGCTGATCGCTCGCCTCAACCGGCCCGAGGCGCGTAACGCGTTGAACGGCAATCTGATTCGTGGCATCGGGCAGGCCGTGCTGGATGCCGAGGCCGATCCGGGGATCCGCGCGATCGTGCTCATCGGCACCGGCGACCGCGCCTTCTGCGCGGGCATGGATCTGCGCGCGTTCGCCGAAGGCGAGACCTTCGGCGCGGACGCGGCTACCGAGGCGTACGGGCGACTGAGCAAGGGGCAGGCGGGTGTGCCGGTGGTCGGCGCGGCCAATGCCACGGCGGTCGGCGGCGGTCTGGAACTGTTGCTCGGGTGCGATGTCGTCGTGGCCTCCTCGGCCGCGAAATTCGGCTTCCCCGAGGTCAAGCGGGGATTGTTCGCCGCGGGCGGCGGCACCACGGTCGGCACTCGGATTCCGCTGGCCATCGCACTGGAACTGCTGCTGACCGGTGACTTCGTCAGTGCCGCAAGGGCATACGAGGTCGGGCTGATCAACGCCGTCGCCGAACCCGACGAGGTGCTGTCCACCGCGGTGGCCCTGGCCGAGCGGATCGCCGCCAACGCGCCGCTGGGTCTGGCAGCTTCCAAAGAGCTGGCCCGCCTTGCGGTCGCCGACGCCGACGAGGCCGAGGCGCGCCTGAAGACCTGGCAGGCAAAGGTTTTCACCAGTGCCGACGCCAAGGAGGGCGCTCGCGCGTTCGCCGAGAAGCGCACCCCGCAGTGGCAGGGCAACTGACGTGCGCGCGGTGATCTGCCCGGCCTACGGGCCGCCGGAGGTCATCCGCATCGAGGAACGGCCGTCGCCCGCACCCGGACCGGGACAGGTCCGGGTGCGGGTCGGCGCGGCCGCGGTCAACTTCCCCGATGTGCTGGTGATCGCGGGCGAATACCAGATCAAGGTGCCGCCGCCGTTCGTGCCGGGCAGCGAATTCGCCGGAGCCGTGGTCGAAGTCGGCGATGCGGTCACCGAGCTCGCGGTGGGCGACCGGGTGACCGGCACCGGCATCGTCGGGGCATTCGCCGAGGAGATCGCGGCACCCGCGAAAGGACTCGCGCGCATCCCCGACGGGGTGGACGATCATCGCGCCGCGGCGTTCGGAGTCGCGTATCGGACCGCCTATCACTGTCTGCGGTCCGTGGCGCGGGTAGGCGCCGGAGATCGGCTGGTGGTGCTCGGCGCGGGCGGTGGAGTCGGCCTCGCCGCGGTGCAACTCGGCGTGCAGTTGGGCGCGGAGGTCACCGCCGTGGCTTCCTCGGCCGAAAAACTCAGCGCGGCAGCCGGGTACGGCGCGACGCAACTGATCGATCACACCACCGGAGATCTGCGTGGCGCGTTGCGCGAGGCGTTACCGGAGGGTGCGCACGCGGTCCTGGACCCGGTGGGCGGTCGGCTGTCCGAGCCCGCACTGCGTTCCCTCGGGCGCGGGGGCCGATTCGTGACCGTCGGCTTCGCCTCGGGCGTGATTCCGCAGATCCCGCTGAATCTGGTGCTGGTCAAGGGAATTCAGCTCCTCGGTTTCCAGTTCCAGGATCTGGATCGGGACGAGTTCGCGCGCAACGAACGCGAATTGCGCGAATTGCTGACCACGGGGCGGGTGCACCCGCACATCAGTGCGGTCTATCCGCTCACCGATGCGGCGACGGCGCTACGCCGGGTGGCCGACGGCAAGGCGATCGGCAAGATCCTGATCGATCTCACGGCTGCATCCTGACCGCGAGAGTCACCGCACGCGTACGCGTCCCGCGGTGAACGACGCCGACGCGTGATCGATCGCCTGCAACGGTTGATCGAAAATGCCGACCGACGTACGCAGCCCGGCAGTGCCGTGAATCCGCCGATTCAGCATGAGCTGCACTGCCGGCTGCCCGAGTCCCTCCACGCCGGGAGTCTCGGCGTCGACCTGGGGTGCGAGATCCACGACCAGCAACTGCTTGCCCCGCCAGCGATGCACGCGGAAGCCGAGCACGGTGTCCCACGGCAGAAATACCGAATCCGAGGCATTGTCCACGCCGATTCGCACACCCGCCGTGGACAACCGCATCGCCTCGGCAACGACCCCTGCCGACTGCCACATCCGCCGCAGTGCCGCGATCCCTCGCAGTTTGCGTATGCCGCTGTAGGCGAACAGGATCACCACCACGGCCTCCAGCAGACCGATCGCTCCCACCGACCACACGATCACCCCGCCCATGAAGGCCATGATCACAGCGCCCACCAGGTCGATGACAGCACTGAACATGCTCCACCTGAGCGTCCGCTCCCGAGCCCGCTGCACCTCCGCGCGATTCACCCCGACAACGAATTCCTCCGTCGTATCCACCCGCGCCACGGTACAGCGTGAAGCCCACCAGGCGATCGTGTGCCGCCTCGGCCGAATTTCAGCGGCCGCAACCGGTTCCGGCCTACAAGTCGCCGACGGCTATCTGGACGACGATCCCGCCGAAACGTGCCTCCTGCATGATCGCCGGGTGGTCGCCGATGAAACACACACCCGTTCGGCTGACCTCGACGCATTCCTCGGATCGGGAGCTGGAGCCGTCCGGCTGGTCGACCGTGTCGGTGTAGTAGGCGATCATTCCGCCGCTCATATCGATGTTGAAACCGGTGACCCGACGTCCCGCGCGGTCGGTGGTGCGGTCGAAGCAGTGACCGCAGACCGCGCGCGGATAGCGCGCCTGGTAGACCGCCGGCCGCCCACAGTGCGGGCAAGGCTGGGTATCGCGACGTCCAGGGGTCGGGCTTTCCAGCAGGAAATCGTTGTGGGCGAGGATTTTCCGACCGGAGTCCCCTTGGCCCTGGTTATTCCGCAGAATGAGCAGGATGAACTCGGCATAGTCGGCGGTCTCGGCGTCGAGAGTTGCGCGGGCGGGTATTTCGTCGATGCGTGTGAGACCGGCATCGTAGGCGTCGAGCGCCACTCGGTGCACAGCCGAGAGTTCGCTGTCGGGGATATGCCTGTTGGTATGTTCGGCATCGACCAGGTGTTCGGCGATCACCGCGTCGATGTCTCGGTCGGCCGACAATACTCCGCCACCGGTACGGGTCGTGGACACCAGGACATAGCCGTTCGTACCGCTGCGGAGCGTCTCCAGAAAGGCGAAACCTCTCCCGTAGCGGGCATTCTCGAGCCCTTGATGGGGGTGGGCGATGAGCGTGCCCGGATCCTGTGCCCAATCGCGCGCGATCCGCAGTGCTTCGTCGTAGTCGAGCGGAGAGTTCGGGTCCGGGCGTTCCATGACCTGCAGCCTATCGAGCCGGATGCCGCGGACCGATCGGGATTTCGGTACGACAGGATGTCCTGACCTGCAGAGCATTTCGGTGCCGTGCGCCCGGCAGGCACGGTCGCCGGTTTCGCTCCCTGGTCGCAATATCACCGATCATGCTGCTGGAGAACGTATTTCGAGTTAGATGGGCGTTACCGAGCGCTCGGCGGCCGATATCGATACAATGACGTCCGCTCGCATGTATGTCACGGAGGTAGTACCGAGGTGGGACGTCACCGGAGGGAGCCGGATCCAGTGATCCGGCGCAGGTCAGTGATCGCGTTGTCCGGTTTGGTTCCCGGGGTGGTCTCCTTGACCGCCCTCGCTACCCAAGCCTCGGCAGCCGAGACCACGCCCGAGGTCCGGATGGTTGCGCTGCCCACCGGATCGGCCGGCACCGGGTCTGCGGAATCGGGGTCGGCGGGTACGGGATCCGCGGACTCCGGATCGGCTTCCGGCTCGAGCGCCCCGGAAATTCCCGGGGTCGCGGCAACCGCCTACAAGTTCGCCGCCGCCGAACTCGCTGTGGAGCAACCTCAGTGCCACATGCCGTGGCAGCTGCTCGCCGGTATCGGCCGGGTCGAGTCGCATCACGCGAACAACGGCAATGTCGACATGTTCGGGACGACCCGGCGCGCAATCTACGGCCCGTCCCTGGACGGCACGCTGCCCGGCAACGAGGTGATCCGCAATCACGCAGGCAAATTCCTGCGCGCGGAAGGACCGATGCAGTTCATGCCCGCGACGTGGGCACGGTACGCACGGCCCGGCAGCAACCCGCAAAATCTGTTCGACGCGAGCTACACCGCCGGAAATTATCTCTGCTCAGGCGGGCTCAACATGCAGAAGCCGGAACAGCGCACGGCCGCGATCATGCGTTACAACCACTCGATGGCCTACGTCACCCAGGTCATGGGCTGGGCACACCGTTACGCATAGCTCGCCCCGAATCGTGAAACCTCACGCGGTGGTCCCGCTCCGACGCGCAATCTGATAGACATTGCCGAACGGATCGCGAACCATCGCGCGCCGGTCACCGTACGGTGTATCGAGCGGCGCCTCGATGGTGACCGCTCCCGCAGCCGATGCCCGCTGATATGTTCCGGCGACATCATCGACATAGATGTACAGAAACACCGGAAACACCTCGCGCTCGCCGGCTCCCGACACCATGATCAGCGAGTCGCCGATCCGTACCTCGGCCGGTCGATTCGGCTCGACCTCGCCGACGGCCCCGAACACCGTCCGCAGGAACCCAACCGCGGCAAGCTGGTCATCGACCACCATGCGTGGCGTCACCGAATGAAAACCCGGCGGAACCTCAGAAGCCGAAGTCATACCGAAAGTCTCGCACGCGCCCGAGTGAGTCCGAATATCTTCGGCGAATAACGTTGTGGTGGATGCATTCGCGGGCATCCTCGCGGGTGGCAAGGGGTGGTGGGGAGGCGTGGGATACTGGGTGTTCTGCCTTCGATGAGCGGGGGCCGAGTTCAACCGGTCGGGGATCGGCGGGACGAGCAGGAGAGATCGGTGAGTCAGCCGTCGCAGTTCGACACGGACGCATTGCGCGCGTTGGTTGCGACATTGGAACAGCTCATCGGTGAAGCGTCCCGAGCAGCCGACGAGTTGAAGGCGGCCATCGCATTCGCCGAAATGCACGAGCGCGACGGTGCTGTGCATGCGTTGACCGCGACGTCGACGGCGATACCGGAGCACCGTGCCGACGGTTCCGCTCCGCTGTCCACTCCGTGGTCCCGTAGGCGAACGACGACACCGGCACCGCGAGTGCACAGTCCGATCACGACGCAGCTCCACACCGTGCCACCGATGCCAACGCCCATGGCCAGGCCGACGCCCATGCCCATGCCCATGCCCATGCCCAGCGTGACGGCCATTCCGACCGACCTCGATTTTCTACTCCCGCGCAGGGCGACGACATCGCCCGCGCCCCTCGCGGACGAGCGCGGCGGACCTGCTCGAACCGAGGACGTCGGCGAATCGCTGCGGATCGTTCGAACCATGGCAGCCGGCCACAGCCTGGAAACCAGGGGGTTCGACCGCGAAGGCATGGATGTGCGCACCGTCCGCGAGATCGCTTCCGCCATCGATCGACTGCTCACGAAGTACCCGATACCGTTGCGCGGCATAGCAATCGGCGCATCGGGGGATGGCTCACCGAATGAACCAGGGCCACAGCACGACATCGCCCTGTGGATCGTCCTGGACCAAGCCGCCCTGCCGCAGTCACCGGGCGCGGCGCGGCGGCGATGGTTCGGACGCGGATTCGAGCGGGCGGTGTTCACGGCCGTGGTTCGCGAATACGCCCGCGTCCTCGACCGCGCCGGAAACTTCCGAGCCCACCAGCAAGCGTGGCAGACCGTGGTCACCGATTCCCTGAACAGCCGCCGGACCAACTACGACCTGCTGGATCCCGCCGCGGCGCTGATCGACGGCTTCACCGAGGTGAACCTGCGCGGCAAGCGCGCCGGAAAAACCGCGAAACTCCTGCACGACGCGCTGGTCGACGCCGCGTCCGGGCCGAGCACGCTGGTCGACTCGACCGACGTTTCCCTGGCTCGGCCCGGTCGGTGACCGGCGGGCGAAGTCGGGACCGGAGCCCCGGCAGCGGATGACGCGTCGTTCAGAAGCCGTGGGTGCGCAGCCACCGGTCGAGATCGTCGCGCACCTGCGCCGCTGTGGGTTCCAGAGTCAGGCCGTGGGTGGCGCCGTCGACGATGTCGGTGGTGACGTCCCTGCTGCCGGTGAACAGCCTGCCTTGGAAGCGGGCTCGGTTGACGTCGAATACCCGGTCGTTGGTACCGGTCAGGAACAGGACCGGCACGTGGATCGCGCCGAGGCGGGTGGGGTCGATCAGGGTCGCCTCGGTCAGGGAGATCATGTCACCGCAGGGGTTCACCGCGCGCAGCGGAGTTGCGGCAGCCAGGACGTTCGGAGGCGACTGACCCAGGAAATCCTGTTGGAAGGCTTGGACATTCGGGGTCAGGTAGCTGTAGCCGGGAGCGCCGGCCGGGGACTTCTGCGCACCGGCGAGGCAGGTGGATCCCCAGGACAGGGTGCCGACCAGTTGCTCGGGGGTCAGGGCGAGATCGGAGTAGGACAGCACGCCGACGGCGTCCACGTCGTTGAACGAGTACGCCTCGACCTGGGCGACCGCGCCGCCGAGCGAATGTCCCAGCAGCGCAACGTGTTGGAAGGCCACCGCCCCGCCGTCCGACGAGTAGTTGCCCGATCGCAGGTCCTGAACGATCTGATGGGCGACGGTCGCCTGGCCGCCCACACAGCTGAGCGTCCCCGGCGGCTGACCGCTCGCGCCGTAGCCGAGCCGATCGATCGTGACCGATACATGCCCGCGTGCGGCCATCTCCCGCACGTGGTCGTAGCCGGGCACGGCGCCGAACCGCCAGAACCACTCCCCCAACTCGAGACCGTGCAGATACAGCGCCGTACTGGTGGCGGTGCGCCCTGCCAGCGCCCGCGCCGGACCGGTGAGATGCCCGTGCACCGTGTAGGTTCGGCCGTCGGTTCCGCACGGCACCCCCGAGGTGTTCACGTTGCGGACCGAGAACGTGATCGCTCGGTCGACGATGCTCTCGCCGGGCGCCGCGGCAGCCATCGGAACGGCTGGAACGGCGAGAGACAGCACCGAGATCACGGCGGCCAGGACGAAGCGGGACAAGCGCATGGTTCCGAACCTTTCTGCAACAGTGGCACTTTCGAACGTTGTCTGGACGATCGAGAAAGCAGCGTGATCCATTCGCTCTTGCTCTGCCGAGCCGCTCGGTGATCCCGGCCGACCGGTGACCTACAGGCACTTGCACTCCAGGCGATCCTACGACCTCGCCGCCCCGATCCTGGCCCGGGGCAACTCGTCCGACTACGAGTCCCGCTGAAGACTTCCGCGCAGTTCTCGACTACGCCCGTACGGGTGCGCGGCGCGCGAGGATCTTGCGGTGACAGATGCGCCAGCCCTGCGGTTCCCGGCGAAGCGTGTCCTCGTAGACGACCGTCCCGCTCGTGCCGTCCGCATTGACCGCCAGTCCTTTGGAACGCGCCCGCACCCGGTCGCCGTCCTGTGCGACCAGAACGATATTGGTGACGTGATGCCCCAGCGGCTGAGCCGGATCGTCCTGGTTGTCGCGGGACAATTTCTTCAGCGCCGCAATACCGTTCGTCGTGCCGAGCCCGAAATCCTCCAGGTCCAGCACCAGATCGTCGGAGAACAGCTCACCCCATCGATCCCAGTCGCGGTCGTCGGCCACATGTCCGTGCAGCGCGATCGTCTCGTGAATCGCGATGCGATCCGCCGCGGTGATGTCCAACATTCGAACGCCTCTCATATAAGTGGGGGACTCCCCGTTTATGGCTCGATACACTAACCGGGGAGTTCCCCACTTCGCAAGGAGAATCATGGCCGACCGCCCACGCCGCGCCGATGCGCGCCGCAACTACGAACTGGTGCTGGCGGCCGCGCGGGAGGTGTTCGACGAAGTCGGGGTGAGCGCCCCGCTGGACGAGATCGCCCGGCGCGCCGGGGTCGGGAATGCGACGATGTACCGCCACTTCCCCACCCGCCGGGACATGGTCATCGCCGTCTACGCAGAGGAGGTCACCGCGCTGGGCGAGTTGGGCCGAACCCTGCTCGACGATCCCTCGCCCGCCGACGCGCTGTTCACCTGGCTCCGGGCTTTCATCGCGCACGTCTCCACGAAAAGTCAACTCCCCCTGGCAATTCCGGACGACGACGCCGGACAACGATCGGCGCTGTACCGAGAATGGCACGAGACGATGCACACCGCCGCAGCCGATCTGCTGCACCGAGCACAGCTCGCGGGCTCGTTGAATGCCGACCTCGACGTGGCCGACCTGCTCGCCGCGGCCAACGGAATCGGACGCGCCGCGGCCGACGCCCCCCAGATCGACCGGTTGCTGGCCATCGTCCGCGCCGGTGTCACACGCGGCACCGAGTGAACGGCCGAAGGAGACGGAAATGGCATGGAGCACAAGGCAACTCGCCGAACTCGCGGACTCGACGGTGAAGGCCATCCGGCATTACCACGAGATCGGCCTGCTCGATGTGCCCGAACGCGCCTCCAACGGGTACAAGCAGTACAAGATCACGCATCTGGTCCGGCTGATGCAGATCAAGAGGTTGAGCGACCTGGGGGTGCCGCTGTCCCGGATCGCGGAGATGGAGCGGGCCGACCAGGATCCGGACGAGGCGATCCGGGTGCTCGATGCCGAGTTGGCGGCAACGGCCGAGCGGATCGACCGCGTGCGCACGGAACTTGCCGCCCTCCGGCGTCATCGTGCACCGATGCACGTGCCGCCCGAATTCGCGCCGATCTCCCGACAACTCTCGCAAGCGCAACAGTCCTTGCTCCTGGCCTACTCGACCGTGTTCAGCGAGGAGACCATGGCGGAATTCCGTCGAATGATCTCCGTGCCGGACGACACCGAGGACGAGTTCGAATCCCTCCCCGCGAACGCCGACGATGCCGCGATCGAGAACCTCGCCGAGCGAATGCTTCCGGTGATCCGCGAAAAGCACGCGAAGCACCCGCGCTTGCAGAACCCGGCGGCGGACTCGCCCCGAGGGGTGGAGCCGGCCACGAACACGATGGCGCAGGCGGTGGCCGAGTTCTACAACCCCGCCCAGCTACGAGTCCTGCAGCGCCTGAACACTCTCCTGCAACAGGCCACCGACACGCTCTGACCCGGACGCCGCGCTACGACCGCTCCGCGACTCGCCGCCCACCGAGATGCTCGGCGAAGTGCCGCTCGATCGCACGGAAGAGCCGAGCCTGATTCTCCGGGTTCTCGAAACCGTGTCCCTCGTCTTGCGCGACGAGATATTCGACGGGGACGCCGCGAGCCCGCAGCGATCCGACGATGTTGTCGGACTCCGCCTGCACCACCCGAACATCGTTGGCGCCCTGGGCAACCAGCAGCGGCGTGCGGATCCGATCGACCATGGTGATGGGTGATCGGGCCAGCATGTCGGCCTCCTGGGCGGGGTCCTCGGGATCACCGACGTAGCGGTACCAGTTGTTGACCATGCCCGGCCGCACGAACGCGGGCAGGGTGCGCATGAAGTTGGCCAGGTCGGAGATGCCCACGTAATCCACTGCGGCAGCGAAATAGTCGGGCGTGACCGTGACGCCGACGAGTGCCGCGTAGCCGCCATAGGAGCCGCCGGCGATGCCGATGCGGTCCGGATCGGCGTACCCCTGCGCCACAGCCCATTCGGCGGCGTCGATCAGGTCGTCGTGCATCGTGCCCGCGAATTCGCCTATCGCGCTGGTGATGTGGCGTTTGCCGTAGCCCGAGGAGCCGCGGAAGTTGACCTGCAACACCGCGTAGCCGCGATTGGCCAGGAACTGCACGAGCGAGGAGTAGGTCCAGGTGTCGTGACACCACGGACCGCCGTGCACCAGCAGTACCAGCGGCAAACGCTGCGGTGTTACGCCGACCGGCAGCGTCAGGAATGCGTGCAGTGACAGTCCGTCGCGGGCCGGGAATTCGACCGCGGTCATGGGCGCCAGGTGCGCCGGGTCCAGGTCGGGGTACCCGCGGAACAGGATCCGGCTCGCTCCCGTGCCATGGTCGTAGAACCAGGTCACCTCCGGTTCGCGGTCGTGGACGAAGGTCGCGACCCAGCGCTGCTCGGACTCGTCCGAGGACACCGAGTGCAGCACACCGTCCGAGAGCTTCGACAGCGCGGCGTACACCTCGGCGAAGTGCGGATCCAGCACCTCGATGACAGGCCGGTCACCGACGAAGCGCGCCGCGATGACCTCACCGGTCCGGCGGCTGGTGAACACGATGGGAGGTAGGACCGGCGACACCAGCCCCATCGTGCACAGGCTGTGCCCGTCCACGGCGGCAATCACGGTCCGGGCGCCGGTCTCCCGGTCGATGCGGACGAGCCGCAGGTCGTCGGAGTCCTGGTAATCGCCGATCAGCAAGCCCTCTCCATCGGGCGTCGCCATCGTCGGGAGCACGCCCATCGGGTGTTCCGGGCCGCCCCGCCGACCCAGCAGACGTCGTTCGCCGCCGGGGTCGATCGCGTAGAACTCGTGGGTGCCGTCGTCGGTCTGCAACACGTAGAACGCCGCCTCGCCGTCGCGGTCGACCACGAAGGTGCCCATCGGTTCGGACCGCTCCAGATGCGGGATCGTCTCGCCGGTGGCCACGTCGATCCGGAACAGGTCCATGAACATCGGCCTGCGGTTCATCCACGCGAACACACTGCCGGGGACCGGGCCGATCGGTTCCACCCCGACCACGCGCGATCCCGCCGCCATCGGTGTCAGGTCGACCGCGGGCTGCTCCGGCGCGTCGAGGTCGACCCGGTAGAGGTGCCAGTCCTCGTTGCCGTCGGTGTCCTGCAGGTACAGCAGCCACCGTGGGTCATCGGTCCAGTGGTAGGTCTTGATGCCGCGCCGGGCGTCGTGGGTGACGCAGACGGCGTCGTCGTGGTCCTCGTCGACGCCGCGCACCCACACGTTCGTCCGGCCGTATTCCGGTGCCAGATAGGCGATCCGCGTCCCGTCCGGTGAGATCGACGCGCCGGAGAACTCCGGATCCGCGACGAACTGCTCGACGTCGATCGACTCGGGCAGGGACTCTCGCTCATACACCTCGGTCATCCGAGCTCCAATCAGAGGCGGGACGGTGCGCTCGGTCGAGCGCACGGGCGATGGGTTCTCGCCGCACGACTCCGAGGCAACACCATGCCGTTGCGGCACAGTCAACTCGCGGACCACGGCAGGAGCCGCAGGATCGTCCTCGTGCACCCCCGCGGCTCTTGCTCAGCCCGGAGTCCCGGACGCCGCGCACTGCACGTCCCGCTCGGGCATCGTGCCGTCGACCAGATAACTCGTGGTGACGCTCGACGCACAGGGATTGCCGCCGAGCACATACACCCCGTGCCCGCTCCCGTCCACGCGCAGCAGACGCGACCGGCTGCCGAATTTCTCGTGCAGCAACTCACCACCGCGCAGCGGGGTGACCGGATCGCGCTGATTCTGCACGATCAGAACGTTCGTCGGCCCCTTGTCCTCGACCCGGACCGGCGCCTCGGCCGGATGCCGCCAGTACGCACACGGTAGGACGTCCGCACCGGCCGCGCCGAAGAGCGGGTACTTCTCGCGGTCCTCGGCGACGGCGCGCCGGTAGGTCTGGAGGTCGTGCGGCCATTCGACGTCGTTACAGGTCACCGCCAGGAAGACCGACCACGCGTTGTCGTTCGGTGCGGGCGCCGCCGTGCCTGTCGGCGGATTACCCCCGGGCGCAACCTCTTTGGCGTCGAGCAGTGACCGCCAAGCTTGTGCCATCCGATCGTACGACACCTTGCTGTAGAGCCCCACGAAGCTGTTCAACCGGAACAGAGCACCGTCTACTCCGTTCACCGGGGCCTTGTCGAGACGTCGGGCGATAGTGAAGTAGGTCGCGCGCACCTCGTCCGGCGTGCGGCCCAGACCGTAGGAGTCCTGGTGCGCGGCAGCCCATTTCGCGAAGTCCGGAAACGCCTGCTCCATCCCTAGGGCGTACCTGCGCAGGCCGTCACGGTCGAGGTGGGTATCGCCGTAGTTGCTGTCGAGCACGACCCGGTCGACGGTGTCGGGGAACATCGAGGCGTACGCGGCCCCGAGCGACGCGCCGTAGGAGTAGCCGAGATAGCTCGCCTTCTTCTCACCGAGCGCGACCCGGATCCGATCCAGATCGCGGGCCATGTTCGCGGTCGACACGTGCCGCAGCCGTCCGTCGCGGTCGTTCGCCGCGCACTGCTCGGCCACTCGCTGGGCAGTCCTCGCCTGCGCAGTGACGGCCGCGTCATCGACCGCGTACGGCGGGATGTTGCCGCGATAGGCCCCGTCGGTGGTGAAGCCACAGCTCACCGGCGACGAGTGCCCGATCCCGCGGGTGTCCATCCCGATCAGGTCGTAACTGTCCGGAACGCTGGGCGGCAGGCCCTTGGAAACCAGGAATTCGGACTGCGCCAACCCGGAACCACCCGGACCGCCCGGATTCAGCAGCAGCACACCGCGCCGCTTGTCCGGGTTCTTGCTGCCCAGCTTGGAGATCATGATCTCGAGCTGCGCGCCCTCCGGGTCGTTGTAGTCCAGGGGCACCGGCACTGTGGCGCACTGCAATTGCGGGGCCTCTGCCCGGACATCCTCGGGACACGCACCCCACCGCACCTGCGCCACGGCCTCGCCGCCCTGCGCGGAGGCCACCGGCACCCCGGCCAACGCACCGGCGAGACCGAGCACAGCCAGCAGTGCCGAGCCCCGGCGAATATTCCGTTTCCGATCCATCTGTGCGCACCCCGACCTCACTCGCAGTTGGTCTTACCGGCAACCACTGCACACCGTGTCCCAGGGGCAGGGTCAAGGCAGACAACCGACGCGAGATCAGCGAGTCGGGGTCAGGTACACGACGCCGTCCACATGGGCCGGCGCACACGACTTCCCGCGCACAGTCAGCGCAGGCCGAGATCCTTCGCGACGATGGTCTTCATGACTTCGCTGGTCCCGGCGTAGATGCGCGCCACGCGGGCGTCGGCGTACAGCCGGGCGATCGGGTATTCGAGCATGTAGCCGTAGCCGCCGAACAATTGCAGGCAGCGGTCCACCACGCGGGCTTGAACTTCGGTGCAGAACAGTTTGGTTCGGGCGGCGTCGGCGCCGGACAACTCGCCCTCGACCAGATCCAGCACGGCTCGATCGATCATCGTCTGTGCCGCCTCGACCTCCGACGACATGGCGGCGAGCTCGAACTTGGTGTTCTGATACGAGGCAACCGGCTGGCCGAATGCCTTGCGCTCCTTCACATATTCGCTCGTCGCGGCGATCGCCGAACGCGCCTGGGCGACCGAGCCGACCGCAACGGTGATCCGCTCCTGGGCCAGATTGTGGCCGAGATAGCCGAACGCCTTGCCCTCCTCGCCGAGCCGATTCGACTGCGGCACACGGACATCCTCGAACGAGAGCTCCACGGTGTCCTGCACCTTGCAGCCCAGCTTGTCCAGGATGCGGCCCTTGGTGAATCCGGGACGGCCGCTCTCCACCACGATCAGGCTCAGGCCCGCGCGGCGGTTGTCCGGATCGGTGTCGGTGCGCGCGACCACGATCACCAGATCGGCGAGCAGGCCGCCGGTGATGAAGGTCTTCGCGCCGTTGATGACGTAGTCCTCGCCGTCACGCACCGCGGTCGTGCGGATACCCGCCAGATCCGAGCCGGTGCCGGGCTCGGTCATGGCGACCGCCGTGAGCAACGTGCCGTCCGCCAATCCCGGGAACCACCGGCGACGCTGCTCCTCGTTCGCGTACTCCAGGAAGTACGGCAGGATCACATCGATCTGGGTGCGCACTGTGCTGAGGGTGACCAGCGCCCGATACGCCTCCTCCTGCAGGACCGCGTTGAACCGGTAGTCCCGCACTCCCCCGCCCCCGTACTCCTCCGGGATCGCGGTGCCCAGCAGCCCGAGTTCGCCCATCCGCTCGAAGATTTCGCGAGGCATCCGACCCGCGCGCTCCCAGTCCGGATAGTGCGGGACCACTTCCTTATCGATGAAATTCCTTGCCAGCTCCCGGAATGCCTCATGATCGGCGGTGTAGAGGGTACGGCGCACGACGGCTCCTTCAGGAAACTAGTTCGACGATGGTGGCGTTGGCGGTTCCGCCGCCCTCGCACATGGTCTGCAGGCCGTAGCGAATTCCGTTGTCGCGCATGTGATGAATCATGCGCGTCATCAGCACCGCGCCCGAGCCGCCGAGCGGATGCCCCAGGGCGATGGCGCCGCCGAGCGGATTCATCGCGGCCGGATCGGCGCCGGTCTCGGCGAGCCAGGCCAGCGGGATCGGCGCGAACGCCTCGTTCACCTCGAACACACCGATATCGGCGACGCCGATTCCGGCCTTGCGCAACACTTTCGCCGTCGCGGGGATGGGCCCGGTCAGCATGAGCACCGGATCGGCTCCGGTCACCGCACCCGCCCGATACCGCACCAGCGGGGTCAGTCCGAGTTCGCGGGCCCGTTCGGCGGTCGTCACCAACAGCGCCGCGGCGCCGTCGGAGATCTGCGAGGAGCTGCCCGCGTGGATCACGCCGTCGTCCTGGAACGCGGGCTTCAGACCAGCGAGCTTCTCGACGGTCGTGCCGCGACGAATACCCTCATCGACGGTGACCTTCCCGGAATCCGTTGTGACCGGGACGATCTGCTCCTCGAAGGCGCCCCGGTCCTGAGCAGCGGCCGCCCGCTCGTGCGATCGTGCCGAATACTCGTCCAGGCGGGTGCGGGTGAAACCCCACTTCTGCGCGATCAATTCGGCCGAGATGCCCTGATTGAACGAGAAATCCTCATACCGCGCAAGCACTTTCGGCCCATACGGCATGCCGGTGGCGCGCGCCGATCCCAGCGGCACCCGGCTCATCACCTCGACACCACCGGCGACGACCACATCCTGCTGCCCGGAGGCGACGGCCTGCGCGGCGAAATCCAGCGCCTGCTGACTCGATCCGCAGGCCCGGTTGATCGTCGTCCCCGGAATCGTCTCCGGCCAGCCCGCGGCCAGCACCGCGTACCGGCCGATATTGCTCGACTGATCGCCCACCTGGGATACACAACCCCAGATCACGTCGTCCACGACGGCCGGATCGATGCCGGTGCGCTGCGCCAGCTCGTTCAGCACGACCGCCGACAGGTCCGCGGCGTGCATCTCCGACAGGCCGCCGTTCCGTTTGCCGACCGGGGTCCGCACGGCCCCGGCGATGACTACCTCACGCATCTGCTCCCCTGGTGTTCTCGGAGTCGTCGCGGCCGCGCATCGCGGGTCGGTGCACGGTCCAGCGACCGGTGAATTGCGCTTCGCGTTTCTCGGCGAAGGCGGCGAACGCCTCGGGGGCGTCCGCAGTGGCGAAATTGAGTCCCTGCGCGGCGGCCTCACCGGCCAGCGCCTCACGCAGCGTCTGACCGGCGCCCGCATTGAGCAGCGCCTTGGTCTGCGCCAGCGCGATCGGCGGGCCCGAGGCCAGACGCGCGGCGAGATCGCTGACGTACGTGTCGATCTCGTCCTCGGGCACCAGCCACGTCACCAGGCCCAGTTCCCGGGCGTGGGCCGCATCGATGGTCTCGGCCAGCAGCGCCAGCCGCTTGGCCTGTTGCAGGCCGACCAGTTTCGGCAGCAGCCAGGAACCGCCCAGATCCAGCGACAGCCCGCGGTGGGCGAAGATCTGCGAGAACCTGGCCTGCGGCGATGCGACGACCAGATCGCAGCCCAGGGCCAGATTCCAGCCCGCGCCGACCGCGACCCCACGCACCTTGGCCACCGTCGGCACGGGCAGCTCGTGCAGCAGCAGCGCGACGTCGGTGAGCTCGCGCATGCGATACACCGGATGGCTGTTGTCGGGGGCGGAGATGTCCGCGCCGGAACAGAACGCTCCCCCCGCACCGGTGATCACCACCGCACGTACCGAACGATCGGTTGCGATGTCCCGCAACGCATCCGCGAGGGTGATCCACAGCTCGTGATCGATGGCGTTCTTGCGCCGGGGGCGGTTCAACGTCAAGGTACGCACGCCTGCGGTGTCATCGACCAGCAGGACAGGTTCGCCGGGCATCACATCTCCCTGAATCGTTGCAGCGCAGAGATATTCGCACGCCTCGGCGCAAAGCCAGAGCGAGCGATGTCCCGCGACATGCGGACCGCGACGGACCGGCGCGCCATCATCTCAGCGAGGTCCCGCACGGCCGTCATGTCGTCTCCAGCGGCGGCTCGTACCGTGCACCGACTGCGCCGCTCCCGCGCAAACCGGCGATTTCCGCTGCGCTGCAACCGAGTTCGGCGAGCAGGCTGTCGGTATGTTCGCCCAGCCCCGGCACCGGCCCCATCGGGGGTTCGAAGCCGTCGATCACCGCCGGGGGAAGTACCGCGACGATGCGGCCGCCCGGCGTGTCGATGGTGCGCAGGCGGTGGCGCTCGACCAACTGCGGGTGGTTGATCACCTCGGTCGGGCGGTTGTAGCGCGAGTTGCCGATACCCGCGGTGTCGGCGACCTTCTGAATGTGCGCCAGATCGTGGGCGGCGCACCAGCTTCCGATGGCCACGTCGAGCTCTTCGCGATGTTCGCAGCGGCCGGGGTTGGTCAGGAAACGAGCGTCGTCGGCCAGATCGGGCCGCCCCAGCAGGTCCCGGGACAGGCGCTGCCACTCCCGGTCGTTGGTGGTGCCCAGGACAACGGTCTGATCGTCGGCGGTGCGATAGGCCCCATAGGGAGCGACGGCCGGAGAACTCATCCCCAGCGGCACGAGATCCACGCCGGAATACCGCGCGTAGTTGAGGTGGTACCCCATCATCTCGGCCATCATGTCGAACAGACTCACCGCGATATTCGTGCCCGGGCCGGGCCCGTTGCGCAACCGGCCGCACAGCGTCGCCAGAATCGACAGTGCCGCATACAGTCCCGTCGTCACATCCGCCATCGGCGGACCGGGTTTGGCGGGCTCCTCGGCCGTGCCGGTCACCGCACATACCCCGGACTCGGCCTGCACCAGCAGGTCGTAGGCACGCTTGTGGGACAGCGGCCCGCCGGCGCCGAAACCGTCGATCTCCACCGCGATCAGATCCGGATGCCGCGCCGACACATCCTCCGGGGAAAGGCCCAGCCGCGCGGTCGCCCCGGGCGCCAGATTCGACACCAGCACATCGGCGCGATCCAGCAGCCGGTGCAGAAGTTCCACGCCCGCCTCGGATTTCAGGTCGAGGGTGAGCGATTCCTTACCCCGGTTGCACCAGACGAAATGCGCGGCCTGCCCATGCACCACATCGTCGTAGTAGCGGGCGAAGTCACCGCCCGCCGGATTCTCGACCTTGATCACCCGGGCCCCGAAATCGGCCAGGGCACGCGTGCACATCGGCGCGGACACCGCCTGTTCCAGTGCGACGACGGTGATTCCGGCCAGCGGACCGGCTGTCGGATCCTGCATCACATCACCATGCCGCCGTCCACCGGCAACACCTGGCCGGTGATGAAGGAGGCGGCATCGGTGGCCAGGAAGACGAACGCGCCCGCGATCTCCTGCGGATCGGCCCAGCGCCGCAACGGAATCCGGTTCAACATCTGCTTGGCGAACTTCTCGTCGGTGCGGATGGTCTCGGTCATCGGCGTGGCCGCCAGCGGCGCGAGCGCATTCACCAGGACGTTCTTGCGAGCCAGTTCGCGGGCCAGGGATTTGGTCATGCCGATGATGGCGGCCTTGGCGGCGGAGTAGTTCACCTGCCCCAGGGTGCCGACGATGCCGGCGGAGGAGGTGACGTTGATGATCCGCCCGGTGCCGTCGGTCGGCAGATAGGGCAGCGCCGCCTGCGCGCAGTTGAAGGTGCCCATGGTGTGGATCTCCAGCAGCCGCCGCACCGAATCCGCGGTGATATCGGCGAACATGTGCGGATCGGTGACACCAGCGTTGTTCACCACGATGTGCAGTGTGCCCCCGGCCAATTCGGCCGCGCGGGCGGCAGCGGCGTCGGCGACCTCGCGATCGGACACGTCCAGGGCGAAACCTGCTGCGGTGCCGCCGTTTCCGACGATCTTCTCCGCGACCGCCGCGGCCGCCTCGCCGTTCACATCGGTGACCAGCACCGCCGCCCCCTGGGCCGCCAGGGCCTGGGCGACCGCGGAGCCGATGCCCCCGGCCGCGCCGGTGACCAGCGCCGAGCGGCCGGTCAGATCGAACAGGGTATTGGTATCTGGCATCGGTGAGCTCCTGATGTCTCGTGATTGTCGGTGGTTCCGTGTTCCGGGCGATCTCTGCTCGCGCGGAATGTCTTGCGGCTCAGTAGCTCCGGGGCAGTCCCAGCGTGTGCGAACCCAGATAGTTCAGGATCATCTCCTGACTGATCGGCGCGATCTTCATCACGCGCGCCTCGCGGAAGTACCGCGCCACGTGGTACTCCTCGGCGTATCCCATCCCGCCGTGGGTCTGCAGCGCCCGGTCCGCGGCGGTGAATCCCGCGTCGGCGCAGAGGTATTTGGCGGTGTTCGCCTCCCGGCCGCAGGGCTTGCCCTGGTCGTAACTCCAGGTCGCCTTGCGCAACACCAGTTCCGCGGCATCCAGCCGCGCCAGCGAATCGGCCAGCGGGAACTGCAACCCCTGGTTCATGCCGATGGGCCGGTCGAACACGACACGCTCCTTGGCATATCGCACGGCCCGATCCAGGGCCACGCGCCCGAGCCCGAGCGCCTCGGCGGCGATCAGCATGCGTTCGGGATTCAGGCCGTCGAGCAGGTATTTGAAGCCCATCCCCTCCTCTCCCACCCGATCCTCGACCGGAATGCGCAGCCCGTCGATGAACAGTTCGTTGGAGGTGACCGCATTGCGGCCCATCTTCGCGATCGGCCGGATGTCGACGTGCGCTCGATCCAGATCGGTGAGGAACAGCGTCATGCCGTCGGTCTTCTTGCTGACCTCGTCGTAGCGCTGGGTGCGGGTCAGCAGCAGGATCTTCTCCGACTCCATCGCCTTGGAGATCCACACCTTGCGCCCGTTCACCACGTAGTGGTCGCCGTCGCGCCGGGCGAAGGTGGTGATCCGCGAAGTGTCCAGTCCGGCACCGGGTTCGGTGACGCCGAAGCACACGTGCAGATCGCCGTCGGCGATCCGCGGCAGGGTGCGCTGCTTGAGTTCGTCCGAGCCGTGCACCACCACCGGATGCATGCCGAAGATCGACATGTGGATGGAGGTGGCGGCGTTCATCCCGCCGCCCGAACGCGAGACCTCCTCGGCCAGCAGGGTCGCCTCGGTGATGCCCAGGCCGTGCCCGCCGTACTCCTCGGGAATCGTGATGCCCAGCCAGCCGCCCTTGGCGATCGCCTCGTAGAACTCGGTCGGGAACTCGTGTGCCTGATCCTTGGTCATCCAGTACTGGTCGTCGAACTTGCGGCACAGCTCCGCGACGGTCGTGCGAATCAGCTCCTGGTCCTCGGTGAGCTCGAAATTCATGCCGCAGCTCGTCATCGTGGGACTCCTTTCCGCCCACCAGGGGCCGGACGCTTCGGACTTCGGGCCCGCCGACAGGCCGGGCGCAACGCTAGGGAAACTATATTCTCTTATTTGGAGAATCACCATCCGATCCGACGGGAGGCAGGGCCGGGCCAGCAGCGCAGCTGGTCGCGACCCACTCTCGGCGGCCGCAATTTTCCCAGGCCGCAGCCCTGGCGTTGACTATCGCACGGGTTCATGGAAATCTAGTCTTCAGTTTTAGAGAATCAGATTCTCACGAGAGGAGGTCGGCATGCGCCTGCCGCCGCTACCGGCGGACCAGTGGGACGACCGCACCCGCGACGCGTTCCGCGCCCTGCTGCCCCGCGCGATGCGCAATCCCGAATCCGCGGGTCCCGCCATGGCACCGCTGGCCTGGCACCCGGACCTGACCGAGGCATTCCTCGGCTTCAGCGTCCATCTGCTCTTCCGGTCCACCCTGCCGCCCCGCGCCCGCGAACTGGTGATCCTGCGTGTGGCCCACAATCGCCGCTGCGAGTACGAGTGGGTGCACCACCTCGAGTTCGCTCAGGAGGCAGGACTGACCGCCGCGGAGATCGACGCCGTCACCCGCGGAGAGGGGACCGACGACTTCGATCGCCTCATCCTGTCCTGCGTCGACGAACTCGACGCGAAATCCGAACTGTCCGACGAGACCTGGTCCGCCCTGGCCGAGCGTCTCGACGAGAAACAGCGCATGGACCTGGTCTTCACCATCGGCGGCTATATCGCGATGTCCATGGCACTCAACACTTTCGGCGTCAAGACCGATCACTGAGAGGTAATCCCTTGCCACACTTCACAAAACCGGCTGCCGGCAGCTGGACGGAGAATTACCCCGAGCTGGGTACCGAGGTGGTCGACTTCACCGACTCCACCGATCCCGCCTTCTACGCCGACGAGCAGGAGGCGATCTTCAAGAAGAGCTGGCTCAACGTCGGCCGCGTCGAGCGGCTGCCGAAGGTGGGCAGTTACTTCACCCGCGAACTCGCCTGTGTGAACGCCTCTTTCGTCATCGCGAAGGATCACGACAAGCAGATCCGCGCGTACTACAACATCTGCCGCCACCGCGGTAACAAGCTGGTCTGGGAGGACTACCCGGGCGAGGAGACCGCCGGGGTCTGCCGCCAGTTCACCTGCAAGTACCACGCCTGGCGGTACAGCCTCGAGGGCGAGGCCACCTTCGTCCAGCAGGAGAAGGAATTCTTCGACATCGACAAGAGCAAGTTCGGGCTCAAGTCGGTGCGCTGCGAGGTGTGGGAGGGGTTCATCTTCATCAACCTCGACGACGCTGCCCAGCCTCTCGAGGATTACCTCGGCGCGTGGGCGAAAGGTTTGGAGGGCTACCCCTTCCACGAGATGACCGAGGTCTACAGCTACCGTGCCGAGATCGGCGCCAACTGGAAGCTGTTCATCGACGCGTTCGCCGAGTTCTACCACGCACCGGTGCTGCACATGAAGCAGGCGGTCAAGGACGAGGCCGACAAGCTGCTCGAGGTCGGTTTCGAGGCGCTGCACTACGAGTGCTGGACACCGCATTCGATGGTCTCCTCATGGGGCGGCATGGCCCCGCCGAAGGACCCGGGCATGGTCAAGCCGATCGAGCGCGAACTGCGCAGCGGCCTGTTCGGCCCCTGGGACCGCCCCGACATCGAGGGTCTGGATCCGCTGCCGACCGGCATCAACCCCGCGGGCCACAAGGCCTGGGGCGTCGACGAATTCGAGGTCTTCCCGAACTTCGGCATCCTGATCTGGGCGCCGGGCTGGTACCTGACCTACCACTACTGGCCGACCGCGGTGAACAAGCACATCTTCGAGGCGAACCTGTACTTCGTACCGCCCAAGAACGCCCGCGAGCGGCTGCGCCAGGAACTGGCCGGGGTCACCTTCAAGGAGTACGCGCTGCAGGACGCCAACACCCTCGAGGCGACCCAGACCATGCTCGAGACCGGTGCGATCACCGAATTCCCGCTCAATGACCAGGAGGTGCTGCTGCGCCACCTGCACATCACCGTCCAGAACATCGTGAAGGAGTACCGCAATGGCCGAGCAAGCTGAGACCAAGACCCTGCCCGCCGAATTCGCCGACCTGCAACGGTTCTCGGACTGGATTCTGGCCACCGAGCCCGAGCGCTACACCAAGCGCCTGGCCTCCTCGATGGAGCAGATGCAGGATCTCTACGAGACCGTCTTCCCGCACTTGCAGGAGGCACTGGATCACATCGAGAAATTCGACTGGAACGACCTGCCCGACGAGCAGCGCCACCTGTTCCACCTGCTGCAGTCGCTGGTGATGGTGTCCTTCCCCGTGGAGGTCTGGAAGCAGCCCCGGGTGCCGGACTCCGGTGCGGCCTACCTCGATGTGATCTCCGAGCCGGTGGTGTAACTCATGCTCACACTCCAAGCGGCCGGTCTGCTGGACATCGACACCGGCGAGATCATCCGGCCCGGCATCGTGCACGTCGAAGGCGATCGCATCGTCGGGCTGGGGGGTCCGGCGCGCGGCGAGGTCCTGGACCTCGGTGATGTCGTGCTGCTGCCCGGGCTGATGGACATGGAGGTCAATCTGCTCATGGGTGGTCGCGGGGAGACCGGCCTGTCCTCGAGTGTGACCGACGATCCCGCACTGCGGATGCTGCGTGCGGTGGGCAATGCCCGCCGCACGCTGCGTGCGGGTTTCACCACCGTCCGGAACCTGGGCCTGTTCGTCAAGACCGGCGGATATCTGCTCGACGTCGCGCTGGGCAAGGCGATCGACCGCGGCTGGATCGACGGGCCCCGCATCGTGCCCGCCGGACATGCCATCACCCCGCTGGGCGGGCATCTGGATCCGACCATGTTCTCCGCCTTCGCCCCCGACGTGCTGAAGCTGACCCTCGAGGAGGGCATCGCCAACGGCGTGGACGAGGTGCGCAAGGCGGTGCGGTACCAGATCAAGTACGGCGCGCAGCTGATCAAGATCTGCGTCTCCGGCGGCGTCATGTCGCTCACCGGATCCCCTGGCGCACAGCATTATTCGGACGACGAGCTGCGCGCCATCGTGGACGAGGCGCATCGGCGCGGACTCAAGGTCGCCGCGCACACGCACGGCGCCGAAGCGGTCCGGCACGCGGTCGACTGCGGAATCGACTGCATCGAACACGGATTCCTCATCGACGACGAGACCATCGACATGATGGTCGAGCACAACACCTGGCTGGTGCCCACCACCCGGCTCACCGACGCCATGGACATCTCGCACGCCGACCCAGCGCTCAAAGCCAAAGCGGCCGAGATGTTTCCGAAGGCGCACAGTTCGGTCCTGGCCGCCTACAAGGCGGGTGTGCGGATCGCGGTCGGCACCGACGCGCCGGCCATTCCGCACGGCAAGAACGCGGACGAACTCGTCGCGCTGGTCTCGCGTGGGCTCGATCCCCTCGACGTGTTGCGCGCGGCGACCGTCAACGGCGCGGACCTCATCGATGCCGAGGACCGCGGACGGCTGGCCGAGGGACTGCTGGCCGACATCATCGCCGTGCCCGGCGATCCGATCCAGGACATCACCGTCACCCAGGACGTGCGGTTCGTGATGAAAGGCGGCAAGGTCTTTGTCCAGCGGTAGCAGTTCACGATACGAAGATCTCCTCGACATCCAGCAGTTGCTGGCCAAGTACGCGGTGACCATCACCCAGGGCGATATCGACGGCGTGGTCTCGGTGTTCACCCCCGACGGCACCTACAGCGCCTTCGGCGACACCTACACCCTGGACCTGTTCCCGGAACTGGTGGCCGCCGCGCCCAAGGGCCTGTTCCTCACGGGCACACCGGTTCTCGATATCGACGGGGACACCGCCACCGGCACCCAGCCGCTGTGCTTCATCGATCACAGCACGCACGACATGCGGATCGGCTACTACAGCGACACGCTCGTGCGGACCGAGGACGGCTGGCGGCTGCGTACCCGGCGGATGACGTTCATCCGGCGCAACGGGAACCACGATTCGGGCATCCCGCACGCCTTCGAGAGCACCCGGCAATGACGCCGGTGCGGGCGGCCGGGTCAACGACGCCTCGGCCGCCCGCAACGTGCTCGACTGTGCTCCGGCGGCCCGCACGCCTTCGAGGGCGCACGGGAGTCCGCCGGTTGGGAACCGTGCCATCCGAGCTCCCGGTAGCTCTCGAGAGAGTCTGAACACTATGGATATCAACGAGTTTCGCGCCGCAGTGCGTGCCTGGCTCGATGAGAACGACCTGACGCCCGGCCCCGATCACTCGCTCGATGCCGAGCTCGAGCAGCTGTGCCGGGTGCGTCGTGCGCTGTACGACGCGGGGTGGATGCGGTACGGCTGGCCTGCCGAGGTCGGCGGTCTCGGTGGACCGGCCGTGCTCCGGGCGATTCTCGGTGAGGAGGTCGCCACGCGCGACCTGGCCGAACCCGGGAACTATTCGATGATCGAGGTGCTCGCGCCGACGATGATCTCCTACGCGCGCCCCGAACTGGCCGCGGAGATGGTGCCGCGGCTGCTGTCCGGGCGCGAGCAGTGGTGTCAGGGGTTCTCCGAACCCGGCTCGGGCAGCGATCTGGCCTCGCTGAGCACGAAAGCCGTTCCGGACGGCGATGATTGGGTGGTCAACGGGCAGAAGGTGTGGACCAGCCTGGCACAGTACGCGGCGCGCTGCGTCCTGCTCACCCGCACCGCGCCGGGTCACGACGGGATCACCGCCTTCTTCGTGGACATGGACACCCCCGGCATCACCGTGCGCCCGCTGCGCACCATGCACGGCGTGGACGAATTCGCCGAGGTGTACTTCGACGACGTCCGCATTCCCGCCGATCGCATGCTGGGACGTCCGGGCGACGGCTGGCGAGTGGCGATGGATCTGCTCCCGCACGAACGCTCGACCTGCTTCTGGCACCGCATCGCCTACCTGTTCACCCGCTTGGACCGGGTGATCGACCAGACCACGATTCCCGACGACGCCGAACTCGGCTCGGCCTACCTGGCCCTGCACACCGTGCGCTGCCGATCCCGGGAAACCCAGCAGCGCTTGGCATCCGGCGCATCGCTGGGCCCGGAGACCTCCGTGGACAAGATCCTGCTGGCCACCGCCGAACAGCAACTCCTGGACACCGCCCGCGATCTGCTCCCCGGCGCGGTCGAACTCCAGGATTCCCCGTGGCGCACCGAATTCCTGTACTCCCGCGCCGCCACCATCTACGGCGGCACCGCCGAGATCCAGCGCAACATCGTCGCCCGGCGACTGCTGGATCTCGGCAAGGAATGAGGAAGGAACCTCCGATGACCGATACCGATTCCGCCGAGATCGAGCTGATCGCCGAGAGCTTGCGTAAGGCGATGGGCTCGGGCTCGGGGGCCGCGCTCGATCGCGCGCTGGGTGAGTTGGGATGGGCGGAGATGCTTGCCGAGATGCCCGATGTCGCAATACCTCTGGTGTTCCGGCTGCTCGGCGAGACCGGTGCGCATGCGCCGGTGCTCAACGACGTGCTCGCGCAGGCTGCCGGAAACCCGTTGGGCGGCACGGTATCCCTGCCGTTCGCGGGCGGGTCGTGGGTGATCTGGGAACGTTCGGATCGCCCCGGCGGCACCGTCGACGAGGATCTGCCGCTGCATCCGGCGACACAGGGTGCGGATCTCCCGCTCGGCGCGGGCCGGCGGGCCCTGGCCTGGTGGTTGATCGGCAGCGGCCGGACCATGCTGGCGTTGGCGCGACGACATGCCTTGGACCGCAAGCAGTTCGGACGTCCAGTGGCCTCGTTCCAGGCGATCCGGCATCGCCTGGCGGAGACGCTGGTCGCACTCGACGGCGCCGAGGCGACGCTGAGCACCGCCGACGACGAGTTCGGCGCACTACTGGCCAAGGCAGCCGCGGGGCGGGCGGCTCTGCTGGCCGCGAAACATTGTCAGCAGACGCTCGGCGGGATCGGGTTCACCGCCGAACACGAGTTGCAGGGCCACATCCGTCGGGTGCTGGTGCTGGACGGCTTGCTCGGCAGCACAAGGGAATTGACCCGCGAGGCCGGGGCGCACATCCGCGCGGAAGGCTCCGCGCCCCGGTTGGCACAGCTGTAGAACATCGGAAAGGGCCGGTGCGAATCGCACCGGCCCTTCACCGTCTGTGCCTACAACTCAGCCACAAGCTGCCGACTTGCCGCCCTGCATCGTCATCAGCTGACAGAAGGTGGCCGCGGCGACCTTCCACTTGCCGGCATCCTGCACCGCCTTGCCGGCCTGGTTGGGCAGCACGGGATTTCCGCCCATGACGATCGAGTACGTCACCGTGGCGTGGGTGGGATCGTCCAGGGTCACCGCGGAGACGGTGGCCGAGGTGCCCTGCGCCTGCGGGTTGCTCGCCTGAGCCTGCAACACCGGCGCGAACGCATCACCCTTCTCCACCAGAGTGGCCTTGTCGGCGGCGGAGGTCTTGGCGTCGAAGAATTTGGTGAACACCTCGGTGATCGCCTGGGTGGTCGCGGCGTCGGCCTTGGTTCCGGCGCTCGACGTGGTCGCCGCCGCGGAACTGGCCGCCGCGGCCGTGGTCGAGCTGCTCGTCGTGCTGTTCGACGAGCCGCAGCCCGCGAGGACGGAGGCGCCGACGGTCACCAGAGCGGCGCACATCGCGGTCCGGCGGAAAAGGGTATCGCGCATGGGTGTATTTCTTTCCGGAAGTTATTTCGGGGTGGGTGAATATTCCACCGCGGGTGCTTCGGCGGAATCGATCTGTGCGGTCGATACGAGCCGCGAGCACCGATCCGGCGCATCGCCGACCCGAGATTCGTGTATTCGACTGCTTCGCTGCCGTGTCACGTATGGCGAAGCGCTGCCGGTGAATTCGAGTAGAATGCCGACAGCTGCCATATTAGCCAAATACCGGTCCGACGTGTACGGATCTCCCGATTCCGCCGAAAATAATTCCGGTTATTTCAACTTCTCCTTCATCTCGGCAAGATGCGCCAGAATCGGCATGCCGGTATGGCTCAGCGCATTGCCGTGACCGGTCTGGTGGATATCGAATACCGATTGGATCGCGGCGTAGAAACCCTGGATGTCGAGGGTCTGATTGACCGCGCGCTTGGCCTGTCGCAGTCCGAACGGCGGCATCGTGGCGATGTGCCGGGCCAGCGCGGCGGTCTCGGAGTCCAGCTCCTCGCGCGGCACCACCTTGTTCACCATGCCCACCTGCTCGGCCTCCCGCGCGGTGACCGGACGTCCGGTGAACAGGATCTCCTTGGCCTTGCGCGGCCCCAATTCCCAAGTGTGGCCGTGATATTCGACTCCGCCGATACCCATCAGCACCACCGGGTCGGAGAACAGCGCGTCCTCGGCGGCCACGATCAGATCGCACGGCCAGCACAGCAGCAGCCCGCCGGAGATGCACCGCCCCTGCACCGCCGCGATCGACGGCTTCGGGACATTGCGCCAACGGAGTGAATATTCCAGATACCGTCGCGCCTCGGTCGTGTAGATCATGTCGAGGGTGATCTTGTCCGGCCAGGGTCCGCCGCCGCGCAGATCGTGCCCGGAGGAGAAATGCTTACCCTCACCCCGCAATACGATCACCGTCACGTCCTCGTCGGCCGCCGCGCGCGTCCATGCCTGATCGAGTTCGTCGAGCAGCTCCGGGTTCTGCGCATTGGCGACCTCGGGGCGATTCAGCGTTATGGTCGCGACCTTGTCGGCGACGTCGTAGCGGATCAACAATTCGGGCTCCTCACCTATCGGGGGAGGCCGAGTACACGCTCGGCCACAATATTGCGCTGAATTTCCGAGGTGCCACCGGCGATGGTCCCGGCAAAACTGCGCACATACCGTTCGAACCAGCTGCTGACCATATTATCGTTGTTGAGCGGATTGAACGGCGCGGTCATCGCTGGATGGTCGAGGCCGTCGATCCCCTTGGCGTACAACGCCGAGTCGGCCGCGCTCTGCACCGCCTCCGAACCCAGCAGTTTGAGTACCGACAGCGAGGCCACGTCCTGTTCACCGCGCGCCTCCCGGGCCAGCGCCGCCGAACCCAGCAGCCGCAGCGCCTGATTGTCCATCGCGAGCGTCGCGTAACGGTCCCGGTCCAGCGCCGTCTTCGGCCGGAAGTCCTCGAGCAGTTCCTGCAGCCGATCGGCGAAACTCAGCCACAACAGTGTGCGTTCGTGCCCGAGTGAGCCGTTGGCCACACCCCATCCGCCGTTCAGCGGACCGACCAGATTCTCCGCGGGCACCCGGACGTTCTCGAAGAAGACCTCGTTGAAGTCCAGATCGTGCGGACCGCAGATGGAGGCGAACGGCCGCCGGGTCAGACCGGGCGAATCGGTGGGGATCAGCAGGACGCTGATGCCCTTGTGCTTCGGCGCATCCGGGTCGGTGCGCACGAAGGTCAGCAGCACGTCGGCGTCGTGCGCACCCGAGGTCCACACCTTCTGCCCGTTGACCACGAATTCCTCGCCGTCGCGCACCGCACGGGTACGCAGTCCGGCCAGATCCGAGCCCGCACCGGGTTCGCTCATGCCCAGCGCCGCGGTGATCTCCGCGCGCAGAATCCTTCGCGCCCAACGGATTTTCTGCTCCTCGGTGCCGAAGGACAGCAGCGAGGCGGCGATGATGCCCAGGCCCTGCGGGTTGAAGCTGGGATAGATGCGGCGGTACGAGAGTTCCTGCAGGTGGACGTACTGCTGCAGGATTCCGGCGTTGCGGCCGCCGAACTCGGGCGGGTTGCCGGGCAGCAGCCAGCCGTTGTCGAACAGCAGCCGCTGCCACTCGCGCGCCCAGGGCGGAACCTCGGCGCTGGAGATCGGCCGATCCGCCGCCGCGGCGACCTCGTCGGGCAGATTCTCGGCGAGGAAGGCGGCGAATTCGGCCCGGAATTCCTCGACCTCGGGGTCAAAACTCAGTTGCACGGTACTCCTCGGCGATCAGTGCGCGGTGCTCGGCGGCGCCGCCGAGCAGCAGCTCGCCGGACTTGGCCCGTTTGAGCGCGAACTGCAGGTCGTTCTCCCAGGTGAAACTCATCGCTCCGAACAGCTGCATGCCGTGGCGGAACACCAGCGCCTGGCACTCCCCCGCCGCGGCCTTGGCCATGGCCGCGGCAAGCCGCCGGCGCGGATCGTCCTCACGGATGGTCAGCGCCGCGAAATAGGCCAGGGCACGGGCCCTTTCGATCGCGATGTGCATATCGGCGGCCTTGTGCTTGACGGCCTGGAACGAACCGATCGGCACCCCGAACTGTTCGCGGGTGCGCACATGGTCGAGCACCAGATCCAGGACGCGGCGGCACGCGCCGACCATGGTCAGGGCCATCCCGGTCAACGCCACGTGACGGGCGCGCTCGGTGTCCGAACGCAGATAGTTCTCCTCCCGCACCCGCACACCGGCCAGACTCACCTCACCGACGTGCAGTACCGGATCGAACACCATGCTGCGACGGGTACTGGCCTCGGCCGCGGGCACCACGAACACCCCGGCCTCGGTCACCACAGCGAACCGCTCGGCGCGATCACCGTCCAGCACGTGCCGCGCGGTCCCGGTGAGCACCCATCCCCCGGCGTCGCGGAAGGCGGTGATCCCGTCGTAGATCGCTGTGCCGGAGACTTCCGGCTGCGCGAAATCCGCTGCCAGCGGCACGAATTGGGTCATGGTGGCCAGATACGGGGTCGGATCGGTGGCGTATCCCAGCTCCTCGAGCACGATACCCAGCTCGACCATCGCCGCCGGATCGGTCAGCTCGGTCCACCCGTGGCCGATGTAGTTGCGCCACAACGCATCACTATCGGCCCCCTTGTCGGCGATCTCCCGAATCAGCGCCGGGGGGCACTGTTTGGCCAGCACCTCGCGCACCGTGTCGTGCCACAGCCGCTGGTCGGAGTCGAACTCCAAAAGCATCGCGGACAGCCTCCTTGCCGACAGATTCCTCGCGGACAGGGGCGCCGATGCGAGCCCACGCTCGATCGACGGCCCTGCTCGCCATCGTTCTCTAGCGAGAATAACATTCTCGCTCAGTGGAAGTAATAGTCTCCACTATGTCGACAAACACGCCACCCAGCAACCCGATGGAAACACGTTCTCCGGTACAGTGCAGTCATGTTCTCTTCACATAACCGAGGAGCAGTGAGCCCGTGACCAAGCGCGCGAGCACACCGACGACACAGCCGTGGGCGTCCGACGCCGACGAGGTGACACTGTGAGTAGCCCCAGCGAAGAGCCCGCCTGGAAGCAGCGCGCGGTCGAGCGTTCGCTGCGCACCGCCAAGTTGCGCGCCGAGCAGCGCGTACAGCGGTTCCTGGATGCCGCCCAGGCGATCATCACCGAAAAGGGCACCACCGACTTCACGGTCCAGGAGGTCGTGGACCGGTCCCGGCAGTCGCTGCGCAGTTTCTATCTGCAGTTCGACGGTAAACACGAGCTGCTGCTGGCACTGTTCGAGGATGCGTTGAACCGCACGGCCGATCAGCTGCGCGCCGCCGCGGACGCCAAGAGCGATCCGCTGGAGCAGTTGCAGGTCACCGTCGAGCTGCTGTACGAGCTGTGCCGTCCCGATCCGAATGCCCAGCGCCCGTTGTTCACCGACTTCGCGCCACAGTTGCTGGTCTCGCATCCCGCTCAGGTCAAGGTGGCGCACGCGCCGGTGCTGGCACTGTTCACCGAACTGATGGAGCAGGCGCAGGAGGCCAAGCAACTGCGCAGCGACGCCAATCCGCGCCGCGTGGCGGCCATGGTGATGCAGACGGTCATGTTCACCGCGCAGTCCAACGGCGGCACCGACGAGGAGACCACGCACCCGATCAGCGCGAGCGAGGTCTGGAGCTTCTGCGCGCACGGCTTCGCACGTAAATGAGAATCTTATTCTCAATCTTCGAGAGTTTCACTTACACTCGGGTGTATGCCCGACCTGTGGAGTGATCTTCTCGCCTGCCTCGAACTGTCGACCCGGTCGTCCCTCGACGACGAGACCGTCTTCGAGGGCGCCAACCAGCAGCTGGAGTACTACCGCGTGTTCGGTGGGCAGCTACTGGGCCAGTTCGTCCGCGCGGCCGCGCTGAGCTGTCCACACAAGTCGGTCAAATCGGTGCACGCCCTGTTCGCCCGGGAGGGCCGCACCGACGAGCCGATCCGGTACCGGGTGCGCCGCCATCACGAGGGCCGCTCGTTCGCCACGGTGAGCATCGTCGCCGAGCAGGACTCCGGGGTCGCGGCCACCGCCTCGCTCTCGCTGCACGCGCCCGAGGAGGGCCCGGAGCGGCAGAGCGTGCCCGCGCCCGCCGCACTGCTGGGCGACGAGCACAAGGTGGAGTGGGGCCTGCTGCCGTGGGAGACCCGCGCGGCCGCCGATCTGGACGACTCCGCTTCCGGGCCACCGGAATTCGAGTTCTGGATGCGCACGCCGCAGGTGTCCCCGGATCTCGCCCCGGCGATCCTGGCCTACGCCACCGACCTGAATCTGATCGGCACGGCCCTGCGTCCCCTGGAGGGAATTCGCCAGAGCGGCAACGGAACCGCCTTCCGTTCCGCGGTCACCTCGCACAGCCTGTGGTTCCATCGGGCGTTCCGCACCGACGAATGGCTGCTGCTGCGCCAGGACAGTCCGATCATGTCCGGCGGCCGGTGTTTCGGCCGCGGCGATGTACTCACCGAGGACGGGCAACTGGTCGCCTCCTACGCGCAGGAGGCCATGGTGCGCTTCCCGCAACCGGACGCCGAGTCGGCGGTGAAGTGAAGTATGGAAGCGAATACGTTGCTGAACAACAACTCTCAGCGCGACCCGGCCAAGCCTCGCTACCGGGTGGTGCAGTGGGCGACCGGCACGATCGGCACCCGTGCGCTGCGCGGCGTGATCGAACATCCCGATCTGGAACTCGTCGGCCTGCTGGCGCACTCGCCCGACAAGGCCGGGCGGGATGCGGGCGAACTGTGCGGGCTGCCGCCGACCGGGGTTCTAGCGACCGACGACATCGAGCGGATCATCGATCTGGACGCGGACTGCGTGCTCTACATGCCGCTGATCTTCGACGGTGACACCGTGGTCCGGCTGCTCACCGCCGGCGCGAATGTGGTGACCACCTGCGGCGCCTTCCACCATCCCGCGAGTATGGATCCCGCACTGCGCCATCAGGTGCAACACGCCTGCGGTTTGGGGCGGTCCTCGGTGCACAGCACCGGGAGCAGTCCCGGATTCATCAGCGAGGCCGTGCCGCTCGTGCTGTCCTCGATTCAGCGACGCCTGGACCGGCTGGCGATCGACGAGTACGCCGATCTGTCCCAGCGGGATTCGGCGGCCATGCTGTTCGACATCATGGGCTTCGGCCGCCCGCCGACGGAATTCGATCCCGCCCGAGCCGAATACCTCGCCGCGAGCTTCGGCCCGTCGCTGCGCCTGCTGGGTGACGCGCTGAACCTGCCGGTGGATTCGCTCACCGCACACGGCGAGGTCGCCACCGCGCGCGAGACGTTCGACATCGCCGCGGGCACGATCGAGCGGGGAACCGTTGCAGCACAACGCACCACGATCACCGGACTGGTCGGCGGCAAACCGCTGCTGAGCTTCCGCGCCACCTGGTACTGCGGCAAGGACATCGACCCCGTCTGGGACCTGCACGACACCGGCTGGCACATCTCGGTCGACGGCGACGCCCCGCTGGAGGTCACGCTCCACTTCCCGGTCCCCCTGGACCGCATGGCCGAGATCTCCCCCGCCTACACCGCCAATCGCGCGGTGAACGCCGTCCCCGCGGTGTGCGCGGCCGAACCCGGCATCCGCACCACACTGGACCTACCGCACATCATCACGACACTGGCCTGAGCGCCGATTCGATTGCGGCGCAACGTCCCACACTACAGACGGTCGCCCCGGAAGCTAGTGGCTGCCGGCTGCCAGATCCGCGAGCAGCGTGTCCACCCGGGCCTGAGCCCGGTCGGCGACACCCGCGCCGGGTGCGGCGTGGACGCGACCCTGTTCCACTGCTGTGAGCGCCGCCTCGGCTACCTCTCGGGGAGAGAGGATTCCACCGCGGGCCGCGGCAAGCGTGCGCATCGAGGGAGCGGGGGCGTCGGCGGGCGGGGGCGTGATCGCACCGAGGGTGGCCGAGTTCCGGCCGAGCGGGGTGTCCACCAGCCCGGGGCACAGGACGGTCGCGCCCAGATTCGGTGAGGCCTGTTTCAGTTCCAGATCCAGGGTTTCGGTGAGGCCGACCACCGCGTGCATCGTGCCGGTGTAGGGGGTGCGATCCGGAAGCGGGGTCAGGCCGCCGGAAGAGGCCGTATTGAGGATGTGTCCCGCGCCCCGGGCGATCAGCAGCGGCGCGAAAGCCTTGACGCCGTGGATGACTCCGAGCATCTTGATGCCGATCATGCGCTGCCAGGTGCGCGCGTCCTGCTCCCACATCGGGGCCGCGGGGCAGACGACTCCGGCGTTGTTGCAGACCAGATCCACACGACCGTAGGCGGTCATGGTGGCCTGGGCGAGCGCCTGGACCGAGGACTCGTCACTCACGTCGGCGACCACAGCGGTGACCTCGGCTCCGGCGTCGCGCAGTGCGTCCGCGGCGTCGGTCAGGCCGTCCTGCCGGATGTCCGACAGGATCAGGCGGACCTCGCGGGCGGCGAGCGCCTCGGCCAGGCCGTAGCCGATACCGCTGGCGCCGCCGGTGATGACGGCGACCTGACCCGACCGAATCTGCATCACGGCTCCTCTTCGTCGGAACCCTTTGCGGTACAACGGGCTCGAACCTGCTTGAAAACTACATTCTCAATAAATGTACACACCATTCTCGCGCCTGTGAACAGCGGCCGGGCGAATCGAAGGTCTTGCTTTCGCTATATCTTACGATATAGCTTGAGAGCGTGAGTCCACGACGACCTCCTATTCCAGGCGGCATCGGCCCGGGGCCGGGGCGGTTCTTCGGGCCCGGTGAGCTGCGGCTGGCATTGCTCGCGCTCATCTCCGAGCAGCCCGGCCACGGCTACGAACTGATGTCCCGGCTGGAGGATCGCTGTCGCGGCGCGTACCGCCCGAGCGCGGGCGCGGTCTACCCCACCCTCCAGCAGTTGGAGGACGAGGGTCTGGCCACGCTCGAGATCGACAGCGGCAGAAAGGTTTTCCACATCACCGCTGCGGGCCGAACCGAGGTGGACGCGCATGGCGAGACCGTGGAACAGATCTGGGACCGCGCCACCGAACGCGGTGAGTGGGGCATGTTCCGCGATCCCGACGCCGCCGAGATCGTCGGCCCCGCACTGCGTCTGTTCAAGACCGCGGTCTCGGTGATCGTGCACTCACACGGCGACCCGGAGGTCGTCGACCGGGTCCGGGCGGTCCTGACCGAGGCCACCGGCGAGCTCCGGCAGCTGAAGACCGAGATCAAACACGCACACCGGGCTCATCATCAGCAGCGGCGTCGCGGCCGCCGCACCGAGTGATCGCATCTCCCGATACGAAGGTATTCCCATGGCGCACAACGACACTCCCGCGCACACGACCATCGCCGAGGCGACCCCGCCGACCGGCTCGCCCCGCGGCCTGCGGAACCGCCTGATGGACCGCTTCTTTCTGGAGGGCCAGGTCCTCGAGACCGAACAGATCGCCGCGCGCATGCGCCGCATCCGCATCGGCGGATCGGCCCTGCGCAGCCTGAATTGGTCTCCTGGACAACAGATCCGGATCGCCACCGGCGATCCGGACGCCGAGGGCGTCATGGGCCGGATCGGCGATCTGCGCACCTATTCGGTCTGGCACTACGATCCGGACGCCGCCGAGATCCACATCTGCGTCATGGATCACGGCGAGGGCCCCGGAGCCACCTGGGGCCGCGAGGCGAAACCCGGTCTCGCCGTTCGCTTCCGCAGCCCCGAGGGCTCGTTCACCCTTCGTCCGGACGCGCCGTACCACCTGTTCGCCGGGGAGGAGACCGCCTCGGCCGCCTTCGGCCCGATGTTGCGCGCGGTCCCCGGCCACGTCCCGGTCTACGGCGCGATCGAAACCGCCACCGAGACCGACCGGCTCCCCCTGCACCGCGCCGTGGCCCTGACCCGCCCGCTGCGCGGCACCGCCTCGGCCGCCCGGTCGCAGACGCTGCTCGACGCGGTCCGCGCGATCGACCTCCCGGCCGAACCCGGTGTCGCCTATCTCGCCGGGGAGGCCCGCACCATTCAGATGATCGCCGGATATCTTGTCCGCGAACGGCATTGGCCTCGTCGGGCGGTGGTCACCAAGCCGTTCTGGACGCCCGGCAAGCGCGGTATGGACTGACCGACCACGCCGGCCGAGCGGCTCGACTCAGCGTTTGGCAGCGGTGAGCCTGGCGATATTGGCTCGGAAATCCTCACTCTGGAACGTCAGATCCTCTGCGGTGAGGGCGAAATCGAGGGTTTGCAGCACCGTGTGCTCGAGCTGCATGTTGAACAGGCGTTTGGTGCTCTCCACCGCCTGCTGGGGCAGTTCGAGAATGCGCTGCGCGCAGGCCAGGGCCTCGGCGACCGGATCGGCGACGACGTGGTTGGCCAGTCCCATCTCGCGGGCCCGCTCGGCGGGGATGCGCGCGCCGGTGATGGCGTACTCCTTGGCCAGCAGCATGCTCGTGTGCAGCGGCCAGGTCAGCGGGCCACCGTCGGCGGCGACCAGACCGACCTGCACGTGCGGATCGGCCAGGTACGCGGTCTCGGCGATGTAGACCAGATCGCTCAGCGCGACCAGGCTGCAACCCAATCCGACGGCGGGCCCGTTCACCGCGGCGATCACCGGGATCCGGCAGCGTGCCAACCCCAGCACGATGTCGCGGCCGTCGGCGATGGACTTCGCGCGCAACTCGCGGTCGTTGCTCAGCTCGTCGAGATAGCCGAAGTCCCCGCCCGCGGAGAACGCGCGCCCGGCGCCGGTCAGCACGGCGACTCGCGCGGTGGGATCCGCGCTCAGGCGTGGCCAGAGCCGGGCCAGGCCCGAATGCAGCGAATCGTTGACCGCGTTGAGCGCATCGGGACGGTTGAGGGTGACGATCCGGACCGGTCCCTCGGCGCGGACGTCGATTTCGGCGGGCATGTCGTACATGTCAAACTCCCAATCCCAGGATGCGTGCGGCGATGATGTTCTTCTGAATCTGCGAGGTGCCACCCATGACGCTCTGCGCCCGGCTGTACATGTACGAGCCGAGCAGCTCGGGATCGCGGCTGCCGCCCACACTCAGCGCGGCATGTCCGACCGACTGATCGACCCAGGTCATGAGCAGTTTGTCCAGCGATCCGTCCGGACCGTGGGTCACCCCGTCGAGCTGTTCGGAGAGCCTGCGGCGTACGTGCAGCCGCAGCATCTCGGTCTGCACCGCGGCCCAGGCGAGTTCGGCCGGCGGTGGGCCGTCCACGCGGGAAGCCAACTGGCGCACCAGCTTTCCGTATCGCGCGGCGAATCCGAGGGTGGAGGGTTCGCGTTCATGCCCGACCACCGTCATGGCGAGCTTCCAGCCGTCACCGGGTTCGCCGACGATCTGGTCGGCGGGGACCGTCGCGCCGTCGAAGCGGACCTGCCCGAATTCGCGGGTGACGCCGCTGATCATCTTCAGCGGCCGCTGTTCCACGCCCGGCTGGTGCATCGACAGTATGAACGCCGAAATCCCCTTGTGCCGAGGCACATCCGCATCGGTGCGGGCCAGCAGCAGACACCAGTCCGCGACATCGGAGTAGCTGGTCCAGATCTTGTGACCGTGGATGACGTAGTGGTCGCCCTCGCGGGTGGCGGTGGTGGTCAGCGAGGCCAGATCAGAGCCCGCACCCGGTTCGCTGAAGCCCTGGCACCAGCGTTCGGTGCCGTTGATCATCCCGGGCAGGAAGCGCTGCTGCAATTCCTTGCTGCCGTGCCGCCCCAGCCCCTGCACCAGATAGCCCAGGCTCGGGCGCGGCGGCGCTCCGGCGATCGCCAGTTCCTCGTCCAGGATGACGTCGAAGACCGGCGGCAGCTCCTGCCCGCCGAACTCCCGCGGCCAGGTCACACCGAAGAATCCCGCCGCGTACAGGGCCTGATGCCATTCGCCCTGCCGCGCCCAGTACTCATCGCCCGAGGTCGGGAAGCGTCCGGCGGTCTCGGCCAGCCAGTCGCGCAGACGCGACCGGAATTCGGCCTCTTCGGGTGAATCACGAAAGTCCACAGTCGATCTCCTCCAGACGCACAGGGAACAGTTCTGTCGAGTTCATCGCGCGCCGCAGATAGACGTGCGCCAGGCATTCCCAGGTGTTGCCGATGCCGCCGTGCACCTGGATGGCCGTCTCGCACACCGTCAACGCGGACCGCGCGCAGTACAGCTTGGCGATCTGCCCGGCCCGGATGGCCTCGTCGGGGGTGAGTTCGTCCACCGCCCACGCCGCATGCCGCAGCACACTGATCGACCCCTCGATCAGCGCCTGACTCTCCGCGAGCAGATGCGCGACGGCCTGATAGGAGCCGATCGTATTGCCGTACTGCTCACGCACTTTCGCGTAGTCGACCGCGAGAGCCTGTGCGCCACGGGCACATCCGACCAGGTCCGCGCTGGTCGCGGTGAGCGCCAGCGCCTGCCAGTGGCCGAGCTGGTCGGCGCTGAGTTCGCCCAGCGGTTCGGGGGCGCCGCTGATCAGTGCGTCGTGTCCGGTCAGGTCCGCACCGGGGGAATCCTCGCCGATACCGGCGGCCAGCAGCCGGAGCCCGTCCACGATCAGCACCCGATCCGCATCGCGGGCATCGATGGCCCGGTCCCCGACGGCCACGGTCCAGCGCGTATCGGCCTCGCCGGACTGTCCACGCAGGTCATCGGCCAGGACCGGGCCGAGGAACGGCACGTCCACCAGCCCGCGCGCGAACTCCTCGGCGACGATCGCGACCTCGACGCCGGTGGCCCCGTCCGAGCGCAACGCCCGCCAACCGGTCTGCGCGACCGTCGACTCCAGCCTGCGCACCCGGGCCTGGTCGTCCAGCCCCAGCACCGAGCCCGGTCCCAGATCGTCGGCCAGTTTCGCGGCGGCGTCACGCAGCTGCCGCTGTTCACTCGTGTATCTGACGTCCATACTGCTCCTTGAGAATTCGGCGCAACACCTTGCCCGACGGCAGGCGGGGGATCTCGGATACGAAGACCACGCGGCGCAGCCGCTTGTACCCGGCCAGGCGGTCCGCGACCAGCGCGGCCAGTTCGTCGGCGGTGACCTCGGCGGCGCGGGTGACCGCGGCGACGATCGCCTCGCCGTCGCCCGGGTCGGCCACGCCGAACACCGCGCAGTCGGCCACTGCCGGGTGCGCGTGCAGTACGGCCTCGATCTCGGCCGGTGCGACCTGGAAGCCGCGCACCTTGATCATCTCCTTGGACCGGTCGGTGAGCCGGATCCAGCCGTCGGCGTCGATACTGCCGACGTCGCCGGTGCGGTACCAGCCGTCGTCGAATGCGTCGGCGGTCGCCTCGTCGGGCAGATATCCGGCCATCAGCGAGGGCGAGCGTGCCTGTAGTTCACCGATCTCCCCCGGCCCCAACGGTTCTCGGGTCTCCAGCGAGATCGCGCGCAGCTGCACTCCCGGCGCGGCCTTGCCGACGCTGTCCAGACGCGCGCCGCCGATCGGGCTGCACGCGATCACCGGCAGCTCACTGGCCCCGTACGCCGGCAGCCACGGCACACCCGCTCGGGCGGTGACGGTTTCGGCGACGCCGGGGGCGAGCGGGGTCGCACCCCACATGATGTAGCGCAGCGAGGACAGATCGTAGGACTCGAGTCCGGGGTGGGCGGCCAGTGCCAGAGCGATGGGGGCCACGGCCATTTCGACGGTGATCCGGTCCTCGGCGATGCAGCTCAGCATGCGTTCGAGGTCGAAGCGCCGGTGCAGCCGCATCCAGGCGCCGGTCCGCAGGACGGTGACGATGTTCAGCAGGCCCAGGATGTGCGAGGGCGGGGTGAGGATCTGCAGGCGGTCATAGGAATTCAGCTCGAGCACGCTGATCCAGTGCTGTACGGCCGCGTCCATCGAGGCGTGCGTATGCCGCACCGCCTTGGGCAGACCCGTTGTGCCGGAACTGAAGACGAGTACCGCATCGGACTGTGGATCGGGCCGGGTGACCGGATGCGGGCGCGGGGTGATCGGCTCGTCCAGATGCCGCATCGGCAGCGCCTGCGCGAGCAACGGCGAATCGCCGACGCCGAGAACGGGTTCGGTCAATGCCAGTGCATGGTCGATCTCGGTCCGCTTCCAGGCCGGGCTGATCAGCACCACCGTCGCGCCCAGCCGCCACAGTCCGAGGACCGCCATCACGAATTCCGGCCGGTTGGAGGACATCAGCGCGACGCGGTCACCGGGCCGCACACCGCGTTCGGCCAGTTCGGCCGCCAGGCCCGCGGCGAGACGGTCCAGCTCCTGCCGGGTGTACTCGCGTCCCTCGAAGACCAGCGCGACCGGATCGGCGCGCAGCGGCGCGGTATCGCCCGGCGCGCTCACGGCGTCACCCGAGTGGTGCACGACACCATCGCGACCTTCCAATCTCATTGATGAGAATCTAATTCTCTCTATACTAGAATCTTAATACCAGAGGAGGGTAGTTCATGGCGAGACCACCGATGTTCCAGCGCGCGACCGTCACCAGGATCAGCAAGGAGAGCGCGGACGCACGCACCTTCGTGCTGGCCCCGCACGATGGGCCGATCACGTACCGAGCGGGACAGTTCTGCACGTTCCGGGTGAATGTGGACGGCCGGGCCCTGTTCCGCTCGTACTCGATGTCCAGCGCTCCCGAAACCGACGGCGAGCTGATGACCACGGTCAAGCGGGTGCCCGGCGGCGCGGTCTCGAACTGGCTGCACGACAACGTCGTCGAGGGCGACGAACTGGAGATGTCCCAGGCCGCGGGCCGATTCTGCCTGCGTGAGACAACGGCCCCGCTGCTCGGATTCACCGGCGGCAGCGGCATCACCCCGGTCCTGTCGCTCACCAAGAGCGCCCTGGCCACCACCGACCGGCGGGTACGGCTGCTGTGCGCGGACCGCGATCGCGAGTCGGTGATCTTCGAGACCGCGCTGGCCGACCTGGCCGCGCAGTATCCCGGACGACTCGGTGTCATCCGGCATCTGGACTCCGACAGCGGATTCCTCACCCCCGAGGCGATCGCCGAGTTCGTCGGGTCCGACGGCGAATCCGACAGTTACATCTGCGGGCCCGAACCGTTCATGGAGATGATCGAGAAGGCCCTGCCCGGACCCGGGCTGATCTTCAGCGAGCGGTTCGGCGCTCCGGCGCCGGTCCTGCCCGGCGCCGAGACCCCCGATACCGTGACGACCCCGGCCTCGGCCGCTCCCGCCGAACCTTCCCCCTCGGGCGAGGGCACCGTCACCATCATCCTGAACCGCAAGAAGAAGACCGTTCCCCGCAACGACGGCGAGACCCTGCTCGAGAGCGCGCGCCGAGCCGGACTCACTCCCCCGTTCTCCTGCGAGGCGGGCAACTGCGCCACCTGCATGGCCAAGGTCATCAAGGGACACGCGACGCTGCGCCAGAACAACGCGCTCACCGATGACGAACTCGACGAGGGCTACGTCCTGACCTGCCAGGCGGTCCCCGACACCGATTCCATCACCGTCGACTACGAGTGAGATCCGCGCACACCCTCCAGCCCGGCCCCGCGAAGCGGATCCCAGCCGATCCGCCCGCGGGGCCTCGCGCGTACCGGGAGTCTCACCCGTCGCGCCGCCGGATAGCTTCATCGTCCGCATCACGCCGCGCTGTATTCGTCGAATCATGCCGCAGCAGAACAGAACCGGGCCGTCGGCTCAGATTCATCCGGTACCCGGAGTCCTGCTGCACGAGGCGAATTTTCACCGACCGGCTTCGCCCAGCACCGGGGGCGGGCCGTACTCGGGCGCATATCCGGCGATCTTGATCGGGTTGCGGATCAGCCGGAAGTCGCCAGCGGTGACGATCGCCTCCGGGGTCGCGGCCAGCGCTTCGGGGAGAGTGCGCACCGCCGCAGCGGGAATTCCCAAGGGGCGCAGCCGGTTCTGCCAACCAACGGCCGTATCCGCGGCCAAGGCGGTGGTGACCGCGGAGAGGACCTCCTCGCGCCGGGAGGCACGCTCGGCCATGGTTTCGAAACCGGTGACCCCGGCCTCGGCGGCGAAGGTCTTCCAGAATCCGTCGTGCGTGATGAACAGCGCCAGAAAGCCGTCCGCGGTCGGGAAGAGTTGCGCCGGAACGTAATACGAATGCGCACCGAACGGGCGGCGGCGAGGTTCGGCGCCGGTGCCCAGATAGGCGGCGGCGTGGTAGTTGAGCTGGGAGAGCATCACGTCGTAGAGCGATACGTCGACCTGTCCGCCCCGGCCGGACACGATCTGCGCGAGCAGGCCCAGCGCGGCGGTCAGACCGGTGGAGTTGTCCGCGGAGGAGTATCCGGGCAACGTGGGCGGACCGTCCGGATCACCGGTCATCGCCGCGATTCCGGTCGACGCCTGGACGACGTAGTCGAAGGCCGGATCATCACCGCCGTCCAGACCGAATCCGGTCACGGCCACACAGACGATCCGGTCGTTCCACCGGCGCAGCGCGTCGTAGGTCAGCCCGAGCCGCCGGATCGCCGAGGGCTTCAGATTCACCAGCAGCGCATGCGATTCCGCGACCAGCTCCCCCAGACGCTGCTGCCCGCCCGGCGAGGTCAGATCGATGCACAGGCTCCGCTTGCCGCGATTGAGGCTGGCGAAATAGGTGTCGCTGACCTGCCGGGAGATCTCCCCCGCGGCCGGTTCCAGCTTGGTCACCTCCGCACCCAGATCGGCCAGCATCATGGTCGCGTAGGGCCCGGCCAGCATGGTGCCGACCTCCAGGATCCGGACCCCGGCCAGCGGGCCGTCACCGGTCGTGCCCGGTTCCGGCGACACTCGTCCATCCGCTCGCATCTGCATCACCCGTTCTCCACGAACCCCGCCGACGCGCGATCCGGCCGACGTTCCGATCCGAATTCCCTTGCTGGGCAAGGACTAACGCAACCTCTGCGCGACCTCGGCGATCATCTCGCGGGTGCGGCGCTTGGATGCGCGCAGCTCGTCGAGCGTGTCCCCGATCGGCAGCAACCGCACCGACACATCCGTCGCCCCCGCCTCGGCGTACCGGCGCAGCCCGGCCTCGATCGCCGCCTCGTCACCCGCGATGCACATATCGCCGACATTGCGGGCGTCGCCCTGATCCAGCAGCCGTTGATAATTCGGCGAGACCTCCGCCTCGGCGAGGATGCGGTTGGCCCGTTCCTTGGCCTGATCCACCTCGTCCGGACGGCACAGGCACACCGGCAGTCCCGCCACGATGCGCGGAGCCGGACGGCCCGCCTCGGCGGCGGCCTTGGTGATCTTCGGCGCGATGTGGTCGGCGATCGCGCGCTCGTCGGCCATCCACAGCACGGTGCCGTCCGCCCGCTCCCCCGCGATGCGCAACATCACCGGCCCCAGCGCGGCCACCAGCACCGGGATCGGGGCCACCGGCCCCAGATCCAGCGGATTGTGCACGGCGAACGTCTCGTTCTGCACATCCACCGAACCCGGCCCGCGCAGTGCGGGATTCAGCACGTCGAGATAGTCGCGGGTGTAGGCGGCGGGCTTGTCGTAGGGCAGGCCCAGCATGTCCCGCACGATCCAGTGATGCGACGGGCCGACCCCGAGTGCGAGGCGACCGCTCGCTGCGGCCTGGGCCGAAAGTGCCTGCCGGGCAAGGGCGATCGGATGTTGCGCCTGCAAAGGCACCACGGCCGTGCCCAATTCGATGCGCGTGGTCTTCAGACCCATCAGCGCGATGGTGATCAGCGCGTCGAAATCGGTGGGTATCTGCGGAATCCACGCGGTGTCCAGACCGGCCGCCTCCGCCCATTCGATATCGGCCAGCATCCGATCGAGCTTGCGCGCGGCATCGCCCTTCTCCGGGCCGATCATCACTCCGGTACGCACGATTTTCCTCCAGTTCCAGGCACTTTCACAGCGCGATTCGCCGACAGCGTGTTCAGGACGACGCCGGTGTGCCGGTCAGTTTGCGGATCTCGGCGACCAGGACCTCCAGCGCCGTACCGGTCGGGAACACCGCCGCGGCTCCGGCCTCCGCGAGCCGCGACACATCCGCCTGCGGAATCGTGCCGCCCACTACCACCGCGATGTCTCCGGCGTCCGCCGCCCGCAGCGCGTCCACCACCCGCTTGGTCAATGCCAGATGCGCGCCGGACAGGATGCTCAGCCCCACCACGGCCACATCCTCCTGCAGCGCGATCGACACGATGTCCTCCACACGCTGACGGATTCCGGTGTAGATCACCTCGAATCCCGCATCGCGCAGGGTGCGCGCGACGATCTTCGCGCCGCGATCGTGCCCGTCCAGCCCCGGCTTGGCGACCAGTACCCGCGCGGTCATCAGAACACCACCGGCTGCTGGAATTCGCCCCACACCGATTTCAGCGCGGTGGTCATCTCCCCGACCGTGCAGTAGGCGTTGGCACAGTCGATCAGGCGGTCCATCAGATTCTCGTCTCCCTCGGCCGCGCGCGACAGCGCGGCCAACGTGGATTCCACTGCGGCGGAATCCCTTTCCGCCTTGACCTTGGCCAGGCGTTGCAACTGCACCTCGCGCCCCTGCGCGTCGAGTTCGTAGGTGCCGATATCGGGTGCGGGCTCATCGGAGACGAACCGGTTCACCCCGACCACCGGACGCTCGCCCGATTCGATCTGCTGGTGCGCCGTGTACGCCTCGTCGGCGATCAAGCCCTGCAGGTAGCCGTCCTCGATGCAGCGCACCATCCCGCCGTGCTGGTCCAGATCGGCCATGATCTCGACGATGCGCGCCTCGGTCTCGTCGGTCAGCGCCTCGACGAAGTACGAACCACCGAGCGGATCCGCGACCCGGGTCACGCCGGTCTCGTAGGCCAGGATCTGCTGGGTGCGCAGCGCCATGGTCGCCGATTCCTCACTGGGCAGCGCGAACGGCTCGTCCCAGGCCGCGGTGAACATCGACTGCACCCCGCCCAGTACCGAGGCCAGCGCCTCGTAGGCGATGCGCACCAGATTGTTCTGCGCCTGCGGCGCGTACAGCGACGCACCACCGGAGACGCAGCCGAACCGGAACATCGATGCCTTGTCCTTCGTCGCGCCGTACCGCTCGCGCACGATGGTCGCCCAACGACGCCGTCCCGCACGGTATTTCGCGATCTCCTCGAAGAAGTCGCCGTGCGTGTAGAAGAAGAAGGAGACCTGCGGCGCGAACTGATCGATGCTCATCCGGCCGCGTTCGACGACGGTGTCGCAGTAGGTGACGCCGTCGGCGAGAGTGAAGGCCATCTCCTGCACCGCCGTCGCGCCCGCATCGCGAAAGTGCGCGCCCGCCACCGAGATCGCGTTGAATCGCGGCACCTGCGCGGCACAGAATTCGATGGTGTCGGCGATCAACCGCAACGACGGCTCGGGCGGCCAGATCCAGGTGCCGCGCGAGGCGTACTCCTTGAGGATGTCGTTCTGGATTGTGCCGGTGAGCTTTTCGCGCGGGACACCCTTCTTCTCCGCGGCCGCGACGTAGAAAGCGAGCAGGATCGCGGCGGTGCCGTTGATGGTGAAGCTGGTGGAGATCTTGTCCAGCGGGATGCCGTCGAACAGGATCTCGGCGTCGGCGAGGGTGTCCACCGCGACGCCGACCCGGCCGACCTCCTCGCTCACCTCGGGATCGTCGGAGTCGTAACCACACTGGGTCGGCAGATCCAGTGCCACCGACAGACCGGTCCCGCCCTGTTCGAGCAGGTAGCGATAGCGCCGGTTGGATTCCTCGGCGGTGCCGAATCCGGAGTACTGCCGAAACGTCCACAGCCGCCCCCGGTAGCCGGAGGCGAAATTCCCGCGCGTGAAGGGGTACTCGCCCGGCGCGGGCGGATCGGCTCGCCGATCCTGCGGTCCGTACACCGCTTCGAGCGGGATACCGGACGAGGTCTGCACTTCGTTGTTCATCAGTGAATACGGTACTTGCCAAAAAAGAGAATGCCAATACCATCAGGAGTGAATGCCTGATCACGAACCTGTTGCGACCGAGGAGCACGATGTCCGACCACCTACCGCTGACCGATCGCACGATGGTGATCTCCGGTGCGAGCCGCGGCATCGGCCTGGCTATCGCGATCGCCGCCGCCCGGCAGGGGGCCAATGTGGCCCTGCTGGCCAAGACCGCCGAACCCCATCCGCGCCTGCCCGGCACCGTGCACACCGCGGCCGCCGAGATCGAGGCCGCCGGAGGCAAAGCCGCGGCCGTGGTCGGTGACGTGCGTCGCGAGGAGGATGTCGAGCGGGTGGTGAACACCGCGGTGGAACGTTTCGGCGGCGTCGACATCTGTATCAACAACGCCAGCGCCATCGCGACCGAACCCACCGAGCAGCTCGCGGCCAAGAAGTTCGCGCTGATGACCGATATCAACCTGCGCGGCACCTTCCTGCTGACCCAGGCCTGCCTGCCGCATCTGCGCAAGTCCGCCGAGCCGCACGTGCTGACCATCGCCCCGCCGGTCAACATGAATCCGCGCTGGCTCGGCGCGCACCCGTCCTACACGCTGTCCAAGTACGGGATGACTCTGCTCTCACAGGGCTGGGCCGCCGAATTCGCCGACGCCGGAATAGCTTTCAACTGCCTGTGGCCACAGACGTACATCGCCACCTCCGCGGTGGCGAACCTCCGGGACGGCGAGAAACAGCTCGCCGCCGCACGCAGCCCGGAGATCATGGCCGACGCCGCGGTGGCGATCCTGTCCCGCCCCGCGCGCAAGACCACCGGCAACTGCTTCCTGGATGCCGACGCTCTGGCGCATTACGCCGGGGTCAGCGATTTGTCGCGCTACGGCGGCGGCCCGAACCCCACACCGGACATGTTCCTCGACTGAAGGAGCCGGCACACATGCCGATCGACAACACTCCCGCCGAACGCTACGACGCGGGACTTCAGGTCCGCCGGGAGGTGGTGGGCGAGGAGTACGTCGAGCGCGCCCTCACCGCGGCGACCGACTTCTCCCGGCCGCTACAGGATCTGGTCACCGAATACTGCTGGGGCGCAGTGTGGACCAGGGATGGCCTGGATCGCCGCACCCGCTCGATGCTCACCCTGGCCATGCTCACCGCGCTGAACCGTTCCACCGAATTCGCCACCCACGTGCGCGCGGCGCTGACCAACGGCGTCACTCCCGACGAAATCCGTGAGGTACTGCTGCACGCGACCGTCTACGCCGGAGTCCCCGCCGGAGTCGAGGCGTTCCGGATTGCCGGGCCGATTCTGGCCGAGAACGCCGAACAGTAAGCGGGACACCGCCCGACCCGACAGCACCCTGGCGGACCGCGGGGCATCTGCATGGATGCCCCGCGGCTCTCGCGCGTCCGGGCCCGCACGAGAGCAGTGCGAACACGATCTGAAAATGCCACTTGTGCAATTGGAGAATCTGCTTACCATAAATGCCTAGCGAGACGCCGATCACATTCGACGGCTCGCCTTCATATCGCCCTGCTTCAGGAGCTTTCCATGTCCACCACCGAAACCAGTCCCCCGCCGGACAACCTCGACAGCTCTGCCGAGATCGACACCGGCCGCCTGGACGGGGCCTCCCGTCTGCGGATCTTCTCCATCCTGGTCGTGATCGTCCTGTACACCGAGGTCGTCCCGCTGCAGTACACGATGGTCTCGGCGGCCCTGCAGAAGATGACCAAGACGTTCACCACCGTCGGCGGCAACATCAACTGGGCGGTCATCATCCTGGGGCTGGTGGGCGCGGCCGCGACGCCGCTGATCGGCAAGGCCAGCGACGCCTGGGGCAAGAAGAAACTGTTCCTGGCCACCGGCCTGTGCTTCTTCGTCGGCTGCGTCATCTGCGCGTTGACCAGCAACTGGACCATCTTCCTGATCGGCCGCGGCCTCGCGGCGTTCTCCATCGCCAGCCAGGTCGTCGCCTACGGCCTGATCCGAGATCTCATCCCGCGCAAGTACATTCCGCTCGGCGTCGGCATGATCGGGGCCGGACTGGGCTTCTCCGGGGCCATCGCCCCGCTGATCGGCGGCTTCCTGGTCGACCACTTCGACTGGCGAGCGATGTTCTGGTTCCTGGCCGCGTTCACCCTCGTGCTGACGCCGCTGGTGATGTGGATCGTGCCGGAGACGAAACTGCGTGTGCGCGAACGCATCGACCCGTTCGGCGCGATCCTGTTGTCCGCGGGCGCGCTGTTCACCCTGCTCTACCTGGACAACGGCCAGACCTGGGGCTGGGGCCGCCCGTCGGCGCTGGCCTGGCTCGTCGTCGGCCTGGCCATGCTGGTGCTGTTCGTGGTGGTCGAATTCCGCGTCTCCCGGCCGATCATGGATATGAAACTCCTGGTCAACCCGAAAGTCAGTCTCACTCTGCTGATGACCGCGTTCGGCGTCGGCATCACCGCGGTGCAGCCGCTGGCCCTGGGCTACATGACGCAGACCCCGAATGTGGACGGACTGCGCGAGAACGTCGTGCAAGGCGTTGTGGCACAAGCACATCAGATGACCGGGCTGACCCTCCCGGCGAATCTGGTGCACGTGAACTTCGATCCGGGCTACACCTACGGCAACGGCTTCAGCATGCTCGGATACGCAGTGCACGTGGGCATCTGGGCCGGTCTGCTCGGCATGGTCATCGGTCCGTTCGCCGGTGCGATGGCCCGGCGGTTCGGCGCGCGGATTCCCGCGATTCTCGCCTTCACGATCCTGACGATCTCGGGTATCGGATTCGTCGTGTTCCACTACAGCTGGATCACGTATCTCGTGCTGTATCTGTTGGCGGGCATCGGATTCGGCTTCTTCTACGCCGCGGGCCCCAACCTGATCATCGACGCGGTGCCACAGGAACAGCAGGGCATCAGCGCGGGCATGCTCGGTGTCACCATGAGTATGGGTTCGGCCGTCTGCATGGCGATCACCACCGCCCTGCTGAACAACCATCCGGTCAAGGCGCACATCGACGTGATGGGACATTCCAGCGTCCAGACGATTCCACAGGTCTTCGCCGACCGCGGCTACACGCTGAGTTTCTGGGTGGTGCTGGCCACCACGATCGTCGCGCTGATCGTCGCCGTGCTGATGCGGCACGGTCGCAGCCCTGCCACCGGCGGTGCGGAGGTAGCGAACGAGGCATAACGAAAACCCCGGTGCCCGAATCGTTCTCGGGCACCGGAGTTCGTGTGTCGGCGATCAGCGAACCGGGCTCTGCTCCATCGAGGAGATCACCGGAACGGCCGGGCCGTCGTGACCCAGGTGCGCGTCCACACCCTGCACGGCGTCACCGTGCACGCTGACCTGCATGACGACCGGCGCGTAACCGCTCACCACGACGGTGTAGTCGCCGTCGGACAGGTTGGCGAAGGTGTAGCCGCCGTCCGGGCCGGTGGTCATCGTGTCCACCACGTGCCCGGCCGGATCCATCAGCGTCACCTGTGCGTCGTGCAGCGGCCGATCGTCCGAGCGGACCCGGACCACACCGCTCAGCCGCGCACCGGGCCGCAGCAGCACCGCGATCTCGGTGATTCCCGCACCGCTGACCAGCACCGGAACGGCCGTGGGGTGGAACCCGTCGGCGCTCACCGCGACGATGAATTCGCCCTCGGGCAGATCGGACAGACCGAACCGGCCCAGGATGTCGGTCTCGGCCGAGGCCACCACCTCACCGCGCGGATCCAGTGCCGCGACGCGGGCCTCGGGCACCGGGTCGTCGCCGGGGATGCGAGTGACGGTTCCGGCCAACGTGCCCATCCCGGCGAGGGTCACCTCGCAGGCGGTCGGCACCGGGCCCACCGACACCGTCGAAGCGTCGGGGCGACGGCCCTCCGCGGAGGCGATCAGGACGTAGGAACCCGCGGCCGGGACAGCGAATTCGAAGTATCCGTCCTGGCGCGTGGTCGCGCGGCCCAGCTGACTGCCCGACGTCGAGATCAGCGTCAGCGTCGCACCGGACACCACGGGCCCGCCCGCATCGCGCACCCGGCCGTAGATCGAAGGGCCGGTGACGGTTTCGGCGATCGTCTCGCCCACGTAGCGGTCCGCCGCAACCTGCACGGCGGCCGGAACGATCCCGGCGACCGGCAGCGAATCGACTTCCGCGGCAATCAGATCGGCCTCGCCCACGGTGTGCGCGACCGCTGCCTCCGCCGCGGCGGCCGCCTTGCGGCGCACCGGGATGAGGATCGCGATGATCGCGGCCACGATGGAGACGCCGCAGCCGATCAGCAGGCCGGTGCGGAATCCGCTCTCGGTGGGGATGCTTCGCCCGGCGAAGCTGACGCTCATCTGCGCGAGCACCACACCGATCACGGCCGAGGACACCGAGGTGCCGATCGAGCGCATCAGGGTGTTGAAGCTGTTGGCCGCGGCCGACTCCGACACCGGCACACCGCCCATGATCAGCGCGGGCATCGCGCCGTAGGCGAACCCGGTGCCCGAGCTGATGATGATCGTCACGATCATCAGCGTCCAGGGGTTGCCCATCAGGACCATCGACAGGCCGTAGCCCACGGCCATGATCAGGGCGCCGACGGTCAGGGTCACCTTCGGCCCGCGCAGTGCCGACAGCTTGGCGCTGGGCACCGACAGCAGCATCATCATCAGACCGCCCGGCGCCATGAACAGGCCCATCGCCATCATCGACTGGCCCAGGCCGTAACCGGTGATCTTGGGCAGCTGCAGCAACTGCGGGACGATCAGCGACTGCGAGTACATCGCGACGCCGATCCCGATCGATGCGATGTTCGTCATCAGCACCTGCGGACGCGCGGTGGTGCGCAGATCGACCAGCGGCGCGCTACTGCGCAACTCCCACCAGCCCCACAGCAGCAGCACCACGACCGCACCGACGAACAGAGCGATGATGCTCGCACTACCCCAACCCCACGAGCCGCCCTTGGACACCGCGAGCAGCAGGCACACCAGTCCGGCACCCAATCCGATCGCACCGAGCACGTCGAAGCGTCCGGCCGAACCGGTGGGCGCGATCGTTGGCAGCACGAAGTACATCAGCGCCGCGACGATCACCCCGGCCACCGCGACACCCCAGAACAGCACACGCCAGTTGCTGTACTGCACAACCGCCGCGGACAGCGGCAGACCCAGCGCACCGCCGATTCCCAGCGACGAGCTGATCAGCGCGATACCGGACCCGAGCCGCTGGGGCGGCAGCAGATCGCGCAGCGCGGCGATGCCGACCGGGATGATGCCCACGCTCATGCCCTGCAGGCCACGCCCGATGATCATCGGCCACAGCGAGGAGGACAGCGCGCACACCACCGAACCCACGATCAGCGGGACGGTCGAGAACAGCAGTACCTGACGTTTTCCGTACATGTCACCGAGACGTCCGGCGACCGGTGTGACGACCGCGCCGACCAGCAGGCTGGCGGTCACCACCCAGGTCGCGTTCGCCGTCGAGGTGTGCAGCAGCTGCGGCATCTGGCCCAGCAGCGGAATCACCAATGTCTGCGTCAATGACGCGACGATGCCGGCGATCGCCAGCACCGCCAGGATGCCGCCGGAGCGGGCGGCAGCTTTAGTTTCGGCCACGTCAATCTCCTTACGAGTCACGCCGTTGATATGTAGTATGCATACTATGTGCGTACTGCACAACATTTGCTGAGTGCACAAGGATGTGTCGTCCGTCTCGCTGACAGCCCGACAGCGAGCACGGCGGAAGGGAGTTCAGCATGAAAGGACCGGTGGACCTGGTCGAATTCGAGAGCATGCTGCTCACGAAGTACACCCTCAACCCACGCTTCCGTAGCGGCAACGGCCTGCTCGAGCGCAGCGCCTACCTGTTGCTCAGCCGCATCGAGCTGGCCGGGCCGCAGTCCATCCGGCAGTTCGGCGACGCGCTGCGCCTGGACGCCTCGACCCTGAACCGCCAGACCCGGGCGATGCTGCGGGACCGGCTCGTCGAGCGAATCGCCGACCCCGACGGCGGCATCGCGCGCAAGTTCCAGCTCACCGAGGCGGGGCGTCGCCGCCTGCACGCCGCTCGCGCGGTCAACGTCGAGGGCATGACCCGGGTGATGGCCGACTGGTCCGACGAGGACATCACCGCCTTCGCCACCTACCTGCGCCGCTTCAACATGGATATCGAAAGCCTCGACGGCCGGGCATGGCCCCACCCCGATTCCCGGGAGACCACCCCGGCGAATCCGCACTGATTTCCCGGGCTCCAACAGCGCGGCCCGAAACGTATACGCTTCGGGCAACAATCACGCAATATCGACTCGATACCGTCACCACCGTCAGCCGCTCGCCCCGCGGGCCGAACGATCGGATGTGTGAGATGACCGAAGCGATACCGTGCCGTCGGCGGCCCGCGCACACGTCTGCGTGCATGCGTTCGAACCCGATCGCCGATCCGATCTTTCGTGGGCACAACCACTTTCAGTGCCCACCGAGCTGGGCGACGACATCGCCCGTCATGTACGGACGGCCGCAGGATCGAGGCCGAGTCGCAGCGCCCGGGACCGGTCGATCGGCTTTGCGCGCCGAACCCGTACACGGCCGACCTGCTCGACCAATGGGCACAGACGCTTTCGGCATCGAAAGGGCCCGGTGATGATTCCGCACAGCGAACTCGGCCGCATCGGTGAGCGGCTGCGCGGAGTCGAGGCGGAGTTGGGGCGGCGGTATCCCGGCGACCGGCCCGGACAGCCGGTGCACACCGTCTATGTCGGCGCGGCCGATGCGGCGGCGAACCTGCCTGACGAATGGGGTACGGCGGCAGTCGAATCGGCCGATCGACATAGCGATCTCCTGCTCGGTCTGGCTGGGGCCGAGGCGGTGGCACGGGCTCGGGACACGTTGGTGCGAAGACCAATTCAGGATCTTCGACTGGACTTCGAGGACGGGTACGGCACTCGCGCGGACGCGGTGGAGGATGCCGATGCCGAGCGAGCCGGGCAGGTACTCGCCGCACTGCCCTCGGCGGTGCTCTCCCGGGGTGTGCGCATCAAGGGGTTGACCGCTGCGGAGTACGAACGCGCTGTGCGCACGCTCGAACTCGTCCTCGACGGAGCGGGCGGCGTGCCCGAGGGATTCGTTTTCACCGTGCCGAAGCTGCGCGTCGTCGAGCAGGTGGACATCGCCGTGCAGGTGTGTGAGGCGTTGGAGAAGGCGCACGGGATCGCCTCGGGCACACTTCGTTTCGAATTGCAGATCGAAAGTCCGCAGGCGGTGATCGCCGCCGACGGTTCCGCGACGGTAGCGCGAGCGATCCAGCACTCGGCCGGGCGCTGCACCGGATTGCACTACGGCACTTACGATTACAGCGCGGCATGCGGTATCGCCCCGCAATTCCAATCACTCGAGCATCCGGTCGCCGATCACGCCAAGGCGGTCATGCAGGCCGCGGCCGCACAGACCGGGGTGTGGGTGTGCGACGGCTCGACGCAGGTGCTTCCGGTCGGGGATGCCGCTCCGGCGGCGCTCGAGCGGCATTTCCGGCTCGTCACCCGGGCGCTCGAACGCGGCTACTACCAGGGTTGGGACATGCATCCGGGCCATCTGGTGACCCGTTGGGCGGCCACCTTCGCCTTCTTCCGCGGCGCCCTGCGTACCGCGGCGCCGCGAATCGACGACTACCTGCGCCGCCGAGGCGGAGCCGTGATCGACGAACCGGCCACCGCGCAGGCCCTGGCCACGGTGGTGCTGCGCGGCCTGGACTGCGGCGCATTCGACCCCGACGACGTCACCGCACTGGCCCCCGACGCATCGGTCGAGGTGCTCACCCAGTTGCGCGAGAGGAAGGTGCCCGAACTGTGAGCCCCACGGAACCAACGGAATTCACCCTGCTGCCGGACCTGGCGGTGCGCACCCTGGGCGGTGCGGTGATCTGGGCGAACGACGAATCCTTCGCCGAGAAGGAGAATCTGATCCGGCCCGAGGCCGCGACTCATCAGGCCGCCACATTCGGCCACAAGGGTCAGGTGTACGACGGGTGGGAGACGCGACGTCGCCGTCGCCCGCACGGCGCGGCCCCCGGACCGGAGGACTGCGATATCGCCATCGTGCGTCTCGGCGTCCCCGGCGTGGTGCGCGGAGTGATCGTGGACACCGCGTGGTTCACCGGCAACTACCCGCCCGAGATCTCGGTGGAAGCCCTTGCGGTGCAGGGATATCCGCCCGCCGACCAGATCGCCGCACGCGACGACTGGACCACACTGGTGGCGCGCGCCGAAGTCGGCGGCGATACGGCCAACGCGTTCACGGTCGAATCGGATCAGCGTTTCACTCACGTTCGCCTGCGCATCCACCCGGACGGCGGCGTGGCCCGGCTGCGCGTGCACGGCGAGGCGAAACCCGATCCGCGATGGCTGGATTCGGGCCCGTTCGATCTGGCGGCGCTGGAGAACGGCGGCCGGGTCGCGGACTGCTCGAACCGCTTCTACTCCCATCCGCAGAATCTCCTCATGCCCGGCCGGGCCCGCCTCATGGGCGACGGCTGGGAAACGGCCCGCCGCCGCGCCACCGGTAACGACTGGGTGCGCGTCCGCCTCGCCGGAACCGGCGTGCTCACCTCGGCCGAGATCGACACCTCCTACTTCCTGTCGAACAGCCCCGGCGCGGCCGCACTCACCGGCATCCGCCCCGACGGCACCGAGATCGAACTACTCCCCCGCACCGATCTGCTCCCCGACACCAGGCACCGCTTCCCCCTCACCCCCGCCGAACCGATCGAGCAAGTGCGCCTGGACGTCTACCCCGACGGCGGCCTGGCCCGGCTACGCCTCTACGGCACCCTCACCGACGCTGCGCGCGACGAATTGGGCAGCGGCACGGAATGATCCAATGCGGTCGCGGCGGCAAGCCGGACGCCTGAGCATCAAATTACACAGCAGCGCAGTGGAATCCATGTCAGAGAGGATGTGAAGCAGCCGTGCACGAACACACCGAACGACAGTCGTCCTGGGCAGCCAGGCCGACAGAGTCCGCCGCCGCGGAGTACCCCGGCTCGAGCAACGTGGGGCGCAACGATGAGTGAGGATGCCGTGCGCGATTATCCCCGGGACATGGTCGGGTACGGGCCGACGCCGCCGGATCCGCAGTGGCCGGGAGGGGCGCGGATCGCGGTGCAGTTCGTGCTCAACTACGAGGAGGGCGCGGAGAACTGCGTGCTGGACGGGGATGGGGAGTCCGAGACGTTTCTCTCGGAAATGGTTCCGGCGCAGGCTTTTCCGAATCGGCACCTGAGTATCGAGTCGCTCTACGAGTACGGCTCGCGCGCCGGGCTGTGGCGAGTGCTGCGCACCTTCGAACAACGCGACATTCCGCTGACGATCTTCGCGGTGGCGCGAGCGCTGGAACGCAATCCCGAAGCGGTGGCGGCGTTTCAGCGGCTCGGGCACGAGATCGCCTGCCACGGCCTGCGCTGGAAGTCCTATCAGCTCGTCGATTCGGAAACCGAACGTAGAGATATGGCCGAGGCGGTGCGCATCATCACCGACCTGTTGGGTGCGCCTCCGCGCGGCTGGTACACCGGCCGCGACTCCCCGCAGACCCGCGATCTGGTCGTGGCGCACGGCGGATTCGCCTACGACTCCGATTCCTACGCCGACGATCTGCCCTATTGGACCCGCGTGCGCAACCACGACCACCTGGTCGTGCCGTACACCCTGGAGACCAACGACATGAAGTTCTCCTCCGCCGCGGGTTTCGCCACCGGCGAGGAGTTCTTCACCTACCTGCGTGATGCCTTCGACGTGCTCTACGCCGAGGGTGCGGCCGGCGCCCCCAAGATGCTCTCGGTCGGCCTGCACTGCCGCCTGGTCGGCCGCCCAGGCCGCACCCGCGCCCTGGAGCGTTTCCTCGATTACGTCCGATCCCACGACAAGGTCTGGCTCGCCCGCCGCATCGACATCGCCGAACACTGGGCAAGGACGCACCCGCCCGGGTCGGCCCCACTCTCCTGAACTCACGTCCGACGCACGACGAGTCCGGCCGACTGCCACGGCGACATCGCACGGCACCGCACACGATCCGCGGATTCCGTTGCGGTGGTCTACTTCTGCCGATTCCGTTCCGCGCGCTCGAGTGCGACCGCGCGGCGCATGACCTCGCGGGCGCGGGTGCGGTCCCCGGCGTAGTCGTAGGCGCGGGCGGCGCGGTAGTTGTTGCGCCAATCATCCGGCGCGGCTTCCCATTCCGACTTGACCTGCTCGAAAAGCGCGTCGGCGGCGTCCTTCTCGATCCGGCCGGACGGGCGACGCGGCAGATCGGAGACGTCCAGCTCACGCCCCTCCTCGTGGATCCGCCGAGCCAGATGCTGATGCGCCAGCGCCGCACGGATACTCGTCGCCACCACCCAGACACCGATCAGCCCGAGGATGAACACCCCGACGCCCATCGCGATCCCGGCGGCATTCCCGGATGCGATGAGCGCCACCGCGATCCGGCCCAGCAGCAGGAAGTAGACCACCAGGGCGACCACCAGGAACACGATGGTCCCGACGGTCCGCACCAGACGCCCGTTGTCGTTCGTCTCACTCACGGCCGACTCCGCAGACATACACAGTCCCTCGCCCGCTCACAGATCCAGCAGGGGGTCGAGGCCGACGGTCAGCCCGGATCGCGTGCCGATCTGCCGCACACCCAGCAGCACACCCGGCGCGAAGGAGGTCCGGTCGAGCGAGTCGTGGCGAATGGTGAGCGTCTCGCCCTGCGTGCCGAACAGCACCTCCTGATGCGCGACGAGTCCGGCCAGCCGCACCGAATGCACCCGCACCCCGTCGACGCTCGCACCTCGCGCACCCTCGAGTTCGGTACTGGTCGCATCGGGGCTCGGGCCGACACCGGCCTTCTTGCGGGCCTCGGCGATGATGCCCGCCGTGCGGTACGCGGTTCCCGAGGGCGCGTCGGCCTTGTTCGGATGATGCAGTTCGATGACCTCCACCGAATCGAACCAGCGCGCGGCCTGTTCGGCGAACCGCATCGACAGCACCGCCCCGATCGCGAAGTTCGGCGCGATCAGCACCCCGACCTCGGGCCGGTCCGCGAGCCACGCACGCACCTGCGCGAGCCGGGCCTCGTCGAATCCGGTGGTGCCCACGACCGCGTGAATCCCGTGCTCGACCAGCCACTGCAGATTGGGCATCACCACATCGGGATGAGTGAAATCGACGACCACCTGCGCACCGGCGTCGGTGAATCCGTCGAGCGCATCCCCCTTGTCGAGTCCGGCGACCAGTTCCAGATCCTGCGCCGCCTCGACCGCCGCGCAGATCGCCTGTCCGACCTTGCCCTGCGCGCCGAGCACACCCACCCGGATCCGGTTCGCGCTCACCCTTGACTCCTCACATGCCGGTCGACAACCTCCGCCGAGCCTACTGCGCTGGACCACCGCCGAACCCACACCCCTGTGCGGCGAGTGGTCCCAGGCACACCCGCGACCGCACCGAAGCCACCGGCGGCTCACCCGAGCCCCGCCCGCCGCCTGATGAGATCGGGCTCTGCGCGGCCGGACTCGCCGGGCCTGAGACCGGTCCGCGATCCCGGCTCATCCCACGCCCGCATCCGAGCGGCATCCGAGCGGCATCCGCGCAGGGTCGCCGATCGGCAGGGTCGAGGATGGCCGCACGGACACCGCGCGATCGCAGCGCCGTCGCGACTCAGTCGAAGACGATGACCTGACGCAGCCCGTGCCCGGCCGCGAGCTCGTCCATCCCGTGATTGATCTGCTCGAGCCGCAGCCGCGAGGAAACCAGCCGCTCCACCGGCAACCGGCCCTCGCGCCACATCCGCACATAGGTCGGAATATCCCGGGCGGGCACCGCCGACCCGAGGTAACTGCCCACGATCGAACGCCCCTGAGCGACCAGCGCCAGCGGCGAAATACTCGCCCGTGCTTCAGGATTGGGCAATCCGACGGTCACCGTGGTGCCGCCGGGCGCGGTCGCGGCGACCGCGGTCTCGAAGGCCCGCACATTGCCCGCGGCCTCGACCACGATCTCCGCGGCGATCCCCTCTTCCGCCAGCTGCGCCGGGGTGTACACCCGATCGGCACCGAGTTCGGTTGCCAGAGACAGCTTTTCGGACAGCGTGTCGACCGCGATCACCTCGCTGCCCAATTCCGCGCGCAACGAGGCCGCCACCAGCACCGCCGCCATCCCGACCCCGCCGAGCCCGACCACCATGATCCGCTCACCCGGCCCCGGCTTCGCCGAATTCAACAGTGCCCCACCGCCGGTCAGCACCGCGCACCCCAGTACCGCGGCGATCTCCGGCGGGACGTCGTCGTCCACCGGCACCACCGAACGCCGGTCGACCACCGCATGCGTGGCGAATCCGGACACCCCCAGATGGTGCTGGACCGTCTCACCGTCACGCTGCAACCGCCGCCCGCCGCCGAGTAGCTCACCGGCATTGTTCGCGACGCTGCCCGGTACGCACGGGGTGCGGCCGTTGGTCGCACACCCCTCGCATTCCCCGCAGCGCGGCAGGAACGTCATCACCACCCGCTGCCCCACCCGCAGATCGCTCTGCCCCGGACCGATCGCCTCGACCCGCCCGGCCGCCTCGTGTCCGAGCAGCATCGGCACCGGTCGCACCCGGTTCCCGTCCACCACGGACAGATCCGAATGGCACAACCCGGCCGCCTCGATCCGCACCAGCAACTCGCCGGGACCGGGCTCGCCCAGATCCAGCTCACCGACCACGAGCGGGGCCGATTCGGCATAGGGCGCGGGCGCGCCGATGCGTTCCAGAACTGCGCCACGAATCTTCATGATTCGCACGCTACCGCTTCACGTCCACGCATCAACCGCGATCTCGGCACGACCCGCGCTGGGCCTACAGGTGGTAGTCGTACGCCTCGGCCGTGGCTCGCAGACCCTCGTCGAACAACAGATACCGCAGGTCGATCGCCATATCCTGCCAGGGCCGCAGCTCACGCTCGTCCCACAGCCCCAGGTTGTGCACCTTGCGGTCGAAGACCGACATATCGAAGCCGGCGACATCCAGCCCGGCGAATTCGCCGACGCTGCGGGCCGCGGCCTCCCGATCGGCGATGAAATCCTCGTAGCGCACCGACAGCACCGGCACCGAGCCGGTCTCCAGGAACGAGGCCGCGATCCGCTTCCAGTTCTCGAACGACTGCTCGGTATCCGCGCGGGTCCACCACCCGCGCGCCTCCCACTCGTCCAGGCTGGACAGCACGTCCCGCGGATCGCGGACGATGAAGATCACCCGAACCTCCGGCAGGTACCGCTGCAACCGCTCGGCGAATGCCCGATCGAACCGGACTTCCTTGAATCCCCACACCCGGGCATCGGGCGCCTGGAAAAGCCGCGTGCAGAACTGTGTGAACGCCCCCTGCATCTCCGCCGGTTCCGGCATGAGGTTCGCCAGAAATCCCTGATATCCGTGCACCGCGAATTCGATGCGCCCCGCCTCGCCGTACTCGGCGCTGTGACCGATCAGACTCTCGAACGCATCGAGGAGCTCTCCGAACCGTCCGTGTTGTTCACCCCAGATGAACGCCTCGGGATGGGACGAGATCAGCCGCTGCACCAGCGTGCTGCCGCAGCGCTGACCAGCACCGAATATCAATAGCGGAGAAGACACGTCGCGATGTTAACTGCCAGGTGGAACCTGTGCAGCGCCTGTGCAGCTCAGCTCGCAGCCGGTGGCGCGGGGGCCGGAGGCCAGGTCCCGGGAGTGATTCGGGAGGGTTTGTAGGTCGGGTCGACATCCCAGTCGACGCGGACGCCCACCCAGGCTTTCGGAGTATCGAAGCGGGTGCGCTGCGACTCGAAACGCGCTCTGCGGAACGTGATCTCACCGAAGAAGTCGCCATCGGAGAAATCGGCCTCGCGCCCGTCGAAGACGGTGTCGTCGAAGGAGATCGCGCCGTGGTATTCGGCGGCGGAGAAATCGACGGCCACCGTAGGGCTGCGCCGCCAGCGCGAGCGAACACCGAATCGCGCTCCGTCGAAGGCCACTCGCGCGGCGTAGAAGCGGGCGCGAGTGAACGATATCCGGGCACTGTCGAATTCGGCCCCCTCGAAACGCACCGCAGCGCCCTCGAAGGTAGCTCCGCCGAATTCGGTTCTCTCCGTGCGGAATACCGTCCCCGCGAAAGAGGTCCGGTCACCGGTGAACGCCACGTCACCGAATATCGCCGCGGGCCCGCGGAATACGGTTCGATCGAAGGACACCGGCGAATCGAATACCGCGCCCTCGAAACGAGTTCCGGCGCCGGGCAGTTCGGACCCGGCTCGCTCGGCGGGAGCGAACTCCGCATCCCGGAACAACGTGGTATTGCCGCGAAAAACGCAGCGGCGGAACGAAATGTACTGCCCGAGGAATCGCGCGTGCTCGAAGGTGGTGGCCCGGTTTCCGGTGAACACCGCTCGCGCGAAATAGGTGCGCTCACCCGCGAAGACCGCGTACCGGAAATCCGAATCCTCCAGCACCGCACCGGAGAAGTCGAAATTGTACTGCGACCAGGATACCTCGGCCGACGCGCGCACATGTGCGACGATCACGTCGACGACCGCTCGGCGCACCTCGCGGTCGTTCTGCCGCAGTTGATATCGCAGCTCCCGCTTGACGCCCGCCTCCTCGACGGTTTCGGTGCGCTGCGCCAGATGATCGGCCCCCGAATCCGGGTCGTAGGGCAGTCGTAGATATCCGCACAGCACATCGATGCACTGTTGTCGTCTACTCGGCGCGCTGAATTCGTCGGCCACTCCGGCCATGGCGTAGACCCCGGCGATCCGCACCGCCACATCGGCGTCGCCGAGCTGTCGTGCTGCCGCGCCGAACAATTCGACGAATCGTCCGCGTTCGCCATCGCGCTGTTTGCGATAGGCGACCACCAATGCGACCGCACCGCCCACTCCCGCGGCCACCGACAACGCGATCTTGGTCAAATCCACCTGATCGGGCGTCTGTGCCTTGGCGCCCAGCAGAATCCACAGCACCCACCAGACCAGAACCGCAATACCCAGTCCGCCCAACACCACGAACACCACCGACAACAACAACGCGGACCGCTGTAGCCTGCCGGTGAAACGTTCTCGGGTTCTCCCCCGCCACCGCATAGCGGCATGGTAACCACAAATCGCCGCTCGCGGCAGTGCGAGTGCGATCTGTGGTTACCGCCCAATACATCTCATGCCGCGCGAGGCTCGTCGATCACGCCCGCGCGATCTCGTCCCGACGCTCGAGCCGAACCCGCTCGGCCCGCTGACCACGGATCCCGATCACCGCAGCGCCCACGCAGGCCAGCGCCACCACGACCACGAACCAGGGGAAGATCGCGTCCATCCCCCACTGCGTCGCCGCCCACCCGGCCAGCACCGTCGGCAACGCCATCGCCGTATATGCCAGCAGGTAGTACGCCGACATGGTCTCTCCGCGCCGATGCTGCGGAACGACATCGGACAGATGCCGCAGCGATCCGCCGAAACCGAGTCCGAAGGTCGCGCCCAGCACCACCCCGGCCAGCAGAACCAGCACCCAATTGCGTGTTGCCAGTGCCGGAATGGTCAGCAGCAACGCCACGGCCATGCCCAGATCGCCGCCGATGGCCGCGCGCCGGGCCGGGATCCCGGTGGCGAACAGCTGGGCCAGCGCACCGGCCGTCGCGGTCGAGGCCACCACCGCACCCCCGAAGATCAGATTGTGCACACCGGTTTTCGACGAAGCCAGCGACGGATACAGCGACAGCAGCACGCCCAGCACCGACCAGGCCGCCATCACACCCAGGGCAGAGAACCAGAAGTCCGCTCGAATCTCCTGCGGTACCGCGGGTTTCGCGATCCGGACCCGTCCGGGAACGCGCGCGGTGTGCGGCTCGCGCATGGCCAGCACGCCCACCCCGATCAACAGGCACAGGATCGTGATCACCAGATACGGGGTCCGCAGCGGATGCGGAACATACTGCGCCAGCACGGCCGAACCCAGAATCGCCACGGCCATACCGACATTGAACGACACCCCGCTGAGCTGCCCGGTCCGCGCACCGTGTGCGGGCTTGAGATCCAGCAGCGCGGCAGCCCCGGCCACCACCATGGATCCGACCGCGAGACCGTGCAATGCCCGCGCCAGCACCAGCATCGCCACATTGTCCGCGAAGACGAACACCACCAGTCCGGCGATCATCATCCCGATCGCCCCGAGCAGCACCGGTTTTCGGCCCACCACATCGGAGATGCGCCCGGATACGAGCACCGCCGCCAACGCCGCGACCGCGTAGACGGCGAACACGATCGTGGTGGTGAACGCCGAGAAATGCCATTGCTTCTGGTACAGCCCGTACAGTGGCGCGGGCGCACCGGATACCCCGAGCGCCACACCGGTGGCCAGCAGTATCAATGCGTACGCCCAGGATTGCACGGCCCCTTTCGCAGGGGTCGGGGCTACCGCCGCAGTCGCTGCCATGTCTCGCTCCCCATCAGGTAAGTTTGATTATGATCGAACTCAACGACCGTCGGTGCGGTTTGATTCCCATCAAACCTAAAGTGAGGTGGGTCATGGTGAATACGACAGCGACCGTGGAGTCCTTCCCCGTGGGCTCGGTCCAGGACGTGCTGGCCGCACTCCAGGACCCGGTACGCCTGGAGATGGTGCGTCGCCTGGCGAACGCCGGTATCGCGCAGCGCTGCGGCGTCCTCTACGACACCATCAACAAATCCACCGCCACCCACCACCTGAAAACCCTGCGCGAGGCAGGTCTCACCGAGCGCATCGTCGACGAGGGTCAGGTCTACGCGCGCCTGCGCCGCACCGAGGTGGACGCCGAACTCCCCGGCCTGCTCGACTCGATCATCGCCGCCGCCAACCGCGCGCGCACCGACTGATCACCGCGCGCGCAACCCGTCCAGCACGAAGGTCAGCGACCGCCGCCAGGCCGGCGACCCGACGCTCTCCCCGAGCAGCGACAGCGCCCACATCAGATTGACCACATCGAGATCGGTGGCGTCGGCGCGCAGCACCCCGTCCCGCCGCGCGCGATCCAGCACCGCCGACAACCCCGTCATCCCCCGCGAACACGCCTGAACCAGCCCGGACGTGGCCGGATGTTCTACGGTGAACGCCTCGAACAGCGCCCGGTCCGCGGTGAACCGGCTCAGCATGTTCTCCACGAATTCGCTCAGCGCGATCCATGAATCCGGTTCGGCCGCAGCCCGTTCGGCGAATTCATCCAGCTCTGCGACTCGCTGCGGAACGAGCGCGTCGATCAACGCGTCCCGGTTCGGGAAGTGGTTGTAGAGCGTGCCGATGCTGACCCCCGCGCGCCGCGCGACCTCCTCCAGCGACCCGGACAGCCCCTGCTCGGTCAACACGGCCGCGGCCTCCTGCAGCAGCCTGTCGCGGTTGCGGGCCGCATCGCGGCGCATCGGTCGGGGCACACGACCATCATACAAAACTTGAGGACCCCCTCAGTCTAGTGCTAGCCTCCAAAACTGAGGGGGGCCTCAATATTCTGGAGATGACAATGACGAACACCACACGCACGGCCGTGATCATCGGCGTCGGCCCCGGCCTGGGCATGTCCATGGCCCGCAAATTCGGCCGGGAGGGATACCGGGTCGCCCTGATCTCCCGCAGCGATGCCCGGCACGGCGACTACCTGGCCGATCTGTCGGCCCTGGGCATCGAAGCCACCGCGCACACCGCCGACGTCACCGATCCGGACCGGTTGGCCGCGGTGCTGGCCGAGATCGCCGCGGCCGGTGACATCGAATTCGCTTACTACGGACCGACTCCCGCACAACTCCCGGTCCCGATCACCCAGGTCGACGTGGCCACCGCGCGGACGGCGTTCGACTGGGTCTGGCCCGCGATCCAGGTGGTCGGGGCAGTGCTGCCGGGGATGGTGGAACGCGGGACGGGCGGAGTGATGATCTCGGGCGGACTGTCCAGCGTGCGCCCGTTGCCGATGCTGGGCCAACTCGCACTCGTGGTCGCGGCACTGCGCAATTACGCGCTCACCCTCAACGCCGCACTCGCCGACCAGGGCGTCTACGCGGGCACACTCACCATCGGCGGCCTGGTCGAACGCGGCGACATCCACGCCATGGTCACCGCGGATCCGTCGACATTCGGTGGCGCGCAAGCCCATACGCTCAATCCGGACGAGCTCGCCGAAACCGCCTGGGAGATGTACCGCAAGCGCGATCGCGCCGAGACGGTATTCGACGTTCTCGGCGACTGACATCGCGGCCGAGCCCCGCACGCAGCAGCAGCGGGTGTATTCATTCCCGCGTGGATCCGGCCGTGTTCCAACACTTCCGGATGGGACTGAAGATCAGCTGAAGATCGAGGGGCTTGTTTCACCTCGTTTCGACACTGTTTTCCCAAGTGGAACAGCGTTTTTCGGGCGTTTCGCGACGCCTGCGGCAGCATCCGGTACTGACTACGCTCACCAGCGTCTCATCCAACACACAGGAGGTACCCGGATGCGAATTTCCAAGCTGCGGTTGGGGATTGCCGCCATCGTCGGAGCAGTGGCGTTCACCGGAATCGGTGCGGGCGCGGCCTACGCGTTCCAGCCGCATATGCTCACCGCCCGCGGCGACCTGACATCCGCTCAGGGCGAGTTGCAGCAGGCGATCCCGGACAAGGCCGGACATCGGGTCAACGCCGAGCGCCTCGTACAGCAGGCGATCAATGAGGTGAACGCCGGAATCCAGGCCGGCGCACAGTAATTCGAAGAAGTCGGGGAGTCGCGGGCCCGGTCCCTCGCGCGAGCGAGGAGCTGTGCCGACCGGTGTCACCGTCGGCCGCGGTCACAGCACGATCATCCTGACCTGCCCGGCGTCCTACGGCCATCCGCATGTCGTACTGATGCAATGACTTTCGCGCGCGACGCGATGTCCCGGACACAGGGCTGTGGCCCGATCGGCGACCGATCGGGCCACAGCCCTGTGATATCGAGCAGCGCGAGCTACGCCCAGCCCAGCGACTGCAGGACCTGCCACCAGAGGTCCGGCGGGTAGCCGCCGAGCGGGTACGAGGGCGCCCGCGGGTCGTCCCGGAATCCCTGCGGCGGGTAATACGTGTGGTGCCACTGGCTCTGCGGCGGCGCATCCGTCCGCGGCTGGCAGCGGTAGAAGTCGCACGGCTGCGGCTGCCGCTGCTGTTGTTGCTGGGGCCGCGACTGCCGTTGCGGCTGCGATTGCGACGGCGGGCCGGACTGCTGATCCGGAGCCGCATTCGCGTTCGCACCCATCCCGATGAGCGGAACAGCGACCAATACGCCCGTCACCACGGTCTTCGCGGCGATACGACGGAGATGTCCTTGTCGGAGACTAGCCATGTGCAATCCTCTCCTCCCGGGCCCAACGACCCGCGACAGCTGGATTCATTTGGTTTCACACCGATCACGCACGGGTATACAGCAATCATGTAGCGAATGTCGAGCTTTTCGACCGAAACTTCGCAAACCTCGCGAATTCAGCGCCCTGTTCGACCGTTTCGACGCAATTGTCGGTTGGGTGAGATCTACTGTTCTTCGAGAAGCTCGATTTGCTTTTGGATGAACGCCTCGAAGTTGTCGTACCTCACGAAGTCACCACCTGAGAAGGCGTACACGGGCATCCTCCGCGCGCCGGAAGCGGGCGCTCGCTGCAGTGCGACGAAGTTGGCGCTACCGTCCAGAGAGCCGCCGCCGACGATCAGCTCATCGAACGAGGTGATACCGAGCTAGGTCGTCGGCGCCGGAAAATGACACCCACCCGTTCACGTGACGCAGCCACTGCTTGTACTGATCGTCGAAGCGGGCGCCGAGGCGCGTCTCAGCAGCAGCGATGTCCGGACGAAGCTCATCAACCGCCTCCTTTGCCGACGAAACCTGTTGCGCCAGTTGATCATAATCATGGTCCGTAGAGTGGTGGCACTACCAGCGGGTACGGCTCGTCTGCTTGCTCACAGCCGTTCTCCGGATGGTCGAGGTATGCCGATGGCCCCGTCGATGCGGGGCCGTCGCGGGGCGAGTTCGGATTGGTCAGCTATCGAGTTCTCCGGCATTGATGTCGGCGGCGAACGCGTCCCACTCACTCGGCGCGAAGACGAGCGCGGGGCCAGCAGGGTTTTTGCTGTCGCGTAGGCCAACCAAGCCGCCATCGAGGAACGCTACCTCGACACAGTCCTTCGACGCTGTGCTGAAGCTGCTCTTGAACCACTGAGCTTGCGAAAGGTCTACGTCCATGCGGCATACTCCCTTGCGATCTCGAGGATGAGCGCACGACTGTCCGGCTCATCCAGTGCGACGCGCTCGATGTCGGCACGCACTACTTCACGATATTGCCGGACTTCACTCGGCTGCTCAAGGTACAGATCCCCCAGAAAGCCCTGCACGTACACCACTGGCGGCATCGTCAACTCCGCCTTCGGATGTGCCGGGAAGTCCAAGATCACGAATGTTCCGATCGTCAACCCACGGTAGGTACCTGCCTTCAACGGAACCACTCGAATCGACACATTCGGAAGCTTGCCTACCTCCAAGAGATGTCTCAGTTGCGCTTGCATGATCGGCGCGCTGCCCGTGACCCGCCGCAGCACGGTCTCATCGATCAGCACATTCAGGGTCAGCACCTTGCCATCCCCCACCAGTCGTTGCTGCCGCTTGAGACTGACCTCGAGCATGCGTTCGTGTTCTTCGGATGACTTGTCCGGGAACTCGATCCAGCTCAGAGCCCGTCGGTATTCGACCGTGTGCAACAGCCCAGGCAAGAAGACCGTCTGGTACGACGTAATCCGCTCCGCCGCATCCTCCAAGCTCACGAACAGGCCGAACTCCTTCGGGATCGCGTCCTCGGCGAATGCCTGCCACCAGCCCTTGGCCTTGGTCTCCTTGACCAGTTCCAAGACCACCTGGGCTTGTTGGGCATCGGATTCGTAGAGGTCACAGAGGTGCTTGATCAGGACCGGGTTCAGCCGAACCGCTTGTCCTGTCTCGATTTTCCAGAGGGTGGAGCGGGCGATGGCGATGGCCTCGGCCGCGTTCTCGCGGCTGATGCCCTGTTTCACGCGCATCGTCTCCAGGGTGAGGCCGAGCATGCGGCGGGCGACGTTGCTGTCGGTGGTGGGGGATGCCATGGGTGGACCTCCTCGGATCTTGTTTGCGAAAGGTGCTTCAACTCGAACGGGAATGTGTTGCCAACTGAAACGACGCCAAATTTTCCGCGAACCGCTGTCGTAAAGCATTGCGGCAGAACTTATGCGGGAGTCTCATGGGAATACGCCCGGCGGCCGGGTCGACCACCATTTCCGCTCACCTGACACGGATCTCCCGGAGCGGCATCCCGTCCCCGGCCGCCGGACGACCCAATCCCCTGTTCTCACAACCACTTTCGGAGTTGTCGCCACGATGCTAAAGGATTCAGCAACCGATGACAAGCAACCATTCGCCGACAAACGAGAACTCAGAGAAATGGTTGATTATCAAGCAGTGCAACAGCTTTTGGATATTCCAGAATCATTCATCCAGTACCGGAACGAGCCCATGAAAACCCTCCCGACACCATACGGCAATCAGGCGACGCGGCCGAGCGAACCAACGATCTCGAATACCGCCGAACCGCAACCGTTTCAGAGAATTCTGGACAACCTCGACCGAATCATCCGCGAACTGCGCGAGAACGGCGATCCGAGGTGAGCCCCCTGTCCGCCTGGGACGCCACCGCGAACATCATCACCGTGATCGCCGGATCCGCCGTGACCCTGCTGACCCTGGGCTGCCTCTGGCCCTCGCCCCGACGGAACCGGCACTCCCGCCCCTCCACCGCCGATGCCCCCTCCGGGCAGGCTGCACGACCATCCCGATGCCCCCTGCGCCCGGTCCATTGGCCGGCCGAATGGACCTGCACCGCACCACTTTCCCCCTTCACCCTCGCTCAGGCCCACCGCTGCATGCAGCTACACCGCGATCACGACTGCCCGCGAAAACACGCCGCCTTCACCACCCTCGTAGCCGCAGGCCGCATAACCCCCGACTCCACCCGCCCTCACCACCGCCCCTGATCCAGGAGGCCGAGACCATGCCGCAGAATTCCCGAAACCACAGCACCACAACGGAATCCGATGAGTCAGATCGCTTCGACGAGTTGGCCGTCCGAGCCGCCCAGGCCGGCTACCACCTGGTCCAGAACTGGCCCAACTCCCACCACTGGCACCTCCTGGACCCCACCGACAACCACCCCCTCCACACCGCCCCCACCCTCGACGCCATCGCAACATGGCTCGACAGCTGACCCCGACACCCATACCTTCAGCCGATCCGCGTGAAAGCGGACAGCACTGTCAACGGCGTGAATCATCCTCACGTGCACCACCATCACTGAACCGGCCGACCGTGAAGCAGAGGCCGAGACGCGACTCGGATGTATCGTTCAGGACACCGAATGCAGCTGCGGCACAGGAAATTCGAGCCAGAGCAGATCGCTCATCTCGTTGCGCGCGTTGAAGATCAGATTGACGAAACCGTCGTGGACGACGACTGCCGGAGCCTCCCAGGCGTAGGCACCGGGGACCTCGTGGCCACTCCAGCCATTCGGACCCAGCGTGGATACCAGCAGGTTACCGGCGTCGCGTCGGAGGAAACCGAGGTATCCGTTCGTTGCCGAACCCGCACCGGCCACACCGGCGTTCGCGAACTCGTTCGGCTGGTGCACGGTGCGCGCCCACGTACCCGAACCGGGGCCCTCGGGTTCGGAGTAGACCATGTCGACGATCTCGCGGCCCTGGTCGTTCGAGGCGAACAGCAGATGCAGCTCGTCGCCCATGACGAACAATGCCGATGCGCCCCAACTGCTCTCGCCGCCGCACGACATCGGGCGACTCCAGCCGTGGTACTCATCCCAGGTCGTGAACAGCAGCTCCTTGGACGGACCGTCGGCTACGTAGGCGCAGAACAACCGACCTTCGTACGCCGCCAGCGCGGGTGCGCCCGCGGCGTGCTGGGCCGAGCCGCAGCGGTATGCCCAATCGCCTGCCGCATCGTCGTATCGATAGTGCACCAGATCGATTCTGCCGCTGGAGTATTCGCTGAACACCGCGTGCAGCTCACCGGCCACCTCGGCCAGCTGGGGCGCACTGACGACGGTCGGAGCCGCATCGCCGGAGAACAGCCGAGGCGCATCCCACGCCTCCTGATTACCACGGGCGTAGTAGAGCCGGTTGTCACTCTTGCGGACGAACAGACACCACATGTCGCCGCCGTGCACCTCGAGCCCCGGCGTGTACCTGGACCCGAAGGGCGCACCGCTGGAATCCCTGGGAAATACGATGTTCCGATCCGTCCACCGCAGCAAGACCGGCGCGGCCGGTTCGACACCGCTCTCCTCCCGGTCCTCATCCTCGTCATCATCGAAACGCGTTGCCTTACGGGACATCTCGATCCACGGCAACAGAACCGCACGTAGCTTCGCCGCATTCCCCTCGCACAGATCGATCTCGTAGTCCACCCCCTCGAAGGAGAACTCGACCGTCCCGTCCGCCACCGACACCCCGTCGTAGTCATCGATCAGATTGATGATCACCTGCTTGGCCACGTCGCCACCCTCCGTCTACGCGCCGCCCGGTACTGCTGTCCGCTCACCATAACGGGCACCACCGACAAGAATCAGGGTCGAATACGAACCACGCCCCGGACCGATCGCGAAAAAATCCCGGAAGACCAACCGGCAGTGAATATTCCGGCGGTCTTCCGGGACCACGATCCTCCGGGTGATCAGTCCGCCAGACGGCGTACCGAGACCGGCAGATCCCGGGCGCGGCGGTACGGGCCCGCGACCGAGACCGCGAAGGGGCGGGACAACAGGGTGCGGGCCACTGCCGAGACCTCGGCGGTGGTGACCGAATCGATGCGGGTGAGGGTTTCCGAGACGCTGCGGTGGTTGCCGTAGCTGAGTTCGCTGCGGCCGATGCGGTTCATCCGCGAACCCGAATCCTCCAGGCCCAGAACCAGACCGCCGCGCAGCGACCCCTTGGCGCGGGCGCACTCGGCGTCGGTGATCCCTTCCGTGGCAACCTCTTCCAGAACCTCACGCGCCAAAGACGCCACCTGGCCCAGGTTTTCGGGTTGGCAGCCCAGATAGACCGAGAACGCGCCGGTGTCGGCGAAGGTGTCCACGCTGGAGTACACCGAGTACGCCAGACCGCGTTCCTCCCGGATGCGCTGGAACAGCCGCGAGGACAGACCGCCGCCGAGCACGGTGTTCAGCACCGACAGCGGCCAGCGCCTCTCGCCTTCGTGCCGCCCGAACGCGCGGACGCCGAACACCAGATGAGCCTGCTCGCTGTCCCGGTACGTCCACTGCAACTGCGGCGGAGTGTGCGTGCGGAACCGGCCCTCGCGCCGGGGAGCGGGCTCGCGAACCGGATCGAGCCGACCCGCGAACGCCCGGTGCACCAACTCCACCACGTGCTCGTGCTCGACGTTCCCGGCCACCGCGACGACCATCCGGTCCGGACGGTAGCGACGCTGATGGAACCCGCGCAGCTGATTCGCGGTCATGGACTCGATCGACTCGACCGTGCCGATCACCGGACGACCCACCGGATGGTCGCCGAACAGCGCGGTCAGGAACGCGTCGCCGACCAGGTCCTCCGGATCGTCGTCGCGCATCGAGATCTCCTCGAGCACCACCTGACGCTCCACGTTCACGTCCTCGGCCCGGCACAGCCCGTTGAGCACGACGTCGGACACCAGATCCACCGCCAGCGGCAGATCCTCGTCCAGCACGTGCGCGTAGTAGCAGGTCTGCTCCTTGGCGGTGAACGCGTTGAGTTCACCGCCGACCGCGTCCACGGCCTGCGCGATATCCAGCGCCGTGCGAGTCGGAGTCGCCTTGAACAGCAGATGTTCCAGGAAATGCGCGGCGCCGGCCACGCTCGGCCCCTCGTCACGCGAACCGACGCCGACCCACACCCCGACCGATGCGGACCGCACCCCGGGCACATGTTCGGTGACCACGCGCAACCCGCCCGGCAGCACGGTGCGCCGCACTCCGCTGTCGCCGGGCGGTGGGAGAGTCGTCTTCAGCAGAGACGAACCCCCCTGCTCGCTGTCCACGAGCAAGGGGGTCGAAAGCGCCGCAGCGTTCTTCTTCGTCACACCAGAGTTTTTACTCGGCACCGGCCTCGACCGCAGCACTCTCGTCGGCGGCCGGAGTCTCGGTGGCCTCTTCCTCCTCGACGGGGACGAGGGAGATCTTGCCGCGGTTGTCGATGTCGGCGATCTCCACGCGCAGCTTGTCGCCGACGTTCACCACGTCCTCGACCTTGCCCACGCGCTTGCCGTTGCCCAGCTTGGAGATGTGCACCAGACCGTCGCGGCCCGGCAGCAGCGAGACGAACGCGCCGAAGGCGGTGGTCTTGACGACCGTGCCCAGGAAACGCTCGCCGACCTTCGGCAGCTGCGGGTTGGCGATGGCGTTGATCGCGTCGATCGCGGCCTGCGCCGACGGGCCGTCGGTCGCGCCGACGAACACGGTGCCGTCGTCCTCGATCGAGATGTTGGCGCCGGTGTCCTCGGTGATCTGGTTGATCACCTTGCCCTTGGGTCCGATCACCTCGCCGATCTTGTCGACCGGGATCTTGATCGCGGTGACGCGCGGGGCGTACGGGCTCATCTCGTCCGGGCTGGCGATGGCCTCGGCCATCACGTCCAGGATGGTCAGGCGCGCGTCGCGGGCCTGGTTCAGCGCACCCGCGAGCACCTTGGACGGGATGCCGTCGAGCTTGGTGTCCAGCTGCAGCGCGGTGACGAAGTCCCGGGTGCCGGCGCACTTGAAGTCCATGTCGCCGAAGGCATCCTCGGCGCCGAGGATGTCGGTCAGCGCGACGTAGCGGGTCTCGGTCTTGCCCGACTCGTCGGTGACCTCGTCGGACACCAGACCCATCGCGATGCCCGCGACCGGGGACTTCAGCGGCACACCGGCGTTCAGCAGCGACAGGGTCGAGGCGCAGACCGAACCCATCGAGGTGGAACCGTTGGAGCCCAACGCTTCCGAGACCTGACGGATGGCGTACGGGAACTCCTCCTGCGAGGGCAGCACCGGAATCAGCGCACGCTCGGCGAGTGCGCCGTGGCCGATCTCGCGACGCTTCGGCGAACCGACGCGACCGGTCTCACCGGTGGAGAACGGCGGGAAGTTGTAGTGGTGCATGTAGCGCTTGCTGGTCTCCGGGCCGAGCGAGTCGACCTGCTGGGCCATCTTCACCATGTCCAGCGTGGTGACACCCAGGATCTGGGTCTCGCCGCGCTCGAACAGCGCCGAACCGTGCGCCCGCGGAACCACCGCGACCTCGGCCGACAGCGCGCGGATGTCCGCCAGGCCGCGACCGTCGATGCGGAAGCCGTCGGACAGGATGCGCTGGCGCACAAGCTTCTTGGTGACCGAGCGGAACGCCGCGCCGATCTCCTTCTCGCGGCCCTCGAAATCCTCGGCGAGGCTGGACAGCACCGCGAGCTTGATCTCGTCGGTCTTGTCGTCGCGCTCCTGCTTGCCGGGGATGGACAGCGCCTCGTTCAGCTCACGCTTCGCGGTGCCCTCGACGGCGGTGTAGACGTCCTCGCCGTACGGCGGGAACAGCGGGAACTCCTCGGTGGGCTTGGCGGCCAGCGTCGCCAGATCCTGCTGCGCGCGGCACAGCCGGGCGATGAACGGCTTGGCGGCCTCGAGGCCTTCTGCCACAACGGTTTCCGTGGGCGCTTGGGCGCCGTCGGCGACCAGCGCGATGACCTTGTCGGTGGCCTCGGCCTCGACCATCATGATCGCGACGTCACCGTCGACGACCCGGCCCGCGACGACCATGTCGAACACGGCGCCCTCGAGCTGCTCGACGGTCGGGAACGCCACCCACTGGCCCTCGATCAGCGCGACGCGCACGCCGCCGACCGGACCCGAGAACGGCAGTCCGGAGATCTGGGTCGACGCCGAGGCGGCGTTGATGGCCACCACGTCGTACAGATCCTTGGGATCCAGCGACATGACCGTCACCACGACCTGGATCTCGTTGCGCAGGCCGTCGACGAAGGACGGGCGCAGCGGCCGGTCGATCAGGCGGCAGGTCAGGATCGCGTCGGTGGAGGGACGGCCCTCACGGCGGAAGAACGAACCGGGGATACGGCCCGCGGCGTACATCCGCTCCTCGACGTCCACCGTCAGCGGGAAGAAGTCGAACTGGTCCTTGGGCTGCTTACCGGCCGTGGTGGCCGAGAGCAGCATGGTCTCGTCGTCCAAGTAGGCGACGACCGAACCGGCGGCCTGCTTGGCGAGGCGTCCGGTCTCGAACCGGACGGTGCGGGTGCCGAAGGACCCGTTGTCGATCAGTGCGACCGACTCGAACACACCCGGTTCGACCTCTACGGCCGAGCTCACTGTGTCTGTCATTTTCTCTTCTCAACCTCTCGTCTTCGCCGGATCCAGCGCACGTGAGCGCGATCCGACTGTTCAGCCCTCAGCCATGTCCCCGGCTGAGGGATAAGGCCGTACCCAGGCTTGGGCGCGCCACAACCCTCCTGGTTGCTACGCGTACACCCGACCGGTTCCCCCTTGGAAGCGGCGACGCGGAGGCGGCCATCGATCGAAGCCCCACGGCGGATTCTTCTCCTGCCGAAAGGCCACTACCGAGGACCGACGCCACGAGGACGGATGCGTACGGCATGTGGCACCGCCGTACCGGAACCCCACGAGGTCCGCATGCACGACTAGCCGACGGGGAGATTGTAAGCCTCCCCGTCGGCTGCCTTGTCAAGTGCCTCACTGTGTCGCTGCGGAAACCGGGCGATCTCCGACATCGCGAACAGTCCTAGCGACGCAGGCCCAGACGCTCGATCAGCGAACGGTAACGCTGGATGTCCTTGGCCTGCAGGTACTTCGACAGGCGACGACGACGACCGATCAGGGCCAGCAGGCCGTGCCGGGTGTGGTGGTCGTGCTTGTGCACCTTCAGGTGCTCGGTGAGGTCGGAGATCCGCTTGGACAGCAGCGCGATCTGGGCCTCCGGCGAACCGGTGTCCGTCTCGTGCAGGCCGTATTCCTTGAGGATGGCCGACTTCTGCTCGGTGGTCAGAGCCACGAATCACTCCTGATGTTTCAGTCCGCGCTCGAGGACCGGGAACCGAATCCCGGGCGGGCGCCGCCGCGAACCACAGCAAACCCGACGAGCCAGCCTACCGGATCACCTGCGGCGATCCGAATCGGCGTCCGGAGCGGCCACCGGATCGGTCGCGACGATTACTCCGGAGGTAATCGCGTTCATTCCCTCCGACCGCGAATATCAGTGGCACACCACAGAACAGGAGATGACGATGCCGTACTTCCAGAGCACCGACGACACCACCCTCGCCTACGAGGTGTACGGGTCCGGCGCACCGATCGTGTTCCTGGCCGGGTGGTCGCTGCACGCGGATATGTGGGAGCACCAGGTGCCGCACTTCGTCGAGCGGGGCTACCGCTGCATTCTGCTCGACCGACGCGGACACGGCCGCTCCGATCGGCCCGCCGACGGCTACGACAACGACACCCGCGCCGACGACGTCGCCGCGCTGCTGGCACACCTCGACATCCGCGATGCGGTGCTGATCGGGCACTCCGGTGGTGGCGCCGAAGCGGTGCGCTACCTCGCTCGCCACGGTCAGGACCGGATTCGGCGGCTGGTGCTGGTCGCCGCGGCGGTGCCGAAGCTGAGCTGGAGCCCGGACCATCCCGCCGGTATTCCGCAGGCCGCGATCGACGCCTCCATCGCGGCGCTGTGCGCCGACCGGGCCAAGTGGATGGCCGATCGAGCACAGGGCTATTTCGCGACACACCTGGGCAACGACGTGTCCCCGGCGCTCATCGACCAGGAGGTACGCCGCTGTCTGTCGGCCGCCCCATGGGCCGCGAAGACGATGCAGCGCGCGATCGGCGACTCGGATCTGCGTCCCGATCTGGCCGAGATCACCCTTCCGGTGCTGCTGTTGCACGGCCTGGCCGATCAGTCCATCCCGATCGGGCCGACCAGCCATGTCGCGGTGCAGCTGTTGAAGGACGCCGAACTGAAGGAATACCCCACCGCCGGGCACGGGCTCTACGTCACCCACGCGGCGCAGCTCAATGCCGATATCGCCGAATTCATCTCGGCGTGAACGGCTTTGGAGACCGCCGGTAGCGGACTACCGTCCGGGTTCGGCGAGCAGCTCGCGGGTGCGGTTCACGTCTCGGGCGATCTCGGCGGTCAGCTCGTCGACCGAGGCGAAGGCGCGCATCGGGCGCAGATGCTCCACGAAATCCACCGCGACGTGCTGCCCATACAGATCGGCGTCGGTGTCCAGCACGAACGCCTCCACCGTGCGGGTGCGGCCGGAGAAGGTCGGATTGGTGCCGACCGAGATCGCCGCCATCATCCGCTTGCCCGGCTGGGTCGTGCCGACGACCGCGCCGGGGGTCAGCACGGTGAACCATCCGGCGTACACGCCGTCGGCGGGGATGGCCGCGTGCATGGGCGGGGCCACGTTGGCGGTCGGATAACCCAGATCGCGGCCACGGCCGTCACCGTGCACGATGACGCCCTCGAGCCGGTGCGGGCGGCCCAGCGCGTCGGCCGCGGCGGCCATGTCACCGGCATCCACGCAGGCGCGAATGTAGGTGGAGGAGAAGGTGACCGCGTGTTCGCCGACCAGTTTGACCCCGTCGACCTCGAAGCCGAAACGCCCGCCCAGCTCCTGCATGGTCGCCACGGTGCCCGCGGCCTTCTTGCCGAAGGTGAAGTTGTCCCCGACCACGACCTCGCACACGTGCAGCTTCTCCACCAGCAGATCGTGCACATAGCGCGCCGGGGTGAGCTTCATGAACTCGTGGGTGAAGGGCATCACGCAGAACACGTCGACGCCGAGTTCCTCCACCAGATCCGCGCGGCGGGTCAGCGTGGTCAGCTGCGCCGGATGCGAACCCGGGCGGACCACCTCCATGGGGTGCGGATCGAAGGTCATCAGGACCGAGGGAATACCGCGCACGGCTGCGGATTTCACGGCGCGACCGATCAACTGGGCATGACCGCGGTGCACGCCGTCGAACACCCCGATCGTCAGGACACACCGGCCCCAGTCAGCGGGCATCTCCTCGAGACTTCGCCATCTCTGCACACACCGCAGCCTAGTCACGCCCGCTCGGGACGGGCATTCCGCGGTGTGGATGTTCACAGCCGCGCCGGACGCAGATCCGTCGGGCGTCACGCTCACGCCATCTCCCGCTGGGATCGCCCCTGCGCCCACGCCGCTGCGACTCGGTCGTTCCGACCTGCCCGGCTAAGCTCGATATGTGCCCGGAAAACGAGATATCGCCACCCGACGTGAGCTCGTCGCCCCCGCCGCGTCACCGGTATCCCAGAACTCCCCGCACGCCGAGGCCGGATCCGGGGGAAGTATCGCGCCGGTGCTGTCCTCGGTCGCGCAGGACTACCTCAAGGTGATCTGGACCACGCAGGAGTGGTCGCAGGAGAAGGTGACGACCAAACTGCTGGCCGAGCGCATCGGCGTCTCGGCGTCCACGGTGTCCGAGGCGGTCCGCAAACTCGCCGATCAGGGCCTGGTCGAACATGCCCGCTACGGGGCGATCACGTTGACCGAGGAGGGCCGCCGCGCGGCCATCACGATGGTGCGCCGCCATCGGCTCATCGAGACGTTCCTGGTCAACGAACTCGGCTACGGCTGGGACGAGGTGCACGACGAGGCCGAGGTGCTCGAGCACGCGGTCTCCGAGACGCTGATGGAACGTATCGACACCAAACTCGGTCATCCCGACCGCGATCCGCACGGTGATCCGATCCCGTCGGTGGACGGTGCGGTGCCCACTCCGCCCGCCCGGCAGCTCAGCGATTTCCAGGCCGGTGAAATCGGCCGCGTGGCAAGGATTTCCGATTTCGACCCGGCGATGCTGCGGTACTTCGACTCGGTCGGAATCGCGCTGGACACGCCGATCACGGTGGTGGAGCGCCGGGATTTCGCGGGCACCATCGCGGTGCAGATCGGTGATCAGTCCGTGGATCTGGGCAGCCCTGCCGCCGAGGCCATCTGGCTCACGTCCTGAGGTGGGTGCGGCCCACGCCGGGAAACGAATGCGCGGGCCGACACGACATATCGATCATGACTCGTCGATCCGTCGCCGCCTTCGTGGGCCTGGCCGCTTCCCTGTGCGTGGCAGGCTCGGCCGCCGCCGGTCCGATGATTCCCGCTCCCCCGCCGACGCTGCACTGCCATACGCCCTGGCAGTTCCCGCACGAGCAGAACGGTCGGTGGGAGTGCATCGGCGGGCACGGCCCGGTCGTGCTGCCGCGTCAGTGAAGGCTCACTGTGCAGTTCATACCACCCGCAGGGCAGATCAACCGGACGAATGTGGGCGACTGGCCGGGCAGTAGCTGCAGAATCGGGATCGGCTTGTCCTCCGGATTGCCGTTCTCCGGATCGAAGGAGATATTGCCGCTGGCGCCGCGCACACCGTTCACACCATGCATCCCCTTGAGCATCTGCACGACATCGTCTGCTGTCGCTGCCTGGCTACCTCCTGACACCACCCGGCGGACGGCCGACACCGCCGCGGCCACCGAATCGTGACTGATGATCGCCACTCCGTCATCGAGATTCTCGGCCGGGAACAGATCCTTGAAGCACGGACCACACGGATGCCCGGGGTCCGACCCGGAGTCCTTGAAGTCCGCGACGACCCTCCCGTCGAAGGCCTGCGAAGTCGCATCCCAGGCCGCGGGATGGGCCAGTCCGGTGAAGATCACGTCGACACCCGAATCCAATGCGTTCTTCACCGTGCCGTCGCCGACGGCGCGCAGCGATAGATCATCACCGGTCACGACGGTGAACTTCGTCTGCGGACACGGTCGTCCCGACAAGGATTGGATCAGGACCCTGGCCTCGCGGGCTCGGCCGGCGAAGTAGATGACGTCGGGGTTGTCGACGCAGATCTGTGCACCCATCTGAGACAGCAGATTGTCCGCACCGGCGTCCTGGGACAGATAGGTCTCGGTGCCCCGGGAGACGTGATCGGCATCGAAGAAACGGTCTTCGAATGCTTTGGCGAGCGTGCTCGGGTAGAGGTCGTTGCGATTCTGGTCCTTCACCACCACCGCCGTGTGCTTCCCCTGGAGTTTCACGTATTCCGCTGCGGCCTGGCCCTGTTCGAAGTTCGACGGCGACACGCGCGCGAAGCCCCGGATGGCGCCGATGTCGTCTGCGGTGAGAGTGGAACCGAAGACCGGGATGTTCAACTGCGAGAGCCGTTTCATGGCCTGGACAGCGGTGTGCACGCTCAGTCCGATACCCGTCACCGCGACGATATGCCGGCTTGCCTGCTCGTGCTCGATCTCGTCGACCGCCGGACGCCACTGTTGTAGTCCGCTGCCCGGATTTGCCAGCAGCACACGGAGTTTCGGGGTGTTACCACGCCAGAGCAGGCTGCGATTCGCCTCCATCTGTGCGAGATAGGCACCTTCGAGCTGATGACGAACCCATTCGACGGTGACATCGTCATCGGCGGACAACGTCATCGGCAGCATCACCGCCACGCTGACATACGCCGCATTCGACGCGACCACCGCGCGATTCTCGTCGCGGATCAAGGACTCCACCCTGGCCAGATCCGGATCGAAGACATACGTGCCATCGGTGACCCCGACGCATTCGCTGTGCGGCCCCTGCTGGCGGACACCCGCATCACATCGTTTCGCCGCGTACAGGATCGCGGGCACCAGCACGAAGGCCGCCACCAGCGCCAGCACCACCACCACGACCCCGGCGCCCGCCCAGACCCACCGTCGCCACACCGGCGGCGGTGGCGTAATCGGCTGTGTCACAACGCTCATCGGTATCGCTCCGCCCGTTCGTACAGCAGCATCGCGCCACGGCCGCGCCCCTTGGCCAGCTGCCGGAACTCGCCGTCGATCGATGCGTACAGGGCCTGCTCGGGATCCGCCAGCGGGTCGCTGGTCACCCACAGGGCCACGACCAGCCACGCCAGACTCGCGCCGAGTTCGTCGTCCTGCTCGCCGACCAGTTCGCGCACCTGATCGATCGGGGCGTCGTCGAGTGGCAGGCGATTGGGTGCGGAGGTGATCAGATCCAGCTCCGTGAGCCACTCCCGCGCCAGCAGGACGTCGAATTCGGCGCCGCCGACATCGAACGGCTGCCGCAGATAGGCGATCGTGGCGGCGATATTGCCCAGTGCCAGATCGTGATACAGCGCCGCGGCCACCTGTCCGTCACGCTGATACACCTCCCGGCACAGGGTGTGTGTGCGGGTCCAGTTGCGCGGATCGGACAGCTCGCGGGCTGCCAAAGCGCGCAACAGGATTCGCCGGAGCCAGGGGTGCAGTTCGAAATCGGGATCGTCGCCCGGACGTTCCCGAATCCACAGGTCGTTGCGCAGCGCCTCGAGCACGGCCTCGCCGTTGGGCGCGGCCGAGTCCAGGATCTCCGGGTGGTACAGCAGATCCATATTGCGGGCAGCGCTGGCGGTGATCAGATCCCGCAGATCGGTGGGCTCCACGAAATCCTGCAGTACCTGCTCCTCGCTGTGCATCCCGACGGTATCGGGCAGCGAGTTCGGATCGGTCCAGACCTGCTGCGGCAGTGCACAATCGAAGATTCGGCGCAGGCTGTCCGGTGGTTGGATACTCGAGGCCGCGGCCAGCACGTCCACCACCGCCCCGGGATGTCCGCCGGTCAGCCGACCGACGAAATCGGTCAGCTTGGCCTCGCGATGAACGCCGTAGTATCCGGCCATATCGACCACATCCGGAGCGGGCAGATGGCTGATGTCCAGCAGATACCAAGGATTCCAAGGAGATTCGTCGATACTGCCGTGCCGCCAGTCCTCGTCCACCACACCGGGCGGGCGCGGCGACGGCCAGTCCAGTCCGCCGGTGCGGTGCGTGTCGGGCCGACGGCTCTCGTCATCGATGGATCCACCCGGCCGATGCCAGCTCACACTCCAGTACCGGATCCAGCTGCGACTGGTGGCGAATACCAGCAGTGGATCGGGATCCGCGGCGCGGTCGCGCGCCTGTTGCAGCGCGAACAGGAACCGCTGTCCGCCCGGAGTGTGGACATTGTCCAGCAGCACAGCGCAATCGAGCGTTCGGCGGCTGCGATTGAAGCCGGAGTACGCGCGGCGCAGATCGGCCAGGAACGCCTCGCAGAAGATGGCGTCGGCGTCGGCCTGTTCGTTCGCGTCGCCGTCGGTCGCCCAGTTCGCGATATCGATCAGCGCATCCTCGGGTTTGCCCCGCGTGGTGGAGAGTTTGTCGATGTGCCGCAACATCCGCCAGCGATCGGCCCGGCCCAGACCGCGCAGCAGCCAATCGGTGGCCGGGGCCGCCCAGCCGGGCAGACTCTGACCGCTGGCGACCTCACCGGCGAATTCGACCAGTTCGATGACCGCTTCCCGATTCTGCTCGATCGGCTGATTGCGGGACAGGATGCTGCGCAACTGACTCAGGGCCTGGCGACGGTCACCGGCGTTGATGTGGACCGAACTGCCGACCACGAGCATGCACAGCCACAGTTCGGGAAAGGCGATCCGGCCGAACTGCGGGACGGCCTTGCTCAGCCCGAAGGCCAACCGGCCCAGCGCTTCCCGGGTGCCGATATCGTCGCGTTCGAAGTCCAGATAGACGTGCGGGATTCGTTCGCATCGGCGCTGCACCTCTTGCAGCAGCGCGGTCTTGCCGGTGCCGCGCGGGCCCAGCGCCACCACGATCGGCATCGCCCGGCTGCGTCGATCCGGCCGGGCGAGTAGATTTTCCAGCAACCATCCGGTGACCGAACGGAAGCCCGAATGATGCGCCGTGCCGATGGTCATGTCCCCCCTCGGTCCGCACCGAGCCTGCGTACAGAGTCCTGTGCAGCGCTCTGTTCACCTCACCATAACGAGACGGTTGTGCCGCTAGGGCGGTGTTCTCGCAATCTCAATATTTGCCGCGAGGATGCGGGAATCGACTCACTGCGGGAATCACGCTGCGCCATCAGCGAATTGGCGACAGGACTCGCCGCCGCCGGTGCCCGAAAGCGGCTCAGATGCTTCTCGAGCAACCGGCGGCGGTCGTATCCGAGATAGTGCCCGGCAGGCCCGTAGGCAGCCACCGAACACCATCAGGTATTCGGTGCTGCGGTCGTTGTGGATCTGCCGTATTTTCTCATCGGACTCGAAAATTCGGCGCGGACGCCCGCGCCCACACCGACGAGGTGGTTGTATGTCCACTCCAGACCGCGAAATCAGCTTGTTTCCCGAATGGCTGGATCGCATCCAGACCCGGTACGTGAATCCGGTGGTGCGCCCGCTGGCCCCCTACCTGCCCTGGTTCGCCGTCGTCGAACATCGGGGCCGCAAATCCGGCCGGACGTATTCGACGCCGGTCAACGCCTTCCGCTTCGACGGCAAACTGTGCGTCGCCCTCGGGCACGGCCGCACCGACTGGGTGAGGAACGTACTCGCCGCCGACGAGGCCGAGGTGCGGATCCTCGGTCGCCGGCGGCGAATCGTCAATCCCCGCATCGTCGACCGCGAGGAGGCCGGACCCGGGCTGCCGCTGGCCGCGCGCGTGGCCGGAGCCCGGGTCAAGCTGTTCCTGGCCGATATCGCGACGGACTGAGCGGCCCGTCGGCGACACGCGCGGCGAGGTCAGGGAATCAGGCTCACCGCGCGTTCGGCGATCGCCGTGCCGATCTCGGTGGTGGTGCTGGTTCCGCCGAGATCCGGCGTGCGGATCGCGCCCTCGGCCAATACATCGCAGACCGCGCGGTCGATGGCGGCCGCGGCCGCGCGTTCGCCCAGATGATCGAGCATCATTGCGGCCGCGAGGATCTGGGCGACCGGGTTGGCGATGCCCTGTCCCGCGATGTCGGGTGCGCTGCCATGCACGGCCTCGAACATGGAGGGCGTATCGCGCTGGGGGTTGATATTGCCCGAGGGGGCCAGCCCGAGCCCGCCGGTGACGGCCGCGGCCAGGTCGGACAGGATGTCGCCGAACAGGTTCGACCCGACGATGACGTCCAGGCGATCGGGATGCAGCACGATCTCCGCGGCCAGCGCGTCGACGTGCATCTGCCGGGTCTGCACCGCCGGATATTCGGTCGCGATGCGTTCGAAGACGCTGTCCCAGTACGGCATCGAATGGATCAGGCCGTTGGATTTGGTGGCCGAGCACAACCGCCCGCCGCGCTGGGCGGCCTGCTCGAACGCGTATCGGATGATCCGCTCGCAACCCGCGCGGGTGAACACCGATTCCTGCAGCACGAATTCCTCCGGGCGGCCCGGATTGTGGATGCCGCCGATCTCGGAGTACTCCCCCTCCGAGTTCTCCCGGACGATCAGGATGTCCAGATCCTCGGCGGTGCGGTCGCGCAACGCCGACTCGGTGCCCGGCAACAGCCGCACCGGGCGCAGATTCACGTACTGCCCGAAGGCGCGGCGTAGCGGAATCAGCAGGCCCCACAGCGAGATATGGTCCGGCACTCCCGGAAAGCCCACCGCGCCCAGCAGAATCGCGTTGAATCCGGCGAGCCGGACCGGGCCGTCCGGCGGCATCATCGACCCCGTGCGCAGATAGTTCTCGCACGACCAGTCGAATTCGATCCACTCGATGCCGGGCAGTACCGCGTCCACGACGCGCACGGCCTCCGCGGTCACGTCGACCCCGATGCCGTCGCCGGGGATGGTCGCGATTCGGTAGGTACTCAACGAATCTCCCTCACAGTGTCACTGATGTATTCCTGCGTACTGTTCGCGACGCTCACACCTTCACGCCGATGTACTTGGTCTCGAGGAACTCGTCGATTCCGGTGAATCCGCCCTCACGACCCAGGCCCGACTCCTTCACCCCGCCGAACGGGGCCGCGGGGTTGGAGATCACGCCCTGATTCAGTCCTACCAGACCGGTTTCCAGCGCCTCGCTCACGCGCAGGCCGCGCCGCAGGCTCTCGGTGTAGACGTAGCCGATCAGGCCGTAGGGCGTGTCGTTGGCGCGTTCGACCGCCTCGGCCTCGGTGTCGAAGGCGGTCAGAGCCGCTACGGGACCGAAGATCTCGGTGTGGCACATCGCGGCCTCGTCCGGGACGCCGGTGAGAACCGTTGCGGGATAGAAGTTTCCGGGACGGCCGTCGGCCTCGCCGCCGAGCAGCACGGTGGCGCCGCGCTGTTTCGCATCGGCCACCAGATCGGTCACCTTGGTCACCGCGTCGCTGTCGATCAGGGGGCCGACCACCGCGTCCGGCTCGGTGCCGCGACCCATCGGCAGGGCGGCCATCCGCTCGGTCAGGCGGCGGGCGAAGTCGTCGATGACGTTGCGCTGTACCAGAATTCGATTGGCCGCAGTGCACGTCTGACCGATGTTGCGCATCTTCGCCGCGAGCAGGCCCTCCACGGCCTCGTCCAGATCGGCATCCTCGAACACCACGAACGGCGCGTTGCCGCCGAGTTCCATCGAGGTCCGCATGACCGTGCGGGCGCACTGCTCGAGCAGGATCTTGCCCACGGCGGTGGATCCGGTGAAGGAGAGTTTGCGGGAGCGCTCGTCCATGATCATCGGCGTGATCACCGCGGCCGGATCCGAGGTGGTCACCACGTTCACCACGCCCGCGGGCAGTCCGGCACGGACCAGGACATCGGCCAGGGCCAGCATGGACAGCGGGGTCTGCTCGGCGGGTTTGACCACACAGGTGCAGCCCGCGGCCAGGGCCGGGCCGATCTTGCGGGTGCCCATGGCGAGCGGGAAATTCCACGGCGTGATGAGCAGGCTCGGCCCGACCGGCTGACGGGTGACCAGGAAACGCGAACCGCCGCCGGGCGCGGGCATGTAGCCGCCGTCCAGCCGGACCGCTTCCTCGGCGAACCAGCGGAAGAACTCTGCGGCATAGGAGATTTCGCCGCGCGCCTCGGCGAGGGGTTTACCCATCTCCAGAGTCATGATCAGCGCGAGGCGGTCGGTCTCCTCGAGCAGCAGGCGGTAGGCGCGCATGAGCAGATCGCTGCGCTCACGCGGCGGGGTGCGGGCCCAGTCGGCCTGCGCGTCGGCCGCCGCGGCCAGGGCGTCCAGGCCGTCATCCGGCGAGGCGTCGGCCACCTCGCACAGCACCCGACCGGTCGCCGGATCCTCGACCGGCAGCCGTGCGGCGGTCTGGCGCCAGCCACCGCCGATGAACAGTCCCGTGGGGACGCTCTCGATGGCCAGACGCTCGGTCTCGTTCACATCCTCGCTGGTGTGTGTCACTGCGCGCTCCTCAATCCCCGCAGACCGTTGCTGCGGCCCTGCCCGCCATGATATTCATATTGTCAACAATCCTACAACAGACAATCCGACCGACTTTCCGAGGCGGCTACCATGTCCGAGCTCTCCCCCGTCCTCAAGCAAGCCACTCCCGTCACGGTCGACCACGGCGAAGGGTGTTACCTGTACGGCACCGACGGCCGCCGGTATCTGGACTTCACCGCCGGCATCGGGGTCACCAGTACCGGGCACTGCCACCCGCGGGTCGTCGAGGCCGCCCGCGCACAGGTCGGCAGTCTCATCCACGGCCAGTACACGACCGTCATGCATCGTCCGCTGCTCGAACTCACCGAGAAGCTGGGCACGGTGCTGCCCGCGGGCCTGGACTCGCTGTTCTTCGCCAATTCCGGCAGTGAGGCGATCGAATCCGCACTGCGTCTGGTCCGGCAGGCCACCGGGCGGCCGAACGTCATCGTGTTCCACGGCGGATTCCACGGTCGTACCGTCGCCGCGGCGACCATGACGACCTCGGGCACCCGGTTCTCGGCCGGATTCAGCCCGCTGATGGGCGGGGTGCACGTCGCGCCGTTCCCCACCGCGTACCGCTACGGCTGGTCCGAGGAGCAGGCGACGGAATTCGCACTGCGCGAACTGGATTACCTGTTCCAGACGCTGAGCGCTCCCGCGGAGACCGCGGCGTTCATCGTCGAGCCGGTGCTCGGCGAGGGCGGCTACATCCCGGGGAACACCGCGTTCTTCCAGGGATTGCGCGAGCGCGCCGACCGGCACGGCATCCTGCTGGTGTTCGACGAGATCCAGACCGGATTCGGGCGCACCGGGAAGTTCTTCGGCCACCAGCACTTCGACGTTCGGCCCGATGTGATCACCATCGCCAAGGGTCTGGCCAGCGGCTTCCCGCTCTCGGGTATCGCCGCGTCGGAGGAGTTGATGAGCAAGGCGTGGCCCGGTTCGCAGGGCGGCACCTACGGCGGCAACGCGGTCGCCTGCGCCGCGGCCGTCGCGACGCTCGAGGTCATCGAATCCGAAGGGCTGGTGGACAATGCGGCGGTGCGCGGGCGTCAGCTGATCGAGGGCGTCCGCAAGGCCGCCACCGGGGCGGTGGGCGACGTGCGCGGTCTGGGTCTGCTGGTCGGCTCCGAATTCACCACGCCCGCAGGTGAACCCGACACCGCCACCGCGAGCGCGGCGCAGCGGCTGGCCGCGGAGAAGGGCCTGCTGCTGCTGACCTGCGGCGCGTACAGCAACGTCGTGCGGATGATTCCGCCGCTGGTGGTGTCCGAGAGCCAGGTCGACGACGCACTGGCCCTGTGGTCCGACGTCCTCGACGAGATCTAGGAGATTCCATGGCGCGATATCTCACCATCACCCTCACCAAGGCCGGAGTCTCCTGCCGTGCAAGGCTTCTCGACGACGAAGCCCCGCTCACCTGCGCCGCGGTGTGGGATGCCCTGCCCCAGGAGGGCGACGCGTTCCACGCCAAGTACGCCCGCAACGAGGTCTACACCCTCGTCCCGCGCATCACCGCCGCACCCCACCGCGAAAACCCGACCATCACCCCGATCCCGGGCGACGTCTGCCTGTTCGACTTCGAACCCTGGGAGATCGGCAACCCGGCCTACGGCTACGAACCCGGCTCCGAAGCGCATCACGCCCAGGGCGCAACGGATCTGGCCCTCTTCTACGGCCGCAACAACCTGCTGATCAACGGGGATGTGGGCTGGGTCCCCGGCAACGTCTTCGCCACCATCGAAGAGGGCCTGCCCGCCCTCGCCACCGCCTGCAACAACCTGTGGCTGCGTGGCGTCGAGGGGGAAACCCTGTCCTTCGCCCGCGCGGAGTGACGAGGACATTCACGCGAAAAGCCCGGCCCGCCAACGATATCGGCGGGCCGGGCTTTTCGGCGAAGATCAGGAGGCCAGAACCGTCTCCGCGAAGCGGGCCACGGCCAGCACCAGATCATCGGAGTGACGAGGGCCGACGATCTGCAGGCCCACCGGCAGCCCCGCGGCCGTGGTACCCGCCGGGATGGAGATCGCGGGCTGCTGAGTCATGTTGAACGGGTAGCTGAAGCCGGTCCACTGCGGCCAACTGCGCAGGCCGCTGCCCGGAGGAACGTCGTGCCCCGCCTCGAAGGCCGGGATGGGCATGGTGGGGGTGATCAGCACGTCGTGAGCGGTGTGGAAGGCGCCCATCACGATGCCGATCTCGGCGGCGACGGCGCGAGCGTCCAGATAGTCGACCGCGGAGTAGGTGTTGCCCTGGTCCCACACCTCGCCCAGGCCGGGATCGACGCGTTCGCGCGTGCCCTCGGGGAATTTCGAGAGCATCGTCGCCGCGCCCGCGGCCCAGAGCAGCTCGAAAGCCTCCAGCGGATCGGCGAATCCGGGGTCCGCGGCCACCACGCGCAGGCCCGCCTCGTCCAGGCGACGCACCGCCGCCTCCACGACCGACGCAACCTCCGGATCGACGTCGACGTATCCCAGCGTGCCCGAATACGCGACCGTGCAGCCGCGCACATCGCGGGACAGATGGCTGCGGAACGTCGTCACGGTGGGCGCGAGGGCCGTGGGATCGCGCGGATCGGTCAGCGACAGGATGTCCATCAGCAACGCCGCGTCCTCGACGGTCCGGGTCATCGGGCCCGCGTGCGCGAGCGGGCCGAACGGGCTCGCCGGATACAGCGGGATGCGCCCGTGCGTCGGCTTGAATCCGACGATGCCGCAGAACGAGGCCGGAATCCGCACGCTGCCACCGCCGTCGGTGCCGACCGAGATCGGGCCCATGCCGGCGGCGACCGCCGCGGCGCTACCGCCCGACGAACCGCCCGCGGTCTTGGACGGATCCACCGGATTGCGGGTGATACCGGTCAGTGGACTGTCGGTGACCCCTTTCCACGCCAGCTCCGGGGTCGTGGTCTTGCCCACGAACACCAGGCCGTCCTCGCGCAGCCGCGCGGCCACCGGACTGTCCACAGGCCACGGCACATCGGCCTGGATCGAGGTGGAACCGCGGCGGGTCGGCCAGCCCTCGGTCAGGAAGATGTCCTTGATCGAGATCGGCACCCCGTCCAGCAGACCTTGTACATGCCCGGAATGCCAGCGTGCCTCGGACTCCTTGGCCTGCACCATGGAGCGGTCCGGATCGACCAGACAGTACGCGTTGACCGAATCGTTGCGAGCGGCGATCGCATCCAGGACCGCGCGGGTCGCTTCCACCGGTGACAACGCACCCGCCGAATATGCCGTGACGAGCTCGACCGCCGTCATGGCGGCGGGCTCGGTAGGAATATCGATATCGGGGTGGGTCATGCTGACTCCCTTCAGGCGGGCACGTAACCCAGCCTCTTGTCGACCACGTTGTCCAGCGGCCGGCCATCGATCCACTTCCGGAAGTTGGCGGCGAACGCCGCGACGATCTCGCGACGCCATCCGACGAAATCACCGGAATTGTGGGGCGTGAGGTGAACATTCGGCAGATCCCACAGCGCATGGCCGGGTGGCAGCGGCTCGGGATCGACGACATCGAGCGCCGCACCGGCCAGCGCACCGGCCCGCAGTGCCGCGACGAGATCGTCTGTCACTACAGATTCCCCACGACCGACGTTGATGAAACGGGCATGTGATTTGAAAGCCGTAAAAGCTCGAGCGTCGAACATGTTCCGGGTCTGCGTGGTCAGCGGTGTGACCGCGACCACATAATCCGCCGCGGGAAGTTCGGCATACAGATCGGTGCCGACCGTGCCGAAATCGGGGTCGTCGGTGCTCGAGCGACGCCCCAGCCCACGTACCCGCATACCCACCGCACGCAGCAGCCGCGCGATCGACCGGCCGATCGATCCGGTACCGACGATCAGCACCGACGCACCGGCGATCCGTTCGGATTCGCGATGACGCCAGCGGTGATCGCGCTGCAGGCGCTGCGACTCGGGCAGGTCCTTGGCGAAGGAGAGTATCTGCGCGAGAACGTATTCGGCGATGGGGGTGTCGAAAACGCCGCGAGTGTTGGTGACGGTGACATCACTGGCGATGAGCTCGTCGAACAGCACCGAATCGACACCGGTCGCGCCGACATGCAACCATGACAGGCGGTCCGCTGCGGGCCATGCGCCCGGCAACGCCGTGGTCAGGAAGTCGTAGACGAACAGTGCTTCGGCACCGCGCAACGCCTCGGCGAACCCATCCGCAGCCGTGTAGCGAACCTCGGCCCGCCCTTCGACGGGGCGCATCAGCTGCGCATCGGGCCGAGTGCCATCGTGCAGAACGGTGACTATTGGGCCCTCTTTCACATTGACAGACTAAAAACACATCGTATGATTGTCAACAATCCGATCGTGTGCGGAGGACTACCAGGCTGGACGCGAGAGGGGCCCTCGTGGAACTGAATTTGCCCGAATTCGACGGGCCCGTGGCCCAACGGGGCATCGGCATCATCGCGCCGTTCGATCTCGCGCTGGAGCGCGAACTATGGCGCTGGGCGCCGCTCGAGGTGAGCCTGCACCTCGCGCGCACCCCGTACGAACCTGTGCCGGTTTCGGTCGAGATGGCCGAATTGGTTTCCGACGCAGTACATCTCACCGCAGCCACCCGCAACGTGCTGCATGTGGATCCGGAGGTCATCGCTTATCTGTGCACCTCGGGCAGTTTCATCAAGGGGCTGGAGTACGAGCGGTCGCTCGTCGATGCCATCTGCCGCGCCGGAGCCGCCGACGCGGTGACCACGTCCGGGGCACTGGTCGAGGCCATCACCAAACTCGAGATCGGCCGATTGTCGGTGATCACCCCCTACGACGAGGTGCTCACCCACAAACTGCACGACTTCCTCGACGAAGCCGGCTGCGAGGTCATCCGCTCGGACCATCTCGGCCTGGGCGGCGGCATCTGGAAGGTCAGCTACCGCACCATCGCCGAACGCATCATCAACGCCGACGACCCGCAGGCGCAGGCGATCTTCGTCAGCTGTACCAATCTGCCCACCTACGACCTGATCGAACCGCTCGAACAGGCGCTGGGCAAACCCGTGCTCACCGCGAACCAGCTCACCATGTGGGCGTGCCTGGGCCGGATGAAACTGCCGATGATGGGGCCAGGCAAATGGCTCCGGAACGTTTTCTGACCGAAGGAGACCCATGACACCAGCGATCGGCTTCATCTATCCGGACCACGCCGCCGAGGACGACTATCCGCGCGCCGCGGCGATACTGGGCGTCGACCTGCACGTCGCGCACATCTACGGCACCGACCTGCACGCGGTGCCCGAACTGCTCGACCTGGGCAGTCCGGCCCGGCTGCGCGAAGGGGCGGCACTGCTGGCCGGGTACGCGCCGAGCGCGGTGGTGTGGGCGTGCACCTCGGGCAGTTTCGTCTACGGACCGGACGGCGCGCGCGAGCAGGTCCGCGGGCTCGCCGAGGCCGCCGCAGTGCCCGCGTCCAGCACCAGCTTCGCGTTCGTCAACGCGGCGCGGGCGATCGGGGTGACGCGGGTCGCGGTGTGCGCGAGCTATCCCGACGACGTAGCTCAGCTGTTCGTAGATTTCCTTGCCGCCGAAGGGATTCGGGTCCTGTCGATGTCCAGTGCGGGTATCGACACCGCCGCGGAGGTCGGCACGCTGTCCCCCGAACAGGTCCTCGAGCTGGCCGTGGCCAACGATCATCCCGAGGCGCAGGCGCTGCTGATTCCCGATACCGCCATGCACACCCTGGAGGTGTTGCCGAAGCTGGAGGCAGCTCTGGGCAAACCGGTGCTCACGGCCAATCAGGTGACCATCTGGGAAGGACTGCGCCTGGCCGGATATGCTCCCGACACCGCAGCGCCGCCCGGTGCCGCCACACCGGACTCCGTCATCGAACCGTCGGGGCTGGGAAAGCTATTGTCCGAAAGGCTGATTCATGTCGGTCATTGAATTCGAGCCGGTGAATCGGCAGTCCACCGCCGAGATGATCGCCGACCGGCTGCGCGACGCCATCATGCACGGTAGCCTCGGCCCCGGCGCACAGCTGGTCGAGGCCGATCTCGCCGCACAGTTCGACGTCTCCCGCGGTCCGGTCCGAGAAGCCATGCAGCGCTTGGTATCCGAGGGTCTGCTGCACAGCGTCCGGCACCGGGGCATCTTCGTCATCGAGCTGACCCCCGAGGACGTGATCGACGTCTACCGAGCGCGCACCGCCATCGAAGGCGGTGCGCTGGAACTGATCCTGGACGGACGTCGCACCATCGCCTACGAGGCCCTCGGCCCCAGCGTCGCCGACATGCTGACCTGCGCCGAAAGCGGTGACCCCGTCGGGGTCTCCGCCGCGGACCAGGCATTCCACGAGGCGCTGGTGGACAGCGCCGCCAGCACCCGCCTCACCCGCGCCGCGCGCACCCTGCTGATCGAGACCCGCATGTGCCTGGGCGCCCTGCAAACGGCCTACCCGGACGTCCGCGATCAGTCCCGCGAACACGTCGAGCTGCGCGAGGCGATCGGCGAGGGCTCCCCCGCCCGCGCCCGCACTCTGCTGATCGAACACATGCACGACGCGGTCGAACGCCTCCGTCCCCTGCAGCAGCCCGAGCCGGAGGTCCAGCCGGACGTGAGCTGAAAGTTGTAGCGGCACAACGCGCGGGCTCCGTTCGATCCCCTTGCGGGCGAAGTCCGGCATGGGCCGCCGACCGATCCGCACTCCCGTCGAGCGTGGATCGCAACAGCTGCGTTCCGTGCCGATCAGGAGGCCGCGGCAGATCCGGCCGGGCTGGAATATCCTTGTGGCTCAGTCGATCAGGCCACGCGGCCGGACCACCAGAACCGGTGACGAGCGCTTGCCCTTCTCTTCCAGCAGCGCGATCGCCCGGCCGTCCTCGGTGAGGGCGGCGTGGACGCCGGGTTGGCCGATCGGGTCGAGCCAGCGGCCGTCGCGGAGGGATTCGGCCTGTTCGGGGGTGATGGTGCGGTGCGGGAAGGCAAGGCGCGCAGCGGAATCGATGTCGAGGTTGAGAGTCGGATCCTCGGCCAGGGATTCCAGGGTGCGGGCGTGGTCCAGGGTGAAGGGACCTACTCGGGTCCGGCGCAGGGCGGTGAGATGACCTCCGACGCCGAGACTTTCGCCCAGATCGCGGGCCAGGGCACGAATGTAGGTGCCCGAAGAGCATTCGACCTCGACGTCCAGGTCCACGAATGTGGTTGTGCCGGTGTCGATATCGCGTCGAGCAAGGAGGTCGAAGCGGGAGACCGTGACCGGGCGCGCGGCGAGTTGCACCTCTTCTCCGGCGCGGGCGCGGGCGTAGGCGCGTTCACCGTCGACCTTGATCGCGCTGACCGTGGCGGGGATCTGTTCGATATCGCCGGTCAATCGTGCTGTGCCGGAAGCGATATCGGCGTCGGCGAGATGAGCGGCCGGTGTGGTGGCGAGGGTCTCGCCCTCGGCATCGTCGGTCACCGTGGACTGTCCGAGCCGGATCGTCGCGGAATACGCCTTGGTGGTCAGACTGAGCAGACCGAGCATCTTCGTGGCGCGCTCGACACCCAGCACCAGCACGCCGGTCGCCATCGGGTCCAACGTTCCGGCGTGGCCGATCTTGCGGGTGCGCAGGATCTTTCGGCAGCGGGAGACCACGTCGTGGCTGGTCATACCGCCCGCCTTGTCCACGACCAGGAGGCCGCCGAGCGCATCCACCAGTGCGGGTTCGCGCCCCATCAGCCGACCGCGATGCCGGTCAGGATCAGCCCCTCGGCGATCAGCCAGCGTCCGTCGAAGGACAGCAGCGGTGCGCCGCCGTCGGTGGTCTGCCCGGGGACCAGCAGTTCGGTGTGGAAACCACCGGAGGAGCCGTCGTCATCGATGGTGAAGGTGATGTGCGCGTCCTCGAATCCCAACCAGCGCAACGTCAAGGGGAACCACGCCTTGTAGGTGGCCTCCTTCGCGCAGAACAGCAGCCGGTCCAGATGCAGGCCCGTCGCCGGGAGCGCACCCGCGAGCCAGGTGCGTTCCGCGGGCAGGCTGACCGAGTCCAGCACGCCCTCGGGCAGCGGACCGTGCGGTTCGGCATCGATCCCGATCGACCGCCAGCGCAACCGATGTGCCAGCGCCGCGGCCCGATATCCGTCGCAATGGGTCAGGCTGCCGACGACACCGCGCGGGAACAGCGGCATCCCCCGCTCGCCCTTGCCGATCGCCACCTCCGGCTCACCCAGTTGCGCCAGCGCCTGCCGGGCACAGTACCGAGCGCCGATGAAATCCCGACGCCGCTTCTCCACCGATTTGGCGATCAGATGTTCCTCGCCCGGATGCACCCGCAAACCCTCGGGATACTGCAACAGTTCCGCCGTGGCCACACCGCTGGGCAGGATTCTGCCGAGTATGCGTGCGGACCCGCCGCGTTCGGTACGTTCACCGGCCCCACCGTGATCGGACACGCTGCCTGCCTCACGCATCTCGCTCGCCGACTCCTCGATGACCGCCTCCTGAATCGCTGTTCACCTGCTCCACGAGCCTAGCCGAGAGCCCGGATCCGCTGTCCGGGCATACATCCTCCGAAAGGAGGCCGATCCGTCACGATGACTCGGGACAGTGGAACCGCCTGGGCTGTGCCGATCAGGCGAGGCCGCGACGACGTTCGGCCATCTGACGCATCTTCTCGGCGGCCTCGGCCATCTCCGGGGTGACCTTGAAGTGGCCGCCCCATTGGTTCAGATCATCCGGGCCGTAATGCGGGGCAGGCAGGATCTGGCGCAGCAGCTTGTCGGGCAGACCGCGACGCTTCCATTCGCGCGGATATCCGAGCGAGACCTCCTCGAAGCGCACGCCGTCGTAATACGTGGTGCGCGGAATGTGCAAGTGGCCGTAGACCGAGCAGACCACGTTGTAGCGGGTGTGCCAATCGGCCGTCAGTTCGGTGCCGCACCACAACGCGAATTCCGGATAGAACAGCATCCGGGTGGGTTCGCGGTTCAGCGGGAAGTGGTTGATCAGCACGACCGGGGTGCCGGATTCGAGATCGTCCAGACGACGGCGGGTGTACTTCACCCGGGCCTCACACCAGGCGTCGCGGGTGATGTACGGATCCGGAGAGAGCAGGAACTCGTCGGTGGCCACGACGTTGCGGTCCCGGGCGATGCGCAGCGCGTCGGTCGCGGTGTACGCGCCCTCGGGCATCCAGGAGTAGTCGTAGAGCAGGAACATCGGCGCGAGCGTCACCGGACCGCCGAACTCCTGCGAACCCTCGCCCTCCCACACCGGGAACGGATCCTCCGGCGTGAGCACGTCGAGGTCACGGCACAGCGACACCAGATAGTCGTAGCGCGCCGCGCCACGCATCTGCACCGGGTCCTTTGCCGTGGTCCACAGTTCGTGATTGCCGGGCACCCAGATCACCTTGGCGAACCGCTCCCGCAGAACGCTCAGCGCCCAGCGAATATCGTCACTGCGCTCCCCGACGTCCCCGGCGACGATCAGCCAGTCCTCTGGTGAGTCGGCGCGAATCGCCTCGACCACTGGCTTGTTGCCCTGATGCCCGACATGGATATCGCTCACCGCCATCAGCTTCGGAACCACCCGGCACACACCTCTCTGCTCGCCCGCGTCCCCTGCGTAACCGCGGCTGTCCCCCTCCACATTCCCATGCCCCCGGGCCCGCGGGCCAACCGTGCTACGACGGCAGCTCCGCACCGACCCGCGCCCAGCGGCCCGACACCGCCCGAATACCGACCGCTACCAGGCGCGCGACGATGAAACCGCTCAACCCCGCCCAGATTCCGGCGATCCCCCAGTGGAACACCAGTGACAGCCAGATCATCGGCAGGAAACCGAGCAGACCGGCCAGCATCGTGGTGTTGCGCAGATAGGCCGCATCGCCCGCGCCGAGCAGCACACCGTCCAAGGCGAAGACCACCCCGGCCACCGGGATCAGCGGAACGAAGAACCACCAGATCACGTGCACGCGATCGAGGACCTGCGCATCACCGGTGAACAACTCCGGCACCAGGACGCTGCCCGCCGCGAAGATCACCGCGAGCACGACCGCGAACAGCGTCGACCAGGCCGTGATCCGCCGCGCCAGCCGCTGTGCACCGGCCGCGTGGCCCGCACCCAGCGCCGCGCCCACCAGCGTCTGCGCCGCGATCGCCAGCGAGTCCAGCGTCAGGCTCAGGAAGTTCCACAGCTGCAACACCAGCTGATGCGCCGCGACCGAGGCCGCACCGAATCGTGCGGCCACCGCGCCCGCGGAGACGAAACACGCCTGGAAGGCGAAGCTGCGCATGATCAGATCCCGGCCGAGCCGCAACTGATCGCGCATGATCTCCGGCTGTGGAGCCAGTGGAACCCGTTGCCGCACGAGCGAACTCAGGAAGAACCCGCCGGAAACCAGCTGCCCGGCCAGATTCGCCGTCGCCGATCCGGCCAGCCCCATCCGCGGCGCGCCCAACAGACCGTGCACCAGTGTCGGACACAGCAGAGCCGAAATCACCAGTCCCGCGATCACATACACCAGCGGACGACGTATCCGCTGCACTCCGCGCATCCAGCCGTTCCCGGCATTGGCCAGCAGGATCATCGGCACGCCGCAGCAGGCGATGCGCACCCAGCGCACCGCCTCGTCCGCGATATCGGCCCGCCCGGCGACCGCGTGGGTGATCGGCCCCGCGAAGATCTGCAGCACCACGATGATCGCCACACCGATCCCGATCGCCAGCCAACTGGCCTGCACTCCCTCGCCCACGGCCCCGGAAGTATCTCCCGCCCCGTGCCGCCGGGCCGCCCGCGCGGTGGTGCCGTAGCTCAGGAACGTCAGCTGCGTGCTGACCAGTCCGAGAATCAGCCCGCCGACCGCGAGCCCCGCCAGCGCCAGCGCACCCAGCCGCCCGACCACCGCCATATCGAACAGCAGATAGATCGGCTCGGCGACCAGCACGCCCAACGTCGGAATCGCGATCCGCAGAATCCGCCCCGGACCGGCCGCCGGGAGTTCGGCCTGTGCGGCGTCCTGCCCCGTCACCTGCTCACGCACCGCGTCACCGGACACCGAGCCCACCCCTCACACAATCGACGCACCCATCCGGACCACCGGACAGCGCCCCTCCGATCGAGTTCACCACAGCCCTTCCCGAACGCCCGACAAAGCCGACACCACGATCGCACAGGGGTCCGACAAGTCCGCTACCGGGCACTATCCCGGTCGACGCAATGGAATCCGGTTGGCTAACCGGCAGCGTCGAGCGCTGTCAGGAGGGCTGCCACGAGATGTTCGGGAGTTCCGGTGGTCGTGTAACCGGCCGCGTAGCGGTGGCCGCCGCCGCCCAGGACCGTCGCGACGCGCGCCACGTCGACGCCGTCGTCCGCGCCGATGCCCGAGGCACGCGAGCGCAGCGAGACCGTCCAGAGTTCGGCGGTGGTGCGAGATTCCTTGAACACCACCGCGATCGCGGCCTCGGCCGTGGTGCGGATGACGTCGATGACGCTCTCGACCTCCTCCGAACGCACCCCGTCCATATCCTCGCGGCGCACGAAGACGTAGACCAGGCCGGCGCCGTCTGCGGCGGACGGTTCGATCCGCGCGGTGCCCAGAACCCGGGAGAGCATGCCGAGCCAGCCGAACGGATGGGTGTCCATCAACGTCCGGGTGATGCCCGCACCGTCGATACCGGTTGCCAGCAATCTCTCGGCAAGTTTGTGCGTGCCGGGGCCCGCCCACTTGAACGATCCGGTGTCGGTGACCAGACCCGCGAACAGGCAGAACGCGATGTCGCGATCGATCGGCTCACCCCAGGCGTCGAGGATTCGGGCCAACAGCGCGGTGGTCGACTCCGCGGTCGGATCCACCACGTTCACCGAGCCGAAACAGGTGTTGGAACGATGATGGTCGAGCACCAGAGTCGTTGCCGCACCGGCGATCCGGCCGGCCAGCGCGCCGAGTCGACCGACACTGCCGCAATCCACGGCGACCAGTACGTCCACCTCGGCCGGCACCTGCTCCGGCGGCACCAGATGTTCGGTGCCCGGCAGCGAACGCATCGAGACCGGTAATTCGGCCGGCGCGGCGAAGGAGACCCGCACCGGCGTCCCGCGCCGGTGCAACACCTGCGCGAGTGCCAGCCCACTGCCGATGGTGTCGGCGTCGGGCTGAACGTGACACAGCACGGTCACCGACCGCGCCGTGTCCAGAACCTGCACGGCCGCAGCTAGATCGGCCGCCGGCGTTACTGCTGTCATGGTCTCGACCACGTTTCCTCTGGCGGTGGGGCGGCCCCGGTGCGATCACACCGAGCACCGCTATAAGACCAGCTTCCCACCGCGGCGACCACGAAACCGCAGTCAGTCTTCTTCGTCCGATTCGGTCTTGTAGGGATCGGCGTCACCGGCATGGGTCGCGTTCGCGGCGACCTGAGCCACCCGCTCGTCGACCGCACGGGCCCGAGCCAGCAGCTCCTCCATCTCGCGTGCCGCGTCCGGCACAGTATCCAGCACGAATGCCAGCGAGGGGGTGAACTTGATCCCCGTCGCCGCACCGACCTTGGAGCGCAGTACGCCCTTCGCCTTGTCCAGACCCGCGGCCGCGGCCGCGTAGTCGGGCTCGGACTGCAGGTTCTGGCCCAGCACGGTGTAGTAGACGGTCGCTTCGCGCAGATCACCGGTCACCTTGGCGTCGGTGATCGTCACGAAACTCAGTCTCGGATCTTTGATCTCGTATTCGATCGCCGTACCCACGATCGAGACGATCCGCTTCGCGAGTCGGCGTGCCCTGGCTTGATCCACCATGGCGTCCTCCTGAAGTATCCACTAGCGGCGGACACGATGCCGCCGGTCAGTCCTCTGGCCCGAAGATCCTGCGGCGTACTGCCAGCAACTCTAACTCCGGACGCGCCGCCACGTGGCGTTCGCACTTGTCCAGCACCTGGGTGAGATGACCCATCTCGGAGCTGACCAGGGCGACGCCCAGCAGAGTACGGCGATGTTTGTCGTGCTCTCCGCCCTCGGCCGCGCTGACGCCGAAGCGCTGCAGCTCGGCCACGACCGGGCGGATGACGGAACGCTTCTGCTTCAGCGAATGAACGTCGCCGAGCAGGATGTCGAACTCGAGCGCTCCGATGAACAAGGGCTCACCTCTTTGTTTTTCAGCGGTGCCGATCCCACCGCCGCCGTCCCGCCGCCCGCGGCCGGAAGACCCGGCCGCAGGCGCGGAACGACGACGATGTGACAGGTACTGGATCCGCTCAGTCCCGCGGCTTCTCTCGAAGCTCGAAGGCCTCGATGACGTCGCCTTCCTTGATGTCGTTGTAGCCCAGGGTGATACCACATTCGAAGCCCTCGCGAGCCTCCATGACATCGTCCTTCTCCCGGCGCAACGACTGCAACGTCGTCTCGGCGACCACCACACTGTCGCGGATCAGGCGCACCTTGGCGTTGCGCTTGACCGACCCGGCGGTGACCATACAACCGGCGATGTTGCCGATCTTCGAGGAGCGGAAGATCGCCCGGATCTCCGCACGCCCCAGCTCGACCTCTTCGTAGATCGGCTTGAGCATGCCCTTGAGGGCTTTCTCGATCTCGTCGATGGCCTGGTAGATCACCGAGTAGTACCGGATGTCCACGCCCTCGCGGTTGGCCAGCTCGGTCGCCTTGCCCTCCGCGCGAACGTTGAATCCGATGATGATCGCGTTCGACGCCGAGGCCAGGTTGACGTTGGTCTCGGTGACGCCACCGACACCGCGGTCGATGACCCGCAGGCGCACCTCGTCGCTGATCTCGATGCCCAGCAGGGCCTCCTCGAGCGCCTCGACGGTACCCGAGTTGTCGCCCTTGAGGATCAGGTTCAGCTCCGAGGTCTCCTTCAGAGCGGCATCCAGATCTTCCAGGCTGATCCGCTTGCGACTGCGCGCGGCCAGTGCATTGCGCTTGCGCGCATTGCGGCGGTCGGCGATCTGCCGCGCGATGCGGTCCTCCTCGACGACGAGCAGGTTGTCACCCGCGCCGGGCACCGACGTGAAGCCGATGACCTGGACCGGCCGCGAGGGCAGGGCCGCATCGACGTCCTCGCCGTGCTCGTCGACCATGCGGCGCACACGCCCGTAGGCATCGCCCGCGACGATCGAGTCGCCGACCCGCAGGGTGCCGCGCTGGATGAGCACCGTGGCCACCGGACCACGACCGCGGTCCAGGTGCGCCTCGATGGCGACACCCTGCGCGTCCATGTCCGGGTTGGCCCGCAGATCCAGCGCCGCGTCCGCGGTCAGCACGACCGCTTCCAGCAGACCCTGGATGTTGATGTTCTGCCGGGCGGAGATGTCGACGAACATGGTGTCGCCGCCGAATTCCTCGGCCACCAGGTTGTACTCGGTCAGCTGCTGACGGATCTTCTGAGGGTTCGCACCCTCCTTGTCGATCTTGTTTACCGCCACCACGATCGGCACGTCCGCGGCCTGCGCGTGGTTGATCGCCTCCACCGTCTGCGGCATGACGCCGTCGTCGGCGGCGACCACCAGGACCGCGATGTCCGTGGACTTCGCACCGCGGGCACGCATGGCGGTGAACGCCTCGTGACCCGGGGTGTCGATGAAGGTGATCAGGCGTTCCTCGTCGTTGACGTTCGTCAGGACCTGGTACGCGCCGATGTGCTGGGTGATGCCGCCGGCCTCGCCCTCGCGGACGTTGGTCTTGCGGATGGTGTCCAGCAGTCGGGTCTTACCGTGGTCGACGTGGCCCATGACGGTGACCACCGGCGGACGGACCTGCAGGTCCTCCTCGCCGCCCTCGTCCTCGCCGTAGGTGAGGTCGAAGCTCTCCAGCAGCTCGCGGTCCTCGTCCTCCGGGGAGACCACGTGCACGACGTAGTTCATCTCGCCGCCGAGCAGCTCGAGCGTCTCGTCGTTCACCGACTGGGTCGCGGTGACCATCTCACCGAGGTTGAACAGCGCCTGGACCAGCGAGGCCGGGTTGGCGTTGATCTTCTCGGCGAAGTCGGACAGCGACGCGCCGCGGGCGAGCCGGATGATCTCGCCGTTACCGCGCGGCAGCCGCACGCCGCCGACGGCGGGCGCCTGCATCGAGTCGTATTCCTGGCGCTTCTGCCGCTTGGACTTGCGGCCGCGACGCGGCGCGCCACCGGGACGTCCGAAGGCACCCGCGGCACCGCCGCGACCACCCGGACCACCGGGACGACCGCCGCCACCGGGACGTCCCCGGAAGCCACCGGCCGCGGGAGCACCCGCACCGGCACCCGCGCCGCCACCGGGACCACCGGTGCCGCCACCGCCACCGCGGTAACCGCCACCGCCGCCACCGGGACGACCGCCGCCGCCACCGGGACCACCGCCCGGACGACCCGGACGACCGGCGCCGCTCGGACCCGGACGTGCCGCGCGCTGCGGCATCGCACCCGGATTCGGCCGCGGCGGCATCGAGCCGGGGCTGGGACGCGGACCACCGGGACGCGGACCGCCGCCCTGCGCCGCAGCCGGACGCTGACCGCCCTGACCGGGGCCGGGACGCTGACCGGGCGTCGGCCGGGGACCGCCGCCCTGCGACGGACCCGGACGCGGGCCACCGGGCCCGGGAGCCGGACGCGGCGCGGGCCGCTCAGGCGCCGAGGAGAACGGATTGTTGCCCACCCGAGGGGTTTTCGGGCCGGGCTTGGGGCCACCGGGACGCGGGCCACCGCCCTGCGCGGCGGCCGGACGCTGCTGCTGACCCGGACGCGGGCCACCGGGAGCCGGACGCTGACCGGACCGATCCGCACCCGGACGCGGAGCGTGCTCCTGCGGCGCGGGCTTGGCGGCCGGACCCGGTTTCACCGAGGGACCCGGCTTGGCGGCCGGAGCGTTCTCGGACCGGGGAGCCGGCGCCGGCGCCTTGGCGGCCGGAGCCTCGGGCTGCTGCGCGGGGGCCGGAGCGGGCGCCGGGGTGGGACGCGGTCCCGGACGGGGACCGGGCGTCGCGCCGGACGACGGCTTGGGACCCGGACGCGCGGACTGTCCCGGGCCGGGACGGGGACCGCCGGACTTGCCGCTGCCGTTGGCCGGCGCGGACTTGGATGCGAACGATTCCCGCAGACGACGCGCGACGGGTGCTTCCACCGTCGACGACGCCGATTTCACGAACTCGCCCTGCTCCTTGAGCGTTGCGAGTAGTTCTTTGCTCGTGACACCGAGTTCTTTGGCCAACTCGTGCACGCGGGCCTTGCCTGCCACTGCTCTCCTCACTGAGAGGTCGAGCGTGGCAGCCCGTCACCTGTGGACGGGTGGCCCGCACGACCTCGGGTTATCTCCGATGGACGTTCATCGCTGGTACTTCACGGTGTGCTCATGAGTGCTCGTGCCTGTTCTCGAGGTAGTGCTCCAGGGCTGAGATATCCAGTTTTCCGGACACTCGTAGTGCTCTGCCGAACGATCGACGCCGTTCCGCATTGCTCAGACAAGCCGATGAGGGGTGCAACCAGGCACCCCTTCCGGGAAGTCTGCGCCGCGGATCGGGAACGATCGCAACGCTGTCCGTTCCGGACGTCTGCGCCACGATCCGCAACAGATCGGCGGCCAGCTCGCGTTTCCGACATCCGATGCACGTCCGGACGGGTCCGGTGCGCGGTGGTGCCGAAGACTCGCGCTGAGCCAACGTCCACTGTACCGCTGTCATGTCCGGAACCCCGCATCCAGCCCTCTGGTTAGCTACCAACCTGTCATCCCGTGCGAGAAATCTCTCACCCGCGCTGGGCCTCCGAACGCATCGGACCAGCCGGATCCGGCGCCGCATCGCTGCGGATATCGATCCGCCAGCCGGTCAGGCGCGCGGCCAGGCGGGCGTTCTGCCCCTCCTTGCCGATCGCCAGCGACAGCTGGAAATCCGGGACGACCACCCGCGCGGCACGGCCCTCCTCGTCGACGACCGTGACGGAGACAACCTTCGACGGGGACAGCGCATTCCCGACGAACGTGGCCGGATCCTCGGCGTAGTCGATGATGTCGATCTTCTCGCCCGCCAGCTCGCTCATCACGTTGCGCACGCGCTGGCCCATCGGGCCGATGCACGCGCCCTTGGCGTTCACGCCCGACACGGTGGTGCGCACGGCGATCTTGGAGCGGTGCCCGGCCTCGCGGGCGACCGCGACGATCTCCACCGAGCCGTCCGCGATCTCGGGCACCTCCAGCGCGAACAGCCGCCGCACCAGGTTCGGGTGCGTGCGGGAGAGCGTGATCTGCGGACCACGCGGCCCGCGCGAGACGCCCACGACGTAGCACTTGATCCGATCGCCGTGCTCGTACTTCTCCCCCGGCACCTGTTCGGCGGGCGGGATCAGCCCCTCGGCTCCGTGCGCCTCGCTGCCGATCCGCACCACGATGGTTCCGCGGGCGTTCATCCGGGCGTCGCGCTGCACGACGCCGCCCACGATATCGCCCTCGTGCGTGGAGAATTCGCCGAACGACTTCTCGTTCTCCGCATCGCGCAACCGCTGCAGCACCACCTGACGCGCGGTGGTCGCGGCGATGCGCCCGAACCCCTCGGGGGTGTCGTCCCATTCGGAGATGACGTTGCCGTCCGCGTCGAGTTCGCGAGCCATCACCCGCACCACACCGGACTTCTGGTTGATGTCGATGCGCGCGTTGGGTTCGTGACCCTCGGTGTGCCGATAGGCGGTGAGTAGGGCGGACTCGATCGCGGAGATCACGGTCTCCATCGCGATGCCCTTGTCCGCGACGATCGCGCGCAGGGCTTCGATTTCGATGTTCATGCCATGGTCCCTTCGGTCGAAGCTGGCGCTGATTGGATTGCTCCCTGGTCGTCCTGTGCCCCGGGCGCCGGGCGTCCGGGGGCGACTCCCCCGGCGAGTTCCATCTCCGCCGCGCCCGGCGCGGAGAATTCCACCTGGACCACGGCCCGCTCGATATCGGCGAGCGGGATGTGGACGCGGTGGGGCTTTCGCCGTCCGCCGAGTACCAGAGCCACCTCGGTGTCGGTGGTCTCGCCGACTCGGGCCTCGAACTTCCCGCTGTCCTCGGGAACGGGCGCATCGGGTCGCAGGGTGATGCGCACCTTGCGGCCGCGAGCGCGGCGCCAGTGGCGTGGATGGGTCAACGGACGGTCCACCCCGGGTGTGGTGACTTCGAGCAGATACGGGGTCTCACCGAAATCACCCGTCTCGTCCAGGATTTCGGAGACATCGGTGCTCAGATCCGCCACCGCGTCCAGATCGACGGTGGCATCGCTATCGATGGTGACCACGACTCGTGCCTGGTCCTTGCCCGCGCCCGACACAGCAACGCCCTCGAGATCGAACCCTCGACTCTCGACGAGCTCAGCAACGAGCTGGCTCACCCTTTCCTCGGTCGGCATCGGCATGTGGGGCGGCTCCTGGTTCAGTTGTGGCGGGGTGTAGTTGTCGGTATCGGTCCTGGTCGAGCATGGTCGGCGCGTGGCGTCGGCGGAATACTCCACCGGAGGTCTAGCGTAACGCGCTGGAAGAGTGTAAAGGACCAGCCGGCGTTCTCAGGTTTCCCGTGCTCACAGCGGCCGCCGCGAGGCCTCGTCGGCCCGGTTCGCCGCTTCGGGCGCGAATCCGCACAGCGAACCCGCTCCGGACCGGACGAGAGTCGGCTCGGCGTCGTCGCCGCGCGCCGCGACGCGCCCGCCGTCCCCGGTCGGGACGATGACTGGCACGATGTACGCGTGCCGACCAGTCATCGCGTCCATCCCCCCGGCAGTTCCGCACCACCCGCCGCCGATGCGGGAATTCGGACCGCCGCACTCGACCGCCGGGCGCTGCTGCGCGTCGCGGGCGGCGGTGCGTTCGCGATCATGTCCCTGAGCGCCGCGGCCTGTGCCAAGGACAAGCCGCTCGAGCCGGACGCGCTACTGCCGCACGAGGTTTCGGCTCGCACCGACGCGGTGTGGGCGAAGGCCGCCGCGGCCACCGCACCCGACAAGGCGGCCGCGCTGACCGTCATCGCGACCCAGCGCACCGCCCACGCCGACGCCCTGCGCGCCGAGATCGATCGAGCCATCGGCCTGTACGGCGACGGCACCAAACCGAAGTCGGCCAGCCCGCCGGTCACGCCCCCGGTCGCCCCGTCGCCGCCACCGACCGTCGACGCCGTGCGCACCCGGATCGCCACGGCACAGAAGTCGGCCGCCGACGCGGCGTCGACGAATTCCGCCTACCGCGCCGGGCTGCTGGCCTCGATCAGCGCGTCCTGCGCCGCCCACGTGGAGGTTCTGCTGCCATGAGTACCGCCGATCAGCAGGTGCTGACCGCTGCGCTCAACGCCGAATACGCCGCCGTCTACGCCTACGGCGTCATCTCGGCCTACGCGGCCGCGGACCGCAACCAGATCGTCGTCGACTTCACCGCGGCCCACCGCGCCCGCCGCGACGCCACCATCGACGCGCTGAAGGCCACCGGGGCGTCGGTCCCCGGCCCCGCCGCGGCCTACCCGCCGCCGTTCACGGTGAACGATCCGATCCCGGCGGCCAAATTCGCCGTCACGGTCGAAACCGATACCGCGATCGCCTGGCGCTCGGCCATCGAACGCGCCGACTCCCCGGCCGTCCGCCGCACCGGCACCGAAGCCCTGACCGAGTGCTCGGTGCGCCTGGCCACCTGGCAGAAGATCCTGGGCACGAATCCGGCCACGGTGGCGTTCCCGGGCAGACCTACGCAGAGCTAGATCCGGGCCCCGGCCTCGTCGATTACGACCGGACCGGGGCATCGACCGGCAGTTCTCAGCCGCGCACCTTGTCCAGGACCACCTGAACCGCGTCCTGCGCGGGAATCTCGTCACCGGTTCCGGCGAAGCGGTCGCGCAGTTCGACCTTGCCGTCGGCCCAGCCGCGGCCGACGACCAGGACCAGGGGCATGCCGAGGAGTTCGGCGTCCTTGAACTTCACTCCGGGCGATGCGGTGCGATCATCGAGCAGGACCTCGAGACCGGCCGAATCCAGTTGGGCGGCAACCTGTTCCGCACCGGCGCGAGCACCCGCATCCTTGTTGGCGATGACCACGTGCACGTCGAAGGGGGCCACCTCGCTCGGCCAGCGCAGGCCCTTGTCGTCGTGCATCTGTTCGGCGAGCACCGCGACCATGCGCGAGACGCCGATGCCGTACGAGCCCATGATCAGCCGGACCGGTTTGCCGTTCTCGCCCAGGACATCGACCTCGAAGGTGTCGGTGTACTTGTAGCCGAGCTGGAAGATGTGCCCGATCTCGATACCCCGCGCGGCGACCAGCGTGCCGCGGCCGTCGGGCGAGGGATCGCCGTCGCGGACCTCGGCGGCCTCGATCGTGCCGTCGGGGGTGAAATCGCGTCCGGCGACCAGTCCGACCACATGGCGTCCGGGCGAGTCCGCACCGGTGATCCAGGCGGTTCCGGTGACCACGCGCGGGTCGACCAGATAACGAACACCGTTGGCCTGCAGCGACTTCGGGCCGATGTAACCCTTCACGAGGAAGGCGTTTGCCTTGAAGTCGTCCTCGGTGAGCAGTTCGACCTCGGCGGGTTCGAGCGCGGCGCCCAGGCGCTTGTCGTCCACCTCGCGGTCACCCGGCACGCCGATGCCCAGGATCTCGGTCTTGCCGTCCGGGTGACGCAGCTTGACCATGACGTTCTTCAACGTGTCCGCGGCGGTGACGGGCCGCCCGTACTGTTCGCCGATCCCGGCGCCGTTCGCCCAGTCGACCAGCGAGGCGATGGTGGGGGTGCCGGGAGTGTCGTGCTCCTGCGCAGCGGGCTGCCCGTCGAGCGGAATCGCCGCGGGCGCGGGAGTGATCACCGCTTCGACATTCGCGGCATATCCCGATTCGCGGCAGACCACATAGGTGTCCTCGCCGACGGGGCTGTCGGCCAGGAATTCCTCCGACGCGCTGCCGCCCATCGCCCCGGAAGTCGCCGCGACGATCACATAGCTGACCCCGAGCCTGTCGAAGATTCGCTGATATGCCTGGCGGTGCGCGTCGTAGCTGGCCCGCAGACCCTGCTCGTCCAGATCGAACGAGTACGAATCCTTCATGACGAATTCGCGGCCGCGCAGAATTCCGGCGCGCGGGCGCTCCTCGTCGCGGTACTTGGTCTGGATCTGATACAGCGTGACGGGCAGATCCTTGTAGGAGTTGTACTCACCCTTCACGGTGAGGGCGAACAATTCCTCGTGGGTGGGCCCGAGCAGGTAATCGGCCTTCTTGCGATCCTGCAGCCGGAACAGCGCGTCACCGTATTCGGTCCAGCGATTGGTGGCCTCGTAGGGTTCGCGCGGCAACAACGAGGGCAGCGAGATCTCCTGCGCGCCGATACCGTCCATCTCCTCGCGCACCACCTGCTCCACCTTGCGCAGCACCCGCAGCCCCAGCGGCAGCCACGAGTAGACGCCCGGCGCGATCCGGCGGACGTATCCGGCACGGACGAGAAGCTTGTGGCTGGGCACCTCGGCGTCGGCGGGATCGTCACGCAGGGTGCGCAGGAACAGGTGTGAGAGACGGGTGATCACGGATGCACAGAGTAGACCGTGCTCCGGCCACGCGGATCGGCGAGCCACTCCCCTCCCCACGCCCGCGCTGCGCGCCGGTACCGTATCGGCTCGTGCTGGTGCTGCTGCCTCCCTCCGAAACCAAGTCCGACGGTGGAAAACTCGGTCCGCTCGACCTGAACGAGCTGTCCCTGCCGCAGCTGACCGCCGTGCGCGACAAGCTGATCACCCACCTTGTCGAGCTGGCCGCCGACCCCGCCGCTGCCCGTGCGGCCCTGGGCCTGGGCAAAGCCGCCGATACGGAGATCGCGCGCAATGCCGCGCTGCGCACCTCGCCCACCCGGCCCGCGCTCGAGCGCTATACCGGAGTGCTCTACGACGCGCTCGATGCCGGAGCGTTCACCTCCGCGCAGCGCGGCAAGGCCCGTGCCCGCCTGGCCATCGGCTCGGCACTGTTCGGCGTGGTGCGGGCAGGTGATCCGATTCCGGCCTACCGCCTCTCGGGCGGATCCAAGCTACCCGGGATGGCGACACTGGCCTCGCTGTGGAAACCGGCGCTGACTCCCGCGCTGCGGGAGGAGGCCGCCGGGCAGCTGGTCGTGGATCTGCGCTCGGGCACCTATCAGCAGTTGGGCCGCGTTCCCGGTGCGGTCACCGCGACCGTGCTCACCGAACGTCCGGACGGCAGCCGCACGGTGGTGAGTCACTTCAACAAGCATCACAAGGGCCTGCTGGCCCGCGCGCTGATCCTGAGCCGCGCCGAGCCCACCGATATCGCGGGTCTGGCACGGATCGCCGAAAAAGCGGGACTGCGTATCGAAATCGCCTCCTCCACAGAACTCCTCGTCCTCACCTGAGATGAATTTCCGGTATCGCGAAATTGAACGTGGCACATCGGAAAACGCAACTATTCTCGCGAAATGCCAAAGTATGCAGGCATTTCCGCAGCAACTGCCGCGTAACTTATTGTCTCGCTTGGGAACGGCAGCGTTTGTGCCGTAATGTCTCCGGGACGCACCGGATAATGCCGCGCATTCATTCCCTGTGATGTCGAGGAGCTCGGCGTGGGTACCCATTCCCTACGTGAAGACAAGGTCGCACGCGAACGCGAAGACAAAGCACTGCGGCAATTGACCGATCGACTGGTCGCCGACTATACGGACACCCATGCCGAGCAGGATGTCCACACCGCGATCGGCGCCGCGCGCAGTCGTTTCGACGGGCACGCCATCCGCGACTTCGTCCCGATCCTGGTCGAGCGCGTCGCACGCCGATCGCTGGACGGCGAGCCCGAACCCGGCGCCGGGCCCACGGAGGCCGAACAGGAATCGAGTGCACCGCGGACCGCCGGATCCGGCATCGCGGACCGATTGCGTTCCGCGGCAATGGATCTGCTCCCGCCGCCCTGGAGCGGACGCAATCTGATCGGCCCGGTCGCCGCGGCGATCGTCGTCGTGGTCGTGGTGGCGCTCGCCTTCGGCACCGGTGGATCACACCAATCCACCACGGCCGCAACACCTTCGGTGACGACCCTGCACGGCGTGATCGGCTCGGAGAAGCTCGCCTACTTCAACGACCCGAAGGTGGTCTCCGAACTGGCCCGCCACGGCCTGCGGGTACACGTCGAACCGGCCGGGTCGCGCCAGATCGCCACGTCGGTCGACCTGAACAAGTTCGACTTCGCCTTCCCGTCGAGTACTCCTGCGGCGGAAGTGATTCTGCGCGAACGCAACATCACCACCCGGTACACGCCCTTCTCCTCGCCGATGGCGATCGCGACCTTCAAGCCCATCGTGGATCTGCTCACCGCAGCCGGTGTCGTGCGGCCCGGCCCGGTGCCCACCCTGGACATGCAGCGCTATCTGGATCTGGTCGGCACCGGGACGCAGTGGAATCAGCTGCCCGGCAACACCACCTATCCGGTGCCGAAGAACATCCTGGTCTCCACCACCGACCCGCGCAGCTCCAACTCCGCCGCGATGTATCTGGCGATCGCCAGCTACGTGGCCAACGACAACACGATCGTGCGCGGCGCCACCGCCGAGGACAACGCGGTGCAGAAGGTATCCAAACTCTTTGTCGGCCAGGGCTATTCGGATAATTCAAGTAAGGGACCGTTCGACGAGTACCTGTCCGGCGGCATGGGCCCGACGCCCATGGTGCTGATCTACGAGGCGCAGTTCGTGGAGGCGTCGGTAGCGGGCAGGATCACCCCCGACATGGTGCTGATGTACCCGTCACCGACGGTGCTGTCCCGGCACACCCTGGTACCGCTGAACACCGAGGGCGACCGTCTCGGCAAGCTGCTGTCCACCGATCCCGAACTCCAGCAGCTCGCCGCCGAACACGGCTTCCGCACCGGCGATCCGGCCCAGTTCGCCTCGGTGGCAACCGAATACCACGCCCCGGTCACCCCGCAGGTGGTCGATGTGGTCGATACGCCCAGCTACGACACCCTGCAGCATCTGCTCGACGGCGTGGCGCGGGCCTACAACTGACCCTCCGCACCCGATCCGATGATCGTGGTCCGATAATTCGGATGCGCCCCTCGCGCGGTTCGGCGTACCGTCTGTTCGTCGCTCGCACTCGGTAATGACTCCAGGTGTGGCACAAGGTTTTCCGACGACTGCTGCACGGTACGAGAACGGTGCGGAGGGAGGCATCATCATGACCAAGCTCAATCAGATCATCGCGGTGGAGAAGGGCGTCAAGGGCGGCGCGCTGCGCGAACTGGCCGAGGTGCAGTCCGGACTGCACAAGCCGGCCCTGCTGGCCGGTATCTCGCGGTCCTACCAGCCCAAGGACGAGGAAGGTGAGCAGCTGCCGCCCGAATCGACTCGCGTGCAACTGAAGTCGGAGGATGTGCTGCGCCGCACGGCCGACACCCTGACCCGACTGTTCGACGTCACCGCGACCAAGGACTGGACCAACTGCCAGGCCACGGCCGATGTGACCGTCGAGGGCGAGACGCTGCTGCGCGACGTTCCGGTCACCTACCTGCTGTTCCTGGAGAAGCAGCTCGGCGAACTGCTGACCTTCACCAAGAAGCTGCCGGTGCTCGATGCCGCCGAGGCGTGGGTGTTCGACGACTCCTCGGACACCTGGCGAACCGATGCGGTGCGCACGATCCGCACCAAGAAGGTGCCGCGCAACCACGTCAAGGCCGAGGCCACCGAGAAGCACCCGGCCCAGGTCGAGGTGTACTACGAGGACATCGCGATCGGATACTGGACCACGACCAAGTTCTCCGGCGCACTGCCCGCCCGGCGCGTCAACGAGCTCGCCGACCGGATCGAAAAGCTGCGTCAGGCAGTGCAATTCGCCCGCGAGGAGGCCAACGCGACGGAGGTGACCGACCGCAAGGTCGGTGAGGTCGTGTTCGGGTATCTGTTCCGCTAGTACCGGATCCGGGCCTGCCCGGATCCCCACGGAATTCCCCCGCCTCGTAGGCGGGGGAAGCGCGAGGAGCGCAAAGCTCAAACTGAACATGAATCTGATTCGCGGTATCAGTGCGGGTTCGAACCCCGCCCCGGGCACGGGTCCGGGTAGCCCAATCGGTAGAGGCAGCCGCAACAAGCTCAGACTCTCGCTCCAGATTGAGTATTCGCCGCCGAACTCGAGGATGCAGGGATACGGACGACCGCGACGAGGTGCCGGCTCATCTCCGGCTCTCCGCGCTCTCATGCGGAGGTGGTCCAACGGTAGGACGCGTCGCCGAGAACCTGATCCGTTCCCGCATCGTCCGAGTGCGAACTGGGCGGCACCACGGCGCCCGGCGGATGGCAAAGCCGCCGGGTGCCACCTCGCTCTCCTCGATCGGTGAGCGCTACTGCGTCACGCCGATGTCCTCGAACCACAGTTGCGGGCGCTCGGCGATGAAGCTGGTCATCATGTCCACGCAGCGCGGATCGTCGAGCAGCGTGATCGACACCCCGTGTTCGGCGAGCCAATCGTGGCCGCCGGTGAAGGTCCGCGACTCCCCGACGATCACCGCGCCGATGCCGAACTGCCGCACCAGACCGCTGCAGTACCAGCACGGCGAGAGCGTGGTCACCATGACGGTGTCGCGGTAGTCCCGTCGCCGCCCGGCATCGCGGAATGCGACGGTCTCCGCGTGCAGGCTCGGATCGTCGTCCTGCACCCGCCGATTGTGCCCGCGGCCCAGGACATTTCCCTCCGAGTCGAACAGTGCGGCTCCGATCGGAATGCCGCCCTGCGACAGCCCGAGCCGGGCTTGTTCGATGGCTACGTCCAGCATGCGTTCGGCGGTGATCATGAAGCTCATGCTGCCCTACCGGTCGCCGGTCACGGTCCGGTGGTTGGTCTCATGACTCGCCGGACCCTGCGGTCAGATCGCGGATCAGCAAGGCGGTGTGCAGCGATGTGCGGATCTCGCCGTCGTTCAGATCCACGCCGAGGATGCGCTCGATGCGGGCCAGCCGGTCGTACAGGGCCGGGCGCGAGATGTTCATCCGCCGGGCGAGTTCGGTCTTGTTACCCGCCAGATCCAGGAATCGGCGCAGCGTCGGGGTGAGGTCGCCGCGGTGACGGATGTCGTGGCGCAGCAGTGCGCTCAGCTCCGTCTCGGCGAAACGCTGGACGCCGGGTTCGTTGCGGATCAGCGACAGCAGCCCGCGCAGCCGCACATCGCCGCTGCGGTAGAACGCGCGCGGCGCGGTCGATTCCAGTGCCAACGCGATTTCGGCGACGTGCGCGGCGTGGGCGAGTTCGCGCGCCGCGTCCAGCAGCGATTCCGAATCCGCGCCCACCCCGACCGCGATCCGTTGCACGCCGTCGGTGCGGCGCAACTCCGCGGCCAGCGCGGCACAGACCTGCTCCAGCCGAGGGTCCAGCTCGCCGTCCCTGCCGATGCCCAGGATGAGGGTGAGCTGTTGTTCGTCTGCCGCGCTCAGTGCGGTCGCCCGGCTCAGTGCCACGCCGTGACCGGCGGCGTCCAGGAGTGTTGCCGCGCGGCGCTGCCGGGCCACCGGATCCGGCTCGCTCACCGCGGCCACCCGCACTGTCACCGGTACGTAGCGGGCGCGGCGAGCCAGACCCAGTGTCGCGGCGCGGGCCACCGCCTCCTGTTCGTCGATGACCCGGCCGGCGACCATATCCTCGATGAGCCCGGTCTGCGCCTGGCTGTGCAACCCGAACCGATCCTTCTCGATCATCCGGTGCAGGGTGAGCGTCTGCGCGGCCCGCTCCAGGACCATCCGCGCCCTGGCCGAGGGAATGCTCTCCGAGCGCAGCAGCAGCCGCCCCCAGCGCTGGGTGTGCGGGCCGACCGGGACGGCGCTGTCCACATCGTCGGGCAGCATGCGCGAGGTGGTCTCCCAGTTCTCCAGCAGCGCCGCCGCCGAGGTGCCCCGGGCCGAGACCGCCAGTACCCGATGCGCCAGATCCTCCAGCACCACCGACGAATCCAGCAGGGTCGCAGCGGTTTTCACGATCTCCTCGAGCGATGCGCGGCGCACGCTGAGGGTGCTGAACGTCTCGTGCACCGAATGGGCGAACTCCAGCTCGGCATACTGGTCGGCCACGATCATCCGGTGCACCGCCTCGGTGACCTCTACGAATCGAGTGATCCGCCGCAACGCGACCACCGGTAACCCGAGCCGATCGGCGACGGTCGCGACGAAGGTCGGCAGTTCGGTGACGTATCGGCCCAGTTCCACGACCAGCCCCGCCACTCCGGCCGCGGCCAGCGATTCCAGGTAGGCGCCCGTCGCGGGTACGCCGTAGGCCAGCGGCTGGCCGGTGGTCAGGATCAGCTCTCCGCCCGAGACCAGGGTGGCCAGATCGGCGGTCTCGCTGACGTGCACCCAGCGCACCGGCCGGCCCAGGCCCTGTGCGCCGCCGATCACCCGAGGTTCTCCGGCCTGGACCACGGGCATGTCGAGAATTTCCGCGACGGTGGGCAACATCGACGAATCGTAATACATCCGGTCTCGAAGCCGACATTTCGTCGGTCGCCATTCCGGTCGCGCCGGGACACAGTGGAAGCATCAGTCCGGTCCGGATTCGAGGAGAGATATGCAGACCATCCCGCATTGGGTCGACGGCAAGCCGTTCGCCGGTACCAGCGAGGCGACCGCGCCGGTGACCAATCCCGCCACCGGTCAGGTCAGCGGTCAGGTCTCGCTGGCGGACACCGCCGATGTCCGGGTGGCGGTCGAGGCGGCCGCCGCGGCGTTCCCGGCGTGGCGCGACACCTCGCTCACCCGACGGGTCCAGATCCTGTTCCGCTTCCGCGAACTGCTCAACGAGCGCAAGCAGGATCTGGCCGCGATCATCACCGCCGAACACGGCAAGGTGCTCTCCGATGCGCTCGGCGAGGTGACCCGCGGCCTGGAGGTCGTCGAATTCGCCTGCGGCATACCGCATCTGCTCAAGGGTGGCTTCACCGAGAACGCGTCCACCAAGGTGGACATCTTCTCGCTCCAACAGCCGCTGGGCCCGGTGGCGATCATCTCGCCGTTCAACTTCCCGGCCATGGTGCCGATGTGGTTCTTCCCCGTCGCCATCGCGGCGGGCAATACCGTGGTGCTCAAGCCGAGCGAGAAGGATCCCTCGGCGGCGCTGTGGCTCGCGCAACTGTGGGCCGAGGCGGGCCTGCCCGACGGGGTGTTCAACGTGGTCCAGGGCGATAAGACCGCCGTGGACGAACTGCTGGACAATCCGGCGATCAAGGCGGTCTCCTTCGTGGGCTCCACGCCGATCGCCCGCTACGTCTACGAGCGCGGCACCGCCGCCGGCAAGCGCGTACAGGCCCTGGGCGGGGCCAAGAACCACATGGTGGTGCTGCCCGACGCCGATCTGGATCTGGCCGCCGACGCCGCGGTCAACGCCGGGTTCGGCTCGGCCGGTGAGCGCTGCATGGCGATCAGCGTCCTGGTGGCCGTCGGCGAGATCGCCGACGACCTGATCGCGCGGATCACCCAGCGCGCCAGGACGATCAAGACCGGCGACGGCACCCGCGACAGCGATATGGGCCCGCTGGTGACCCGAGCGCACCGGGACAAGGTCGCCGCCTACATCACCGCCGGCGAGTCCGAGGGTGCGACGGTGGCGCTCGACGGCCGGGATGTGCAGCCCGACGGTGGAGCGGACGGGTTCTGGCTGGGACCGACCCTGCTGGACAACGTCGCACCGGGGATGAGCGTCTACACCGACGAGATCTTCGGCCCCGTGCTCTCGGTGGTCCGCGTCGCGACCTACGACGAGGCGCTGACGCTGATCAACGCGAACCCGTACGGCAACGGCACCGCGATCTTCACCAACGACGGCGGCGCGGCCCGACGGTTCCACAACGAGGTCGAGGTCGGCATGATCGGCATCAACGTGCCGATTCCGGTTCCCATGGCCTACTACAGTTTCGGCGGCTGGAAGGCGTCGCTGTTCGGCGACTCCCACGCGCACGGCACGGACGGGGTGCACTTCTACACCCGGACCAAGGCCATCACCTCCCGCTGGCCCGATCCCAGTCACGGCGGCCTGAATCTCGGCTTCCCGCAGAACAGCTGACCACCGAGAGGAGAATCCCGGACGATGACGCAGGACACCACACCGATCGCGGACACACCGCTGCCCAACGGCCTGAGCATCACCGCCGCCCGCGCCGAGGCCGAGCGCGCCTACGAGCTGGACCGCAGGCACATCTTCCACTCCTGGTCGGCGCAGCGGCAGCTGGATCCGATGACCATCAGCGCCGCGCAGGGCTGCTATGTCTGGGACGGTGCGGGCCATCGCCTGCTGGATTTCTCCTCGCAGCTGGTGAACACCAACATCGGTCATCAGCATCCGAAAGTGGTTGCCGCCGTGCAGGAACAGGCCGCCAAGCTGTGCACGATCGCGCCGCAGCACGTCAATGCGGCGCGATCGGAGGCGGCCCGGCTCGTCGCCGAGCGGACCCCGGGCGAGTTGAACCGCATCTTCTTCACCAACGGCGGCGCCGACGCGGTCGAGCACGCGGTGCGGATGGCGCGGTTGCATACCGGCCGAACCAAGGTGCTGGCCCGGTACCGCTCGTATCACGGCGGGACGGATCTGGCGGTGAATCTGACCGGCGACCCGCGACGCTGGCCCAATGATCGCGGCGCTGCGGGAGTGGTGCACTTTCACGGGCCGTTCCGGTACCGCTCGCAGTTCCATGCGGAATCCGATGCGCAGGAATGCGAACGCGCGCTCGAGCACCTGGAGCAGACGATCCTGCTGGAAGGATCCGAGACGATCGCGGCGGTCATCCTGGAGTCGGTCCCGGGTACCGCGGGGATCATGGTGCCACCGCCGGGATATCTGGCCGGAGTCCGTGAGCTGTGCGATCGCTACGGAATCGTCTTCGTCGCGGACGAGGTGATGTCCGGTTTCGGGCGTACCGGACGATGGTTCGCCATCGAACATGCTGCCCAATCCTCCTCCGCTACTAGGGAATCCGGCGCGGTCGTTCCGGATCTACTCACCTTCGCCAAGGGTGTCAACTCCGGGTACGTACCGCTGGGCGGCGTCGCGATCGCTCCGCATATCGCGGCGACCTTCGACGACCGCGTGTACCCCGGCGGGCTGACCTACTCCGGGCACCCGCTGGCCACGGCGGCTGCCGTGGCGACCATCACGGCGATGGCCGAGGAACGCATCGTCGAGAATGCCGCCGAGATGGGCGAGCGGGTGCTCGGCCCCGGGCTGCGCGAGCTCGCCGAACGTCATCGCTGCGTCGGCGAGGTGCGCGGCCTCGGCGTGTTCTGGGCTCTGGAGCTGGTCCGCGACAAGCAGACCCGCGAACCACTGGTGCCTTTCGGCGGCGCCGCGACCGTGCTGCGCGAGGTGGACGCGGCCTGCCGCGCGGCCGGACTCCTTCTGGCCGTGAACGCCAACCGCCTGCACATCGTGCCGCCGTGCACGATCAGCGAGGCCGAGGCGAAGGAAGGGCTGGCGATCCTGGACGAAGCACTCACCCTGGCCGACGCACACGCCGCCTGAGTTCCGCTCGGACACAGGAAACGCACCGCCGCCCACCATCGGGGCGGTACGGTTCGGCTATGCCGCTCCGCCCCCAACGTTGGACGCCGCCGAAGGCCACCCCGCGCGCCCGCCAGAGCCGCAGCACGCCGCCGATGCCCGAACCCCGGCTGATCGACCTGCCCGGCGCCGTCCCCGAGGACGTGGTGCTCGCGCCGGACGGCCGACTCGTGACCGGGATCAGCGGCGGGGCGATCCTGGCGGTCGATCCGCGCGACGGCGCGGTCGAGCAGATCGCCGACACCGGTGGACGGCCGCTGGGATTGCACGCCGATCCCGACGGCTCCCTGCTGATCTGCGATTCCGAACGCGGGCTGCTGCGGTTGAGCGCACCGCACGCGACGCTGGAGGTCCTGGTCGAGGAGGTGGACGGGGAGCGGCTCACCTTCGCCAGCAACGTCGTCGCCGACGAGGACGGCACGATCTACTTCTCCGCCTCCACCCGCCGATACTCGTTCGAGGACTATCTGGGCGATTTCTTCGAGCATTCCGGTACCGGACGACTGTTCCGCCGCACACCCGACGGCCGGGTCGAAACCCTCGTGGACGGACTGCAATTCGCCAACGGCATCGTCCTGTCCCCGGACCGCTCGCAGGTGCTGGTCGCCGAAACCGCGGCCTATCGCATCGCGCGGTACCACCTGTCCGGTCCACAGGCCGGAACCTCGGACTACCTGGTCGAGAATCTGCCCGGACTCCCCGACAACATGGGCCTGGGCAGCGACGGACTGATCTGGGTCGCCCTGGTCACACCGCGAAATCCGTTGCTGGACATGCTCCTTCCGCTGCCCGGCATCCTGCGCCGACTGGTCTGGGCGATACCGGCGGGACTGCAGCCCAAACCCGTGCGCACCGCCTGGGTGCAGGCATTCGACTTCGACGGCGCGCTGGTCCACGATCTGCAGCGCGAAGCGGATCCCTATGCGATGGTCACCGGAGTCGCCGAACGAGACGGCACCCTGTACCTGAGCAGCCTCGCCGAGTCCGCGATCGCCGTGGTCCGGCTCGCTCCCTGATCGCCGCGACATTCGCACTCACCGCCGGGACGTAAGCGACGCGGCCGGATACCGTTGTCCGCCAACGCATCCGGCTCCGGAACCCGGCCGCACCGACGCTCCACGACCACCGGACCCGCGCGACGCGCGCCCATCCGGCCTGGGCGTGTAGATCGCCGAGAGGTCGACCCGCACCGGGAACGGCACCGCGGTGGACAGCGTGCCGCTGTGGATCGGCGTAGGCGCCGGGACGTACCCGTGCGATTCCTGATCGAGCCAGTACTGATAGACGATCGGGCGATCGTCCCACCCACGCTCGACCCGCCAGAAATTGGCGATCCCCGCATCGGCGTACAACCGCGGCGTGCGGTACCAGTCGTCTCCTCGGGAATCGTCCGGGACGATCTCCACCACGAGCACCGCGGCAGCGGCCGGAATTCCGTCGGCGGCATACATCTCGACGGCCGACTCGTCGACCACCACGACATCCGGTCGCAGGACACTGAACTCGCCGAGCGCCATGCGCTGATCGGCATGGACCGCATACGGCGCGCGCCGCGCCGACCCCAACGCACGCACCAGCGCATCACGAACAAGTCTGTGCCGGTAGCCGATTCGGCCGCGCACCACGACCTGCCCCTCCACCAGCTCCCACTCGTACGGCGGATCCAGCGCACTCAGCTGCGCACAGGACCACCCGCCCCGCTCGAGCTGCGACTGCTCGCCGAACTCACCGGCAATCATCCCCACGGACATCGTCCCCTCCATCCCCTGCGCGAGGGCCGACTCCCCCGACAGGCCCCACCCTAACCGCACCCAACGGCCCCCGACCAGCACCGATCCACAGCCGCACCTCTTACGCAACGACTTGCCGGATACACCGCCACGCATCGGGTGCGTCCACCGGAAAAGGGTGCGACATCGAACCCCTAGGTCTGCTGCGATTCCTTTTCGGCATCCTGAGCCAGCGCGAGCTCCTGGGGTGTGTATCGCAGAGTGAAGCCGATCAGGCCGACGACGAACGCACAGACGCCGCAGATCAGCAGTACCAGGGTGTAGCCGCTGCTGAGCGCGTTGATCTCATCGGCGGTCATCGACGCCACCCGGCCGGTACGCCCGCCCATGGACAGGGTGCGCGAGGCAGCGATGGGAGTCAGGATGCCGACCGAGAGCGGCGTGCCCAGGGCGAAGATCATCTGGCCGATCGCCGAGAGCGGACCGATCTCGGCGACCGGGACACCGACCAGCAGGCACAGCGGTCCGGTGACGATCACCATCCCGACGCCGAAGCCCGCCGCCAGCAACAGGATCAGCAGCGTCGGCCAGTACTGGACACTGCCGTCGAGCGTCGATCCGTAGATACCCGCGGCGGCGAGGAAGACTCCCGCCAGCACCAGCAACCAGCGCGGCTTGACCATGACGACGGCCTTGGATGCCGCACCCGTGCCGATGCCCGCCCCCAGGGTGAACGGAATCGAAGCCACACCCGCGATCAGCGGGCTGTAACCCACGACGTTCTGGAGAAACTGTGCGACGAAGTAGGTCATGCCACCGAGTACGCCCGATCCGAGCAGCAGCGCGACGAATGTCACCGACCGGTCACGATTCTTGAACAGCGACAGCGGCAACACCGGATTCTCCGCGGAGCGTTCCACGACGATGAAAGCCACGAACAGTACGGCCCCCGCGATCAGCGAACCGAGGATCACCGGACTCGTCCACCCCCAGTTGGGGCCTTCGGTGGCGCCGAGGACGACCGCACCGCAGGCCGCGGTTCCGAGCACGGACCCGGGCACATCCAGGGCCGACCGGTGATGCTCGGTATCGCGGAGCACGAGAATCGCGCCGAGCACGATCAGGATTCCGATCGGCACGTTGATCAGGAAGACCAGCCGCCAGTTCAGCTGGGTGAGCGCACCACCGATCACCAATCCGCCGACCGAACCGATGGCCTGCATCGAACCGAAGATCGCGATCGCCCGCGTGCGCACCTGACCGGCCGCATAGGTACTGACCACCAGAGCCATCGCCGAGGGCGCCGCGATCGCACCGCCGATCCCTTGGACACCGCGGGCGAGGATGAGCATGATCTCGTCCTGCGCCAACCCGCACACCAGCGAGGAGATCGTGAACACCGCCACGCCGACCATCAGAACTCGCTTGCGCCCGAACAGATCTCCGATCCGTCCGCCGAGCAGCATGAGTCCGGCGAAGGTCAGACCGTATGCGGTCACCGTCCAGGCGCTGCCCGAACTCGACAACCCCATCTGCTCCTGCAGCCGGGGCAGCGCGAGGATCACGATGGTCCCGTCCAGGATCACCATCAGATTCAACCCGCTGAGGATCAGAATCGGCAGCCCGAAAGCCCGCTGGGTCATCGGATGGTCCATCGTCGCAGCGGGGTTATCTGGCACAGTGAGCCACTGTAACCGATACCGGCCATGTCAAAAACGAGCCAGTTCCGGCCGCATGCGCCACTTTCGGCTCCCATTCCTCCAGCATCCCGGCACCATCGCACCGGTTGCACACGACACGCAACTCCGCACACGCCGACGGTCCGTCCCGGCTCACAACGAACGGGGACGGACCGTTGGCGCAATTCACTACAGCTGAGCCCAGACCGACTTGGTCTGCATGTACGCCTCGATGCCCTCGCGACCGAATTCGTGCCCCCAACCGGACTGCTTGTACCCGCCGAACGGCACCGCGTGGTCGAAGACCAGCTGACAGTTCAGCGTGACCGTGCCCGCCTGCAGGCGCTTGGCGATGCGATGGGCGCGGCCGAGGTTGGTGGTCCAGGCGGTCGCGGCCAGACCGTAGGTGGTGTCGTTGGCCAGCGCCACCGCCTCGTCGTCGTCGTCGAACGGCAGGATCGTCACCACCGGTCCGAAGATCTCCTCCTTGTAGAGGCGGCTGGTCGCGGGGTCGACGTTGGTGAGCACGGTCGGCTGGACGAAGTAGCCGCGCCGATCGAGCCGCTCGCCGCCGGTGACGATCTCGACACCGTCCCGCTTGCCCTCATCGAGGTATCCCAGCACGCGGGTGAGCTGCTTGGCGCTGATGAGCGGGCTGATCATGGCCCCCTCTTCCTTGGGCCCGCCGAGCTTGAGGTTCTTCGCGACCGTCGCGATGCCCTCCACGACCCGCTCGTAGACCCCACGCTGCACGAAGATCCGCGATCCGCACACACATCCCTGACCGGAGTGGATGAAGATGCCCATCGCCGCCATCATGATGGCCATGTCCAGATCGGCGTCGTCGTAGATCAGCACCGGCGACTTCCCGCCGAGTTCGAGCATGACCTTCTTCAGATTGCCCGCCGAGGCCCGCACGATCTCCTTGCCGACCTCGGTCGAACCGGTGAAGGCGATCTTCTCCACGTCCGGGTGCGCGGTCAGCGCCGCGCCCGCGGTGTAGCCGTAACCGTTGAGCAGGTTGACCACGCCCTCGGGCACCCCGGCCTCGGCGATGATGCGGTCCAGCAGCAGGGCCGACAGCGGCGTCTCCTCGGCGGGTTTGACGATGCTGCTGCAGCCCGCGGCCAGCGCCGGAGCGATCTTGGCGCACGCGTTGAACACCGGACCGTTCCACGGGAAGATCAGCCCGACCACGCCGTAGGGCTCCTTGAGCGTGTAGGCGTGCATATCGGCGTAGGCGCCGGAGATTCCGCCGGTCATCTGCACTTCGTGCGCGGTGCCGTTGACCTTGGTGCACCAGCCCGCGTAGTAGCGGAAGAATTCCGCGCAGGTGGGGACGATCATCTGCGCCTGTGCCAGCGGCATACCCGTATTGAGCGAATCCAGCTGGGCCAGATCCTCGGCGTAGTGGTCCATCAGATCTGCGATGCGCCACATGATCTTCGCGCGCTCGCGGCCGGGCATGGCGTGCCAGACGCCCGATTCGAAGGACGCCCGCGCCCGGGACACCGCCTCGTCGACGGCCTCCGGCCCGCAATCGGTGAACTCGGTGATCGGCTCCTCGGTCACCGGATCGATGACCGGGATGACCTCACCCGTACCGGGCAGCTTGCGTAGATCGTCCAATACCGACTGCAACGTCATCGCAGTACCTCACTCTTACGGAATGGAAGTTTGATTCTCGTGGGCGAGAATATCATTTCTCAGTGACATGTGTCAGCGTGCCCGGTCACGCACCACCGCTCTCACGACATCCGAGAGCACGCGGCCCGACCTCAGGCGCGATAGCGAATAGCCTTCGGCAACAAGGGATTACAAAAACCGGTAGCCCCGGCACAGCAGTACCGGGGCGATCGGTCACACGGCCGATCCCGACCCGCTACCGGACAACGCGAACGCCATCTGGACACGGGCACAAGGACATTGCGGGATTATCCCGCGAATTCACTTGGCGGAGACGAGATCTCCGTCGTATCGACAGCTCGGCGGCGGCAACTCGCGAGTGCGGAACGCCTCGGTCTGCTCGGGCGATTCACCCGGGAAACCCGCCGCGGCCAACGCGCACGTCTTGAACACCCGCGCCGCGTTGCTCATTCGATGGGACACCGGCTCGATCCGGTCGTCCAGTTCCGTCGGCAACCCCTCCCCCCACAGCGCGACCTCGACGGGCCGGCTGTCGAGATATTCGTGCACACCGGCGCACACTCGGTCGTCGGACAGATACGTCTGTGAGGCCACCGCGACCGCATTGGGGTGCATATCACGCTCGAGGACGGTCAGCGCCTGCTCCAGGTCCAGGACCGTCGCACCGAGGATTCCGAGCGGGCGGACATTCGAGCACTCGGCGACCAGGGCGGTCACCTCCCAACCGGCGCTCGCCCGGTCGAACACCCACCCGCCCGCGTACCGGACCACCTCCGCGGCGGTCGGCGCGATGACGACCAGGTGGTAGCGCAACGGATGCCTACGTACATGAGCCCGCCAGCGGGCAACCTCCCAGACACCTCGGTCAATGGGATCGACAGAACGAACAGCCATATTTCCATCCCGCTTCTCGAACGTGAAGATCGCGGCAGGTCCTTGGGCCGGGCCACAACGCAGCGCCCCGCCGTCGCGACGACCGGCATGCTCGACGAGCCTCCACCGGGGGTGGGGGTCACTCGCAATACCGGGATCGCACCGAAGAGTGTGCGGCAGGTCAGGGCTGGTGACCGTAGCGCCGCATCGCCCCACGGGGGAATCTACCGATCACACAGTAACCCGGTTACCTCGCGTTGTGGCGAGTCTGACACAACTGAATATGTGATCCATGTCACACAGAAATCTGGTCGTACAATGCCGCCCCGAAAACCGCGAGAATTCGCGATGACGCGGACATAACCGCTGATCGCAGGCGAAATCCGTTGGCCTGCCGCAATACTCGGCGAGGATTACTCCGCTGCCGCGGTCCGGGCGGAGTCCGGGATCGCCGCATCGAAACCGGCGGTCGGGCCGATGACGATGATCGCGGGCGGACGGATGCCCTCCGCGCGTACCCGTTCGGCGACCGTGGCCAGATCCGCGCGCAGGACGCGCTCGGTGCGCAGACTGCCCTCCTGGACCACGGTGACGGGCGTATCGGCCGGGCGGCCACCCTCCAGGAGCGCTGCCGCGAACTTCTCGATCCGCTCGACCGCCATCAACAGCACCAGCGTGCCGCGCAGCCGCGCCAGCGCCGGCCAATCCACCAGCGAATCCGGGTGATCGGGCGCGATATGGCCGCTGACAACCACGAATTCGTGCGTCACGCCACGATGGGTGACCGGGATCCCGGCCAACGCGGGCACCGAAATGGCGCTGGTGACACCGGGAACGACCGTCACCGGAACACCCGCGGCCACGCACGCCTCGAGTTCCTCGTAGCCGCGCCCGAACACGTACGGGTCACCGCCCTTGAGCCGCACCACGAATTTCCCGGCCTTGGCGCCCTCGACGAGTGCGGAGTTGATCGCCTCCTGGGCCATGGCCCGGCCGTACGGGATCTTCGCCGCATCGATCACCTCGACGTCGGGAGCGAGTTCGGCGAGCAGTTCCGGCGGTGCGAGCCGGTCGGCGACAACAAGATTCGCGCGCGCCAGCAAACGCCTTCCGCGCACGGTGATCAGATCCGGATCGCCGGGCCCGCCGCCCACGAGTGCGACACCGGGAGCGGCGGGTTCGGAATCACCGGTCACCACACCGGATTGCAACGCCTCGAGCAGCGCGTTACGCACCGCGGCCGAGCGACGATGACGTCCCCCGGCCAGCACGCCCAGAGTCATACCGTCGTACCGGGCGGTGGCCGGCGTGACCGCCGTGCCCAACCGGGCGTTGTCGGCGCGCACGCAGAAGATGCGCCGCTCGGTCGCCTCGGCGACGATCGCGGCATTGGTCTCGGGCTCGTCGGTGCAGGCGACGGCGTACCACGCGCCGTCGAGGTCGCCCGGGGCGTAGTCGCGCAATTCGAGGCCGATCTGACCCGAGGAAGCCATCCCCTCGACGGCCGGGGTCACGGTCCGGCTGATCACGCGGACATCGGCCCCGGAGGCGATCAGCAGCCCGAGCCGCCGCTGGGCCACCGAGCCGCCGCCCACGACGACGACGCGGCGGCCCGCGAGATCGAGCCCGACGACATAGTTCGGGTCACCTGTTTGCTGGTCGTCCTGCGTGTTCGGCACAAGTTTCGAGCCTACGGCCCGCGCGTGTGAACCCGGCAACCACCCACGACCCGCGGCGGCGCCGCTCAGAGACGTCCACGCACCGCCGTGGGGGTGACGCGCACGATCACCCGCTCACCGTCGTTGACCGAAGCGGGGTTGAACTCCGCGTAGGGCTTGCCGGTGTACTTGTGCGACAACCGATCCGGCAGCTCCCGGGCGGTGTCGGGAGTCACGGTGACGCTGCCGCGGATCTCGGCGTAGACATACGGGTCGCCCGGCGGCACGATCATGACCGTCACCCGCGGGTCGCGCACGATGTTCTTGTACTGCTGCCGATCGACGGTCGTGGAGTAGACCAGTTCGCCACCGTCACGTTCGAGCCAGATCACGGTGAGGTGTGGCTGTCCGTCCCGGCCGACGGTCGCCAGGGTCGCGAAGACGGCGGTGTCGTCCAGGAGTTTTTTCAGGTTCTCGGAGAAGTCGGCTGTCATATCGAGAGCGAACCCGGCGCACCGCAACGGAATTCCCGACGCTGTGTCGTCTGCGTGTCGAACCGGGCGGATCGCGGCCGGGACCTCCGGGCGGACTCGGCCCCGCACGTCGGCTCGCTGCGTCAGGGGTGCCGCGGATTGTTCTGGACCCAGCGGAATCCGGTGCTGCGCAACGGCAACCGGTCCGCGTCGAGGTGTTCGAGCGTGATGCTCACCGGGTGGCCGTTCAATTCACCGGTCAGCACCGCACGATCGGACGCGGGCTGTTGGAAGGTCAGGACGCCCGTGGGGCCGGGATTGTTCGGCACGGTCGTGATCGTGATCCGGTGCGCCGCCGGATCGACTGTGGCGGGCAGGCCCTCCAGGGCGCCGTCCATGTGCTGGAATTCGAGCACGCCCGGATAGTCGAAGACGACCCGATTCCAGCGATCCGCATCGGTGACCAGCGGTGGCACGTCCTGTCCGTCCCGGGTGAACCGCGTGACCGTCCAGATGCCGTACAGCGGCGGCTTCTCCCGGCCGCCGCCGTACTGGTGCCAGGTCAGCCACTGCATGTGGCACAGACCGACCACCACCCAGATCCCCAGCAGTACCTGAACCAGCGCTGCGATGCGCCGGGAACGCCGGGTATGGAACGGATACGGCGTTGTCGAGGGTCCGGCGGCGCGGCCGAGCAGCAACACGGTGACCAGCCGCCGCGCCTCCGGTGCGAGCAGGATCAGGCTCGCCAGCAGCAGATGGGCGGACAGAATCTTGACCGGCACATCGAAGGTCATGTTGAGCAGGAACACCTGGGCCAGGTCCACCAGGCTCAGCATCGCGCCCAGCACGGCGGTGCGCGGGATGAACAGCAGCAGCCCGCCCAGCACCTCGGCCACTCCGAGCGACATCTCGTACGGCTGGGAGGACCCCACCTGATTCCACAGCACCGCCATCGGCGTGAACTGCCCGTACGGTTCGAGCAGCGTGCCCAGGGACGGTGCGGCCATCTGCGTCGGAATCACCTTGACGAATCCGTACAGGAGCATCTGCCCGCCCAGGAACAGCCGCAGGACCAGCAGCGCCCAGCCCGCGAGCGTGCGGTATTCGAGCCGGCGCTGGTCCAGTAACGACCACACCACCGTCGCGACGAGCGCCACGACCAGCACACAGAACAGCTGCACCCAGTAGATCGCCTGATCGCCGCTCCCGCTCGGGTAGATCCGCACGTCGTGCGCACCGAAAACCGTGCGCCCGACCCATCCGAACACCGGATCCAGCAGCTTCTGCTGCCATGTCCCCGTCCGGCTCGGCAACCAGGTGCGGAACCAGCCCGTGAATGCGATCGTGATCTGCGGGACCATCAGGCAGAACAGCCCGAAGTAGATCAGCAGGAACCGGAAGACGATGCGGGTGAACGGGTTCCACGCCGTCACAGCATCGTCCCCCGACCGGATCTCCGATATGTCGTCCCGCTCCTTGACACCGTCGCTCATGCTCGACCTCCCGCTCGAACCAGCGCACCCGAAACCGACTTCCGCCGGATCCTCCCACCGATCTTCCGGCCCTCTCGACACAGCCCGCAACCCGCATTCCAGGCAGGCCGCACCCGATCCCGGCAACCTCCGTCCCGGTCATCGGAATCGGCGAATAACGTCTCTCGGATTCCACCACGAGCGGCGAATAGAACGCGTTACATTCCCTCCATCGTGTCGCCACGGACCTCCCGAACCGGTCCGAAGCACCCCACGCAGGCATTTCCAGAAGCCAGGAGGACCCGATCATGTCGGACGATTCCGATCCAGATCCCGAACAGCGGCGACAGCTCACCACCAGCGCCCGGGATCTCTACGACCTCGCCGAACGCCTGACCGGATGGCTCGGTGACAAGGTCGGCTGCGACGACGCACCGACGCTCACCGATCTGCGCCGCCCGCAGGCCGGTGGGATGTCGAGTTCGTCGGTCCTGTTCGATGCCTCCTGGCAGAAGGACGGGAAGACGCTCACCGGCTCCTACGTGGCCCGCATGGCGCCGGAGGACGACTCCTTCCCGGTCTTCGAAACCTACGATCTGGCAAGGCAATACGCGGTGATGGCGGGCGTGGCCGAACACAGTTCGGTGCCCGTGCCACCGCTGTGCTGGTTCGAGAAGGACGAATCCGCGCTCGGCGCACCGTTTTTCGTGATGCAGCGGGTGGAGGGCCGCATCCCCGAGGACAATCCGCCGTACGTATTCATCGGCTGGCTGTTCGACGCCACCGCGCAGCAGCGAATGCTGCTGACCCGCAACACCATCGACATCATCGCCGAAATCCACGACATCGCCGATCCGGCGGCGAAGTTCCCGGAGCTGGCCGAATCCGGCGACTCGCTGCGCCGGCACGTCGATGCCACCCGCGCCTGGTACCGCTGGGCCCTCGCGGACGACGGCTACCCGATTCCGTTGCTGGAGCGCGCATTCGACTGGCTGGAGCAGCACTGGCCGAGCGATCCCGGCCCCGACGTGCTCAGCTGGGGCGATTCCCGGCCCGGCAACATCATCTACCAGGAGTTCGATCCGGTCGCCGTGCTGGACTGGGAGATGGCCGCACTGGGCCCGCGCGAGCTCGATGTGGCGTGGGTGATCTTCATCCACCGGTTCTTCCAGGATCTGGCAACGCAATTCGGCCAGCCGGGACTGCCGGATTTCCTGCGCCGGGAGGATGTCGTCGCGCACTACGAGCGGGCCGCCGGATATCGCCTGCGCGACCTGGACTTCTACCTGGTCTACGCGGCGTTGCGGCACGGGGTGGTGATGGCCCGGGTCAAGCGCCGGATGATCCACTTCGGCGAGGACACCGACACCCCCGACCGGGACGACTACATCATGCACCGCAGAAGTCTCGAAGCTCTGCTCGACGGCACCTACGAATGGGATTGACAGGTATGAGCGAATCCGACGGCCGCGGCATCGGCCCGACCCCCGCACCGCTGGACGAATATCCGATCCATCAGACCCCGCTGTCGCTGGCCAGAGTCGGCACCAGCGACCGGAACTTCTACGACCGCAGCTATTTCAACGGCCACGACCGGGACGGTGGCACCTTCCTGGTGACGGGTCTGGGCGTTTATCCGAACCTGGGCGTCATCGACGCGTACGCGGCCGTGCGACACGGCGAAACCCAACGGGCCGTGCGCTTTTCGACCGCACTCACCGAGCGCGGGCTGGACCAGCGGGTCGGCGGCTATCGCGTCGAGGTGCTCGAACCGCTCGATCGCATCCGGATCGTCTGCGAGCACGAGGATCTCGGCTTCGACCTGACCTGGACCGGGGCGTTTCCCGCGGTGCTGGAACAGCCGCATCTCATCCTGGCCGGGAATCGGCCGATCATCGACGCGTCCCGATTCGCGCAGGTGGGTTCGTGGGCGGGCACGCTGCACGTGGACGGGACCGATCTGACGGTGGATCCGCAGGTCTGGACCGGCAGCCGGGACCGGTCGTGGGGTATCCGCCCGGTCGGGGAGACCGAACCGGCCGGGCGCGCCGGCGCCTCCGGGCCGGGCGGCTTCTGGTGGATGTACGTGCCGCTGCGCTTCGAGGACTTCGCCATCGTGGTGATAGTGCAGGAGAATCCGGACGGATTCCGCACCCTCAACGATGCCACCCGGATCTGGGCCGACGGTCGGGTCGAGCAACTCGGCTGGCCGCGCGTACACATCGACTATCGCTCCGGCACAAGGATTCCCGTTGCCGCGCGGCTGGAGATGACGGCCTCGGACGGCAAACCGGTGGAGGTGCACATCGAGCCGCAGACGTTCATGGCGCTGCACATCGGCTGCGGCTACGGCGGCGATCCGGATTGGCAGCACGGTGTCTGGAAAGGTGCGGACTGGTCCTCGTCCAGTAGTTACGACCTGACCGATCCCGCTGTCGCCGGGCGCATTCCGTGGGGTGTGATCGATCATGTCGCCCGCGCCCGGTGCGGTGACGCCGAGGGCTGGGGCATGTTCGAACACGCCAGCCTGGGGCGGCACGACCCGACCGGTTTCGCCGATTGGACGTCCGTGGCGCCCTGACCGGAGGCGACGGAGCGCGGGAGCTGTCGTGGCCGTGTTCTATCGTTCCATCCATGTCCAAACTCCGGCGTCGGGTGGTCACGGCTGCGGAAGCGGCACTGGCCCAGCACAAGTACGTGTCCACGGTCGATGTGCTGGTGGGTTTGGGCTGGCTGACCTCGGCGCACGTCGAGCGCTGGCGGCAGGGGCGGGCGCCCTCGCTGGTGAAGCTGGCGCCGGTGGACGGAGTGCGGCTGCGTGATGTCGCGGATCTGCTCGGGGAATGGGCGCGCGAGTGCGGCCTGACCCCCAGCGATACCGCCTACCTGTCCGGCAGTCGCGACCGTGCGCCGCTGATCTTCGTCGGAGACGGTGACGAGGCGGTGTTCCGCACACACTGGCTCTCCCCCGACCTCAGCCCCGCCCGCCGCGAGCAGATGGTGCAGCGCCAGAACAAGGCGCCCGACCTCACGGTCGTGACGGCGGTGGCCGGCGACTGGACCTGCGCGGAATGTTCGGACACCGGTCCGTATCAGATCATGTCCGATGCCGGGCCACTGTGCCTGACCTGCGCGGATCTCGACCATCTGGAATTCCTGCCCGCCGGGGACGCGGCACTGAGCCGACGCGCCAAGAAGGAGAGCACCCTGGCCGCGGTCGTCGTGCGGTTCAACGCGCGGCGCAAACGCCACGAACGCGTGGGCATCCTGGTGGAGGAACAGGCGCTGGCCCGCGCGGAGGAGCAGTGCCTGGCCGACGAGGACGCGCGGTTGCGCCGCCGCGAGCGCGATACCGCTCGGCGCGCGGCACAGGACGTCGAATTCCAGGCGCGAATGGCCGCCGAGATCCAGCGGCTGTTCCCGCACTGCCCGCCCGACCGCGCCACCGAGATCGCCGACCATGCCGCGGTGCGCGGCAGCGGGCGCGTCGGGCGCAGCGCGGCCGCGAAAGTCCTTGCCGCCGAGGCGGTGACGCTCGCGGTGATCGCCTCGATCCGGCATCTCGACACCGAGTACGACCGGCTGCTGATGGCGGGCACGCCGCGCAAGGACGCCCGCGCGAAGATCCGCCCGACGCTGGACCGGGTGCTCGAATCCTGGCGGGGTTGACTCGGCCGGACCGCTATCGGCGGTTCGTCATCACAACCCGACCGACCGCACCATTCGCTGTCGACAGCTGGCCGCGGCAACCGTCACCGGCCCCCGCACCGTTTTCGGTGTCACGAGAAATGCTGTGCCGCAGTCTTTTTCACTGGCCAGCAGTGCAGCAGCCTCCGCGACGCTCGCGGTGGCGACAGCGGCGCTGGTTCGTGCCGCGGGATTCGGGACACGCACCTCGGCGAGTTCATCCGCGGTGAATGCGATGACCGGAACTCCCAGTTCGGCTGCGGCGGCTGATATCCCCGGTTCGCCCGCTCGGCGGTCGATAGTCGCCAGAGCGCGAACCTTCTTGCTTCCCACTACCTCCCGCACCGCACGCAGAATATCCGCCGCGGCAGTCGCCGGACGGCAGCCCACGCCGACCACGAGTTCGCCACTGCCCGGACCCGATTCACACATCGGCGCGCAGAGCGGCGTAATCCGCTGCGGCAGCGACGAATCCGGCGATCGACGCGGGGTTCCCGGCGGGATGGGTGTGCAGGTACGACGCGTGCACCCGATGAATCACCGCACCCTCGCGAACGGTCTCGCGATCCGGTGCCCGCCAGGCCCACGCCGGATCGGCGGCTGCGGCGGAAATCAGTCGGGTCCGGTGGAATTCGTGTCCGCGCACTCGTTGCCCGGCAGTCCAGAGCGCGGAATCGGTCAGCGCCACCGCATCCCGATAGCCCAGTGTCAATCGTGGCCCGAATTCGGCTGCCGCGTCGATGACCCCGGCCATGCGATGTCCGTCCAAGCTGCGGGTCAGATACAGCAGTCCCGCGCATTCGGCGTGCACCGGCATACCCGCGTGGGCCGCGGCGCGCAGCGCGTCGAGCAGCCGATCGTTCGCCGACAACTCCGCCGCATGCTCCTCCGGGAATCCGCCCGGCAGAACGACACCGGCTGTCCCGGTGGGCAAGTCGTCGTGCAGCGGGTCGAAGACCGCGACCTGCGCGCCCGCCGCCGCCAGCAGTTCGCGATGCTCGGCATAGCCGAAGGTGAACGCCGCGCCACCGGCCATCGCGATCACCGGGCCGTCGGCCGTACACTGCGCGCCGTCCGCCTCCGGTTCCCGCGTACCGGCAGCCGAATCCATCACAACCGGCGCACCGTCCACCGGCGCACGCAGTTCCGCCACCGGATCCCAGCCCGGCCCGGACACCTGCGCACCGGCCAGCCGGGCGATCGCGGCCAGATCCACGTGCGCGGAAACGAGTTCGATCATCGCCTCGACCGCCGACCGCGCCGCCACGCCGTGCTCCACCGCCGGGATGAGGCCCAGATGTCGTGAGGGGACCGCCAATTCGGCCATTCGCGGCAATGCGCCGAGCACCGGCAGACCGACCCGGTCGCATGCGGCGCGCAACACCTGTTCGTGTCGTTCGCTGCCGACGCGGTTGAGAATCACTCCGCCGAGCCGGATCTCACTGTCGTAGGTGGCGAATCCGTGCAGCAGGGCCGCCAGGCTCTGACTGTGCCCGCGCGCGTCCACGACCAGCACGACCGGTGCGCCCAGCAGCGCCGCGACCTGGGCGGTGGATCCCTCCGCGACGGACTGCACCTGATGTTCATCGATACGACCGTCGAACAGGCCCATCACGCCCTCGACGACCGCGATATCGCAGCCGTGCGTCCCGTGCCGATACAGCGGCAGCACCCGCTGCGCGCCCACCAGCACCGGATCCAGATTCCGCCCCGGACGTCCGGCGGCCAGACCGTGATATCCGGGGTCGATATAGTCCGGGCCCACCTTGAACGGGGCGACGGAATGTCCCGCGCGACGCAGCGCACCGATCAAACCCGTTGCCAGAGTGGTCTTCCCGCTTCCGGAGGCCGGTGCGGCGATGACCACCGCGGGTGTGCTCACCATTCGATGCCGCGCTGGCCCTTGCGACCCGCATCCATCGGATGTTTGGTCTTGGTCATCTCGGTGACCAGATCGGCGGCCTCGATCAGCGCCTGCGGTGCGTCCCGTCCGGTGATCACCACGTGCTGATTGCCGGGGCGGTTGCGCAGGGTCTCGACCACCTCGTCCACATCGACCCACCCCCATTTCAGCGGATAGGTGAATTCGTCGAGCACGTAGAACCGGTGCTGTTCGGCGGCCAGGCGGCGAGCGATCTCCTGCCAACCGGCCAGCGCCGCGGCGGCGTGGTCGTCCTCGGTGCCGTGTTTACGGGTCCAGGACCAGCCCTCACCCATCTTGTGCCATTCGACCGGGCCGCCGGCACCGGTCTCCTCGTGCAACCGGCCGAGGGTGCGGAACGCCGCCTCCTCCCCGACCTTCCATTTCGCACTCTTCACGAACTGGAACACCGCGATGTCGAACCCTTGGTTCCAGGCCCGCAACGCCATCCCGAACGCGGCGGTCGACTTACCCTTGCCGGGCCCGGTGTGCACCGCCAGAACAGGCTGATTACGCCGCTGCCGGGTGGTCAACCCGTCATCGGGCACCGCCTCGGGAACACCCTTGGGCATCGACACCGCTCCTTCCGCACGTGAACTGCTGCTCCACGTTGCCACACCCGGTCCACAGCCCGACCCCCGCCCCGGCCTGCACAACCGGCCTGCCCGGACCGGGTCGTACGCTGGATTCATGCCGGAAGTTCTGACCGTGAGCGCTGTCGATCGGGTGCTCGACATCGTCGCGGGCCGTCGAGTGGCGGTGTTGACCGGGGCGGGGTTGTCCACCGACAGCGGGATTCCGGACTATCGGGGGCCGAGTTCGCCGCCGCGCAATCCGATGACCTACCAGCAGTTCGTCGGGGATCCGGTGTTCCGGCAACGGTATTGGGCCCGCAACCACGTCGGCTGGCGGCGGATGGATGCCGCGCGACCGAATCCCGGACATCGTGCGCTGGCCCGGCTCGAACGGGCAGGCGTCGTCAGCGGCCTGATCACCCAGAACGTGGACCTGCTGCACACCAAGGCGGGCAGTCGCCGCGTGATCGACCTGCACGGCACCTATGCGCGGGTGCGCTGCCTGAGCTGCTCGTCCCTGATCTCCCGGATGCGGCTGGCCGACCGGCTCGAGGCCGCCAATCCCGGCTTCGCCGAATCGGTCACCGACGGCCTGGAGGTCGCCCCCGACGCCGACGCCGTGGTCACCGACACCGCACACTTCCGCATGGTCGACTGCGAGCACTGCGGCGGAATGCTCAAGCCCGACATCGTCTATTTCGGCGAGAACGTGCCGAAGGACCGCGTGCGCGCGGCCTACGACCTGGTCGAGTACGCCGAGGTACTCCTGACCGCAGGCTCCTCCCTCACCGTCATGTCCGGTCTGCGGTTCGTCCGCCACGCGGCCAAGACCTCTCGCCCGGTCGTCATCGTGAACCGCGGCCACACGCGCGGCGATCCGCTGGCCAGCCTCGCCGTCGACGAAGGCTGCTCCGAACTACTCACCGCCCTCGCCGACCAACTCACCACACCCCCCTCGCGCTAGCCGCACACCCGAGTCGGATCTTCTACCGAGGATCCCGGCCATGCCGGTGTGATGCCGCGCAGGTCGCAAGTCGGCCCGGCGGCCGGACAGCGGCACCACGGAATGACCGCCGATCCACCCGGACACACTTCGCCGGCACGGCGCCCACCGCAGATTCCCCGGCAATCTCAGCCGGACAAACTCCGGTGACGTGCACCTTGACGAGTTCGACTGCCGCCCAAGCGAATCGAGGCGATACAACCGACCGCCACCACACGACGGCCGGCGCACACGCCGCAGAACTGCTACGCCGCGCGGATCCCGGACACCTGCGACCGCACGACGCCCGCCACGGAATCGCCGGTGATCTCGGCCAGGCGAATGTAGGTGGCACGCAGTTCGCGGGACAATTCGGCGGCCAGACCCAAGCGGATCATGCCGCGTTCGCAGTCGACCACGACACCGGCGACACCGTCACGTGCCAGGACGCGAGCGGCGGCGCGGGCGCGCGCGACCGGATCCGCGCCACCGGTGGCGCGGCCGTCGGTGAGCAGGACAACCATCGCGCGACGCTGCGGATCGCGCACTCGCTCGCGCCGCACGACCTCCCGCGCCTCGACCAGTCCACGGGCCAGCGGGGTCTTCCCGCCGGTGCGCAGCCCCGCCAGACGACGCACCGCGATATCCACCGAGGAGGTCGGCGGCAACACCAGCTCGGCCTCGCTGCCGCGCATCGTGATCACCGCGACCTTGTCGCGCCGCTGATAGGCATCGCGCAGCAGGGCCACGATCGCGCCGGTGACCGCCGAAAGCCGATCGCGGGCGGCCATCGAACCCGACGTGTCGACCACGAAGATCACCAGATTGCCTTCGCGCCCTTCGCGATACGCACCGCGCAGATCCTGCGACTCGAGCGCCAGCGGACCCTCGAACCGGCCGCGAGCACGCTGATGGGGCGCGGCGGCGAAGACTGTGCCGAGCAGATGCAGTCCGGCCGCGGCATCGGGCACCGACCGCACGACGCGGCCGTGCCGGGTGCTCGCCCGCGAACGCCGTCCCGGCGCACCCTCGCCGACACCCTGCACCTCCCAACGCGGCGGCCGGGCAACCGAATTCGCCGGAGCACCCGCCCGGCCCTCCGGCGCACCGCCACCACCGCCGGGCGTGTCGGGGCTACCGTCCGGATCGTCCTCGGGTGGCCCGTCGGGCCCCTCGGCGCCTCCCTGATCATCGGACGGCGGGGGCTCCGATTCGCTTGCCGGACCGGAAGATTCGTCTGAGTCCTGTTCGGCCCGCGCGGCCTCCTCGGCGGCCTGCTGCATCGCCTCCTCGAGCTGTTCCTCGCTGATGCCGGGCTCGTCGAACGGATCGCGCCGACGTCGGTGCGGCAGTGCGAGTTCCGCGGCGATACGCACGTCATCGGCTGTCACACGACGACTTCCGCGCCACGCGGCATGTGCGGTAGCGGTGCGCGCGACCACCAGATCCGCACGCATACCGTCGACGTCGAAGCTGGCGCACAATGCCGCGATCCGACGCAGCTCCACATCGTCCAGCGCCACCTCGCCGACCAGGTCACGGGCGATGAGGATGCGGTCGGCGATCTCCCGGTCGGCCTCGGCGTACCGGGTGGCGAATCCGTTCGGATCGGCCTCGTAGTCCAGGCGGCGGCGCACGACGGCCATGCGCACGTCCACATCGCGGGAGGCGGCCACGTCGACGGTGAGCCCGAATCGGTCCAGCAACTGCGGACGCAGCTCACCCTCCTCCGGGTTCATCGTCCCGACCAGCACGAACCGCGCCGGATGTGAATGCGAGACCCCGTCGCGTTCGATATGCACCCGTCCCATGGCCGCGGCGTCCAGCAGCACGTCGACCAGATGGTCGTGCAGCAGATTCACCTCGTCGACGTAGAGCACGCCGTGATGTGCGGCCGCCAGCAGACCCGGCCGGAACGCCTGCTCCCCGTCGCGCAGCACCCGCTGCAGATCCAGCGAGCCGACCACCCGATCCTCGGTCGCCCCGACCGGCAGCTCCACCAGCCGCGCGGGCCGCTCCGAACCACGTTCATCGGCCACCGGCGGCAACAACTGCGCCAGCGCCCGCACCACCGTCGACTTCGCGGTCCCCTTCTCCCCGCGGACCAGCACACCGCCGATCCCCGGATGCACCGCACACAGAATCAGCGCCAACTGCAACTGTTCCTGCCCCACCACCGCCGAGAACGGAAACCCGGCCTCCCCGCCCCCTACGGCAGCAATGGACGGACCAGCGACGACATCAGCGACGGACTCGGACATTCCCCAACTCTATTGCCGCGCCGGCGAGGGATTTCCCCGCCCCTGCTGTGAGGATCCGCACCCACACAACTCTTCGCAACACCCACGCACCGACGATCACCGCGCCACAGCAGACCCGCCCCCACCTCCCGCGGCCGGTGGCGCGATTCGGACCGGCCACGGAAACGCGCACCGCTCAAGCGTTTTCGACTGCGAACGAATAGACTGCGCGCGTGCGTGATCTGGCTGCGGGGTTCGGGTATCTCTTGCAAGGGCAGCGGTGGGTGGCGACGCATCGGCGGCGGTTCGGGTACGCGCTGGTGCCGGGGCTCATCGCGCTGGTGTTGTACGTGGTCGCGATCGTGGCGGTGGCGTGGTTCGTGGGCGATGTCGTCGCGTGGGCGACGCCGTTCGCTGATCATTGGGCCTCGCCCTGGCCAGATGTGCTGCGCGGCTTCCTGGACGTGCTGCTGCTGGTGTTGTGCCTGTTCCTGGCGGTGATCACGTTCACCGCGCTGACGTTGGCGCTGGGACAGCCGTTCTACGAGGCGCTGGCCGAGCACGTGGACCGGAGTCAGTCGCCGGACGAGGTGCCGGGACCGGGGTTGTCGACCTGGCGGTCGATCAAGGACGGCATCGCGCTGGTGCTGCGTGCTCTGGTGTGGGCCGTGGTGCTGTTCGCGGCCGGGTTTCTACCCGTCGTGGGGCAGACGGTGGTGCCCGTGGTGGGCATCGGCGTCACCGGATTCTTCCTGGTGCAGGAACTCACCACCGTGGCCATGCAACGTCGCGGAATCGCCCTGCGCGACCAGCTGAAGTTGCTGCGCTCACGCCGGATGCTGGTGTGGGGCTTCGGAATTCCGCTCGCGGCGGCGTTCCTGGTGCCGTTCGTCGCGATCGTGCTGATGCCCGGGGCGGTGGCCGGGGCGACACTGCTCACCCGCGAGGTGCGGGGCGAGCCGATCGCTTCGGGCAACTGATCGGATTCGAAACAGACGGTCCCGCAACCACTTCCGGGCTGCGGGACCCGCAGGCTAACCGCGCCGCATCGGAATGTGCGGAATACCGTCCTCGATGTACTCCTCGCCGTCGGTGACGAAACCGTGCTTGGTGTACATATCGATCAGGTAGGTCTGCGCATTGAGTCGCACTGTGGCCGAACCGGTTTCGGCGAGCGCGGCCTGCAGCAGCCGAGTGGTGTAACCGTGCCCGCGGGCGGACGGCGTGGTACACAGCCGGCCGATGCGGAACGATTTCACCCCGTTCTCGTGCTCCTCGCTCAGGCGCAGCGTGCTGATCGCCTCACCCTCGTCGTCGAGCCACAGGTGCCGGGTCTCCGGCAACAGATCCAGCCCGTCCAGCTCCGGATACGCGCACTTCTGCTCCACGACGAAAACCTGGACGCGAAGCTTCAACAGCTTGTACAGGGTTGCGGTGTCCAGATCCGCGGCCCACGACCTTTTGAGAACAACCGTTGACATCATCGCGTCTTGCTATCACATCGCTCAGCTCTGCGCGAGTTCTGCCTTCGGCGTGTTCTCGGTCAGACCGAGCGCCTTGTTCGACCAGTCCCATACTTCGTGGTAGAGCGCCTGATTCTCGGACAGCTTCACGCCCAGCGACGGAACCATGGCCTTGAGCTGCGGCGTCCAGTCCGAGTACTCGCGCGGGAAGCAGCGCTGCAGCACGTCCAGCATGGCCGAGACGCAGGTGGACGCGCCCGGCGAGGCGCCGAGCAGACCCGCGATGGAGCCGTCGGAGGCGGTGATGACCGCGGTGCCGAGTTCGAGCACGCCGCCGATGCCCTTGCGGCGAATGATCTGCACGCGCTGACCGGCGGTGATCAGCTCCCAGTCGTGACCGTCGGCGCGCGGAATGAATTCCTCCATCGCGCTCACCTTGCCCGCCGGAGACTTCAGCAGCTCGCTGACCAGGTACTTGACCAGGCCCAGCTCGGTCACGCCGACGCCGAGCATCGGGGTCAGGTTGCCCGGACGGATCGACTTGAACAGATCGGCGTATTTGCCGTCCTTGAGGAATTTCGGCGTCCAACCCGCGTACGGGCCGAACAGCAGGCCGCGCTTACCGTCGATGACGCGAGTGTCCAAGTGCGGCACCGACATCGGCGGTGCGCCGACCGCGGCCATGCCGTACACCTTGGCCTCGTGCAGGGTGATCAACTCGCGGTTGGTGCAACGCAGGAACTGGCCGCTGACCGGGAAGCCGGCGAAGCCCGAGATCTCGGGGATACCGGCCTTCTGCAGCAGCGGCAACGCGTAACCGCCCGCGCCGACGAAGACGAATTTCGCGTTCACCCGCCGCGTCGAGCCGGTGCGGGTGTTGCGCACCTTGACGTCCCAGCTGCCGTCGGACTGCTTGGACAGGTTGCGCACCTCGGTGCCGAACCCGATGTCGACGCCCGAGTGGCCGAGGTAGGCCAGCAGCTGCTTGGTGAGCGCGCCGAAGTTGATATCGGTGCCCTTGGCACTCCAGTTCAGCGCCACCGGATCGCTGAAGTCGCGGCCCTTGGCCATCAGCGGCAACCGCCGGGTGAACTCCTCGGGCGAGTCGATGAACTCCATACCCTCGAACAGCGGGTGCCGTACCAGCGCCTCGTAGCGCTTGCGCAGGTACTCCGCGCCGTCCGCGCCGTGGGTGAAGCTGACGTGCGGGATCGGGTTGATGAATTCCGAGGGCGTGCCGAGCACGCCGTTCTCCACCGCGTAGGACCAGAACTGCCGGGAGACCTGGAACCGCTCGTTGATGTCGACGGCCTTGGACACGTCGACGCCGCCGTCGGCGGTGCGCGGGGTGTAGTTGAGCTCACACAACGCGGAATGCCCGGTACCGGCGTTGTTCCAGGGGTCACTGCTCTCCGGGGCGGCGGCGTCCAGGCGCTCGAACATCGTGATCGACCAGTCCGGCTGCAGCTGACGAAGCAGTGCGCCCAGGGTGGCACTCATGATGCCGGCACCGATGAGGACTACATCGGTCTTTTCAGTCATCGCAGCGTTCGGCACGGGTAGATCGACTTCCTTGTCCTTATGCGCGGTCCCGCCCCGGGCGGACCACCTGGGCATTGTGTTGTGCGTCACCGGAATTCCGGCGAATACGGCGGGTTCGAGGTTACCCGTCGTTCACTTCAACCTGATTCTGCCCCTCGACATGCCCGATTCCGAAACCGCCACACCCACTGTGAGCGGCCTACCTGTGCCGCGACGCCGCTGAGCGGGTCGAATATCGTGGGGGCTGTGACGAACGAGACGCCGCTGGCCGGGCCGCGGACCGACTCCTGGCAGCCCGATGTCCTCGGTGAGGGATACGAACAGCGACGGATACCCCTGGGACCCGACCCGGACGGCGAAGGCACGGTCGAGGCCACCCTGGTCCGATATCTCGCCACGGCCGAGGCGACCGGCGCGGTGTTGTACGTGCACGGATTCACCGACTATTTCTTCCAACGGCACCTCGCCGAGCACATGGCCGACCAGGGCTACCGCTTCTTCGCCCTGGATCTGCGCAAGTGCGGGCGGTCGCTGCAACCGGGGCAGACCCCGCACTACGTCACCGACCTGGCGCTGTACGACGCCGAGTTGAACGAGGCGCTGCGCATCGTGCGCGAGGAGACCGGCCTGCCGGTACTGGTGATGGGCCACTCCACGGGCGGACTGGTGACCTCGCTGTGGCTCGATCGACTCCAGGCCTCCGAAGGCGTTGCCGCACAGGGAATCACCGGACTGGCACTGAACAGCCCCTGGTTCGATCTGCAGGGCCCGGCCTACTACCGGACCATCGTCGGCAACACCGTGATCGGCGGGCTGGGCCGCCTGCGCGCCATGGCCACCCTGCCCGGGCAGAAGGTCACCACCTACGGCGACAGCCTGCATCGCAGCGCGTCCGGTGAATGGGATTACGACCTGGACTGGAAGCCGCTGAGCGGATTTCCGGTGCATTTCGGCTGGTTGCGCGCGATCCGGCGCGGGCACGCCCAGTTGCAGCGCGGCCTGGACATCGGCGTTCCCGCGCTGATCCTGCGCTCGAAGGTGACCAAGTTCATGCGCGCCTACGGCCCCGCGGCCGATGTCGCGGACACGGTACTGGACGTGCGCCAGATCCAACGCTGGTCCGGCTGCCTGGGCGAACGCACCAACATCGTGCCGATCGAGGGCGCCCGCCACGACGTGTTTCTATCCGCCGGACCAGTGCGTCAGCAGGCGTTCACCGAGTTGGACTCCTGGCTGCGCTGGCTCGCGGACTTCCGCGCCTAGCGTCCGCCCCTCACCATTGGCCGCTGCGCAGGACGATCTCGGTGGCGAATTCCTGGGCCGCCTCGGCGGCCGGATCGGTGACGTCGACCTGTGCGACGCGGAATTCCCCGTAGACGTGGCGGGCGGCGGCCTCGGCGGCCGGGCGGGCCAGGTTCTTGGTCGCGACGACGGTGGTGGGGATCTCCACGGCGGGGCAGCTCGCATCGGCGACGGCGCCGTCCGCGCCGGGGGCGGCCGGATGTCCGCGTCCGGCGGCGACCAGACCCATGAATCGGCCGAACCCGCGGGCGGCGAGCTGCCAGGCCAGGTCGGCTCCCGCACCGTAACCGGCGAGGTTCGCCCACGGGACGCCGAGTTCGTCCAGGATCGCGTACACGCCCGCGGGATCGAGTCCCTCGACCGATTCCAGCACGATCGTGCGGAGGTCCGAGGTGTTCAGGCGGGCGCACACCGCGTCGTACACATCTGCCGGAGCACCCGCGTCGGGCAGCAGGACGACGGTATGCCGGAACTGCGAGCCATCGATTCGAACGGTCCAGGCGCGGTCACCGACCGCGATCCGCCGTATTTCCATGCCGACCCACGCTACACGGCCGACGCCCGCGAGACCTCGTGTCGCTGCCCACGTACCGACGCCCGCGGAGAGCTCCGCCACGAGCCGCCGCCGAATCGGCGCGCAGACTGTTTCTCGGCCGGTCGAGAGGCTGTTCACCGATCTGAACGCATCGCGCTCAGGGGTTCGTGCTCCGCGACGTCGCGAGGGTGGGCAGTCCGTCCGGAACGCCGGTGGTGATCAGCTGTTCCAGCGCTGTCATATCGAGATGTTTCTCGATCAGATCGGCGAGCAGGTCGAGCTGGGACTCCCGTTCAGCGACGGCCGAAACATCCTCGGCGACACGGAATCCGGAGCGTCCGGCCTGTGCGGCGACCTCGCGCAACCAGGCCCGGCGGAAGTCGTCGGACTCCAACAGACCGTGCAGGTGCGTGCCGCGGATCGCCCCGCGCACACTGCCTTCGGTGCGACCGTCGTCGAGTTCGAGCCAGGCCGGATCACCGGTGCGTCGCGCGCGACCGTAGTGGATCTCGTAGCCACTCAACGGTATACCCGAGTCGGCCGCCCGGCCGACGGTGTGGCGCAACACCTTCGGTTCGCTGAACTCGATGTCCAGATCCAGCAGGCCGAGTCCGGCGACCTCCCCCGCAGTCGATTCCACCTCGTCCACGATGCGCCGGGCCAGCATCTGATACCCGCCGCAGATGCCCAGGATCGGCCGTCCGGCCGCGGCGCGCGCGCACAGCGCATCGGCGATTCCGGTGCGGCGCAACCATTCCAGATCGCTCACGGTGGATTTGCTGCCCGGCAGGACCACCAGGTCGGCGTCGGCCAGCCGGGACGGATCGTCCGCCCAGCGCACCGAGACGCCGGGTTCGCAGGCCAGCGCCTCCACGTCGGTGGAGTTGGAGATGCGCGGCAGCCGGATCGCCGCGACGGTCAGCCATTCGGTCCCGAGCGGCGGGCGCGGGCGACCTACCGGCGCGTCGGCGACGGTGCCCAGGGAATCCTCGGCGTCGATCCACAGGTCCTCGGCGAAGGGCAGGACGCCGAGGGTGGGACGTCCGGTGAGCTCGGTGAGCGTATCGAGCCCGGGTCGGAGCAACTCGACGTCACCGCGGAATTTGTTCACGATGAATCCGCAGATGAGCTGTTGGTCTTCGGGTTCCAGAATCGCCACGGTCCCGAACAGGTGCGCGAGCACACCGCCGCGATCGATGTCGCCGACCAGCAGAACGGGCAGATCCGCCGCCCGCGCCAGCCCCATGTTCGCCAGATCCGTTGCCCGCAGATTGATTTCGGCGGGCGATCCGGCGCCCTCACAGATCACCACATCGAATTCGGCTCGCAGCGCGGCCAATTCACCGGCCACCACCTCCCGCAGCTGCCGCCGATGCCGGAAATAGTCCCGCGCCCCGACCGTATCCACGGCCCGCCCCCGAACCACCAACTGCGAGCGTCGATCACTCCCGGGCTTGAGCAGCACCGGATTGAACCGCACACTCGGCTCCAGCCCGCACGCCCGCGCCTGCAACGCCTGCGCCCGCCCGATCTCCCCACCGTCGAGCGCGACCACCGAGTTGTTCGACATGTTCTGCGCCTTGAACGGCGCCACCCGAATTCCCCGCCGAGCCAGCATCCGGCACAACCCGGCCACGACGACACTTTTGCCCGCGTCCGAGGTCGTCCCAGCGACCAGCAACGCCCCCTTCACCACGCCACCGCACGCGGATGCGGCCCACTCGACACCGACACCTCCGCCGACCGCGCATTCCCCCTGTGGACGAGCCGTCGACCACCGCGAACCGAGGTCACCGCCGACACGCACGCCATCGCATGCGGACTTCGACGCTCTGGGACCAGCCCATCACCCGGCCATCCGCTCCTGTCGGTGAACAGCCGCCCTTCGTCGGCACGAACCGAGGCGACTCGCAATGTCACCTCCTGCCGCATCCGAACTCCCGTGTCACACAGCCGCATTCGTGAGTGCACAGCGAACCGGCGCACACCGCCGCGGACCCGGCTCACCTGTCGCCCCGGCACAACCGGGCGCCACGTGCGCAGTTCGAGTCGCGGGACGTGCGCGCGCTCACGGGAGGGTGAGGATTTCCGCGCCGGTGTCGGTGACGACGAGGGTGTGCTCGAACTGGGCGGTCCACTTGCGATCCTTGGTGACGACGGTCCAGCCGTCGTTCCAGATCTCGTAGTCGATGCCGCCGAGGTTGATCATCGGCTCGATGGTGAAGGTCATACCGGGCTCGATGACCGATTCGATGGCGGGCTGGTCGTAGTGCAGGATGACCAGCCCGCTGTGGAAGGTGGGTCCGACGCCGTGGCCGGTGAAATCGCGCACCACGCCGTAACCGAAGCGGTTGGCGTAGGACTCGATGACGCGCCCGATGACGTTCAGCGCCCGGCCCGGCCGCACCGCCTTGATCGCGCGCATGGTCGCCTCGTGGGTGCGCTCGACCAGCAGCCGCGCCTCCTCGTCCACATCACCGGCGAGGAAGGTGGCGTTGGTGTCGCCGTGCACGCCGTCGATGTAGGCGGTCACGTCGATGTTGACGATGTCGCCGTCCTCGATGAGCGTCGAGTCCGGAATGCCGTGGCAGATCACCTCGTTCAGCGAGGTGCAGCAGGATTTTGGAAATCCCTTGTAGCCCAGGGTCGACGGGTACGCGCCGTGATCGCACATGTACTCGTGCGCGATGCGGTCCAGGTCGTCGGTCAGGGCCCCGGGGACGACGGCCTTGCCCGCCTCCTGCAGCGCCTGCGCGGCGATCTTGCTGGCGATGCGCATCTTCTCGATCGTCTCGGGCGTCTGCACCCACGGCTCGTGACCCTCGTTGGCCGTTTTCTTCCACGCGTATTCCGGACGCGCGATCGATCGGGGAACCTCACGGGTCGGGGACTGAACGCCGGGGACGAGCGGCTTGCGAGTGCGGACTGCCATGCGACCAGAGTATCCGCACTCGACGCCGAGATTCTCGGCACTCCGCGACGCCGATCCCCGCGGAATTTATCCGGACCATGGTCCGTTTAGGCTGTCGACATCGGCATCACGGGAGGAAGAACAATGGAACTGGGACTGACGACCTTCGCCGAACGGCACGCGGTCGGCGACCGCCCCGCACCGAGCGCGGGCGAACGGCTGCGGCACGTGGTCCAGGAGGCCGTCGCCGCCGAGCGCGCGGGCCTGGACGTGTACGGCGTCGGCGAGCACCATCGCGAGGACTTCGCGGCGTCCGCACCCGCGGTGGTCCTGGCGACCATCGCCGGGCGCACCGAACGCATCCAGCTGACCAGCGCGGTGAGCGTGCTCAGCTCCGCGGATCCGGTACGCCTGTACCAGGAGTTCGCCACCCTCGATCTGCTCTCCGACGGTCGCGCCGAGCTGATGGCCGGACGCGGCTCCTTCACCGAGTCGTTTCCCTTGTTCGGATTCGACCTGGCGGACTACGACGACCTTTTCGACGAGAAGCTCGCCCTGCTGCTGCGCCTGCGTGCGGACGAGCCGGTGAACTGGTCCGGCCGATTCCGTCCCGCACTGCACGACACCATCGTCCAGCCGCGCACCGACCGGCCGCTGCCGGTATGGATCGCGGTCGGCGGCAACCCGCAGTCGGTGGCGCGCGCCGGGCTGCTCGGCCTGCCACTGGCACTCGCCATCATCGGCGGCCGGCCCGCCCAATTCCGGCCCCTGGTCGACCTGTACCACCGCGCCCTCGAAGAAGGCGGACACGAACGGCAACCGATCGCGGTACACGCGCACGGCTATATCGCCGACACCGACGAACAGGCCGTGGCCGAGTTCTACGAGCCCTACGCCGCGGCCATGAGCGGCCTGGGCCGCGAACGCGGCTGGGGCAATATGACTCGCGATCAGTTCGAAGCCCTGCGCTCCCCCGCCGGATCGCTGTTCGTCGGCACCCCCGACCGCGTCGCGGAGAAGATCGCCGCCGTCCGCGACACCCTCGATCTGGACCGCTTCATGCTGCACCCGAGCGTCGGCACACTGCCGCACGACAACGTCCTGCACACCATCGAGCTGCTCGGCGAGAAGGTCGCCCCGCAGGTCCGCTGACCTGCGCGAATGTCATTCGCGCAGTTGGGTTTCGAACGCCATTCGGTCACCGCGATACAGGGCGCGAACACGTTCGATCGGCACGCCTTCGGCGTCGATGGTGCGGCGATGCAGCAGGATCATCGGCAGGGCGGTGGTGCATTCCAGCAGCGCCGCCTCGCGCGGGGAGGCCAGGACGGTTTCGATGCGTTCGACCGCCGAACCGAACACGACACCCGAGGCCCGGATGGCCGCGTAGAGGGAGGTGGTCGGGTCGTAGGTCGTGCGCAGCGCGCCGAACCGGGCAGGGGTGAGGTAGGTGCTCTCCAGGCCGACCTTCTCGTCGTCGGCCAGCAGGACGCGTTCCAGGTGCATGACCGTGGATCCGGTCGAGATATCGAGTGCGGCAGCGGTTTCCGGATCGGCGGGGATGTCGTCCCAGCCGACCAGCAGGCGGCCGGGGCGGCGGCCGAGGCCGATCGCGCCCTCGGTGTACGAGCGCAACGACAAGGGCTGCACCATCTTCGGGCGGGAAACCACGGTGCCCCGGCCCTGACGGCGAATCCTGCCCTGCACCAGCAGTTCTCGCAGCGCCTGCCGGACGGTTTCGCGGGCGACCTCGAAGCGCGCGGCGAGTTCGCGCTCGGGCGGCACCTGGTCGCCCTCGCCCAATCGGTCCAGGATCGCCTCGATTTCGGTCCGCACGCGGTACGCCTTGGACGTCCGCCCGAAATCGATACTCACGCCGGATATCTCGGCAGGGGTCGATGCTGCGGCCTGCGGACCGGGCAGCACCCGCGGTTCGCTCGCGAGATCGCTCACACCATGATTCTCGGCAATCCCGTTCTCGCCGCGCACACCGGCCCCGCGCCCAGCGAGCCCGCTCGCCGGATCGTGGCGCCCGGCGTCCCTCGCATTCACCCCCACAGCATACCCCAATTGGTCTATACCAATTGTTAACCCAGTGTTGGGGCAGGAAACACCCTACGGTCTAGACCATTGCGCATCATTTTGACTATGCGATTGGTCATCATCGGCGGCGGGATCCTCGGCACCGCACATGCCCTGGCCGCGATCGGCCGCGGACATACGGTCGTTCAGCTCGAACGCGAGACCGAGGCCCGCGGCGCCACGGTCCGCAACTTCGGCCTGGTCTGGGTATCGGGCCGCAGCACGGGCGAATTGGAATTGACGCTGCGCTCACGCCGGCTGTGGGAGGAGATCGGCGGCCGGGTCGCCGGGGTGGGATTCCGCCCCGCGGGCTCGATCACGCTGGTGCGCACCGCGGCCGAACTCGCCGTCGCCGAGGCCGCCGCGGCCGGACCGAGCGCGGGCGAGCGCGGATTCGAACTGCTCGATCCCGGTCGCGTGCGGGAGATCAATCCGGCCCTGCGCGGCAAATTCCTTGCCGGACTGCACTGTTCGACCGATGCGGCGGTGGAGTCCCGCCAGGCCATGCCCGCGCTGCGCGCCCATATGGAACGCACCGGCCGCTACACCTTCCACGCCGGCGCCGAGGCGCGCACGATCAGCGGCGGAGTCGTCGTGGACGATCACAGCCGCCGCTTCGAGGCCGATCTCGTGCTGGTCTGCCCGGGTGCCGCACATTCGGGCCTGACCCGGGAACTGGTGGGCGACATACCCGTTCGACGGGTCCGGTTGCAGATGATGCAGACCGCGCCGCTGGGCGAACCGCTCACCACCGCCATCGCCGACGGCGACAGCTTCCGCTACTACCCCGGTTTCGCGGGCGAGGCGCTCGAGCGCCTGCGACTCGAGGAGGCCCAGACCTTCACCGCCGCGCAGCACCGCATGCAGTTGCTGTGCGTGCAACGGCTGCACGGCGGCCTGACCATCGGCGACACCCACGAATACGACGAGCCGTTCGGCTTCGACGTGGACGAGGCCCCGTACGAACACCTCACCGCCGTCACCGAGGAACTCCTCGGCCGCCGACTTCCCCCGATCGTGCGCCGCTGGGCCGGTGTCTACAGCCAGAGCACCGACCCGAACGCCATCGTCACCCGCGCGCAGGCCGCCGACGACGTCTGGGTCGTCACCGGTCCCGGCGGGCGCGGTATGACGCTGGGCCCCGCCATCGGCGAGGAAACCGCCGACCTGCTGAACCTCTGACGGTCTCGAACCCTTGAAGGGAAATACTTTGTCCGACAAACGAATCGAACTGGCCGTCCTGGACATGGCCGGAACCACCGTCGCCGATGGCGGCCTGGTGCTGCGCGCCTTCGACGCCGCCGCAACCGCCGCGGGCATCCCGGCGCAGGGTCCCGAACGCGAGGCGGCCACCGATTACGTGGTGCGCACGATGGGCCAGTCCAAGATCGCGGTGTTCCGCGCGATACTCGGTGACGAGGACCGCGCCCAGCAGGCCAACCGCGCCTTCGAAGCCGCCTACGACGAGTTCGCCGCCGACGCGACCCCGATTCCCGGTGCGGCCGAGGCGATCACGCGGCTGCGCGAGGCCGGGATCAAGGTCGCGCTGACCACCGGTTTCAGCCGCGGCACCCAGGATCGTCTGCTGGACGCGCTGGCCTGGCACGAGATCGCCGATCTGACCCTGTGCCCCGCCGAGGCCGGGCGCGGGCGCCCCTATCCGGACATGGTGCTCACCGCACTGCTGCGCCTCGGTGCGGGCGCGGTGGATCGCGTTGCGGTGCTGGGCGATACGGCCAGCGACATCGAAACCGGCCTGGCCGCGGGCGCACGCGTCGTGGCGGGCACGCTCACCGGCGCGCACACCGAGGACCGGCTGCGCGAGGCCGGAGCCACCCACATCGTGCCCTCGGTGGTCGAATTCGCCGACCTGCTGCTGGCCGAACACCCCTGACCCATCTCCCACCCTCTCTTCCGCTCTGAACGAAAGTTGCAGTCATCGTGCGTATTCCGATCTCCCGCCTCGCACGCGCCGCGTTGATCCTGGGTTCCGCCGCAACCCTGACCCTGTCCGTCGCGGCCTGCGGCGGCACCGGCACGAGCGCGGGCGACGGCAAGACCGTCACCGTGTACTCCGCCGACGGCATGGCCGACTGGTACAAACCCGAATTCGCCGAATTCACCAAGCAGACCGGCATTTCGGTCAACTATGTGGAAGCCGGATCCGGTGAGGTGGTGAACCGGATCGACAAGGAGCAGTCCAACCCGCAGGCCGATCTCGTGGTGACGCTGCCGCCGTTCATCCAGAAGGCCGCCAAGCAGAATCTGCTCCAGGACAGCGGCGTCGACACCGGCGCGATCGCCGCGGGCGACAAGGATCCCGGCGGCAAGTACGTCACCCTCGCGGGCAACTACCTGACCTTCATCGCCAATCCGTCGGTGCACACCGACGGATTGACCTGGGACGATCTGCTGAAGCCGGAGTACAAGGGCAAGCTGCAGTACTCGACGCCCGGACAGGCCGGGGACGGCACCGCGGTTCTGGTTCTGCTGCAACAGCTCTACGGCAAACAGGGCGCGCTGGACTACCTGGCCAAGTTACAGGCCAACAACGTCGGCCCGTCCTCCTCGACCGGCAAACTGCAGACCAAGGTCGACAAGGGTGAACTGCTGGTCGCCAACGGCGACATCCAGATGAACCTCGCCGAGATCAAGAACAACGGGGCCAAGTTCAGCCTGTTCTCCCCCGCCACGGCGGACGGTAAGCGCAGCACGATCGCCCTGCCGTACGTGATGGGCATGGCCAACCGCGCGCCGCACCACGACGCGGCCGCGAAGCTGATGACCTTCCTGCTCTCGGCCGACGTGCAGAAGACCCTCGGCCCGGACGCGATGGCCGTCTCGGCCCGCACGGACCTGAAGGATGCTCCCGCGGGAACGCCCTCTCCCGCTTCGTATCTGAAGGACGTCACCGTGGTGACGCCGGACTGGAACAAGGTCCTCGACGATCTCGACAGCGACGTCACCGCCTATCAGAAGGCCACCGGCAGCTAGACCGAAACCCCCAGGAGCGCAGCATGTTCGCACCGGCGACCTCCGGTACCGGCACCGACGCCGCCACCGGAACATCCACCGAACCCGCGATCGTCTTCGATCGGGTCGGCGTCAGCTACGGTCGCGGCCGCCGGGCCACGACCGCCCTGACCGATTTCACTCTGCGGGTGGCTGCCGGTGAGACGGTCGCGCTCCTGGGTCCCAGCGGTTCCGGGAAATCCACCGCGCTCAAGGCATTGGCCGGATTCGTCCGGCCCACCGCGGGCGCGGTCCGGCTGGCCGGACGTGATGTCACCGATCTGTCGCCGGCCAAGCGCGGTATCGGTGTGGTCGTCCAGTCCTATGCGTTGTTCCCGCATATGCGGGTGTTCGAGAACGTCGCCTTCGGTCTGCGCTCACATCGCGTGCCGCGCACGCAGATCGGCGATCGAGTGCGCGAGGTGCTGGAGATGGTCGGCATGGCCGATTACGCCCGACGGCTGCCCCGGGAACTCTCCGGCGGACAGCAGCAGCGGGTGGCGATCGCCCGCGCCCTGGCGATTCGCCCCTCGGTGCTCCTGCTGGACGAGCCGCTCGCGGCCCTGGACGCGCAGTTGCGCCAAGCCATGCTCGCCGAACTGCAGGAATTGCGAAAAGCTCTGCCGGACACCGCGATGCTGTACGTCACGCACGATCAGTCCGAGGCGCTGGCCCTGGCGGATCAGATCGCGGTGATGCGCGATGCCCGCCTGGTCGACGTGGACACCGCCGAGAATCTGTGGCGACGACCGCCGAGCAGTTTCACCGCGGCGTTCCTGGGCGGCGCGAATCTGCTGCCGTGCACGGTGAAGCATATCTCCGGCACCACCGCACTGGTCCAGTGCGGCGAACGCACACTGCGCGCCCAGGCACCGAAACCGAATGTAGGCCAACTGGATTGGAAGCCGGATGACGAGGGCCTGCTGTGCGTGCGCCCACACACGGTACAGATCTGCTCCACCAACGAGCGCGACGCGGTCCTGGCCGCCATCGTCTCCAGCGTGTGGCGCGGCGCGACGAGCAGACTCCAACTCGACGTCAACGGCCTGCCGATCGAACTGACCGCCGACGTCCCGGGCCCCCTGGACATCGCGGTCGGCGCGGTGGTCGGCGTCCGCTTGCCGGACCCGGCAGGCGTACTCATTCCGACCGCGGTCGGCTCGACCCCGGGCGCGGCCGCATGAACCGCGCCCGGACACCGCAAACCATTCCGGCGCAACGGACTCCGCCCACCTCGCGCCATACGCCCGCCGCCGGTTGGGTCCCTGGGCGTATTCGCACCGACCGCACTCCGCCCACCCCACAACACACGCCGACCGAACCCGCTGCCGATTCGATCTCCGCGCGCATCCGCACGAACCGCACTCACAGCGCGGGAGTAGCGGCGGCGCAACGACATCTCTCGGCGGTTTCGTCGGCCGTGTACCCGGTCCGTGAGGGGGTCCGGGTACACGGCCGGTCGGAACCTGTCGGAAGGGAGCGGACCCGATGAGCGCGTCGCTCGCCCTCGAACCGTCCGCCGCCCCGGACGCGTCCGAATCCGCCGCACCGCAGCGCAACTGGCGTCCGATCGCCTGGTCCGCGCCACCGTTGCTGGTGGTGCTGCTGTTCGCGGTGTATCCGGTGGTGCGGGTGCTGACCGAATCCACGGCGAAGTCCGGATCCTGGTCTGCGGTACTGGGTTCGGAATCCTTCCGGAATGCGTTGTGGCGCACGGTGTCCATCGCGGTCTGTTCGACCGCCGGATGCCTGGTGCTCGGCTCGTTCGTCGCGGTGGTGCTGGCCTTCGTCCCGTTTCCGGGGTCGAACACGGTGGGGCGGCTGATCGATACCGTGCTGACGTTGCCGTCCTTCCTGATCACGCTGGCGTTCACCTTCCTCTACGGCACCGCGGGCGCGGTGGACGCACTGATCGCCCGGCTCACCGGAAACCACTCCCCCGCACTGAATTTCCTGAGCACGCCCACCGGCGTCGTGCTGGCCGAGATCACCTACTTCACCCCGTTCGTGGTCCGGCCGCTGCTGGCCGCGTTCGCCCAGCTGCCGCGCGAGCAACTGGACGTGGCCGCGAGCCTGGGCGCCTCACCGTGGCGGGTGCTGCGACGCGTCGTGCTGCCCGAGGCCTGGCCCGCGCTGGCCGCGGGAGGCAGTCTCGTCCTGCTGTTGACGCTCAACGAATTCGGCATCGTGCTGTTCACCGGGGCCAAGGGCGTCATCACCCTGCCCGCGCTGATCTACACCCGCGGCATCGTCACCTTCGACCTGCCCGGCGCGGCGGTGCTGGCCACGATCCAGGTGGCGCTGTCGCTGGCTCTGTACCTCGCCTACCGCCTGATCTTCGCGCGGTTCACCGGCTCCCGCACGACCCAGGAGGGCTGATCATGCTGGTGTGGACGCGCCGCGGACGCGCGGTGGTGCTCGCGGTCTTCGCGGTGGTGGTCCTGGTGGTGTTCGCCGCACCGATCGCCACGGTGGTGGCCGCGGCACTGGCGGGCCGCTGGACCGGCGCACTGCCTTCGGAACTCGGGCTGGGCAATTTCCGGCACGAACTGTCCGGTGAACAGGCCGCGAGCTTGTCGGTGAGCCTGCAGACCGCCCTGCTGGCGGGCGCGATCTCGCTGATCCTCGGCACGTGGGCCGCACTGGCCGCCCGCGAAGCGCCGACCTGGTGGCGGCGGGTGACCGACGCGGTGTTCCATCTACCGGTCGCGGTGCCGTCGGTGGCGATCGGACTGGGTGTGCTGATCGCGTTCAACCAGCGGCCGATCCTGCTGGGCGGCACGAAATGGATTGTGATCGTGGCGCATTCGGTGCTGGTGCTGGCCTATGCGTTCAGCGCGGTCGCCGCGGCGCTGGACCGGCTCGATCCGAGTTTCCGGCAGGCCGCCGAATCGCTGGGGGCGAGTCCGGCCCGGGTGCTGGCGCGGATCACGCTGCCACTGCTGTTGCCCGCACTGGGCGCGGCGGCCGGTCTGGCGATCGCGCTGTCCATGGGCGAGCTGGGGGCGACCGTGATGGTGTATCCGGCCACCTGGAAGACGTTGCCGATCAGCATCTTCGCCGATACCGATCGCGGCCGGGTGTTCGATGCCGCGGCGGGAACCACGCTGCTGGTCGCGGTGACGCTCGTGGTCCTGCTGATCCTGGGCCGGGTGCGTGGGCGCGCGGTATTGCGTTGAGCCGCAGGTCGTCCCGGTTTACTGCTCGGGCAGTCGGCGGCGGCCACCGGCGACGTCGATGACGAGATCGGTGTACCCGTCGACGAGTTCGGCCAGGTGGTACCAGTGCTTGTGGGTCGCGTCGCTGCGGGCGCCCTCGCGGTCGATCGCCTGATTCGCGTCGACCCAGCTGCGGGCCATGCGGTCGATCACCGCGCCCAGGCTCTCGGTGTGCAGCGAGGCGCCGTTGCGGTGCTGGGGCATGGCGCGTTCGACCCAGCCGTTGATGTCGTCCACGAGTTCGCTGCGCCGACAGTCGATCTCGGCGGTCACGATGGGGTCGCGCAGTTGCACGCGACGGGTGTGTACCTCGGCCAGCGCGCGCGCCGATCGCAGGAGTACCTGGTCGTCGAACCGTCGCCCCTGGAACGCGCATAACAATTGCGGCGCGGTCGGCAGCACACCAGCTATCGACATAGTCATTGCCGCACCCCGAAAACTCGGGGCTGCACCAATATTTGCACCAACATGATTGGTCTCCGGATTGAGTTGTACCGGTCATCGGATCGGTGGAACATCACAAGGCTAACCCGAATCATGCACGCACAAATGCAAGAACGCAAGATTGCATCCGCATCGGTTCGGTCAACCTCCGTTACCTCCGACCTGCACAAGGATCGACTGAGCCACACCGGCTTTCCGCACGGGAAGCACACCGGCCGCCCGGTTTCGGATCATTTACTGGACACGTCATCCCGAGACCGAACGGTACGGATTACCCGGCGCCGGTATCCGATCACCGACCGGACTCGATTCCGGCCGGAACAATCCGGACCGCAGTCGGAGATCGCCGAAAGTATGCTGAAAAGACGTCCGAAATAACCGAAGTATCAACCCGGCCGAACGGTCGGATATCCCGGTCGCAGTCGGCGTGTCCACTCCGCGACAACGCCCGGCACACCTCCGGCATCAGGAACTCGGTACCCACCGCACGGCATCCGACGCCGACTTCCGCCCATCGCGACCACCCGCGGGACACCGCGCGCGGCCATCATCCCGCAACCCCGCACAGTCGAGCCGATGTCCGGAACGTCCGGAAGATCACGAATCGAACATCGCGCCGATGTCCGATTCACATCGTTGCGTACCGGTTGCCGAGGGTCCACAGTCACCGATCTGCGCAGATGAATCGGTTCGGGTTCCGAACCGCGAGCGAGGCGAATAGGCTCTGGCACAGACAGATCGACGCACACGGAACGCGACGAGTGCACACGGGAGAGGCTCGATGGCAGGTAAGCGCACTGTGCTGACGGTTCAGCTCAGACGGCTGGCGGTACTGCTGCAGGAGATGCGGGAGGAGGCCGGCATCAGCAAGGAGGAGGTCAGCTCCCAGACCGGTATCAACGTCACCACGCTGTACCGGATCGAAACCGCGCAGGCCCGCCCGCAACGGCGCACGCTGATGACGATGCTGGACCTGTACGACGTCGCGGAGGAACGCCGCAACGACGCACTGAAGCTGCTGTCCGAGGCGCTCAAGCCCGGCATGTCGCGTCCGTTCGAGGCGGCCGTGTCCGAGGTGTACGCCGCCTACATCAACTTCGAGACCGAGGCGCTCTCGGCGCGACTGTTCCAGACCTCGTTCATCCCCGGTCTGCTGCAGACCGAGCGCTACGCCTGGGCGGTGCTGGACACCGCGATGCCCAAGGTCGAGGCGTCGGTGATCGAACAGCGGCTGCGCGCCCGCGTGGAACGCGGCAAGGTGCTGGCCCGCGAGGGCAATCCGCTCGAGCTGTGGGTCGTACTGGACGAGGCCGCGATCCGGCGCGTCGTCGGCGGCCGGGACGTGATGCGCGACCAGCTCGAACGGCTCAGCGAGTACTCCGACAAACGCAACGTCATCCTGCAGGTGCTGCCCTTCGACGCCGGCGCTCATCCGGCGATGGTCGGCTCGTTCGTGGTGCTGGACTTCCACGAGCCCGCCGATCCGGAACTGGTCTACGTCGAGGGCATCGCCGGTGACGACATCGTCGAGGGCCACAACGAGATTCGCCGGTTCGGGGTGATGTTCGACCAGCTCCGCGCGATGGCCCTGAGTCCACGCGATTCGGCCACCCTGGTCGCCGAGGCCGCCGCCCGCTTGCGCTGAGCGGTTTCAGACCCGGCTCGCGCGGTTGTAGCCGACGACGGCCGGCACCGCGAAGACCAGTACCGCAGCCACCGACCAGGCTATGGTCGCCAGTAGCGGCCCCCGGACCGGACCGCCCAGGGACAGGCCGCGCATCGCCTCGATCGCATACGACATCGGCTGGTGTTTCACGATGGGTTGGGCCCATCCCGGATAGGCCGTGAGCGGCACGAATCCGGTGGAGAAGAACATCATCAGCGATGATCCCAGCGAAATCACCTCCACCAGCGCGGATTTGGCGGTGAACACGGCCGCTGCGGTGACCAGGGTGGCGAACCCGAGACCGTACAGCACGGGCACGCCCAGCAGTGCGACCGCAGCCGGAATCCCTTCGTGGAAACGAAATCCCAGCGCCATACCCGCCGCGAACAACACGACCGTACAGGCCACGATCCGGACCGCCTCGGCGACGATTCGCGCCAGCAGCCCCGAGGCACGATGCACCGGCAGCACCCACAGCCGGGCCAGCAGCCCCGCGTCACGTTCCCGCCCCAGGGTGATCGCACCGGCCAGCGAACCCGACATCACGCCCACCAGCGTCACCATCGGCACCGAACCGTAGAGGGCGTTCGCCCCGGAGAACGCCGAGACCTGATGTCCCAGCACGGTATTGATCATCACCAGCAGCAGCGCCGGAAATCCCAGCGACTGCACCATCGTCACCGGATCACGACGCCACCGCACCAGCAGCCGACGCGTCTGGATGAGCGTCTGTGGCACCAGGTTCCGCAGTATCTCGGTGCGGCCGACCACCCGGGGCAGGTCCGTGACCGCAGTCATCGATGCCTCCGTCCCGCGACCACCGCCGAGACGGCACCCAACAGCACCAGCCCGCCCAGCAGCCACAGCAGTCCCGGCTCGAGCAGTGCCCAGGTCACCGGACCGGTGTCACCGGACAACGCCCGCAGCACGTTCACGAATGCGGATATCGGCTGATTCCGCGCGAAACCCCGGATCCAGTCCGGGAATTGATCGACCGGGGCGAATCCGGTGGACACCATGCCCAGGATCAGCTGCGGCAGCACCAGCACCTGCGTCGTCGCCTCCGGACTGCGCGTCAATGCGCCCAGTAGATCGCCCAGCAGGCCGAGCAGCAGCCCGACCAGCACCGCGAAGATCACGAATCCGGCTGTGCGCCAGATATTTCCCTGGAATCGGGCGCCGATCACGTATCCGCACACGATCGCCGCCGACACCGCGACGACGATGCGGTACACCGTGGCGGTGGTCCGGGCCGCCAGCGGCGCGCTCACCGGCATCGGCATCGAGGCGAACCGGTCGTCCAGCCCGTCGCGCACATCGGTGGCCGCCCGCAACGCCGCCGCCGCGGCGCAGAACGACACCGCCTGCATGACGATCATCGGCATCAGGAACTGCGCATAGCTGCCGAACCCGTGCCCGAACGACATCACCCGATTCAGCGGAACATAGAACCCCAGCGTGAACACGCTCGGCGCCAGCAGCGCCGTCATCAACTCACCGTTGCGCACCGACGCCCGCACCACACGCAGCGTCAATACCCACCACTGCTGGACCGTAGACGGCGCGGACGCGGATACTCCGCTGCCGACGGCCTCGACGTACGTCTGCATAGCCGCACCTCGTTCCGACTCACGCCGACCGGATGAGCATCCATCTCACCAGATGAGGCATCCGGAACAGCACATTGACATGACGGCCGGTCTCACCGGATTGTCGCATCCGGTCCCGCCGCGACGGCATTCGCTATCGCCCGCGCCACGTCGGAACCGCCGCGCCGGTTCACCGCGGCCCGAAGTCATCACCCCAGGGTGGCGATCACCGCACCCTGCGGGGCCCACACGCAGCACTGGGGTTGCTGCCGAATCTCGTTGCGGGAAACGAGAGTTGAACTACCGCGAATGCGGGGGTGCTCAGACCCGAAGGAGATCACGATGTCGAAGCCGATCACGCCGTCCGGCGATACCTGCCTCACCACCCGGACTCGGTGCACCCCCACCGCCGCCGGACAACGTCGCCGCTCGGGCGTGGCGGGTGTCGACGCACCCGATCCGCACGAGTTGGACCGCTGGTCGAACCGCCTGGCCCGGATGCTCGTGCAGGAGGGAGCGGGTCCCGGCAGCTGGATCGCCACGGCCGGTCTGCCGCCGCTCGAGCGCGCGGTCACCCGCTGTGCCATCGCCAAGATCGGCGCGCGGCCCACCCCGGCGGTATGCACCGACACCCGGGGCCGCGCTCACCTCGGGGTGACGACGAAGGCCGCCCGTCCCGGACTCTCCGACGACGTCACCTGGCTGCTGCTGGACGACCACACCACGCTGGTCCGCTATCTGACCGGCTCGGACGCCCCGATCACGGACGCCGAACGTCGCGCGGCGCACCGAGTGCACTGATCGGGGCGGGCCGGCGCGCTGTCAAGCCCCCGTACGGTCCTTGTGACGAATCAGCACGGTGACATCGCGCCTGATACGCGGCCGACCACTATGCTGGCCGCCGTGCTCGAACCCAACAGCCCCGTCGCGCCCCACCCCGACATCGCCCGCCTGGCTCCCCTGCTGGGCGTATGGCGGGGCTCCGGTCACGGCGAGTACCCGACCATCGACTCCTTCGACTACGAGGAGGAGATCCAGTTCGGGCACGTGGGCCGTCCGTTCCTGACCTATCGCCAGCGCACCCGGCACGCCGCCGACGGCCGCTCGCTGCATGCGGAGACCGGCTATCTGCGCTGTGCGGGCCCGGACCGCATCGAGCTGATCCTCGCCCACCCGACGGGCATCACCGAGATCTGCGAGGGCACCCTCGTCGTGGACGAGGACGGGCTGCACCTGGACATGGGTTCCACCTCGATCGGCCGGACCAGCACCGCCAAGCTGGTCACGGCCCTCGGCCGCACCTTCCGGGTGTCCGGGGACACGATCGACTACACGTTGCGCATGGCCGCGGTCGGGCAGCCGGAACAGCATCACCTCGCCGCCAGTCTGCGACGCGCGGAGTAGTACCGAAGCGAGATCAAATCGAGACCCACCCGCTGACCTGCGCACAGGCGCCATCCAGCGGCTTCGCCCCTGATTCGGGGGTTGTCGGCACGGAGTGTCCCGTTCTACCGTTTCGTGACCAGCTAACAACTGGCGATCACAGTTACGGACCGTTCACTCTCATACGCCCACACGGGAAAAACCCTCATCGACAAGGGAGAAGCCCATGAAGCGGTCGACACTAGCCGTCATCACGGCGGGCATGATCCTGGCAGGAACCGGTGCCGTCGAAATTCTCGGCGATTATTCGGTAAGCTCCACCACCCCCGACCAGAACACCGCCCCCGCGGCGGCCCACGGCGACCTGAAACCCATCTCCCAGCACTGAATCCCCACGGCGTAATTCGCGCCACCCGCACGACGATCCACTCGCCCGCGCAAACTCCGGTCCGCGAATCCCGGCCACACCCGCACGCCAACTCCGGGGCGTTCGGTATCAGCCGGAATCCCTTGCCTCACAGCTGAATTCGCATGTCGTGCGGCGGCCGACCCAGCACTCCCGGCGGTCCCGCACTCGGTTCCCCACTGCCCCAAGGCCGAATTCGCATGTTTGCGCGACAGCCCACCCCACGCAATCCCGGCGCTCCGCACGCCGAAAGCGCGCGGTCCGCCTGGGTCGATGGCGACTCTTTCCCGTCGACGGCCGTTCCACCCATAGCCAAATGTCCGCACCTGCGAGTAGCTGCGGGTTTCGACGCCGCTGCACCGCACATCGCGGTGACCTCACCCCGGGCTTCCTGACCAGTTCACGTGGCGCCGGACGGCAACGCGAGGAGCATGTCACGGGTCACGGCCACCGCATTGTCGGAGCTGCCGCCGTCGACAAGCATTGTCGCCCAGGCCATGTCGCCACGATAGCCGATGAACCAGGAATGCGAACCGCCCTCGACTTCGGCTTCGCCGGTCTTGCCGTACACCTCGCCCTGGTCGGCAATGTGGGTGGCGGTGCCCTCCAATACCACCTTGCGCATCATCAGCCGCAGCGCGGCGATCACCTTCGGCGAGGGCGCGGGGCGCGTGGCGGACACCTTGGTCGGGTGTCCGGACAGCAGATACGGCACCGGGGCTGAACCGTGCGCCACCGTCGCTGCGACCAGGGCCATGCCGAACGGGCTGACCAGCACCCGGCCCTGGCCGATTCCGTTCTCGGTGCGCTGGGTCGGGTCGTTGGTGGGCGGCACCGATCCGGAGACCGTGGTCAGTCCGGGGATCGAATAGTCCGGGCCCACACCGAATTTCGTCGCCGCGATGGTGAGCGCGTCGCCGGAGAGTCTGCTGGCCAGTTCGGCGAAGGAAGTGTTGCACGAGCGCGCGTACGCCTGCGACATCGGCACATCACCGAGGCTGAAGCCGTCGTAGTTGGGAATCGTCCGCTCCCCGATGACGATTCGCCCCGGACACGGCAGCACCGTATCGGGCGTGGCGATCCCCGAGGCCATCGCCGCGGCGGCGGTCACCGTCTTGAACGTCGAGCCCGGCGGGTACAACCCGGACGTCGCGATCGGGCCGTCCGCATCGGCCGGTTCGTTCTGCGCCACCGCGAGCAGCGCGCCCGTGGAGGGCTGCAGGACGACCATCACGGTCTTGTCCGGACGCCCGTCCACCGCGCGCTGCGCAGCACTCTGCACCGTGCGGTCCAGGCTCAGCGCGAACGACGGAACAGGCTGCGGGGCAACCTCTTTCAGCACATCGGTGTCCGCGCCGTTGGCGTTCACGGTGACCACGTCCCAGCCGTCCTTGCCGTCGACCTCGTCGATGACGGTCTTGCGGACCTGGGTGATCAGATCGGGCGCGAATCCGCGATCGGTGGACACCATATCCCACTCCTTCGCGGTGGTGACCCCCGGAAGTCCCAGCAGATCACCGCTGACCTGGTTGAACTCCGTCTCGCTCAGCAGTGCGACGGTGTACGCGCCACCGGCCTTGCGTGCGGCGTCCACGATGCCGTTCGCGGTGACGGTGTCGTCGAACCGGTGCAGGGCATAGGCGAGCGCGCCGGTGGTGTATCCCGGATCGGTGGCCTGCGCGAGGGTGAACGTGATCCGGTGCACCACACCGGGAATCAGCACGTCGGTGCCCGAACGCTCGTTGACGCGGGCGCGCGGGGCGGGCGTCTCCCGCAACGCCATCGTCTGGGTGTCGCCGAGTTGCGGATGGATGTCCGATGCGGTCCAGCGCACCTGCCAGCCGCCGTCGACGCGGCCCATCTGCAACTGCCCGGTGTAGCTCCACACGCGGTTCTTCGCCAGATGCCATTCGTAGGTGTAGTCCACGGTGGCCGTATCGCCGCTGACCCGGGCCGAGCCGGTATGCGCCGACATCGTCTGCGCGCCCAGGTTGTCCCAGGCCGAGGCGAGTGCCGCGGCGGCCTGGTCGGGCTGATTGGTGCGGCCCGCCGCGGCGTGCACATCGTGCCGGGCGAAGTCGCCGAGGAAATCGGCCGCGGCGGCCAGGGGGCCCTGCGGTCCGGACGCGCACGCGTCCGCCGACACCGCGACCACCACGGCCGTCAACGCCACGGCCGTCCGGCCGCGAAGCGGAGGCCGAAGATCCTGTTGCCGACAGTTGCGGAGTGACAGCGGAATTCGCAGTTTCACCATCGCGTGAAATGGTATCCAGCAAACGACCCGCCAACCGGGCGACACACGGCACGAACGAGCGGTCTGCGCCGGTCAGTCCACCAGAATTGTGGCGAATGTGCCGATCTGCCGGAATCCGATGGTCGCGTAGGCGCAGCGGGCAATCTCGTTGTAGCTGTTCACGTACAGGCTCGCCGTCCGCCCGGAGGCCACCACCGCATTGGCCACGGCCGCCGTGCCCGTGGTGCCGAAACCCTGCCCGCGCCGATCGGGATGCACCCACACACCCTGAATCTGCCCGGCACGCCGGGACATCGCCCCCACCTCGGCCTTGTACACGACCTCGCCGTCCTCGAAACGCGCCCAGGCCCGACCGGACTGGATCAGACTGGCCACGCGCCGCCGGTAGCCGCGCCCGCCGTCCCCGGCGCGCGGATCCACCCCGATCTCCTCGGTGAACATCGCGACCGCGGCCACCAGATATCGATCGAGCTCATCGGTGCGCACCCGGCGCACCTTCGGATCGGCGAGCACCTCCGACGGTCCATCCAGGGCCAGCAGCGGCTGTTCGGGCCGCACCTCGCGGGGCGGACCCCAGCTTCGGCTCAGCAGGTCCCACAGCGGCAGCGCCAGCTCCTGACGACCCACCACGGACGAACACACCCGAGGCCAGCGCGCCGCGCGATCGGCGAATGCCTTGAGATCGTCGGGACCACCGCGCAGCGGGATCAGATTCGCGCCGGAGAAGCACAGCGACTCGGCCGGACCGCCGCGACTCCAGATCTCACCCAGGCCGGTCCTGGTCTCGATGCCGTACTCCTGTAGCCGCGCGACCACCATGCAGGAGGCCACCGGATCGGCATCGAGCACTTCCAGCACTCGGGAAAGGTCGCGATTGGCAAGTTGACGCGCACCGGACAGTCGATTCCGTCGAGTGGGTTCCAGCACGCTCCGCACGATCACAGCCTGCCATGAACAGCCCGACGATGCGGAGATTTGTTCAGGTCGTTACCGCGTGTGGGAGGGCATCTACGGCGAAAGGCGGGTCCCCTGTGACACAGGAACCCGCCTCAGCGCGAAATTCGGTCAGGAAACCCGGCCGTTCACGGCCGGGAGACCATCAACTGACGGTGACGACCGGCTCGCCCGTACCAGAGCCTTCGCCCATCTCCTCGGCGATGCGCATGGCCTCCTCGATGAGGGTTTCCACGATCTGATGTTCCGGGACGGTCTTGATGACCTGGCCCTTCACGAAGATCTGGCCCTTGCCGTTACCCGAGGCGACGCCCAGGTCGGCCTCACGAGCCTCACCGGGACCGTTGACGACACAACCCATCACGGCCACGCGCAACGGCACCTCGAGTCCGTCGAGTCCGGCGGTGACCTCGTTGGCCAGGGTGTAGACGTCGACCTGCGCGCGACCGCAGGACGGGCAGGACACGATCTCGAGTTTGCGCGGACGCAGATTCAGCGACTGCAGAATCTGGTCGCCGACCTTGACCTCTTCGGCGGGCGGCGCGGACAGCGAGACGCGGATGGTGTCGCCGATCCCCTCGCTCAAAAGCGCGCCGAACGCCACCGCCGACTTGATGGTGCCCTGGAAGGCCGGGCCCGCCTCGGTGACGCCAAGGTGCAGCGGATAGTCGCTCTGCGCGGCCAACTGCCGGTACGCCTCGACCATGATCACCGGATCGTTGTGCTTGACCGAGATCTTGATATCGCCGAAGCCGTGCTCCTCGAACAGCGAGGCTTCCCACAGCGCCGATTCGACCAGCGCTTCGGGGGTGGCCTTGCCGTACTTCTCCAGCATCCGCTTGTCGAGCGAACCGGCGTTGACGCCGATGCGGATCGGAATGCCCGCGGCGCCGGCCGCCTTGGCGACCTCCCCGACGCGGCCGTCGAATTCCTTGATGTTGCCCGGATTCACCCGCACCGCAGCACATCCCGCGTCGATGGCGGCGAAGATGTAGCGCGGCTGGAAGTGGATGTCGGCGATCACCGGGATCTTGGATTTGCTGGCGATGGTGGCCAGCGCGTCGGCATCTTCCTGCCGGGGGCACGCCACGCGCACGATGTCGCAGCCCGAAGCGGTGAGCTGCGCGATCTGCTGAAGGGTGGCGTTGATGTCGTGGGTTTTGGTGGTGGTCATGGACTGCACCGAGATGGGGTGATCGCTACCCACCCCCACAGTGCCGACCATCAGCTGGCGCGTTTTGCGTCGCGGTGACAGGACCGCCGCTGGTGCGGCGGGCATACCCAATGCGATGGCACTGGTCACGTTCGGCTGCCTACTTTCCATATCTGCTCCACCGGATCTTTCGCCGAGTCTAGTGCTGCCGGATTGGCGGGCGCTGTGTGAGCCTCGATGCAGGGCAGGCGGGAAGGGCCTGCGGCAGGGATTGAGCCGTACAGAAAGGTATTCGGCGCGCGGCGACGCCTGGTTCTGTGCAACAGGTTTCACATCTGACGCACCACTGGGCCCGGTTCAGGACTCGTCAGCGGTGTGACCGATCACACACTCCAGCGCTCGACAGCGGTTGGTCCCAGATGGTGGAACGCTGCTCCTGTGGAGCCCTATCGATCGAACCCACCCTCCGCGAGGCGATCGGTGAACCTGTCCCACTCGGCCGAACCGAAGATCAATGCCGGACCGGCGGGATTCTTCGAATCACGGACGCCGACCATGCCGCCGTTCAGATGGGCCACCTCGACGCAGTCTCCGCCGCTCACACTCCGGCTGCTCTTGAACCACCGCGCACCCGATAGATCGACGATCATGATCCGTACTCCTTCTGCCTCGCCTCGATGAGACTGCGGGTGTCGTTCTTGCTCAAGGCTACTCGTTCGATGTCGGCCCGAGCGGCGCGATACATTTCGATCTCGGCAGGCTTATCGAGGTAGAGCGCACCGGCAGAGTTTTCGACATAGATGACCGGCGACTCCGTGAGAGCAGGATTCGGATGCTCCGGAAACTCCAGGAAGACAAAGTCTTTGCTGTGCAAACCGAGGTGCACCGGAGCACCGAATGGAACAGCTCTAACTGAAACATTCGGGAGCCGACCGATCTCGAGGAGATGGCGCATCTGTTGGACCATGACATCGTTGCCACCGACGTTTTGACGCAGTACCGATTCATTTATGAGGGCTTTCAACTTGAAACTCGGATCGCCAAGCCTTTCCTGACGTTTCGCGAGTAGCCCGAGTTCGGTATTGATGTCCACCGGCTGCCCCCGCAGCTCCCACAGCGCTCGCCGGTACTCCGGAAGCTGAAGCAACCCAGGCAGAATCGCCGACTGCCAGGTCGTGTAGCTGCAGGTCGCGGCCTCGAGACCGATAAACAGCTCCGCCCAGGCCGTGAACCCGCCAACGAAGGACTGCCACCACCCATCCTTGCGCGACTCCGTAGCCAACCACAGCAGAATCCGTCGGTCCTCCTCGACGACCCCGTACAGGTCACACAGCAGATTGACGGTCACACGCTTGATCTCGCTACTGCGGCCGGTTTCCAAGCGCCACAACGTCTGCGAGCCCATCTCGCATGCTCGGGCAGCGTGGGTCCGGCTCATCTTCCGCTCTTCCCGGAACTCACGCAGACGACGGCCGAGCACACGGCGCGGCAGGGTGCTGTTGCTCAATCGAACCGACACAGGGAAACACCAACCTTTCATTTGCGGGACCACCGTCGTACGCGACGTTCAGATTCATTCCATTTCACATGGAATGCTCCGAACGTTCCAAACCATGTGGAGTGATTTCGTTCCCGGGCGAAATCCAACGACGGCCCCCAACCGTACCCGTTCGGTGATTTACTGGCATACGTTCGCGGCCACCGGATCTCACCCATCAGTGGTCTATTCAGCCGATGCCACAACGTTTTTCCGCATTGCGCTTTTCCGCGCCGACATCCGATCCATCGAGCAAAGAAACGGAAGATGCTGCACTACACCAGAACCGGCGACACCATCGTCATCCCGTCGCGAGTGCGCGAACACGCCGGACCCGACCTCGCCCACGACCGGACGCAGCGCCACCTGAACTACCGAATCAACCGGCGTCCCGCCCGAAAGTCGCACGGCCAGGGTGATGCCCGATGAACCCGATGTCCGCCTGGGACGAGCTGTCGAGCATCGTCACCGTCCTCACCGGCTGCGCGGTCGTCCTGCTCGCCCTCGGCTGCCTGTGGCCGAACCCCCGCCCCACCCCACAACCCCGTGACTCGCGCCAACCCCACTGCTCCACTGTTCCGTCCTGCAGCCCTCCCCCGAAACCGTTCACCCTCGCCACAGCCCACCGCGACATGCAACTCCACCGCGACCACACCTGCGCCCGCAAACGCGCCGCCTTCGCCGCCCTCGTAGCCGCCGGCCACATCACCCCCGACTCCTACCGCCCCTGGCACCGCCCATGACCAACCGAGACGAACCCCCAACCACCCCAACACAATTCCCCCCACTGCTGATCCGAGCAATCGCCCTCACCACCCGAGCCACCACCCAGGGTTACCGCCTCGTCCGCCAAAACCCCACCCCCTACACCTGGCAACTACTAGACATCACCGACAACACCCCCATCCACACCGCCGAATCCCTCGACGACATCGAAACCTGGCTCGACACATAACAATCCCCGAACCACCGATCGCCTACACCGACCAACCATCACAGCTGGTCACATCAGCAGGCAGAACGACCAACACAACACAAGACCCCAGACCGGAAATCCATTGTGCGAAAAGCCTTCCGGGCACCGAAAGTCGAACTCTCCCGCAGTTCCCCAGACATCACCCAGCCACGTCGATTGTCGGTCGATCGCGACAACCGTGGAACTCATCGATGGAGTGGTACGAGTTGGTCCGGTTGATCCTCGTCGGACCAGGAACATCGGGTCAGGCGGCGTCGGGCTTCTCGAATCGAGCGACGAACCGCAGCTCCAACGCGTGAGCAAGCCGTTCGAGCATGCCGATCGTGGGGGTGCCGCCACCGGATTCCAGACGCGAGACATCCGGTTGGTGCAGCCCGGCTCGCTGCGCCAGCTGAGTCTGCGTGAGCCCGAGTTCGAGACGGCGTTCGCGAATGGCATTTGCGAACTCGATCGCCAGCCTGGCCTCTTCCCGACCGGCGCCGTACTCGTCCGCATCGAAGTCCGGCCGATCGAACCGCTCACGCCGCAGCGCATCCATATTCGTGTGGTCGCTCATCGTTCTGTCGCCTCCCTGTCGAAGCTGATCCGGGCGTGCTCGTGGTCAGATGAAACCGCAGCTCACGCACCCCATCGCCGAGGTTGCGCGACCACGGTTCGCTCAATGTCTCCGCCTTCTCGGCGAGCATGCCCACGTAGGTGTCTACGCGACCGAAGTCTCGATCCGACAGCGAGCGCAGCCAGTCAGCGACTTCCGGCTCGATCTCGACCGCATAGATCCCCATAGCATTGATCCTATATAGGATCAATGCTATGTACAATCGGCGGGTGGACTGGCATACACCTTGCAGTGCTGGTCGACGAACTACGCGCAGGCAGCAGAGTCGAAACGCTCCTCCCGGATAGCAGCTCCAGCAACATATTCGGTGTCGATGTGATGGATCGGTCGATCGCGTCAGGTGCTCTGTCTGCTCGGGTCCTCGATCACCCAGGCGGCGATCTGCACGCGGGAGTTGAATCCGAGCTTGGCGAGGATGTGTTCGACGTGGCCCTGGGCGGTGCGTTGGGATATCACGAGTTTCGCGGCGATCTGCTTGTTGCTCAGGCCCTGAGCGACCAGGTCGGCGACCTGTCGCTCACGATTGGTCAGGAGTTCGGAGGGGCGGGAGGTCGCGGTGGCGCTGTCCTTTCCGACCGCGAAGGCGAGTGCGGCATCCATGCCCATCGCCTGACCGCGCCGGAACGCACTGGCGAATTTCCGATTGCCGAGTGCGCGGCGTGCTGTCTCACCGCATTTCCGGTGCAGCGGCGACATGTCCGGCGACACGATCGTTGCGCTGTTCCCGGCCGGCCAGATGGTGTCGGTGGCGCCCATCAGCAGCGCGGCCCGCTCGGGATCGATATCCGCCACGATCCATGCCAGGGATTGAAGAACGAAAGATACCGAAACCGGACTGTTCAACTCGTGGCAGAGACGCACTGCGGTCTGGATCAACCCCTCTGCGCGGTCCTGATCGCCCTGCTGCCACGCCGCTACACCCATTCCGCGCAGGGCGGCACAGCGATAGGCCAGCTCGCCGGACGCTTCGGTGACGGCCAGTAGCTGTCGGCAGTATTCCTCCGCCCGTTCCCGGTCACCGTGCACCTCACAGGCCCACCCGAGGTAGGTCAGGGCACTGACATACAGTCCGGAGTCCGGCTGGGAGCGCAGTCGCCGCACCGCGCTCTCGAGCGATGTGCATGCGCCTGCGGCGTCGCCGCTCAGGAGTGCGAAGGTGCCCTCGGCGTGATCGAGGTAAGCCTGGATCACAGGACTGCGGTCCTGTTCCGCGAGCGACTGCACTTCCGCCAGAGAAGTTTCAGCGGTACGGAGGTCCCCGTGCGCTGCGGCGAGTTGGAGGTCGACCCACAACGCTGGTACGCGATCGGGTATCGACCGGGCCTCGGGACACGCCAGCGCACGCTCGATCCACGATCGACCCTCGCCGTAGAGTCCGCCGAAGAACCAGAACCCGTGCAGTGCGACAGCGATCTGCAGGGCCGCGTGGGCCGACTCCGCGGTCCCATCACCGATGAAGAATTCGAGTGCTTCGCGAAGGCTCGGCTTCTCCCTGCCGAGGCGGGCGAGCCAGTACGGTTGCCGGGCGCTGAGCCACTCGGCTTCGGCCTCCAGGGCCAGCCGTCGATACCATTCCGCGTGCCGTCGCCTCAGCTCCTGGTATTCACCGGATTCCTGCAACTTCTCCCGACCGTATTCGCGCAGGGTTTCCAGCATCCGGAAACGGACGAAGGTACCGACCTCCTCCCGGACCAGAATCGACTTGTACACCAGCGACGACAGCACGTCGAGCACGTCCTCCGGTGTCAGCGCGGCGCCGGACACCTCCGTGGCGGCGGTGAGTCCGAAAGACCCGGCGAAGATCGTCAGCCGGGCCCACAGCCGCTGCTCCGCCGCCGTACACAGGTCGTAACTCCAGTCGATACAGGACCGCAGAGCCTGCTGCCGCGTGGGCGCGGCCCGGCTTCCCTGGGTCAGCAACGAGTAGCGGTCATCGAGGTGCCGCAGGATCTGCGTCGGCGACATCGAACGCAGCCGAGCCGCCGCCAGCTCGATCGCGAGCGGCAAGCCGTCGAGGCGGGCACAGATCTGCGCAATCGCCGACTGGTTTCGCTCATCGAGCTGGAATCCCGGCAGAGCTGCGGCCGCGCGATCGGTGAACAGAGTCACGGCGTCGAAACGGGGCGTCCGCTGGGGAGTGAGTTCCCGGTCCTGGTCCGGAATCGTCAACGGCGGAACCTGGACCACCGATTCTCCGGCGATGTTCAGCGCCTCGCGGCTCGTAGCGAGGATCCGCAGATCCGGGCAACTGCGCAGCAGGGTGTCGGCCAGTTTCGCCGTCGCATCGACGAGGTGCTCGCAATTGTCCAAGATCAGCAGCATCTCGCGAGCGGCGGAGAAGCGCATCACCACCTGGAGCAACGATGCTCCCGGGACATCCCGGAGGCCGAGAACGGCTGCGATCGCGTCGACCAGGAGTGCCGGGTCGGATAGCTCGGCGAGTTCCACGAGCCATGTTCCGTCGGCGAAGTCGCGTTGCTGGGCGGAGGCCGCACGCAACGCCAAACGTGTCTTTCCGACACCCCCGATTCCGGTCAGTGTCACCAGCCTGGACGAGGACAGGAGGTTCTTGACCTCGGCCAGCTCGCTGCGCCGGTTGATGAAGCTGGTCAACTCCGACGGCAGATTGCCACGGCCCCGGCCGCTTCCCGGCTCCCCCGGGGTCACCAGATACTGCGGCGGAACGGGAGTTTCCCGAACATCGACCTTCCGGCCCGGCTCGGTGGGCAGTGCCATGGCATCCACCGGGAATCGGTGACGCTGCTGAATCCGGCGCAGGGAGCTGCCGAACGCGGTGGCGGTCGGGCGGGCGGTGCGGTCGCGGCTCATCGCCGCCGCCACGAGTGACACCACGTCATCGGTGAGGCCGCTGACCCGCAGATCCGGCACCGGCTCGGTGGTGATCCGCAAGAACTGCGTCAGCACGTTCTCGCCCTCGCGGCGCTCGAACGGCGCGTGACCGGTCAAGGCGCTGAACAGCGTCGCGCCCAGCCCGTACACATCCGAGGCAGGACCCGGTGTGTCGCCTTCGAGAACCTCCGGAGCGGTGTACGCCGGTGATCCCGTCAAGGTGCCCGCGGCGGTGCGGAAACCGCCCGTGATGTGTGCGATGCCGAAGTCCGTCAGGGCCGGTTCGCCGTATTCGGTGAGCAGGATATTCCCCGGCTTGACGTCGCGGTGCACGATGCCGAGACGGTGAGCGCTCTCGAGCGCTCCGGCGATCTTGACCCCGATCGACAGCGTTCGCTCCAAGGAGAGCGGTCCGTGCTTGCGGAGCCACACCTCCAAGGAGTCCGCCGAGTGGAACGGCATGACCAGGTACGGTCTGCCGCCGGCGGTGGTGCCGACCTCGAGGACTGTCACGATGTTCGGATGCCCGGTCAAGCGGCCCATTGCCCGCTGTTCGCGCAGGAAGCGCGCTCTGCTGTCGGGGTCCAGGTCATCGGTCGACACCTTCACCGCGACGGTCCGGTCCAGCGCCGCCTGCCAGCACCGGTACACCACGCCGAATCCGCCGCGGCCGACCTCCACCGCGTCCTCGAAACCTGCAGCTTCCAACTCCGCCGTGAGAGGTGTGACAACCTCACGACGGGTATGGAGAGAGTCGTCGTCACTCATCGGCCACTGGGGCATCCGGCGGGTTCGTGGACAGCGGGCATCCTTTGCTGATCGTTCGCCGTGTCCACTTTATCGCCTGAAATCGGGGTTTCGGCCCGGATCGCGTGATCGTGCCGAACCGCGGATGCCGCGCCACCGAGCACCAGGCGGCCGCTGTGCGCGCGCATCGTCACAGCTGTGGTCGTGCCGGACACGTTCACGCATCGCCCGGCAGTCCGCACGCAACCCGGAGTCTGCGGACCTTCCCGCGTTCCTTCTTTCGAAAGTCGTTGTCGTACAAAGGAATCATCCGGTCCGTCGGTGTCCGTAGGATGGCGAGGTGGACGTCTACCATGCGGTGCGGACCAGACAGTCGATTCGGGCATTCACCAGTGAGCCGGTGGATCGGGCGGTCCTGGAGCGGGTGCTCGAGGCGGCGACTCGGTCGCCGTCCGGGGGTAATCTGCAGCCGTGGCACATCTATGTGCTCAGCGGTGATCCGTTGGCGGAGTTGAAGAAACGGGTCGGCGACCGGATCGCGGCGGGTGATTCCGGGGACGAGCGGGAGTTCGCGGTCTACCCGCCCGATATGGGTTCGCCGTATCGGGAGCGCATTGCCGATATGGGCGCGCGCCGCTACGGCGCGATCGGCATCGCCCGCGACGACGCCGCTGGACGCGCCCAGGCCAGAGCCCAGAACTGGAACTGTTTCGGCGCATCCACCGCCCTGTTCTGCTACCTCGACCGCGACATGCCCGCCCCGCAATGGGCCGACGCGGGCATGTACCTGCAAACGGTGATGCTGCTACTGCGTCAGGAGGGTCTGCACAGCTGCGCCCAGATCGCCTGGTCCGAATACCACCGCGCCGTGGCCCAGACGATCGCACCGCCACCGGAGCGAATCCTGTTCTGCGGCATGTCCATCGGCCACCCCGACCCCGAAGTCCCGCACCCGCACAGCGTCCGAGCCCCACTGTCCGAGACCGTGACGTTCCTGGACTGAGCATCGGCCGCGGCCACTCGGCCATGCTCCACGTGGCCCGCCGCTACGCCGCCGCGCCGGACCTCGAGGTCTGGCGGCGGGAACACCACACCATCCCCGAACACCCGGACCAGGCCGTTCCCGGCTGAAATCTCGGTGATCAGAACCCTTCTGAGCGCTGCGCCGCGCCCCTACTCTGGCTGGTCGAGTCGACGCTGGAGAAGAAGAGGATCACCCATGTCGTTGCTGGAATCCGCGTCGGTGCACGAAGGCGCGGTGGAAGATGACCGACATCTGACGGTCACCGAAACCCGGACCGCGATCGCGGCGAGCCTGATCGGGACCACCGTCGAGTGGTACGACTTCTTCCTGTACTCCACTGCCGCCGGAATCGTGTTCGGCAAGTTGTTCTTCCCGCATACGAGCAGTTTCGTCGGGACGATGCTGTCGTTCGCGACGTTCGCGGTCGGATTCCTGATGCGGCCCATCGGCGGACTCGTCTTCGGGCACATCGGCGATCGGATCGGGCGCAAACGGACACTGGCGCTGACGATGGCGCTGATGGGCGTGTCCACCGCGCTGATGGGCGTACTGCCGACCGCGAGCGCGATCGGGATCGCCGCGCCGATCCTGTTGCTGCTGTTGCGAATTCTGCAGGGATTCGCACTCGGCGGGGAATGGGCCGGGGCTGTGCTGCTCGCGGTGGAATACAGTCCGCGACGCAAGGTCGGGATCTTCGGCAGTTATCCGCAGATCGGCCTGGCGCTGGGTCTGGCCCTGGGCACCGGAGTGTTCGCACTGCTGCGCTCGACGCTGAGCGAGCCCGCCTTCCTGAGCTATGGGTGGCGCATCGCGTTCGGCGCGAGCGTGGTGCTGGTCGTGATCGGTCTGATCGTGCGGCTGCGGATCGACGAGACGCCCGCGTTCCGGGAGATCGACCGGCTCAACCGGATCTCCAAGGTGCCGGTGGTCGAACTGTTCCGCAACGTGCGCAACCGGCGCAATACGTTCCTCGGTCTGCTCTCGCGCTGGGGTGAGGGTGCGGCGTTCAACACCTGGGGCGTCTTCGCAATCACCTTCGCCACCGGCCGCCTGGGTTTGCGTCAGGTTCCGGTGCTCGTCTCGGTCACCATCGCAGCCGTGGTGATGGCCGCGCTGATCCCGATCTCGGGACTGCTCACCGACCGATTCGGCCCGCGCCGGGTCTACATCGCGGGCATCGCCGCGTACGGGCTGCTGGTGTATCCGGTTTTCGCGGTGTTCGAGACGCGCAACATCGTGCTGTTCGCCGTGGCGATCATCGTGGTGTTCGGCGGCGCGCACGCGCTGTTCTACGGTGCGCAGGGCACGCTGTACGCAGGGTTGTATCCGCCCGAGGTGCGGTACACCGGGTTGTCGTTCGTCTATCAGTTCTCGGGGATCTACGCCTCGGGCATCACACCCATGATCGTCACCGCGCTGATCGCCGTGACGCATGGTTCACCGTGGCTGGCCTGCGGATATCTCGTGGCGACCGCCGTGGTGAGCGTCATCGCGACGCGATTCATCGACGAGGACGACAGGCTCACCGCCTGAGCATCACCCGAGGGTAGCCACCTTGGCCGTACCCTTCACGACGGTGTCGTTCCGGTCCACCAGTGCGGCACGGACCTGAACACGCTGTCCCCTCGCCATCGGCGTGCCCTGCAGGATCACCACGGCCGAGTGCTGCGCCCCGTCACAGGTGAACTGGTTCTGTGAACCCGTCGCGGACGGTTGGTCGGCATCCGGCGCACCTGCCATCACCTTCACCGCGGTTACCCCGGCAGAGGGATCGCAGCTGTACTTCACCATGACATTGGTGGGCCCGATGCCCGTGACATCGATGCCGTTGGCCGCGAACGCGGTACCCGCGGCCAACGCGACGGCCGCACCCACCCCACCTGCGACGGTGGTCAATCGAGCGGTATGCCGGAACTTGCCGAGAATCGACATGGTCGTCATTCCTCCTGTGTAGCGGACATGGATCGCTGGACACACTCAGAACGCATCACGGCGCCATACCGCGCGCCGCACGACCATGGTCCCGCACATCACCCCGCAGCCGCCACCCGGCCCCGGCCGATCATCCCGCGACAGGCCGCATACAGCCGCGCAACGAGTCGATGTAGGCGGTCATGGCGTCGCGGTTGCGCGTGAGCAGTTCGACGCGATCGGTCAGGCGATCACGCTGGGATTCCAGGACGGCCATGATCTCCGGCGTCGCGTCGGCGAAGTGGATATCACTCGGATCCCGCAGACACGGCAGGATCTGCTTGATGATCCGCGTCGGCAGGCCCGCGTCGAGCAGGCCGCGGATGTGCATCACCTGATCGACGAGAGATTCGCCGTAATCGCGGTACCCGTTGGCACAGCGGCCGACACGAATGAGCCCCTGCTCCTCGTAGTAGCGCAGCAGACGTGGCGTGGTCTGCGCGCGCCGCGCCAGTTCGCCGATCCGCATATGCCGCTCCTCACAACGACTTCCGGTTGACCCTCACACATGTGTGAGGGTTCGAGCATAGCGATATGAGCACAGACATCACCCTGTTCGACTACAGCCCGATCATCGATCGCGCGCCGATCCACTGGCCCGGCGGCAAGCGCGTGGCCTTCTACGTCGGACTCAATATCGAGCACTTCTACGTCGATCTGCCCGGCACCGCGACCTATCCGGGCACCACCGCGCTGACCCCGGACTCGCTCAACTACGGCTGGCGTGACTACGGCCCGCGGGTGGGCATCTGGCGGCTGATCGACACCCTGGACAAGTACGGCATCCGGGCCAGCGCACTGCTGAATTCCGATGTGGGCGAGCGGTATCCGCAGATCGTCCGCGCGGGCGTGGACCGCGACTGGGCATGGCTGGCGCACGGCAGCAGCAACAGCCACATGCACACCGGACTGCCGCCGGAGCAGGAGCGAATCGCGTTGCGCGACATCGTCACCGACATCGAGCGCAGCACCGGGCAGCGCCCGCGCGGCTGGATGGGCCCCGGCCTGACCGAAACCTTCGAAACACCGCGGCTGCTCGCCGAACTGGGCGTCGACTACATCCTGGATTGGACCAACGACGACCAGCCCTACCCGCTGAACGTCCCAGGGATGCTCAGCGTCCCGTATTCGGTGGAGCTCAACGACATCGGGATCTTCGTCAGCAAGGGGCTCACCGGACCCGACTTCGTGCGAATGGTCGTCGACCAGCTCGATCAGCTGTACGAGGACTCGGCCGAGAGCGGACGTGTGCTGCCCCTGGCACTGCATCCGTTCGTCACCGGTCAGGCGTTCCGCCGCCGTTATCTGGACGAGGCCCTGGACTACGTCACGAATCACCCGGGCGTCTGGGTCACCACCAGCGACGAGATCGCCGCACACTACCGGAAAAACGCCCTGACCAGCGAATAGTTTCCGGAAAATCCGCCGGAGTGCTAGAAAAGACGATATGCGGATGGCGATGACGGCGGAACTTCCGGACGACCCGGATGCGGCCGTGGCGCTACAGAACCGGCTGCGTGCGCAGGTGGATCGGACCGATCCGCGACCACCGCGGTTCGAGACGATCGCGGGATTGGATTCGGCCTACGACGAACAGGGCAATGTCGTTGCGGCCGTGGTGGTTCTGGACGCCGCGACACTCGATCCGGTCGACACGGCCACCGCGCGAGGCACGACCGACTTCCCGTACATTCCGGGACTGCTCGCGTTCCGGGAGTTGCCGACCGTCATTACCGCACTCGAAAAGCTCGGCACCACACCGGATCTGCTGATCTGCGACGGGCAGGGGCTGGCGCATCCGCGGCGCTTCGGCCTGGCGTGCCATCTCGGCCTGCTGACCGGCGTGCCCACCATGGGTGTCGCGAAATCGGTGTGGGGCAACGCTTCCGAGCCCGGACGCGAACGCGGCTCGGTCAGCGACATCCTCCTGGACGACGAGGTGGTCGGGCGGGCGGTGCGCACCCAGCCCGGGGTCAAACCCGTCTTCGTCTCGGTAGGACACCGCATCTCGCTCGATACCGCCTGCGCGACCGCACTCGCCCTCGCACCGCGCTACCGCCAACCCGAGACCACCCGCCAGGCCGACCATCTGTGCCGAACCCTGTTGCACGAGAACGCATGAGGCGTGCCCCGAGTGCCCGACTCGCCGCACACCGGGCCGACCGGCGTGCGGCGAAAAAGCCTGTCGCTCAGAAGAGTTTGATCGGATTCACGATGTCCGCGACGAGCACCAGGATCATGTACGCCCCGCCGATCACCACGACGACATAGGTGGCCGGTAGGAGTTTCATGTAGTCGACCGGGCCGCCCGCCTCCAGACCGCGCCGACCGCGCAGCATGTTGCGGACCTTCTCGTAGAGCACCACCGCGATATGCCCGCCGTCCAGCGGCAGCAGCGGCAGGATGTTGAACGCGCCCAGGAAGAAGTTCAGGCTCGCGAGCACCAGGATGAACACGTTCCACAGGCCGTGCTCGACGGTCTCGCCGCCGATCTTGCTGGCGCCGTAGACGCTGACCGGAGTATTGGGGTCGCGCGTGCCGCCGGTGACCGCGTGCCACAGGTTCACGACCTTGGTGGGCATCTGCGCCAGCGATTCGAAGGTCTTGCCGAACATCTCGCCGGTGAACCCGATCGAGGCCGGGATGGCCGTGAGGACGTTGTAGTGCTGGGTGTCGTAGTAGTCCTGCGAGACGCCGATCTTGCTCGCCGTCACCGGGGTCGCGGCGGGCTTGTTCGTCTTCGAATCGACCGGGTAGGTGTTCACCCGCACCGGATCGACCGTGATGTGCAGCGTCTTGCCGTCCCGCTCGACCGTGTAGTCGATCGGTCCGGTGCGGTCCTTGGTCTCGGACGCGATCTGCTGGATGCTCTGCACCGCGACGCCGCCCACCGCGACGATCTTGTCGCCACGCCGCATACCCGCCAGCTGGGCCGGACCCTCGCCGCTGCACTTCTGGTGGGTGCCGTCGGCATTGTCCGCGCCCACGCAGGCGACCGCGATCTGGTTGTCCGGCGGCGAATCCAGCCGCGGCAGACCCCAGCCGACGGCCAGGATCACGATCAGGATGAAGCCCAGCACGAAGTTCATCACGATGCCGCCGACCATCACAACCAGGCGTTTCCAGGTCTTCTGCCGGTACATCGCCCGATCCAGATCCGCCGGATCGATCTCGTCCAGCGCGGTCATCCCGGCGATATCGCAGAATCCACCCAGCGGCAGGGCCTTGAGTCCGTACTCGGTCTCACCGCGGCGGAAGGAGAACACCTTCGGGCCGAATCCGATGAAATAGCGGCGCACCTTCATACCGGTGGCCTGGGCGGCCCACATATGCCCACACTCGTGCAGCGCCACCGACGCCGTGATACCGAGGGCGAACAGCACGAACCCGAACACGAACCCCATGCGGTGTCGAACCCTCCTGCGTCAGTTGCCTACGTACGTGCGCGCACGCTGCCTCGCCCACGCGTCCGCCGCGAGCACCTCGTCCAAGGTACTGGGTTCCACGCGCCACTGGTCGGCCGACTCGACCACAGCCGCGACCGTGCGCACGATACCGGGGAAACCGATCAGCCCGTCGAGGAATGCCTGCACCGCGATCTCGTTGGCCGCGTTGTAGACCGCGGTCACGGTTCCGCCCGCCTGCCCCGCCTGCCGGGCCAGTTCGACCGCCGGGAAGACCTCGCTGTCGACCGGTTCGAACTCCCAGGTGTGCGACCGCGTGAAATCCAACGGCGCCAGGACGCCCGGTACCCGGTCCGGCCAGCCCAGGGCCAGGGCGATCGGCAGTTTCATATCCGGCGGGCTGGCCTGCGCGATCGTCGAACCGTCAGCGAAGGTGACCATGGAGTGCACGATCGACTGCGGATGCACGGTGACGTCGATGCGGTCGTAGGGAATGCCGAACAGCATGTGCGCCTCGATCAGTTCGAGGCCCTTGTTGATCAGGGTTGCCGAGTTCAGCGTGTTCATCAGGCCCATCGACCAGGTCGGATGCGCTTTGGCCTCGTCCGGGTTCACCGATTCGAGCATCTCGGTGGTCCAGCCGCGGAACGGGCCGCCCGAGGCGGTGAGCACGAAACGGTCCACCTCGTCGGCCCGTCCGCCGCGCAGGCACTGCGCCATCGCCGAATGTTCCGAGTCCACCGGGACGATCTGACCGGGCTTGGCCGCCCGGGTCACCAGCGAACCGCCCGCGACCAGCGACTCCTTGTTCGCCAGCGCCAGGCGGCGACCCGATTCCAGGGTGGCCAGGGTCGGTTCGAGTCCGAGCGAGCCGACCAGCGCGTTGAGTACGACGTCCGCGTCCGTGCGGCGCACGAGTTCGGTGACCGCGTCCGGACCGGCAAGGGACACACCGAGTTTCGCGGCGGAAGCGGGATCGGCGACGGCGACCTCGGTGGTGCCGGTGGCCCGGATCTGCTGCGCCAGCAGGTCGGTGTTGCCGCCCCGTGCGGCCAGCCCCACCACCTGGAAGCGGTCCGGGTTCTCGGCGATCACCTCGAGCGCTTGCGTACCAATGGAACCGGTGCTGCCCAGGAGCAGGACTCTCACTATGTCGGACACCACTTCATTGTTCCGCACTACGGACGCCGACACCTGCTCACCCCACTGGCTACGACGGGCAGTCGTATGTAACGATGATGACCGACAGTTCTACCTGTAACCGATGGGAGCGAGCAGTGGCCGGCACGGAAATGGAACACGCCGAGAGCAGCGGCGTCGTCACCAAGGTCGACCCCGCCGAGGTTCCCTCCGCAGCCTTCGGCTGGAGCGGTGAATCCCGGATGACCTTCAAGGTTGCGGGCGTCGTCGTCATCGTCATTCTGCTCGCCATGCTGTACGAGAACCAGCAGGGCGCCTCCACCGGCTGGACCGGTTACATCTACCTGATCCTGTTCGCCGCGGCCATCGCGGGCGTTCTGATCCGCGACACCGTGCTGAAGAACAAGCCCAAGTAAAAGCGGGTAACCGGCCGCCTGGAGCCCTGCGGGGGCGTGACGAGTAATCGTCCCGGGCGGCTTTTCGCTGTCCGGGTCCGTTGCAAGAGCTGCTGCCGTGTCCGGTCTTGCGTCGGAAACTTTTGCAACGCAAGGTAATCAAGCGAGCCAAGGGCGCCACACAAGCCAGGCACCCGGGTGCGTCCGACGGCTCGCGCGGCAGTCGACACTTCGGCTGAACACGCCCGTGACGGTCTCTCGCCCCGATCGACAGGACTCCCGGTCTCGAGCCGCAGGACCTCAGCGACCCCGCCGCCCGCGTACGTCTCGTTGGCCGGTCTTGCTACCTCCTGATCGTGCGCCCTTCTTCTGCGCGCCACCGCCCTTCCCGGCACCCGACCTGGTACCGGCAGTGCCGCCGCCCGTCTTGCCCGTCCCGGTCTTACCTCCAGTCGAACGTGCTCGCCCCGACTGCGCTCCCTTACCGTCGGCTGCCTTGCCGTCCGCGGGTTTACTCTTGCCGCCCGACGAAACGTCCTCCTGCTGGCCACGGGTGCTGCGGGCGGTGCGGCCGCGGACGACGCCGATGAAATCCTCCACGGCCGGATTGTCCAGGTCGATGGGCCAGGCCAGGGCGATCTCGGTCGGCGGGAGGTCGGTGACCGTGCGGTAGACGAGGTCCTTGCGGTGGTGCAGGCGGGCCAGCGAATGCGGCATGATCGCCGCGCCGCCCACCGCCGCGACGAGTTCGAGCGTGCCCGACAGCGCGTCCAGATCGTCCGCGTCCTGCATCCGCTCGTCGGTGAGATCGGTGGTGGCGACCTCCTCGAACAGCGCGATCGGGTGATCCTTCGGCACCACGACGACGGGCAGTTCGTGGTACAGCGGGATCGCGTGCATACCCTCGCGGTCGATGGGCAGGCGGACGAAGCACATGTCGACCGCACCGTCGCGCAACGCGGACTCCTGCTGCGACTGCGGGATCCCGATCACGGCCAGTGAATCGTCCGCGAACCGCTCCGACCAGATCCTGGCCCACTTGGCGACGGTCACGCCCGGCACGTATCCGACCCGCAGCGCATCGGGAGCACACTCGTTCACCCGACCAAGGGTATGGGATACCTATCCGCGCACCGCACCCCAGTCGCGCCGGTAGTCGGACCAGTTCTGCGACGTCGCGGTGAAATCGACGTACATCGCGACCCCGAAGGACTCCCGCCCCGGCGCGGTGCGGCCGAGCCCGAGTCGGATGCCGCGCAGGGCCGCCGGAACCGTCTCGGCATTTCCGTGGTGGCCGTAGTCGTCCGCCCAGTACGCGGGCACACCCATCAGCAGATCCACCGTGGCCGGAGCGGCCTCCAGCGCCAGGGCGGTCTGCTCGGCGACGTAGCCGCTGTACAGCGGACGCCACGGCATCCAGGTGTCGTAGGACATCACCGCCAGCTGATCGACCCGGCGCGCAACGTCGGCGAAATACCCTCGCGACCAATACTTTCCGTTCCCGGTCAGCACCGCGCCGACGTGGTGCACACCCGGCAGCGGCTCGAGTTGCGGCGTGGACACCGACAGCAGCGCGTGCCGGGCCGAGGTGACCGCGCGAGCCCGATCGAGCATCGTCAGATAGTCCGGAGAGCCCGAACGAACCGGCTCCAAATCCAGGTGCACACCATCGAATCCGAGCTCCAGCACCCGAGCCACGGATCCCGCGAACCGATCCCGCGTCGCCGGATCGTTCATGTGCAATCCGTCGAACGCGGGCGCAACCACATCCCCCAACCAGGACTGCACCCGGACCCCCGGCGCCATCCGATGCACCGCCGCGACGAACCACCCTGCCCGCGAGAACAATTCGGCCCGCACCCCACCGTCGTCCGACAACGGCCCGGTGTGCACGTACAGATCCCGAACCCCGGTCCCCGACAACTGCTTCGCCAGCGCCGCCACATCCGCCTCACCCTTACGCCCGTCCACCCAGGCATGCCCCAACCAGTAAGCGTCCCGCCCGCGAGTATGCGCACCAGCGGCAGGCGTGCCCGCATCCTCGACGAGCAACCCCACCACCCCCACACCGACCACAACCATCACCACCACGACGACCAGCACCACAACCGCCAGAACCCGCCGCCACCAAGACCATCCCCGCCACCAAGCACCCACACTCGCCGTCCCGCGCCTCACCACTCCCCCACACCGCATCCCGGGATCGTACCGACCGCACGACATCTCCCTGTCGAGCCGACGCTCCCGACCCCTCCGGTCCGCCTCGCACATCCCTCCCCGGGACCAACGACGACGAAATCGGTCCCGATACGCAGAGTTCCACAGTCCCCCGAGGCAGACTTCAGATCCCGCATCGGATTGCAGGTCGCGCAAGGGCATCAGCCGAGATCGGGATGCCGGTCCTGCCGAATCCATCAGACCCCGCGATCAGCCACTTCGTCTGCGTCGCAACCTTTTTCGTCACGGCGAGCGATGTCGCCGAAATTCGCCGGCCCGTCCCGCCGAATCACCACAGTTCGGCTCGCAGGACCGAGAGCAGATCAGGACTGCGAATCCACCGGAGTTCCGGCTCTGGTGCACTTCCGGTGGTCGAGCCGACAGGATGCGGTTACGTGGCAGCTGAAAACCGGCCCGCCAAACATTTGTCGACAATGGATTCCACGTGCACGACGCTCACTTTTCCAGGGCGGCGGTAGCGATCGATCGTTCAGATGCCCACAGCGAGTGGGCCATCCGGAACCCGAGCTTCTTCGTCAGCTCGGGATGATCCTTCCGCAGCCTGTAGTAGGCCGATCTCATGTTGGCCGAGCCCATGAGATCGGAGACCATCAAGAGTTCGAAAGCGGCCGCCTCCACCCAATCGACATCGCGGGTATAGCCGGCGACCGCCCGTGCGCCGGTTTGTTTGCAGAACGCCATCAAAGTCTGGTCCGAGGACGCGAGCACCCTACACGATGCAAAGTAAAGGATTTTCCCAGCGCATCGCCCATCTACGAGGTCGGCGAACTCGGCGAGGGAGACGTCACCATCGCCGACGGAAAGGGTGTTGGCAGTGCCGTGGAAGCCGAGATAGGCGAAGTCATATCCCTTCAACTCGCCGTTCAGCCAGCGGTCGACATAATGCTCGAGCTCTGCATACGTTCCGACGTCACGGTGGACCAACCGAATCCTTCCGGCACGCTCGAGCAAACGGAGCGCGGACTCGATACTGAGTCGGCTCTCCAACGAGTTCTCCCAATCCCCCTCCAGACACAACACACCCGGTGGCTTCACTGCGGTCTCCCTCCCTCAATTCCCCATGTCCACTGCGGTTTCCGGCGAACCGACTCCAGCCGACCGTCGCCATTCCAGGGTAGGCCCGCAGCCGTGCACGGACGACGTCTCTTCGCGGGGACTGCGATAACCCCGGCTATTACGTCAGTCTCGGTCTCGGCCTACCGCGATTCAGCAGCGGCTTGTGCCGGTGCGCTTGTTCTATGACTTCCTGATGGAAGAGGGTCTGCGGGAATCGAATCGGTGGGCCGCGCCGGTAACCCCTGGTCGGCAGAGCGGCCGCGCCTTCTGGTCGTGGGTCGACGAGGAATGGGCCGGCTCATCGGCGTGGACATGCACGAATTCCGCGCGGCGGTGCCCCTCGGCAAGCCACTGGTCAAGTTCGAAACAATGACCTGGCCGCCGCGCCCTCGGACCTCGACTGATGGTCGTAAGTTTCACGCGCAGAATCGATCTCGTGCCGGTGACGGTCGGCCCAGCCCGTCAATGCCAGCAGCGTCTCGTACAGCTCTCGGGCCATCGGCGTCGCTTCGTATTCGGTCCGAGGAGGCACCGTCGGATAGACCGTCCGGACGACCAGACCGTCACGCTCGAGGTTACGGAGGGTCAGGGTCAACATGCGCCGACTCACACCTTCGATATCACGCTCGAGCTGCGTGAATCGCATCGGCCGCTGCGTGGTGAGCAGCAGGATGCCGATAGCCCATTTGCCGCTGATCCGATTGAGAACCTCGAGCACCGAACACGCCTGGCCGACGGGTGAATCTACAGGCTCGCCAACGTTGACCGCTTCTACCTGCACTGGAACATCCATGTGCCCCTGAGACATCAAAGTGCCTCCTTCCGCCGAAGGTCATGGTGACAGATCATGCACTTAGTAACAAATAGTGCACCAAGACAACGGAGGGCAGTCCATGACCGACATCCACGAAACCTCGTACGAACCAGGCCGCGGCGCGGCACCGATGCGACTGTCCGCCTCGAGGCTGGAGCATTTCCTCGGCACCCATCGGATGGGGGCACTGGCAACGGTCAAGCGCGACGGGCACCCTCATCTGTCAACGGTCGCCTACAGATGGGATCCCGCCCCGCGCATGATCTCGATCGGTTCGACCGCCGATCGCGTCAAAGTGCGCCAGCTCACCCAGGACCCGCATGCCGCACTCTACGTGAGCAGCGCCGACCAGCTCACCTTCGCGGTCGCCGAGGGCACGGCCGAAATCTCCCCCGTCAGCACCACTCCCGGAGACGCCACCGGCCGTGAAATGCTCGCGATGTTCCCCGAATTCGACAACCCCGCCGACGAAGCGACTTTCCTCGCAAACATGGTCGAGGACAACCGGCTAGTGATCAGGCTCCACGTGTCCAAACTCTACGGTGACACCCTCACCACCGACTACTGACAAGTCGCTACTCGCGTGCCGACGGTTGAACTCACGGTTTGGCATGCTCACGTCAGCCAGCGCCACCCCGCCTCTCACCGGCTCGACATTTCAGGTTCCACAGAATGGTCTTGGTGTCGGTGCCTTCGATCACGCTGTTGCTGTAGGGGACGTGACGGCGTGGTCCTGGTCGAGGCCGCGAAGGAACGGACCGCATGGCGGCCATGGGCATCGGACTGCTACTGCGGATGGTCCGGGAGGACGTCGGCGGGGTGGCCGTTGTCGTCGAGGGTGTTCTCCAAGCCCTGTGGGAGGGGGGTGCCGTAGGGGGACGGGTCGCCGGGGTCGGTGGGGGTCTGCAGGGTTGCGGCGATGTCGGTGAGGGTTGCGGCGAGGCGGGGGGGGTGTGGGGGGTGG